>CAVRBD010000010.1:0-48415 GCA_963718975.1 uncultured Bacteroidota bacterium | reverse complement strand
TACTTCTTTAAAAAATTTAAATGCTGCAACAACGCGTCGCCGGAAAGATTCACTACCAAAAATTTTTCTCCGCTCTTCCACGCTGCATAAATTGTTTTGTATGCGGAGCTTTCATCATAAGGAACCATAAATGAATGCTGAATAATATTTCCATCAGGCGATGTGATCCAGCATTCACCAATGGCTTCATCAGGTTTTAATGTTGTTATTGCGCAGGTGCGCATCTGTGCCGGCTTAATGCCTAAATCAATCAATTGCTGAAAAAGGATGAATACTGTTTCCGCTGAGCTCATCACTTTTTTGCATCGCCATTGTTCTTGCGCGAACTCTTTCAAGTGCTAATTCAATTTGCGCTTCTCTTGCCTGTGCTTCTGCTTGTGCAACATCAATATATCTTGTATAAGAAAGTTCAAAAACATTTTTAAAACGTTTCAGTATTTCCAACTGATCTCTTTTTGTAATAGCGTTGAAAGTGGATAATGCCCCAAATATCCTTTGCTAAAAGAATATAAATAGAAGCACATGGAGTTGGCTTGCCTCGATCCTATTATCTAAAGTTGGCTGCACCAACCGATTTTTTCTCCATGCACCCGCCACTCATCGAATTCTTTTCCCGAAAATTCTTTTTGATAAAGAGCATCTTTGGAATTTTCCATTTCCTCATATAACACTTTTACCAAGGGCGAACTATTGTAAGGCGCTTCCTTCATTACAAATCACAGCATGATCTGAATATTCGCTAATAATAATAGGATTGCCTTGATTCGCTCTTAATCGCAATCTGTGCATTGCGGATATTTGCAAAACCCAGCCACAGTAAGTTCTTTATACATCGCTTCACATACCCTAGAAATCAGCTCTTCCGATTTGCGCATGCTCATGGCTGCGGCTCTCACTCTTTCCAGGCTGCTTCTATCCGCGCTTCTCTTGCCTGCGCTTCCGCCAATGCCAAATCAATATAACGTTGATATGATAAGTTGAAAACATTCCTGAATCGTTTCAGCAGTTTCAGATTTTTTTCATTCACAAGGCTGAAAGACGAAATGCCAATGGAGCCTGTTCCTATGGAATAAAAATAGTAGTAAAGGGCTTTTGCTTTTTTTATTCTCATATCATCTTTCTCTCCGATTTTTTTTTCTGAATTTTTTCCACTCCGTTAAATCCTTGCCCTCAAAAACAGTTTCTGAAAATGCATCGTTTGCAGTCCTTATCTGCTTTATTTGTTTTTTGATCACAGGATGCAAATCATATTGCAAATGATTTGTGCTTTTCCCTATTTCATCGGAGTAATCATAATTCACAAATGTTTTGTTCTCATCATTGTGAATGTTGATCATCGCATTTCTCAGATCAGCAAAACCAAATGCAGCAAATTCTTTGTACAATGTTTCGCAAATATTCAACAAGTCATCAGGCTTGTTCATGCTCATGGCAACTGCTCTCACTTTTTCTAATGATGCTTCCACTTTTGCTTCGTATGCTTGTGCTTCTGCTTTTTCAATATCAAGATACCTGCGATAAGATAATTCAAACACTTTGAGAAAGCGCTTGAATAAATTTATTTCTTCTTCAGTTAATGGAACATAAGTTGAAATGCCTAATGCAACCGGACCGAGAGAAAACCAATAATAATTTAATGATGATGCAGTGTTCAAATAATCATCAATAAAAACATTGGTTGTTTTTTGATAATCAAGCCAAGCTTTTACTTCATCGCCTTTAATATGAGCGACCATAAATTCGCCGTTTCCTTTGAGCATTTTATCGGCAAAGTTTGCTGAATTTCATGATCTGTATAAGTTGTTTCAGTAATAAATGTTTTATTATGCTTTGCATAATATTCATAATTCATGTACGTGCCTTTCTCTTTATAAAAGATGGCAGTTTGTACATTGCGGATTTCTTTTACTTTTAACAGTTCCAATTGTTCTGAGATAGTCTGGCACACATGCAGCATGTCATCAGGTCTGTTCATGCTCATGGCAACTGTTCTCACTCTTTCAAGGAAGATTCAATTTCCAGTTCATGATTTTGCAGCTTCGACTGCTTTTCTTTTTTGTTCCAGTTCTTCAATGGTTTCTTCGAATAAAATAGCAGTGGTGCGTTTTACTTTTTCTGTTCGTTCGAGTTTGAATTCGGTGATGACCCATTGCTTGTCGGCATCAGCAATCGCTTTTATCAAAGTTTCTTTATCCTGCTCATTCAGATCTGTCTTTTTTTGAAAAAGGTCTTGTATTTTTTTAAGATTTTCGTTCATTGGTTTTTTTTAATACTATATACAAGTGTTGAAATTTTCGAAGAAGGGCTGAGGAAAAACAAACTGAGACACTACCAAATTTCTGTTTCAAATTTCGTATTCCAGAATAAGTATTTAATGCTTATATTTTCCATAAACCGGTTGCCCTGGTAAAACGTTGTCGACCGTTTTACCATTTTTTAATACTATCACACCATTTACTATTACGTATTCAATACCTTCAGAAAAAGCGAGGCCTTTTTCAAATGTAGCTTTGTCTGTTACGGTGTTGGGGTTGAAAATAGTAATATCAGCATCCGCGCCAACTTGTATTCTTCCTTTATATCGCATCATCGGCGCAATGCTTTCCAACCTTTTTGCAGGGAGCAGCGTCATTTTTTCTATCGCCGTGTTAAGGTCAAGTACTTTTTCTTCTCTCACATATTTTCCCAATACCCTTGCATAAGTTCCGGCAGTGCGTGGATGTGCCAATGGAGCGTACGGCATTGCATCCGATGCAATGATAATATTTGGAAAAGCAATTCCGTAACTTATCCACTCGGGTTTCATTGAATGTATAATAACCATACCTCCCTTCTCCCTATAGTTTTCAAATGTTTCTTTTGTCAGCCGCTCTCCGGTTGCTACCCATTGCAAGTCACTATAGCTTATACCCAATCTTTCCTGCCATCCTTCACGAAACACAGCACTTTGCAGAAGTGTAGAAGCCGCAGTATAAGGATATAGTTCAGTAGTGATATCGAATCCCCGGATTTTTGCAGTCTGCACTAATTCAGTGGCAAAATATATTTTACCAAGACTGGCACTATTAATATGAACGATGTGCAAAGGCGCGCCGGTAAGAACAGCATCGGCAATGGCCTGCTGGATAGCTGTAATACCACCTTCGCGGACATGTGTAAAAACAAGTGCTTTTAATTCTCCAGCTAACTGGTACACACGAAAAACTTCTTCCTGCTTCACGGCAGGCAAATAACCAATCGGAACACCAATACCAATAGCGCCTTCAGCCAATGAGTTCCTGATATTCTGTAAGGTTTTATTCATTTGCTCAAGAGACAACGTGTCGGAATAAGAAACTTTTATTTTACTAAAAAGCGAATCAAAAGAAGATTCTCCCTTTGCGCTAACTGGTATAACTCATTTAATGCAGTTTTATATTTATCCAGGGCTTTGAATCTTTCAAAAGGCCAGCATACACTTGCTCCATAGTTTATCAATGATCTTGATTTGCGTGATTCATACCATTTGTCTAAAAATTCAATGCCCCATTCCAGTTCAAGCATTGTGGTAACACCATCATGCAATTTATATTCCTGTTCGATAGTCCCTCTCCCATGCACATGCAGATCGATAAAACCCGGGGCAACCACCAAACCGGAAACGTTTATCATTACTTTACCCTTCAACGGCTCAGAAGAAATTTGGGCAATGCGGTTATTGATGATGCCTACATTTTTGATAGTATCTAATTTCGTTTCAGGATCAATCACTCTGCCACCAGTTAATACAATATCATATTCGATAGAAGATTGGGCATGAACAGGCGTAGATAAAAAAAACAAAATGCTTAAAAATATCAGGACGCTGTTTGTAGTTTTATAATTCATATTGGCAGCTATTTTAACTTTTGAATAATATGTAAAAATTTATTTCTCTTTCAATGCAACCCAACAACAGGTGCTGTTATGAAATTCGTTGTCTCCATTTTTAGTTCTGCCAAATTCACCATAGGTAAAAAAGCCTGCCATGGCACATTGAAAGCTTTTCTCACTCCTTCAATTTCATTTTTAATAAATATAAATACAAATGCCAATGTTGGTATAAACCCATCAGCCATGCTTTTTGTCAATGCTGTTTTAATTTCTTCAGGAGAATTTCCTCTGGTCGATCTGGCATTCATATGTTATAGATATTAGGGCATTAAAAAAGAGGGAGGATAGGCTGTTAAATATAACTTTTTTTCTTCATAGCTGGTCAGGATAATCAGGATTATACTTGGCTAAGAATTTATGGAAAATGTAGAAATCAACGCGGATGCATAACCGAAAAAAACTAACCGCTCCTCAAATTATCATTTCTTTTTCAAAAAAACTGCCAGCTCATCAATATGATCCGTATTGATGAAATCAACTTTCAGTTGCATGAATTGCGCCCACGCATTCTGATTATCAGGAGCATCCCAGAAACGCACTGGTTTATGTAATTGATGTGCTTTGCTGATAGCTGTTTCTAATATCGATTTGTCTTTTTCAGGAATGAGGTTGTTTCCATTCCATGGCGAATAGTTCCGGAAATCATCACTCAGCATAACGATTCTTGACAGAGTCTCCCCACTATAATTTTTATATAATTCGCCATCAAAAGAAATGAAGGAAGGATAATGAATGAATAATTCCTGCGACGGACGATTGCCGGTGATCGTCCATATAATTGTTTTATTATTGATCAGCTGCAGGATAATTTTTTAATACTTCAATCAATTTGTTCAACGTATTGATTGAATCTGTTTTGATATCAATCAGCATTTGCAATTGACGGTTCTTATTCGAATAGGCATGACTGTTATTTTCCTGAACATATTTCAGTAGCGGGTCAAGATAATATGATTGCAAACTGCGGTGCTTTTTCAATTCGTTAGTATCATGTGCAACAATCAGCTCATCATCCTTAAAAAAATATCAGCTTCGATAGAACCAAAGCGGGCATTATATGCGGTATAAAACGGAACCGGATTTTCATAGTCATTATGAGAATGCGCATTGGCAACAGAATATTGTTCCGGCTGTGCAATTGGATGGCAAATAAGAATTTATGACAGTAATGTAAAAAGTTGCCTGATATATTTTTATCACAATGAATTTTATTTATGTTGTCTGAACAACCATTCCAGCATTGCTGCATCGCTGTATGCGGCGAGCCAGGAAAAATGCCCGGTCTCAGGATATTGTGTGAAGCCCGGATGTGCTCCTGCTTTCGTGAATGCCTCCAGCATATCCAATCGCATATTTGGATTTACTGCAGGGTTTTTCAGCCCCTGAAATATCCAGATCGGCAAATGCGCAATAGAAACAGCTTTTGAAACATCGCCCCCTCCGCAAACAGGAACTGCTGCTGCAAATAAATTTGGATATCGCTCAATCGCATCGTAAGTGCCGAAACCTCCCATCGACAAACCTGTTATATAAATCCTGTTGCTATCAATGGGCATTGTTTTTATCATTTTGCGAATGAGCTCGATTACCAGTTCCATTGGCCTTGTTGGCGTTGGCTGCAAATGCGCTTCAGTGCTGCCTTTATCACGCGAAAAATTTGACCAGCTCATTTTCTCCGGGCATTGCGGTGCAATTACAAATGCAGGATGAAGCATCATGTTTTGGTCTGTTGCAAAATTCATTACGCCCCATTTTAATTGCGCTTCATTATCATTTCCGCGTTCGCCTGAGCCATGCAAAAAAATCACCAGCGGATATCTTCTCAAGGTATCTGAGTCAGGAAAAAGCTGGCGATAATATAATGTGTCGCCTTTATCACTTACATATTTATTAATGCTGAAGCGTGATGATTGTGAAAATACAGTCTGCATAAAAATGCAGGAACTGAATAAACAAAACAGCGTAATTGATTTGATATGTTTCATTGTATTTGAGTTGTTTTGATTTTATTATTAAAGATGTGTCTTTTATTGCTTTAAAAAATTTGCTATCTGATTCTTGTCTGAAATTACCAAAGCTGCACCCAATGCGCTGCCCATCGGATATTGAGCAACACAAATTTCATAGGATGGGAAATGATGCTCAAGCAGTTTGATGAATATTTCATTATCAGCAAAACCACCATCTACATAAATTTTATCGATCGCAGTCTTCCCGATTGCCATTTTTGACGATATCAATTGTTGTTCCATCAATTCAATCATTAATTGATGATATGCCTCATCAAAATTTTCGAAACAAGCATAGTCTGTTTTTTCAGGTTGATTTGAATTTGCGGGAATGCTTTGAAAATTGTAACAATGTGAATTTCTTTTTAATAATTTCTGAAAAATTGTTTCACCGAATTTTATTTTTCCTTCGTAATTTTTTTCAACATCGAAATAAGAACACAACCTTTCTGTCTGCAAGTTATGCTCATTACCTAAAAACAATCTTGCAGATCTTACCGGCTTGCCATCAATGCGCATATAATGCAGGCAGCCATTGTCCAAATCAGATTCTGACAGATTGTTTTCACTGAATGGATTCAAGGAAACATTCCATGTGCCTGAAGAGATTAGCAAAAACTTTTTTTCATTTGAGAATAGGTAAGGCAACAGCGCCGCAGAGCTGTCGTGGATTCCGGCGCCGACTGCAATTTGATATTTGCTGATTTTTTTTTGAAATCTGGTTCCGGATGGAACAATCGTTGGCAATATTTTATCAATCCCTTCCTCATACACCCATTTGTGATAATCCGATTTTGAGTAATCCCAAAGGCTTGTGTGGCAACCAATGCTCGTATAATCGCTTATTGGAACTTTCGTAAATAAA
Source organism: uncultured Bacteroidota bacterium (assembly GCA_963718975.1). Lineage (GTDB taxonomy): Bacteria > Bacteroidota > Bacteroidia > Chitinophagales > Chitinophagaceae > Puia. The sequence continues at coordinate 41,629 of CAVRBD010000010.1, read as the reverse complement.
TAACTAAAGTATTGCGGCAAATGCAATGAATATCGAATCTTTTTAAAAATTTCAGGCTTTGAATATTTGAGCCAATATAGTTGCATGCCGGAATTGAGCATGCCCGAAGCAGGCGATGCGGTTGCAGTTGCAATGGCTTTTTCATTGCCATATTTTTCATAAAAAGATTGAAGGATATCATCGGGATAAGGTTTCAGGTAATTGTAAAGCGGAGTCAAAACTTTTCCATTTTCATCTATATGAACAAAGCTCGCGCCATATGCAGAAAAATTAACTGCTGTTATTTCAAATTGCTTATCGTTCAGCATAGAGCTAAAAATATTTTCAACCCAAAGCTGGATAGAATATAAATCATCGGCAGGAAATCCGTCATCATCTTTGATCTCGTTAAATGAAATGCTTTCTTTGAAAACAATATGATATGTTTCATCAAAAAGAAAAAACTTTTTATTAGTTTTTCCAATATCAAAGATGGCTGTCACTTTCATTTTACAAACCGGTTGCTGTTGTTTTTGTGCCGCGCTTTTTCATCAGCTCTGCTCTGATTTTTCCTTCACGATATAATTTTATGGGCGACAATGCTGCACCACTTCTTAATCTTGCTTCTGCAACCAATGGGCGCACATCGGTACGGAATATGCCTTGCAAAATTTCCTGAGCCATTGTTACATCATTATTATTTTGAGCATCGCTCAATTTTTTTCTGTTTAGCAATAATGCCTGCGCGTACGAAATCATAATTGCTTCGACCGATTGCAGCAAATCTTCCAAAGGGTCTTTCACATTATGGCTTGCATCAATCATCCATCCAAGATCCGTTGCGTGATCCATTCCTCTTGCATCCATTCCTTCAACCAGCTCATTAAAAATTAAAAAAAGCTGATAAGGTTTTATGCTGCCGACAGTCAGGTCGTCATCACCATATTTTGAATCGTTGAAATGAAAACCGCCGAGCTTTTTTTCCATCAACAATAAAGAAACAATTTGTTCAATATTTGCGTTTGGCAAATGATGACCAAGATCGACTAATGTAAATGCTTTTTCGCCAAGCTTTGATGCATATAATAATGATTGCCCCCAATCCCCAACAGTTGTTGAATAAAAATTCGGCTCATACGCTTTATATTCTACAAACATTTTCCAATCTGCAGGCAAAGCAATATACACTTCTTGCAGGCTTTCCAAAGTATTTTGAAACGCCTTCCTGAAATTCAATTGGCCAGGAAAACAGGAACCGTCTGAAAGCCAGACGGTGAGAGATTTTGAGCCCAATTCAATTCCGTATTTAATTACTTCAATATTGTGATCGATGGCTTGCCTGCGAACAGATTTATCAACGTGATGCATGGAGCCAAATTTATAACTCAGCTTTTGATCCGGCTGATCCTGGAATGTATTCGAATTCATAGCATCGAATTTTATTCCATATTGTGCAGCCAAAGATTTGATATGCGATGCATTTTCAGGAATGTCCCATGGAATGTGCAAAGAAATGGCGCCGCTTGATTTATTCAGGGAATGCAATAATCCGATGTCTTCAATTTTTTCTTCAAGATTACGAGGCTCGCCGCCGCCGCTGAAACGCCCGAACCGCGTGCCACCTGTGCCAAGCGCCCATGAAGGGATTGCTATTTGAAAATCGATGAGCTTCTTCAAAATATTTTCTACATCATCAATTTCAAAAGAAATAAAATCGAATTTTCGTTGATGTTCTTTTAGCAAAGATTGATTGTGTTGATCAATTTTATTTATTTCAATGTGCATTGCAATTGTTTTATGGCAAATAAAAAACTTCCTTCATTGAAAATGTTTTCGGCGAGTCATCATCATTCGTTACCATAATGTCCTTCATATAAGCCCACCATTTTTTCATGATTGGCTCAACAGAAAGTTCGTCTAATTTATTTTTACTTTCTATTGTCAGATAGCCGAATAAAATATCTGTCTCTTCATCCAGAAAAATCGAATAGTCTGTAATTCCTTTTTGTTTTAATAATACTTTTAGCTCAGGCCAGATTTCATCATGCCGTTTTCTATATTCGTTTTGACAGCCTTCAAAAATTTTCATCGTAAAAGCAATTCTCTGCATCTTTAAAATTTAATATCAACAATGCTTCTAACATACTTTCACAACATCCATCTTCAACAATTTTCCAAGCTTTTCAATTTTAGAACTGATATGCCCGATGCCAACCGCACAATGATGCGCAGGCCCGTTGCTATTCCAACTGTTCACAAATTTTCTAGCTCCGATCGGAAATTTGTATCGGCTATTTGTATTTCCAATTTGCAGAATCGGGCCTTCAACTGATTCGCCTTCTGCTATTAAAAAAAATAAATCGCCATTCTTTTTTTCTACAACACTCAACAAGGTAACATCGCCTTTCTTTACAGACATTTCAACAGACACACCTTTTCCGACTTTTCCATGATACACTTTTAACGGGCGCACTTTTGTTTTTCCTTCCGCAATGGCGATATGCCCCGGGCCGTCGTGGCCCATCAGCACAACATCATCTTTAAAATCCATTGCATAATATTCAGTAAAAGACCCGCCTGCTCCGAAGCTATCCATAATCTTCATCGCCTGCGCATTTTTTATTTCATATTCACCTGCAACCGGAATTCCATTTGCAGTCAATAAAGAATTGCCGAGAATGATTGAACTGATGGCTTCTTCGTTATCTGCATTTCCTGTGCCTTTATAGTAATAAGCCAAAGAACCCAATTTGTGTTTTGCAACAAGACGATCGAGTGCAACTGAAGTAATCGCAGCTTTTCCCATTTCATCTGAAGAGCAATCAGATTGCACATCAAATATTTTATAAAAAAGATCAAGCCTTTCTTTTATTTCTGTTTGCGTTATTTCCTTTCGGAGCGTTGCTAATTCTTCCACTTCAATCAATTCAATATGCCCGCCGAAAAATGAATATTGTTTTGTGAGATCAGTGTAAATATCAAGCATGCCACTGTAATAATGACCCATGCACCCGAGGCGATTGTATTGCATTATCTTCATCACCCGCGCAGCTTCTATCCACTCTTTAATTTCATTCCAGCACTCATCGTCATTGTGAAGCATTCCTGTTATCTGATGAAATGCAATTCCTGTTCTGCTGAATACATTTGCAATTTCAGGAACCGGACAGGCAGAACAAAATGCAAGCCATTCTGCGGTCATCGTAGTGCGGTTATTCATTGCATTGAATGAAGCATAATCAATAGCAGCTTCGGGAGAAAGATTCAAAACAATCACAGGCACTTTCGCTCTTTGCACTACAGATAACACAGTGGATGATAAAGCATAAGTTGTTACGTATAAAAAAATCAGGTCAACATCTTCTGTGCGAAATCTCTTTCCTGCTTCAAATGCTTTTTCAGAAGTATCGATCAAACCAAGATTAATAACATGAGGATGAATCGCGGATATTTTTTTTGATGCTTCGGATAAATATTTTTCAAGTCTTTCTTTTAAGCCTGCAAATTGTTCCCAATAGGCATCCAAACCAATTCCAAATAACCCAATCGTTAACTGTGCATCGCTCATAAAAAACTTGTGAGAATTTATATGAATCAAATAGCTGCTGATCTTTTACCTGACAAAACCCATCGCAACGCCTCCATCTACATTTAAAATATTTCCTGTTGATTTATTCATCAAACCGCTAATAAAAACAAAACATGCATTCGCAATATCGTCAGGCAAAATAGTTTCATTCAGCAAAGTGCGCTTTGCATAATACGCCGGCAATTCTTCAACCGTGATGCCATAAGCTTTTGCCCGGCCTTCCGCCCAGCCGCCTGCCCAGATATTACTATCTGCAATCACCGCATCAGGATTCACTGAATTCACGCGGATTTTATCAGGCCCAAGCTCAGCTGCTAGAAGCCTTGAAAGATGTGCCTGCGCTGCTTTTGCAGAGCCATAGCCAACATTGTTCGGGCCGGCAACAACAGAATTTTTTGAAACGATATTAATGATATCTCCGCCAAAATTTTGCTTGCGCATCATTTCAACTCCATATTTTGAAACAACAAATTGACCTTTCACTAAAATATCATAGAGCTTATCCCAATCTTCTATAGAATGTTCTGCAATTGGTTTTGAAATGCTGATGCCCGCATTGTTCACGATAATATCAACGCCGCCAAATGCAAGCGCTGCTGATGCAAAAGCTTTTTCAATAGAATCTTTATCAGTCACGTTCAGCAGAACTGATGATGATGAATCTTTGCCAAATAATTTTTTAAATTCTTCTTCCGCATTTTTTAATCTTTCTTCATTAATATCATTGATCACAACGCAAGCTCCTTCAGCCGCAAATTTTTTTGCAATGGCTTTTCCAATGCCACCAGCGCTACCGGTTATTAATGCAACCCTTCCACTTAATGATTTTGGTTTCGGCATGCGCTGCAATTTTGCTTCTTCAAGCAGCCAATATTCAATATTGAATGCTTCTTGTCTTGGAAGCGATGTGTATTCACTGATGGCTTCCGCGCCTTTCATCACGTTGATTGCATTGATATAAAATTCAGAAGCAACCCTTGCAGTCTGTTTATCTTTTGCAAAACTGAACATGCCAATTCCGGGATACAAAATGATCACGGGGTTAGCATCGCGCATGGCAGGGCTGTTCGCATGTTTGCAAGTGTTGTAATACTCAGCATACATTTTTCTGTATGCTACGAACAATGGAGAAATTTTTTCTTTGATCGCTTTTGTATCTGTCACATCTTCTTCCGGCGAAAGATTCAGGACAAGTGGAGAAATTTTCGTTCGCAAAAAATGGTCAGGGCAACTTGTGCCCATTGGCGCTAATCGACCAAGATCATTTGAATCAATAAATTCAAGCACTCTGTCATCATCTGTAAAATGACCAATCATTTTTATTTGCGAAGAGCAAAACCCGCGGAGCACAGGCGCTAAAGTGGAAGCTTTTTTTAATCGCTCTTCTTTTACTGATGGCTCCATTTTTTTTCGCCGAAAACAGGTCTTTTTTTTCCATAATTTTCTTTAAGATATTCGGCGCATTTTTCAATCACCTCAAGTGTGTTAATATAACTTTCATAAGCGGTATCACCCCAGGTGAACAATCCGTGGGAGCCAAGCATAATGCCATAAATGCCGGGATTATCATCCAAACATTTTTTTAATTTCAACCCAAGATCAAAACCAGGGCGTTGCCATTCTACCCAACCAATTTTTCCATTGAACAACTCCTGCGTGATTTTTTTTCCATCTTTCGCAGCAGCAATGGCTATAGCCGCATCAGGGTGCAAATGATCAATATGTTTGAAAGGAAGAAATGCATGCAGTGGCGTATCAATCGATGGTGCTTTTGAATTGAGATCATAAATGCAATGATTAAAAAGCTCAACCATTTCGTCTTCATGCTCAATGCCGCGATAAATATTTTTCAGCCCTCTTAATCTATCAACATATAAGGCTGCAAGTCCGTTGCGTTTCATCGTTCCAAGATCCCCTCCGCTTCCCTTCACCCACATCACTTCAACATCATTTCCTGTTACAGGATCTTTTGCAATTGCTTTGCATGATGTGTTGCCGCCGCCATAATTGGTCAGCCGCAAATCTGCACCTAATAAGTTTGAGCGGTATACTAACAATGCTACTTCATCTCCTGCAAGCGATGCCGCTTTTGCATCATCCCATAAATAACCAACGTGCCTGAAATTTTTTGTTGACTCACCCATTTTTAAAAAATTATTTTTTATTTTATTCCGGACTGAAGTCCGGAGCTGATCAAAATTTATTTCATCGAATTACCAATCCCAACAACAAACACTGACAACAAAATAGTTGCAATGCCGATTGTGATCACCGTTTTCGTTTTCCTGCTTACGCCGTTCCATTCTTTCAAAATAATTCCCCACATATTCGCCACCAAAATAATGAATGCCATATGAAGTATCCAACTGCTTGCACCATTCCCCAATTTGCTTTCGCCCATTCCATAAAAAAAGAACTGAAGGAACCAGGTTGTTCCGGCAAGTGCCGATAATAAATAATTTTTCGATAATGGTGTTTTTGCGTTTGTATAATCGCCAAATGTTTTGTTGCGTGAATTTAAGATCATGCACCATATAAAATTCGTTGCAAGTCCGCCCCATAACAAAACGATATAAGTCACGTTATTTTGATATAAGGGATTGAAACCAGCAGCCACAGCAGCTTCCGCCATCGGTTTGCCAGCTTCGATACCAAAATTAAAACAGGCACTTAAGATTCCTGAAAATATGGCGACAATTAATCCTTTCACCAAACTGAATTCTGCGACAGATTTTTTCTTTTCTTCTGCAGGCAATTCGTTTTCTTTCATCACGCCTGCCCTGCCACAGATATAAATTCCAACTAAACAAATAATAACTCCTGCAAGAACTATTCTCCCCCACGATGTTGTGAGCAAATCATGAAATGTTGTTTTGCCTGGCGCCGGATTGAAGTTGTAATAAATGGAGGGAACAAGTGCACCAAATGCTGAGCAAAAACCAAGCACTACAGAATTTCCCAAAGACATGCCAAGATATCTTACGCCAAGGCCATACGTTAGCCCGCCAAAACCCCAGAGCACGCCAAAGAGCATCACATATTTAATTGTTTCAAAAGAAGTGTGGCGGATTATTTCTGCAAACCCCGGAACAGTGAGCCACGCGGCTAATGGCGGAACAATAAGCCATGAAAATAAACCTCCAACAATCCAATAGCTTTCCCAATGCCATCCTTTTACTTTTTTATAGGGCATGTAAAAACTTCCTGAAGCAAAGCCGCCGATGAAATGAAAAATAATCCCGAAAATAATTTGCATTAGCAGAAAGTTTATTGAAGAAGACAGTCAATAAAATTAAGAAGATGTGATGAACATCACGGCAAAATAAATTAAGCTAAATGCTAGCTTTCAGTTTAGTGAAATATTTATAAGATGAACAGATATTTGTAACTTTTATTTTTTTTGTGGAAAATTATGCGATAATAAATTTGGTTTTATCAAAAAGATAATTTAATATTTGTATAGTTACTATTCTACGTAAACTACATTCTAAGCGACCAACCTCCCATACCTCTTGAATTGAGCGACAGTACTTCATCAAGCACCCTTTCCGAAAAGGCTCTCCTAGTTTATGCGTGTTAATTGTTTCCTATGCGAAACTGAATCCGTTTTATAATGGCTTTCAGGTTTTCGTATCCTAAACGGCTGCTCAAACAAGCAAGCCCAAGGCGGTACTATTGATATTAACCTTTTTAAACTTTAAAATTTTTTCAATGAAAAAGTTACTGGCAGCGCTTTTGCTACTCGCTTCATGCACTAAAGATTCCAGTCTTCAAGACTCCGGTTATCAAACAAGCAGGTCAACTGTCACTTCTTTAACAAGCAGTGTTCTGGTTGCGAAGGGCTCACTTGATCTTCAGATTAATGATGCAGGGATTGCTTCATTAGGAGTTGTTAATTACAGATCATTATATCAACTGTGTGGAACAAGCGGCGAAGGCCTCGTCACCCCAATTGATCTTCCTCTTTCAGATTCTTCCACTTTTTCCACTTCAATTTTACGAGATGGGGACAGCTTGTCTGTGGAACTTTATCTTGATCCATATGTCGTAAAAAATTACAACCTTTCAGTGGTTGTTCAGGAAAATGGTGTGACGGTAATCAATGATTCACTTACGAACAGCTTGTGGTTATCAGGAAAATTTGTTTTTCACAATGGAAGCAGTTACACAATTTTGGGCAACGTTCAATAAATAATCATCACTTGCCATCGTATGATCGCAGCACTTTAAATTCGAATCTTCCGTCAGGGGAAGAAACAACGTAGTATATCACTACTCTTTTCCCCCCGGTTGGTTTGTCCTTGGCATCGTCAACTTTAAATATAGGGAACTGCCTTATCAGTTTCCCTTCGAGCAACATAAATTCATCATGGCCTTTATAACCCTCTTTTAATTTTCCATCTAACATCACATCTGGCAAGCCAAAAGGAGCAAAAGATTTATTTTCTTGCGATGCAAAAGCAAAAACATTCCCAATTTCGTTGGGGCCTGTGGACATATATACCAACAAATCCGGAAAGCCATCGCCATTCAAATCATCAATTTCAGCTCCGTTCACTTTCCCTTTTATGTAAAAGCTCATTTCGCGTGCAGTGCTCTCAAACCCAATGGGCTTAATGGTTAGCTGGTTCTGCTCAGGCGTTTTGTTGCTGCACAACACTTTATAGCCAACCTTTCCCATTTTTAGCGTGGAGTCCATTTTTCTTGGCTGCCCAAAAATATTTGAAAATGATGCGAGCAGGAAAAACATCATCAAAATTGAGAGAGTACATTTCATATCAAGAAATTAAAAGTAGACTTTGATGCAAGAAACTGATTTGCATAATTACAAATAAATATGAAATACAAAATAGAAATATGTTTTTGGCTTGTGAAATATAATATTTTGCGACCTATTAATATTCAAAATAAAAATTTCGCTTTCGTTTATTCCGGCATGGCGGCCAGCTTTTGCGAAATAATTTTATCTTCTCTGAACATTTGCAAACCCTCTTTTAATGTAAGATAACGATAGCCTTTTTTGTGATTGATCCTGCTGATGCGCCAAAGCAAAACCCAATGGCGAATAATTTCTTTCCATGCAAAAAACAATGAGTGCCGCGGATCATAGATGTGCGTTGGTTCCGACCCTGCTCCATTTACTTCAATAATAGAAAAATTTTTGCCTTGTTTTAATTCTTCCCAATTACTGTATCGGATATCCAACCTGCCAAAATAAAAACCATTCATTTGTTTGCAAATGCCATCAATAGTTTCGGTTAGATCTTTTTCAATCAAATGAGAATCATCTAAAAACATTGCTCCGCGTGCGTGGTTGCCATAAGGCACTAAAATTTTTTCTTCACCGTCACCCAACACTTCAAGCATTTTTTCTCCATAAACATTTTTCAATGCTCCCAATTGCAATACTCCTCTTTTATTTTTTCTTAAAAGCGCAGTTACATTATCAATTCCGTTTCCTTTTACTTTCAGGAATTCTTTTCTCACGATGCCTGACAGCTTTCCATTTTCTTCATTGGGGTAACGATAATAAAAAATGCCCACTTCATTTTTGTATGAAACAAATTCCTGTATATGAAAATCAAGAAAAGCATTTTTTACATACGCACGAACATCATCTTCATCTTTTAATGCTTTAACGCCACGGCCACGGCCGCCAATATCCGGCTTGCCGATCATAGGGAATGACAAACCATACCGGGCCAATTGTTGCAAAACAATTTCTGCATTGGATGGGATAGAAAAGAAAACAGTTTTTGGCTGAAGAAATGAAGGAATAAGCGGCGCAATTTCTTTTTTTGATTCATTGAGAAAGCCTCCGTTTTTTATAGTGGGGTTTGATGCGGCAAAGAAAAAAAAAGAACGCGCACGCAGGCACAATCCAATCCAGATAAAATAGATCGGAACATAAACGGTGCTAAAGCTCCAATATTCCCAATGAAATAATTTAATGAAAAATGGACGATACGCAAGGCGTTGAAACCAGTTCATTATTTTGAAGCAATTGCTTTTGTGACTATCAATTCGTGCTGGTATTGCTGATGATTTTTTATATCAACATATTTCATTAGCGAAGCTCGTTCATTTATTTCAACGGAGGTAATGCTGACTGTATATACAAAATCGTTGCGGTTCATCAGAAGATCATTGTGCTTATCTCCATCTCCTGTAAACTCGTGAAAATGCAAAATATCATCCTGCGAAGGAAAAGGATTTTTTATCAGCCATTCTTCAAACCATTTTTTTCGCTTTTTAATTATTTCTTCATTATATAATGTAACTGAAGACCAAATGTGAGGCGAGCTTGCATTCAATTTTTGCTGATATTTTTTTTCGCCATCCCATCTGCATTCATACAATTGATCATCTTCCAAAACAATTGCCGTGAAGGGTTCGATGTTTATCAAATCCATCTTTAAGAAATGATGATGCGGACTGTCATCATCAATCAAATCAAGAAGTATGACACCCCTGCTTTTTCTGTAAGGAGGTTTGGGTTCATGTTTTATAAAAGCGCCATTTAAAAAAACAATCGCATTTCCATTTTCATGAACAGCGAGCCATGTGCCTCCCGCATCCGCATCACGTGGAAATAAAATATTCCCTGTTTTGAACTTATACAATTTAGGAGCTATGGCAGGTGAACGCCAATACTTCTCATCTCTGTTTGAAGTGATAATAATTTTGTTATTGATCGAGATAAAACTTACTGTGCACATTGCTTTCGGTGCTTAATGGTAGAAGCCGCTACGCCAAATTCTTCAGATAATGAAATTTCGCTCACTTCATTTACGCCAATGCGTATAAGTGCCATGTGATGAATAGCGTGCTCAAGATTGTACGCTACTTCTCTATAATAGTTTGTAGATAATGACAGCTGCTCGCTAGAAGCATCGTCATAACAAGCTTCCAGTATAAGCACTTTGTCAGGCCTGTCGAGCTGCTCATGAATTTGATGCAATAATTTTTCTGCCATTTGCTTATCGTTTTCAATCAAAGCATCACGTTTTCTTTTTTCATAATTCACAATGCCGGTATTATAGCCGTTTTCAAGGCACTGAAACAATTCAATAATATGCCGCACATGCTGGCCAATTGTGTTCTTGAACAATGAAGCACAGGGCTTAGCATATTCTTCATCGGACAATTGTTGCAGTGTGCCCGACAACTGAACGAAAACATTATTTACTGCTTGCTTTAATTGCATAAACTGTTTTGGCTGATTATAAATTTACAATTATTTTTTTGCTACTACATTCAAAATAACATTTACGTTATCAGATATTGTACTCGACCCTCCTATATTAAAATCTTTTCTGTTTATTTTGAATTCGCCCTTGAACACAAAGCCTCCTTCTGATGGCGTTGCGGAGAATGGAAAAGATATTTCTTTCTTCACAGCTTTGATCTCAAGAATTCCGGAAAAAACAAAGTTGCCGGCCTTGCCTGATTGAGCAACTTTTGTAGATACGATACTGATGTGCGGATGGTTTTTTACATCAAAATAGCTTTCTTCGCGGAGGTGGTCATCGCGCATGCCATTGTCGGTAAAAATAGTGTTTGCATCAATGCTCACATCAAATTTTGCTTCGGCAGGTTTTGCAGGATCAAATTCAATCGTCCCTTTCAAACCTTTAAATGAACCATCAACAGTGAATCCGAAATTTTTCACTTTGAACTGAATTGTTGAGCCATTTTCAACAGGCGAATAAGTTTGAGCAAATGCAAAAGTCGCGGTTAACAAAATCGCAACACTAAATAAAAATCTCTTCATCATAAATCACTTTAAGTTGTAGACAAAACTACTCACAGCAAGTTTAAAATAATAAGCGATTGTTATGAATGGTACGAAAATTTATTCTTTTTTTATCGGCAACAAAGCGAGCACTTGCTTTCTGTAAACAATAGCTAAAACAGTGCAGCAAACAAACACAATTAAGGCATAAGTAAAAAGCACAGCGTCTCCATCGAATACAATGCCGATTTTTGTGAGATGGAAATACAGTGCGCCGGCCATTAGCCCCATGCCAAGCACTGCGCCATAGCCCGTTGTGCGGGGATAAAGGATCAGTATGGATGCTATCAATTCAAAAATGCCAGTGCCTATTCTGCCCCATGGCTCCATGCCGATTGCTGTAAATAATTTTACTGATTGCGGGTGGCCGGTAAATTTAAAATACAAAGTCTGTAATAAAATAACGGCAGCGAGCAACCGAAGAACCCATAAAAAAATGTTTGCGACTTTCATAACCCGAAAATTTTAATAATGATCAATGAAATATTTTTTGCCAGTTCGCATCGGCATGTTGGTGCAAGTTCATCTCATCTTTATTCCAGCTTTTTAGCGTGTTATTAAAAAACTGATTATAGAACAAGAACAATTTGCCATCAATAATTTTAAAAGTTTCAGGATCTACTTCCACTTTGGAACCATCCTTGCCCATTGCATATGCGCACCAGCCACCATACTGAGGCTCATATTTAGCAGGATTTTTTTGAAATTCATCTTTATTTGAAGCAGATAAAAAATAATAAGTTATCCCTCCAAATGAAAATGAAAAATCTTTGTTTCCCTTCACTGCTTTATGTTCTATAAAATATGCCACGGGGTCATATCCCTTAATACCAATGCCATCAGACAAATTGAAATTTTTTTTACGGAGCGAATTTGCATCCTGAGCAAATGAAGCAACAGTGCTTATGAAAAATGCAGCAAGTAGTAATGATTTCATACAAAAATTTATGGCTCAAAAATATGAACGCCGCCTGCTGCTCTCTGTCGCTTATGCGACATTCATGCGCTTTTGTAATTTTTTAACATCCAGAAAGCAAATCTGCTGTCGGTTATAAGAAAGTATCTTTTCGCTCTCAAGCTCATTGATCATTGTAGTAACAGTTTGCCTGCTTGAGCCGATAAGGTTAGCGATGTCTTCGTGTGTGAGGTAATTTGGGATGCAAAAACCATCAGTTGTTGTTTCGCCAAGGTCTTGTTCCACAAGTTGCCAAAGAAAGTGAAGCAATCTTGTCTTCACGTCTTTATTGAGCAAATTGATCAAACGGTTTTCGATGTTGCGCAATTTTGCGCCAACTTGTTTGCTGTATTTCAATGCCAAGTCTGGCCTTTTTTTAAGCAATCTTTCAAACTCTTCAATAGTAAAAGCGCAAAGGCTTACATTGTTTTTATATGCTTGTGCAAATTCTCCATGCAGGTTGTTTCTTTCAAGACTGAACTGCCCGAAAATTTCTCCTTTTTTAATAATCTCTTTCACTTTTTCATTTCCATCATTGTCGATGTAGCCGATCTTTATATATCCTTCTTTTATAAAATAAAGCCTGTTGTGATTGTATGCTTCAAAATAAATATACTCGCCTTTGGGAGCTTCTATATAACGGTGCTCAATTTTAAGTTCATCATATTCCTCATCACTCAAGTGGCACCACAAATCATAGTTTCTGATCAATAACAATTTATCATCAGTAGCCATGTTATTTTTGATGTGAAGTTACGGTTTAGTTTGCAGCGAATAGCTCAGAGTTAATGGTTGATCGTAAAACGGCACCCGCTGTTATTTATGAACAATCAACTATGAACCGTTTTAATTAGATTTACTAAAAATTATATCAGTATGACTGTGCCTACAATGGCTGAATTATTTGCAAATGGCGAATCGCCTGAAATATTATTTTGGGTAGGCTGTGCGGGAAGCTTCGACCAGCGTGCACAAAAAATAACCAAAGCTTTCGCCATGATCCTTGAAAAAGCAGGAATCAAATATGCCATTCTTGGGAAAGAAGAAATGTGCACCGGCGACCCGGCACGCAGAGCAGGCAACGAGTTCATGTTCCAGATGATGGCTTATCAAAACATCCAGATGCTTAATAATTATTCAATAAAAAAAATCGTTACTGCCTGCCCGCATTGTTTCAACATCCTTAAAAATGAATATCCTGAATTGGGCGGCAATTATGAAGTGATGCATCACACGGTTTTTTTGCAGCAACTTATTGATGAAGGGAAAATAAAATTAAAAGAAGGCGGTGTATTTAAAGGCAAGCGAATTACTTATCATGATAGTTGTTACCTAGGCAGAGCAAATAATATTTACGAAGCCCCGAGAAAAATTTTGGAGGCATTGGATGCAGAACTGGTAGAAATGAAACGCTGCCGCAGCAAAGGTTTATGCTGCGGTGCAGGCGGTGCACAAATGTTCAAAGAAGAAGAAAAAGGAACAACAAGAATTAATTTTGAAAGAAGCGCAGAAGCCATTTCAACAGGGGCAAATATTATTGCAGCAGCTTGCCCATTTTGCAACACCATGATGACGGATGGCGTTAAGAACAAAGAAAAAGAAGATGAAGTGAAAGTAATGGATGTGGCGGAATTGATTGCAGCTTCTCTTTAAAGTAAGATTTATTTGATTTAATTGATTATCAACCTAAAAAAAACACAAATTATCTCTCAACAAAAATCATCCAAATCATAGTTAATTTTGCAGAATGAATTTCAACTATCAAGAATTATTACCTAAGGATTTTGCTGATGATTCCAGGGTTTGGGTTTATCAGAGCAACCGCACATTTTCAATTTCTGAAGCTTTGCAAATAGAAGATTTGTTAAATGATTTTGCTTCAACCTGGAAATCGCACGGAACACCTGTAAAAGGTTATGCCAATTTATTTTTCGGGCAATTTATTATTTTGATGGCCGATGAATCTGCAACCGGCGTAAGCGGTTGCAGCACCGACAGCTCGGTGAGATTAATAAAAAAAATTGAACAGCTTTTCAATGTAAATCTTTTTGACAGGCTCTCACTTGCCTTCATCATAAAAGAAAAAGTGCAACTGCTTCCTTTGTCACAGCTTAATTATGCTTCTGAAAATAATTTCATTAATAATGAAACTATTTATTTTAATAACACGGTGCAGGATAAGCAAGAGCTGAAAAACAAATGGCTGATACCAATCAAAAACAGCTGGTTATCAAAAAAAATAACCAGTTTTCAAAAATCGTAATTGGGATTTCTTTTAAAAAAAAGGAATGTGTTATAAATTGCCATAATTTCAGCATTAAAATAATGTAATATGAAAAAAGTATTATCAACGCTATTGCTATCCACAGCTATTTTATTTGCAAGCACAAACGCGCATTCGCAAACTCAAGCTGCTAAAGATTCAGTAAAAGCTGCAAAAAAAGCGGCAAGGGAAGTAAAAAAAGAAGAGAAAGCGAAAGCTGCAGCCGCCGCAACTACTACAACTCCGGCAGTAACTCCGGCCCCTGCACCCGCTGTTAAACCTGCACCAGCCGCAACTCCTGTAGTAAAGCCTGCGGCTACTCCAAAAACAGTTACACAGGGCGTTAATAAAACAGCAGACAAAGCAGTTGGCACTGATGCAAAAGGAAGAACAATTTATGAAGGCCCGAAAGGCGGAAGATACACGCTGACTCCGGCAGGAAATAAAGAATATATTAAGAAAACGAATTAATATTTGATTTAACTGAACAGAGAGAAATATAAATTTTCTCCTGTTTTAACAAGCGGCAGTAGCTCAGTTGGTAGAGCATCAGCTTCCCAAGCTGAGGGTCGAGAGTTCGAGCCTCTTTTGCCGCTCTAACGTTCATCAATAACCGATGAACGTTTTTTATTTGATAGAAATTAAAAAGCCACTTTTTTACAAGTGGCTCCCGGCTCTTTGGCCAGCAGATTATTTTTTGGAGTGGTTCGGTTAAGCGATATTAACCGAAGGCGTCCATGATTGATCTGTAGATTGCATGAATACCTCCTTTTCTTTGGTGAATTGTGAAGATAACTCTTAATCAGAAATTTTATTTCAGATTTTGAAAATGACCCGAAAAAAATTCGTCCACTTTTTTGTTGAACTCATCTTTATGCTCGATCAGTGTTGCATGTCCGGAGTTCGGAACAATCCACAAATATGCTTTGGGAATATTTTGTGCGATTGCAACAGTATGCTCAACTCTTATCAGATCACGATCTCCGCCCATAATCAGAGAGGGGCATTTAATTGCGTGCAATTGCTCCAGTGAAATATTTGGCTGAAGCCAATCGAGCAAAAAAATCTTCCAGTCATTTTTTTGTTTCGCATTGAATTTATCAGTGCGTGTTGTATCAAATTCATTTTTCATTTCTTTCCATAAAGATGGTATGAGCGCAGTTGAGTCAGGCCATAGGTTTGCGCCGGTTGAAACCAGCTTTATCACTTTTTCAGGATGGCGCATGGCAAGCAGCAAAGCGTTGATGCCACCGTCGCTCCAGCCAATCACATAAGCAGAATCGATGTGCAGTGAATCTAACAAAGCAGCTTCATCATCGGCCATCATTTCAAAACTTAGCGAATCTTTTGCATCAACTGTTTTTCCCTGTGCGCGGCTGTCCAGTGCAATCACTTTATATTTTGTTGAGAAGAATGTGATGTTGTTTGAAAAAGCATTCATTGAACCGCCATTTCCATGGATCAGTAACAGCGGTTTTCCCTCGCCATATATTTCACAATACATTTTAATTCCGCGCACATCATAATATTTACCTACAGCTTTATTATTGCCATAATCAATTTTCTGCTGAGATGATGCTGCAAGGAATGCAACCGTAAAAATGATACTGAAAATATATTTCATAACTCAAGTATTAATAACACAATCAGGTTTTATCAATCCATTTCTATTACAGCCTTTATAACCTTGTTTTCAGGATTAAGCAAACTCGCAAACCTGTCCTTCACTTCATCAAATTTCAGTCTGTGGGTAATATAATGATCAAGGTTAATTCTTTTATTTTTAAAACAATCAATTACATGCAGGAAATCTGTTCTAGTAGCATTTCGGCTACTCATTAACGTTGCTTCACGTTTGTGAAATTCCGGATGGCTGAATTTAATTTCTTCTTTCTGCAAACCAATCAGCACATATTTGCCGCCGTGAGAAATATATTGAAATGCATGGTTGATTGCTTTCAGGTTTCCGGTGGCGTCAAACACTACATCAGGCATATTGCCATCAGTAATTTCTTTCAATTGCTCCAGCGGATTGAAGGAACCGGGGTTAATAACATGTTCAAGCTGCAAATTTTGCCTGCAAAAATTTAGCCGCGTTTCGTTCATATCCATTGCAATTACATTTGCGCCTGCAATTTTCGCCAGCTCCATCGTTGCAATACCGATTGGCCCGGCTCCTATTATCAATACAAAATCGCCCGGTTTTATTTCCGCTCTCCGCAATGCATGTGCCCCAATTGAAAATGGTTCAATCAAAGCAAGCTCATCAACGTTCAAATTTTCTCCATGCAATAAAGTCGAGGATGGCACCAAAAAATATTCTGACATTCCACCGTCAATATGAACACCGCACACTTTTATATTAGCGCAGCAATTGGGTTTACCATTTCTGCATGCAATGCATGCGTTGCAATTGAAGTACGGGATGAATGTGACCAACTCATTTTGATAGAACCCAATTGCATCTGTTTTTGCAACGTCAGCAGCAATTTCATCGCCCAAAATTCTCGGGTAATCAAAAAAAGGTTGTGTGCCTTCAAATGCGTGAAGATCAGTGCCGCAAATGCCAATACGTTTTATCCGGAGCAAAGTATTGCCCGGCATCCATTCAATTTCTTCGAGCTGCCGATATTCAAAAACGCCGGGGCGTATGCATGCCAATGAATTCATATTAATCAGAGATGCTTTAAAATAAGCAATTTTAAATTCCTTTGTCTGTTTTATCGCAGAAAAAGAGGTTTTCGTCGCAACATTTTTCAAATATATATTAGTGTTGCTACATTAGCACAATGAAACAGCCATGGTATTCAAAAAAATGGGTAGTGATTACTTTGCATATTGCAGCATGGGTGTTATTGTTCTCTCTGCCTTTTCTTCTTCATCCATCGTCTGACGATAATAAAGCGCATCATTCTTCAGAAGATAATGATGCCAATTCAATCATAAAATATATCCTCACTGATTTATTATGGATCGGATTTTTTTATCTGAATGCTTTTGTTTTAATACCCCAGTTTATCTACAAAAAAAAATATTGGTCCTATACTTTAATACAGATAGCCATAATTATCATATTAGTTGTCTCAGATTTTATACTTGTTGAATTGCTTCGAAAAAACAGGGCCTTTCAATTAAGGCCCGCCATTCTATTTGCCATTTTTCCCTACCTTTTTATTCTTGCTGCCAGTACTGCGTTTCAAATGATAAGAGACAGGATCAAGGCCGACCAGTTGATGAAAGAAAAAGAGAATGAAAATTTAAAAACCGAATTATCATTTTTGCGTTCACAGGTAAGCCCGCATTTTATGTTCAATGTGCTTAACAACATGGTAGCACTTGCAAGAAAAAAATCTGAATTATTAGAACCATCATTAATTAAATTATCTTCATTAATGCGGTATATGCTTTATGAAGCCGATGAAGAAAAGGTGGCGCTTGAAAAAGAAACCGAATATCTGCAAAGCTATATCGATTTGCAGAAGCAAAGATTTGGCAATAATGTGGCTGTCAATTTTTCGCATAAACAATCGGATAAAAATTATGACATTGAGCCGATGCTGTTAATACCTTTCGTTGAAAATGCATTCAAACACGGAACCGGCATGATCGAAAATGCAGTTATAGACATTGATCTGAAAGCAAAAGAAAACATGCTTCATTTTACAGTGCGAAATAAGTATAACCCTGAATCTATTGAAATAAAAGATAAAACCTCCGGCATAGGAATGACAAATGTAAAACGAAGGCTGAACTTATTATATGGAGGCAATAATTCTTTGCTGATCACAAAAAAAGACGGCTGGTTCATAGTTTCACTTCAATTAAATTTTCATTAATGTTGCAATGCATTGCTGTTGACGACGAGCCCCTCGCTCTTGAATTACTGGAAGACAATATCGGCCAGGTTCCCTATTTGCAGCTGGAAGCGAAATGCAGCAACGCAATGGAAGCGATGAAAATACTTCAGTCAAAAACAATCGATCTCATTTTTCTTGACATACAAATGCCCGGCCTTACAGGTTTGCAGTTTATACAAAGCCTTTCAACAAAACCAATGATCATTTTAATAACTGCATATGAAAAATTTGCGCTCGAAGGTTTTAACCTGAATGTAGTTGATTATCTTTTAAAGCCCGTATCGCTGGAAAGGTTTGTAAAAGCATGCAACAAAGCCTGGGAATTATTTCAATTGAAAAACGCAAAAGCCCAATCAGCCACAGTTGCAGATTATTTTTTTGTAAACGTTGATTATAGCCTTGTAAAAATTTCTTTCGCAGATATTTTATGGATCGAAGGATTGAAAGATTATATAAAGATTCACCTGAAAAGCACCAGCAAGGCCGTGATAACAAGAATGAGCATGAAAACGCTTGAAGAAGAATTGCCTGCTGAAAAATTTATCAGGATACATAAATCTTATTTCGCTTCCATCGAACATATTACTGCATTAAGGAAAAGCAGTGTCTTTGTGGGAGAAATTGAACTGCCTGTCGGCGAAAGTTATAAGGATGCCGTTGTAGCCTTGACCGGGAAAAACGGTTGAGCCTTAAATAAAATTTGATGATTATTTTTTATTCTGGCTTTTCAAACATCTATCATCATAAATTCATAGTCATTTTCAATTTTTGCTTGAACTATAAAATACAGCTGTATGAAAAAAACAAGAATCTTTGCTCACGCATTTTCATTTATCATTTTATTATTTGCAATGGCATCTCGCTCATTTGGTCAATCAGCCACTAAAAAAACTTTTCCTCAGCTCGGAAAAAATTCTATAAAAGAAGTGATTGCCGCAATGACACTGGAAGAAAAAGCAAAACTGCTTGTAGGCAAAGGCATGAAATTACCAGGCATAAATAGCGGCGGCCCTGTACTCGGTGAAACCCAGGATAAAGTGCCCGGCGCTGCGGGAACCACTTTTGCTATCCCGCGACTTGGCATTCCAACGATAGTTGTTTCCGACGGGCCTGCAGGAGTGCGCATCGACTCCGTTAGAAAAGATGGTTCCAAAACTTATTATGCAACGGCATGGCCGGTCGCTACACTGATTGCTTCATCGTGGGACACTGCGCTCGCAAGAAAAATCGGTGTTGCCTTTGGAAGTGAAGTACGCGAATATGGCATTGATGTTATACTTGGCCCGGCAATGAACGTTCATCGCAATCCTTTAGGCGGAAGAAATTTTGAATATTTTTCTGAAGATCCGCTATTGTCGGGAACCATGTGCGCTTCAGTGGTGAAAGGCATACAAAGCAATGGCGTCGGCACTTCCATTAAACACTTTGTTGCAAATAACCAGGAAACGGACAGGAATTCGGTAAATGCAATCATCAGCGAACGGGCATTGCGCGAAATTTATTTGAAGGGATTTGAGATTGCAACAAAAGAATCAAACCCGTGGACGGTGATGAGCTCATACAATTATCTCAATGGAACATATACATCTGAAAGCTACGAGCTGCTTACAACAGTTTTGAGAAAAGAATGGGGCTATAAAGGTTTTGTGATGACGGATTGGTTTGGGGGAACAGACCCAATTGGACAAATGAAAGCAGGAAATAATTTGCTGATGCCCGGCACACCCGAGCAATCACAAAAAATTATTGATGCTGTAAAAAGCGGAATGCTTGATGAAAAAATTTTAGATGAGAATGTTGCAGGCATTTTAAATATTATTTTAAAATCGCCTGCTTTTAAGAAATATAAATTCTCCAACAACCCCGACCTGAAAAAAGATGCCTTGGTATCAAGAAATACAGCTGCAGAATCAATGGTTCTTTTAAAAAATAATGATCATTCACTTCCAATTAGCAATAAAGTAAAAAGCATCGCACTTTTCGGGAATATAAGCTACAGCCTGATTGCAGGCGGCACGGGCAGCGGAGATGTGAACAAAGCATATAAAATTTCTCTCGCACAAGGACTGGCAAATGCAGGTTATAAATTAGATGACAATATAAGCAGCTCTTACTCTTCTTATATAAAAGAAGAAAAAGCAAAACAGCCGAAAAAAAGTTTTTTTGAAGAATTTATGAACCCTACTCCGCCCATCGCTGAATTTAATATTGATAATGATCTGATCACAAAAAAATCGACTGAGGCTGACGTTGCAATCATTACGATCGGCAGAAATGCAGGCGAAGGCAGCGACAGAAAAATGGAAGGAGACTATTATTTGAATGACGCAGAAAAAGCATTGATCAAAAATGTATCTGATGCATTTCATGCGCAGCATAAAAAAATAATTGTTGTGCTGAATATTGGTGGCGTAATTAATGTGAATGATTGGAAAGATGCTGCAGACGCCATTTTGCTTGCATGGCAACCCGGGCTTGAAGGTGGTAATGCCATGACAGATGTATTAAGCGGAAAAATAAATCCATCAGGAAAACTGGCTACAACTTTTCCCGGCTCGTACGATGATGTGCCTTCAGCTAAAAATTTCCCCGGAAAAGAATTTCCTGAAAAAGCAACCACAGGTACTTTTGGCATGAAGCGCATTCCTGCAGAAGTTACTTATGAAGAAGGCATTTATGTAGGATACCGTTATTACAGTACCTTCAACATTCAGCCTGCATTTGAATTTGGATATGGGCTTTCATACACCGATTTCGATTATAGCGGCCTTAAGCTTAGCTCCCCAACTTTTGATAAAAAAATATCGGCAACTGTTACCGTTAAGAACACCGGAACTGTTGCGGGAAGAGAGGTGGTTCAATTATATTTAAATGCACCGGCAAAAAAATTAGATAAGCCATCAGAAGAATTAAAAGGCTTCGCGAAAACAAAATTGTTGAAACCGGGAGAATCACAAACTATTTCAATCACAATTAATGAAAGAGATCTTGCTTCGTTCGATACAAATTCAACTTCATGGATAGCAGAAGCAGGAACATATACTGTAAAGATTGGTGCGTCTTCAACCAATATAAAACAAACAAAAACATTTGTGCTCACAAAAGATCTGATTGTTGAGAAAGACAACAAAGTATTGGTTCCGCAAGTAGAAATAAATGAAATGAAATCTTCAAAATAAATATTTCGCAACTAAATAAATTCTGATTGTGCATAAAATAAAAAAACAGGCATTCATCAATGCCTGTTTTTTTATTTTGTAAGTATCATTATCACTGCATTCCCTGCGTTGCATCCATGCCTGAAGCATTTGTATTTTTTCTCTTGAACAACGAAGCATCCATCTTTCCAAACCTATAAGTAAAATTTAAGCGCAGCATTTGTGGATCGCGCAAGCGGTTGTAATCCTGAACAAAAAATGCGCTTTCCGAATGCTGATCAGACCATCTTGAACGGAAAATATCGCTGAAACTTAAACTAACAGTTGCTGCATCGGCTTTTAAAAAACTTCTGCTTATTGCTGCATCTACACTGTAGAATGAACGTATATAACCTTGTGATGCGCTCTGTGTCTGCATTCCGGGATAGACCGCCCATATTGTTGTTGTTTGTGTTCACAGGCAAATTTGTTTTTGACTGATACATGCCCGTTAGTTGCAACTTGAATTTTGCAGGCAATTTAAAATTGTTGTTCAATTTTCCGAACCAGCTCCACAATGCAGCTTGTGAGCTTCCACTTACATTATCAGTATTAATTTTTGAATTGTACACATTGATGTTTGCGGTCATGTCCCACCACTTTGCCAAATTCATGACCGTCGTTAATTCTGCACCAATAGTGTAGCTTGAATTTGCATTCACATAAGTGTTAATGATATCTTGTTTGCCCGTCAGCTCATTCACTGAAGTATCAAGATATCTTGTGATTAAATTAGTCGTTTGCTTATAATAAACAGAAGCCAGAATGGTGTTATTATGTGGCAAAGTTTTTAAATAAGAAAACTCAAATGAATTTGTGAATTCAGGAACAAGATTTGGGTTGCCTCTGGTAATATTCAAACTGTCTGAATAATCAGTATAAGGGATCAACTGAAAAAAGTTCGGGCGATTGATCCTGCGCGTATAGCTTAATTGCAATTCCTGATTTCCATTTAATTTCTGGCTAAGAAAAACTGATGGGAATAAACTGATTGGATAGCTATTGCTGAAATATTGTTTCGTTGAAATCAAATCGCCGGAATAATCGGAACGCTCTGCGCGAAGCCCCAACTGATATCCAAAATTTTTGATAGCGCTGGTTACAGAAACATAACCCGCATAAATATTATTGGTGTTTTTATAGTTGATAGAAGCGGCATCAGACAATTCAAAATTAGTTCCTGTGCTATCAAGAAAATAATTATCAGTGATGTTTGTCAGCTTTTGTTGCTGCAGTCTCAAACCTGCTTCCAGCTTGGTTTTTGTGCTTATCGGTTTCACATAATCTGTTTGAACGGTCAGGAACTGATTATCACCAACACCAATTGTTTTTTGTTGTGAATTGCCAATTATATCGCTGCCTGCGCCATCTGAAAAATAATTAGTGTTGTACAAAGAGTTATTGGTATTCTTTCCTGAAAAATAATTTAGGTCCACGGTTAATGTTTCTCCTTCTTTAGGGAAAAGATGCTTGAACCCAAATTGCAAACCACTTGCATTAAACTCACGATTGGTATTTGTGTTTCGCTCACTGTAAGAAGATTGCGTGCCTGTGTTGAACAAACTGTCAGTGGTTGTGCTAAGCAATTGAGTTGGCTTAAATTCTCCATGAACCCTGATGCCCGCTAAAGAAAAAGAAGTTCTGTTGGTCATGAAATAATCGATGCCCAATCTTCCAAAAATAAAAGCGCCATTATTTCTGTCGTTGTTTGTTTGATGAATACTTGTTGCAGTATCACCAAAATTTGTGCGGTCGGTTGCACCTGTTGTGCGGCCTTTATTTTCGTTCACGAATGCACTTGCACCAACATTAAATTTTCCCTGGCGAACATTAAAATCGCCGCCGCCATTCACTGCGCCGTATTTATCTACACCAGCGCGAACATTTCCATTGTAGCCAGCTTTTCTATTCTTTTTTAAAATGATATTCAATATGCCGGAACCGCCGCCAGACGCATCATATTTTGCAGATGGGTTGGTAATTACTTCAACGCTTTCAATTGCATCAGCAGGAATCTGATCGAGCGTTAGCGTAGTTGGTCTTCCTTCAATATAAATTTGCGGAGTGCTGTTGCGCAACGTAACATTTCCATCAATATCAACATTCACTGACGGAACATTTTTCATTACATCAAGCGCTGTGCCACCGGCATTCACAATGTCTTTTTCAACATTGTACACTTTTTTATCAATATCCATTTTTAAAGTGGGCTTGCTTGCAGTTACAGTAACCGTTTTCAATTGTTTTACATCTGTTGCAAGTTTAATGTTGCCAAGGTCTTTGTCGAATGCATTCATTGCCTGGCTCATATCGCCGGGCTGTTTGGGAGAAGAACCCGAGGCTGGAGGCACTTGCATTTTAAAACTTACATTTTGTTCAATCGGCTCATATCCGGTAGCTGATATTTTCAATTTCAGATTCCCAAACATCGGCAATTCTTCAAAACTGAATTCACCATTTGATTTTGTGGTAAGCCCTTTCAATAAAACTTCTTTCATTTTTTTGGAAGAAGTATCAAAGTGGCTTTGCAATAATATGATGGATGCATCGGCAATTGCCTTTCCGGTATTGTCGACAAGCTTTCCGTATATATGCCCGATATTTTGAGGTGCCGGCATTTTTTGATTGGGCGCCATTTGAGCAAACACTGAAAATTTTAAGATGATTGCCGCGAGAAGGAGCAGAAGCTTTTTCATAATAGTTATTTTTCTGAGCGCAAAAGTATTCTGCAACTATTGATGAAAATAGCAAATGAGACGAGGCTTAAAAATGTTGCGACGAAATGGGCAGTGAGGATGTATGTGCCTCCAAATATCAGCTCACCCCTTTCCTAAATTAAACAAGCTGTCGACAAACTCATGCTTGTCGAAAACCAAAAGGTCTTCCATTTTTTCTCCAACGCCAATAAACTTTACAGGTATTTTAAATTGATTCGCGATTGCAAGCACTACGCCGCCTTTTGCGGTGCCATCTAATTTTGTAATGGCGATGGCGGTTACATTAGTGGTTGCAGTAAATTGTTTTGCCTGCTCCAAAGCATTTTGCCCGGTTGAGCCATCGAGTACGAGCAGCACTTCGTGCGGAGCATCAGGAATTATTTTTTTTATCACGCGGTTTATTTTCCCAAGCTCATCCATCAAATGGATTTTATTATGAAGCCTGCCGGCTGTATCGATGATCACAACATCGGCATTTTTTGCAATGCCGCTTTGGACCGCATCGAATGCAACTGCGCCTGGGTCTGCGCCCATTCCTTGTTTTACGATAGGAACCCCAACCCGCTCGCTCCAAATGGTTAGCTGCTCAACCGCTGCTGCGCGAAAAGTATCTGCAGCGCCAAGCAAAACCGATTTGCCTGCTTTTTTAAAATTATAAGAAAGCTTTCCGATGGTTGTAGTTTTTCCAACGCCATTTACTCCAACAACCAAAATCACGTAAGGCTTTCTTCCAGTTGGCGTTTCAAAATCGCGATAAGATTGTTCTGATGAATCGACTAAAATCGATTCCATTTCCTGCTGAAGTATTTTATTAAGCTCGCTTGTGCCTAAGTATTTATCTTTCGCAACACGCTTTTCAATCCGGTTAATGATTTGAACGGTGGTGTCAATTCCAACATCGGCACCTACCAATGCATCTTCTAAATTATCGAGCACCTCACTGTCAACAGTGCTCTTGCCCGCAATTGCTTTTGTAATTTTTGATAAAAATCCTTCTTTGGTTTTTTGCAGGCCTTCATCCAGGCTTTGTTTTTCCTTCTTACCAAAAAGCTTATCGAATAATCCCATAACACGCAAATTTGAAAATGCGAAAATAGCTCAACATCTTTATTATTGAGCAATGGAGATATTGAGCCATTTGCCAATTAATAAAAAAAGCTGCCTTTTAGGACAGCTTCTATATTTTATTAACCCATCTGAATTATTTCTGAGCAAGAAAATCTTTTATTTTTTCCTTATGCACGATTGATTCTTTAAAAGTATAAGCGCCTGTTTTTGGGCTGCGCACAGCACGAATTACTTTTGTGTAGTTCTTTGCTTCTGATGCTGCTTTTGCATCTTTACTTTTAATTGCGGTTTTTGCTGCCTTTGCCATAATATTAATTTGAAAATTTGAAAATTACTCAATTGCGCGGTTATGGCATTGAGAACTTTTCACACTATTATTTAATTTCTTTATGAACCGTCATTTTCTTCAAAATCGGGTTGTATTTTTTTAACTCCAAGCGCTCAGGCGTATTCTTTTTGTTTTTTGTGCTAATATAACGGCTTGTGCCTGACTTGCCGCTTGTTTTATGCTCGGTGCATTCTAAAATTACCTGCACCCTGCTTCCTTTCTTTGCCATGTTATTATTTTGAAAATTCGAAAATTTGAAAACTGCCCAATTAATTATGCCATTGAGCTATTGAGAAATTTTCACATTATATTTTAACTCCTTCAGCCCTGAGTTTTTTTACTGTGTTGAACAAACCATTTTTATTAATGGTGCGCAATCCTTCAGAAGAAACTTTTAGCGTAACCCACTTGTCTTCTTCAGCAAGGAAAAAACGCTTTGTTTGTAAATTGGGCAAAAACCTGCGCTTGGTTTTAATGTTTGAGTGAGAAACGCTGTTGCCGCTCACCGGAACCTTGCCTGTAACCTGACATACTCTCGCCATGACTGCTAAAATTTAGGACGGCAAAGGTCGCAAAATCTATTTAATAATCAAAAAGAATTACAAGTTTTTTAGCCTTATTTCCCCACAATTGCTGCTAGCATTGGTTGTAAGGCAATTTCTCATCTATTTCAATCAATCTGTCAAGCTTCATTTTTAGGCCTTTCCCGGTTTCAAAGAACTCAATTCCCTGTTTAGAAAAAAGGTTTTGAATCCTGTCATAAATAATGCCTTTGCCCCATTTTTGCCCAAAAAGCAATATCGCGGTCCTTATAATGAACAGCAGGAATTCCAGCCGTCATAAAAATCGCAGCTTATCTTTTTGTAAACTTCATTCATATTTGCGAAGTTAGCGCCGATGT
Organism: uncultured Bacteroidota bacterium; assembly: GCA_963718975.1. GTDB lineage: Bacteria > Bacteroidota > Bacteroidia > Chitinophagales > Chitinophagaceae > Puia. Next base: position 14,980 of record CAVRBD010000010.1, on the reverse strand, counting down.
ATTGAGAACAATTAATAATTATTTAATTTACCGCATTCTTTCACTGTCTACTTTGCACAAAAGCAGATAAAAATGCAAGAAAAAGAAATGAAAAGAAAAACGATTGTTAGGGATATTAGCTGGCTTTCGTTCAACGGCCGTGTTTTGCAGGAAGCAGCCGATACATCCGTACCGCTGAAAGAGCGCATAAAATTCCTCGGCATATTCTCAAATAATATGGATGAATTTTTCCGTGTGCGCGTTGCCACGCTTAGCCGCATGATTGAATTTAGCGACAAGACAAAAATCAACATGCACATGGAGCAGGCGCCGGCCAGGATTTTGGAAGAAATACAATCTATAGTCATCAATCAAAATGATGAGTTCAACAATACCTGGGAATCTATCCGTAAAGAACTTGAAAAAGAAAAGATATTTCTTGTTACTGATAAACAGCTTAATAAAGACCAGCAGAAATTTGTGCAAACTCATTTTGAAGAAGAAGTGCGCTCTAATATTATTCCATTGATGGTTGAGAGCATTCCTCAATTTCCTTACTTGCGCGACAAATCAATTTATCTCGGCGTTGTGCTTTCGCGAAAAGACGGGAGCATGAAAAGAAAATATGCATTGATTGAAGTACCAAGCCGCGTACTCGGCAGGTTCGTAATCCTCCCTTCGGCAAATGCCGACGAGCATCATATTATTTTGCTTGAAGACATTGTAAGATATAATCTCAGAAATATTTTTTCTTATTTCGGTTACGATAAATATGATTCGTGGGTTTTCAAAGTTACACGCGACGCAGAAATTGATCTAGATAATGATGTATCCACAACGCTTATACAAAAACTTGAAAAGGGAGTGAGAAACCGCCGCAAGGGAAAGCCCGTGCGCTTTGTTTATGATAAAGATATGGACAGCGGGCTGCTTGAGTATTTGATCAAAAGATTAAACCTTTCAAAAAAAGGAAATTTAATTCCCGGTGGCCGCATACACAACTTCAGGCATTTTATGGATTTCCCGGATGTGTTCCCAAAAAAAGGGCAAAGAAAAAAACCATTCACTCATCCTATATTGGTGAAAGCTCCCCGGGTTACAGATATCGTTTTGGAAAAAGATGTGATGCTGCATTTCCCGTATCATTCTTTCAACCCTTTAATTGATATGCTTCGCGAAGCTGCCATCGACCCAAATGTGACCGCAATAAAAATTACCTGTTATCGGCTCGCATCAAATTCTAAAATTATTAATTCGCTTATTAACGCGGTGCGCAACGGAAAACAAGTTACCGTGATGCTCGAACTGCGCGCAAGGTTTGAAGAAGAAGCAAACCTTGAATGGAAAGAAAGGCTGGAAGATGAAGGCGTGAAAGTGCTGATTGGCATTTCTAACATGAAGGTGCATGCAAAAATGTGCCTGATCAAAAAACGCATGAACAATCACACCATACATTATGGTTTCGTAAGCACAGGGAATATGAACGAAAAAACAGCAGGCCTTTACAGTGACCATTGCCTGCTTACTTCCGACAGAAATATTATGGCTGATGTGAACCGCCTTTTCAATTTCATAGAAAATAGAAAGGACGACGTTTTAAAAACCTGCAAAACACTTATTCCCTGCCCAACTTTATTGAGACGTGAATTGCTCAGGATGATCAGCAGGGAAATAAAAATTGCAGAAAACAACAAACCCGCGGCCATTACTCTAAAAATGAATTCTATTTCTGATGAGGAGCTCATTTATAAATTGTATGATGCCGCAAAGGCCGGAGTAGAAATAAAATTAATTGTGCGTGGCATTTTTTGTATGTTCTCCGAAAATAAAAAATTCATCAAACCTGTAACTGCCATCAGTATTATCGATGAATATCTTGAACATGCACGCGTGTTCATATTTCACAATGGCGGCAAAGAAAAAACATATATATCTTCGGCAGATTGGATGGTGCGCAATCTCGATCATCGCGTTGAAGTTACCTGCCCTGTGCTTGAAGACGAAATAAAAAAAGAGCTGAAAGATATTCTGGCGATACAGCTTTCAGACAATGTGAAAGCAAGATGGCTTGACAATGAACTAAGCAATACTTACAAACGCGATAAGAAGGAAAAGAAAGTGCGCTCACAGATTGAGATTTACAATTATCTGTATCAAAAAACGGTAAGGCCGGTAGAAACACCGATTGTGCAAATAGCTGACACAACAGAAAAACCTGTTGCTGCTTTATAAATCAAACCCATTAAATGAGACTTGCAGCAATTGATATTGGAAGCAATGCGGCACGTTTGCTTATTTCAGAAGTAAGCAACGAGAACGGGAAGCCCGAATTTAATAAGCTTAACCTTGTGCGAGTTCCACTGAGGTTGGGTTTTGATGTGTTTGAGAAAAAAGAGATCTCAGAAGAAAAAACAGCCATGATCATCAGCACCATCAAAGCATACAAACATTTGATTGATGCTTATGATGTTCAATATTTAAAAGCCGCAGCAACTTCTGCCATGAGAGATGCAAGCAATTCAGCATCTATAATCAGTCGCGTAAAAAATGAAACGGGCATAAAAATAGAAATCATCAGCGGCGGCGATGAAGCATCTTTTATTTATGAAAACCATATTGCTGAGAACATGGATAAAGACCATGCATATCTTTATATCGATGTTGGCGGCGGAAGCACAGAGCTTACTTTTTTTGCGGAAACAAAACTGATCTTCAAAGAATCTTTTAACATCGGAACCATCCGTTTGCTTAAGAATCAAGTTACAGAAAAGCAGTGGGATGAAATGAAAGAATTCATTAAGCGCGAAACAAAATCGTTTGCTAACAACATTGTTGCTATTGGTTCAGGCGGAAATATCAACAAGGTTTTTTCCATGTCAAAAAAGAAAGATGGCAAGCCTCTTCCGCTTGAGCTGCTGAAAGATTATTACAAAGAGTTCAGCAGTTTTTCTCTTGAAGACAGGATCAAAACATACAAAATGCGAGAAGACCGTGCCGATGTGATTGTTCCTGCTTTGCTCATTTATATTAATGTGATGAGATGGGCTGGCGCACTGGAAATTTTTGTGCCGAAAATTGGGCTGGCCGATGGGCTGATTCAAAACTTGTACAATCAGGTGAACGGGAACAATGGCTTGAAACAATAAAATATTTATTGATTTGAGCCGCCGCTCTTTCCTGATTTACCATCGTCGTTGTTTATTCCACGCTGATTCTTTTTTATTTCGCTGTTGAGCTTTCCAAACTTAAAATTGAACCTTATTGCAAATGTGCGGTAAGGCTCCTGCCCAAAAGATGATTGATAAAAATCTGGCGTTGAGCTATACGACCTGAAAGTGAATAATCTGTTATATGGATTATTTGAAACTAAAGAAATGGTAGCTTTTTTATTCATAAATGTTTTAGAAAGCACATAAGAAGAGAAAATATACCCGCTTGATTTTCCCTGCAAATTCACATCCCCGCTAAAAATGCCTGCATCAATGCCAAAGCGAAATCCTTTTCCAAACTTATAGCCGCCATTAAAAAAAGCGTCGCCGGTATATCCCTGGTTGTTATACATCTGCCCGTTGTAAGCACCGCTGAGCCAAACATGTGCGCCTTGAACGTTCAGGCTTATAGTAAGATCTTTGATGATTGAAAAACTTACATTCCCATTCAAACCAAGCCTGCTATTGCTTCCCAAATTTTGATATGTAGTTAGCGTGAACGTATCAGCATTGTTTGTTTCAAGGCTTGTAACGTTTTGAATTGAGTTTGTTGAGAAGGCATAACTGAGGCCTACATTAATGGAGCTCTTCGAAAAATTGCTATAGTTCAATTCAAATGTGTGATTTAATTCCGGTTTCAAATTTGGGTTGCCTGTGGAAACAAATTTGGGGTTCGACTGATCAACAAACGGATTAAGCTGATAGATGCCGGGCCTGCTGATCCTGTCAGTGTATCCGAAATTTAAGCTGCTGGTTTTAAAATTTCGCTGAATGGATACGGAAGGAATAAAATTATTGTAATCCTGGTTAACGGAACTCCCCACAGAAAGAAAATCGGCGCTGATATGCGTGTGCTCTAAGCGCAAGCCGGCTTTCGCAATCCATTTTTCCATTTTATACTGATAAGAATTGTACAAACTGAAAATATCCTGGTGATAATTGAAATCATTGCTTTGGCTTGGGCTCGGTTCATATTTCGCAGTGCTGTCATTAAAATTATTTGTCTCGAAATCACTAAAATTATTTCTTAAAATTGCTTTGCCACCTGCTTCCAGCGTAATTTTTTTTATTGGCTGCACATAATCAAGCTGAATCGTATGTTCCTTATTTCCTGCGTTATTGTATTGAGTGTAATTAGGAAGCGCGTAGTTTAGCGTATCGGAAAAAATATTGTCGTTGTATTCTTTGTTCGGAGAGTAACTAAATTTATACGACAAAGTCAATAACTGATTTTTGTCTCTTTTAAAACCCAACTGATAATTAAGCGCAGCATCAAGCCCTTCATAAATGTTGTATCCTGAATTTGTCAAAGAATATTGCTGATCTGAAATGCCATTACTGTCAAGCGTGTTTGAAAATTGTTTACTCTGCTGATTTCGCTTGCCTCGATAAAACTCAATAGAAGCTGTCAATAAATTCAGGCTGTCAATTTCGTAGCTTAGTTCGGCATTGCCATATCTATTATTACCGTTGTAAGTATTTGTACCGTTTTGTTGCAACAAAGAATTATTGGCAAAAAAAGTTTGTGTGTTCCCAAAGCCTGAAGTCTGATCCCTGCGAACATTGAAACCAAAAAAAGCTGACATTCCAAATTTTCCTTGTTTTAAAGTCGCGTTTACATTCATGCCCGGTCCCCAAACAGAATTATATCGGCCGTTGATCCCAATATTATAGCCCTGGTCAAGATTTTTTTTGGTAATGATATTGATAATGCCGGCCAAACCTTCAGCATCATATTTCGCGGGAGGCGTAGTAATCACTTCTATCTTTTCGATATTTGTAGCAGGCATTGCCCTTAACACGTCAGAAGGGTTTTTTGCAACCAGCGCAGATTCTTTTCCATTGATCAGTATTTTATAGTTGCTGTTGCCTTTTAGCTTGATGTTATCTGAAGCATCAACACTTAATAAAGGCACTTTGCGCATCATGTCTAACGCAGTAAGGGCAACGCTTTCGGGGTCTGCAGACACATCATAAGTTATCCCGTCAATTTGTCTTTTCATTACAGGCCTAATGGCTGTTACAGTAACTTCTTTCAGTTGTTTGCTTGATGGAGATAATGTGATTTTGCCAATATCAACAACACCCGAATCATTTTTCAAAGCAATTATTTTTTGATCATAGCCGGTAAATGCCAGCACAAGCAGATACACCTTACCGTTAGGTGCTGTTAATTCAAAGCTGCCATCATCTTTTGATAGAATATTTTTTAGGGCAAGTTTTGTTTTTGCATCTTGCAACGCAACAGTAACATAAGCTAGCGGTTTGCCGGTTGCAGAATCGGTAATTATCCCTTTCACAGTTATTTTTGGCGCTGTGTTCTGCGCTTTAGCAAAGAATGAAAAGAATGCACAAAACATTGTTAGTAAGGGTTTCAAATTATATGCTTTAATCTTATTAAGGGAGTGAAATACGAAAAATTTCGGAAATAAAAATAATAACTGTCTCAAAGACGTGTAAATTTCGGCAGGTAATTAATCCTTAAATTATCCAAAAGGCAAATTCAGATTTTGTGTGGTAACATGAAAACAATATTTTTTTTGATATGCAGTGAAATTTTATTTATTGAAACGAATTATTTCAATGCGAACACAACATTCACTTCATAGCGCAATTTTATTTTTTTTAAATTCACTTCCTGGATCTTATCGAATGAATTTTCATTTATTTTATTAACTGAATATTCCTTTAAAACTGAATTTGAAGTCAAGCTATTATCTCGCGGTTGCGAATCTTCAGGCTCAGTTATAGTAATTGCTTCAGCGGCTTTTTCATTAATTGACTCAGCCAAATAATTAGCCTTTTCTCTGGCCGCCTGAATTGCCTTAATTTTTAATTGCTTCCTAAATTCTTTTATGCCGCTGTGACTAAGAAGTTCTATTTGAAAATTTTGTGTCGCTTCGTCATCAAGTTTCTCGACCAAATCATCCATTGATTTGCTGCTCGAAAATTTTATCTGGTAACTGATAGATGTCATCATTTCTACTGTCTTCTTTTTTCTTTTCATATAGAAATAATTACTGAACCCTGAATACGAGGCAATGCTGATATCAGAATCGGGAATGCCAACCGATTTACAAGATTCCAGAAATTGCGCTTTGATTGTTTCAATGTCTTTTTTGCTTTCGCCTTTTTTCTGGTATTCTCTCAATTCAATATTCACATAAATTTCGTCTGGAATAATTTCCATTTCTGCAGCACCGCTTACAGTAATTGTTCGGGGAAATGGATTATTGGTAAAAATAGGCTGAGCTTGTTGTGCTAATACGTGAGTCATTAAAAATGCTGCAAATGATAACGTTGTAATTTTTTTCATATTTAAATTTTTTGGCTGATGCAAGATTGAAAAAAAATGCATGCTGAGTATGGTTGTCCGCTTAAATAAATTCTATTTTAACATGTCAACAACTATTTAACAAACCTGGCTTTTATTGATTTTTTTTTCGTAGCTTTTCATAGTTCTATTATTTATTCATCCAAATCAACTGCTATGTCTTCTTCAATTAAACGCCGCGACTGGTTTAAGCAAACTTCTTTCGCTGCCCTGGGTATGGGATTGTCATTCCGCTCTTTTGCAAATGATGTTGAAGGCTTGCCACAAAAAAAATTTGACAGTGAAAAAAGCGTTATCAACCTTAGCTCTAATGAAAATCCATACGGCTTTTCTCCAAAAGCAAAACAGGCAATTATTGATATGATCCCCTGGGCTAACAGGTATTCGTTTAATATAAGCAACCTTAAAAACTGTCAACAGACTATTGCCAAATATTACGGAGTTGCTGAAGAAAATATTTTGCTTACAGCCGGTTCAAGCATCGTGCTTGATCTGTTACCAAGATATCTTTATAAACCAAACAGCAATATTGTTGCCGCAGATCCTACATTTTTTATTCTGCCGGCCACTGCAAAAAAGCTTGGCTACGATGTGAAATTAGTTCCGGTTGATGCAGGAAGAGGCATTGATCTTTCTGCAATGCTCAGTGCCATTAATAATGACACGCAGTTGGTTTATCTTGTCAATCCGAATAACCCAACGGGCACTTTATTAAAGCCTTCGGCAATGAAACAATTTTGCGAAGAAGCTTCAAAAAAAACTGCGCTGCTTATTGATGAAGCATATCTTGATTTCCTGGATGCGCCGGATAATGAATCGATGATTCCATTGGCCGCGAACAATCCGAATATCATGGTCACAAGAACTTTTTCAAAAATCCATGGAATGGCTGGCTTGCGCATCGGTTATGTCATCAGTCATCCTTCACGCATCAAACAATTGGATCAGGCTAACTTTACAGAAAGCCAGGTTGCTATCAGTGATTTAACACTCGCTGCTGCTTTAGCAAGCCTTCAGGATGAAGAACACAGGCTTCATGTAAAACAAAAAAATGCTGCAGCAAGAGATTATACAATCAAGTCATTAAAAGAAATGAATCTTAATCCAATTCCTTCAGTCACCAATTTTATTTTGTTCCCGCTTGGCAATGAGTACAAAGGAAATTTTGCAGATTTTATGCTCACAAAAAATATTTATCTGCGCTCGAACACTTACTTCGGCGAGAAATGCTGTAGGGTTAGCGTAGGGACAATGGAAGAAATGCAGCAGTTTATTAAAGTAATGAAAGAAACGTGGAAGGCTTGAAAAGCCTGAAAGTAAGAAAGCAATTGAATAAGAAATAATTAATGAGTAATAAGAAATGAAAAAGTGGATGCGTTGATTTTATAGAGACTTCCTGATTAATTATTTCTTTTTCTAATTCCGTCTTATTTTCTTTCAGACAATAAGACTCATTTTTTATTACTCGCTCCATTTCCTAACTTAGCACTCGCTTTTCAAAAACTTACATTTTGCGATAAGGCCTGGTGTGTTTTATTCTAACGCAGAGCCATACATTTCCTTTCGCGCTATCACCTAAAATGGCCCGCCATGTCTGTTATTAAAGAAATAAAAAAAGTTACCACGCACACTTTGCAAAGAATGAAGCAACATGGAGAAAAGATTTCCATGATAACGGCTTATGATTTTTCGTTTGCAAAAATTTTTGATGCAGCAGGCATTGATGTTATCCTTGTTGGCGATTCCGCATCCAATGTAATGGCAGGGCATGAAACAACCTTGCCAATAACCCTGGACCAAATGATTTATCATGCTGCTTCAGCAGTTCGTGGGGTGAACCGTTGCCTTGTTGTGGTCGACATGCCTTTCGGGTCTTATCAATCTAATTCAAAAGAAGCGCTTGTTTCAGCATTCCGTATTATGAAAGAAACAGGTGCACACGCCATAAAACTCGAAGGAGGTGAAGAAGTGCTTGAATCAGTAAAAAGAATTATTGCTGCCGGTGTTCCTGTGATGGGGCATTTGGGGTTAACGCCGCAATCAATTTATAAATTTGGCACATATAATGTTCGTGCAAAGGAAGAAGCCGAAGCCGAAAAATTAAGAAGAGACGCGAAGCTGCTTGAAGAAGCAGGATGCTTTGCAATTGTGCTTGAAAAAATTCCTGCTACACTGGCCAAAGAAGTTTCCGAAAGTATTCAAATTCCAACGATAGGCATTGGCGCTGGCAGGTATTGCGATGGGCAGGTTTTAGTAATGCATGATATGCTTGGCATAAACACAGAGTTTAAGCCGCGTTTCCTTCGCCAATATTCCAATCTTAATGAGCTTATTACTAATTCCGTGAAAGAATATATCCACGATGTAAAGGCGAAAGATTTTCCGAATGAACAAGAACAGTATTAGTTTGTAGTTTGTAGTTTGTAGTTTGCGATTGATTCTAACAACAATTGTTTCGCATTAATTAGTTCTTTTCGGTTAAAATAAATTCAGTTTTAAAGTTGATGAGAAGATTAATATTAAAATTTAGAATTGAAGAACTGCAAACAACACGGTGATAAACTAAAAACTATCTTCTGATATCTGCGTCGAGAATATCGTACATGAATAGAGACTTGTTTTTGTCTTTTAATCTCTTAAACATGCTTTTGCAATCAATGGCATCAGAAAAAGCGCCAACCACTTCAAGCTTATCGTAGAAAAAAGATTGCATATGCCTTTTTTCTTTTTCAATAACCCTATTTGCAAAAGAGATATCAGATGCAAAACTTTTCTTGTTTGTTTTTTCTGCAAAAAGCGCAAAGTTTTTTTGGCGGCGATGGCTTATTTGCAGTATCAATATCTGGCAACTGCAAATTTTTGTACCTTTTTTTATTGTGTGCGAAGCAGTGTCAGGCTTACTTATAAATGCTAAAATTTTTGATCGGCTGGAATAATAGGGCATGCAATTTTCTTCTCCCGCAAAAACAAATTTGCAGAAAAAAAAGACACAAATCAGTAAAAGGTATTTGCGTAAAAAAAATACCATGCTCTACGTTTAAGTTAAAAATTGGGGCAACAATCAGCAAAATTGGCCGTACTGGATTATTTTCAAGGTTTTCAGAGGTACAGTAGCTCAAAAATAACAAGAGATACAATCAATTGAGCTGATGTGAACTACAAAGCAATAACAAAAATCTTATAATTCATAATTTTTTGAAATCATATTTATTTTTTGTAATATGTTAATTAGTTCTGCAATTTCGCTTTTTTTGACTCGGTTGGCAAGTGTTTGCATTATTATCATTAATTTGCATGTTTTAACCAAAATAAATAGCTTATGAGAAGAACGATTTTCCTCAGCGTTCTATTATTATGCTCGTCGTTGATTTTTGCTCAAAACGTCATTACGGGTAAAATAATTGATTCCAAAACAGGCCTTCCAGTTACTGGAGCCACTGTTCGCATTAAATCTTCAAGAAAAGGAACCAGCACAAATGGTGAGGGCGTGTTCAAAATTCAGGCAAACTCAGGCGATGTGCTGGAAGTAACCAATGTTGGCTATAAAACTCAAAGTGTAACCGTCAATGGTCAGTCTGAATTATCCATACCGCTTGAACTTTCTACCACAGAATTACAGGAAGTCGTTTTTGTTAGCAATCGAGGCACTCCGAGAAGCAAAACAGAATCTCCCGTTCCTGTTGACGTTGTAAAAATAAATCAGGTTGGCGAAACTACTGCCAAACCTGATTTAATGAGCCAGCTAAATATGGCAGTGCCTTCCTTTAATTATAACAAACAAAGCGGCGGCGATGGTTCTGATGCTATTGACTTTGCAAGTTTGCGCGGCTTAGGCTTCGACCAAACTTTGGTTTTAGTTAATGGCAAGCGCAGGCATTTGTCTGCATTTGTTAACGAAGTCGGAACCCGCGGCAGAGGCAACAGTGGAACCGATTTAAATGCGATACCGGAAGCTGCAATTGATAGGGTAGAAATTTTACGTGATGGAGCCTCAGCTCAATATGGTTCCGACGCAATTGCAGGAGTCATTAATATTATTTTAAAAAAAGATATAAATCATCTAAGAGTAACCGGAGGCTGGAGTGGTTATGATGACCACAAGTATAACACATTGAACAGCGTAGACCCAACGCAATTTTATACAGGATCACAAATAGACGGCAAGACTTACAGCTTGGCTGCTGATTATGGTATTGCACTCGGCAAGCAAGGTGGCTTCATAAATATTGGGGCTAATTTTATGGATCAGGGAAAAACTTTCAGAGCAGTGCCCGATACTAATATCGCAACCAATCCGAATGCTTTGCCAATTGATATTTGGAGAAGAGCTTTTGGTGATGGCTCAGTAATATCTGGTGGTGGCATGTTTAATGCAGAGCTGCCCATTGCCGGCACTAAAACCACATTTTATTCCTTTGGCGGATACAATTACAAGCACTCAAATGTATATGCATGGACACGCAGCTGGGGAAATCCTCATCGCTCGCAGCCAACGAAATTTCCTACCGATGAAAATGGCAATTTGATATTTGTGCCAAGCGTTATGAAAGTTTATGATCCAACCCAAGGGATACTAGACACAAATAATGTTTATTATAACCCGCAGGAAGATGTTTATATAAAAGATGTCTCTTTAGCAGTTGGCTTTAAGGGCGACCTCGGCAAAGGCTGGGACTGGGATTTTAGCAATAATGTTGGTTATAATGATTTTCATTATTGGGGCAATAAAACTTTTAATGCCTCGCTGCCTTTACCAGAGCAGTACACTAAAACAAGATTTGACGACGGTGGATTTTCATTTTTGCAAAACACAGCCAACCTTGATTTAAGCAAGCGGATTGGTTCAATTGCAGAAGGCCTTACTCTTTCATTGGGTGGTGAATTCAGATATGAGCGCTACCATCTTTATGCTGGCGAGGTTGATTCATATTTGGCGGGCGGCGCAACTTTGCCCGATGGCACGGCGAAGGCTTCCGGTTCAGAAGGTTATCCCGGCTATCAGCCAAGCGATGCAAATATTGCCAGCAGAACCAATGTTAGCGGATATATTGATCTTGCATTGGATGTAACACATGCATGGCTGATTGATGTTGCTGAAAGATTTGAAAATTATTCTGATTTTGGATTTGTGGCAACTGAGAAATTAGCTACCAGATATAAATTGGCCGACAATTTTAATTTGCGGGGCTCTTTTAGCACTGGCTTCCGTGCGCCAACTTTGCAGCAGATCAATTTTAGCAATACCAATACAAACATCATCAATGGCAACCTCGTTTATTCAAAACTTGTCCCAAATTATTCTTCCGTGGCAAGGGCTGCAGGTATTCCGAAACTAACCCAAGAAACTTCGACCAACGCTAGTCTTGGATTTTCGTGGAAACCTGTAAGCAACCTTACAATTACTATTGATGGTTATACCATTGCAATAAAAAACAGGATAGTGATATCAGGACAATACGAAGCCGGAGATTCTACTTTAGGCGAAGCCTTGAATCAAGCCTTGCTATCTCAAGGGATTCAATATGCACAATTCTTTGCAAATGCAGTAAATACAACTAACACAGGGCTCGATCTGGTGGTTGATTATACAAAACGTTTTGGCAAGTCACACTTCAAAGCTTTGTTGGCTGCTAATTTCCAAAAGATAACTATCAACAAAATAAATATTCCTTCCACATTTACAGGAACTCCGTCTGACAGCGCAAATTTCTTTTCAGACAGAGAGCAATATTTTTTGAAAGCAAGTGCTCCTAAATCCAAATGGTCATTGAATTTGGAATATGGCACGAACAAATTTGCTGTAGGCTCACATATTACTCGTTTCGGTGGTTTGCAAACATTGGGCTTTGGAGAAACAAGCGCTCCCGCTAATGCACCAGATCCTTACTTTCCTTATGTAACTTTAGATGCTACTGGGCAAACAGTGCCTGAGATATTTAATTTCAGAGCAAAAGTAACTACCGACCTTTACGCATCTTATAACATAACTAAACAGCTAACACTTACAGTTGGGGTTGATAATATATTTAATGTTCACCCTGATAAATCTGTAGTGCCAGGTTCTGTAAGCTTGGCAACAGGCTCAAGCTCTTGGGGCGATAGCGAATCAGGCGGCCCGTTTGATGCAGTTCAAATGGGTTTTAACGGTATGAGATTATTTGGAAAACTGATTCTGAATTTGTGATCAGCTATAAATAAGAACAGCAAAAAAGCCACGCAATCATGTGTGGCTTTTTTGTTTTGATACCGTTTACCGATTATTTACATGTGTTCATCTATTAAATAAATTAATAGCGTTGTACGAACATCTTTTTAACTTCCATCTTAAAAAAAGAATAATAGCTTTGTCTGTATCGCATTTTTTGAAATCATTTTTTGCGTGAACCGTTTATGAAATTCAACAAAATTCTTTTACATATAATCGTTCATATTGCAGCATGGCTTTGTTTTTTGATGTTGCCTTTCGTATTATTTTCCCGCCCTAAAGATTCCTCTTTTATACCTGAACAGTACGTCTCAACTTATTTTATACTCACCAATTTATTGTACATCAGTTTTTATTATTTCAATTCCTATTTTCTGATCCCGAAATTGCTTGCACAAAAAAAAGTGATCGCATACACACTTATCATTATTGGGCTGCTCATTGTTTTTGGAACCTTTCCGCGCATCTATCGGCATTTGAGCGATGACCTGCACATCCTTCCTGCTAATCCAATTTTATCAAACAGGACAAGGCATTTGTTGCCACCGCTTTTATCGGGTGGGTCTATAGCAATATTCTTATTGGTATTTGTTATCAGCACCGGTGTTAAAGTAGTTTCGCAATGGTTCACTTCAGAACAAAAAACAAAAGAGATTGAAAATGAAAAATTAAATACGGAACTGTCTTTTTTAAAATCACAGATCAACCCGCATTTTTTATTCAACACGCTCAATAATATTTATTCGCTTGCTGAAGCAGGCTCAGAAAAGACTGGCGAAGCTGTAATGAAATTGTCTAACATCATGCGATACATTTTAACTGAAGCAAAAAATGATTCAGTGCCGCTTGAAAAGGAAATTCAATTTACAAGCAACTATATTGAGATGCAGAAACTGCGACTCACGCCAAAATCGAAAGTAGATTTTTCCATCACGGGAGATCCTGCCGGGAAGCAGGTTTCACCGCTTATATTTTTGCCTTTTGTTGAAAATGCATTCAAATACGGCATCAGCACAAGAGAAGCTTCGCCCATATGCATACAGCTTAATATAAAAAATGGAGAGCTTGATTTTCAGGTAAAAAATAACAAGCACAACAACCATATGTTAAAACCTGCCGAAACAACGGGCATCGGTATCGGCAACATAAAAAGAAGGCTTGAGCTTTTGTACCACAACCGTTACAAGCTCAACTTAAATGATGAAAAAGCAATGTATACTGTTAATTTAAATATTCAATTATAATGCTTACTTGCATAGCTATTGATGATGAGCCACTGGCACTCGAATTGTTGAAAAAACATATCGCCAAAATATATTTTCTTGATCTGAAAGGTGTTTTCACTGATCCGTTTGAAGCAAAAAAAGTATTGGAAGAAACCAACATCGACGTTTTATTTCTTGATATTCAAATGCCAGACATTAATGGAATCGAATTTTCCAAAATGCTGAACAAAAAAAACACGGCAGTTATTTTTACGACAGCATTTAGCGAATATGCTGTGGATGGATTTAATGTTGATGCCATTGACTATTTATTGAAGCCGATTGAATATGACCGCTTTTTGAAATCGGTTTATAAAGCAAAAGAGTACATCGATTACATAACAAACCAGGAAGTTCAGGACGGATACATTTTTGTGAAGAGCGATTATCAAATGGCAAAAATAAACCTGAAAGAAATTCTATACATTGAAGGGCTGGATGATTATATCAAAATTTATCTTCCGCAAAAATCAATCCTCACGCTAATGACGCTGAAAACAATTGCACTGAAATTGCCTTCCAAAGAATTTCTTCGCATTCACCGTTCATATATTGTCCCAATCAGTAAAATTGAAAACATAAGCAAAAGCAAAGTGAAAATTGGTGATAAAGAAATTCCTATCGGTATCAGTTACAGCGAAAGTTTTTTTGAAGTGATGGATAAGAAGATGACCTAGTTTGTGGTTTGTTATTTATAGTTTGTAGCTCTTTGTGCTCCGCCTCGTTACGAATTGTTAATCCAAAATTATTAATCGCTCACTTTCTCCGGCACATTTTCATCATTCACCTAATGCCCGCGATTTTTGTTTTTTCTGCACAACCTTCAAAATAAATTTACCGTACAAAGCAAAGGATGCTTTTTTCATAAGTAGGTTTTAAGTTTAAGGTAATTCCATTCTTTAATGGTTAATTGCTAAATTGCTTGCGATTTTCTAATCGTAAGCAATTTTTTTTATGGACTTTCTCAAGCAATTAAAAATACAATCCG
>CAVRBD010000009.1:0-66644 GCA_963718975.1 uncultured Bacteroidota bacterium | reverse complement strand
AAGATATGCTTATGTCTGATGAAAGAAGGCTTCCGCCGCTCGCCTTCCGGGCTCTGCTCACGGGGCTTGAAGCGGCCGGCGAGGAGACGCGGCTGCGCATCCTCTGCCTCTTGGAAGTCGCCGAGCTCACTGTCAGCGAACTCGTCGCCATCCTCGGCCAGTCGCAGCCCCGCGTCTCGCGCCATCTCCGTCTCCTGGTCGAGGCGGGTCTCGCCGCGCGGCAGCGCGAGGGCGCGTGGGCCTTCTTCCGTCTCGCGGAACCCGGCGGCGCTCTGGCGCGCGAATGGCTGCGCGCGTCTCGATCCCAACGATCCCCTCGTGAACGCCGACCGTGTCCGCCTCGACATTGCGCGCGAGGCGCGCCGGAAGCAGGCGGCGGCCTATTTCGCCACCCGCGCCGGGGATTGGGACCAGATCCGCGCGCTGCATGCGCCCGAGGAACGGGTTGAAGCCGCGCTCGTCGACATGATCGGCGCGAAGCCGTTCCGCAACCTGCTCGATTTCGGCACGGGCACGGGCCGTATGCTCGAGCTTCTCGCGCCCCGGGCGGCGCGCGCGGTCGGCGTCGACCAGAGCGCGGCGATGCTGGCGCTGGCCCGCGCCCGCATAGATCAGGCGGGCCTCAGACACGTCTCCCTCCGTCAAGGCGACATCTACGCTCCGCCCGTCGAGCGCAACACTTACGATCTCGTGGTCATCCATCAGGTTCTGCACTTCCTCGACGATCCCGCCCGCGCTTTGTCTGAAGCCGCGCGGGCGCTCGCGCCCGGCGGACGCCTCGCGGTGGTCGACTTCGACGCTCACGACCAGGAATTCCTGCGCGATGAGTTCGCCCATCGCCGGCTCGGCTTCGCGGCCGACGAGGTCGAGCGCTATCTCGCCGACGCCGGTCTCACCGCCATCCGCATGGAGCGTGTCCCGCCGGCGAAAGGCGAAGCCGGCAAGCTCACGGTCGCCCTGTGGATCGCCGAGGATCCGCGCGTCATCTCCGATGATTTCCATAGAGCAGACACGGAGTTCGCGTGATGGCAGCGAAGCCCCTTTCCCTGAGCCGCGCCGGCGCGCAGGTTCGTGTCTCCTTCGAGTTTTTCCCGCCGAAAAGCGCGGATATGGAGGCGAACCTCTGGGAGGCGGCCACGCGTCTCGAGCCGCTCAATCCCGCCTTCGTATCCGTCACTTACGGGGCCGGCGGCTCGACCCGGGAGCGCACCCATGCGCTGGTCGAGCGCATGGCGCGTGAGACGACGATGAAGCCCGCGGCCCATCTGACCTGTGTCGGCTCGTCGTGCGGTGAGATTCGCGAGACGCTTCGCGACTATCACTCAGCCGGCGTACGCCATATCGTGGCCTTGCGCGGCGATCCTCCGACCGGCTTCGACGCGCCCTATGAAACCGTGCCCGGCGGCTATCGATCGACCGCCGAGCTCGTCGCTGACGCTGCAAAGATGGGCTTCGAAGTGTCGGTCGGGACCTATCCGGAGCGCCATCCGCAAAGTCCGACGTTGCTGCATGACATCGAGATCTTGAGACAAAAGGTCGACGCCGGCGCGACACGCGCCATCACCCAGTTCTTTTTCGACAATTCCGCCTATTTCCGCTTTCTCGACGTCGCGGCGGCCGCGGGCCTCGATGTTCCCATCGTGCCCGGCATTTTTCCGGTGCAGAATTTCAAGCAGACCGCCAATTTCGCGCGACGGACGGGCGCGAGCGTGCCGCAATGGCTCGCCGACCGCTTTGACGGCCTCGAGGACGATCCCGCGACACGCCGCCTGGTCGCGGCGGCCGTATGCGCCGAGCAGGTGATCGATCTCATCGACCATGGCGTCAAGGACCTGCACTTCTACACCATGAACCGGGCCGACCTCGTGTTCGCGATCTGCCATTTGGTCGGGCTGCGTGTCGGGTCGTCGCCGGCCGCGCGAGGGGCCGCGCCTCCCGTCGCGGCTGCGGCCCTGGGATAGAGCCTAACACGAAGGCCCGCGAAGGAACCTGCGCCTTCCCGGTTCTCGGTAGCGCCTCTTCGGTCCGCCGTCCTCACGACTCGCCGTGACCACTGCCACCCGACCCAAGTCCGCGCTCACCTGAACCGGCCGGCTGGAGAGCCGTCTCCAATTGAAGCAGACGCGGGTTTTTGCCTCGGACAGGCCCGGTCTTGCAGGTTTCCCCGAGTGTCCGCCTTTGCCCCTCCTAAAGCTCCCACGATTCCCGTCGCAACGCCAAACGCCGTCGGTGTCTGAAAATCAGAACAAAGACTTCCTATTTACGGTAGTATTGGCTATCCTACCAGATTGCGTCAAAGCCGGGATCTCATGTCCAAAATCCTATCCAAGCCAAGAGCGCGGCGACAATCGTGCGCTCGGGTCGTGATGGGCCTTCTTGTCGGATGCGCGGACGAATTGAGGCGATCGCCGACATCGCGCCGCAGCTCGTGACGGCCGTTGGAACCGGGATTCTCGGGCCGCCGGAACACAATGCGAGAAAAGCGCGAAACGAAAACACGATTAAGTCATTGAAAACAACCAATCCCGCGAAATCACCGATTTAGCGGACCGCAATGATTTCAATAGCTTACGTCGATGGATGCGCAGCCTTTCGTACCGCCATGCGAAACGCTCCCTTCGCATTTCCGCTGTTTTGGAGCCCTCGTGGAAGGTTGATGCGCAATGGGGCCGCGGCTGTTCCCGCCTGTTGTCGCGCGAAGCGCGCCCATGCGACACGCCAACGCCGCGGTCGGTGCCCCATCCTCTTCGCCGCAAGCGGTCGACAGAAGGGCGCCCCTCGACGCCCCACAGCCCGTCGCCGACGGGCCTCCCTCGACGACGGATGGCGCGCCTCGCGATTACCGGCCGAAGAGGCGCAAGAGTTGCGCAAAGGCGCACGTAAGCCCATGAAATCATTGACGCGCGTAAACTTGTGCGCGGGACGCGGCACGCCGCTTCCGCGAGCCGTCAAATCGAGGCGCCCAGGCGTATTTCCGCTGTCCTGGTTAACCAAACCTTTCGAAAGCCGCAAACCAACATCGCCAAACCGTTGACTTGCGTTTGTCCTTTTCACATGATGAACAAACCAAGAACATTCTGCGGCTAGGTTCAGGCAGGGTTGTTGGGGGAGAATGCAGAACACGCACAGGGGTCCATCGACCCTTGGCTTGCGACTGCACTGAGGAGCGGGCGATGTTGAAGCTTATCGAAGGGTCGTATGCGTCTTTCTTTCCAAAAGAGACCGACGCGATGTTTCGCAATCGGGCGGAAACGTTTGCGGAGAGACTTGGCTGGGAGGTTGTTGTCAAAGCCGGCCGTGAGCGAGACGCCTTTGACGACGCGAACCCGCTCTATCTCGTGTCCGTCGACCCCGTCACTGAAGAATACTGGGGTTCGCTGAGACTGCTGCCGACCACGGGTCCGAACATGTTGCGCGATGTCTTTCCGCATTTGCTCGACGGCGACTACCATCGAGAGCGCCACGATCTGGGAGTGTTCACGGATCTGCGCCGTCGATGCGCCAGGCCAGCCGGAACGAAACGGAAACGGCATCAATCATGTCCTGAGCGAACTCATTTTGGGCATCGGCGAAGTCGCGGTCGCCGCCGGACTGACCCAGGTCGCGGCCGTGTTCGACGCGCGAATGTTGCGCGTCCTGAGGGCCGCCGGATGCAATCCTGAAATCATCGGAACCCCTCAACCCATCGGCGAGGCCATGTGCTACGCGGCTCTTTTCGACACCGGCGAACGTCCGCTTAGGGCGTTTCGCGCTGCAACCGGGATTGGCGCCTCCGTTCTTGCTCCAGGCGCTAAAGAAATCGCGTTCGCGTGTTGAACGATCGCCCCGGAACGCCTGGGTTCTCAACCGCCAAGACTAATTTTCCCTTCAAGAAAGACTTCGACATGTCGCTTCGACGCCGCAACTTTCAGGTAGCAAAACCTTTTCACAATCAATTGTTTACAGGTATAATTCCTGGTTTGTTCTATACACATCTGGATCTTGTGACTTCGGTTTGTTTCACCAGACTGCCGTTGCAGATCAGGCATGGAGGGGGTGGGCGGATCGGCCAACGATCGACAGTAGGAAAACCAAATTTAACAGGCCGCGTATCCGCGTTTCAGAACCCATCTTGCCTTTCCATCATGACGCATCGGGGCACTTTCTCGCGAACAAGAAAGCTGATGAGGGGAATATCCGAGCAGTTCGACGACGGGCGACAACCCGTGTGGCTCCATCAGAGCAAGAGGTCTTGTCCGCGAACCAATTCGGATGGTGGCGACACCATCCATTCGATACGCGCGCGCCAGCGCTAACAAGCGCTGGCGCTTAGTCAAACTGTCGCAGAATTCGAGGTGCTGCGCGTCACCCACAAAAGGAGACACCAGAAACAGGCAGTGCCAATTTTTGTCGCGTCTTTGCTCGTATCAATCTCGGGGGCCAAGGCGTTCGGACCGTCAGGAAAGTCTGTCGCCATCAGCATCACAGCAAACTCCACTCAGCTTGTCCCGCCTTCGGGCTCAACCCAGATTTACGTGACCGCATGGGACGTGCTCGCGAACTCGGCGGGAAACTTCACCCTCGT
The DNA here is from genome assembly GCA_963718975.1 of uncultured Bacteroidota bacterium. Lineage (GTDB taxonomy): Bacteria > Bacteroidota > Bacteroidia > Chitinophagales > Chitinophagaceae > Puia. The sequence continues at coordinate 62,080 of CAVRBD010000009.1, read as the reverse complement.
ATGCTAGAGACCCGCTATTTTTCCATTTTTATAATAACTAGTCCATTTGCCTTTATTTGTATGATCTTTGATAACCCCCTCTGCGTATATAGTACTATCTGGTCGCAGTATTTTAATATATCCATCTTTCACATAGTAATAAGTTGTGGAATCAAGCTTTACAATTCCATAGCTATACAAAAACCCATTTAAATCGTAGCTATAAATTGTATCTACATTCTTTCCATTTCTTATTATGCCTTTCTCATACACTTTACCATTAAAATAAAATTTGGTATATGCGCCATTTCTCCAAGTAGGATGATCGCTCAAGGGTATCCAGGTTCCTTTATTTGAGTTTGCATCAACCCACCAAGCCCACTTATCGTTGCGCTTGCTTTTATCGTTAACATCACTTTTACACGAAATAAAAATAAATGGCAAGAAGATTAAATAATGTTTCATGGCTTTGGTTTGATGGAGTTAATGTTTATTTACAATTGTTTTTATGAAAGTAATTTACGCTGAGTGCTTGAATAACAAATAAAAAAACTGCAACAGCGTTTGCTTCGCGATTGCTATGGTTCGTGTCCCCAGGAACCAACTTCATTTACTCAATTTCATTTCGGTTCGTGGGGACACTAACCGAGGCGATAGTTTTTTCTTGCGCACTTGCCGTCATTCCTGCGAATGCAGGAACCCCACCGAACAAATAATGCTCGACTGAAAAATGGGGTTCCTCCCGCCTTAAGCGGGACGGGAATGACGGATACTCCAAAATTAAATTCAGTCATCAAAATATGAAAACCGCCAATCATTCGCTCATCGCACATGGGGAGGCGCAGGCCGGACAAACGGCCGGAGGCATTCGTTTGTCCTTGATTTTTTTGTTTCTTTTTGCATCAAGGTAAAAAGGAAAGAAAAAGAATATCATGTTGCCGTCATTTCGAATCCCGCTTCATGAAGGTTTGAATTGCATGTTGATGAGCGGGATGAGAAATCTCATGCTATTTATTTTGTTTTTTACCGGCGTTAGATTTCTCGCTGCGCCGCTGCTCGCAGATGTTTTGAGCTAATGATGGCTTCGCTCGAAATGACGATGATTATCGGATAATTATTGCAGCTCTGTTTGTTAGAAATTAAAGAGTGCGGGAATAACAAATAAAAAAACTGCAACAGCGTTTGCTTCGCCGTTGCAGTTAAAAAAATCGCTGTAAAAATTTTATTCTTTAATGAATTTCTGGTTGTAGTTCGCGCCGTTTGCGTCTTTCACATTCACGATATAAGCTCCGAAAGTAAGTGAGCTCACGTTGATTGTATTTGTTCCTGCCTGCAATCTTGTTTCGTTCACTAAAGATCCTGACTGGCTATAGATTCTTGCAATGGTATAGCTGCTGTTATTTTGAATTTTTATCGCATCTCTTGCCGGGTTTGGCCAAATGTTCAATACCGTATTGCTGCTGTTATTGATGTTCACTGTTTTAATTTCTGAGTAGTTTTCTTTTCCATCCAGATCAACCTGGCAAATGCGATAATAATTTTGTCCGTCAGCAGGGCTGTTATCAGAAAAAGAATATTGTACTGTTTGTCCGTTGCTGCCTTTGCCTGCAACAAAACCAAGCTTGTCCCAGTTTGCGCCATCAATACTGTGCTCAACATAATAACCGCTGTTATTCACTTGTTGAGAAACAGACCATGAAACAGCAACTGATTTATTATCCTGTGAAGTAACTGAAAAACTTTCCCATGATACAGGCAATATAGCGTAAGGATAGCTGCATGAAGTAAGGTCGCCGCAAACACCGCCTACTGAAAAAGAACCAATCTTTGTTAATGTATAATTAGTCTGCAGTAAGTACAATGTGCCGGTAGTGCCCATATAAATATTTCCTGAAGGATCAAAAGCGATGCCGGCAAAATTGGCACCTGTAGGTGTTGCAGTGCTGGGGTCAACCATTTGTGCAGCAGTCATGCTCGCTACATTTGTAGTGGGCAATGGCGCGCTGATTTTATAAAGCCCCCATGTTGAAGAGCTGCTGCTAACGATCCACAAATTGCCTAGCCCGTCAATAGCAATATCTCCGCTTGACTGCGACTTCAGTATTGATGACACATTGTTGCCATACTGGTCAGTGAAAGTTGAGCACAATAAAGTCCATGTGTTGGAAGCTATATTATAGTAGCAAAGGTTGCCATTTGCATCAATGCAATAATAGCCGGTGCCATTAAAGTTCACACAGCCTTTGAATGCTGTGGCGGTAATCGGTGCCGCGGCCAGCGTTGTGTAAACACCTGTAGTAGGGTTGAATGACACAAACTGCTGCGACGCTCCGCTGTTTGCATTTTGAAAATAATAAAAAAGGCCATTTACAGTATTATAGCCAATGGCATTTGCTGAGTTTGTGGTGCCAAGCGATGTGGGATTGACCGCTGCGCTCACAGAAGCATTACTTACTGTTACCGGGTATATTGTTCCTGCATTTGAAAGGGCATAAATAACGCCCGATGTAGAACATACTTGAGATTTGGCTGTGTTTGTTAAGCAAAAAGCGAGTGTTGTGATAGCGAGTGCTTTTGATACAACATTTAGAGCCTTTGTAGAAATCGTTTTCATCTTTAAGAAGTTTGGATTAAAAAATGATTTCGTAGGAAAGGTTTGTATCTGGTAGTCTGGCACATGTATTTCAAGGGCAATGCCAATATGTGGGCGATTGATTTTCAGAGATTTGTGGAATACGGTCAAACGGGCATTTTCCAATATCTGGAATATTGTCCCGATCATAAACTATAAATGAGGGATGAATATCATGTTATGCGAGGCGAGAAGGATACACAATCAAGATTCTATTCAAAATTAATTTTCATGATCAATTCTTTAAACCGCAGCTCATTCTAATTGGGAGTAAAATTCCTAGATGATTAAATATTGCAGCCTTTTTCTGTGCACCTAATTAAGCTTTGGTTTATTTTCTAATTATTGATCTTGCATCTTAATTATTCGGTGGAAAAAATGAGAATAATCTTTACAACTCATTAACATTTGTTAAAAGGTTTACTTTATATTTACAAGTCTGGCCGATATTAACTCCGCAATTAAGAAAAACACCGCTACACCTCACTACATTATCTGGCTTTTCAGCATTACATATTTTTTAAAAACCAAAACACTGATTATGATCCAAAATCGACGCTTGATTGGGCTTTTGCTGCTTTCTCTTGTTTTTTTGGCCGAACAATCTTTCGGGCAGCTAAAGCCCGAAACCCTAAGGCAAATTCAGTTACTGCTTGGCGAGAAAGCAAGCCGTACTCCCACGCAGCGCAAAATTGATTCTCGTTTGCTACAGGCAGTTCGGGAAAACCGCGGCGAAAGAATGGTGAAAGCTTTAAAGCTTGAACCTGCTAATGTAGACGCAGATGCATTCGGCACATTGAAAGTGGACATTAGCGCAAACATCACTAATGAGTTCCTTTCTAAAATTACCGCACTTGGCGGAAAAATTATTTATGCATCACCCCAATATCATACGGTGCGTGCATCTGTAAGTTTAAAGGCCGTTGAAAAAATTGCAGGCTTCACCGAAGTAAAATTTATTGAGCCGCAGGTGAAATCGATGGTTGTAGACAAAGGAAGGAACATGTTGAAAAGAACAACTTCTTCTGCAGACCGCATTGCAAATGTGCGTGCTAAATTGACCGCATATTTGAACAAGCAGATGCTTATCGGCTCTGTTACTTCTCAGGGCGATGCCACACACCGCGCTGCTGATGTAAGAACTACTTACGGCTATATGGGACAAGGAATAAAAATCGGTGTTCTGTCCGACAGCTATAATGCAACAGGTGGCGCAGCTGCTGATGTTGCAAGCGGCGATTTGCCCGGCACTGGCAACCCAAATGGAGATCTTACTCCTGTTACTGTTGTGCAGGATTATTCAGGCGGAGCCGATGAAGGCAGAGCCATGTTGCAGGTTATTTATGACCTCGCTCCGAAAGCAACTCTTTACTTTGCAACTGCAGATGTAAGCGAGGCTGGTTTCGCCACAAACATTCAGACACTCAGAACTACCTATGGCTGCAACATTATTATTGATGATGTTGGTTATTTTGATGAACCTGCTTTTCAGGATGGCATTTGCGCTCAAGCAGTAGATGCTGTAACTGCAGCGGGTGCATTGTATTTTTCTGCTGCTGGAAATTCAGGCTCACTTAAAAAAGGAACTTCAGGTGTTTTTGAAGGTGATTTTAATGATGCTGGTTCGGCTGCTTTTTCAGGAAGCACAAAAGCAGGCACTATTCATAATTTCGGAACCGTGTCTGCACCGGTTAACGGAGATATTATCACTGCAGTAGGTGAAGTTTACAATTTGAACTGGAGCGATCCATGGGGCGCATCAAGCAATGATTATGATCTTTTCTTAGTAAACTCTGCTGGCACTGTAAAGAGTTCTTCAACCAATGTTCAATCAGGCACTCAAAATCCTTACGAACAAATCACTCCAAAAACATTGGTGAAAGGCGACCGCTTAGTTGTGTTCAAAACTACGGCGGCGGCAGTAAGAGCGCTTCATTTAAATACAAATCGCGGCACATTAACTGTTGCAACAAACGGTCAGACAACCGGCCACCCTTGTGCGATCAATGCTTTTTGTATGGCAGCCACGCCTGCCACCACTGCATTTGAAACAGGATACCCAACAGGGCCTTATCCCAATCCGTTTGTGTCGACTAATGTGGTAGAACCTTTTTCTTCAGACGGCCCCAGAAAAATATTTTATAATCCTGATGGATCGGTGATCACTTCAGGCAATGTTCTTTTTGGAACGAATGGTGGAACAACACTTTCAAAACCCGACTTAACTGCAGCCGATGGTGTATCAACCACATTTGCTTCATCAACCGGGCTTAATCCATTCTTCGGAACTTCGTGCGCAGGGCCGCATGCAGGCGCCATCGCAGCATTGATTCTTTCAGCCAATCCTTCATTAACAACAGCACAGGTGAGAACGATTCTTACTTCAACTGCATTGGATATTGAAGGAACTGGTTATGATATTAACAGTGGTTATGGAATTATCCAGGCATTCCAGGCAGCGGGACAGGTTACCGTTTCATGCGGTGTACCAACAGGGCTTACTGCATCATCAATAACTACAACAACTGCAACAGGCGGCTGGACTGCAGTTACAGGCGCACAAAGCTATAGCCTGCAATACAAAGCTTCTACCGCCGGATCTTATACAGCAGTAACAGGGCTTACTACTAATTCTTATCCATTCACAGGTTTGACTGCGGGCACTAAGTATTATTTCCAGGTGCTCACTGTTTGCTCAAGTGGCAGCAGCGCTTATAGTTTATTAGATTCATTTACTACAACTACTACGGGCAGTTGCAATGCGCCAACAGGGCTTACTGCAACATCAATAACAACAACAGGCGCCACAGTTGGCTGGACTGCAGTTACAGGCGCACAAAGCTATACCCTTCAATATAGAGATTCTATTACTCCTTCTTTCACAACAGTAACAGGTCTCACTTCCGTTTCTGATGTATTAACCAGCTTAGCATCCGGCTCGAAATATTATTTTGAAGTGCTCACTGTTTGCTCAAGCGGCAGCAGTTCTTATAGTCTGTTAGATTCATTCACCACTACTGCAGTTGTAACAAGCTGCAACAGTGTGTATGATGGCACAACGCACAACACGTTCGCTACTGCGGTTATGATACCTTTCAGCACTGCTATAACGGGAACGATCAGTTCGGCAACGGATATTGATTATTATAAAATCACCATCACTAAAAAAGGCACTGCTACCGTTACTCTTACTACGCTGCCTGCTGATTATGATCTTTATATTTATAACAGCAGTCAAACGCTCGTTGCATCGTCCGTAAACAGCGGAACAACTTCTGAGTCTATCAACAGAACGTTTGCGAAAGGCACTTTCTATATTAAAGTGATCGGATATAAGAAAGCTTTCAATACTACCAGCTGTTATACATTGACGGTAACCCCGGGAACAGCAGTAGGGTCTACAGAATCTGACGCTATTGATAACTCATTTGCAGTTGAGGAAGATAATTCCTTCTTGTTATATCCCAATCCTGTTTCATCTACTTTAAATGTGAAGGCTGACGCAATCACTGCGGGCACTACCATTAAGGTGATGGATATATTGGGCAAGACAATTGTAACAAAACAGGTAAGCTCTACCAATTCTCAGCTCGATGTAAGCAAATTATCAAAAGGTGTTTATATGCTGCTCATCTTTAATAAAGATGGAAGCATTGCAAAGACCGCAAAATTTGTGAAACAATAAACAGGTTTCTTTCGAAAAAAAGCTGTCATGATTTTTCATGACAGCTTTTTTATTTTCTTTTATATTGTTAGAATATGTTTTCAGAAATTTTTTAGAAGAAAAGCAAACGACAGATTTATTTTTTAACGTGCATGATCATATGAAATAAACACATTTTTTCTTCGCACGCTTGCGCAGGGAATGTTTTAAGAATCATGATAAGATGAAACAATGTTCGGCCTATTTCAAATTTGTATTTTCCATTTATTCAGAAACCGGTAACTCCTGCATCTTATCACCAAAAACATAATGATTGAACCATAGCCAATTGTGCCATGTTGCTGCCAATCTTTCTTTTGGTTTTGAAATGCCATGACCAAAACCCTTGTAAATAATTAATTTGGCAGGCACTCCATTATCGAGCAAGCCCCTGTATAATTCATACCCGTTTGGATTGGGCACACGTTTATCAAATTCACCGTGCTGTATTAGCGTAGGTGTTCTTGCCTGATTGATGTTTGTAATCGGCGATGTCTTCTGATAGATAGCCGGGTTCGACCATGGCGTTGATTTCAAATATTGTTTTGTGAATGGCGTGATGTCTGTATTCACGTAATAAGTCATCCAGTCGGATATTCCGGCACCAACGCTGATCGCTTTGAAAATAGTAGTGTTGGTAGTTAAGAAAGCGGAGATATAACCGCCCTGGCTCCAACCCATACAGCCCATTTTTGCAGTGTCAACAAAACCTTGTGCGGACAAATAATTAACTCCGCTAACAACATCCCACATATCACCAACACCCAGATTGTTTACATTCAATGCGCGGAATTTTTCACCATAACCTGCGCTGCCTCTGTAGTTCACTCTCAGCACAATCGCGCCTTTTTCGCACCATTGCATAATCGGGTACACATAAGTTGGCGCAGTTTCCGGCCTGTCAACACCTGTCGGGCCGCCATGTATCACAACGAGCAAAGGATATTTTTTATGAGCATCAAAATCTTTTGGTTTCAACAACACACCCTCAATAGTAGCGCCGTCTTTGCTCGCCCAATGAATGATTTCGTTAACAGGCGTATTCCATTTTTCAATCTGATGGCTCATATCAGTTATCTTATCAAATTGTGATTGGCCTGCATAAAAATAAATTTCGTTCAGTGAATTGAAATTTCTTCCCGCAATTGCAATTGCTTTATGCTCTTTCGAAAAACTCACACCGGATATGAGATCAAGATTAATATTGACTTTATTGAAATTGTTTTTTTCAGGATGATAAAGAAATAACGATGACTTCATTTTTTCCAGCGCAATAAAATAAATACCATCTTCATTCCATTCAACAACATTTTTGTCTTCATCAAAATTGTTCAGAATTTCTTTATTGCTTTTCTTGCCAACATCATAAATAAACAACCTGTTGTTAGTATAGAAATCGCTGGTAGTGTCAGCAAGATGTGTTGAATAGATAAAAAATTTGCCGTCTTTGCTCCACGATTGAAAATTATCCGCCGACGGATTCTTTACAACAACCTCCGTTTTTTTCGTTTCCACAGCAAGAATCGCGATGTGCGATGTTTGTGATGATTTAACTCTGTTGTCTACCTGAAAATTATATGCGATTGATTTATTATCAGGGCTCCATTCAAAATCAGAAATATAGAAGTCCTCTTTTATTAATTGCACCGGCTTTGGCATCACGTTGCATTCTTTTGCCTTATCATCTTTACTGCTGTCTTTTTTTGCGGAATAGCAAGGCAAATAACCGGCCATCGTGATGCTATCATAATTAAAATTGGCCACCCACAAACTGTTTTGCTTAAAGCCTTCGTCTTCTACTTCAAAACCGCCATAGCGCTCCGTTGTATTTTTTTCCTTTTTGCTGTCCGCGTCAGTTTTTGTAAATGCGATTTGTTTTCCGTCATAGCTCCATTTATAATCATCAATACCTTCTTCCTCATTCGTAATAGGCAAAGCTTCTCCGCCTTTTGGAGAGATAATGTACAATTGCTTCTTATTTCCTCTGTCTGCAACAAAGCTGATCCATTTACTATCCGGTGAAAATTTTGCATTCGTGCTGCTGCCCTTGCTTGTTCTCGTTAGTTGAAAAGTATTTTTGGGTTCACTTGTTTTTGCAATCCATATCTCAGCATCATACTGGTTTGCTGCCCAATCTGTAGAAACCACCGTATATATAACCCACGCACCATCGGGCGATATAACAGGGCTGCTTGCTTGCTTTAAGCTGATCCATTGTTCAAATGAAACAGACGATTGCTGGGCGCTGAGCATACAAAACAACATCAGGCTGAAAAAAAGAAGCGTTATCTTTTTCATGATTTGTAAATATTTTAAGATGAAATTTTCAAGAAGGGAATTACCTAAAATTAAAAAAGTTTGCATTTAAAAGATATTAATTATTGGCACAAACTGCAGTTATTTTTTTACTGATCAGTTTATCGCTTTTTATTTTGCAGCAGTTGCAGCAATTTCGGATAAACTTCGCTGCGCATCATAAAAAAAGCCGTCATGAAAAATCATGACAGCTTTTTTATTCACTTTCATATTGGCAAAATATGTTTTCAGAAATCTGTTAGGAGTAAAACATATGCAAAGGTTTATCTTTTATTGCACAACTTCTTTTGCAGCGCATACTTTCTTCTCTGCATACTTCCGCAGGAAATCTTTCTTTGAATCATGATAAGAAGAAACGGCGCCGACCTTGTGCATACAGTATATGTAGATCCACGGAAGATCCAGTTGATAAGGAAGAAAACCTGCGCGGGCGCTTGCAGGATATAAATGATGGTTATTGTGCCATTCGCCGGCAAACCATCCCGGCCTTGATTGATTAATGGAAAGATTGCTTCTGTCAAAATCAATCCCATCTACATATTTTTCTTCGCCCTTGCCATGTCCGGTATAATTAAATGCGCGAACCAGAATGAACCAAAGCATTGCAGCCGTGAACAACGCACATGCCAATGCGTTCCCTCCCATTAAATAAAAAATGCCATACCAAAATGCCCAGCTCAGCAGCCAATGTGCAATGGTATAATATGGGCAGGCAATAGATCCCCAAACAAGATATTTTTTATAGCTGTTCACGCGAATGCCTGTGTGGCGAAGGAACTGTGCCGCTTTATTATAATCAGCTTCACTTAAATTTTTTGAAATGCCCTGATGGTTTACATCGGCGAGCATGCAGTATAAAAAACCTGCACGCGCATTATATGGATCGCCGGGAAGATCAGACTTTACGTGGTGCACGTGGTGCGACACTACATACACTTCTTCCGGCACTGTTTTGATCACCAGGTTTTGTGTGAAGAAGCGCCAGAAAGGATTACTGAACTTATACGCTTTGTGCGTGCAGTAGCGATGGTACCAAATGGTGCCATGCGTGCCCATAATGATCATGCTGTAAACAACAATCAGCGCTGTAAGCTTCCATGAAAAATAATAAACAAGGAACATGTACAAAAAAGGGAGCATGCAAACGATCATCAGCCAGCCGATAAGTGATATCCAGTTCTTTTTTGTTTTAAAAATATTTACTCTTGAAAATGCTTCTTTAAATAATTGCTTTGTTGAAGGAACCACCAGCTCTCCTTTTTCATTTGACCAGCCATAAGAAGGCTTCTGAAGCAGATCATCTATGAATGCCATCGGGTATAAATATTTTTTTGATAATGATGATTCGTGATCCTGGCTGTGCTCATCTTGATTATATCGGCCGCACATTTATGAAATGCCGCTCAAGTAAGAGATAACTATTGTGCAGATTGCCACGCTGGATAATTAGCAATTCCTTAATCAAAACGGTATCAACCCGCGAAAGGTAAGGTTTTCCAGTAGAAAACGCACGATGTGTGTGGAAAATTGCCATAATTTATGGTTAATACAAAATTATTGGCGGTTTTAACTGTTTCGAAAAGCAAGTAATTCAAACTTACTTTCTTGTGGTTTTCTTGTGTCCTTCTTGTGGTCTTCTTGTGGTTTGCCTGCGATTTTGCACAAGCGGAACACAAGAAAACCACAAGAAGGCAGCAGTTAGTACATAATAAAATCACTGGCAAAACAAAAGAGATTTGTCGTTACTGCAGTACACTAACAACAGCAAAACCAATATGAAAATTTTTGAATTCTTTAGAAAAATTTTGTAACGCCCGGAACAGCAACAGGATATTTCCCATCTGCATCAGGAACCACAGGCGGCACTGCTGCAAAATCATATTTCACAGGCATGATATTTAATCCTGAATTGATCGCTTTATCCCATTCCACTTCCTGTCCGGTGTAGGTTGCTAATCTACCGAGAATGGAAGTCATAGAACTTTTAGCGCCACGTTCGGCATCCCAGAATTTATATTCATTTTTTGCAACAGCATCAAACAATTCATCGTGCTCATTTTGATACGGTTGATTTTCTTTGGTTTTATCAAACTGATAAATCACATTTCCTTTCAAATCAGTGATCCGCGCATCATCACAAAAAACTTTTCCTTTTGAGCCCACAAGCAATTCATCCACCTTGCTCATTGTTTCAGGTTGGTGCCTGCATTGGCTATTTAGCGTTGCACCATTTTGATATTGAAATTCCACATAATGATGATCGAATATCTGGCCGTTATCTTTTCCTTTTCTAACTTCTCTTCCACCCATTCCCTGTGCTTTCACCGGATAACCTTCCACTGCCCAATTGATCACATCAAGATTGTGAATGTGCTGCTCTGTAATGTGATCGCCGCAAAGCCAAACGAAATAATACCAGTTGCGCATTTGATATTCCATCTCTGTCCATTCCTGCTTTCTTGGATGCACCCAAACACCTTCATTGTTCCACCATGCTTGCGCAGAAACGATATCGCCAATCATTCCGTCGTGCACACGCTTCATCATTTCACGATAAGATGTTTGATACCGGCGTTGCAGACCTACAACAACATTTAATTTTTTTGCTTTTGCTTTTTCTGCTGCAGCCAACACACGTTGAATGCCTGCAGGATCGGTAGCCACAGGCTTTTCCATAAATATTTGTTTATTCTGATTCACTGCTTCTTCAAAATGGATTGGCCTGAAGCCCGGAGGCGTAGTAAGAATAACCACATCTGCCAATGCGATGGCTTTTTTATAAGCATCAAATCCCACAAATTTATTTTCTTCCTTTACCTGCAAGCGGTTTTTATTATTCTCCAATGCTTCAAGAATATTTTTATAACTGTCATCCAATCTGTCTTTGAACGCATCTGCCATTGCTACCAATTGCACATTTTGTTTTGTGCTCAATGCCTGCACTGCTGCGCCGGTTCCTCTTCCGCCGCAACCAATCAAAGCAACTTTAATTACATCGCTGGCACCTGAAAAGAAATTAGCTCTTGAGATCAATGGCGCGGCAAGAACACTGCCTGCTAGCAAAGAAGATTTCTTAACAAAATCTCTTCTGTTTGGAAAGGAAGATTTTTTTTCATTCGAATTCATAACAAGCAAAATTTTAATTGAGGTGATTTATTTTAATATTGAAAACTGTTCAAAAAAATGATTTATCTCATCGGCATTGGGTTGTTTCAACGGGCGGATAATCCGAAAACCAATGAACGGCGCATCAGTATTCCACCATTTGCTTTTAGGTATTTGCGGATCACGCGCATTCCATTTTTTTTCCGACGGAATGCGTGACGCACTTCTTACATCAGCCGCATCATCTTTAAAGCTGCCACCTTTTAAAGTTATCGGATATTTTGTTACGGGGATCATTATCGGGTTGTTTGCATTGTTTTTTATGCGCTCGAAATAATCTGCGTAGTACTGATCAATTGTCCACTCTGCAACATTGCCAAGCATATCATACAATCCCCATGCATTTGGCTGCAGCAGTTTCACGGCGTGATATTTTTCGCCACTGTTATCTTTATACCATGCGTATTTTGCCAAAACCGTTTCATCATTTCCAAAAGGATATGCTGTTTCAGATCCTGCTCTGCATGCATATTCCCATTCCGCTTCAGTTGGCAAGCGATAAAATATTCCCGTTTTTTTATAAAGCCATTTGCAATACATGAGTGCCGCATATTGGCTCATGCTGTTGGCGGGAAAGCCACCAGTCTTGCCCATGCCCAATGTAAAATCAATATACGGAGGGCTCGGCCTTGTAATCCCATCAGGAACAGGTGCCGGGTCTTTGTTTTCATCCTGGAACAAAATATATTCATCATAAGTCACTTCATGTTCTTCCATCCAAAAAGAATCGACAGTAATTTTTATGGAAGGGTTTTTGTCGTTGCCTGCATTTTTCATTAAAAAACTTCCACCGGAGATGGCTATCATTTTAAAAGATGAAGCGTTGCCGGAAATGGTTTGAATATAATTGTGAAAAGAAGTATCCGATTGTTGCGCTTTAGCGGCAACGTATAAGTGAAAAAATAAAATCGTGATAAAATATTTCATGCTTTTATATTGAGCGAACTTAATCATGTTTCTGCAAATACAATGTAAAATTCGCGGAGCTTTTTTTATAAATTTTACCATTCCTGTTTTCGGTGATCAATAATGCTGCACCGGGAAATTTTTTGATCAGCCTAAACGATTTTTTTATAGAAAGAACACTGCATGCCGTTGCGAGCCAATCAGCAGTTGTAGCATCACTGGCGATTGCTGTTACATTTCTTCTCTTCGTAATGCCAATACCTGTTTTAGGATCTACAATATGCGAATATCTTTTTCCATTGAATTCAACATATTGATAAATATCTCCTGAAGTGGCGACAGACATTTCTTTTAGCACGAGCAGTTGAGGAAGTATTTCCTGCTTTTCACCCGGAGCATTAATGCCGATAAGCCATCCATCTTTTCCGGGAGGAGGTTTTCCTGTAATAATTTTTCCGCCGGCATTGATCATCGCGCAATCAAAACCAAAATCATGCAGCACCTGCATCGACGCAGCGGCGACAAAGCCTTTTCCAAGTCCGCCGACATCCAATTTCATTCCCAATTTTTCAAGATATATTGCATGTTGAATTGTATCCAGATGAAGATATTGATAGCCCGTTTTTTCCAATGCAGATTGTATTAAATCTTTAGCAGGAAAAATTTTTGTTTTGCGTGCGACCCGCCAAAGCTGAACAACAGGGCCAATGGTGATGTCATAAGCTCCGTCGCTCAATTTTGCAGCTTCTATGGAACGCTGTAAAATATCAAAAAGCGGATCAGATACAATTATGTAACGGTTATGCCCAGCCGAAGTGCTCAAACGGTTTATTTCGCTGCTGTCAATATAGTCGCTCAGGATTTCGTTTAGTTCATCTGCCTTCTTAAATGCAGCAGATGCTGCTTTTGCAGCGGCTGCTGAATCACTTGCATAAATAGAAATGGTAAAAGGCGAACTCATTTTAGGTTCTTCAAAAACATATTTTTTTTGGCAGAACGAAGAACTGTAAACAAATATTAATAAAATGAAAAATTTCAATTCCTGCTTTTTGAATCTTGTGATATTCAAATATAAGGATTACAAAAAAACATGCGGGTTCGCCATTTCATTAATCAGCCTATCAAACATTTCCAATTGCTGTTCTTTTTGCAGCATTTGACTTTCTTCAATCTTCGTTAAGCAGAATAAGAAAAAATTCGGTGAACCACTTTTTGCCAAATGGTAAATGGTTTTGTTTGTAAAGGATACAACTTTACATCATTAATCAAATAAATAAATAATGAGCATTAAAAGAACGATAACAATTGGCGCAAAAACCGAACATCCTTTAACTGTTAAACGATTTGGTTATGGCACCATGCGGCTAACAGGAGAACATATTTGGGGCGAACCTGAAAACAGGCTCGAGGCATTACAAATATTAAAAACAGCAGCAAGCAATGGAACAAACTTTTTAGATACTGCCGATTATTATGGCCAGGATGTAACCAACCGGCTTATTGCCGAAGCATTGTTTCCTTATCAAAAAGATTTGGTGATCTGTACTAAAGTTGGCGCAGACAGAGGCGCAGATAAAAGTTGGAGGGTTTATGATAAGCCACAGAATTTAAGAGCAAGTATTGAAAACAATTTGAAGACTTTAAAAATTGAGCAAATGCAATTGGTTCATTTTCGCATAATGCCCAACACCAAAACTCCTTTTGAAGAATCTTTAAATGCCATGTTTGAAATGCAAAAGGAAGGAAAAATTTTGCATGTTGGGCTAAGCAATGTAAATCCCGAAGAATTGAATAAAGCATTAACAATAGGAAATATTGCAAGTGTAGAAAATGCTTTCGGTTATGAACAAAGAACAAGTTACACGATGTATCATCAACAAGTCAGGGGGCTGCAAGAAGTAATGGACATTTGCATAAAAAATGAAATTCCAATGATCCCTTTTTTCTCTTTGCAAAGTTCTTTATCAAAAAGCGAAAACAAAATTTCAATAATTGCAGAAAAATATAATGCAACGCCATCACAAATAAATTTGGCGTGGCTTCTGCATTACAACGATCTGATTTTGCCTATACCCGGCACTTCGAAATTGAAACATTTCGAAGAAAATATTAAAGCATTCGACATTCATTTATCAGAAGAGGATATGAAATTTTTAGGATGATAAATTTATTGCACTAAAATTATCGCGACTTGAAATATTCAGTAGTGTCTCAGTTTGAATTTTTCACTACAGCCACTTGTCATGCCGAGTCACGAGGCATCTCAGAGATTCCTCCTTCGTCGGAATGACAAATCCCTAATTAAATTTCAAATTGAGACACTACTAAATATTCATTGCGTGTTTTTCAGGTCGCAATAATTTGCTATTGCCTTTAAAATTTATTTTACCATTTTTCCAAGCCCAATATTTTTTTCCCTAATGAAGATAATTTTGCTGTTGAGTATTTTGTTTGTTCCCATTTGCGAGGGTCGCCCGGAAAAGCATATCCTTCAGGCGCTATCCTATTTTTCCATGAATTGATTCTCCATTGGCGCAATGCTTCATTATCTTCTTCAGCAGGCATCATAGAAATATATTGAGCAATCCTGACTTTATCTTTGCTTCTATTTGCGCGAATGCCATGTGGTTGGGAACTGTTGAATATTAAAAGATCCCCGGCTTCCATTTTTATTTTTTCCATTTCAAATCCTGTTGTATCAGGTTTAAAATGATTGCGGTTTTCTGGTTGTGTAAGTTTCCATGTGTCATAAGTCCTGAACAATTCAGGTATGCACTGAAAGCCACCCATTTCTTCATCCATCTGATCAGCCAACGCCAACACGCCCTGCACATTTTGTGGCTTCGCTTCCGGGTCATAATCCCAATGAATAAATCCCTTGTATTCGAAACCAGGTCGCAACGGAAAGTTTAAATTTGCGCGATCAATAGTGCACCATAATTTTTCAGTTCCCCAAACATCAGCGAATGCTGCGTGCACTTTTGGCATTTGCCTGTTGTCCCAAAGCGTTTGATGATTGTACACTTCAACCATGCCCGTGTTGGTTAATTCTTTCATTTGCATTTCAGCACGTGGTGGTGCATACCATGTTTCGGCGTCATTCGGATTTTTTTCTTCAAATTCCCAAAGAAAATCCGCAGTTCTTTTTACATGTTCTTTTGGCACTGCGTTTTTAATGATCACATATCCATTATGTATCCAAAATTTCCAATCTTCTTCGGTTAATATTCTTAATGGTTCTCCATTGCTGCGATCGCTTAATTTAACGTTGCTGCTTTTTGCAGTAGATGGATTCCCCGGAATATCTTTGTGCGCGTTGGCATTGCCCATTGTCATGGTAGCTGCCATTGTTTGTTGTTGCATATAACAAGTTTTTAAAAGTTTGATAGCACAAATTTCCTTAGTTGGCCACAGTATTGTTTTATCTTGAATGACCAAGATTTGCTCTGTATTGACATTTTATTTTATCCGAGGCTGTATAATGTAGCTTTGCAGAGAAATTTAAAATGAAGATTCAAAAAGAAATAGTAAAGCCAGATCCCGGTCAGTCTTTCAAACTGTTTACGCCGAGTTTGAAAAATTATTTCTATTGGCATTATCATCCCGAGCTTGAATTAGTGTATGTAGAAGCTGTTACAGGCATACGCCATGTGGGGCAACATATTTCCAGTTTTGTAGAAAGCGATCTGGTGCTGATTGGTTCAAACGTTCCGCATTTGAATTTTGATTATGGCATCGAAACAGAATATCGCCAAATTGTAGTGCAGTTAAAGGAGAATTTTTTAAAAGATGCTTTTAAAGAAACGCCTGAATTTTCTTGCATCCAACAACTTTTTGAAAGAGCGTATTTAGGCCTCTCCTTTTCCGGGAAAACAAAAGAAAAAGTGGTGGAAAAATTAAGGCACATGCAAGGGTTGCCTCATTTTGAACAATTGATAAACCTGCTTGAAGTATTTCAGATACTTGCTACGTCAAAAGAAATGACAGAACTTAATGAACAGGACACAAGCATCAAACTTTTTTTTGATGACAAGATAAGAATGGGCTCTGTTTATAAATACATTCATGGAAATTACGATAGCCACCCCGATGTAAACGAAGTTGCAGCAAGCGTGCACCTTAGCACGGCTGCATTCTGCCGATATTTTAAAAAGCAAACGAAAATGACGTTTACAGATTTTGTAAACCAATACAGGATCGCACAAGCAAAAACTTTATTGCTAAAAGACATGAGCGTGTCAGAAGCATGTTACGAAGTGGGTTTTGAAAGCCTTTCGCATTTCAACAAAATGTTCAAAAAAATCACCGGAGAGAACCCTTCTGTTTTTAAAAAGAGAAGCCTTGATTATTAAAAATGCAAATTACTTTTAGCAATTCGCGAAGGCAACTTAAAATAAAAAATTTCATTTGCCTGGTGCAAATGAAATTCATTCTTCTGCTCAAGTGGCAGAGTTAATATTTTATTGAGGCTGATAAATTAGTTAATGAAAATAACCAGGCAGCCTAATGATAAAGCAATTGATAATGCTAATACGAAAGCAACAGCATTAGAGAGTCCTTTTTTTGTAGATGTGGTTTTCATTTGATTGGATTTTGTGTTTTAAAAGTATGTGCCTATAATGTGTGTATAACGCTACGCAATAAAAAAATATTATTCTGAAGTCTTTATGCAATACGGTTTTTCGTTGATTTACTATATAATCGAGTAGAAATCGCGGCGTTATTGTGCAAAAAGATAACGCTTTTTTCAGATGCATCTTCTCTTGCAAATCATTAATCATTTTCATGTTTGCTTTGGAGCCAGCGGTTATGGTTATAAAAGAATTGCGGCTATAACATACAATTGTAGTTTTATTTCTTTTTGCCTAGCGATGCGAAATCTGCAACAGGTTGTTTGTCGCGTGGGGTAACTGCTGTAATCGGAATATATTTAAAGCTTCCGTCTGTAAGCACTTGCTTCAGCCTATAATGAATGCGAGTTTGGGCAGACCTTAACTGCTTATCCAAAAAATAAAATTCAGCCAACGGCAAAGTGTCGTTGCTATCCGTCATTACAATTCCGATATCATTAAAATCTTTGCCATCGTCGCTTTTTTCAACAACAAAATGGCTAACGCCAATCGCACTTATTGCAAACCATTTCAACTGAACCGCAGTTGTTGTTTTGGTTATGTTCGTGCTATTTGAAGAGGCAAAAATTGCATGACTGTTTTGTGCCTTCAGTTGAACAGAAAAGCATATTGTAGATAAAATAGCGATAACAGGCATGTTACGTAATGTTTTCATAAATACAGATTTTACGTTTTCCTTTTAAAACAAACCTGCAAAAAAGCAGATTACGAAGCTATTAACGAGCAATATTGCTTTGGTATTGCTGCAAACGTTTGTAGTTTGAATATATTCGTATACACATCTGCGTTAATTCCAACCGCAAATTCAATCTCATCGTATTAGTATAACCGTACCGCTCGCAACTGCAATTTTATTCTTTAGCGGGTCTTGATAATGAATCATCCAGGTATAGGAACCGGCGGGCTGTAGCGTATTGTTGAAAGTGCCGTTCCACCCAATTCCCGCCGGGTATATTCCTGATCCTGTTTACCGCAAGGTTATTATAATTAAGTGTTGTGAGATACTCATATTGTGCATGCAATTCAGAAGAATAAATGGTAAGCAAGAAAATGCTCGACAAAAAAGGATAAACGCATCTAAACAAATCTGATACTGCTTTAGATGGTTTATCAAATGTATTCATGATGCTAGAAATGGCTTGATGATTGAAATTGACTAAGGAAAATACGATGATTTCATTTACATGGTGGGGTTGCTATCAAGAAATATTCAATTACAAAATAGGCATCGTACTTTCAAAATCTTTTTCTGATGTAGCAAGCGACTAAATAACAACAACATTTTCTAATCAATAAGAAAGGAGCTTCGTGTGAAGCCCCTTTTTTATTTTCCATTTTTATATTATTGTTGTTTGGCCAACCAAAGCGAAGCATTCATGAACAATTGCGTGTGGCTGTATAAGCTCCAACCCACATATAATGTATTTCCTGAAGCGCCTGTGCCATCATCAATCGGCGAGCTGTCTGTAACTACATACACGCGCCCTGTGCCGAATGTAGAAGATGCAGACATGATGTTGGTATTTCCCTGCGCATAGCCTGTTTGCCAAATTAAACCCTGAACTGAACTATTTGCAGACGGCTCAGCAGTAATGGTGGCGCCATTACTAAACTGCAATGTTGTTACTGTTCCCTGCGAGCCATTAAGAATAGGGTTGCCGGTGCTGGAAGTGAGCACATTCGTGGTCGTTTCTGAAATATTAGTAAGGTCGATGCTAAAGCCAAAAGGATTGTTCTGTAAAGTATTATTAGTCATCAAATCATTCCAGATTGCCGGCGAATCCCAACCATCATTGTTTCGATCCGATCCTGTATGATCTGATACCATAAATAAGCCACCACCATTTTGTACAAAAGTGAGGATAGCAGTTTTTTCTGCGGCAGTAAAAACAATATTTGGCTCATCCACTACAAACACGTCGTAGTTAGAAAGATCTTGCGCATTTGAAGCATTGCCATAAGTAATAGCGCCTGTTGATGGCAGCGTTTCTACATAATCTCCTGCTTTTACAAGTGCAATGCCCCAGCTTGAAAGAGCACCAGTCCAGTATGTTTCTTTTGTAGACGCAGTGATAGTCGACTGCGCTGGTGTCGGTATGCGCTGCGGCGTGCTATTGTCTTCATCAATTACCCAGTCTGCGTTGCCTGCTGTTTCTGCTTTGGTTGCATCAAACAAAAATCTTTTAGCGCCTGCAGCTTTTGCTTTGACGGTAAATGTAATTGCGGATGATGTGCCAACGCCAGGCGTTGCTACAGTAACACTTGCTGCCCCAATTGAATCAACATCTGCTGCAGGAACAGATGCAGTTAGTTGCGTGGCACTTACATAAGTTGTGGTAAGCGCTGTGCCATTCCAATCAATGGTTGAAGTGCTCGCAAAATTTGTTCCTGTTGCCGTAATAGTAAATGCTGCGGTGCCCGCGGCAACACTATCTGGCGAAAGAGATGTGAGTGTGGGCGCAGCCGTAACGCTGTAAGCAGTTACAGCAAAATCATCAAAGTTGATGCGGTTGCTGCTCCCGTCTGTTTTGCGGATCTGGAAACGAATAGCCCCTGATACATTGATCGTGAAGCTTGCAGTTTGCAAAGTGGTGCTGCTGGTAGTAATAGTAGCGCCTGTTTCGGTGTAGGTGCTACCGCTGTTTGTGCTGTACCATAACTGCCATGTACTGTTCGCATCTGAGCCATACTTAGCATGCTTAACAGTAACCGTGGAAGCACCGCCTGCATAATTAAAGTTGGTGGTAAGTATACCACTGTTGCGCACACGTGCAGACTGTGTGCCGTCTTTCCTGTCTGAAGATGAATTGCCAAGAAGCGCATCATTAAAAGTCCATGAGCCTGTTGCAAGCGTTACATTGGCTGTTGCGTAACTAGCCTTGGTGCCGGTTTCAAAAGTTTCTGTGATGGTGCCGCTGACTTGAGCTATCAGCTTTCTGGTTGAATTGATGTCTGTGTTTTCCTGAAGGCTTTTGTAAGTTTCTTTCTGACAAGAGAAAATCGTTAGGAGCAATGCAAGGATTGCCAGTTGGAGTTTGGGAGTTTTCATTAAGTTAGTTTTTCCAAAAATATATATTTATATTCAATAGAAAACTTTTTCTGACAGCTGTGGAAAATTTTATAATAATCAGATGGGTATACGTATTACAACAGCCACGCTGAAGAAGCCAACAAAGTTTATAGCTGAATAAATTAACGTTAACGCATAACCGAAATCATGCGCTAAGCAGAGATGAAAGCCATACCAAAAAGATCTAAGCTGTAAATTACTTTATTACAAAGTTTGACTTTGGAAGATAGAAGATTGTTTTCTTTCCATTGGCTGCAATAAAAATCATTCTGCCAAAATCACCGAGCATGCCGGCGTAAGTAATATTGTCTCCAATTTTCATTCTGCCGGTATCGTAGTAAGCGCCCAGCGGGCAATTATTGTAATTAGCAGTTACATCACCAGCGTGTGTGGAAAAACAAATCATTTTTGAAGTTGTGATCCTTGGCCCCAAATATCCAAAAACCCTATACTCTATTTTCTGATCGGAGGGAATAAAAAACTGTTTTGATTTCTTATCAACGCGGCCAATAACCTGCCCAATGGCGGAAGAAACAAAAAGTAGAAAAAAAATAACTGAAAGGGTTTTATTCATATGAATAGCATTAAAAAGCTGATAAATATTACGCAATGTATGTGCCAATAATTGAAAAAAAACTATTGAATCATTCTAAGCCATTCATGGAGAATTTTTTAGAACGACAGAGACTTTTTCAATAAAATAGAATTGCTCATATAGTTAGCGCACCTGGTTCAACTGTTCAAAAATCGGGCGAAGAATTTCCTGTCCGGCCTTGCTCCTGACTTCGCTTGTGCCAAAAGTAAGCTGCGCTTTTCCTTCCTTTAATTGAATAAAGATAGATTCGATGAAATCACTTACAGGTGGCGCCGCATCGTGCAATCCTTTGCCACCTAAATCTGTATTCAGCGCAGGAGGCACCACTTCAATCACTTCAATATTTTTTGATTTCATCAGCGCTTGCAATGAAAGCGTGAATGAATGAAAAAATGCTTTTGTTGCTGAGTAAACAGGCACTTTGATATAAGGAGAAAACGACAAGCCGGATGTAACATTCATAATTGCATCAAGCGATTTCAATTGCAGGAAAAGAGAAGTCAGGTGCAGCGGCGCCTGTACATTGATATTGATTTCTTCTTTTGCACGCATAAAAAAATCAGCATCCGAAACCGACATCCAGTTTTGAACGCCTGCATTGTTCACCAGCACATTCAGATCAGCATGTTCTTCTGAAACCCATTTGAATAATTTTTCTCTATCGCCTTCAAGTGCCAGGTCGCATTGCTTCGTAATCACAGAAGGAAGTTTTTCTTTCGCTTCTTTCAAAGCCGATTCACGCCGCCCACAAACTATCACGGTGTTGTTGTCTTTAATAAAACGTTCGGCCATTCCAAACCCAATGCCACTGGCGCCGCCTGTGATCAGTATTTTGTTGTTATTTAATTTCATCTTTTTGCTTTTAAATTTTACAATTCAAAGTTGCGCCATTTTACAACCAAAACCAGCTTCAGGAAAACTAAAAGTTAATACAAAATAGAAACTGTTTTCTATAACTTGCACTTGCTTATTTCCATTACCATGACCATCATGCGCTTCATATCTGCACTTTGGATGCCGTCATTGGTTATTGCGCTCATTTGCCAAATACTAAACATATACCTCGTCAAAATGTTGCCGGAAAAATTCCCCGGGCGTTTTTCTGCGGCCAAGGCCCGCGCTTCCAGCATCGGCGACTTGCGGCTGATCGGCAGCACAACTCAATCGGTGCTGCTGAAATTTATCATTGCAGCCCTCATCACCGTAAAAACCCTGAAATATCTTCTGGTCATATTGGCCGTTATTTCTTTCGGGCTTGCATTTCTGCTGCGGAAAGCTTAGCCCTAATACCTCAAAATCATGCTCAGCTTACTTCTCATTTCGGCCCATAAAGCCGGATCTAAATGAGAACGATGTTTATCAAAAAGAGGTTCTTTTTTTTCAACATCTGGTTAATAACAATTTCATCCATTATTAATTTTAGGTTATTACTTTACAGCAAGATTTTTGGTTGACAATTATTGATGTTCAAAATTGCATTGAAGGGGAATCAGGCAAAAAATCCCGGTTATCCCCAAAGATGCAAACTCCTTAGATTGTTTAATCCTCGGGCTACTTAATGACGGCAAGGCTTTAAACAATGGAGCGACTCAGAAGACCTGCCAATAATCAAATAGAAACAAAGCTTTCGGGCGAAAGATGTAATGTTCTGAAGATTGATGCTTTTTCAGCTCCTCTCCTCAGCAGCATATATTTTCGTCTCCATTCAAATTTTAAAATGCTTTACCATGCAGAACGAAAATGAAATTTTATTAAAAGAAAACAAAGACCGTTTCGTTATACTTCCTATTAATTACCCCAAAGTTTGGGAACAATATAAAAAGCACGAAGCGAGTTTTTGGACCGCCGAAGAAATTGATCTGAGCGGCGACATGCGCGATTGGGCAAACCTCAATAATGGAGAGCGCCATTTTATTTCGCATGTGCTTGCTTTTTTTGCAGCAAGCGATGGGATTGTAAATGAAAACCTCGCTGTGAATTTTATGAGCGAAGTGCAGCTGCCCGAAGCAAGATGTTTTTACGGCTTTCAGATAATGATGGAAAATATACATAGCGAAACAT
Organism: uncultured Bacteroidota bacterium; assembly: GCA_963718975.1. GTDB lineage: Bacteria > Bacteroidota > Bacteroidia > Chitinophagales > Chitinophagaceae > Puia. The sequence continues at coordinate 39,022 of CAVRBD010000009.1, read as the reverse complement.
ATGCTTTGCTGATTGATACCTACATCAAAAACGCGGAAGAAAAACACAAACTTTTTCATGCCATTGACACCATTCCTGCCGTAAAGAAAAAAGCAGAATGGGCCTTGCGCTGGATCGATAATGGCAATTTTGCAGAGCGCCTTGTTGCCTTTGCAGCAGTAGAAGGCATTTTCTTCAGCGGCAGTTTTTGCTCCATTTTTTGGTTGAAGAAAAGAGGATTGATGCCTGGATTAACATTCAGCAATGAACTGATAAGCCGTGACGAAGGCCTGCATTGCGAGTTTGCCTGCCTGTTGTACGGCATGCTGAAAAATAAGCTTACTGAAAAAGAAGTGCGGGCAATAATCACCGATGCAGTTAATATTGAAAAAGAATTTATCACCGAAGCTTTGCCCGTTGCATTGATCGGCATGAATGCTGCACTTATGCAACAATATATTGAGTTTGTAGCAGACCGCTGGCTAAGCGAATTAGGCTACTCAAAAATTTACAACGCTACTAACCCATTTGATTTTATGGAAATGATCTCATTGCAGGGCAAAACAAACTTCTTTGAAAAAAGAGTGGGCGATTACCAAAAAGCAGGAGTGATGAACAGCAAAGAAGCACAGACATTTTCAATTGAAGAAGATTTTTAGAATTCATAACCCTTTAAATATTTAGCCCATCATGTTTGTATTAAAAAGAAACGGAAAAAAAGAATCCGTAAAATTTGACAAAGTAACTGCAAGAATTGAAAAATTAAGTTACAGCCTCAGCCCAATGGTGAACGTCATTGACGTTGCAAAGAAAACCATCGAAGGAATTTATGCAGGCGTTCCAACAACAGAGCTTGATAACCTTGCGGCAGAAACCGCAGCATCGCTCACCATTTCACACCCTGATTATGCAATATTGGCATCAAGAATTGCTGTGAGCAATTTGCATAAGAACACCATTAAAAGTTTTTCTGAAACCATGCGCAGGCTGCATAAGTACACAGATAAAACAAATGGGAAATCATTGCCATTAATTGCTGATGATGTGATGGAGATAATAGAAGAGCATGCCGATATTTTGGACAGCAGCATTATCTACGACAGAGATTACGGCTTTGATTATTTCGGTTTTAAAACACTGGAGAAATCATATCTGCTAAAAATCGATGGCAAGATTGCTGAGCGCCCTCAACATATGTACATGCGTGTTGCAATAGGCATTCATAAAAATGATATTGATGAAGCCATCAAAACCTATCACCTTATGAGCGAGCGTTGGTTCACGCATGCAACGCCAACTTTATTTAATGCAGGAACTCCAAAACCACAAATGAGCAGCTGCTTTTTGCTCACCATGAAAGAAGACAGCATTGATGGCATTTACGACACATTAAAACAAACAGCAAAAATTTCTCAGAGCGCAGGCGGCATTGGTATTGCCATTCACAATATACGGGCAACAGGAAGCTATATTGGCGGAACCAACGGAACAAGCAATGGCATTATACCGATGCTTCGCGTGTTTAATGACACCGCAAGATATGTTGACCAGGGCGGCGGCAAACGCAAAGGAGCATTTGCCGTTTATCTTGAGCCCTGGCATGCAGATGTATTTGAATTTTTAGATCTCAGAAAAAACCACGGCAAGGAAGAAATGCGTGCTAGGGATTTGTTTTATGCTTTATGGATTTCCGATCTGTTTATGAAAAGGGTTGAGACGAACGAAAGCTGGAGCTTGTTCTGCCCTAACGAAGCACCGGGCTTAAGCGATTGCTGGGGAGAAGAATTTGAAAAGCTTTACGTAAAATATGAAACCGAAGGAAGAGCAAGAAAAACAATCAAAGCACAGGATCTATGGTTTGCAATACTGGAATCGCAAATTGAAACAGGCACTCCATATATATTGTATAAAGACGCTGCTAATGGCAAAAGCAATCAGCAAAATTTAGGCACCATCAAAAGCAGTAATCTTTGCACAGAAATTCTGGAATATACTTCTGCAGATGAAGTTGCCGTTTGCAATCTTGCTTCACTTGCATTGCCACGTTTTGTAATTGATGGGAAGTTTGACCACCAAAAATTATATGAAGTAACATACCATGTTACAAAAAACCTGAACGCAGTAATCGACAACAATTATTATCCGATTGAAGAAGCAAGAAACTCTAACTTGAAACATCGCCCAATTGGTTTAGGCGTGCAAGGTTTGGCAGATGCATTTATATTGTTGCGCCTGCCTTTTGAAAGTGAGCTCGCAAAAGTGCTTAATAGAAATATTTTCGAGACAATCTATTTTGCTGCTATGACAGCCAGCAAAGATTTGGCGAAAGAACACGGCGCCTATGAAACATTTAAAGGCTCACCTGTTTCAAAAGGAATATTTCAGTTTGATATGTGGGGCGCAACACCAACAGATCGTTGGGATTGGGCAACATTAAAAGAAGAAGTAAAAAAATATGGTGTGAGAAATTCATTATTAGTTGCGCCAATGCCTACTGCATCTACTTCACAAATATTTGGCAATAATGAATGTTTTGAACCTTACACCAGCAATATTTATTCAAGAAGAGTTTTGAGCGGTGAATTTATTATTGTAAATAAACATTTGCTTAAAGACCTTGTGCAGCTTGGCTTGTGGAACAACAACATGAAAAATAAGATTGTGGCGGCTAACGGCTCTGTTCAAAATATTGACGAAATACCTGCTGATATCAAAGAACTTTATAAAACAGTTTGGGAAATAAAACAGCGCAATATTATTGATATGGCCGCCGATCGCGGTGCTTATATTTGTCAATCTCAATCATTGAATTTATTTGTTGATAGCCCTACTACAACAAAACTTACATCCATGCATTTTTATGGTTGGAAGAAAGGATTGAAAACAGGCATGTATTATCTGCGCACACAGGCAGCAACACAGGCTGTGCAATTCACTGTAGAAAAACAAGGCAGCAAAGAAGTTGAGCCGGTAATACCAAAAGCCGATCCGTTAAATTCAGTAATGGAAAATGATATTGAGCCAACTCAAATTGATGGGCCAACCTGTAGCATGGAAGATGGTTGCATCAGTTGTGGTTCATAATTGGCCATATACTTTTTTGAAAACAGTCACATAACAATAATGGTGCAGCAAATTTGCTGCACCATTATTGTTACTAGTAACGTACATGCATACCCAAAAATCACCAAAGCCAAAAAAGCAAATATCTCTGCAAAAGAGTGGCAGAAAAAGAATGCCGCCCGTTCTCACTTTATGCTACTGATTTTTCTCCATCGGCTGTTTTTTTCAAAAAATAACCCAGCTCGTCATTGATTAAAGTCCTGCAATTAAAATTCGTCGCAATTTCTGTATTCGTAGCAAACTTTTTCTTATTCGTAGCATTTTTCAAAATTGTTTGTTTTTATAAAATAGCTTTGCATCACCAAAGAAAAATTGCAGCAACAAATGATTATTACTAAAATAAAATATTCAGGATATGAAAAATTTAAAAAATAAAATGGTCAGGTTAATTACAACCATTTTTTTTCTGATCGCATTCATCTATCCAACGATCAAATGTGATGCCCAATCAATACCCCACAAATCATTGCTCGCACTTTCAAAAACAGATCATATGCTGGCAATCGTAGATCCAGTTACATTGAAGGTTATAGCACGCATCCCTGTTGGTCAGGACCCTCATGAAGTGATTGCCTCTACAGATGGCAAAACTGCTTACGTTACCATTTACGGTGGTGGCAGCTTACATGAATTGAATGTGATAGACCTCGTTGCACAAAAGCCTTTGCGCAATGTTGATACAAGGCCGCTGTTTGGCCCGCATGGGCTTGTGTTTGTTAATGGCAAGGCATGGTTTACGGCAGAAGGGTCAAAATCAATTGGCCGCTATGATCCTGCAACAGATAAACTTGACTGGAGCATGGGAACGGGCCAGGATAGGACTCACATGATTTACGTTACTGATGACGAGAAAAAAATTTACACCACAAACGTTTCTTCCGGAACTGTAAGCATCATTGCAGACACACTTATGCAGCCCGGAAAATTTGCTCCGCCAGACGCTAAGCCCCGGGAAGAATGGAGACAAACTGTTGTGCCTGTTTCAAGAGGCTCTGAAGGATTTGATGTATCGCCCGATGGCAAAGAATTATGGACAGCAGCAAGTGAGGATGGTGCCATTTCTATTATTGATCTTGGAGAAAAAAAATTGTCAGAAAAAATTGACGCAAAAGTTTCCGGCGCGAACCGGCTGAAGTTTACTCCTGACGGCAAGCTGGTATTTATTTCGAGCCTTCAATCCGGCGAACTGACTGTTTATGATGCAAAATCGCGCAAGGAAATAAAGCGATTGAAGATTGGTCATGGCGCTGCAGGAATTCTTATGGATACTGACGGCTCGCGTGCATTTGTTGCTTGCTCTGCTGATAATTATATCGCTATTATAAATCTAAAAACTTTGGAAGTCAGCGGCCATCTTGATGTTGGTGGCGTGCCTGATGGCCTTGCATGGGCAATTCAACCTTAGTTTCTCCGGTCTCAGACTGAGCTGGTCGAAATCTTAAAAATAATTTATCATTAAATTTCTCCGACCTGAAGGACGGAGCTAGTCGAAACATCCTGCTATTCGCAATTCAGCATTGAACATTCACTACTGTACGCTTACAAAATATCTTCGTCATTATCTGTGTTCGGAAAACCTTCAATTGTCTGAACAATTATCAATTTAAAATGATAAACTAAACTGAACTGGAAAGTAGAATTGATTTTTCAAGTTATTGCAAATCCGTGCAACATTGCACAAAAACCAAACACTTTATAAAGTGATTTGTGCTTCACTTAGTTGATGTTCATAAACACATAGGTTGGCTTTCTATTTGTGCTCCTATAATCAAAACTGGGTATTTATGTTTAAAAATTATTTTAAAACTGCGTATAGAAATCTTCAGCAGAATAAAATTTATTCTTTTATAAATATTGCAGGATTGAGCCTGGGGCTTGCTTGCGCAATGCTCATCATGTTATATGTAAAAGATGAAGTGAGCTATGACCGCTTCCATAAAAATGCAAGCCGGATTTATCGGATAAACAGGCAGGTTGGGAAATCTGATGGAAGCATTCACAGTGGCGGTTATACGGGCTATTTCCCAGGCCCGCATTTTGCAGCAAAAATTCCGGAAATTCAAAGCTTTGTTCGTTTTCAACCAACCCAGATAGATATTAAAACAGGCTCCGACATTCAATCGCAGTCAATAAGTCTTGTTGATTCTAATTTTTTTACTGCATTCACTTTCCCGTTATTAAACGGCAATGCCAAAACAGTATTAACGCAGCCCAATTCAATAGTTATTACTGAAGAAATGGCTAAGAAATATTTTGGTAGTTCAGATGCTTTTGGCAAAACAATGTTATTGAGCATGGAAGGAAAATTTGTGCCTTACGTTGTAACAGGCGTTGCAAAAAACTGCCCCCAAAATTCTTCTATAAAATTCCAGGTTTTATTGCCATTAAAAGTTTCTCGCGAAGATGAAGCTAAGAACGATAATTGGTTTAATTCTTTCCTCACAACATTTGTTGTTCTTGCGCCAAACGCAAATGTAAAAACTACTGAAGCCAAAATGGATAAAGTATTTGAATCTGATGCAAACGAAGCCATCAAGCAAATAAAAAGTCAATTTGGTATTGAAAATGTTGGTATTTCATACGGTCTCGAGCCGATCACAGCAATTCATCTCAGCAACGGAGTATCTCCTACCGATGAAAGCCTTTCAGAAAAAAGCAATCCTATGTTTTCTTATATTCTTTCTGGCATAGCGCTTTTTATTTTGCTTATTGCTTGTATAAATTTTGTAAATCTTACAGTTGCACGATCAGTAAAGCGTGCAAAAGAAATAGGGATCCGCAAAGTGATTGGAGGAACGAGAAAGCAGTTGGTCATTCAATTTTTAAGCGAGTCATTTATTTTATGCCTGATCGCGTTTAGTTTTGCAATTGTTATTGTGCTCATAGTGCTGCCCGTGTTCAATGAGTTATCAAACAAACAACTTGCGCTTTCGTATTTGTATGATCCGAAATTGATAATTAGTTATTTGCTTCTTTTTATGCTCACCGGTTTATTGGCCGGATTTTATCCAGCAGCAGTATTGTCAAATTATGATCCTGTACAAACATTGTATAGCAGATTTAGTCTTGCAGGGAAAAATTATTTGCAGAAATCGTTGGTGATATTTCAGTTTGCGCTTGCTTCTTTTTTAATTATTGCAGCGCTTGCTATTTTCAGGCAATTTAATTTTCTAACCACACAAAGTTTGGGTTACGACGATACCAATTTGGTTACGGTTGTGAAAGGCAATATGACACACACCGAAGCTGCTTTATTCAAACAAGCATTAATGAAAAACCCGAACATTGTTGATGTTGCTCCAAAAAATGGCGGCTCAAATAATAACACTGTAAAAGTAAATGGTGATAAAGAAATAAATATATCTATCCAAACTGTTGATGCCTCTTATCTGCCTTTGCTTAAAATACCAATTGCGCAAGGAAGAAATTTCTCTCCGGATTTTCCATCCGATTCAACACAAACTGCTTTAGTGAATGAAGCTTTTGTAAAACAAGCCGGCTGGAAACAACCTATCGGTAAACAAGTAATGAATTTTGATGACAACAAAACTTATACTGTTGCCGGTGTAGTAAAAGATTATCATTTTAAACCATTGACCGAAAAAATAGATCCACAATTTTTTACGATGAACCCGGCCAGAAATTATGGGATGCTTTATATAAAAATAAAACCTGGCAGCGAAACGGCGAGCCTGCAATACATAGCAAAGACATTTAAAAACTTATTTCCGATAAGCGCATTTGCTTATAATTTTAAAGATCAGCAAAACGCAAAAAGCTATGAAGCGGAAGCAAAGTGGAAACAAATTCTTTTTTTCAGCGCCATGCTTACCATTTTTATTTCATGCATTGGCTTGTTCGGATTGTCTGTTTTATCAGCAGAGAAAAGAGTTAAAGAAATCGGTATACGCAAAGTGTTAGGCGCTTCTGTGGGCAATATAGTTTCAATACTTTCAACAGATTTTTTGCGGCTGATTTTTATTGCACTGATTATATCAATCTCACTTGCATGGATGGCGACGAACAAATGGTTAGAGAGTTATCCTTATCGCGTAGCCATTAGCTGGTGGCTATTTGCAATAGCAGCAGCTCTTGTAATATTTGTTGCTTTGCTCACCATCAGCTTTCAGTCCATCAAAGCTGCAATAGGCAATCCTGTAAAGAGTTTGAGAGCAGAGTGATAAAGTCAACGCGGATAATATAAAAAGAGCCTACGAAATGAATCTTCACTCCCTTTATCAAAAATCTAAAACCAAAAAGTTTCAGATCTCCGGTTAAATTTCTGTTAGTGTAACATCAATTACTTTTGCCGCTTGTGCAAATTGTAATATAGCGATGATAAAAAACCCATTACTAAAATAACAGGTATGAAATCAATATTTATTGTATCTGCTTTTGTTTGTGCAAGTTTGTTTTTTTCATTTGCTACAAAAAATTCAATCGCAAAAAAATGGAGATCTTCTGAGGAGAAACCGAAGATTGTGAACATCATTAATTTTATTCGCCTGCTTGAACCAAGAGATTCGAGCATAACAGAAGATGTGCTTTTTCAAACTGTAGTGAAACAAATTGAAATGATGAAGGCACATAAATTGGGTGGCACATTTTTATTGCAGTACGATGCTTTGCTTGATCCGCGGTATCAAAAATTATTAAAAAATCTCCCACGCGATTCTTTTGAAATCGGCGCCTGGTGGGAAATCCCTCAGCCATTGGTTGAAAAGGCAGGGCTAACATGGCGCGGCCAATATCTGTGGGATTGGCGCGCCAATATTGGTTTTTCTACGGGCTACACTCCTCTTGAACGCGAAAAGTTAGCAGATGTTTATATGAATGATTTCAAAAAAATATTTGGTTATTATCCAAAGTCTGTTGGCTCATGGTTTATCGATGCGCACACGCTGAATTATCTATATCAGAAATATAAAATCGTCGCTTCATGCAATTGCAAAGATCAATATGGCACCGACGGATATACTTTATGGGGAGGCTATTGGAACCAGGCATATTATCCGAGCAAAATAAATGCTTACATGCCCGCACAAAATATAGAAAACCAAATACCCGTTCCTATTTTCAGGATGTTAGGAAGTGATCCAATCCGTCAATATGATAATGGGCTTGGCAGCAACAGACAAGGAGTTACTACTTTGGAACCTGTTTATAAAGATGCCGGCGGCGATTCAATTTGGGTGGACTGGTTTTTTAAAGAATTTGTTGAAGGCGCATGCATGCAATTTGCATATGCGCAAGCAGGGCAAGAAAATTCTTTTACATGGAATGCGATGTCAAAAGGTTTTGAAATACAACTTCCTTTAATTGAACGCTTACGTGATGAGAAAAAAATAAAAGTGGAAACACTTGCAGAATCTGGTGAATGGTTTCGAAAGAATTATTCAGTAACGCCAGCCACATCTGTTACTATAAATGAAGATACAAAAGGAAGCAACCTGAAAACCATTTGGTTGATAGCAGATATTATCGCGCTAATTTATTATGGGAAAATGGCAGTTTAAGGTTTCGTGATATCCATATGTTCAATGAAAAATTTCCATCAGTTTATGAAACTCAAAAAGCAACTTCTAATGAGTGTTCATTTTTTACACTGCCGATTGTTGATGGCTACATGTGGAGCAGCAGCGATACAATTGCAGGACTAAGATTTAAAGCAATTAAAGATGGCAAAGAAATTTTATTAGAAGGTGGAGATCCGACTATAAATGATTTAACGCCCGGGAAATTACATGTCTCGTGGCCTTTAAAATCATTTAAAGCAACAGTTGAAATGGAACTGGATGAAAGACAAATTAAAATAACTATGAATGGGGACAAATCAATTGAGTGGTATATTGATTTATCCACCGGCAGCAATAAAAAACTGCCGTTCGAAAAAATTACTGCCAACAAAATTGAAGCACAATTTGAAGGAATGAATTATATACTTACTGCGGGGCAAGGATCTTTTTCAAAACCTATGAATAGGGCCGTATTAAAAATTTCTCCAACAATGAATTCATTGGCATTAAAGTTCTAGCCCTATTATTTAAAATATGGAAAATTGTATTCACACATGAATGCGTTATCATTTCATCAGGTAGGCATTTCTGTTATTTATGCCTGAACAACAAAACTTCGCTGCCCAAAACCGTTTTGCAGTTATTTACCACTCAACTAATCAATCATTACTACCGATCATTTTGTATTAACGCTAACTGCTCATTAGGGTTTTCAATTTAGTTAATGAGGGCATAATTTCATTCACTGACCAGGCAGACCGATGATTCTTTCGAATGGCTCGAACAATGCTATTGCATTGTCCATATTCATAACAGTAAATAACTGCATTGATGTAGCATTAATAGAATCGGCATAAAGGCAATGCGACAAATAAAATCAGGCGATATAAACATTTACCTTAAAAACCGATTATGAAAAAAATAGTTTGCTGATAAAGTTTCTATGCTTAGCTCCTTGCTTCCGGATCTTAATGATTGATGCATTACCGCATAACATTAAAAAAAAAATCATTTTTCTTCATCCTTAAACAGTAACACTTATGAATCAAATTAAAATTCTCATTGCGCATTTCAATTTTTTGAAATATAGCAAAGCATTTTTTATCGTCGCTATTATTTTAGTTTTCGCGAACTGTCAAAAGGAAGGCAGGTTTTCAATCCAGGACGGGTTAAGCTCGCGTGATTTTTCTTCCGACGTGCTCGATAAATGGTTTACGCTGGAAATCCGGATCTACAAGGATGCAACAGGAATTGGCAATGGCGCATTTGCCAGACCCTTTGCTTATTCAGGTATTAGTGCTTATGAATCCATTGATCCCGGATCGGCTTCCTGGCAAAATAAGTACAACGGGCTTGCAGGTCTGCCGCAAGCAGAAAAGTTTCATAAATACTATTGGCCTGCAAGTGTAAATGCATCTCTGGCAGAATTTAACAGAAACTTTTTTACATCTACCAATTTAAATGCAACAGATCTTGCCGCAATCGATTCACTTGAAAATGCGATAGCATCATCATTTAGCAAGGTGGATCAGGACATACTAAACAGATCGCAGGGATTTGGAAAATCCATTGCGGACGCTGTTTTTGCCTGGTCGCAGACAGATGGGTATGCTCAAAATAATGTGCTTCCATATACCCGGCCTGTGGGTTTGGGTCTTTGGGTTCCGACTCCTACGGCCTTTGCAGCACCCAGTGGCCCTTTTTGGGATAATAACCGACCCATTATTGCAGGCAGCGGAGATAACACTCAACCTGATCCGCCCACTCCTTATTCTGAAGACCCAAATTCAGCTTTTTATAAAATGGTGAACGATGTATATGTGGCTTCAAAAAACCAGACAACCGATCAAAAGAATTGGGCCTTGTTCTGGAGAGATGTTCCGGGCGTTACAACACCAGGCCACTGGATGAGTATTATTCAGCAGGTCATAAAACAAACGCACAGCCCACTCGACAAAGGCGCACTGACTTATGCACTTGTCGGAATATGTTTGAACGATGCGGTGATCAGCGTGTGGGATACCAAATACAAATACAATCTGGTGAGGCCAGTAACTTATATCCGGAATGTAATCGGAGACACAAGTTGGCTGCCTACTATTCCGACACCTGCGCATCCGGAATATTCATCCGCACATGCGGTTGTTTCTGCTTCAGCTTCAGAAATACTCACCTTTGTGTATGGGAATATCGGAACATTCACAGATCATACTTATGATTATCTCGGCTTCCCTGCCCGGTCTTTCAATACTTTCCGGGATATTGGAGTTGACGCAGGTAATTCAAGATTTATTGGTGGCATTCATTACCAGCCTACAATAGATGCCGGCCTGATACAAGGGCGAATAGTTGCTGGAAATATTATTAAAAGTCTTTGGCAATCTTCAGCTAAGGATAAATAATCCTTTAAATAAATAAGTTATCCGGAAACAGTTTTTCCGGATAACTTAAATTTTTATCGAAATGACATTTTTAAACACTCAACAAAAAATTTATTACACGCTACGATTGGCAGTGGCAATGTGCTTTATCGGGCACGGAGCATTTGGGATCATAACCAAACCGATTTGGTGCAACTACTTCGCTGTATTCGGAATAAGTCATGATCTCGCTTATCACTTGATGCCACTGGTTGGCTCATTTGATATATTGATGGGAATCGTAGTGCTGGTATATCCCATTCGGGCTGTCTTTATATGGCTTGTTATATGGGGCACTGTAACGGCAATGTTACGGCCATTATCAGGCGAGCCGTTTGCCGAGTTCATTGAGCGCGCCGGAAATTTCGGAGCGCCGCTCGCACTTTTGATATTAACTGGCGGTGTTGAAAAAAATTTCAGAAGCATTTTTACTCCTATCAATGACAATGTAGACTTTGATGCTAAGACATTCGCCAGGGTTTTATTCTGTCTGAGAATAATCGTATTTCTTTTATTGGCTGGTCACGGATGGCTCAATGTTATTGGGAAAAAGGGATTGCTTAATCAATATACATCGCTCGGTTTTTCCAGCACAGGTAATATTGCTTTGACAATAGGCATTATTGAAATCATCGCCGCTTTTGCAGTGCTGATCCGCCCAATTCGGCCAATGGTGTTGGCACTTCTCATTTGGAAAATGACCAGCGAACTTTTTTATCCGCATTACGAACTATTTGAGTGGATAGAGCGCGGTGGAAGTTATGGTGCCATGCTTGCACTATGGTTTGCACTTGACCCAAATGCATCATTCAAATTCAAAAACAAAATTAGCTTCCTCTATCAATTAAGCAAGGGAGATCGGAAGGGTCTTGGCCAAGTGCCCCTTTAATTGTCAGAGAACATCAGTTGATGTTGGGAGTGATGCAGGAAGCTTAATCGGCAAAGCAGCTTCAGATATTAAAGTAATGAGATAATCATTTTGACAACAGACGGTGTTAAGCAAACCTGGCCTCTCTAAAAAGAGAGGCCTTATCTAAATTATCACAATCAATCTTTTAAAAATTTAAACCAACCAAAATGAAAATACAAACAACGAAAAAAATGGAGCTCGATTGATGAAAATGAAAATGTCCCGGAATAAAAATGTTATTGATAATACGCTGCGATTAAAATCGGTATTGAAAAATTAAAAATATGAAAAAGCAAATCAATGAAAAGTCCTTCACTTTTATCGGCATAGCAATCCTTTCTATTTTCGTTTTGGCTAACGGTTGCCAGAAATCAGCAAGCGTTGACTCCGGAGTGAGAGCTGCCCCATTGGGCACTGCAATTATTTATACTGATATAAATCCTGACACAGAATTATACAAAGGCGGGTCTGTATATAACATTGATATAAATAATGATGGCATTGCAGATTATACAATTTCTAATTACTGCGATTTTGTTCAGCTGAAGTGTTTGGGAAATAATGGAGTGTTGATAGATACCTCGCTTCACGCATTGAGTGCATTATCATCAGGCATAAGCATTGGAGCAAATTCAAAAATGTGGAAAGACAGCTCTGCCACTATAACTTATTACACATGGCAATACGGTGGGTGCGGCCCAGCGGCGATCACGCTGTCAGTGGTTGTATAGATTATAAAGATCATGGCCCTTTTCCAAATCAGGTAGCCGCATTCCTTGGGTTGAGGATACATAAAGGATCCGACGTCTATTATGCATGGGTGGAGCTGACAACAAGACTGGGATACATCTCTGAAAAATCTGCAGGCTTAGAATGCTATGCTGTGTATATACAGGATTATGCTTATAACCCGGTTGTCGGTCTGCCAATACTTGCAGGGCAAAGTCAATAAAAAACATGTACAGAATTATTAGGATTCGAATAATTGCAGAACAAATCAAAAATGAAAAAGAACTATTTTTTTATTGTAGCGCTTAGCACATTTTATTTATGCTCATGTCACAAAAGCAATGTAACAAACCCAACATTCAACGTCTATGTCGCAGGAATTGAGAACAGCGCCACTGGCGGACATTATATAGCGACATATTGGAAAAACGGAAAAGCTGTGACCCTAAGTGACGGCTCAACTAATACATATGCATATGGCATCGCAGTATCAGGCAATGATGTTTATGTTGCGGGGTATGAAGATGTAGCAAGCGGCTCAGGCGCAAAATATTGGAAAAACGGAAAAGCCGTAAGCCTGCCCCTCAGCAAGGGAGCAATCGGCGCAACAGCATATGCAATCACTGTTTCCGGAGGCAATGTATATGTGGCGGGAACTCAAAACATCGGCAATTCTAAATTCATGGCAACATATTGGAAAAACGGCGTACCAGTCACTCTTTCTACTGGCTCAATCAACGATATTGCCAATGGCATTGCTGTTTCGGGGAACGATGTGTACGTATCAGGCGCGGGCGAATCAGGATCTTTCGAAGTTGCCAGATATTGGAAAAATGGAGTTGCCATCAATCTTACTAACGATTCAACCAATGATTATGCAAGCGGTATTGCGGTTTCAGGAAGCGAAGCATATGTGGCCGGATCTTTAAATTATGGAACCGATGCCTACTACTGGAAGAACGGCAGCCCCGTTTTTCTTTCTGCGGGTTCAACCTACTCTTATGCAAATGCTATAACCGTTTCAGGAAATGACGTGTACGTGGCGGGAATTGATTGGAGTGGAACACCTGCTTACGTTGCAAAATATTGGAAAAACGGCGTATCTGTGAACCTCAGTGATGGCTCAGTCGATACCCAGCCCTACTCCATAACAGTTTCTGGCAACGATGTGTATTTAGCAGGGCGTGTGTTGAATGCAAATAACAACTATATGGCCGTATACTGGAAGAACGGCGTAGCTGTTAATCTTACCGATGGTTCGCAGCCCGCTGACGCATATTCCATATTTGTAGCAACACAATAAGTGTGAAAATGAAGGGGCTTAATTGTTTAAAGATTGCAACAAAAAACTATCTGTAAAAAAATAATGAACACTTAGATAAAACGCTAACCAAAATGAAAATGAGAACAACAAAAAAGTTTTTTGCTTTTACTATAATGATGACCAACCGGGGCGATGTTTATCCAAACCCAATCTCATCTTCAACAACTATTTCATTTTCTCTTTTGCAATCAGAAAAAGCGGCAGTAGTAATTTTTGATTTGAATGGAAGATTAATAAAAACATTTGTTGATGCGCAGATGTCTGCAGGTGTTCACCAAATTATATGGAGTGCTGCAAATGAAAACCAAAGCACTGTTGCAAATGGAATGTATTATTTGAAACTCAATGCAGGTAATTATTCAGAAACAAAATCAACATGAAAACCTTTAAAAAAATTAATCTGAAATGGCTGTTGGTTATCGCAGTATTGGTTTTATTTTCCTGCAAAAAGGAAATCAGCAACTCTGGTACCGTTGCTAATCCAAAGGTGAATATTTATGTAGCAGGGACTGAAATTAATGGAGCCAATCCTACTGCTGTGTATTGGAAAAATGGAATTAAGGTGAACCTCACCGATGGCTCAAAATCGGCAGAGGCAAATTCCATCATGGTCTCAGGTAATAGTGTATATGTGGCAGGGGATGAAGGAGGTGTAGCCAAATACTGGGAAAATGGGAACGAGGTCACCCTGGCTTATGCTTCAGGTTATCCAGACCCTATGCAACCTTCTGCCAACTCCATCGCCGTTTTGGGGAACGATGTGTATGTGACTGGACAACAGAATATAGTCGCTGCATATGAATCCGGGACTCATGCATTTTATTGGAAGAATGGCACAATAATAAATCTACCCGAAGGTACGGTACCAGCAGCAAGCAGTATCGCAAATTCCGTTTATGTTTCAGGAAATGATGTGTACATAACAGGTGGGATAACGGTAAATTCAATAGGTATTCAAGCCATTCCTGTCTATTGGAAAAACAATGAGCTGGTAGAATTGGGCATAAATCAAAGAGAAGGTGAAGCAGACGCTATTACAGTATCAGGGAGCGATGTTTATGTTGCCGGACTTGATGATAACGGTGCGGAGTATTGGAAAAATGGAAACCTGGTGAGCCTTCCAGGAGATCCTAGTTATTTAACATCAATATCTGTTTTAGCGAATACAGTTTATGTGGCAGGTTGGGACGCTTTTTCGGGTGGTATGTTTCAACCTCTTGTACAATATGGGGAATATTGGAAAAATGGAGCCGTAGTAAACCTGACAAATCCAGGAGATTCAATTCAGAGCACTGCATACTCCATTTTTGCATCAGGAAACGATGTTTACATAGCAGGAGCGAAAGGATATCTTCCTGGGACAATTGATGGGGACAGTAGAGACAGCAGAGCAGTATACTGGAAGAATGGCGTTGCTACAATGCTAAGCAATGTTTCATCAAGTGCAAATTCTATTTTCATAGCGAACCAATAGGATGTCTTAATTATTCATTCAAAAAAACTAATGAAAAAAAATAATTTAATAATAATGTTTCTGTGCACAGCAGCATCATACTCCTGCCATAAAAGCAATAGCACTCCTTCCAATACTCAGGTGGATGTTTATGTGTCGGGAGCCGAAAATAATGGCAACGTTTACGTGGCAAAATATTGGAAAAACGGCAACCCGGTAAACTTAACTGATGGAACAAATAACGCCGGGGCCAGATCTATGGCTGTGTCTGGCAATAATATTTATATTGCCGGAGGCGATGGCGGCATCGCAAAATATTGGAAAAATGGAACTGCCACTGACTTGACCGATAGCTTTACAATTGCAGGCCTTAGCTCAATTGCTGTTTCCGGAAGTGATGTTTATTTATCAGGAGATAGGTTTGACGGAAAATACAAACAAGGCCCTCTTGGCCTTATTGCAATTACTGCACCGGAATATTGGAAAAATGGCAACCCGGTGAATCTCAGCAATGGCGCAAACTATGGCACAGGGGAAGCAATTATTGTTTCCGGCAATGACCTGTACGTGGCTGGCGAAGAAGATAATGATAGTGAAAGCCTTTTTATAGATAGTGGAACTCACTCTGTAGCCAAATACTGGAAAAATGGCATACCCGTAAACCTGACTGATGGTTCTTATGATGCTTACGCTACATCTATTGTTATTTCCGGCAACGATGTTTATGTAGCCGGATATGAATGGTCGCGGGTAATGGAACTATCTCCGTTGCTAAATATTGGAAAAATGGCGTACCCGTAATCTTAACAGATGGTTCTTACGATGCTTTTGCTACATCTATTGTTATTTCCGGCAGCGATATCTATGTGGCAGGTTGTGAAGTTTCCGGGGACACTGAAAGAGAAGTGGCAAAATATTGGAAAAATGGAACTCCTGTTATTCTTGAAAAAGGGCCTGGGTCTTTTTGGACAACAACTATTGTTGTTTCGGGCAGCGATATCTATGTAGCCGGAATTCAGTACAATCACGATGCATCTGTAGGCATAGCAAAATATTGGAAAAATGGAAATCCCGTAAACTTAACTGATGGCTCAAAAGACGCTTATGTAAGCTCTATCTACATAAAAAAACAATAACAAGATTTTTGTATTCATAGGTTTAAAAATGGGGCTTTAAAATGAAGCGGATAAATAAGCTTAGGC
Source organism: uncultured Bacteroidota bacterium (assembly GCA_963718975.1). Lineage (GTDB taxonomy): Bacteria > Bacteroidota > Bacteroidia > Chitinophagales > Chitinophagaceae > Puia. The sequence goes on along the minus strand of CAVRBD010000009.1, from coordinate 22,366 downwards.
CGAAAAATTTTCAAGACTCAATTTATTGCTTCAAAAAATCGATTATGAAAAAGAACAGTTTATTGATAATGTTTCTATGCACAGCAACATTTTATTCTTGCCATAAAAGCAACAGCACTCCTTCTAATAATACTCAAGTGGATGTTTATGTTGCAGGATGGGTGGCCAATCCGGCAGACTATAGTGTTGCGACATATTGGAAAAATGGTGTTCCGGTTTCACTTACTAATGATACAACTGAAGCCATTGCTAATTCTATTTTTGTTTCAGGAAATGATGTTTATGTAGCTGGCCTTGAATATAATTTAAACTATCTACAAGTTGCTGAGTATTGGAAAAATGGTACCAAGGTTATTCTTGGTGATGCTGTTGCGAGCACAATAACAACAAATTCTACAGCAACATCTATTTTTGTTTCAGGAAGTGATGTTTATGTAGCCGGATATTCTTTTGATTTCAATTCGCAGACAAGCCAGGCAATTTATTGGAAAAATGGGGTTCCTGTTTACCTCCCTTCAGCAGGTACTTCCGGAATTGCTACTTGCATAATGGTTTCAGGCAATGATGTGTATGTAACCGGAGCTGATGATTATGGCAATGGAGTATATTGGAAAAATGGAAACAGGATAATCCTCCAGCCAAACACCAATGCATCATTTATAGCCATTTCAGGGAATAATGTTTATGCAACAGGAGTTGTTTTCCCTCCCACTCAGGGACAGGGCATAAGAAGAGCAGCTTTGTGGAAAAATGATGTTCTTTCGACATATCTCAATGATGGCACAAATGAAACTTTCGGAGAAGCAATAGCTATTTCAGGAAATGACATATATGTAGCCGGATCAAGTTTTGATCAAACCTCAAACCATCCTTTATTCTGGAAAAATGGTGCACTCAATTATTTGCCTTCAAAAGGTGGCTCAGGTGCAAAAGGCGTGGGAATAACCAATTCAATTGCAGCTTTTGAAAATGATATATATATAGCGGGAGATGATGAAAGCGGGAGTTTCTATAGTCACAATACTGCTGCGTATTGGAAAAACGGCGCATTGGTGGCACTGACAGATACCTTGTATGATTCAGAAGCGCTTTCAATATTTATTGCAAAGAAGTAGCTGTTGCTTACAAGCCAATTATTAAGCCATCGGTTGCTTCACCAACCAATCGGGTGAATAGAATTGAAATAACATCAAATGCAACATGCAATAAATAAAATCAAGTGATATAAATATTTACCTCAAAAACCGATTATGAAAAAAAATAGTTTGTTGATAATGTTTCTGTGATTAGCAGTATTATAATCCTGTCTTGTATCGATCACAAGGCTTTTTTCTAAGGGCTTCTCTTTTCTTTACGCTGTGGCATAAGAAACATTTCTATTAAAATGAGCGCAATGAAGGCTAAATTTTCATTCCTATTTTTTATTTTATTTGTGATCTGCAAATACAGCTTTTCACAAATAGCAATCACATTTACTGTTGACATGACCGGGCAATATATTACACCCCAAGGCATGCATATTGCAGGGCAATTCGCGGATGATAATTCAATAAGCATTGATACCAATTGGGGGCCGGGCGCCGGTGGCAGCCAGCTTGCATTAATTAGCGGTTCTACATATAGCGTAACCGTTTTATTTCCTTCAAGCTCTGCTGGCGAACAATTAGAATTTGAATTTGTGCGAAGCAATGAATGGGGCAATGGCATTACTGATTTTAGCGAAGGCAATCCGGGTGATACAAGCGCACATATAGATAATTCCTGCGGCGTTCCGGATGGTACGGGAGGATACAACCGCATCATCACAATACCGCCATGCGGCGGCGTGTTTACCTCAGTATTTAATTATTGTGGCACATTGGTGGCATCAACCAGCGCTGATGTAAATGCAGGGCCGATCAATATATAATGATTGGTGGAAGTGCGCAGTTGAGCGCAACAGGGCTTTCAAATTATTCATGGCAGCCGTCTGCCGGCTTAAGCTGCACAAACTGCTCCTCACCAATTGCTTCACCTGCAGCAACTACATCATATATTGTAACCGGAACTTCCACGGGCGGTTGTTCCGGTTCTGATACTGTAACCGTTTTTGTTGGCAAATCTCCCTGTCTGCCCATTTCTTTTTCAAATGCATTCACACCAAATGGAGATGGCATAAATGATCTGTTCGGGCCGATAAGCAGCACAAATCAACCCGTACAGGCATTTATGATTTATAACCGATGGGGAGAATTGGTTTTTGAATCAAAAAATATTTCGCACAAGTGGGATGGCAATTTTAACGGATTGCCACAGCCTGCCGGCACTTATGTGTATTGCCTTTTGGTTGATTGCAATGGGAAAATACAAACCATCAAAGGAACAGTTGAGCTATTGAGATAAGATTGCTTTGAACTTTTATTTAGCCAATATTTATTGGCGACAAACAACATTTCATTTAGATGATGGCTAAATTATAATGAAGCAAGATAATCGAAACTCTTTTTGAGCGCGATTTCCGGGGCCTCAACTATATCCTGTTCTACTATAAAATGTTTTACGCCATTAGCTAATTAGCTGGTGAATGTGTAAGTTACGTTTCTGCGGGCAAAAAATATCAGGATCAGAAATGCCAAAGTATCAAAGCAATGATTGCTGGCAAGCCCTGAACAAAAAATATTTTTTTGCTTGCGCTCAGTGCGCCGTAGATGCCTGCAATACTAATGCATGTTAAAAAGAAAACAGCAACATATAATTTCCAGTGTGGATCAGAAATGAAGAAGACCCAGATAAGCCCTGCTGAAAGAAAGCCATTATACAACCCCTGATTTGCGGCGAGCGTTTTCGTAGGCTTGAATAATTCAGGTGATAAACTTCCTTTGAAAACTTTCTTGCCTTTTGTTTCCCATGCAAACATTTCGAGCCACAAGAAATATAAATGCTCAAGTGCAATAATGGCTGTTAATATTTCTGCAATTGTCCTCATGATTGGTATGTTTGTTGAACAAATCTAAAAGATAAAATCAAAGCACAGTTACATTTTCTGAAAGGGAAGCTTAATAGCAGCAATACCGATGAAAGGATTGATTAAAAATTCATTTCCACTGGAAATAAATTTTTAACAAAGCTTTGCTTGCAAGAATGCTCAACCGGAGTTACTATCGCCCGTATCAAAAAAATAATTGCATTTGCAGCAAGCAGGTTTTCTAAATTGTTATATTTAGCAACTAAAAACTTGCTGAATGAAAAATAAATCTGGACGCAGGTCATTTTTAAAACAGATTGGATTGGGCAGCACTGCGGCTGCTATTTTTCCAAATAATTTATTGCATGCCGAAACAAATTCTACAGAAAAAAACTCCGGGAAAAATTTTTACGATAACAAATCTGCTGAGCGAAAATATAATGAAGCTTATACGCACGAATATTTGAATCGTGTCGCTTTTCCAATGGGCGGCTTTGGCACGGGCATGATTTGCCTGGAGGGTACCGGCGCACTTTCGCATGTGTCGATAAAAAACAAGCCTGATATTTATAATGAGCCATGCATGTTCGCCGCTATTTCTGTGAAAGGAATAAAGAATGGCGCAAAAGTTTTGGAAGCTGCCTGTGCCCGATTGGAAACATTTTGGGCGCATGGGCTCCGGGCTTGGCTCAGAGGGCACTACCATTGGGCTTCCGCGGTTTCGCAATGCCTCTTTTCTTGCAAGATTTCCTTTTGCGCATGTCGATATTTCTGATAATGATTTGCCGTTGAAAATAAAAATCACCGGATGGAGCCCGTTCATTCCAACTGATGAAGATAATGCGAGCTTGCCTGTTGCTGCAATCGAATATCATTTTATAAATACGGGCACAACAAAATTGGATGCAGTATTTTCTTTCAACACAAAAAATTTTGTGAAGCTTGATGAGGGAAAAAATAACATCTCCTCCATTAAAAATGGATTTGTATTAACGGAAGAGGGAACGAAAGAAAAACAATTGCGAACTGACATGGCTTTTTATACTGATGATGATTCGACAATGGTAGATCATTGTTGGTTTCGCGGCGGATGGTGGGATGGATTGACGATGGCCTGGAATGCAGTAAAAAATGCAGAGGCAAAATCTGTTGCTCCTGTTGACGCAAATGCGCCGGGCGCATCTTTGTATGTCCCATTTTCTGTTGCTGCAGGAAAAGAAAAAACAGTTAGGCTGATGATGACATGGTACACTCCCGACACAGACCAAACTTATGGCGATGTTGGCAAACGCAAAGAAAATTGTGACCCTGCAAATGGCTGCGCCAATTCTCCTTCCGAAATTGGTCTTGATAAATATGCAAAAAATTTTGATGGAAAATTTTATAAGCCATGGTATAGCAATCGATTTAAGAATATTAATGAGCTGATTAGTTATTGGTCCGAACAATATGAAGATCTGAAAAAGAAAAGCATGCTTTTTAAAGATGCGTTTTATGCAAGCACTTTGCCACCGGAAGTGGTGGAAGCAGTTGCATCCAATCTCACAATATTAAAATCAACAACTGTGATGCGCCAATACGATGGCCGCGCATGGAACTGGGAAGGCAGCGGCGATACATGGGGCTCATGCCATGGATCATGCACGCATGTGTGGAACTATGCGCAGGCAACTTCACATTTATTTCCTGCAATGGAAAGAAGCATGCGCGCCACAGAATTTTGCGAAAGCCAAAGTGAAGAAGGACATCAAACATTCAGAGCTGTGTTGCCTATTCAACCTGCAACACATGATTTTCATTCAGCTGCAGATGGACAAATGGGCGGCATCATGAAAGTGTATCGCGAGTGGAGAGTGAGTGGAGACAATGAATGGCTGAAGAAAATTTTTCCAATGGTGAAAACCAGCATGGACTATTGCATCAGAACATGGGACCCGCATGAAAAAGGGATGATCGAAGAGCCGCATCACAATACTTATGATATTGAATTTTGGGGCGCTGATGGAATGCACACGAGTTTTTACATCGGTGCATTGAATTCAATTTCTGCCATGGGAGATTATCTTGGCAAAGATGTTTCGAAATATAAAAATCTCGCGGCACTTGGAAAGAAAGCAATCGAAACAGATTTATATGACGGAGAATATTTCATACAAAAAATTCAATACAAAGGATTGAATGCAACCGATCCGACCACTGCAAAATCTTTTGGCGGAGAATATTCTGCAGAAGCAAAAGAATTGCTTGAGAAAGAAGGGCCGAAATATCAATATGGAAAAGGATGTTTGTCTGATGGTGTACTTGGCGCATGGATTGCACGCATGTGCGGATTAAAAGATCCGATGGATACCGAAAAAATAAAAAAACATTTGCTCGCCATTTATAAATATAATCTCAAAGAAAATTTAAGCGAGCATGCAAATCCACAACGCCCTTCATTTGCAGTGGGCGATGAAGGCGGATTGCTATTATGCACCTGGCCAAAAGGCGGCAAGCTTTCATTGCCATTTGTATATAGCGATGAAGTGTGGACAGGCATCGAACATCAGGTTGCATCGCATCTAATGATGATGGGACATGTGAAAGAAGGCCTTGATATTTTACGTACATCGCGCAATCGTTATGATGGAAGGATACGCAATCCATTCAATGAATATGAATGCGGGCATTGGTATGCACGCGCATTATCAAGTTATGGATACTTGCAAGCGCTTACCGGCGTGCGTTACGATGCTGTTGACAAAAAATTATATGTCGATTCAAAGATTGGAGATTTCACCAGTTTCTTATCTACTGAAACAGGCTTTGGCACCGTATCGCAGAACATGGGAAAAGTTTCTGTTGATGTGCTGTATGGAAAAATCGATGTAAAAAAGATTGAGGTTGCCGGCAAAATTTCTGCATAAGATTTAAGCGCGAAGACGAAGGCTCACAATAATAAAATTATTTTTAGAATTTCATTTATACTTTTACGGTTATATATTACTGTTATGAATATTGAAAGAAGAAAGTTCATCAGGATTACGTCGCTAACTGCTGCATCCATTCCATTTGTAAATTTTGCGAAAGCATCTGAGAGATTTCATGGCGCAATTACTGAAGCCGATATGACATTTGAAATGTTTGCAGAACCACAAATTATGTACAGGCCTTTCGTGAGATGGTGGTGGAATGGCGATCGTGTTACGAAAGAAGAAGTGCTGCGCGAATTGGATGTGATGAAAGATGCAGGCATTGGCGGCGTGGAAATAAATCCAATCAAATGGAACCAGAATGCAGATCCGATTGGCATTAAAGAATTATCGTGGGGAAGTGAAGAATGGCTTGATGTGGTGGAAGCCGCGGTGAAAGGCGCGAAAGAAAAAGGAATAACATGCGATATGATTGTCGGCTCCGGCTGGCCATTCGGCGGCGAATTTGTTCCGCAGCAGGAACGCTCGCAGATCATGATGCTTGGTACAAAAAATTTAGAAGGCGGAAAAAAATATTCGCTTACAAAAACAGAATTATTAGACGCAGTAAATTCTCCTTCGAATTATGAACATAAAGTGAAAGAACTTTTTATGCTCAGGCTTGCGCCGGCAGAAATGAATGTGTTTGATGCAGGCAAGCGTTTGGATGATCAGCTATCAAAAGACACGATTGAGGTAAATGTTCCCGAAGGAAATCATGTGCTGTATTATTTAGTAAGGATCACTGGTTTTCAAACGGTGATACAAGGAGCACTTGGCGCAAACGGGCCAGTGATCAATCACTACGACAAAGCTGCTGTTGAAAATTATTTAAATAGTTTTAGTAATAAATTAGAAGGCAGGTTAGGCCCGCTGAATAATTATTTCAGAGCGATATTTACCGACAGCATTGAGCTTGAAGGAGCAAATTGGTGCAGCGATATGCTGGAACAATTCAAACAAAGAAGAGGTTACGATATTGAACCTTATTTTCCATTTATACTTTTTAAAGTTGGTGAAATGGGGAATGCAACAAAAGAAGTTTATGGCTCAAAATTTTCTCCTGAATTAAAAGCAGAGCTCGAGCGCATTCGTTACGATTTTGAATCAACAAGAATTGAGCTTTTTCATGAACGCTTCATAGGAACGTTTACGGCTTGGTGCACAAAGCATGGCGTGAAATCGAGGATGCAGGCTTATGGCATGGATTGCCATCCTCTGGAAGCAAGCATGCTGATTGATATCCCCGAATGCGAAACATGGATTTGGGTTCCTGAAGTAGAAGAGTTCGGCGATAAGCTTTCCGAATTCAGCGGAAGAAATTATACGATGGTCAACAAGTTTGTTTCTTCGGGAGCGCATTTATCGGGCAAGCAACTGATCAGCTGTGAAGAGATGACGAATACCGGAGAAATTTTCAGCATGACATTGGAGCGGGTGAAGATCACCGGCGATCAAAGCAATTTATCTGGCGTTACACATTCCGTTTTGCATGGATTTAATTATACTCCGCTCGAAGCGCCATTTCCCGGCTGGCTTCGCTACGGAAGTTTTTTTAATGAGCGCAATACATGGTGGCCTTATTTCAGGCTTTGGAGCGATTATAAAACAAGGCTCTCTTCGCTGTTTCAACATTCGGTGATGCAGGCCGATATTGCGATTGTGCATCCACTTGCAGACCTCGCCTCAAAATATGGTTTTCAGAGAGACCCATTCCCGAATGTTCGTTATCCTTTGTATGTGCATCAGGTTTGGGAAGCCATTCATCAAAATGGAAATGGCTGCGATATTGTTTCGGAACATATTATTCAGCAATCAACAAAAGCAAAAGGCAAACTGAATTTCAGAACAAGAAATTATTCAACATTAATATTGATAGAAGTAGAAACGATGATGCCTGAAACTGCAAAAGCAATTAAACAATTTGCAGATGCAGGCGGCAAAGTAATCTTTATTGCAAAAACGCCACAATTTTCATCAGGCCGCGAAGGTTATGGCAAGAAAAGCAAAATGATTGTTGAAGCAACTGCTTCTATTTTAAAAAAACATCCAAAAACAACAGGCATTGTGCCTGCACCAGATAAAGATTTATTGAATTGGTATAAAGATATCCAGCAAAAATTTTCATTAACGCCTTTTGTTTCGATCAGTAATCCGGTTTATCATATCAGTCAGTTGCATTACAAAGATGGCGACAGAGATATTTTTTATTTCACCAATTACAGCGCAAAAAACGAACATTCGTTTGAAGCAAATTTCAATACCAAAAAAACTGCCTGGATTTGGGATGCCGAGACAGGCAAGCGATATTTATATCCTTCGAAAAGCGCTGGTGTTTTACAATTAAAGCTCGGGCGCTCAGAATCAAAAATCATTGTATTTGAAAATAAAACCGATGGAGAAATGTATGTTCCTGTTGATACAAATAATATGCAGGAAGAAATATTACAAGGCAACTGGCTGTTGAGCTTGCAGCATGTGAACGAGACTTCAAAAAAAATCACACTTGATCAATTAACTGATTTGCATTCAAGGCCCGATACTAAAAATTTTGCAGGAATTATTTTGTACCACAAAACGATAAACATAAAAGATACAAGCGGCAAAACTTATCTTTCGCTTGGGCATATCAATGATGTTTCTGAATTAGAAGTAAATGGCCAGCCTCTCGGCGCAAAATGGTACGGAGATCATGTGTATGACATCAGCAAAGCAATTCATGCAGGCGATAATTATATCAGCATAAAAATTGTTACCACACTTGGCGCATACACATCATCGTTAAAAAACAATAAAGCTGCGCAGGAATGGTCATCTGAAAATATTCATGGACCGATTGGATTAGTGAACCCGGTGAAGTTGTTGCGGGGATAAATACATGCAGCGACAGCTAAATACTGATTATATTTAATGAACCTAACAAATCTGTATATGAGACGTTTCATAAACCGCCTTTTTTGCGTTATTATTATTTTGCCTGCCATTGCAAATGCACAGTTAAAACCCGAAGACGTAAAATCTTTCACCTTAAATAACGGAATGAAATTTCTGGTGATGGAAAACAATTCTATTCCTAACGCCAATATGTACCTGTTTTTTAAGGTAGGATCGAGAAATGAATATACAGGCATCACAGGCCTTTCTCATTTCTTTGAGCACATGATGTTCAACGGAGCAAAAAAATATGGGCATGGAATGCTCGATAGCACAGAAGAATTCAATGGCGGCACAAACAATGCATACACTACTGAAAATAATACTGTTTACACGGATTGGTTCCCATCGTCAAAACTTGAATTGCTTTTTGATATTGAATCAGACCGCATTGCCAATCTTGCTTTTGATTCAGCAGTAATAGAAAGCGAGCGTGGCGTTGTTCATTCAGAATGGAGAACTGATTTTGAGAACTCACCATGGGAACCATTATTTGAAGGCGTTACAGCAATGGCGTTCAGCGAGCATCCTTATCATTGGCCGGTGCTGGGTTATGAAAGCGATATCATGAACTGGAAAAAAGAAGACCTTCAAAAATATTTTAAAACATATTATGCCCCTAATAATTGTGTTGTTGTCATAACCGGCAACGTAACATTTGAGCAAGTGCAAAAATTGGCAAAGCAATACATGGAACCGATTCCTGCGAAGCCGCCGCCGGATATTGTTCATATTGTTGAGCCGCCTCAAACCGGAGAAAGAAGAATCACTTTGCAACGAGATGTGCCGTCTCCTTATCTACTGATAAGTTATCATGTTCCTGCAACGAAAGATTCGGATTATTATGCACTTGATGTGCTCAATGGAGTTTTGTCAGAAGGAAAATCTTCACGCTTATATTCTTCACTGGTTGATAAAAAACAATTAGTAACAGACGTAGGCTGTTTTGCACGCCAGGGATTGGATCCTTTTGCGTTCTTCATATACGCAGTATGCAGTAAAGATGTGAACAGTGCAGATGCGGAAAAAGCAATCTATGATGAGATTGATAAAATAAAAAAAGATGGCATCACGGATGTTGAATTGCAAAAAGTAAAGAATCAAAGACTGATGGATTTTTACAACGGTATAGAAAGCATCAATGGCAAATCGCAAAGCATCGGCAATTATGAAATATTCTTTGGAGGCTATCAGAAAATGTTTCAGGCACCTGCGGAATATAATAAGATCACGTCGGATGATGTGAAGCGTGTGGCAAATAAATATTTTAAAAAATCAAACAGAACCGTTGGTGTTTTGCAAACAAAAGTGGAGGATTAAGCCATGAAAAAAATTATTCAAACTTTTATATCGTTGCTATTTATTTTTTTGGCGATGGTGCAAATAAGCAACGCACAAACAAAGCCTGGCTACAAGCTGCCCTCTTACGAAAAATTTAAACTGCCCAATGGATTGACGGTTTACCTGATGGAGAAACATGACATACCCGTTGTAAGCATAGACGTTATTTTATCAGCCGGCTCCATTTATGATGGCAACAAAGCAGGCCTTGCAGCTATCACTGCGGAATGTTTGAGAACAGGCACAAAAAATTATACACAAAAACAGATTGATGAACAACTTGATTTTACAGGCAGTTCTCTCAACACTTTCAGTGCTACCGAATATGCAGATCTTAAAGCAAAATTTGCTGTTAAAGATGAGGATAAAATATTGCCGATTATCAAAGAATTATTGGTGAATGCAATTTTCCCTGACTCAGAATTTGTGAAGATCCGCAAGCGCACACTTAGCGAGTTAGATCAGGCGAAAGAAACTCCTTCATCTGTAATCGGCGCTTATTGGAACAAATTTTTCTATGGTAATCATGTGGATGGAAATGTTGCCAGCGGAACAGTTACGTCTGTTTCATCTTTAACTTCTGATGACGCAAAAAATTTCTATAAAAGTTTTTATAGCCCTTCCAATTCTGCAATTGCATTGGCAGGAGATTTCAATACCAGGGAGATGAAAGCTGTGATCACAAAATTATTTACAGATTGGAAGGCTCCTGCAACAACGCCGAATAATTCATCGGCTCAAACAGTAAATGCGCCAACATCAGCAAGAGTTTTATTAGTGAACAAAGATGACTCCAAAGAAACTACATTCATCATTGGAAGCACGGGCATCAGCAGGAGCAATCCCGATTATCTTGCTATTCATGTAGTGAATACATTTTTCGGCGGAAAGTTTACTTCCATGCTCAATCAGCAATTGCGCATAAAAACAGGCCTTACTTATGGCGCATACAGTGTTTTTGATTATAATAAAAATAATGGCACGTTTTATATAGGAACTCATACTGCAAATGAAACTACAAAAGCCGCCATAGACACAGCTTTGTCTGTGCTTAATCATTTGCATGCTGTGCCTCTGGATCCGGTAACACTTGCATCGGCAAAAAATTATATGATTGGCCTTTTTCCTCCGAAGTACCAAACAACTGATGAACTTTCAAGTCTTATGACAGAGATGTTCTTGTATAATTTTAATGAATCATACATTAATAAATTTGAAGAGAACGTAAATGCAGTTACGCTTGACAAAGCCAATGAAATCATTGCAAAATATTTTCCGAAAGGTAAACTTCAGTTTGTTCTCATAGGCAAATCCGCAGAGATCAAAAAAATTGCGGAAGGTTACGGCCCGGTTAAAGAAGTTCAGTTGAAAGATGATATTGGCAAAGGCTTTTAAAGAGTATCGTTGAGTTCGACAAAGCAAATATTATTCATAGTTTGATATTGTTCGATTGAGACAAAAATCACTTAAGAGAAAATAATCTAACTTTAGAAAAACTGCTTTATGCCAAAACAATTGCTTGCGGCTATTGCATTATTTGCATTAGCATTTCTTCCTTTTCATATTCAGTGCCAGACAAATTACAATGATGAAATAAAACAGACTGCTATTTCATTTATCAATTCACTCGATAAAATGCAGCAGCGCACTGCGCTTCTTGCTTTCAATGACACAGCAAGGATCAAATGGAATAACCTGCCTGTCGGGCTGCGTGCAAGATCAGGCATTAATGTTGGCAGCATGACGGATTCACAGCGTCATTTATTCCATCGAATTCTTTCTGCATCACTAAGCTCGCAAGGTTATCTCAAAGCCACCAGCATCATGCACCTTGACCATTTACTAAATCTGTTGTACGACAGTCTGTATAAACTTGGAGACCTTAATGATGATAATTTGAAATCAATAAAAGCATTGAAATGGACGCCAAACAATTTCTTTCTTGCTTTTTTTGGCCAGCCTTCGGACAGTGTATGGGCATATAAAATAGAAGGCCACCATCTTTCCATCAATTTTACTTTCATGAATGATAAGCTTTCCGTAACACCATTTTTTGTTGGCACCGACCCGGCCGAATATCCATTTACAGAATATGCGGGTTGGCGCATTCTTGGCGAAGAAGAAGATCTTGGTATCAAGCTGATACATTTGTTATCGCCTGCTCAACAAAAAACAGCCACAAAAAGCACTGATGTTCCAAGAGACATTATTACTGCAGCAGAAAGCGGCAAGCGATTAATCGATAATTGGGGAATCCGCAGTTCAGAAATGAGCAAGGAGCAACAGGCAATATTGCAATACATCATTCGTGAATTTGTTTTCAATCTTGAATATGAAAAAGCAGTTACAGAATATGACAAGATCATGAAAGCCGGAATCGATAAAATTTATTTTGGATGGATTGGCCTTTATGACGAATCAAAACCACATTATTATGTGCTCAATGGCCCTACTTTTTTGATTGAGTTTGATAATTGCGGCGGGAACGGAAGAGGCAATCACATTCATTCCATTTGGAGAGAAAAAGGAAATGAATTTGGTGAAGATGTTTTGAAGAAACATTATTTATCAGAGCATCGATAAGCAGTTCGATTCTTAAACTTTATAACCCACCAAAACAAAAACCCCGTATAAACGACGGGGTTTTTTATTCCTAACATTCCTATGAAAAAAAATTTGTTTACCAATCTATTAACGCAAAAAGGTTTTGCAATATTTCTCATAGAAACTGGGGATTTTTGTTTTGCTGATCTTGTAAAAAGCATCGAGCATAGTCACGCAAACGATTGCGCATTATTTTGAGCCAGATTGCATAGCCCTGTTTCTTATCGCTATTTTTGGAGCATCAAACGAATTTATGGGCTCAAGAATGTCTTAGCCATTAAATCTAATCCTTCTAATGCTCGCTGAGCAACAATTTTTATTAATTTCTGATTACAAACTTCAGTAAATGCAGAGGCTTATAGAAAGTATATTATAACAAATCAACCTTTAGCAGAGGTAATAAAACAAATAGTATCACTGTGATTATTGAAAAGGCATAAGTCCATGCTTTATTCCCTAACAAATTTTCTATTAAATTTTTTATTTCTTTAGAGCGCACTCCATTACGCAATGCCTTTAGTTCTATATCATCAAATGCGCCGATGATATTCTTTTTTATACTGATCCCATATTCGGCTGCTAATATTCTTGTGATGCGCAACGATGAGAATTTATAGTAAACAGCCCAGGCTAAAGACACCATCCACAGGTTTTGTGATATGAAATGTATTATGGTTTGCATCAGCCCTTACGTTTTAAGGTTTAACGCTACGAACCTAATATAAATTATGCTACAAATATTTTATTTTATTATTATATTTATGCAAACGTTTGCGGCGAATTGATTTCGTGACTGCAATAAATACTCAAATTTATATATATAATTGTATCGTTAACAATTTGCGAAACACATTTCCGGCATTCTTACTATGGAAGCGATTCAATACTCTCCAATTCTTGAGCAATGGATTTTGAAACCATTCACTATGGTTTTAGAGCATGAAATTGAATACGATGTTTCTATAAGCAATCAATTCATTAAAGAGCAAAATTGGTGCGAAGTATCAATTGCTGTAAAAAAAGAATATGAAGATTATAATGATGGGATTATTTTTAACGGCATCGTTATTTCAGGTTTTAAAATAAAAAAGAATAAAAAAGAAATCACTGCAAAAATGCTTTTTGACTTGCTCGAAATTGCAGGATCGAACTTCGCAAAATCTTTTGCTGAATTGATAAAAAAGACTTCCCTAGAAGGAACCAGAATAGCAAAGCCGGAATTTGAAAATTACGAAAGATACCTAAATAGAGTAATCGAGAAAGCTGAATAGACGAATGAATAGAAAAGCTATCAGCCAACTGATTGAAGTAAATAGCTTACAATTCAGCATACCTGTTCTCTGAGGGCAAATAACCCTTGTCTTTTAAAATATTTCCTAGACGGTCATAAAATGTCGGATCAGCCGGTGTTACGCTTGCAAGCCCATCTACATACCTGTTGTAAAGGCTGAACAAAGCAGCAATCAAAACAGTGTCATGTAATTCTTTGTCAGTTGCACCGGCTGACTTTGCAACAGCAATCATTTCTTCGGTCACCAGCCTGCCGCTCTTTCCTGTGGCTTTTGCAATTTTCAGCAATGCCTTCATCTTGTTGCTTATCGGCGCAGCGTCGATATTTGCCTTTACGCTCTCTGCAATGTTTTCATCGCCCAGCAATGCAGTTGCTGCTGCGGTATGCGCTGCAGTGCAGAACCTGCATTCATTGCCTTGCGAAACGATTGTTGCAATCAATTCCCGCTCACCTTCTGTTAATGTTGATTCACCTCTTAATAAAATCTGCGTAAGCTGCCTGATCGGGAGCGCTGTATCTTTCCTGTAATCGAGCAGTCCCGTAATGCCAGGCAGTTTCTCGCTTAATGGGATGTATGGCATATAAATTTTTATGCTGGTTGTTTAATTACAAAAGGCTTTGTCATATAACCTTCTGTGGCACGTTGCTTTCCGATTGCATCGTATACTGAGGCATCGTCCGGCGCCCAGGTGGCGAGGCCATCAACATAGCGATTGAACATACAGAACACCGCTGCGATAAGCACTGCATCATGAATTTCTTTATCTGTTGCACCTTCATTTCTTGCTTCAGCAATATCTTCTTCCGTAACATTTCTACCACCTTCCTGCACCTTCGCAGCAATGTGCAACAATGCTTTTAGTTTGTTGCTCACCTCTGTGGCTTCAACATTCTTCGCTAATAAATTTTTTACAGCATGTTCATCTCCACCCAGCTGATATTTGGCAATAGCACCATGTGTGTTGGCGCAATATTTACATTCATTCAGGCTTGAAGTGTAAGTGGCAATCAGCTCCCTCTCACCGGGCGTGAGCGTGGAACTATCTGCGTCGTGCAACAACACCTGCACAAGATTATTTAAAGGCAATGCTGTAGCCGGACTGTACATAAACAAGCTGCGGACACCCGGATAGCCGGCTGGCAAGTCAATATGTGGCATGTTATATTGTTTTGAAAAATAAATATACACGCAGAAAGAATATTTGCAATTAAGAATCTTGTTAAAAACTTTGATGGCCGAAAAAAATGAACAATAAATAAAAACAACCCACCAATAAGATTAGAAGAAAATGGCAGAAGGGCAATCACAATAATTTATGAACCTCATACATTTAATTCTTCTGGCTTTAAAGAGATTTTAAATCACAGCAAAAAATCATTGCTATGAAACAGCGGCGAAGCGAGAAATCTAACGCCGGTAATAACCAAAATAAATAGCACGAGATTTCTCACCCCGCGCATCAGCATCATGATTCAAAATCCTTCATGATGCGGAATTCGAAATGACGGTTTCTATGAATCCTAACATCATTCGCAACAACAGCAACCCCCAATCATCATCGTCATTTCGAGCAAGCCAGCATGTCCTCAAAACATCTGCAAGTAGCGGCGTAGCGAGAAATCTAACGCCGCTAATAAACAAAATAAATGGCACGAGATTTCTCATCCCGCGCATCAACATGCAATTCAAAACTTCATCATGCGGGATTCGAAATGACGGCCTCTAAGTATTCAATATCGTTCGAAGGCAGTGAGGATTTTGTTATTATCTTCAACAGTTATTCGTATTTTGCTGTAATAACATCCTAACTCCCCCAACATCGCATGAGAAAAGCTGCCACTGTTTTTTTGCCCATGCTGCTGTTCGTCTCCTTGTTATGTGGACAGAGTTCGAAGCTCGACAGCTTTAACAGGCTAATCAGCAAAGCCACTTCAGATACGCAGCGGATCAATCTCGAATTAAAAAAAACGAGTCTTCTCTCCAATAACAATCTCGATTCTGCCATTGTATTCAATATTGAACTGATCAATGAATCAAAAAAAATCAATTACTATACAGGTGAACTTGAAGCAAGGATAAAGCTATGTGCCAACTATTCGATGAAAGGCAATTACAAAGCAGCGAAGGAACAGTTGGCAATAACGGAGCAAATCATCAGGCCGGCGGCAGACTCTCTTGACCTGGCGAAGCTCTATAGCAGCTATGGCTTGTTCTATAACGTGCAGAGCAAATACGATTCCTCCATTCCGTTCTACGAAAAGTCCATCAGCATAATAGAACGGAACAAGGTTTATAACTCCACGCTCACCAATAATTACAATAATATCGCCATCGCTTACCAGCAGCTCTCAAATTATCCGGTTGCACTTCTCTACTATCAAAAATCATTGAAGATGGCCGAAGAAAAAAATAACGAGATAGATGCTGCATACGCCGACGTGAACATGGCAATAGTTTTGAGCGCTTTGAACAGACAAAAAGAGGCAGAAGAAAGTTACTTAAATGCAATTGAGCTTGGCAAGAGGAATGAACTGAAAGATGTTGAGCTCTATTCTTATTCAAATCTCGCGTCTTTGTATTTTGACCAGAAAAAATGGGAAAAAGCGTATGAACTTTCGATGAGGGCTGCAGCACTCGGCGAACAATTCGGTGATAAAGGCATTGTCGCAAGCAGTCTTTCGAGAGGAGCAATGGGCTTGGCAAAAAAGGGGGAATTGGATTCAGCGCTTGCACTGAATAAAAGAGCAATCCCGATTGCAGATTCTTCCGGACAGGCATTGAATATATATCAGGTGTATTCAGACAGAGGCAATATTTTAAGAATGCAGGGAAAATTGAAAGACGCAATACCTTACTACGAAAAAAGTTTTGCTGTCATGAAAAATGGAGATGTATATGCGACTGATTTTGTGAACCGCTACAAAGAATTGTCTGAATGCTATGAGAAGACAGGCGATTATGCAAAAGCATTGGGCGCATTCAGGAAAGCCGCACTAATAGTTGATTCGGTAAACAACAAGAACAACATACAGAAATCCACTGAGCTTGCGATGAATTATCAATTTGATAAGAAACAACAGCTTGCAAAAATAGAGCAGGATAAAAAAGATGCAGCAACAAAGCGCACAAAGATCAAGCAATATTTTATCATCGCAGCATTGGGCATAGTGGTGCTTGCTGTGCTTATCATTGCGCTTATTCAACTCAGGAACAACAAGCAAAAACAAAAAGCAAACCTTTTGCTTGAACGCCAAAAACAAAAAGTGGAAACAACATTAGCTGAATTGAAATTAACGCAGGCAAAACTGATACAGTCAGAAAAAATGGCTTCGCTCGGTGATCTCACATCCGGTATCGCGCACGAGATACAAAACCCTTTGAATTTTGTGAACAATTTTGCTGAAGTGAGCAATGAGTTGATAAGTGAAATACAAGAAGAAAGAAACAAGGCACAAGGAACAAGGGATGATAAATTGGAAAATGAAATACTGAATGATATAAAACAAAATCTTGAAAAAATAAACCATCATGGCAAGCGTGCAGATGCAATCGTAAAAGGCATGCTGATGCATTCGAGGCAAACAAAAGGAACAAAGGAACCAACAGACATCAACGAATTATGCGATGAATATCTCCGGTTAAGCTATCATGGCTGGCGCTCGCAAGATAAAAACTTCAATGCAGAACTGAGAACCGATTTTGATGAAACAATCAATAAGATGAATATCGTTCCGCAGGATATGGCAAAGGTGCTGTTGAATCTTTTCAACAACGCTTTTTATGCTGTTGCTGAAAGGAAAAAGGTTGAAGGTTTAGGGTATGAGCCAACAATTTCAGTCAGCACAAAAAAGTCAGGAAATCAGGTATCCATCAGCGTTAGCGACAATGGAAGCGGCATACCGCAAAAAAATATCGATAAAATATTCCAGCCATTTTTTACCACAAAACCTACCGGGCAGGGAACTGGCTTAGGGTTATCATTGGCTTATGATATCATCACCAAAGAACATAACGGCACTATTGAAGCAGTAAACAAAGAAGGTAAAGGCGTTGACTTTATTATTCAAATACCTGCCGTATAAATGTTGGAGCTTCCATACCAATATAAAAATAGAGTCGATTTCTGCTGTAACGCCGTCAATGACCAAAATAAATAGCATGAGATTTCTCATCCCGCGCATCAACATGCAATTCAAACTTTCATTATGCGGGATTCGAAATGACGGTCTCGAAGTATTCCAACATCATTCGCAACAACAACGACCGACCAATCATCATCGTCATTTCGAGCGCAGCCAGCATGAAAATAATATTATCTGTAAGTAGCGGCGAAGCGAGAAATCTAACGCGATATTTAATCTTACCGATTTTTTATGTCTTTCCAAAGATCTTTCCACGACGGGTTAAAATCATTTATCAACTTTTCTTTTTTTTCTCTCCGCCATTTCTTGATTTCTTTTTCCCGGCTTATTGCTTCTTCAATTCTTGAGAAGCTTTCATAGTAAACCAGATATTCAAGATTGTATCTATCTGTAAAACTGTTTTTGAAGAAATGTTCCTGATGTTGTTGTATTCGTGCAACCAGATTGCTTGTGACACCTATGTACAAAGTGGTCTTATTTTTATTTGTCATAATATAAACCGTTCCTCCAAGTTGCATGATGTGAAAATAAGATTAATGGCACGAGATTTCTCATCCCGCGCATTTGATTATCATTCGAAGTCGCTGAAGCGGGATTCGAAATGACGCCCATAAATTTTAAAAGACCAAACAAAACAACCTTCCATTGCTCATCGTCATTTCGAGCGTAGCCAGCATCAACCCAAAATATCTGCAATTAGCGGCGCAGCGAGAAATCTGACGCCGCTAATAAACAAAATAAATGGCACGAGATTTCTCATCCCGCGCATCAACATCGCAATTCAAAACTTCTTGAAGCGGGATTCGAAATGACGGTCTCTAAGTATTCAACATCATTCTCAACAACAGGACTACCCAATACTCATCGTCATTTCGAGCGAAGCCAGCATCAACCCAAAACATCTGCAAGTAGCGGCGCAGCGAGAAATCTGACGCCGGTAATAAGCAAAATAAATAGCACTGGATTTCTCATCCCGCACATCAATCATGCATTCAAAACTTCATGAAGCGGGATTCGAAATGACGGCCTCTGAGTATTCAACATCATTCTCAACAACAGGAACTACCCAATACTCATCGTCATTTCGAGCGAAGCCAGCATCAACCCAAAACATCTGCAAGTAGCGGCGCAGCGAGAAATCTGACGCCGCTAATAAACAAAATAAATGGCACGAGATTTCTCATCCCGCGCATCAAACTGCAATTCAAAACTTCATGAAGCGGGATTCGAAATGACGGTCTCTAAGTATTCAACATCATTCGAATTGCAACAGCTACTCCCCAATACTCATCGTCATTTCGAGCGAAGCCAGCATCAACCCAAAATATCTGCAAGTAGCGGCGCAGCGAGAAATCTAACACCGCTAATAAACAAAACAATAGCACATGTATCAATCTCTGAAATGAATCAGCGGCTTATCGTTCAGCATATTCATTGCATTCACGCCAAACGAAATCGGCGCATGGTTATCTGTGTTTTCCAGAACAATCACCACCTGCTGTCTTGATAAATTGATAAGTAGTATCGTTGATATGCCCGGGCTGCCGCCGTTATGCGATGCAATCTTCCCGATAGATCCATCTCTGTCGATGCCCCAGCCGAGCGCCTGGTATAAAGGCGCATGCTCTTCTTCCACAGGCGCTCCGTTATTTAATTTCGCAACGGTGAACATTTCATCTTTTGTTGCAGCAGATAATAATTTATTTGTGTTCAAAGCATCAACAAATTTCAACAGATCATTAATGGAGCTTACCATCAAGCCAGGCCCTGCAATATTTTGAAAAGGATTGGAAAGATCTGTTCTCAATGTATCCGCCGGACTGATATCTCCTGCGGCTTTTGAATTCACATAGAGCTTCGCCTTTGATTGATCATGCATGCCGCGATTTTCAATATCGACATGGCTGTTCATCATTCGGGCAGGCTTGCATATTTTTTCTTCCACGTATTGAGGAAAGGGCTGTTGCGAAACTGTTTCAACAAGCAGTGCCAGCAATCCAAAACCAACGCTCGAATAATGCCATTGTGTGCCGGGAGCAAACAATAGTTTAGGCATATTTTTTAAAGCAGGTATAATGTCTTTATACGATAAAGGTTTGTCAACAGCCGGTCTTCGATATGTTTGGAAAATCTCAAAGTCAGGCAAGCCGGAGGTGTGCGTTAATAAATGCCTGATCGTGATTTCCTGGAATGGGAAATCCGGCAGATACTTTATCAGCGCATCATCTAAATTTATTTTCCCTTTTTCTTTAAGCTGCATCACAGCAACGGTCGTGAACACTTTTGATAAAGAAGCAAGGCTGAAATTGGTACCCGCATCATTCATTATCTTTTTGTCAATATCAGCATAACCTTTTGATTGCTGATAAATGATCTTGCCCTTTTCAGAGATCACCGTTGAACCGCTAAAATGCGTGTTGCTGTTGCTGGTTATTGCATTGAACAGGCTATCCATTCTTGCAGCAATTCCCTGCGCATTCATCTGAGCAGCCATTGCTGTGCAGCATAACAAATTCACAAATCTTTTTATCATGTCTGTTTATTTACGAAGTTTTTCGTTCTACTTTTACGGATGCAATTTAAAAGACTGATCCGCATTTCAATTGTAAAAAACGGACATTATGTACTTCATTAAAACAGCACCCGAATATTTGAAGAAAGAAATCAAATTCTTTTACTCGGTAAAGATGAACAATATGCCCGATGGTTTCACCGAGCACCGCCGCCTGCCTGATGGCACTTTGGATATTGTGCTCAATCTGAAGAAACCGATTTATATTTCAAAAGACGGCAACTCATTTATGCAGATGCCGCTCCTCGCGCTCACGGGTCTTTATACTGACAAATGTTTTTTAAAATACGACAATCAGATACATCTTGTTTGTGCAGTGCTGCAGCCGGGCTATGCGCATTTGTTTATTAATGATGCATTGGAACATCATCAATCTGCGACCAACAATGCATCAGACATCTTTGGGAACAAGCTACGCGCACTGCAGGAAAGGATGCATGATATGGATGATGAAAAAGACAAGCACCGGCTATTTGAAAAAATGCTGTTGTCTCATTTGCAAATAGCAAAGAATAGCCATTCCATGCACAATATAGAAAATGCGCTTGCCAGCATTCATGAAAGCAGCGGACCGTTTCTATAAACAGTTTATGCAAAAAACATTTCATGAGCGAAAGGAACCTGCGCAGAAAGTTTATTGAATATGTAGGGATGTCCCCGAAAAAATATGCGGCTATTGTAAGAATGAAATCTTTTTGCTCCATGTATCAGCAAGGCATCAGCTATCATGATTGCATAGCGCATCTGGCATTCACCGATCATTCTCATTTCCACAAAGAATTCATGAAGATGGCAGGCACAAAGCCTGAAAGTTTTTTTAGAGAGACGAATGAACTGGGAGAAAAGTTTTTGAGATTTGTTTGAACAAAACACCCGCCAATACTCATCGTCATTTCGAGCGAAGCCAGCATCAACTTAAAATATCTTCAAGCAGCGGCGCAGCGAGAAATCTAACGCTGGTAATGAACTGATAAAAAACATAAAATCTTTTTTGAATAATTATGCTTCACCACCGTTGCATAGCTGACTTTGCCTGCGGCACAACCGGAACTCTAGTTTACATCGATATTAAATCAAATGAAACTCAACCCATCGTTTAACAAACATAGTAAGAAGCTTTAACTATCCGTTGTTAAATATCTTTTACCACCAAGTGTAGAAAAAACGTGAAAAAGACCGTACGTCAATAAATAAAGGTTTCGGTACATTTAGAGGTAAATAAAAAAGCCCCAGGGCTAACCAAGGGCAGGGCTTAATCGCCTAAGGAATAATCCTTGTTGTGATAAGCTTTCAGATGTAAAATAAAACAAAAGATTGCAATTATGGAAAAAATACTCGGAATTGATTTAGGCACTAATAGCATTGGTGCTACACTAAGAGATACTTCGCTTGAAGGAAACCAGTTTGTCGAAAAAATCGTGCTCACTTTTGATAAAGGAGTTGGTGAAGTAAAAGGAATAGAAATACCGTTAGTTAAAGCACGGACAGAAGCCAGAGGCAAACGGCGCAATTACCAGGCAGAAAAATACCGTAAATGGAAATTATTAAAATTTTTAATTGAAAGAAAGATGTGCCCACTTTCTAAA
>CAVRBD010000008.1:0-134578 GCA_963718975.1 uncultured Bacteroidota bacterium | reverse complement strand
CTTTGAAAGTGGTCATGCTCCTGGAATCCAATATCGCAGAATCAGCAACGGCCTTCACTTTGCCATAATAATAAGCAAGATAAACAAGGCTATTGGTGTAAGGTTTCAACGTTAATTTAATGTTGTAACCATCTTCTGCAAAAGCAGTAGCAGATAAAAAGAAAAAAGCTAATAATAATCTCATCTTTCGTGAGCGCATATCTGTTTTTAATTTTTGGCGAAGTTATATTGTTTCAAGCAACGTGGCAACGAATCCAACAACAGCAATATTGTTTTGTATTGCACAGCCAGCCTCAGGCAGTTTGAACAGTTTTGCTTTTTTGTTGCTTTACGTTTAACGAATCCCAAAACGTAAAAGGCCGAAGGCTTAGTATTCCATATTTTTGCGCGGTGAAAAGAAAGGATAAAAATATTACCCTTGAGAAAATTTTGGTGGAAGGCTATGCCGCAGAAGGTAAGTCACTGGCGCGTTTAGATGGGAAAGTGATTTTTATTGAAAACGCAGTTCCGGGTGATGTTGTAGATATCCGCTTGTTTAAAAATAAAAAAGACTGGGCCGAAGGCTTCGTTACAAAATATCATGAATATTCTTCGCAAAGAGTAGAACCTTTTTGCAGGCATTTTGGTGTTTGCGGTGGCTGCCAATGGCAAATGCTGCCTTATGAAAAGCAGTTGCAGTACAAGCAAAAGCAGGTTGAAGACAACCTGCAAAGAATCGGGAAAATGGAACTGCCAGCCATATCGCCAATAATTGGTGCCGTGGAAACGAAATTCTATCGGAATAAAATTGAATATACTTTCGGCAATAAGCGTTTTTTGTTGCCAAGTGAATTAAATGATGAATCTGTTTCTCCCGCGCAAAATGTAGCTGGTTTTCACGCTAAAGGCATATTTGATAAAGTGATCGATATAGAAACCTGCTATTTGCAAAGCGAGCCTACAAACCGGTTGCGCATTGCCGTTAAAGAGTTTGCCGAAAAAAATAATTTTTCTTTTTATGATATCAAGCATCAGCATGGTTTTTTGAGAACCGATGCAAGTGCGCATTTGCACAACAGGAGAAATAATGGTGAACATTATGTTTGGCGATGAAGATGAACAGAATCGTGTTTCGATGCTCAATCATATTGAGGAAAATTTCCCGAAACTTACTACGCTGCTTTATACCATTAACCTGAAAGGCAATGACAGCTTATACGGATTAGCACCGCAAATTCACTATGGCAAAGGGTTTGTAATCGAAAGGCTGGGCGATTTCCAGTTCAAAGATCGGGCCAAAATCATTTTTTCAAACCAATTCAAGACAAGGTGAAAAATTATACAATGTTGCAAAAGATTTTGCCGAACTAACAGGCAATGAAATTGTTTATGATCTGTATTGCGGAACCGGAAGCATCGGAGTTTTTGTAAGCAAAATGGCAAAAAAAATAATTGGCGTGGAAACAGTTGATGAAGCAATAAATGACGCGAAAGAAAATGCTGCATTGAATAATATCAGCCACGCATCTTTTTTTGCAGGCGATGTAATTGATATTTGCAACCACGATTTTTTTGCAAGAACATGGGAAACCGGATGTGATTATAACAGATCCGCCACGGGCAGGCATGCACGAAAAATTAGTGAAGAAATTAATTGAAATGGAATCGCCGCTGATCGTTTATGTAAGCTGCAACCCCGCTACACAGGCAAGGGATTTAAAGCTGCTGGACGAAAAATATAAAATCACTAAAATTCAACCTGTTGATATGTTCCCTCATACGCACCATATTGAAAATGTGGTGCAGCTTAAATTAAAAAATTAACAGAGTTAAATGACAAGAGAATTTATTTTGTAATTCAATATTGTAATTTGCGGCTCTAACAAAAAGGATTTATGACAGAATTTCGCCCGGGTGGTTTTCAGATGATACCGCCGGTTATTAAAAACCTGATTATTGCAAATGTTTTGATTTTTATTGCACAACAGACATTTGCTCACAACCCATATTTTGATATCGATAATACTTTTGCGCTGCACGACATTCATTCCGTTTATTTTAAGCCATATCAAGTAGTCACTTATTTGTTTATGCACGGCGGCTGGGACCATTTGTTTTTTAACATGTTTGCCTTATGGATGTTCGGGAGCATTTTGGAAAATGTGTGGGGCGGAAAAAGATTTTTGACATACTATATGCTTTGTGGATTAGGCTCAGCCGTGCTTCACCTGATAGTTTTATATTATGAAAATGGTCAATTGCTACAGCAGTTCAATTCATGGGATATATTAACGCAGCAAGCCAAAGGAGCAGAGGTATACAGTCAGGTCAACGAAGCCACACTAGGTGCTTCCGGTGCAATTTTCGGTTGCCTGGCCGCATTCGGCTACCTCTTTCCCAACAGTTTAATTTATCTATATTTTTTTGTTCCTATAAAAGCCAAATGGTTTGTGCTTATTTACGCGGCTATGGAATTATTCTTAGGTGTTCGCAACTCTGCCGGAGATAATGTTGCGCATTGGGCTCACTTAGGAGGCGCATTGGTCGGGCTAATTCTTGTCATTTACTGGAATAGGAATAATCGCCGCAATTTCTATTAAACTCTTTCTTCCTTTTTATTGTTAACAATAAAATACTAATATTTCGATCCGGTGCGTTTAAGCACCTGTTTTTTGTAACTTCATAGACTGATAATATGCGCACGATGGAAGACAGCTACCGGAAGAAAATGGGCCTTGGCCAGGATGGCAATGCGCTCATTCAGCTTATTATCCTGAATGCGGTCATGTTTGTCATCCTTAAGTTTATTTTTTCAATTTACCTGCTCACATCAATGAGTACGGACGCTTACAACAAAAGCATTTTTCAGTGGTTTGTTTTTCCGGCGGAAATCGGAAAATTATCAGCAAGGCCATGGACTGTTTTAACTTATATGTTTTGCGATGACTCAGTTTTCCGGTTTATAGCCAACATGCTATGGTTTTGGGGCTTCGGATATATTTTACAAGACCTTGCAGGCAACAAAAAACTAATTCCGGTATATGTTTATGGCGGCCTTGCGGGTGCTGCTTTTTTTATTCTTTCTTACAACATTTTTCCAAAGCTTCAACTTCAACAATCAACTGCTTTTTTAATAGGCGCCAGCCCGAGTGTTATCGCCATTGCCATAGCAACTACTACTGTTGCTCCGGATTACAGGATATTCCCAATGATCAACGGAGGCATTCCATTGTGGGTATTAACGGTGATGTATATCCTAATTAGTTTTTCAACTATCCCGCACAATAGTTTTGGCATTTATATCGCCAACCTTTGCGGGGCTATCATCGGATTTGTTTTTATTTATCAGATGAAAAGAGGGAAAGATTGGGGGCAATGGATGAATGATTTGTTCGATTGGGCAAATGATCTTTTTAATCCTGACCGGAAAAGAAAAATCAAGCTTCCCAAGGATGAGTTTTATTATAAAGTTTCAGGAACGCAGCCTTACAAAAAAATTCCCAACATAACGCAAAAGCGCATTGATGATATTCTTGATAAAATAAATCAACAGGGTTACCGCCTGCTTACTGACGAAGAAAAAGAGATTTTAAAACGAGCTGCGGACAAGGAAGATTTGTAACTTACAAGCCTGTCATGGCAACACTCCGCAAATTCACCAAACGATTTATAATTATATTGAACGTTATTGCATCAGCGCTTTTTTTGCTGGCTTGCTGTAACGCATTTTTGCACCCGTCAAAATGGTGGTTTGTTTCTTTGCTTGGATTGGCATTTCCGTTTTTATTATTGACAGTTTTTGGTTTTCTTGTTTTCTGGCTTTTCCTTTCTGCAAGGCGATGGGCATTGATTTCTTTGACTACATTGATAATCGGCTGGCCCAACATTCATGCACTGTTTGGCTTGCATCCTGCTTCAACATACAACATTGAAAAACCTAAAGATGCATTGCGTGTGCTTACCTGGAATGTAAGAGGTTGGGATGAATTTATGAGCACAAAAGCCAACGCATTGGGACATTGGAAAAAAATGACTGAATTTCTCAGCCAACAAAATGCGGACGTGATGTGCTTTCAGGAATTTTTTGAATGCCATAACCCGAAAGATTTACCGGATAATATCGCATACATTCAAAAAGAATTAAACTACCCATATTATTTTTTTTCGCATGACTATCACCGTTACGATGGCATTTATGAAACAGGCGTAATTATTTTTTCAAGGTATCCGATCAGGAATACTATTCAAGAAAAATATGAAAGAGTCGCAAATATCCGCGCAAGCGAAAGCATGATTGCTGCCGACATTGAAGTGAGCGGAAAAACAGTGCGCATTTTTACAACACATCTTCAATCGGTCTTATTCAGGAACAAAGATTTTCGCAATATTGAAATCATTAAGAACGCGGATGACAGCATGTTTCAGGCTTCAAAATCAATTATTAAAAAATTGAAGCGTGCTTATACCATACGAAGTTCGCAAGTTGATCTGGTTCGCAAAGCAATGGATACAAGCAATCATATCAATATTATTTGTGGCGATTTTAATGACGTCCCCAACTCCTATACCTACTTCACCATTCTCGGGAACATGCAGGATTGCTTTATTAAAAAAGGCTTCGGCATCGGGCGCTCTTACGTTAATTTGTCTCCAACATTGCGTATCGATTATATTATGGCATCTACCGAATTCAAAGTACTTCAGTGCAAAAATTTCAGGCTTCCATACTCCGATCATCATCCTGTAATTGCAGATCTGCAACTTTCAGATAACGCTAAATAATTTGTATATTTATTTTATTAAATTTCTCGTGCAAATATCTTTTCTATATTGCCCCTTCGCCTGTTGCAGCTTTTGTTGCTGATACACTATTTTTGCGCTTACAAAAATGGCGCTGTTTCAAATAAGCCAAGATTAATTTATCAGAAATTCGGGATATGAGTTCATTAAAAGTTTATAATTCTTATAGCAGGCAAAAAGAACTGTTCACGCCTATTGTTCCGGGCCATGTCGGCATGTATGTTTGCGGGCCAACAGTCAGCGGAGAAAGCCATCTTGGCCATGCACGCGGTTTCATCACGTTCGATTTTATTTATCGGTATCTTTTGCATTTGCAGTACAAAGTGCGTTATGTGCGCAACATCACAGATGCCGGGCATTTTGAAGAAGAAGGTCGTGAAGCTGAAGATAAGATTTCAAAAAAGGCAGTGATTGAAAAATTGGAACCGATGGAGCTGGTTCAAAAATATACCAACTTATTTCATTGGGCAATGCTTAAGTTCAACAACCTGGAACCAAGCATTGAGCCAACTGCAACGGGCCATATCGTTGAGCAAATAAACATGATTGAAAAAATCATAAAAGACGGTTATGCTTACGAAGTGAATGGTTCAGTTTATTTTGATGTAAAAAAATATGCCGAAAAATATCCTTACGGAAAATTGAGCGGAAGAATATTAGATGACCTGCTTGAAACAACACGTGAACTTGAAGGCCAGGATGAAAAAAGAAATAGACAGGATTTTGCATTGTGGAAATCTGCTGCACCAGAACACATCATGCGCTGGAAAAGCCCATGGGGCGATGGTTTCCCAGGTTGGCACATTGAATGCTCTGCCATGAGCACAAAATACCTGGGCGATGAATTTGATATTCACGGTGGCGGTATGGATTTAATGTTTCCTCATCATGAAAGTGAGATTGCTCAAAGCACTATCTGTAATCATAAAATGCCAGCACGTTATTGGATCCACAATAATATGATCACCATTAACGGAAAAAAAATGGGCAAAAGCTATAACAATGTTATAAAACTTACTGAACTGTTCAGTGGCAACCATCCATTGTTAGCACAAGCGTACTCGCCAATGACCATCCGTTTTTTTATTTTGCAAACACATTACCGAAGCACGCTTGATTATAGCAATGAAGCATTGCAGGCTGCAGAAAAAGGGCTGAGGCGTTTGTGGGAAGCTTATCAGGAATTGATGAAGCTGGATTTTGATGCAGCAAAACAAAGAGATGAAAAAATGGAAGAGCAATTTTATGTTGCTTGCCGCGAAATGGATGATTTCATGAACGATGATTTCAACACGGCGAAAGTGCTTGCAAATATGTTCACGCTGGTGAATCATATCAATTCATTCAAAAGTGGCACGTTGGAAAAAAGCACGATGTCTGCCGAATGTTTTGCGTTTGTTAAAGATTATTTCAAAAATTTTATAGAAAATATTTTAGGGCTGAAGAATGAAGAAGAATCGGAACAGAATAAATTGAAAGGTGTTCTCGATTTGCTCGTTGAAATACGGAAAGAAGCAAGATCAAAAAAAGACTTTGCCACTTCAGACAAAATCCGCAATCAGCTTCAGCAAATCGGCATTTTGATGAAAGATGAAAAAGACGGAAAAGTGAGTTACAGCTTTGAATAATTATTGTAGGTTAAATAAATAATTTTTGCATTTCATCGTTTATGGCTTGCAGGATTTGTTTATATTATTGAAGACAACCGGGAAATTATTTTTGCGTATTCATTAATGCCGGAAATGTCCCCAAAGTTTTCTGATAAACAATTCAAATTTTAATGAAAACCGGATTTATGCGAATGAGATTTTTTGAGAGAAGAGCCATCCTTTGTGTTTTTGCTGCGATTGCCATTATAACAGGATGTGTTAAAAACAGCAACACGCCGATATTAACACCAACCACAAGCACCATTGCTCAAATTGTGAAGCTCGGCAGCAATCTAACAATTCTTGATAGTGCTCTTTCAAAATCGGGTTTGCTTCAAAATCTTGATACAAGTACAGTGGGGTCCTACACTCTTTTTGCGCCCGTTGATCAGGCTTTTCTAAGTGCAGGTTTCGCCGACTCAACGGTTGCGAGATTATCAAAAGATTCTTTGAGAAATTTTTTGTCTTACTACATTTACTATGGGCAAAACGGGTTAACATTATCGGGCGGTGGTTTACCTATAGGCCCAAACGCGCCACTTGGAATGATTACACCCGGCGACACCGTTTTTTGTAGTATTATAAATGGCAGCGGCTACATAAATGGCACCCTTATAACTCAAAGTGATGTGATTGCAAAAAATGGCGTTATCCAGGCTTTGGGCGGACTTTATTTTCCGCCGATTGGAAATATTATGACAACGATTCAAAGCGATACTACATTAAGTTTTCTTGATACTGCAATACTTAGAGCAAGCCAGAGCGACACAAATTTTGTTATGTTGCTCACAAGTGGGCTATATACCATATTTGCACCGACTAACAATGCTTTCAGGCAAGCTGGTTACGCATCATCAACTGTTTTATACAGCATGAATGCTGATTCAATGGCCAGGTTAGTTACAACGCATATCCTTGCGGGGCGTGTGTTTACGTCTTCTTTCAGTTCAATTGACACCTTATACTCTTATGATGACCAAGATTCACTTTTTGTTTCCGCGGCATTCGGCACCATTCAGAGCAAAGGGGATTCTACAGCTTCAAACTTAGGGCCTGTAAATATTGCCGCTACAAATGGGCTGATACATAAAGTCAGCCAAGTGTTATTTCCTTTTTATCCTTTTTAATAGCCCTTATCATTTCACGTTTGCCTTTTGCACCAGGCAATTTTTCAATTGCAAAACCCGCAGAGCGCAAATTTCTTTGCACTTCACCTTTTGAACAATAAGTAACCAATATTCCATTTTTTGAAAGTATGCCAAGTAATTTCTGAAAAATTTCTTTCGTCCATAATTCCGGCTGTGTGCCTGGCGCAAATGCATCGTAGAATATCAGATTGAATTCATGCAACGGCATATAATCAACCAAACTTGAATTGTTTTTTTGGAAAGAAAAATATGGGCTGATGAGAATCTCCTTTTTCCATTCACAGGTATGTAGCGATTCGAATATTTTTTTTAAGTCGTTTCTTTGTAACTGCGCACAATAATTTAATAGAACAATTGATTCCTTTTCAACCGGGAAAAGCTCTACGCATTCATAACAAATTTTTTGTTGATTTTTCTCTGCTTCTATTAAAGTCAACAAGGCATTTAAACCACTGCCAAAGCCCATTTCAAAAATATTTATCGTTTCAGAAGCTTTAAGCAAAGGCATCAAACCCGCATTGATAAATACATGCAGCGATTCCTGAATCGCACCAAACCTTGAATGATAAGTTTCGCCTGTTCCTTCTACTTCTATTGAATGCGAGCCATCATTTGTCATTATTATTTTTCGCTGCATCATGCAAAATTCTATATTTACTATTGGCTAATAAAGATTGTTTATAAACGAAATATTTTTTCTGCATGGAATATGTTTTGCATCTTTCAAAAGATAAAAAATTTAAAATACTTATAAATGGCAAGAAGCCATTCAAGCTAAAAAAAAGAAAAAATGTTCATAATTATTTATGTGCATCTATCATGAGCCAGCAACTTTCAACAAAAGTGGCTGATGTAATTCACAAACGATTCTTGAATTTATTTGGAAACATTGACCCAACACCAGAACAAATTTTGAATACGCCTTTTGAAACTTTACGGGGCATCGGTTTGTCTAATGCAAAAACAAATTATGTTCAGAATGTGGCAAGGTTCGCTATTGAAAAAGGGATTGACCATAAGCATTTGAACAAATTAACCGATGAAGAAGTAATCGAATACCTCACTCAAATAAAAGGTGTTGGAAGATGGACTACCGAAATGCTATTGATGTTCGCATTGGGTAGAGAAGATGTTTTTGCTGTTGATGATCTCGGCATTCAAAATGCGATGATCAAGCTATACAAGCTCGATGCATCCGATAAAAAGAAATTAAAAGAAAATATGCTTCGCATTTCAAAGAAATGGAGCCCTTACAGAACTTATGCCTGCGTTCATTTGTGGCGCTGGAAAGACAATAGACCTAAAAAATAATTGATGTATTTAGAATATCCCCATCATCAGTCTGCTTTAGGCGAACCTGCATCGGTGGTCATTATTACGCCGGTTACTTTTTGTATTACATACCAGCTGAAATTCTGCGCCGCCTCCAGGCCTGTGCCCAATAAAATTTCTTTTTTTGTATTGATGCGGACTTTTTTATCTGTATAAAATTTTTGTGTGTTTTGATCCCACCACAATTCATCACAATGCAACGTATCGCCCTTTGCGACATTTATAACAATGACGCTGTCTTTCAAAAAAACTTTGTGCTCATACTCGCGGTATTTTCCATAGCGTGCATCAAGTGTGCTTTCTATTTTCATTGTGTCGTTGAAAAAATCAACATGCATGGTTTTGGGGAATTCTACATACACCGAATCGGTTATATGCCGCAACATGTAAGGTGCTGTAAGTTTTGCTTTCACCTTTGCGTCGGCGCTGTAGTAGCTTTCAATCTGCTTGCCTTCTTCAATGCTGGTTTGCTTTATGCCAATAGTAGGAATGTCCTTGATGTCATTTACACAGCCGGAAAATAAAAAATAAAACGGTATGATAAATACCATCAGCCAAAAATTATTTTTCCTTTTTTTATTGATTGAACTCGCTGATGGCATATAAACCTTTATAAATTAAAAAAGGGTCTGCAAATATCTTGTTTTTAATATAGCGTTTGAAATATGAAGCGTCGCCACCACTTAAAAGCACGTTAAAGTTGCTGTATTTGCTGGCGTATTCATCAATAGTGCCATCAATTTCTTTTGCCATACCGATAATAACGCCGCTCAGAATATTTGTTCTTGTGTCGTATCCAACAAGTGGAAAATTCCAATCAGCTTTTATAAGCGGAAGTTTTGCAGTGAAATCTTTGAGCGATTTAAAACGCATTTCCATGCCGGGCGAAATTCCGCCACCTAAAAATTCATTGTATTTATTAATGAAATTATAAGTAACGGCAGACCCAAGGCCAATGACCAGATTATTTTTTCCGGGGAAAAGATTTACTGCCGCCACAACGAGCGCAAGCCTGTCTGCGCCAATGCTGTCGGGCTTTCCAACCGGAGTTGTGATTGGCACTTTTGAATGGTGATCAAGCTTATGAAAATGTGTTGACTGCTTTAAAATATTTTCTATTCCGGGATTGTGATTGACGACTGATGAAAGAATTGATTTTTGCGGTTTGTAAGTTTCTATCAAATCTTTAATTGTTTGGTCATCGTCATTTTGAAGCACAATTTCTTTTAGAAATTCTTTGCCTGAAAAAACTGCGCACTTGAGCCGCGTGTTGCCAAAATCAAAACACAATGTTGTCAAAGCAAATTTTTTTATTCTTGAGATGTATTATCAATCCTCAAATCGGAACGAAGATAAGTTTTTGAAATGGCCGTTCAGCTTTACTTTTTCTTTTAGCGTTTCCATTTGAGCAATCACTGGCAAAACCTTGCTGAGATGGCGTTTCAGGAATTCCTGTCTCTGTTCTTCGCGAAGCAATTTCAGCAACTCATATTCTTCATCAAGCGAAAGCCCTGCATGATGTGCCACATCATAAGCAGTCAGCTCATTATCGGGTTTATTGAAATCTTTATTTATTTTCAAAAGCCGATGAAGCTCACGAATGGCGTTCACTACTTTTTGCATCAGCTCTTTTTTTGCTGTGCTTATTGTATTTTCAGGATGGTTTACAATAGCGCCACTATATAATTTATCAGGAACAGATTTTATCAATTCAAGAACCCGGAAAACGCTCATGCCTTTTGTCTTGATGTCCATTTCGCCATTATCCTGCACGGTCACTATTTCGGCAACCTTTACCAATGTGCCCATTTCCTGAACTTCATTATTAATTATTGGCGGTATGCCGAATAGTTTTCCTTCTTTGTAACATTCATTAATGAGCTGCTTGTAACGGGGCTCAAATATGTGTAGGTTAAGGCTTTCGCCGGGGTACACTACAATGCTTAAAGGAAATATGGGAATGAAATTTGTCATAATGAAAACTGCAAATTTATATTTATTTGTATTATTATCTGCTGCGCGGCAGGCCATGTCATCTGTTCTTTTATTTTGCGTTTCTTTGCAGCAATAAAAATATAAAGTGAAGATTTCCGGTTTCACATTTGTAAGAAATGGTTTTGATTATGGAGTTCCTTTTTTGGAATCATTGCAATCGATTTTACCCATCTGCAACGAAATGATAGTTGCTGTTGGCGATTCAACAGACGGCACCCGAAATGCTATTGAAGAATTGCAATCGGATAAAATAAAAATAATCGATACTGTTTGGGATATGAGTTTGCGTAAGGGCGGAAAAATTTTTGCGAGCCAGACAAACCTTGCGCTCGATGCAATTTCAGGAGACTGGGCATTTCATCTTCAGGCAGATGAAGTGATCCATGAAAACGATTTACCAAAAATTAGCAAAGCGATTGAAGAAAATAATGTCAACGAAAAAGTGGAAGGATTTATTCTTCCTTTTTTACATTTTTGGGGCGGCTATAATTATGTACGAAACACAAGGCGTGTGCATAATTTTGAAGTAAGGATATTCAGGAATGGCTTAAATGTCCGCTCCTACAGAGATTCGCAAGGGTTCAGAAAATACAAGAGCGTGGAAGCTTACAACAACGGAACAGAAAAAGGAGAAAAGCTTCGCGTAAAAAAAATTGATGCGCCGGTTTATCATTACAATGGAATAAGGCCGCCATCTGTGTTCAGAAAAAAAGCTGAGCAAATGGGCGCATTTTATAAAAGCGAACAAGAAGTTCAAGAAGAAATGGAACAAAGAGATTACGATTGGCATAAAATTGACAGGGTGCGGCTTTTCACAAAAACACATCCGGCACAAATGCAAAGGAAGGCAGATGCACAAGATTGGGAATACACGTACGATGCAAAAAAATCTGTTTGGAAAACGAAGGATAAAATTATGCAGCCAATTGAAGATGTTCTGGGATTTAAGTTTGGAGAATACAAGAACTATAAATTAATTAAATAGCGAATGAGCATTGCCGATATTGATATAGAAAAATATCACCGGAATAATCATCAGGAACATCAGTTCAGTATTATTATTCCATCATGGAATAATTTGGAATACCTGCGCTTATGCATTGAAAGCATCCGGAAAAATTCATCTGGCACTCATCAGATCATCGTGCACATTAATGAAGGGAATGACGGCACAAAAGAATGGGTGCAGCATCAAACTGATGTAGACTATACTTTTTCTAAAACGAATATTGGGATATGCTACGCATTAAATTTTGCAGCAGCACTTGCACATACTGATTATATCGTATTCATGAATGATGATATGTACACATGCCCGAAATGGGATCAGGCGCTGCTGCGTGAAATCGAAACCATCGGGCATAATCATTTCTTTTTATCATCCACCATGATAGAACCATATGATACAAACAACCCCTGCGTGATACACAAAAGTTTCGGTACAAATATTTCAGATTTTGATGAAGCTGCATTGCTTAAGGAATGCGATTCTCTTCAAAAGGAAGATTGGGCCGGAGCAACATGGCCACCAAATATTGTTCACAAAGATGTTTGGACGGCTGTAGGTGGCTACAGCATTGAGTTTCATCCGGGCATGTATTCCGACCCTGATTTTTCAATGAAACTTTGGAGCATGGGCATCAGGCTTTTTAAAGGATTGGGAGAAAGTAAAGTGTATCATTTTTCCGGCGTCACTACAAAGAGAGTAAAAAAAAATAAAGGGTATTATACCTTCATTCAAAAATGGGGAATGACACCGGGTTATGCTATGAAACATATTTTGAAAAGAGGCGAAAAATTCAAAGGCCCTTTAGCCGAGCCTGAACATTCATTTGGCTCTTCAATAAAAAACAAGTTCAAAAGGATTTCTGCTTCCTTTAATGAATCTGCATTATGAAATTATCTGTAGTCATCATCACATACAATGAAGAAAAAAATATTGAGCGCTGTTTGCGAAGTGTGCAATCAGTTGCCGATGAAATTGTGGTGATAGATTCTATGTCAACCGATGCAACAGAAAATATTTGCAAGCAGTTCAACACAAAATTTATTAAACAACCTTTTTTAGGATATACTGAACAAAAAAATTTTGCATTAAAAAATGCATGCTTCGATTATGCGCTCAGCTTAGATGCTGACGAAGCATTGAGCGAGCCATTGCAACAAAGCATTTTGGATGAAAAGCGAAAAGGCTTTCAGCACAATGCATATAAAATGCACCGCTGCACTAATTTTTGTGGCAAATGGATCAGGCATGGCACATGGTACCCAGATACTAAAACGCGTTTGATAAATAGGGAGAAAGGCAGATGGGCAGGATTGAATGTTCATGAAAAAATTGAAATTGATGAAGATGCCAGGCCTTATTTGTTAAAAGGCGACTTGCTTCACTATAGTTATTACTCGCTTGAAGAAGTCATCACTCAAAATAATAAGTTTACTACCATTCAGGCAAAAGCAATGTTTGCGCAGGGAAGAAAATCAAACTGGGTTAAATTGACCGTGAACCCTTTTGTTGCTTTTGTGAGCGGCTATATTTTTAAAAAAGGTTTTTTGGATGGCGCAGATGGTTTTTTTATAGCAAGCTCTGTAGCCTATCAAACCATGGTGAAATATGCGAAGCTTTTAAAATTGCAAAGAGCTGTAACAAAATAGCAACAGCCCTAATATTTGGCGATTTGCATTCGAATATTATCGCTCAATAATAAAACCGGCCTGAGAAAAAAAATTATATTTTCATAGACAATTTTCATCACTTTAAAAACAGATTATGGAAAGAGTTACTTGCATAAAAGCTTTGATGAAAGAAAAAAAGCTAAAGAACTATCTTGAAATAGGTGTTTCTAATGGCCATGTTCTTTTCAGGATCAAAAGCAATTTTAAAATTGCTGTTGACCCGACATTTTTTTTTGACAACGCCAGGAAATTCGGGAAAACTTTGCTGAATCCATATAATCTTTTCAATCAATATTATTCAAAAACCAGCGATGACTTTTTTTTGGAAGATGCGCCAAAATTATTTGCCAGAAAGAAAATTGGAATTTCATTAATAGATGGCATGCATGAATATGCATTTGCTTTGCGTGATGTTGAAAACACATTGAAATATCTGGATGAAAATGGAGTGATTATTATGCACGACTGTAACCCGAAAACGAAAGAGGATGCATGCAGCTTTGAGGAATGGAAGGCCAGAGATTATAAAGGTGCATGGAATGGCGATGTTTGGAAAGTGATTTTGCATTTACGTAGCTTAAGAAACGATTTGAATGCATTCGTGCTGGACTGCGATCATGGCCTTGGCATAATTACCATAAATAAAAATGAAAAGCCATTATCTTTTTCAAAAAAAGAAATTGCGGATTTTAGCTTTGAAGATTTGGCCGCTAATAGAAAGGAGTGGTTGAATTTAAAACCTGCCGAATTTTTTTATGAATACTTCGGCCTTAAGTAATTTTATTTTGATACATAGTTTTCAACAGGCTGCCTGTTTGTGATTGAACGCGCAAGCGTCATCTCATCAGCATATTCAAGCTCGCCGCC
Organism: uncultured Bacteroidota bacterium; assembly: GCA_963718975.1. GTDB lineage: Bacteria > Bacteroidota > Bacteroidia > Chitinophagales > Chitinophagaceae > Puia. The sequence goes on along the minus strand of CAVRBD010000008.1, from coordinate 120,132 downwards.
GAATGCAATGCCGCGGGCAATCGTGGTAATTTTTACCGGCATTTCTTTTAGTTTTTTCTGGATATAATAAATTGTGGTATCGCCTTGTATGTTCGGGCTAAGCGCAAAAATAATTTCATGAATACTTTCTTTCCGGATCCTGCTGATCAAAGCCTCTATATTTAATTGATCCGGCCCAACACCATCAAGCGGTGAAATAATACCTCCAAGAACATGGTACAAGCCGTTGTATTGCTGAGTGCTTTCAATCGCAATCACATCACGTATATTTTCTACCACACAAATTGTTTCTTGCTTTCGCATTGAGTTTGAGCAAATAGAACAAAAATCTGCGTCAGCAACATTATAGCATCGCTGGCAAAATTTTATTTCCTGCCGCATTTTAATAATCGTTTCCCCAAAACCCTGAACTGCCGATGAATCCTGCTTCAACAAATGAAGCACTAATCTCAATGCCGTTTTTTTACCAATGCCCGGAAGTTTGGCAAATTCATTTACTGCATTCTCTAAAAGTGAAGATGAAAATTGCATGCTGCAAAGATATGCAGCATCCTGAATTTTGTGAGGTTGCTACAATGTAAAATCAAAATCGTTTTCCCAATTGGCTTTTACGTTAAGCTCTCTTTTTTTATTCTTTAATGGAAGTATTATTGGAACTACTTTTTCGGGTTGTTTGTGCTTTCCAAAAAATTCTCCGGGGTCCCACACGCCATTGCTATTATCATCGTACAAAATGCTTAAATTATATTGCCCTGGCGGAAAGAGTTTTTTCCTGAGCTCATTTGTTGTAAGAGGAAATGAAAGTTTTACTTTATCTGCCTGAATAAACAGAAGGACCGGATTTTTTTTCAAATCCAGGTTCCTGAACCTAAACCGTATTTCGCCATATTCCGATTCTTTCTGTGTGCGAAAACTTATTGTATCTGCTTTCAAAAGTTTTCTTCCCAATGAATCTTCGCCGAAATTTTTTTCAAGTATGAAATGATAAGGAGAATCGGGGATCCATTTAGTAATTATAGAAATTTTTTTGTTATTGGTATCTTTTAACAATTGATAAGAAGCGATGTCGTTAAAATTGCCATCCTTAAAATGAACTTTAGTAGAGTCAAATGTTTTTAGGCGCACCTGAAATTGGATTTCCAGATTTCCTAAAAGGTCAAGCACGCTATTAGATAAGTTTGCTTGCAGCACAAGCCGTTTTTCTTTTTCTTCTTTTTTAACAGCAGTAGTTGTTGCTTTTGTAGCAGGCTTTTTAGTTTCTTCTTCTTCCGCATAAGCAAATAAAGTAACGGGTTCATTTGTTTGTTGGATGACGATGGGCTTATCGTAAAATGCGAACAATTCACTTTTTGAAAGATATTTTCTGGCGCCTCCCTGATCTTTCAATGCATATAAATTGTAAGTGCCGGGAGCAAGAAAACGAAACCTGAATCTGCCGGCTGTGTCTACCCTTGCAACATAGCGGGGTTTGTCTTTGATCACTGCAGAATCATCTAAATTTTTGTGCAGCATTACAATCAGCGTGCTGTCTTTTTTTCCTGTTTCTGCAAGAATAACGCTGCCATTGAATTCCAACGAATCCAAATGCGGGCCGGTAGAAAATACATAGGTGAAATTTTTTAGCACGTTCCCTTCGTTTACATCTTTGATGGCATTACCAAAATCAAAAAAATAAGTTGTGTTTTCCTTCAGCGTATCTCTTATTTTAATAGTAACCGTCCGCAGTTTTGAATCTATTATCGGGTTAGATTTTGGCGTAGGAGAAATGATTAAGTTTTGTTGGGCATTATCAAGGTTCACAAATTCGTCAAAATTAAAAATGATGGTTTTGTTATTAAAATTTCTGGTTGAATCACGCGGAACCGCTGATACCAGCTTAGGCGGTAATGTATCTTTCGGGCCACCGGTGGGCGGAACAATATTTGCACAGCCATAGGTATGTACTAAATTGATAAAGATGAATAATGACAGAGAAAAAAAGAAAAGCTTTTTTATGATTTTCATGTGCGATGATTCAACAAAAATATCTGCAAACTTAGCTTGTTTATGATTATCGATGCGTGAGCTTTTCCTAATAATAGTTTAAATATAAATTATTGCTCGGCTTCTTCTTCAGTCAGTTCGTGCAATGCAACAGCCATATTATTTGTCTTTAACAAAATTGCACCAATGGCAATCCGGTTTTCCGCAGCCAATATAGAATTCGCGGTTCTGAATTTTTTGCCAGGATGTTGTGATTTGTTGCGTGACTGTCTCGATATCCGCAGGAGTTATTATCACTTTTTCTTTTCGTAATTTTTCTTTTTATCAGGCTCCACAAAATCAAATTCAGTGCTCACGGCTCTCCAGTCTCTTTGTTTATAATGATCGATTAATATTTTGTAGAACACTGCCTGTCTCCAGTAATCGCCGCCATCTGGTTGTTTCTCGTTCGGCGCTTTCATTTTATCGAATGCTTTTTCAATATCTCCGGTTTTATAATCGACCACGTTCACTTCTTTGCCATTGAACTCGAGCTTATCCAATTTGCCTTTTATCGGAACATCTTTTATCACCACATTTCTGATATTGATTTCAACTACTGAAATCTTATTCCATGTGTTGATATATTTGTCATAATAATTTCCCAGCACTTCAATGCCATATTCAATTCTTCTGTCAAAAGCTTCTTTGGTAAAGCTTTCGCGATGGCGGTGCATGTACCAATTGAAATCAGCCAGCATCTCTTCTTTCAGAGGAAATTGCTGAAGCACATCTGATTTCATTTTCTCAAATAATTTCTGCAAAGCATAATGAACAGATGAGCCAAATTCCGAAGCTTCATTTTTTGGTGAAGGAATACGGATGAGATTTTTAAAATAAAATTCAAGCGGACATTTTAAATAATTATTCAATGCAGTTACGCTCATCACAAATTTGTCAATAATATGGCTGATAAAATCTTCTTCTGCTTTTTCAATTTCCGGAGCAGTTTCGGTAAACTGTAATGATTCAAATTCCATCAGTGTTTCGGTGGTAATTTCAGGTTTTTCAATTTTGAAATCATGCTTATCTAATATTTCTGCAATGAACATGGAAGGTTCCAGTTCTTTATTATTATTGTTGAAACGAGCGTAAGAAATGAACAAATATTTTTCTGCTCTGGTGATGGCAACATAAAACAATCTTCTCAGCTCTTCTTCATCAGTTGATTTTGTAGTGATAGAAAAAATAGTATCTGGTAATTTATATCCGTTGTTGGGATTGCGTTTCTTCTCCCAAAAGCTTGCATTGCATCCTGCAAAAAAAACATATTCAAATTCAAGTCCTTTGGAACCATGTGTTGTTAAAAGGTTCACGCCTTTATCGCTTCCACTCGCTTGGACAAGCGGAACAGGAATTCCATTTTCTTCCATTAGGTCAATCACTTTCACTAATTCTGCAAGCGTGATGAAAGGATTGCGGCGCGTTTCTTCTTTCACAAAATCAAACAAGGCGGTGAGCACTTGCAGCAGCCATATTTTTTCTGGGCTTTGCATAATATAGTTCAGCACGCCGGCTTTGCGCACAATATTTTCAAGCAAAGTTTGAATTGTTACATTAGGAACAACAGCGATTAACTGTTCAAAAGTTTTGCTGGCATTTTTTAATGCTTCGGGAATGCCTGTGTCAAAAAGGTCTTTGACAGGAGCGTTTGCTTTTTCATGCAATAGTCTTCTGATGGAAGTTTTGTTTTGCGAGAATTGTTTATCCGCAACTTCAACAGACAATTTTGCAATTTCTATCGGAGGGACTTTATAAAAATCGAAATGCAAAATTTCAAAAAGCATTTCATCACCGCCATAAGGCATGTCGTGTTCGGCAGCGAGATAATTCAGTATCAAAAATATTTTTTGTGCGAATGGGATTTCAAACAGATTTATGTCACGCTTGCTGTAAACAGGCACTTTTTTCAGCGAAAGAAATTTAGCAAGTTCTTCTCCATATTTATTTTCCTTATAAATCACGGCAATCCTTCCGGGCTGAACGCCACTGCTGACAAGGCTTTCCACCTGATTGGCGATGTCAGCCATTTCTTTTCGCTGGCTTTCATATTCACGGATGATGGGTTGAATAGTTGAATGCTTGATAAGTTGATTAGATGAAACAAGATTTTTGGTGAGCTTTAATTCGGGGTTTGTTTTAATCAACCTTGAATCATTTTTTTCAATCAATGATTTGGCAATGTCAAGAATCGGTTGTGTGGAGCGATAATTATTTTCCAGCACAATTGTCAACAGGTTGGCATATTTTTTCATGAAGGCCTCCATGTTCTCCACATTCGCTCCCTGAAAACGAAAAATACTTTGGTCATCATCGCCAACAACAAACACATTTGGCTTGTCCCAATAATTGATTAATAGCTCTACTAATTTATTTTGCGTTCCACTTGTGTCCTGATATTCATCTACCAAAATATATTGATAGCGCTCCTGATAATTCGCAAGCAGTTGTTTGTTTTCATTGAATGCTTTCAACACCCAATTAATCATGTCGTCAAAATCATACCTGTTACGGCCTTGCATGAGTTGCTGATAATTGCTGAACTCATTCACTGCGGCACGCAGCTTCTCCATTTTTTCTTTTTCTTCTTCAATTTTATCAGTTCTTACATCGCCTTTTTTAAATTCTTTGACGGCGCGTTTGGCAACGTATTCATCTCTTGTAGAAAGACTTTCTATATACTCATCAATTTTTTTGTTGATGAATTCAGGCGAAATACCTTCTCTCTTCATCATCGAGAAAAGATTTTTCAGATTTCCGATTTCATAATACACATCACCGCGGTATCGTTTCAGCGGATGATTTTTCGGGAATGCATCAATCAGTTTTTTGAAGAGCTCGATTCTTTCTAATTCAGAAATCGCATCCAGACTTGTTTTTTCAAACAGCGATAAATTTTCCTGAATGATGTCGTTGCAGAAAGCATGAAAAGTATAAATATTCACTTTATAAGCATCAGGTCCAATAAAGCCGAGCAATCTTCTTCGCATCGCAACTGCGCCCGCATCAGTATAAGTGAGGCATAAAATATTTTCTGGCAATGCATCTGTTTCTAATAATATCTTTCCAATTCGCGCAGCAAGAATTTGAGTTTTGCCGGTGCCCGGACCAGCGATGACCATCACGGGCACTTTCGATGGCGTCAACGGCAAGCTGCTGCCGCTCATTCAGCCTGTTGTATTCTTCCCTGAATTTTTGATTCGCTTTTTCCCTGTTTATTGACATGCATCAAAGTTAAGCCATAGTCTTTCGGTTTATTGTGCTGAAAATCCGCAAAATTTGGAAAATTTCTTTTTTCGGGAATATTTTTCTGCACATTTCTGCGTTATATGGCAGACAAATTTCAATGATGAAAACCAACCAAGAAGCCTTTAAAGTTTTTATTCTCGAAGATGACACGTGGTATGGCTCAATGCTCCAGCATTATCTTTCTCTTAACCCTGAGTACGTTATCAAGCGCTTTGAATCGCCGAATGATTTTTTCGCGCACCTTCACGAAGCTCCTGATGTAATTACGCTTGATTTTTCACTTCCTGATTGCGACGGCGCAGAAGTGTTGAAAAAAATCAAACAGCAAAATCCTGATTTGAGGGTGATCATTATTTCAGGCCAGGAAGATGTTGCAACTGCAATAAATCTTTTGAAGAACGGGGCTTACGATTACATCGTGAAGGATGATGATACGAAAGACAGGTTGTGGAATAGCATCAAAAATCTTCGCGAAATCAGCAACCTGAAACAAGAAGTAGAAACGCTGAAAACACAGGTTGGCCGCAAGTATGATTTCTCGCAAATGATCATTGGCAAAAGTGATGCGATTGAAAAAGTTTTTGCGCTGATTGAAAAAGCATCCAAAACGAATATTACTGTGTCAATAACAGGAGAAACCGGTTCCGGTAAAGAAATGGTTGCGAAAGCAATTCATTATAATTCTGATAGGAGCAAGCAGCCATTTGTTCCTGTGAACGTTGCTGCTATTCCGAGAGATTTGCTGGAAAGCGAATTGTTCGGTCATGAAAAAGGCGCATTCACCGGAGCTGTTGCCAGAAGGATCGGAAAATTTGAAGAAGCAGATAAAGGCACTTTATTTTTAGATGAAATCGGAGAGCTCGATATAAACCTGCAGGCAAAATTATTGCGCGTTCTGCAGGAAAGAGAAATAACAAAAGTGGGCAGCAACGAAGTGAAGCCAATCAATGTGCGCATTGTTGTTGCTACGCATAAAAATTTATTAGAAGAAGTGAAGAACAAAAACTTCCGTGAAGATTTATATTATCGTTTGATTGGTTTGCCAATTCAAATTCCCGCATTGCGCGAAAGAGCAAATGATATTATTATTCTTGCAAAACATTTTGTAGATGCATTTTGCAAAGAGAACAAAATGCCGAAGAAAACAATATCATCTGAAGCACAACAAAAATTATTGAATTATTCTTTCCCGGGAAATGTGAGAGAGCTGAAATCCATTATGGATTTGGCTTCTGTGATGGCAGACGAAGATATAATTCTTCCGGAGCATGTAACAATGAACACTACATCAAGCATAAGCAGCCTGTTGAGCAAAGAACTGACATTGAAAGAATTTGAGATACAAGTGATACAACATTTTCTTGACAAATATGACAGGGACGTGCTGCTTGTTGCAAAAAAACTGGATGTCGGGAAATCAACTTTATACCGTATGATCCAGGCCGGCGAACTGACAGTAAAATAAAAACTGTCGATGGTCCTGTTTAATCACTAAAATCCTTAGAATTGTTCTATGTGTGAGAAAGCCATCTATACAGGGATTGATTATACAAAACTGCAACGAAAAAAAATCTTGTTAGCAGAAGATGTAAAAATGAATCAATATATAGCGCAACGGATTCTTGAATCGTGGGGCTGCCAGGTGGCCATTGCGAATAATGGAAGGGAGGCACTACAAATGCTGCAACAAAATTTTTTCGATTGCATTTTAATGGATGTGCAAATGCCGGAACTGGATGGCGTTGCGGCAACAGAAATGATCCGCAAACTAAATGACCCAGACAAATCATCAATACCGATTATTGCATTAACTGCAAACGCTCTGGCAAGCGACAGAGAAAAATATACTAAAGCAGGAATGAATGATTGCATTGCAAAGCCTATAGACGAACAAAAATTATTTTCGGTTATGATAAAAAATATACCTCAGGAAGATAGTGATGCACATAATGAAAATGATGCACTTCAGGAAATTGAGGAAGAGCCTTTTGAGAAATTATACGATCTTACAATGGTGCTTTCTGTTTCTGGGGGCAATCAGGATTTTATAAAAAAAATGGTTGCGCTTTTTATGGAAACGGTCCCACAAAATGTGAGCGAGTTGAAGAAATCTGCTGAAATAGAAAACTGGGATCAGGTTGCAAAGATTGCGCACAAATTAAAATCAACCATTGACTCGATGGGAATTAAATCCCTGCATCAGGATATCCGCAGCGTTGAAACAAATGCGAAGCAGAAAAAAAATCTTGCTGAAATACCTTCTTTAATTCTCAAAATTGAGCAGGTTATAAACCATTGTACCGACCAATTACAAGCCGAACTTTAATATTATCGCGAAGCCCAAAATTCCCTTTCGCATTTCTAAATTCCCATAAATGGAATTGTTCTTTTTAAAAAGAGGTTCTAACTCCCTATTTGCCAATAATTTGTAAGCAAATTTTTTGCGGCATTGTTTTCCTTGCTGAATAACAAAATTCATCAGCATGGCACAAAGTAGATCCCCCAAAATTTTTGTTGTAGAAGATAACCCTATTTTTCACGAGCTTATTATAAAAGCACTTGAATCAGTAAGCAACGATATTCATTCATACACAACAGGGGAAAAATGTTTAGAGGAATTGCACAAAGGCCCTTCGGTAATCATTATGGATTACATGTTGGAAGGAAAAATGAACGGGCTTTCAGCCATCCGCAAGATGAGAAGAAAACACCCATCTGTCTACGTTATATTATTTTCAACTGAAGCCGGATTAGATACTGAAGAAAATCAATCAGAATATGGCGGATTTGATTATCTCAAAAAAACCGTATATGCATTCCCGTTATTAAAACAGATGATCAATCGCGTTGCAGTTATGCCAGAGCTATAAACAAACTGATAAATTTACCCAGGCATTCTTGAAATATATTTCTCAATCTGTTTTATCTGATCAACAATTTGTGGAGTAGTTGGTTTCAGCGCTTTTGCTTTCCTGAAAAATTCTTTCGCAGCCCTGAATTCTCTTTTCGTCATCATTATAGAACACAACTGCAAAAAAGCAGCAGCCTGATTTTCTTTATCGGGCAATCCTTTTCTGATGGCTTGACGAATATAGCTTTCACCTTGTTTTAAATCGTTTTTCTGCATTGAGAGCATGCCCATTTGCAAAAGGCTTGCGCCTTCAGCTTCTTTCATCGGCATGCCAAGGTCAAGGCCTTTCTTCATATTTTTTTCGGCGCCTTCGAAATCCTGTTTCATCATGGCAAGATTTCCTTTCAATGTGTAGTAAACCGAACGGATTGGTTTGTATAAAAGGTTCGGGAATTTGATGGTGCTTAAAACTTTTTCTGCGCCTTCAACATCTCCGCTTTCCATGTATTCCTGTATCAACCTCAATGGGCCGAAAAAGAAATGGCCGAAGATTAAAATGACACCGATTAAATAAGGCAAAAATGCAGGCCAGAAACCTGAAAAAATATTTGTGACTATCGCGATAATAATAACCGCGATGCCAATCTGCAATCGATATTTAATGAGCAGCGTGTAAAACTTCATAATGCCCTATTTTTAAGGACTGCAAAGATAATGTTATGGATGCAATTAGCTATTGTTTATTACATTTGCGCAGCTAGCAAGGCCTCGTAGTACAATGGATAGTATGAGAGTTTCCGAAGCTCCAGATACAGGTTCGATTCCTGTCGAGGCTACAAAATCTGCAAAACAGGCATCATCGATGACTAACTCTTAAATGCCTGTTTTTACTATCTTTCAAAATGCAGCACCAAGAATTTGAACCTCCTTCCGCACTACAGGATACTATTAATTGCTTTTGGCACATCAGAAAAGATTTCGGAGAAGAACAATCAAGTTTTGAAGTGGTGCCTGATGGCTATGCTGAAATTATTTTTTATTTCGGAAGCGCTTTAAGCATTTCTCACAATGGAATCTTACAGCCATTGCCATCACCGTTTATGATGGGGTTGCTCAATCACCCGGTTGTTTTTTTCTCAAAAAATCGCTTGGAAATCATTGGTATCAGATGCTTTCCCTGGACTGTTTTCGATTTGCTCGGACTCCCATCCGGTAAAGATAAAGTGCGCATATTCGAACATCCCATCGCCCTGCTTCAGCCAGCGTTGAATAATTTGATTCATGCAAATAAGATTGATGAAGCGGTGGCTCAGATAAAGCAGTATTTCTTGAGCGCACGATCAGGGATTGCTGTTGACAGCATGCTATTCAAAGCAGGAGTTGCTATGAGGGAAGCTAACGGCAGCATGCCGGTAAGCCAGGTAGCGGCGGCGGCTCATGCCACGGCTCGTACATTAGAAAGGAAATTCAAAAAATCTTCTGGCCATACTGTTAAAGACGTGTCTGCTCTGATGCGTTTTGAGCAGGTACGAAATCAACTATGGCTTCATCCGGATTCCAACCTTGTCGGCTTGGCGCACGAGCTGGGCTATACAGATCAACCTCACCTAAGCAAAGAATTCAAACGCTATAGCGGCAGTACTCCAGCAGCATTCGCCCGAAAAGCAAAGAAAGAGAAACAGGATATCAGCAACGATTTTGTCGCGTTTGTACAAGCCTAATGCAAAAATATTCAGGAATTTTGTCGAATAAATTTTGACAGAAAAATGGAATTATTGACAGAAAAAAAAGTACTCATTTCTGGCGCGAGCATGGCCGGGCTTACAACCGCTTATTGGATGAACAAATTAGGCTATAACGTAACTGTTGTTGAAATCGCAAACGAACCTCGAATCAACGGTGCCGCAGTTGATATAAAGGGAACTGCTGTAGACATCGTTAAGCGCATGGAAATTTTTGAGCAATTAAAATCAAACAGGCTGCATGTGGAAATGATTGAATTTAAAAATGCTGAAGATGTTACGGAAGGCTCAATATTATTGAACAGCGAAAACCCTGAACTACTCAGCGATGATATCGAAATTGAACGGGATAAATTTGTGAGCATTTTATTTGATGAACTAAAAAATGATATTGAATTTATTTTCAGCAATAGTATCATAGCGATGAACGAAACTAAAGACGGTATAAAAATCAACTTTAAAAATGGCCAACCACGAGAATTTGATTTGGTGTTTGGATGCGATGGTATGCATTCAATTGTTAGAAAAATTTGGTTTGGCCACGAAGCTGAATACACACATTTTCTCAGCGCTTATTTTTCTATAACTATTGTAAACAAATTGCTGATCGAACAAAAAACGATGCAAATGTACAATGTGCCCGACAAGGCTATTACGCTGAATGCTTACAACAATAAGACCGATATCATTTTTTGTTTCTTTTCAGAAAAAGAAATCTCTTACGATTATCGTGATACAGACCAACTAAGAAAAATTATTCTGGAACAGTTTGCCGGGGAAAAATGGAGAACTGCAGAATTACTGGAAGAAGTGGTACGGGCTAATAATTTTTACTTCGATAAATTCTGTCAGATAAAAATGCCGTCGTGGACAAAAGGCAGAGTGGCATTGGTGGGCGATGCAGGTTATTGCGCTTCGCCCGCTGCGGGGATGGGCGCATCGTTGTCGATAAACGGAGCTGCTGCATTGGCTGATGCTTTGCAAAAACACAATGGAGATTTTGAACTTGCATTTCACGACTACAACAAAAACCTGCGCTCGTTTATTGAGGAAGTTCAAGCTACAGCCGAATTAAATGTGAGAGAAAATTTTATTCCGAGAACCCAAGAAGCTATTCGCAAAAGAAACGCACTAAAAGAATTCTAGTAGCATTCAGGCTAATCATAAAAATAAAATATGTTGATATTAAATAAACAAATAGCCATTGTTGGAGGTGGCCCGGGCGGACTGACATTAGCAAGGCTTTTGCAACTTAAAGGAGCAAACGTAAAAGTATATGAAAGAGATTTTAATAAAGATGCTCGTTTGATAGGCTCGCCGCTTGATATGCATGCAGAATCGGGATGGGCTGCTTTATGCAAAGCAAATTTAACAAATGAATTTAAAAAGAATTTTCGCCCGGGTGCTGATAAAAAGATTATTGTAAATGAACGTGCAGAAATATTTTTCAGCGACCATGGAACTAAACCAGATGAAGATTTTGGCAATGAACATTTTCGTCCTGAAATAGACCGTGGCCCATTAAGAGATATACTATTAGAATCTTTGCAACCCGGAACAGTTGTGTGGGACAGTCATTTTCTTTCAATGGAAAAACAAAATGAGGGTTGGCTGTTGCATTTCAAAAACGGTTCATGCGCTGCTGCAGATATTGTAATTGCTGCTGATGGCGCTAATTCTAAAATCCGTCCTTACATCACCAACATCAAATCTTTTTATTCGGGCATTACTATGCTTGAAGTAAATGTTCATGATGCAGCAAAAGCAACACCTAATATTTATGCATTGCTTAATGGAGGAAAACTAATGGCTTTCGGAAATACAAAAAATTTATTGATGGGCTTAAAAGGCAACGGAGATCTGACCTTTTATGCAAGCTTTAAAATAGATGAAAACTGGGCAACAAATAGCGGCTTAGATTATTCTGATAAAACACAATTGCTGGCATGGTTTAAAAAAGCCTATTATGAATGGAGCAGTATTTGGTATGAACTGTTTGAAAATGCTGCAACGCCTGCTATTCCTCGTCCAATTTATTGTATGCCTTTAGATCAAACCTGGGAAGCCTTGCCTAATGTAACCATGGTTGGCGATGCCGCACATGTAATGCCGCCCTTTGCAGGAGAAGGCGCAAACATGGCTATGTTTGATGCTTTGGAATTGAGTGAATATTTAACGGGTGATAAATACAATAATTTGCAGGAAGCTATTTCTTTTTATGAAATAAATATGCGTGAAAGAGCATCAAAGGCTGCAAAACAATCACTCGAAAATGGTGAGCGGATGCACTCGGAAGGAGCCTTGAAAAAAATGCTGGCTATTTTTGCCAGCCGTAATTCCTGATACTGAAAAAAATATTTTGAAGCATGTTTGTGGCTGGCCGAAAGTACAATTAGGCTTGAACGCCAACTGATACGGCATGTAATAAATTAATGCTATTGAAACTGATCACTTGCTTTGCGTGATGTTAATTCCTCTATCTCATCAGTGCTCATAAATCTTCTCAAAAAATTAGATTTTTACTGTTCCATCTGCAAAGTGAAAATGTTGAATTGACTTCTGCAATTTACGAAGAACTTTATCACTCTTTAAGATGAACCAAGAAATGGATAATTTATTTTTGCAGCTTCATACTTCCTTATCTCCTTATTAAAAATCATTCTCCTCATTTTTTTAAATACAATATTGTTTAACTCATTGCCAATAATTAGAAGAATGATTAAACAAAGTTGATGAGCACTCCATTTTAAAAATTAAGGGCCACTTTTTTTTAACGCCAAAAATCTATTGTCATGAAATTGTCGTAAGTCACTCGAATCAAATTTATTTTTTTTATGAAAAAATCCAACTTCAAGAAGATTGTGCTTTGGTCAGTTTCCATTTTCTTAGTTCTTGTCGCGGTATTGGCTATACATATATACGTAGTGACAAGGCCAAAAGCTGATACCAGTACGAGAGTTATGGCACGAATCGATATTAAGCAGCCCGTTACTCAATACGATGCCAATAAAATCACTGCATGGCTTTACCAACAAAACGGGGTGGATCATGTGCTGTGCAATCCGAAATCAGAAATCGTTGTATTTACTTTTTCGCCACTTAAAGCCAACGCAAATGACATTGCAAAAAATTTCAAAACTGCTTTAAACTACGCTAATGCCACAAGGTATATGCCTTCAGTGGAAGAATTGCAGAAAAGCTGTCCCGTAGCTGCAACATCGTTTAGCTATAAAGCATATAAATTCATTAAAAACATTTTTTAAAAAAACAAACACAGGTATATGAAAACAAAAACATTATTATCAGCTATAATAGGAATTGCGATTTTAGCATTGTTAATCGGCTCTTGCAAAAAAAGTGATTCTACTTCAACACCAACACCTTCGCCAACTTTGTATGATTCTCTTGGTGGCACAACATTAGTTACAGATCCTGCAACCCCAGGCGCACAAATTGAAGCAGGCAGGTTGCTAATTCGTAACATTGTTGACAGCGCAATTTTTGTTATCGCCGCAGATGATTCAATTAACGGCCACTTTGCAGTGTTATTAGCGGAAGTTACAACTGGAAATTTGAGTGGGTTTAGTGCGTTAAGCAAAAACCTTACAGATTTTGTGGCAGTGGGCACAGGTGCTAAAGACTATACCTATACCGGTTTGAGCATGACAGTGGCGCATACCACAGGCATGAGCCCTACTGGAAATCCAAGAATGACAGGATTGGTTACAACCGGCGGCTTTACTGAATTTGAAGTTGATCTTGTTGCCGGTGCTGGAAAAGCGGGCGTGCCATCTAATAATGCAGCGTTGGGCAGCGTAGCAAAGATTGTTGAATCTCTCAGGTCAACCATTGTAGGACTTCCTTAACTGCATATTAGTTATACAGAATTAATAATTTAATTTTTTTTTGAAAAAGCATTAGTAAGCACTAATGCTTTTTTGTTTTAGCTGTGCTTTAAAAAACTATTGATTCACAATTGTCAATTTAATTTAATAAAATCTGTAATGGTAACGTTGACGTATATCTTATAATGTGTTGGATTGATGTATAAGATTCTCTGAATGAAAAAAAAGCTTACCATATTTCTTGTAATAATATTATCTGCATTAATGTGGGGATTTTATTTGTATAACAAGCCGCATAAAAATGTAAGCAGCTTGAAAGTGTCTGTAAGCCTCACTTCTAAAGAACTTTGCGAGCAATATCAGAAAGATGAAGCTGCAGCTGATAAAATTTTTCTGGATAAAGTAATTGAAGTGAAAGGGACTGTTGCGGATATTCAGCATACTGACAGTACCGCGAGCGTGCAATTAGAAGGATGCGCTTCTTCGGGAAATATCAATTGCAGTTTTGTTTTTAATAAAGAAGACCAAATTCAACTTCCGTTAAAAAATTCAATCATCAATATCAAAGGAAGGTGCACGGGATTTTTAGCAGATGTCAATTTGGTGGATTGTGTATTTGAGCAATAATAACAGCATGAAAAAAATAATTTCCATTTCTTTAGTAATCGCAATAATAGTAATTGTTGGAATGATGTCTTGCAAAAAACAAAGCGAGGATCTTTTGCAATCTGCATCAGCAAGTCAGTGTGATACCGGCAGTGTAAAATATTCATCTGATATTATTTCCATTCTGCAAAATAATTGCTATAGCTGTCACGGTGCAAACAGCAACGGCGGTAGCGGAGGAATTGTTTTAGAGGGTTATGCCAATTTGGATAAGTGGGCAATGAATGGTTACCTGGTTGGCAATGTAACGCATGCTCCAGGCTATGTGCCTATGCCTTACGGAATGGCGATGCTTCCAAGTTGTGAGGTCAATACTATTGTTGCATGGGTTCATCAAGGTGCACTAAATAATTAAACTGTTTGATAATGAAAAAAATTCTTCTCTGTTGTGTTATTGTTTGCATTGCCACAAAAAGTTTCACTCAGATGTACTTAACTAAAACAGGTTTTATTAGTTTCTTTTCAAAAACTCCTTTAGAAGATATAAAAGCTGATAACAATCAAGTGTATGCCGTAATAGATGCCGGAAAAAAAAATATTGCATTTACTTTATTGATGAAAGGATTTCTTTTTGCAAGAGAACTTCAGCAGGAACATTTCAATGAGAATTATGTGGAAAGCGACAAATATCCAAAGGCAAGTTTTACTGGCACATATGCTGGTGATGTGGATTTTAGTAAAGACGGAGTTTACAATGTTTCAGTGAAAGGAATTCTTTCAGTCCACAATGTGGGCAAGCAGATTGAAACGCCTGCAAAGCTCGAAGTAAAAGCGGGCAGGCTTTTGGGCCGCTGCTCTTTTGTTATCAAGCCTGAAGATTACAATATCAGCATTCCTTCCATTGTGAGAGATAAAATTGCTAAAGAGATAACCGTGAGCGTTCAAATAGATTGTAACCCTCGCTAAATAAATTTATATGCATTGCAAAAAATATTTCTTCTCTATTATTTTATTATTGATTATTTATATAGCGAAAGCGCAGGACAGCACTTTATTAAACATGCTGAACGATTCTTTAAGCAAGAATTCAAAACCAACTCATATAACGGGCACATTCAAAGCTACTCATATCGTTAATATGCAAACGATAGAATCACCTGCAAAAGGCGCTCTTAGTTTTGTGATACAACATCGCTTTGGGCAATTGAATAGCGGCGCATACAATTTTTTTGGATTAGACAATGCTACTCTTCGTCTTGGCTTTGATTATGGTATAACCGATCGACTGGCTGTGGGCATTGGCCGTAGCTCTTACTTAAAAACTTTTGATGGTTATATTAAATACAAATTATTAAAACAAATTGATGGAAGCAACGCGATGCCTGTATCTTTAAGTTTGCTGGGAACGATGAGCAATTATACCCAACAAATTCCTGAAAAGTCTTATCTGGATTTTTATTTCCGCAGTGCTTATACTGCTGAACTATTAATTGCGCGAAAAATAAGCAGGTCTTTATCTATAGAAATTACCCCTACCTATTTGCGTTACAACTTAGTGCCAACAGTTAATGATTACAATAATATTTTTGCAATTGGTAGTGGTGCGCGAATGAAAATAACGAAGCGCAGCAGCATTAATGTTGAATACAATTATTTGTTGCCCAATCAGGTTGTTTCTACAACGGCCCATAATTCGTTATCCTTCGGATATGATATAGAAACCGGCGGCCACGTTTTTCAGTTGGTATTCAGCAATTCTCAAAGCATGCTCGAGTCGCAATATCTTGCACAGACATCAGGAAGCTGGAATAATGGCGATATTTATTTTGGCTTCAATATTTCCCGTGATTTCAATATCACTAATCATGCAAAACATAAAATGGTTTTGTAAAATTTGTATTTCTATTTCTTGTTGACGCGACTGCAATTAATCATGATAAATTAAATCCATCGCCAAGAAAAGCGAAGACTCCGTAAAAGTATTTGAGCCTATCTTGTTCGTTAATAAACAATCCCAATGCTTGTTGATAGCTAAATATGCAACTCCACTTTATGCCCCGCTTAAATCAGAGTTCTAATGATGGATTTAATAAGTAATTTCCAATTGCCAAAAATTACATTTTTAGTTCCAAAATGGGAGAAGATATAAAAAATAAGAAGTATAAAACCATGCTTATCAAGGCGATAAATTTTGGCAAACTTATAGCAGTTTCTTTGGCAAAACTGTCAGGTTATGAAACTCCATTTTACAAAAAAAGCGGCGCATGCAAGGATCAGATTATTTGGTTTTTGTATTTTATTGGCGTTAATTCTTAATATTTTTTTTCAACAAAGCTGCTTAGCAAATATTACAGCTAATAACAGAGGCACGACAGTGAAGATTGTGCTTGTGCCGGCAAAAATTCATTTAGCGGCAACGTTAAATATCAGCAGCTCAAAAGTTGTAATAGAATGGGACAAAGTGCAAGCAACAAGCCATTTTATTTTGCAGCGAAGTGAAAATGGCGTCGACTATCAGGATGCAGCTGTCATCTTTGTGCCTGAAGCAACAGCTAACACAATCAATAAATATAGATATTCAGATAAAATAAACAGTTCTGACAAAAAGCATATTTATTACAGGATCAAAATGATAAATGTTAATGGTGAATGCAAATATTCTGAGGTAATTTCAATATCTATCGATATAAGCCAAGGTATCCTGGCATAATATTTTTAAAAATATTTATTTTGGATAGGCATCAACGTTATTCTTGAATTCATATTTAGCCTTGCATATCAAACCTTCACGTATATTTTTTTTCTGTCCAGCCAATAGCAAATACTCCAAAAGAAAATAACAGTTGTAATTGCGTATAACAAAGATCCATTTTTGAGATTG
The DNA here is from genome assembly GCA_963718975.1 of uncultured Bacteroidota bacterium. Classification (GTDB taxonomy): domain Bacteria; phylum Bacteroidota; class Bacteroidia; order Chitinophagales; family Chitinophagaceae; genus Puia. The sequence continues at coordinate 102,936 of CAVRBD010000008.1, read as the reverse complement.
ACAGAAACATGCATGCACACATGTTCATAAAACCACTCCAGTGGCGTTGTGTAAAAAGCATTCCCATTTTCATCAACAACCGTTTTCCATCTTATTAATCCATTTAGCCGAGGTATTACTCCGCTTAAAATGAACACAAAAAGAGCATTTTTCCCAAAGGCATTGAAAAATTTAAACCACAAGCCCCGGAAATTTCTAAACTCGATTAAATATACAAACAGGCTAAGAATTATTGTAGCCATTCCCGAAGTAAATACCACAAAAGAACTGGTCCAGATTTTCTTATTTATTGGAAATACTAAATCCCAGCAAAGGCCTGCAAACAAAAGCAAGCATCCGGTAACAAATAAATTCGCAAGCATTTCATAAGTTTTCCCTTTTTGTAAAATATAATGCCCTATAAAATAACCATACACAACCTGAACTATTGCAGCGGTTGTGCTCGCAATTCCTTCGGGGTCAAATGGAACGCCCTCGCCTTTGTACATATGTGCAACACCAAGAATTTTTTTATCTATGCACAGCCCAAAATAGCCCTGCATGCTATATGGGCTCATTCGGTCGCCAAAAAAAGCGCACAAAAACCAATAACCAAAAAGTAATAGCACGCTGCACCAAAAAGCACCTTTGATTTTAAGATAGTGAACTATAAGCGAAGCAAAAAGATAGCATATGGCAATGCGCTGTAGAACGCCTAAGATCCGAATGCCATTGTTGACATTTTCAGAACTCACCCAATGTTTAAATACAAGATGGTTATCATTCCAGCGCACAAAAGGAAACCAATTAAGAAAAAGCCCGATAAAAAAAATTAGAAGAGAACGCTTAAAAACCTTTTTAAGAAAAGAAAGATTGGTTTTGGATTGTAATCCTGCAAAAGCAAAAGCCATTGAATTCCCAACTGCAAATAAAAAAAATGGGAAGACAAGATCTGTGGGCGTCCAACCGTTCCAAGAAGCATGCTCCAAAGGAGAATAAATATGCCCCCAATCGCCCGGATTATTCACCAATATCATAAATGCCACGGTAGCGCCGCGAAAAATATCCAGTGAGGAAAAACGATGTTTCATGAAGGCTTCAATTTGATTATTAACGAAGATATGTTTTTGCTTTTTTTTGAAAATAAAAGCTTGTTTTTCAGCATGCAGCAAAAATTTTTTTCATGTTAAAATCACCTATATTTGCAGCTTGAATAATTTTCAGAATTGATTTTGCAATTGATGATAAAATTTTTTTATCAGGCAAGATTGTTGAGCCCGTAACCTTAAATAACTTTAAAATTCCTGTGAAAAATGCTTGGTGTGCAATTGCTATAAAAATTTAATATATGAAAGGGTGTAAGGAGTAATTCTAAGGGATGCTTCCTTATGCCCTTTTCGTTAATTGTTCAGATTAGTAAAGGTTCGATAAATTCATCAGTTATAAAAAAATAAGATTGTGACTGAGGTGGCGAAGCCTTGCAAAGTAATGTAATTTTGTTATTGCGATGGCTGAAAAAAAATGGTATGTAGTTTATACAAAGCCCAGATGGGAAAAAAAAGTTCATCAATTGCTTGATGAAAGGCGGATAAGCAATTACTGCCCGCTGAACAGGGTAAAAAAGAAATGGAGCGACAGGCTGAAAATCGTTGAAGAGCCTTTATTCAAGTCATATGTTTTTGTAAGGATTTCGGAAGAAGAAAAAACAAAAACAAGGATGGTGAATGGTGTAGTGAACTTTGTGTATTGGCTGGGCAAGCCGGCAGTTGTACAGAATGAGGAAATAGAACTAATAAAAAAATTTTTGAATGACTATGAGAACGTGCAAAGTCAGCCTCTTTCATTGAACCCAAATATGAAAGTCAGAGTTCAAAGAGGCGCGTTGATGGACTATGAAGCTGTTATATTGAAAGTGACAAATAATAAGGTTCAGATAATTCTTGAAAATATTGGTTATTCATTAACTGCATATGTTGATAAATCAAATGTGGCAATAATTGAAAAATAGTAGTTTTGACAATAATAATGTATGAAAAGACCAACTCGCTTATCATTTATTAAACCTTTATCAGTCAATTTTTCTGCTATCATTTTTCTGCTAGTAATTCTAAGCTCGTGTGGCACCACCCGGCCATACACTTATATGCAAGGAACATTCGATACTGCGGCACTTAGCAAAGTAAACATTCCAGAACCTTACATACAAAAGGGTGATTTAATAAGCATAATTGTTTATAGCGATAACCCGGAAGCTACGAAAATCTATAATCAGTCTCTTATTAACGCAACATCAGGATCAACAGGCCTAAATTCATCTTCAAGCGGAAACGAAGGGATACAGACTGTTGGCGGTTTGTCACCAACATCACAAGGTTATTTGGTGGATGAAAATGGGAATATCCAATTTCAGCAACTGGGTTTGTTGCACGTGGAAGGGCTAACAAGAACAGATTTAAAGCATTTGCTTGATTCAAAATTGAAAGATACTTTATTAACGAACCCCTATTACACAATCCGCTTTCTTAATTCGCGTTTTACATTGCTGGGAGAAATAGCTAGGCCTGGCATTTTTACAATCCCGAGCGATCATATTAATATATTGGAAGCGCTTGGTTTGGCAGGTGATATTACATATTTCGGAAGACGAGATAATGTTCTAATTATCAGGGAGCACAATGGAAAAAGGGAATGGGGTCGAATAGACCTTACCAAACCGGAAATCATGTCGTCCCCATATTTTTATTTACAGCAAAACGATATTGTGATTTTTGAGCAAACTAAAAAGAAATCAATTGTTAATGATCAGGTTACAACTCGTAATCTGGGAATAGCAACATCCCTGGTTTCTATCGCGGTTATCGTATACAGTATTTTGAGACAGTGATTTTACATATAGCTTTAATATAATATGTCCGAACAAATAAATGGTGCAACCATCTCTGGTAATAATGGCAATGGGCAACCAGATAATTCCTGGACATTAGGGCCAAGAGAGTTTGTATTAAAATACGTAAGGTATGCTCCGTGGGTGCTGATTTGCACTGCGCTTTCTTTGATTTTTGCCTATATCAAGATTCGTTACACAACGCCTATTTTTCATGTGCAGTCGTCTTTAATGATTAAAAAAGACAACCAGAGCAGTATGCGCGACCAGAAATTTGGTGAGCTATATATGAATTCCAGTATGGGCGACAATAATTTGAATAATGAGATTCAAATCCTCAAATCAAGCCCTGTAATGAGGCGTGTAGTTCATGACCTCGACCTTCAGATACACTATTACGGAATTGGAAAGATACGTTCGACTTTATTGTACCCCGAAACCCCTTTTCGCCTTGAGATTTTAAAATTAGTAGACTCGTCAAAATCATTTGGCATCAACTTGACAATATTAAACAATGACCAGTTTCTTCTGGGTGTTTCCAAAACACCGGTATCTTTCGAGCAAATATTAGAAAAAGCGGGCAATAAATTCATTGTCCACAGAAACAAGGAAAATGATTTTCACAATTACACCAGCAATTTATTTCGAATAGTATGGGAACCTGATTTTCAAGTCGCGCTAAATATTATTAGAAACCTCAAAATTATTCAGGCAGTCGATCTTGATCTTCTATCCTTGTCATATGATGGTGAAAATCCTGCACTTGGGCATGGTCGTTCTAAACACGCTTATGTCTGTTTACGACACTTTAATATTGGAAGATAAAAACCGTATTTCAAGCAACGCGCTTGCCTTTATCAATAATAGCCTGCAATCCTTAAACGAAGAATTGAATGGCACACAAAGCACGTTGAAAGGCTATATGCTTAAAAATAATTTGTTCGATGTTAACCTTCAAAGCGGAAAATATTTTGACGCTATCCAGGATCAGTCAAAACAAACCCAGGAAATACAGATAAAGGTTAAGATTGCAGATTTGCTGCTGTCTTACATAAACGACACAAAGAATTTATACAAACTGGTGCCCACCAATCTTGGGATAGACGACCCTGTAATTTTAAAATCCGTTAGTGAGTACAATTCTCTGCAGTTGTCCAGAGAGCTTTCTATTAGAACAACGCCAGCGCAAAACCCCCTTATCCAAAACCTGAATCTTTCCATAGATAGAGCAAGGAATGATATGAAAGAAGCACTGATGAAGGTTAGGAGTGCTTATCTTTTGACACAAGAAACATTTGATAAAAAAAGCCATGAATTGCAAGGCGAACTCAAATTAATGCCTGAGAAAACGATGGGGCTGTTAAATATTCAGAGGCAGCAAAAAATATTGGAAGATTTATATTCTTTCCTACTGCAAAAAAAGATTGAGACCAACATCTCTTCTGCTTCCAATGTTTCCAATTCAAAAGTGCTTGAGCCTGCCACAGCTTCAGGCACGCCAATTATGCCCGATAGAAAAAGCATTTATTCTTTGTATATTATTTTTGGCTTTACCCTCCCTGTTGGCCTTATAGCATTACTGGAATTATTTAAAGATAAAATCAGTAACCGTGTAGATGTTGAAAAAAGAACGCGTGCCCCGATTATTGGCGAAATCGGCCATTCGGATGATGGGCATATGCTGGTTGTAAAAAAGAACAGCCGCCGTTTTATTTCGGAACAATTCCGCATTATACGAAGTAACCTTCAATATATAATTGGTAAAAAAGAGAAGCCTGTTATTATGATCACATCCTCGTTCAGCGGGGAAGGCAAATCATTTATAAGTACAAATATTGGCGCTGTAATGTCTCTTTCCGGCAAAAAAACGGTAATCATGGAGTTTGATATTCGCAAGCCTAAAATTGTATCGGGACTTGACCTGAAAAGAAAAATGGGCATTACCAATTATATTATCGGCAGGGCAAAATTTAATGAGCTGATCTTGCCTGTTGAAGGAATGGAAAACTTATTTGTAATACCGTGCGGACCTATACCGCCCAACCCATCAGAATTATTGCTTGATAAAAGGTTGGACGAATTGATGGAGGAAGCGATAAATAATTTTGAAGTTGTGATTATGGATACTGCTCCGGTCGGACTTGTGAGCGATGCCATTAACCTCGGCAGATTTGCTGACTGTACCATGTACATTGTTAGGCAAAACTTTACTTTTCGCAAACAGCTCAGGCTAATTGAAGAATTGTATACAGAAAAAAAACTTCCTGCAATTAGTTTACTACTGAATGATGTGAAGGCTGAAGGCGGTTATTACAGCGGCTATTATGGCGGCTACGGTTATTACGGGGGCTATAGCTATGGGTTTGAGTCTGGCTATTTTGAGGCAGAACCTTCAAAGAGAAAAAAAAGATCTGCTATAAAACAGATTTCAAGATTCTGGAATAAATGGTTTGCTTAGTAACTAAAATAATGGCCTATGGTTTAAATAGGTAAATGGTCGAGATATCTCTCAAAAAATTTTTGCAATAGTTGATGGATAAAATAGAAAAGGATGAAAATGCCGATAGCTGGGATTTAGTGATTGAACCTCAAAGCTCGATTTTAGATCTTCAACTAAAAAGCGTTTGGCATTACAGGGATTTATTGTTGTTATTAGTTCGTCGTGATTTTGTTTCTTTTTACAAGCAAACGATTTTAGGCCCATTGTGGTTTTTTATTCAGCCGCTTTTTACAACCCTTACATACACATTTATTTTTGGCAGGCTTGCCGGTATTTCAACAGAAGGAGTGCCGCCTCCATTGTTTTATATGGCAGGGATCACGGCCTGGAATTATTTTTCCGAATGCCTTACAAAAACCTCCACTGTATTTAAAGATAATGCCAATGTATTTGGTAAGGTATATTTTCCGAGATTAATTATGCCTTTGAGCATCGTAATTTCAAATCTTATTCGTTTCGCTGTTCAGATGGTTATGTTCATTTTGTTGATGTGCGTGTACGCGATTACCAGCAAGAGCGCCCATTTTCACATCACGTCGTATATTGCCTTATTTCCGCTCCTCATCATTTTGATGGCTTTATTTGGCCTGGGAACAGGAATGATTATTTCCGCACTGACAACCAAATACCGCGACTTGTCATTTTTAGTGACTTTTGGAGTTCAGTTGCTCATGTATGCAACCACTGTTGTTTACCCGCTTTCTGCAGCACCTGCCAAATACAAAATGCTTATTATGCTCAACCCTATGACCGCGATCCTGGAGACATTAAGGCTTGGTTTTTTAGGTAAGGGCTCATTTTCCTGGCAATCTTTGGGCATTAGCGCTTTGTCAATAATCTGTATTACTTTTTTGGGTATCATCATTTTTAATAAGGTTGAAAAGAATTTTGTTGATACTGTGTAACGACCTATAAAAACAATTGATTCTGCATAATGTCTGTTGCTATAAAAGTTGAAAATCTTTCGAAAGCCTACCAATTAGGGCAAATAGGCACTGGCACATTGTCCCGCGATTTGGAACGTTGGTGGGCCAGTTTAAGAGGAAAGGAAGACCCATTTCTGAAAATCGGTGAAATCAACGACCGCACCACCATTAGTGAAAGCAATGTAGTGTGGAGTTTAAAAGATATTAATTTTGAAATAGAGCAGGGAGATGCCGTGGGAATTATTGGCCGAAATGGCGCGGGCAAAAGCACATTACTAAAATTGTTGAGCAGGGTAACGGCGCCAACCTCAGGTATCATAAAAGGGAAGGGCCGCATTTCAAGCCTGTTGGAAGTGGGCACGGGTTTTCATCCTGAATTAACAGGAAGAGAAAACATTTATCTCAACGGAGCAATTTTAGGCATGCGCAAAAAAGAGATTGATAGAAAATTGGATCAGATCATTGATTTCAGTGGCGTAGAAAAATATATAGATACTCCCGTAAAGCGATACAGCAGCGGCATGTATGTTCGTTTGGCATTTGCTGTAGCCGCTAACCTTGAAAATGAGATATTGATAGTAGATGAAGTGCTTGCGGTTGGCGACGCTGAGTTTCAGAATAAGTGCCTGGGCAAAATGAAAGATGTGAATGGTAAAGACGGAAGAACTGTTTTATTTGTGAGCCACAATATGGCTGCCATTCAAAAGCTTTGCACATCGGGCATCTTATTAAAAAACGGCTTATTACAAAAGCAAGACCAGATTCAACCCATAATCAATGAATATCTAAAAAGCGAAGTCACCAGATCAGCCTCAGTTGAGATAGATATTAGCCTATTGACATCACAACAAATGGAAAATGGATATGCAGAACATGTTTATATAGAAGATTTTCAGGGAAATCTGCTGCCGCAAATAGCGATTGGTGAAAATTGGCAGGTGAGGATAAAATTCAGGATCAATAAGCAATTAGAACATTTTATTATAGGGATTGGCGTTATGACATCGGCACAAGTAGGGCTTTGGACTTCTTGGAGCACGCCCATGGAAATTGAAAAAGGTGCTTATGAAGTGCAATTTAAAAATGACCAGATTATGTTAGCAGCTGGGAATTATTCAATTATTTTAGGGCTATCCAACTATGAAAAAGCATTTCATTATATTGAATCAGCGATAGAAATAGAAGTCTCTGACATTAAGCATGATTCTGTAAAAAATGACCCAAGATTAATAAAAACGAATGGGAGCGGCGTTCTTTTGAACCCTCTGGAAATTATTATAAGCAAGCAGCAAAGCAAACAATAAAACTCGAAATGACTTGTTATTGCGTGGGAAAAATATTCTATCAAGAAAGCTGTAAAAAAATATAAAAATGGGCAACATCACATTTTCTATACCAAAAGATTTGGTAAAAAAAATAGTAGAAGAAAAAGAATTTGTCAATTTTGTTGAAACAGGAACTTTTCAAGGCGGCTCAAGTTTTTGGGCAGCAAAACATTTTGAAAAAGTTTATACAATTGAAATCGACCCAGTCCAGAGCAAAAGCACCGCTTCAAAGCCTGACTGCCCAAAAAATATAGAATTCTTAATTGGTAACAGCAAAGATATTTTGCCAAAACTGACAAAAGAAAAACTTATTGGGCGAAGCTTTTTTTGGTTGGATGGCCATTGGTGCGGAGGTGGTGGAAAAGATGAGGAATGCCCTTTAATGTATGAGTTAGATGCGATAGCTGACCTTAAAGATTCAGTTATTTTTATTGATGATGCAAGATGCTTTTTAGGGCCACCGCCGGAACCACACGATGCAAGCCACTGGCCGGGCATTGATGAGATATTTTACAAATTAAAAATGCTGTTTCCTGATAATTTCACAACAATTCAGGACGATGTGATCATGTCTGCGCCAAAAGATGTTGCAAAAATTATTAATGCAGATTGGAAAGAAAAATTCAATACAAGGTTTGCTGTAAAAGAACCAGTGGCGCTGTCTAAAAGGCAGATGATAAAAAAGATTTTATCCAAGAAGTAATGTATTTTTTTTCTCCTATTCACTTTTAGTAAACCGCTCACTTTTATTTTTCAAAGTAGAATTTAAAAAACAGAACTGCATCTATCATGTACATTAGTATACAAACTATAAAATCCAAATATCAAATCAACCTCAAAGGGATATTGCACCTGGGAGGTCACTTGGGCGAGGAAGCCAAGGATTATCACGAAGTTGGTTGCGAAAATGTGATATGGATCGAAGGCAACCCATCACTAATAGATGAATTAAAAAAGAATGTATCTCAGTACAAACAAAACAAAGTATTCAATCTGTTGGTTTCTGACAAAGATGACGCTAAGGTAATGTTCAACATTACTGAATTTTCTCAATCTTCTTCAATTCTTGAATTGGGTATTACCAAAGAAGTTCACAATACAAACGTAGTAGAAAGGTTGCAGCTTACCGCAAACAGGATCGATACCTTTTTTTTAAGGAACAAACTTGACATAAATCAGTACAATTTTTTGAATATCGATCTTCAGGGATATGAATTGATTGCACTAAAAAGCATGGGCGAATTATTAGATAAAATTGATTGGATTTATACAGAAGTCAATAGCAAAGAGCTTTACAAAGGATGCCCGCTTTTGTATGAGCTTGATATTTTTTTGCTGAAAAAAGGATTTAAAAGAACAGACACTTATATGACGGATTGGTTCTGGGGCGATGCGCTTTACAGAAGAGTTGAAGTGAGCCCGGCGCAAAAAATTGCAGGCACCACAGCCATATTGGTAAAAGAATTCAGCAACAGGCTTTTTCAATTGCCAATCCGCACTTATCGCTTTGCCAAAAGAAAAGCAAAGTCAATCATCGGCATTTTTTTTTTGACTTTATAGTTGTGAACCTCAATGGACGGATGGGCAACCATCTTTTTCAATATGCATTTGCCCTTTCCGCTAGCAAAAAATTGCACACGCTTTATGTAATTGATGATAGGAATACCAAAGACGTATTCTTAAAATATTTTGAAAGAATATCATTTACTGATTATTCTTTTGTCAGAAAAATTCTTCTTCTGGCCTTCAGGCTCAAAAAAAACACTTCATTATTACAGCAATCAGGATACGAGGAAGATATAAATGAAGTGCTCAATAAAATTACTGACAACTGTTATTACGACGGTTATTTTCAATCAAGCTTTTTTTTTAAGAATGTCATTGATGCGCTACCGCAAAAAATAAAAATAAAAAAAGCATTCAGAAAGCAATTTGATGATAAGTATGGGCAGCTGTTCAATAATAAAAAAATCCTGGCAATTCATTGCCGCCTGGGAGATTACCTTGTATACAACAGCGAAACGCTCGGCGGAACAAATATTGCTCTGCCTGAAAGCTATTACTTAAATGCGCTTTCGCTTATTTCTGATTTAGATCAGTATCATGTAATAGTAGTAACTGATGATATTGAAAATTTTGGGTCCCGCTTATCCTTTATAAAAAATAAAACAGTCGTATCAGAAAGCGAGATTATGGACTTTCAGATACTCATGAACGCTGATGCGCTCATCATTTCAAACAGCACTTTTTCCTGGTGGGCAGCATATTTGAATTCAAAAAAACCGCCAATTTTTTCTCCAAAATTTTGGTTGGGCTTTAAAGTTAAAAAAGAATTTCCCGTAAATATATTGCCTGAAAACTTCACTTCAGTAAGTGTTGAATAAAATCGATAAATTGGCAGGCATCCTTATATTATTTAGAAAAAGCCTGCCGACAACAAAGGTTTTCGACAAAATTTTAATAATAAATACCGATAAGAGATGGGCTTAAAACCGATTAAATTTGAAATTGGCAAAGTGCCTCATGATTTGATAACTGAGCTTCAAAAAGCATATCAAATAAAAAATTTTGTAGAAACCGGAACCTACCTCGGCGAAACTACCGAATGGGCAAGCAAGCATTTTGAAAAGGTATATACATTTGAAGCTGCAGAAAGTATTTATAAAACCACAAAACAAAGAATTGGCTCAATCACAAACATTGAATTTATTTTGGGCGAGAGCAATAAAGAACTTGAAAAAATTCATATTTCTGCATCGGCCATTTTCTGGCTCGATGCTCATTACTCAGAAGGAGATACTTTTAATGGAGAAGTCCCGCTTTTAAAGGAAATAGAAATTATAAACAATCTGGACATTGAAAGCTTTATTTTTATAGATGATGCAAGATTGGTTTTGGCAAAATGGCAAAACCTTCACTATTGCGATCTTGCCACGCTGATAAATCGGTTGTCAGTTAAAAACAGATACGTTGCGGTAATCGATGATGTTATTATAGGTGTTCCATACCATGCTAAAGAGATGGTAAATAATTATAGCCAGAAATTATCTGAAATTTATTGGAACAGTTTTATGCAAGAAATTCAAAATGCTCCCCCAAGCTCACTATCTAATTTTTTGAACCGCATCAAAGCAAAACTGAAAGTCAAATGATGAAGTCAGTAAAAAATTATTTGGCCACTCAATATCATAGTTACAAAAAAGAAAAAAACTTTAAAGCACAGCTTAGGTTATTTGTAGAAAAGGATAAGAACACCAGGTTGTCTGTTCGTGAAAATGATTTGTTGCGCTGCCTGAATGATAATACCGGCGTTACTCATTTCGATGCTCATTATGTTTATCATCCTGCGTGGGCTGCCCGCTTCATAAAAAAAAATAACCCTTCAAAGCATATTGATATTTCTTCCACGCTTCATTTCTGTACCATGCTTTCGGCATTTATACCCACTGAATTCTATGACTATCGGCCGGCAGAATTAAACCTGGATAATTTGAGCTCGGCCAGTGCAGACCTTACAAATTTATTTTTTGCTGATAATTCGGTCAACTCTATTTCATGCATGCATACCATTGAGCATATCGGGTTGGGCAGATATGGAGATCCGATCGATCCGGAAGGAGACATAAAGGCAATTAACGAATTGCAGCGCGTCACCGCAAAAGACGGCCATCTTTTTTTGGTAACCCCGGTAGGGAAACCAAGAATTCAATTCAACGCGCATCGTATTTACAGTTTTGATATGATTAAAGATTTGTTTGCAGGGTTCGAATTGAAAGATTTCTCATTAGTCACAGATAACGCTAAGTTTGTTCACAGCGCAAACCCAAAACTGGTCCAGGAACAATCTTATGGATGCGGCTGTTTTTATTTCAAAAAAAATAATAGCTAAATGATATTCGTTACAAATTTTATCAAGACAAAATTATCTGGCAAGGTAAAGTACCAGAAATTTTTTCAACAAATGTATGAGTTGGGGTTGTATGGCATGAACTATGGCAACGGGGGAGATTTTGAAGTAAGTGGTGAATTAAAAGCAGTTCAATATGCCCGCGAAAAATTAAACAAGCAAGAGCGGGCTATTATTTTTGATGTGGGCGCCAACATGGGAAACTATTCCAAAAAAATTATAAATCTATTTCAGGGAAATCGGTTTTCTATTTACGCATTTGAGCCTTCACAAAAAATGTTTTTAGAATTAAAGCGCAATTTGGGTGAACGCGAAGAACTGCATTATAACAATATAGGATTGGGCAGGTCCGCATCTGTTAACAAACTATACAAAAATGAAAACCTTTCTGGCCTTTCATCCATCTATAAAAGAAAGCTTGACCATTATAATATCGCTATGGATGATTTTGAGGAAATCAAAATTATATCTCTGGATGAATATTGTGAAGCAAACAATATTGATAAAATAGACTACTTGAAACTGGATGTGGAAGGGCACGAATTTGAAGGTCCTCGCAGGTGCAACCAAAATGCTCAACGAAAGAAAAATCAGATTCATTCAATTTGAGTTTGGCGGCACAGATATTGATTCTCGTGTTTTTTTTCAAGATTTTTATTATTTGTTAAAAGACAACTACTCACTTTATCGCATAGTAAAAGATGGCCTTGTAAAAATTGATGGGTATAAAGAGAAATATGAAATTTTTGATACAATAAATTTTCTTGCGGAATTAAAATAAAAGGCCTTTAGATTATTTTTTGTATTGATGAGCAAATGATTGTTGCAAAAATTTCAGGCGGCTTGGGGAATCAAATGTTTCAATATGCCAACGCATTTGCGCTGGCAAAGAAGCTCCACCAAACTCTTTACCTTGATACAAGCACTTTTTCTAAAACAATACCCAATGTGGCGCCCAGGGTATTTGAATTGAATATTTTCCCCAACATTCAAAATAAGTTTGTTACCCATTATCAAACCAGTGGTTTTTATCAACATGGCAGAATAGACAACAAGCTTGAAAGGCTGTTTGGCAAGGCTGCTAAAAGTGTGTACACTGAAAAGAAGCATGGTTACAACGAAGACGTTAATCAGGTAAAACCACCAGTATTAATGGACGGCTATTTTCAGAGTGAAAAATATTTTGAAGACTATAGCGACCTGATAAGAAACCAATTCAAGTTTCAGGAATTGGATAATGACATTGTTAATATTTCTGTTTTAAAAAATATCAAAGATTCCACTTCAGTGGCTGTTCATGTGCGTCGTGGCGATTACGTGAAATATGCACCCACGAATGCTTTTCATGGTGTGTGCAGCAAAGAATATTATAACAGAGCGATTCAATATTTCATAGAACATTTGCCGGGCAGCCATTTTTATTTTTTTTCTGATGAACCGGATTGGGTTGCTGAAAATCTTTTGCAAGCTGATATGAATGTGAACATAATAAAAAACAACAATGGCGCTTCCAGTTGGAAAGACATGTACCTGATGAGCCAATGCAAACATAATATCATTGCCAATAGCAGTTTTAGCTGGTGGGGAGCGTGGCTTAATAACAATCAGTCAAAAAAAATCATTGCTCCTGCAAGATGGTTTCAAGTTGATGATCCGTTTTATGAACCAAACGATATAGTGCCAAAAAACTGGATCAGGTTATCCTGATCAACATTCGATGAGTAAGCACCTTGTGTCAATAATAGTTCCTGCATATAATGCCAGCGAATACATTATTGACAATTTGGAGAGCGTAAAAAGGCAAACATATAGTGAATGGGAGTGTATTATTGTAAATGATGGGTCAACTGATAACACGATTGAAAAAGTGCAGCCATTTATTGAAGGCGATTCAAGATTTACATTAATCAATCAAAAAAATTCAGGTGTCTGCGTTGCAAGAAATGTTGCAGTCGCTCATTCGAAAGGTTATTTTTTATTTCCATTAGACAGTGATAATTATATTCACCCCGATTGTTTGACCAGGTGCGCAGCAGAATTCGAAAAAAATGCAAATGTAAGATTGGTGTACACGGAAACACAATTGTTTGGGGCTCGAAATGACTTATGGAACCTGCCGCCGTTCAATTATGTTACCATGCTCAAGTATAATATGGTAGATAACTCATCTCTTTTTTTGAGAAAAGATTTTGACAAAGTGGGCGGTTACAGAACTAATATGGTAAATGGGCTGGAAGATTGGGATTTTTTTATTGCATTGCTCTACGGTTGCAGTGATGAACAAGTTATAAAAATCCCGGAGCCTCTTTTTTTCTACAGCGTCCAGTTATTCGGGAAGAGGCGCAACAGTGGCATCAAACAGCAAGCAAAAAGAAATGCTAGATAATATAGTATTTAATAATTTTTTCATCTACAAAAAATACTATCCTGAAATATTTAAAAGGATACATGAATATGATTATCTCAAAATGATGATTGACAAAGCTCCTGTAAAATGGATGGTCAGACTAATGTCGAAATTATCGAAGACAAAATCTGCTTTGTTAAATAAACCGATTTCGTGATGGCAAGAATAGCAGGGCAGTTATTCAAAGCAATCGGCCTAAAACAGCCAGCTTTGAAAGTATATTTTTTTGTGCATAGAAGCCTGCATAAAACAAAATTTGCTTTCAGAAAAATGCTTTTGCCGAGGCTTGTGGATTACCGGAAAAGAAAAGGCATTCTTGCAGTTGATATCAGAAATGATTATGGAATAGGCGCAAAGATTTGCTGGTGCCTGGAGATTTTTAAATACTGCGAAGAGAAAGAATTAACTCCTCTTATACGTTTCAGTTATACAGATGACCACGAGGATTATTTTTCAAATTTTTTTTTGCTTAATATACCTGGCTCAGCCAATAAGAAAATTAAATTTACCCCATTTCATTTTCTGGATGAATTGGGCTTTCCGGAAAACTATTTTGGAAAACTGAGCTTAGATGAGGGAACCAGGTTGCTCAACAAATATATACAAGTGAACGAAAAGATCACTTCAGAAGCAAAGGACTTTTATAATGTTCACTTTGCAGGAAAAAAAATAATCGGTGTGCATTATCGTGGAACCGATAAAACGGGAGAAGCACCCGAAGTGCCTTACGAAAAAGTATTGCGGAACATAGAAGCCACAAAAAAAGTAATTGGAGAAGCAGATGCGGTTTTTTTATCAACTGATGACCAGCATTTCGCAGAGTATCTTATTTTAAACATGCAGCAACTGCCAGTAATTATGAGAAATGATTACAAAAGGTCGAGCGATAAACAGGCTGTTCACATCAATAAAAGCCTGAACAAATATGAAGTGAACCGTGATGCGGTCGTGAACATGCTCCTACTTTCGAGATGTGATTTTTTGATAAAATCCAGTTCCTTCTTATCAGATATTTCAAAGCTAATGAACCCACAACTACCGGTTGTGATGTTGAACAAACCTTACAGCCGTGCGCTATGGTTTCCGGCGAAAGAAATTTTGAAAGAGATGGCATTTGAACCGGTAGCATAAAGCTGGCATAGGAATTATTTTTTCATGACTGGAACGGATATAAGCCCTCTCATTAGTGTTGTGATGCCGGTTTATAACTGTGCTTCATATATCAGGGAAGCAGTATCAAGCGTGCTCAAACAAACAGAAACAAACTTTGAACTGCTTGTGATGGATGATTGCTCTCAAGATGATACAATTGCCCAAATTCAAAATATTGAGGATAAAAGAATAAAGATTTTTAGAAGTGAATGTAACCTTGGCCAGGCTAACCAGCTAAACAAGGGCATCAAAGAAGCAAAAGGTGAATATATTGCCATTGCACATGGCGATGATATTAATCACCCCGAACGGCTTGCCGAACAGCTTGCCGTTTTTAGGAAAAATAATTTTATTGATGTAGTTGGCACATGGATGGAATATTTTGGCAGCAGCAATGGCGAATGGAAAACACCGGTAAAAACAGAAGAATGTTTTACGGAATTGGTTATGCAAAGTGTTATAGCGCATCCAACGGTCATGCTTAAACGAAATAGTATTACAGGAACAAATAATTGGTACCGGCAGGAATTTGTGCCCGCCGAAGACTATGACTTGTGGGTGCGCCTGTCGCCATTTTGCGCATTTTATAATGTGCCTAAAGTGTTATTGCAATACAGAGTTCATGCTAATCAAATCAGTGCTCAGAAAGAAAGCTTATTGCAGGAAAAAATAAATCAGATAAGGGAAAATATCATCAAATATTATCTTCCGTCAGCAGATATGCCGACAGTAGCGTTTTTAAAAGAATTATGGAATTTTAAAAACGGATCGAAAATCAGTTTTCAGATTGTCAGGAATATTTCAAGATTGTCCGAAGCATTTACAATAAAGCATGGCGTTGAAAAACGCATCTGGAAAAGAGCTATCAGCAATTGGGTGTATGATGATTTCCTGATCACAAAGAATTATGATTTTGGAGTGGGCATTTATTTCTTGTTTAGCAGGCCTTTCTATTTGTTCACAAAAAAAAAAGGAGATTTATTGCGAATAATTTTCAGGTCTTTTAAAATAAAAAACTGATTATTTTTTTCAAAACCGAATCCAATACATTGAATGGCCGAACAATTTGTTTTCTTTCTTCCTGATATTAAAGGCGGCGTTGAGACACTTATAAATAACTATGTTCGGGTGCTTTCCGGCAATAGTATAAAAGTCGTTAAATATAAAAGCGCTCCGTCTTTTTTTTCTAAAACTTCCAGAGCTGAGGAAGGTAATGTTGAACAAAATCATATAAGTTTCAACAAACACGCGAGCAGAAAGAGCAGGTTTATTTATTTGCGCAAGTTAATTCAGGAAAAGGATGTATTGGTTTGCAGTGATTCTTTTGAGTTGGAGTTCATTAATTATTTTCAATTAGCCAATAAAGTAATCTTTCTGTTGCATGGTGATTTGGAACACTACAATAGGATTCTAAAAAAATATCAAAATATTATTGATGCGGTATTTTGTGTGAGCACAGGTTTAAAAAACAAATACAGCCAACTTTACCCAAGTCTGGCTTTTAAAGTATCGCACCCAATTGTGTTAAATACATCGGATAATCATCATGGCGCAAACAATCCATTAAAATGCATTTATATTGCCCGATTTGAATATCAAAAAGGAGCAGATCTTTTACTTGATTTGATAAATGCCTGTAAAGAAATTGATTGGACAATAATAACAACGGATTTTGGAACTGATGCTGCTTTGTTAGAAAAAATTCCTGTTGCTGTAAAAGTTTATAAGGACCTGGGGAACGAGAAGGTACTTGAGATTTTAAAAAACATGGATGTGCTTATTTTCCCTTCCCGTTCTGAAGGTTTTGGGATAGCAGTTTTAGAATCCTTGTTCAGTGGCGTTGTGCCAATAGTTTTAGATATTCCTATTGGTATACCCGATCAGGTTATTGATGGCTATAATGGATTTATTGTGAAGCCTGAAAACTGGCAAGATGCTGCGGGGCATTTAAGAAAATTGAACAACAATAATGAGGTATTGACAGAAATGAAAAAAAATGCGAAGAATTTTGCGAAAAAAAATTTTGATCCAATATCAATAGCGGCGGAGTTTGCAAAAGGAATAAATGATACGGTTATCCGAAAAGAAAAAAAATTTAACGAGCATGCCTATCCTTTTTTCGAAAAAAATATGCCGGAACCAATTTACAGGGCTCTTAAAATTCTTCGATCTAAAATGACGGCTCTGAAATTTATATAAAGTGAAAGTAAAAATTTCATAGTATCAATCATATAATCGCCAGCAAAACATTTTTTTGAAAACAACAGAAGAAAAAAACAGGTATGCATAAATTATTAGAAAAGATTTTTTCAAGCAAGCTGGTAATGGATAAGGATGGCACGGCACATCAACTAAATTCGCACACGGGAGAAGAACAATGTGAGTTTTTACAGGAGCTCGTTAATGAAGTCAAGCCGACTCATAGTTTAGAAGTAGGGCTTGCATATGGTATATCGGCAGTCGCAATTTTGGATGCTTTACAAAAGTTAAACCATCCATTTCATCATATTGTCATTGATCCTTTTCAGGACAGTTGGAAAAACATTGGATTGTTGAATATTGAAAGAGCAGGTTTTGCAGATCACGTAACCTTTTATCAAAAATTTTCAGATCAGGTCATTCCCGCACTGTACTACGAGAATTATAAAATACAATTTGCCTATATAGATTCTACAAAAGTTTTTGATGTGTTAATGACTGATGTTTATTTCATCACTAAAATCTTAGGTGTCGGCGGTATTCTTGTAATGGATGATTGTGGCTTTCCTGGCATCAGGAGCTTGGTCAGGTTTCTTAGCCAACATCCGGCATATAAGATCCGCAAAGGTTTTGGAAAAGATAAATTTTCTTCTAAAAGAGAATTTATAAGGAGCATTTATTTCTCTTGTTTGAATTTAATTCCTTTTAAAAAAAGGATCTTGGCCAATTACAATTTCAAAAAAGATGAACAATTGGGCGTAAACTATAGTTGCATCGCATTTCAAAAAATAAGTGAAGATGAAAGAAACTGGGATTGGCATTGCAGCATTTAATACTTGCTTTCAAAATAATAACAGGCAGAAAGTGCTAAGCACAAAGAAATGAATTCTGGAGAAATGCCTTTGGTAAGTATATTGATGACAGCATATAACCGCGAAAAATATATTGCTGCAGCAATTGAAAGCGTGCTGGCTTCTACATACAAAAATTTTGAATTGATTATTGTGGATGACGGTTCAACCGACAACACGGTTGCCATAGCACGCGTTTTTGAAGAGAAAGATAAGCGCGTAAAATTGTTTATCAATGAAAAAAATCTGGGCGATTATGTTAACCGGAATAAGGCCGCAAGCTTGGCATCGGGAAAATATTTGAAATATGTAGATTCAGATGATCTGATTTATTCTTATGGGATAGAGATTTTTGTGCAGGCAATGGAATCTTACCCTGAAGCGGCGATTGGGATAACTTCAAAAAGTATTATCCCGCTAACTCCTTTTCCGATTTTATTATCGCCAGTTCAATCTTACAAAAGACATTTTTTTGAAACAGGCTTATTAGATTACGGCCCAACAGGTGTGATCATAAGAAAATCTATTTTTGATCAATACAATGGGTTCAGCGGAAAGCGATTTATCGGGGATCAGGAGCTTTGGTTCAAAATAGCTGCCAGGCACAGCATAATTGAATTGCCTCCATCTTTAACATTCTGGAGGCAACATGATTCGCAGGAATTCAAAGCAGGTGGCCAAACCATCGATACCGGTTATTTTATGATGCGGCTGCCATTGATTAAAGAAGCGTTAGAAAATCCGGACTGCCCGCTTTCTGAAAGTCAAAAGAAAGCAATAATAAAAAAGAATGAAAAACAGTACGCGCTTGTGCTTGCCAAGCATGTAATTAAAACAGGTGAAATAAGGAAAGGATTAAAAAAATTTTCAGAATTAAAATTATCACTTGCGAATATTTTTTAGCAAGACTGTTTTTTAAGTGATACAAAAACTAAAAAAATATAGCTTCACAGATGCAATCAGGAAATGCATATTTTATGTGCTGGGCCGTATTTTCTTGATCGTGCAACTATGCAGAAAGCTGAGGTTTTATTTTTATACAAAATGTTGGATTAAAAATATTTTAGGCCCTGTGCATATCAATAATGTGGCTAACAATATAAAGTTTGGAAAAAATGTAACTATATATCCCTTCACGGTTTTTGAAATTACCGCATCTTCAAATCTTGTTGTGGGAAATAATTTTACGCTTTCTTATGGAGCCGTTATAGCATGCAATTTTTCTATTAAGATAGGGAACCACGTAATGATCGGAGAATTTAGCAGCATAAGAGATACCACCCATAATTTTGAATCGTCAGATATCCCGTTTTGCATGCAGCCAGATAAATCTGCTGAAATTATTATTGAAGACAATGTATGGATAGGAAAAGGAAGTTTGATCCTTCCAGGAACTATTATAGAAAAGGGAGTAATTATAGGCGCTCATTCATTGGTTAAAGGCCATTTGCTTGCAAATAGCATGTATGCAGGCACTCCTTTGAAACTTCTCAAAAAATTATAACGCATATAAGTTTTAACAGCAACTAAAAAACCTAATTGCAAGCAACATGACATTAAAACAAAAAATCCAAAACCTTTTTTTCCCATTAGGGAGTATCCAAAAAATTCGTTCCGGTTATCTTAAAGGTTATAAAATACGTCTAACCACAAATTCATTATGGTCGCCGCTAATCGGGAATTGGGAGCCTGCTATGCAAAAAATAATGGCGAATGTAATAAGGCCCGGGCAGGTTGTTTATGATCTTGGCGCAAATAATGGATTGCATGGATTATTAATGGCAAATATTGTTGGGCAAAGCGGCGTGGTATACAATTTTGAGCCTTTTGAAGAAAACATAAACGAGATAATAGAAAATTATTCGCTTAATAATATTACCAATTACAAAAATATACATGCGGCAGTATCAGGCAAAAATGGAATAGAAACATTTGTGATTGGCGAGCACCACAAGCAAGGCCACATCTCATCGCAAGAAGCGACAACGGAAAAGAAAATAGAAGTTCAAAGTATAACATTAGACGCTTTTATTGAACAAGGGAATCCTGGCCCCGCATTTATAAAAATTGATATTGAAGGAGCGGAAGGACGGCTTTGCGCGGGTTTTCAAAAGGAATAAAACAATTTGCGCCATTGCTTATTGTTGAGCTGCATAGCCCCGAACAGGATAAAGAAGTCGGAAATTTTTTGAAAGAGAATGGCTATTCAGCATACAGGTTTGACACTTTCAAGAAACTGGAATTCACGTTTATCAAAGATCTTGATAAAGTGTACCCTTCGGCAGATGGTATTTGGGGAAGTATTTTCTGCATACCGCCGGGTAAAAAATTGGATGATTTTACATTTGATAAATAATTGACTGCTTAATAAAATTATGCGCATTTTAATTTTAGGGGCATTCAATGCAGGAGCACTTGAAAATTATTATTTAAAAGGCCTCACATTAGCCGGTGCAGATTGCAGCACTTTTGATATTACAAATGATTATTACAAAGCCATAAAATCTTCATTGGTTAATAAAGTAACCAACAAAATAATCCCTGATTTTTTTTTTGAAGCTATCAATAAAAAATTATTTCAATTTTTATTCCATAAGCAGTTTGATGTAATACTCGTTTTCAAAGGGCTTACATTGTACGAATCGACTGTTGAAAAATTAAAAAGCCACACAAAAATTTTAAGCTGTTATAATCCGGATCATCCATTTAGGTTTTTTTCACCGGGCAGTGGCAATAAGCACATCATCAAAAGCATAAATTATTACGACATATATTTTACGTACGCTAAAAAAATCTGTCAGCAATTAAAGCAAGACTGGGGAGCTGAAAGCTATGCAATACCTTTTGGCTATGACGATTTTGAAAGAACAAATACCATGTCAGTTAACGATGCATATAAGAATAAATGGCTGTTTATCGGCACATATGATAAAGAAAGGATGGCTTGGCTGCGAAAGATTGATATTGAAGGTCTGAATATTTATGGAGACGCTAAATGGTCGAAAAACGATGACGCCACAAATGCCTATCAGGGAAAGCCATTGTATGATGACGAATACAAAACTGCAATACAAAACGCATCGGGTATTATCAATTTGCTGCGCAAGCAAAATATAGAAGAATGCTCTCATAACATGAGAACATTTGAGGTTCCTGGTTATGGCGGATTACTTATTGCAAACAGCACCGAAGAACAAAAAAGTTTTTTTGAAGAAAATGAAGAAGCAATATTTTTTGAAAATAGCGAAGAGCTCAATGCAAAGCTGCATTTCCTTTCCAGAAATGAGCATGTTGTTACGAAAATGAAGCGAGCCGCAAAGATCAGATCGGAAAAATCGGGCTACGGATACAGCTATAGGAGCAAACAACTATACCAGATATTATCAGATCACTTTTAAATAACAAAATTTCCCAAGGCACAAATTTTGAAAGGAGTTAATGTCGATGAAAATATCTATCTGCGTACCTCAATATAACCGCATCAAATATTTATTAAGAAGCCTGAAGCAGATCGAAGAGCAGGAATATGTTAATATAGAAGTTGTGGTGAGCGATGATTGCTCAACCGATGAAACGGAAATTGAAATACGAGAGCTGCAAAAAAATTATAAATACCCTCTTGTTTTCAACAAGAATGAAAAAAACATGGGCTATGACCGGAATTACCGCAAATGCATTGAGCTTGCATCCGGAGATTACTGCATTGTGATCGGCAATGATGATACTATTTATCAGCCATCGTCTATTTCATTTCTGGCAGATTTTTTAGCAAAGAACGATTACCCTGAATTGGGCTTTTCAAATTTTGTAGAAGATAATAATCCCGGAGTGGTAGTTCAGCGGGCACAGGAAAATAAAGTACTTGGAAGCGGCAAAGAAGTAGCAGTAAAAAATTATAGCTGCTTTAGTTTTGTTGGCGGTTTGATTTATAAAAAATCAACTTTTGATAAATACAATACCGATAAGCATGATGGCAGCATCTTTGCCCAAATGTACCTTGGCTGCCTAATGGTCGCCAGCGGTTGCAGATTATTTTCAATAAAAGAACCGCTCGTTCTGAAAGATTTATATATGGACGGGAAATTCAGGCATTCTTACAGAGATCGTATAGCAAAAAAATGGAAAGATTTCAAAATAGTGGATGGGGGAATACCTTCTGTGATAAATGTGCTCATCAATGCTTTCAAAGATGCTAATGTGCTTGACAAAGCCATCATAAAAAATATTTTCAAGCGGGTTTATACAATCACATTGCCGCATTGGATTTTAGATTACAAAAGCAATGGAGCTTTCCCTGAAGCAATCGGAATTATTTCAGGCTTAAACCCAATTAAAAACAAGCAATTTTTTCTTTTAGGATTTTTTGACAGGGCAGCGATTTTTCTGAGGTATATATTTTTATCTTTTTTTGCTTTAATAACGCCTTCATCTCTTTTCAAAAAATATAAAAACAGGCTATATAAATTTTTTAAGCGCTGATGAAAAATAAAATCCTGGTGATAATACATTTCAACCCTATAGAATTGTATCCGCCCGTCATTAATCTGTTGAATTATTTTGGCCAAAACGTTCCTGAGATCAATGTGTTTGTTTTCACAAATAGCACAAGCGCTAACATATCGCCATATTCCGGCAATAAAAAGAATATTGTAATTGAAAGATATGGCGCAGTGGATTTAAATTTTTCGCCTGTGAAGCGGTACAGCAATTATTTCTCTTTTTATTATAAGACATATAATAAGCTAAAAAAAATTCACCCGCATTGGCTTTGGTATTTTGAATCTGCATCAGCGTTGCCGGCAAGCTGGTACATGAAACAAAAGAAAAATCGCGATACGATTTTAATTATCCATTATCATGAATACATGTCGCTTCATGAATATGAATCGGGGCCATTGCTCGTCAAATGGGCGCACCGTTCTGAGAAGAAATTGTATAATGTTGTAAGCTATCTTTCCCATACTAATGAAAAACGGATGGAGCTTTTTTTAAAAGACAATAATATTTTATTAAAGAACAGGACATTTATTTTCCCTAATTATCCGCCTCAAAACTGGATCGGTAAAGAATCAAATCACGAAATCAATTTCCCGATAAAAATTGTATACGTTGGTGTCATTGGGTTTGAGTCTCTTTTCATTAAAGAATTTTGTAAATGGGTAAGCTATCAAAAAGGAGATGTTGTTTTTGATATTTATTCGAGCCAGAATTTAAATGAGCTCGAAAATTTTTTGGCCGAAAATGCGCTAAAGAATATTTCAATAAAAGGGTATGTGAAATATGATGAACTGCCGGTTGTGTTGAGAAAATATGATATAGGAGTTGTTTTATACAATGGCCATATTCAAAATTACGTTTATAATGCGCCTAACAAATTGTTTGAATACCTGGCATGCGGATTAGATGTTTGGTTCCCTGAAAATATGGAAGGGAGCTTGCCATTTATAACTGAAAAAGAATACCCAAAAGTAATTTGCCTCGATTTTAAAAACCTTGACAAAATAGATTTAAAATCTTTGGTTGACAGATCCGGCTTTTCTTACAAGCCATCGCCTTTTTATTGTGAAAAGATATTTGGGCCTGTGGTAGAAAAAATATTTAATGAGGATGCTCACCTGCTTGCATCTTAATTTTTAAAGACCTATAAAAGAAAACAATTGTTAGATAAAGTTTTTAGAAGTTTGCCGATATTTAAAGGAAAGCAAAGATTAGCCAGGCTGCTGTTAAGCAATAGTGTCTCAAACAAAAAAGATTTTTGGGTAAAGGGAAAATATAATTGTGAATACTTTCTTCCAAACCTTATTGAAATTATAGGTTTCGAAGTTTTCATCAATGGCATTTTTGAACAGGAAGCATCAGATTTTTTTGCAAAAAGATTGCCTCCAAATGGCGTGTTTTTGGATTTAGGCGCAAACATAGGTACCATAAGTATTCCTCTTATAAAGAAAAGAGGCGATATTAAAGTTGTATGTGTTGAAGCAGCGCCATGGATATTTGGTTACCTTCAAAAAAATCTTGCGCGCAATAACATGCACAATGCAGTCGCGATCAATCGAGTGCTTTTTTATTCGGATGATGAAGAAGTAAATTTTTATTCGCCCGGCGATAGTTTTGGAAAAGGCTCTCTTTCACCGGTGTTTACGGATAAGCTTGTAAAAGTGAATACCATTAAAGTTGATAGCCTTGTAAAAAATTTAGGGCTGGGAAAAGTAGATATTCTTAAGATCGATGTTGAAGGATATGAATACCATGTTTTCAAAGGTGCTGAAGAGGTATTGGGCAAAAGTGACGCTCCTGATATTCTTTTTGAGTTCCTCGATTGGGCAGAAGAAAATGCGAAAGGCGTATCGATTGGTTCTGCACAGCAAATGTTGCTGGATATGGGCTACCGTATTTATCATTTTAATAGCGACGTAAAAAAGATGAAAGAATTGGATAAAATAATTACAAAAGGGTTTCATATGTTATTTGCCACGAAGAAAAATATTGCCTGAAATGAAAAATTTTGGTATTGCAATATCTTGTTTTGTCGCTTTTTTATTTTTCGTGGTAATAGACGATGGGCTTACAACGCTTGAAAACCTGGCTGTGTGCTTGTCTGTATATTTTCTGATTAGTTTTTTGAACAACCTTGGGCAAAAAATTATCATCATGGATCTCGCAACAATAATGGCTGCATTCACATGTCTGGTAATGCCAGTTGTATTTTATCATGTATATACCAGAGAAAATCCACTTGCAAAATTGTGGGTCAAATACATGCCTGTTCCTTCAGATGATTATTTATCATTTGCCGTACCTGCAATTGTAATGATGGCTATAGGCTTCCACGTACGGCTTGGTAAATTAAGTGTTAATAAGAACCCAACAATTTACATGGATAATGTAAAAAAAATATTGGAAAAGAAATCATCCTTAGGCCTTACTTTAATTGCTACAGGTCTAGTTTCTGGCATTTTTGATTTTATATCTCCGGAAAGTTTGAAACAGGTTTTCTTTTTTATGGCGCATTTGAATTTTGTAGGGGTTTTTTACGTCATTTATTCGCCAAATAAATACAAAAAAATTATTGTCCCAACTGTTATAACATTAGTTGTTGGCCAATCTCTTGTAACCGGCATGTTTGGGGACCTTGTTTTTATTCTTGCATGCTCTGCAGTACTTATCTTGCTGGGGAAGCAAATAGCATTTTATAAGAAGTTGTTAGTTGTTTTGGGAGGCCTTTTTTTTATCTTGATAGTGCAGTCTGTAAAAGTAGATTATAGAAAAAGAGTGTGGGAAGAAGGGGGCGGCGCTGACCCATTGTATTACATGAGCTTGGTTGGCGACAAGCTTTCTAATCCATCCACATTGTTTGAGCCTGATAAATTATTCTTTGTTTCAGTACGCATGAACCAAGGATGGTTGGTGGCTACTACTATGCAAAGAGTGCCATCAAAATTTGAGTTTGCTTATGGAGAGACAATATGGAAATCTATAGCAGCAGCTATTGTGCCCAGGTTTCTTTGGCCAGACAAACCAGAAGCCGGGGGCAAAGCAAACCTAAAGCGTTTTTGGGGTTTTGACCTCATCGGCTTTAGCATGAACATTGGGCCGCTTGGAGAAGCTTATGGTAATTTTGATGTTGTGGGCGGGGCTATTTTTATGTTTTTCTATGGCTTTTTTTTTAATGTGATGCTGTCATACATTTTAAAATTAAGCGAAAAAAGACCTACCCTTGTACTCTGGATCCCTTTTTTATTTTTTTATGCTATTGGGGTTGAAACAGATATTCTTACAACAACCGGATCTATTGTGAAAGGAGTTTTTTTTACATGGATAATTATCCGGGCATTCCGCATCTTTTTTAGAATAGACTTATGAGTTATCGAGTAACATATTTTTACAGGCATCCCCAACCGAATTATTTTAGCATTGAAAAGCTATTTCAAAAAATATCTGCTAAAATATCACAGAATTTTTCTTCTGAATTTTCAGTTGAAGAAAAACATATGCCTTTTACAAGCAAGATAAAAACGATTTATAGAAATATCCTTTTCACGAAAAGCAATCAAACAAAGATCAATCACATAACGGGCGACATTCATTATGCAATTTTCGGCTGTTCAAAAAAAAATATAAACATAATCACTATCCATGATTGTGTCACACTCTATCGTTACCCGAAAACCAGCTTAAAATATTGGATCATAAAATCAGTTTGGTTTGATCTGCCCGTGAAGAGGGCAGATATGATCTCAGTAATTTCAGAAAGCACAAGAAGAGATCTGATACATTTCACAAAATGCGACCCTCAAAAAATAAGAGTCATTGGAAATTTTGCGGACCCGCGTTTCCAATATTCATCTTTTAATTTTAATCAGAATTGTCCGCGGATACTTTTTGTTGGCACCACGCCCAACAAAAACCTTGGCCGCCTTATTGAGGCCGTGAATGGGGTTTCTGCAAAATTGGTTATTATAGGAGCTTTAAATGCAGTTCAGATTGAAAAACTGAAAACAAATAATATTAATTATGAGCACGCTGAAAAAATAAGCCAGGAAGCGTTGCAGCAAAAATATCGTGATTGCGATATAGTTGCCTTTCCTTCTATTTATGAAGGATTTGGCCTTCCTATCTTGGAAGCTCAGGCAACCGGAAGGCCGCTTTTAACCAGCGACCTATCTCCGATGAAGGATGTTGCAGGCAATGGTGCGTGTCTCATCGACCCATACAATATTTCATCTATTAAAGAAGGGCTGCTTAGAATAATTAACAATGAAGAATATAGGCAACAACTAATTAGCAATGGCATAGAAAATGTAAAACGTTTTTCGCTGGACAAGGTTGCAGAACAATATGCTTCTTTGTATAGAGAGCTAATTCAAAAAAAGAAAACTTAAAACCTTATCTACCGTGTGTGGAATCGCAGGCCTATTAAACTTTAAAAACAAGCCCTCAGATCAGCCTACTATAAAAAGAATGACTGATGCTGTTGCTCACAGGGGGCCTGACTCAAGTGGTTTTTTCATTGAGAATGAAATTGCCTTGGGGTTCAGGAGGCTGTCAATTATTGACCTTTCTTCTGCAGCCAACCAACCTTTCATTGATAACTCAGGCAGATATGTGATGGTGTTTAATGGAGAGATATACAATTACATGGAAGTTAAGAACAACATCAAAGACTATGCATTTAATACAACCGGAGACAGCGAAGTAATAATTGCTGCATATGCAAAATGGGGCGCCGATTGCATTAAACAATTTAGGGGCATGTTCGCTTTTGCAATTTGGGACCGACAAGAAAAAGAACTCTTTATTTGCAGAGACAGGATGGGGGTGAAGCCTCTGTATTATTTTATTGACGAAGAAAAATTTCTATTCTCATCAGAAGTAAGGTCAATTTTAGAAAGTGGCTTGGTAAAAAGAAAAATAAATCCAAATGCGGTGATCGATTATTTAGCTTACCAATCCGTGGGTTATCCTTATTCAGTGATTGAGGGCATCATGCAGGTAGAAGCAGGCAGTTGGATGCGCATTAAAAATGGTAAGATTGAAAAAAGAATTTATTGGGATGTGACAGAAGCCAAGTCAAATTTTGATTTTGGCGACACTAAGAAAACGTATGACCGCATTAGAGAACTGATGCTGCAATCAGTGACCCGCAGACTGGTGAGCGACGTGCCTGTGGGCGCTTTTTTATCAGGCGGCATTGATTCGGGCACCATTGTTGGGCTAATGGCAGAAGCCAGCAGCGCCAAGCCCAATACGTTTAATATCTCTTTTCAGGAAAAGCAATTTGATGAGTCGCATTACGCAAATGTTATTGCAAAAAAATTCGATACCAATCACACAAACATACTTTTAAAGCCAACCATTTTTCTGGATGAATTGCAAAACGCACTCGATGCAATAGATACGCCAACAGGCGATGGCATCAACACATATATTGTATCAAAAGCAATTCGGCAAAGTGGTATAACAGTAGCATTATCCGGTGTGGGGGGAGATGAGTTGTTCGCAGGCTACCCTTTCTTTTCTCAGTACCTGCAAATGCAGCAAAGAAGCTGGCTTTGGAAATTACCGAGAGGAATAAAAGGGTTGATCGCTTCAAGAGTATTTGGCGGAACATCTAACAATAAAATGAACAGGCTGCAACAAATAATGAAGCTTGATTCATGTTCAATTGAGAATACATACCCAATATTCCGGCAAATACTTTCACCAAGGCAAATTCACCAATTCACAAAGCTTTCAAATAATAATCATTTTACAACGTCTCTTGAAAGTGAACTAAATATCAAAAGACAAAAAATCAACCGCTTCCCGCTTCTTAGCCAGGTATCTGTTTCTGAATATCTCGGCTATGCGCAGCATACTTTGCTAAAAGACACGGACCAAATGAGCATGGCCGTTTCACTTGAAGTGCGTGAGCCATTCTTTGATCAGGATTTAATTGAGTTTGTGTTGGCAGTTCCAGATGAGCTAAAAAGACCGATATATCCTAAAAGCTTATTGGTTGAATCCGTAAAACCTTTGCTGCCCGATGAAACAGTTTTTAGAAAAAAACAAGGATTCTTATTTCCTTGGAATGTTTGGCTCAAAAATGAATTGAAAACATTTTGTGAAACGCAGATAAATAATATGGCTACCAGATCTTTCATAAATGGCGATCAGCTTATTGCTTATTGGAAACAATTTTTAAATGGCGATGAAAGCATACGCTGGGCAGAAATATGGCTTTTTGTAGTGCTTGAATATTGGTTAGAAAAAAACAATGTTGAGTAATATTTATCCTGGCACGGAATTATAAATGTTGAATTTTGGAATAATAGGTTGTGGGCGCGTAGCAGAAAGACATGCGGAACAAATTGCTTCTATAGGGAAATTGGTTGCTATATGTGATATTGATAAAAGCAAAGCAGATGCATTTTCAGGAAAATATAACGCGCAGGCATACCTGAAAATTGATGAGTTGTTTGAAAACGAGAAATCAATGGATGTTGTTTCGGTTTGTTCGCCTAATTTTTTGCATGCGGAACATACAATTGCAAGCTTGCAAAATAACTGTCACGTGCTGTGCGAGAAACCGATGGCAATAAATGTTTCAGATTGCCAGGCAATGATTTCAGAAGCAGGCAAAGCAAAAAAAGAATTATTTATTGTGAAGCAGAACAGGTTCAATCCGCCTGTAATGGCAGTAAAAGATTTGTTAGATAAAAATAGACTAGGTTCAATATATAGTGTTCATTTAAATTGTATTTGGAACCGCAATAGCGAATATTACAAAAGCACATGGAAAGGCAAAAAAAAAATGGATGGTGGAATATTATTTACTCAGTTCAGCCACTTTATTGATTTGTTATATTGGATGTTTGGGGATGTAAAAGAATTTATGGCTATCACTTCCAACTTTTCTCATCAAAACATTATTGAATTTGAAGATTCCGGGGTTGCCTGTTTAAGATTTTCAAACGGCATTCTTGGCAGCATTCATTTTTCTATCAACAGCTACAAAAAGAACATGGAAGGATCATTGATGATAATAGCTGAAAAAGGAACTATAAAAATCGGCGGGGATTATCTTAATAAATTAGAATACCAACAAATTGAAAACTATTCAATTGATGATCTACCGCAAGGAAATGCGCAGAATGATTATGGATCATACAAAGGTTCAATGTCCAATCACGATTTGGTTTATAAACATGTTGCTGAAGTGTTGACAAAAGGCATCAAAAATAAATTTGATGGTTATCAAGGACTGAAGACTGTTGAAATTATTGAAGGAATTTATAAAGCAGCTAATGAAGCCATTCATTAAAGAAATAAGTGTCACGGATGTACAGTTCGGAGAAAATGTTACAATCATTGAGCCCGTTAACCTATATGGCTGCACAATTGATGACAATGTTTTCATTGGCCCTTTTGTCGAAATTCAGAAAGATGCGCACATCGGGAAAAATACACGCGTACAATCTCATACTTTTATCTGTGGGCTTGTAACAATTGGCGAATCTTGCTTTATAGGCCATGGAGTAATGTTTATCAACGACACTTTTTCTGAAGGCAAGCCTTCAGGAAACCATGATTTGTGGAAAAAAACATTGATTGGAAATCGTGTTTCAATCGGCTCTAATGCAACCATTCTTCCGGTTTCAGTTTGTGATGATGTTGTTATTGGCGCAGGAGCAGTTGTAACAAAAAATATTAACGAGCCAGGTTTTTATGCAGGCAACCCGGCTTTATTGATCCGCGCAAAAAAAAGAGAGTAGTTCGGCATGCAAAAAAAAAAATTCTTGTTCTGGTTGATTGGTTTGCTCCGGGCTACAAAGCAGGAGGCCCAATACAATCTTGCGTGAATTTTACCTTTTCGATGAAAAAAGATTTCGACATATACGTGTTAACTACTGACACTGATCACGGCGAAAGCGAACCTTATCAAAATATTGTTTCTGATAAATGGCTGGATGATGATGGATACAAAATTTTTTATGCAAGGAAAAAAAATTTGACGCTTCAAAAACTGAAGCAAGCTATCCTTGAAGCTGATGCAGATTATATTTATCTCAATCATTTGTTCTCGCCTTATTTTGTTGTATACCCGCTTTGGCTAAAATATACCGGAAAGTTAAAGAGCAAAGTGGTTCTTTGCCCGCGTGGCGCCTTGTATGACAGTGCACTGTCTGTAAAACCGTACAAAAAAAAACCTTTTATTACTTTGTTCAGGTTAATGGGCATGCAAAAAAAAACCACTTTTCATGCAACTAATAAACGTGAAGAAGATGCTATTGAAAGATTTTTTCCGGGCAGCAAAGTTGTTATAGCAGATAATCTTCCCAACTCAAATCAACCAGCGTTTGCAAGCATCGAAAAAAAAGCAGGAATTTTAAAATGCATTTTTATTGCAAGGGTAGTGGCCATAAAAAACTTGTTGTTTGTATTAAATGTGCTTGAAGGGATAAAAAGCGATGTGGCTCTAACGATAGTAGGCCCGATAGAAGATAAAAATTATTGGAAGGAATGTGAAAAAAAAATGTCGCTTTTGCCTTCTAACATTCAAGCAAACTATATTGGCCCGAAACAAAATAATGAGCTTGCCGCAATTTTGAAACAGCATCATTTATTTATACTCCCAACGACAGGAGAAAATTTTGGGCACTCAATTTTTGAATCGCTTCTTTGCGGAAGGCCCGTGCTGATCAGCGATCAAACCCCTTGGCTGAAACTTTTAGAAAAAAAAGCAGGCTGGGACCTGCCTTTAAACAAACCTGATGAATTTGCAAAAGCAATAAACGAAAGTGCTGACTGGGATCAAAATTGTTTTGACCAATCGGCCCACAGCGCATGGCAATTTGCACACGAATTTATCGCTAACCCCGAGCTGCATAGTCAATACTTGCAATTATTTCCATGAAGCAGGTAAACAATTCAACATATAAAACAACCATTAGCATCGGTGCTTCAAAGCCAAAACAATTTATTTGGTATTTGATGAATATTTTTTTCTTAAAAAATCCGCTGAATATTATTTCCGGGCTCAAAGTTTTTTTGCTGAAATTATTTGGCGCAAAATTGGGCAGTGGGGTGGTCATTAAGCAATCGGTAAATATTAAATACCCGTGGAAATTGCAAATAGGCAATTATTCGTGGATCGGCGAAGATGTTTGGATCGATAATTTATCTGATGTGGTAATCGGCAACAATGTAACCTTGTCGCAAGGCGCACTTTTATTAACAGGAAGCCATGACCATACCAAACAAACATTCGATTTTATTTCTTCTCCTATTGTTTTGGAGGATGGGGTATGGATTGGTTCAAAGGCTGTTGTTTTTGGTGGTGTTACCTGCAAAACGCACAGCATTTTAGGCATCAATTCAGTGGCAGAAAAAAACCTTGAGCCTTATATTATTTATAAGGGAAATCCTGCAATAGCTGTGATAGAAAGGATAATAAATTGAGTTGTAAAAGATTTTAAGTATTTATTCGTTTAAAGCATTTGATCAATAGTTACATGCTGGCAACAAAAATTAATCATAGAATAATTAAAGAAGCACTTCGCATCCGCAAAGTGGAAGAGAAGTTCCTTGAATTATTTTCTCAGGGAAAATTGAATGGAACGGTTCATACTTGCGTGGGACAGGAATTTTCTGCAGTCGCTTTTGCCGGGCAATTGAAGAAAAAAGATTTTATTTTTTCAAATCATCGCTGTCATGGCCATTACATTGCTTTTACAGGCGATGTGAGGGGTTTGGTTGCAGAGCTTCTTGGCAAAGCCTCAGGAACATGTGGCGGCATTGGAAGCAGCCAGCATTTGTGCCACAATAATTTTTTCTCCAATGGAATACAAGGCGGCATCGTTCCTGTAGCTGCGGGATATGCGCTTGGCAATAAACTGAAAAAAAACGGAGCCATCGGCACAGTGTTTATTGGCGATGGCACTTTAGGAGAAGGCACTTTGTATGAAACGATGAATATTATTTCCAAATGGGAAATCCCTTTGCTGATTGTTTGCGAAAACAATTTTTATGCTCAATCAACGCCGCAGCATATCAACCTCGCAGGAGATATTCAGGCAAGAGCAAAAGCGTTTGGAATAAAAACATTTAAAGGCGATACCTGGGATCCTGAATTGCTGATTGGCAAAGCAGCCGAAGCAATGGAATATGTGAGGAATGAAATGAAGCCATGTTTTTTCCTGGTGGATACGTATCGGCTGAACGCGCATTCAAAAGGTGATGATGATCGCGACCCTGCTGATGTAGCACATTTTCGTGAAAAAGATTACCTGAATATTTTTCAGAACGAATCAGCTTCTTATTATCAAATGTATGCTGAGGCAATTGATCAGGAAATCAATACCATGGTTGAAGAAATTATTACTGAGGATGATTTGCCGATTGAAAAATATTATCAAAAGAAACAACATCTGTCAGATAATAAATGGAGCAAGCTTGAACCAATCAATAAGCGACAAGTTGACCTCATCAATAAATTCTTTCAGGAAAAAATTTCTTCCGATGAACGCGTCGTTTTTTTGGGAGAAGATATTTTATCACCTTACGGCGGCGCTTTTAAGATCACGAAAGAACTTTCTTTTATCCGGCCAGATAAAGTTTTCTCAACTCCTATTTCGGAATCGGCCATCACCGGAATTTCAAATGGCCTTGCATTAAATGGGTTCAAGCCATTTACTGAAATTATGTTTGGCGATTTCATGACGCTTGCATTTGATCAGATAGTGAACCACGCGTCGAAATTCCATCACATGTTCAATAAGAAAGTGAATTGCCCAATAGTGATGAGAACGCCGATGGGCGGCCGAAGAGGATATGGCCCAACACACTCTCAAACGCTGGATAAATTTTTAGTCGGCATCGATAATGTAAAAACAGTTGCGCTGAATACATTTATTGATCCGGCAATTATTTACCAATCAGTTTATGAAGAAGAGCATCCGGTTCTTGTTATAGAAAACAAAACTGATTACGGCAAAAAAATAATTCATCAGCCACTTAAGAATTTTGTATATGAGCGAAACCAGGATATTTTTCCTGTAGCAAAAATACGACCGGCGATATCCGATGCAACACTCACCATTGTCGCATACGGCGGCATGGCAGAAGTTGTTGCTGCATTGCTGGAAAGTATTTTTATTGAAACAGATTTGAAACCGGAACTCATTATACCTTCTTTAATATCAGATTTACCAATTGAAATAATTACTTCAGCAGCAGAAAAATCTCAAAATCTTTTAGTCATTGAAGAAGGAACTTCATTCGCCGGCATCGGCAGCGAATTGCTTGCATCAGTTGCAGAAAAAGGAACTATAAAAATAAATTCAAAGCGCATCTCGGCTTATCCGGTTCCCATCCCTTCGGTAAAATCATTGGAGCATATTGTGCTACCAGACAAACAAAGGATCATTAAAGAAATCAAAGAATATTTTTGCTAATGGCATTATTGCAGGAAATAGCTGTTCCATTGCTCGCTGTAAATGATACCAGCCTTACTGTTGTTGAAATAAATTTTTCAAACGGGCAGCATGTAAAAAAAGGCGATCATATCATGGTATTTGAAACTTCTAAAACTACTTATGATGTGCAAGCTGAAGCCGATGGCTATATTCAATACATATGCGAAATTGATAAGGATTATGAAGTGAATGAAATTGTCGCAAAAATATTTAGCGATGAAAATGAAGTTGAAAAATTAAAAGTGGCGCCGGTTGTTAAAAGCGAAATAGTTCAAGAACAGGAGAAAAAAATTCAAGAGGCAATTCCTATTTGGCAGGGAGAGACTTTGTTTTCAACAGAAGCTGCCAGGTTAGTAGAATCTTCAGGTATTGATAAAAACATTTTCAGAACAAAAGATTTTGTGAGCAAGTTGGATGTTGAAGAAATGCTGGGCATTAAAAAAAAGCCCGAAAAAAAACCTGCGCCTCAAAATCTTCAGCCCGAAACAAAAAAGAAAAATGTTTTGCCTGTTGATGCAGCAAAAGCAATTATAGAAAAATTATCATCGAATAAAAAAAGAGAAATAGAATATCTCGGCGAAGTGCAATCAACCGGCCTTACAAGCACCATCAATGTTGTAGTTGAAACCGAAGGAATTTTCACACATATTAACCAGTCACTGAAATATCTTAAGAACTCTTTGCTGCCGGTTATTGTTTATGAAACAGCACGCT
Organism: uncultured Bacteroidota bacterium; assembly: GCA_963718975.1. Taxonomy (GTDB): domain Bacteria; phylum Bacteroidota; class Bacteroidia; order Chitinophagales; family Chitinophagaceae; genus Puia. Next base: position 68,136 of record CAVRBD010000008.1, on the reverse strand, counting down.
TATTGAAAAAATATCCATTACTGAATGCGTATTTCACAGGAGAGGCGATTGCTCTTTATAAAGAAGCGAATATTGGTTTTGCGATTGATATAGATAAAGGATTGAAAGTTTTGAAAATTGCTTCGGCAAACGAAAAATCGATTGGTGAAATTGAAGATGAAGTGATGCGATTATCAAACAACTATATTGAAGAAAGCCTTAAGATTGAAGATTTGATGGATGTAACTTTCACTGTCACTGATCTTTCTTCAGAAGGCGTTGCATTTTTCAGGCCGTTGGTGAATATGATGAACAGTGCTATACTTGGAATTTCAGCAATTGATGAAAAATTACATCGTTGTACGTTGAGCATTACTTTCGACCATCGGGTAACCGAAGGAAAAATGGTGGCTCAATTTTTAAGTGAGATGAAAGAAAGGCTGCAGTCATACCAATCTAAATTTCATCCTCGCTTAAATCAAAATATTTCCTGTTTCAAATGTATGAAGACATTGAAAGAAGATCTTGGTGGAACAGGTTTTGTGAAATGCATTACGCCTGATGGTAATGAAGGATATATTTGTCAAAGCTGTTTAAAAGGATTCTGAGATCATGGAAGAAAAAATTAGAGAAATCGTTTCAGCATATATCAAAATCCCGGCAGATCAAATTTCTGTTTCAACAGCTATTGACCGCTCGGTTGTGAACAGCTCAATTATGCTTCACCGTATGTACGCGAAGCTTGCAGAGCAAGGTTTTGTTGTTCACGATTACCTGGAAGTAAAAAATTTTGGAGGATTAATGAGCAGGACCAATGGAAATACCGGTCATGAACCTGATGGTTCTTTGATAACATATGCTCCAATAATTTCTAATCAGGAAAATGCCGGAGAACAACATTTGAATATGGGTATTGATATTGAAGATATCAGCGCAATGCCTCGCACCAATGATTTTCGAGAGGCTGAATTTTATAAAATGAATTTTGCTTCATCTGAAATTGCATATTGCATTTTGCAAACTGATCCTTATGCTTCTTTTGCCGGCCTGTTTGCAGTAAAGGAAGCAATTGTAAAAGCAAATAACCGGTATGCAAAAATGAATTTTAATTCCATTATAGTAAATCATTCTATGGAAGGAAAGCCGATTCATGATTCTTTTCAAATATCAATTTCGCATGCGAAAGATGTTGCCGTGGCGGTTGCTGTAGAAGCCAAAACGGAAACATCGGGGCAAACGGCTGACTTATCAAAAACCGTAACAGAAAATAAAAAGGAAAATAGCTCTCTGATATTTTTCTTTTTAATAATTTCTTTAATCATTTCCTTGGCCGCAATTTTTATCGCAATAAAAAGTTCGAAGTAAATCTTCAAATGAAAATCTCAATCATTACTTCAACTTATAACAGTGAACTAACGGTTAGGGATACCCTAAACTGTATTCAGCAACAAGACTACCCTGATATTGAGCATATAATTGTAGATGGAAAATCGAGTGATAAAACATTACAAATCGTTAAAGAATTCGGTCACGTTTCAAAAATAATATCAGAAAACGACAACGGCATTTATGATGCAATGAATAAAGGCATATCTGGCGCAACCGGAGAAGTGATTGGCATTTTAAATTCCGATGATATCTATACCTCACCACAGGTTGTTTCAACAATTGCAAAAGTTTTTGCGGATTCAAATGTGAAAACAACTTATGCAGACTTGCAATATGTTCAATCAAATAATTTGAACAAAGTTGTTCGAACATGGAAAGCCGGGAACTTCAGCAGAAGAAATTTTTATTATGGATGGATGCCGCCCCATCCTACCTTTTTTGTTCGGAAGGAAGTTTATAACAAAGTTGGGTTATTTAATATTTCTTTGCGCTCAGCATCAGACTATGAATTAATGCTCCGAATCTTAATAAAATACGAAATACCCACTCACTACATTTCACAAGTGATTGTAAAAATGCGGGCAGGTGGAATGAGCAATGCTTCATTTAAGAACAGGATCACAGCAAATAAAGAAGACAGGATGGCGTGGAAGCTAAATGGTCTTGAACCTCATTTTTTTACTTTGTATGCAAAACCAATCAGAAAAATTTCTCAATTCTTAATACGATAAATATTATGGCAAAAACTGCATTGATCACAGGTGTAACAGGACAGGATGGTGCTTATCTAAGCGAATTGCTCTTGGATAAAGGTTACCAAGTGCATGGCATCAAAAGAAGAGCATCATTATTTAACACTGACAGGATTGATCATTTATACCAAGACCCGCATGAATCAAATGTTCGTTTCAGGCTTCATTATGGCGACCTCACAGATTCTACCAATCTCATACGCTTAATTCAGGAAATACAACCGGACGAAATTTACAATCTGGCAGCAATGAGCCACGTGCATGTAAGCTTTGAAACACCCGAATATACGGCCAATGCCGATGGCATAGGAACTTTACGGATACTCGAAGCCGTTAGGTTATTGGGGCTTGCAAAAAAAACAAAAATCTATCAGGCTTCAACATCAGAATTGTATGGCCTGGTGCAGGCTGTTCCTCAAAGCGAAACGACACCTTTTTACCCACGCTCGCCATATGCAGTAGCAAAATTGTATGCTTATTGGATAACGGTCAATTATCGCGAGGCTTATGGCATGTATGCTACAAACGGAATCCTTTTCAACCACGAATCACCATTGCGCGGCGAAACATTTGTTACGAGAAAAATTACAAGAGCAGTTGCAAAAATTGCATTGGGCTTGCAGGACAAAATTTTTCTTGGTAATCTTGATGCGAAAAGAGATTGGGGCCACGCAAAAGATTATGTGGAAGCCATGTGGTTGATATTGCAGCAACCAGAGCCGGAAGATTATGTGATAGCAACCGGAGTAACCACACCGGTGAGAGATTTTGTCAGAATGGCTTTTAATGAATTGGGAATTGAAATTGAATTCAGCAGGAGCAATGAAAAAGAAATTGGCGTTGTAAAAAAATGCAACAATCCTGAATTTCAATTGCAAATTGGTAAGGAGATAGTTGCCGTCGACGCAAAATATTATCGGCCTACAGAAGTAGATTTGCTAATTGGCGATGCGAGCAAAGCAAATAAAAAATTAGGCTGGACACCTAAATATGATTTAAAAATGCTCATTCAAGAAATGGTTGAAGCAGATTTAAATATTTTTAAAAAAGAAAAGCTTTTGAAAGAATCGGGCTTTTATGTCAAGAATCAATATGAATAAAAGATTGAGAAATTTTAAAACATGAACAAAGAAGATAAAATATATGTTGCAGGGCATCGTGGCATGGTAGGTTCGTCTATTGTAAGGAAATTGCATCAACAAAATTTTTCGAACTTAGTGCTGAAAACATCATCAGAGCTCGATTTGAGAAAGCAAAATGAGGTGGATGTTTTTTTTAGGGCAGAAAAACCCAAGTATGTTTTTCTTGCAGCTGCAAAAGTTGGGGGTATTGTTGCGAATAACACTTATAGAGCAGAATTTTTGTATGATAATCTTATGATACAAAATAATGTCATCAACGCTGCTCATGAAAACAATGTAAGCAAACTTCTTTTTCTCGGCTCATCATGCATTTATCCCCGCCTTGCGCCACAGCCGTTAAAAGAAGAATATTTCTTAACCGGGGAGCTTGAAAAAACGAACGAGCCTTATGCAATAGCAAAAATTGCGGGCATAAAAATGTGCGATGCGTACAGGTCTCAATACGGGTGCAATTATATTTCGGTGATGCCAACAAATCTTTACGGCCCTAACGACAATTATGACCTTAATAATTCTCACGTACTTCCTGCGTTGATAAGAAAATTTCATGAGGCGAAAATTAACCATCAGCCATTTGTAACAATTTGGGGAACTGGTTCGCCGAGGCGGGAATTTTTACATGCAGATGATTTGGCAGATGCCTGTTTTTATTTGATGCAAAATTATAATAAACCAGATTTTATTAACATCGGCGTAGGAGAAGATATTGAAATAAAAGATTTGGCAAAGCTCGTAAAAAGAATCGTAGGCTATGATGGCGATATAAAACATGATACAAGCAAACCAGACGGCACGCCAAGAAAACTGCTGGATGTAACCAATTTGCATAATATGGGCTGGAAAGCAAAAATTGGCCTTGAAGAAGGAATAACAAAAGTGTATAAAGAGTTTGCAAAAAATAATCTCTAGGAATTATATTCACAAACTTTCTGTAAGAAAAAGCTATGTTCTCAATTTTTCAAAAAAAGAATAATCCTAAAACTGACTTTAGCGAGCTGAGGTGCGACATGCATTCGCACCTCATTCCGGGCATCGATGATGGCTCGCCTGATGTTGCCACCTCAATAGAATTAATTAAAGGCATTAATAACCTGGGATATAAAAAAATTATTACTACACCACATGTTATGTGGGATATGTACAAGAACACACCTGAAAACATTTTGCCAGGTTACGATGCTGTAAAAAATGAAATTAAAAGAAACAACCTTGATATTGAGCTTGAAGTAGCTGCGGAATATTTCCTTGATGATTATTTTGAAAAATTAGTTGAAAACGATGCTCAGTTATTGACAATCAAAAATAACCTGGTGCTTGTGGAGTTTTCTTTTGTGAAAGAGCCCATCGAATTAAAAGCTGTATTGTTTAAGCTTCAAATTAAAGGTTACCAGCCTGTCATCGCCCACCCCGAAAGATATTTATATTTCGGGGCACAAAAATACTGGTATGAAGAAATGAAAGATACAGGCTGCCTCTTTCAGCTTAATATCCTTTCTTTGAGCGGCTTTTATGGCAAGGCCCCGGTCGAACTTGCTAACTACCTTATAAAGCAAAGATATTATAACCTCATTGGCACAGACCTGCACAATAAGCACCATCTCGAGCTGCTTGAGACATTTCCTTCATATGCTGCTATTAAAAAGCTGATAGATTCAGGCGACATCCTCAACTACCAGTTGTAATTTTTCATCCCCCTCTATAAATTTCTCCAACCTTTCATTTTTTAACCAAAAAAGTTTAAGATTTGCATGTATTTTGTTAAACAAATTTTGTTAATTTATGTAATATAGTCATGGAAGCATTTACTATAAGAGATCTTGAAAACCTAACCGGTATCAAGGCGCATACGATCCGTATTTGGGAGCAGCGGTATTCATTTTTAAAGCCCCAGCGCACTGATACAAATATCAGATATTATACAAGCCAGGAGCTTAGGAAAATATTGAATATCGCTTTGTTGGCTAAATATGGCTACAAGATTTCGCACATAAATAAAATGAATGAAGATGACCTGAGAAAGAATATTTATTCCCTCTCAACCGCTGAGGCCCAGCAAGACAGGTTAGTAAATGACCTCATTCAATGTACCGTTAACATTGATATGGAAAAATTTGAAAATGTCCTTGACAGCTACATTCTTTCGAAAGGCATCGACAAAACAATTATTCAAATCATATTTCCTTTCCTTAACAGGATCGGCATTTTATGGATGACGAACCACATAAGCCCAGGTGAAGAACACCTTATTACGAACATAATAAGACAAAAGCTTATTGTAGGCATAGAAGGCGTTTCAACCCATTTTCTGCGTGACAAGCTTTTGCTACTTTTTTTGCCGGAAGGCGAATATCACGAAATTGGGCTGCTTTATGTTGCATATCTTTTAAAAAAACATGGTACCAAAGTGCTTTATCTGGGAGCTGATGTTCCCGTTAAAGATCTTAAAACTATTTGTAGTATAAAGCCTCCTGATTATTTGTATACCCACACAACCTGTGATTTTAAATCAGAGAAATATTTTTCAGAACTTCATAATGCAATGCCAAACACAAAATTGGTAATTTCAGGAAAACTCTGCCATAAATTCAAAAACAAGAACCCCAACTTTGTTCATGTCAAAAAGTCGCTGCCAGAAGTAATGGAATTTATCAGCACTTTATAAACTTTGAGTTAAACTTTATCGTATCTAATAGTATCGAAAGTTTAAGTTGTTGATATTGTTTTAATTGCTCTGTGCAGTTATTTTTACTTTTCAATGACTTTTTAAATTTTCTTTATGTTTAAATTTGGAATGGAAATTGTTAAACAGATTTTATGTCAACTCTAGAATTCAACCAACTTTTAGTAAATAATGCTGAATTTCTCAGGCCATTCGCCATCACATTAACGAGAGATTCCGAAGCGGCCAAAGATCTTTTTCAGGAAACTTTATACCGTGCGCTTGCCAATAAGGATAAATATAACGTGGGCACAAATATCAAAGCGTGGCTTTATACCATTATGCGGAATGTGTTCATTAACAACTATCGCCGCAAGGTTAAGCAGAACACGATTTTTGATGCTTCGCCTAATGACTTTTTATTGAACCTTAGCCAGACGGCGATTGCCAATACTGCGGAAAGCAATCTTCGGATAAAAGATATTCAGCAAGCCATTCACAACCTTCCTGAAATTTTCAGGAACCCTTTCCTTTTGTATTTCGACGGGTTCAAATATCATGAAATTGCTGATATGCTGAACGAGCCTCTTGGCACAATAAAAAGCCGCATCCACTTTGCGAGAAAATTATTGAAATCTCAAATTGAAAAAAGCTGATTTTTCAACTTTTACAAATTAATTTTTGTACTCAAAATTGCACAGCAATTTTATAGAAATTAAAATTCAGTGAAGACCCAAATCCCGAAAGAAATAATTTTAGTGAACGAAAATGATGAGGAAGTAGGCATAGCCGAAAAATTGGAAGCACATCAAAAGGGCTTACTGCACAGAGCTTTCAGCGTTTTTATTTTTAATGATGGAAATGAATTGCTTCTTCAACAAAGAGCAAACAATAAATACCACAGTGGCGGCTTATGGGCAGAACACATGTTGCAGCCACCCAAGGCCAGGTGAAGAAACAAAAAGTGGAGCAAAGAGAAGGCTTCGCGAAGAAATGGGCTTCGATACAGAACTAACTCAAATATTTCACTTCACCTATAGGCATGTTTTTGAAAATGGCCTTATTGAACATGAATTTGACCACGTCTTTACCGGATTTTATAACAGCGAGGTTTGTATCGACAAAAAAGAAGCAAACGATTATCGTTATATGAGCATGGAAAACATTAGCTATTTGCTTGTCTCCGACCCTCAAAAATTCACTCCATGGTTTCATATTGCTTTCCCATTAATAATGGAATGGCTTGACAATAAAAGCAAAAAATGAAACGGCATATATTTTATAAAACCACAAATAATCTTTCCTGAAAATAGCAGCTATAAAACTCCAAGAATTAGAAACACTGAACCAACCAGTGTTAGCAGTATGGCAGCATACCAAAGCATTTTTCTTTTTGTGAGAATAGCGATTGCAGAAATAGCAATAGCAATTTGAAAAATTGTTACTGCTTTTGATAATGTAACATGCTTTGCCAAATGCTCTTCCGAGCTTTTTGCATCTTCTTCCGCAACCTTTTTTATTTCTTCTTTTTCTTTTTCATATCGCTCAACATCACTGTTGCTTTCTTCAATTGGTTTGGCAGAAAGCGCGTGCAATATTTTATTGGTAGAAGAAGCAACTTCTGATTTGATTCCTTTTGCCTGGTACAAAGCCCATTGATCGGAAGATTTTATTTGCTCAATCATCGCTTCATTCACATGGTGGCCGCTCAGCAATCCTGCTATAGCTGCCAAAACCGCCATAAATGCTGTTGACAGCGCAACATACAAGGCCCATCTTTCTTTTTCTTCCTTCATTTTTTCTTCAGCTTTTTCATGAATGGCTTCTTGAAGATGTTCGGTTGGTATTTCTATCTCTTCCATAACAAAGTATTTTTTTAAAAAATTAAGTTACAAAATTATATTCTCTCATCTTGAGCTACTGTAAATTTCCATGGCTTTATAGTAAATTTTCTATTATTAAAACGGAGCTGAGCATTTTGGCTGAAGCAAGTGATTTAATATTAATTTATTATGTTCAGATTTTCCACACCGTGTTGATATTATCTGTTCCTAATGGTCGCTAATTCTGTGAACCTTTGAATGTGAATAGGGTGCATAATTGCATTTTTCATTTATGCAGACTATCTTACAAAAGGTGACTTGTTTTACAATACCTGTGCTTTTACCAAAGGCCAATTGCCGATTTTATAACTTAAGCTTACATCATGCAAACCACATTCTATCCCTTATCAGGCAAGCATTTATTTGTTGTTACAAGAAAACTGCTTTTGCCCATGGCAGTAATTGCTTTTGGTTTACTGCTTTTATTTTTTTCAAAAAAATCAAATTCGCCAGAACAGCTTTCGAAGATACCGCCTCACAAGGATTTTTCTTCTATAGTAACTAAGATGTATGATGCAAAGGGCAGGATTAGGCAACATCATATTGCCAGCACGTCGAACTCGCCATCAGACGAAAACCAATTGAAGCAGAGCGATTGGTTCAAAGCAGTTCAGCAAGACATTGATAAACGCATGTATGACGTAGTTCAGGAAAAAGAAAAAGCTTTCCGGAGTTTCAATAACGCTCAGGGCTTGCGGACAAGTTATCATGGTGCAAATTTTGAGCTTGAGCCATTGCCGCTTACTAATAAAAAAGAATTGAAAAAAGAATGGAAATTAAATATTGACGTAACAGGATTATACGCAGATAATAAATTATTGAATAAACCCAATGAGCAAATCATCGGAGCTGAAAGTAGTAATAATGATATTGAATACAATCTTGGCAAAGGGTTTTTGATTCAATACCACAACGATATTAAAGGCATCCGACAAAATTTTATCATTAATGAAAAGCCTTCAGCCAATGTTCAAAAACTTAAAATTGGCATGAGGGCTGAAGCAGATTGGGTGGTGAATAAAGTGCATGACCACGAAATCCACTTCGCAAAAAAAAATAGCGCGGGCAAACTTGAAAGCAAAATAGTTTACAATGATTTGAAAGCTTGGGACGCAAATGGCAAATCCTTATCAGCAAAAATTGAAGTTGGCAACGATAACAATTTTGATATTGTAACTAATGTAGAAAATGCGGCCTACCCTATTACCATTGATCCACTAAGTTCTGCTCCGTCATCTACTTTTAATGGTTCTTCAACTAACAGCTTATTTGGTGGAAGCATTGCAAGCGCAGGCGATGTAAATGGCGATGGCTATAGCGATATAATTGTTGGCGCTCCTGAAACTTCCGGTTTTGTAGGAGCTGTATATATATATTTAGGAAGCGCATCAGGTTTGTCTTCAAGCGCTGCTACTACATTAACCGGGGTAAGTGTCGGAAATGATTTTGGTGTTAGTGTCGCAAATATCGGAGACATTAACGGCGATGGATTTAGCGATGTGATTATAGGGGCAACAGGCGTATCCGGCAGTGCTGGCGCTGCATACATCTTTCTTGGCAGCGCTTCAGGCATAGCAAGCGGAACAAGCGCAAGCGCCTCTGCGACCCTAACAGGCATTTCTTCAAATGATAACTTTGGAATCAGCGTGGCAAACGCTGGCGATATAAATGGCGATGGATTTAGCGATGTTGTGATAGGTGCGTATAAAGTATCTAATATTGGCGCAGCATATATTTTTCTGGGAAGTGCTTCGGGCATTGCAAGCGGGTCAGCTTCTACAGCTTCAGCAACTCTAAATGGAGCAGCAGTGAACGATGCATTTGGGATCAGCGTATCAAGTGCAGGTGATGTGAACGGAGACAGCTATAGCGACGTGATTGTTGGGGCTTACGGCCATAATCTTGGCACAGGTGCAGCATATATTTACCTTGGCAGTTCTACAGGTATTGCAAATAATGCAAGCGCTTCTGCAATCTTAAATGGAGTTTCAGCAACAGGCGCATTTGGTGGCAGTGTATCAAGCGCGGGCGATGTGAATGGTGATGGCTATAGCGATGTGATTATCGGGGCATCTTCTGTTTCAACAAATACTGGCGCAGCATATATTTATCAAGGCAGCTCTTCCGGCATTGCAAATAATGCAAGCCCATCAACAACCTTGAGCGGGGTTAGTTCCGGCGACCGATTTGGCTTTAGTGTTGCCGGTGCTGGCGATATGAATGGTGATGCTTTTGCTGATGTTATCATAGGTGCAATAGGAGTATCGAGCGGCACCGGTGCTGCATACGTATTTGAAGGCAACTCTGCCGGCATATCGAATACTGCAGCCCCTGCAGCGATATGGAAAGGCATCAATACGGGAGATTCGTACGGATTTGCTGTTGCAAGCGCCGGTGACATAAATGGCGATGGTATTAGTGATGCATTGGCGGGCGCGCCAAACGCTTCAACTTCAACCGGGGCATTATATACATATTCAGGCAATCCTGATGCTTCGGTAAATCCAAGCAATGTTTCAATTGTTGGACAAAATGCCGGCGACCGCTATGGTTTAAGCGTGGCAACCGCCGGTGATGTGAACGGAGATGGCTATAGCGATGTGATTATTGGCGCCATTGGTTATAATGGCATAACCGGCGCAGCTTATATATATTATGGCAGCGCCGCAGGGCTTTCTTTAGCTAGCCCAACTTTATTAACAATACCTGCACCATCATCAGGCAATCAGCCAAACTATGGTTGGAGTGTTGCTGGCGCAGGTGATATAAATGGCGATGGTTACGATGATGTAATTGTTGGTGTTAAATTTCAAAATGATAATAATAGCGGCGCGGCATTTATCTATCTTGGCAGTGCGTCAGGTATTCCTTCTAACTCAGATGGAACATCTGCTTCAGCTGTATTTAATGGCCTTAACTCATATGATTATTATGGCGGTTCCGTGGCATCTGCCGGTGATGTGAACGGTGATGGCTATAGCGATGTAATTATTGGAGCGCCTGGCGCATCGATTACCGGTTCAATTTCGGGGGCTGCATACTTATTTATGGGCAGCTCAGCGGGGATCCAAAGTACAGATGTTGCAGATACGCTGTACGGGCAAAATAATTATGAGGCGTTTGGTACCAGCGTTTCAACCGCAGGTGACATAAATGGAGATGGTTATAGCGATATAATCATTGGGACATCTGGCGGAGGCGGTAATATTGCTTTAGTGTATAACGGAAGTAAAACAGGTATTTCTAATGATGCGTTGCCAAATTATACCCTTGCAGGTGATTACGGGAACGGAACAGCCGGTGACTTTGGTACTAGTGTTTCAACTGCAGGCGATGTAAATGGAGATGGCTACAGCGATGTGATTGTTGGGGCATTTTCCGCAGCGGGAAGTGGAGCGGGTGGCGGCTCAGCTGCGATATTTTTAGGAAGCTCTTCCGGCTTGTCTACCACTGCAGCAACAGTTTTAAGCGGTATAAATTCCGGCGACCAGTTTGGCGCAAACGTAGCAGCTGCAGGTGATGTAAATGGCGATGGTTATGGTGATGTAATTGTAAGAGCCATATTAGGCACATCTAATTTAGGGGCGGGTACCGGCGCATCATATCTTTTTTTAGGAGGGCCTACAGGCATTAACACATCAATAGCCGCTTCGTTCTTAGATGAGGGTTGTGTATATGTGAGCCCTGAGGTGCCAAGAGGGGCAGTAGCTAGCGCAGGCGACGTGAACGGTGATGGTTATAGTGATTTGCTGGTTGGTGTTTATGAAGATGCAACTTTGGGAACAAAAACCGGCAAAACATATATTTATTATGGCAATAATGCTGTTGGCCACAATGGAAGCAATGTGCTTAGATTGTATGAAACAGATCTAGTCAGTCCTATAAAAGCAGATAATTTAACAAAAAATACTTTTGGTTTGGGGCTATTTGCTCAATCACCTTTTGGAACAACCAAGGGCAAACTTGTTTGGGAAACAGAACCGAACGGCACACCGTTCCAGGGAAACCCAATTACAAACAATGTTGTAATAACTGATAAACAAACTTCTTATTCTACAATAACGGCAGGAGGTATCGAATTCAAAAATCTTATCACTAAATCTCCGGCCAAGGCAACTAAAGTTAGGGTTAGAATTCAATATTCACCAAGCGCGGTCACGTTCGGGCAGGTATACAGCCCATGGATCTATTCTCAAGCTTACTTGCTTGGTGGCAACTTAGGTGTCTTGCCTTTGAACTTATCTCTTTCAGCTACTCCATCGGGCCAGGATATTTTAGTGAGCTGGAAGGTTTCCAATGAAAGCAATCTTAGCTCATATGTAGTGCAGCATAGTCTTGATGGAATTACATTTGATTCTTTGGGGTATGTTACAGCTCTGGATGCAGCCGGCACTTCAACTTATAATTTCACGCATAATCACCCTTCCATCGGCATCCATTATTATCGCTTGAAAGAAGTCGACTTTTCCAACCAATTCACATACAGCAAAATTGTTGCTGCAACAATAAATAATTTTGTAGAGTTTAGCATATATCCAAACCCTGCATCTGACCATATTCTTGTTACGCATAGCGGCATAAACAGCAGTTATATAAAAATTATGAATTCTGCGGGCGGTGTAATGGGCTTCTACCAAATTAATCCGAACGACACTCAAACTTCCATATCGTTATATGGATATCCGAAAGGGAATTATTTTGTGGAATTGGTAAATAGCGGATTTGCGCCTAAACAAATAACTGTGCAATAAATAAAAATAAGCAATTAAAACCCTGCAATTTTATTGCGGGGTTTTAAAAAATCAGGTATGCGTTGCCGTTAGCTGCCTTTCTCTTGCTTTTCTTTTTCGAAATGATTGATGATTATTTTAGATTTTGATGCGCCAATTGATTGGGCAAGCTCCTCTTCCGTTAAGTGCTTTATGTTATTGACCGATCTAAATTTTTTTAATAATACGTGCCCACGGTATTCTTCCCAATCCCTTTTATTTCTTCAAGCTCATTTGTAAACGTTCCCTTGCTTCTTTTTTGTCTGTGAAATGTGATGCCAAAACGGTGCACTTCATCTCTTATTCTTCTTATCAATTTCAAGCCTTCGCTATTATAAGGCAGTTTTATTGATTCGTTATCGCCCGGAAAAAAAATCTCTTCTTCATTTTTTGCAAGCCCGACAACTGTCATCTGACCAATCAAATTCAGTTGCTCAATGCTTTCCATCGCAGCGCTTAGCTGCCCTTTGCCTCCATCGATAATTACCAATTGTGGCAATGGTTTTTGTTCATCCAATAGTCTTTTATATCTTCTAAAAACCACTTCTTTCATTGTGGCAAAATCGTTTATTCCTTTTACGGTTTTTACATTGAAATGGCGATAATCTTTTTTGCTCTCTATTCCATTTTTAAAGAGAACCATGGCCGACACAGGAAAACTTCCCTGAAAATTTGAGTTATCAAAACATTCAATGTGCACAGGTAATTCCGGCAATTGAAGCCCTTCCTGTAATTCAAACAAAACTTCTTCATTTTGTTCTTCAGTTTTTTCATGCAGCAGCAAGGTTTTTTTTCTTTTCAATTCTTCGCGGAAATATTCTGCGTTTTTTTCAGAAAGCTCAAGAAGCTTTTTTTTGTCGCCCGCTTTGGGAATTGTAATGGTGATGCCTTCCTGGGGAAATTCGATTTTAAAGGGAACAATGATTTCAGCTGCAGTGCTGTTAAATGTTTCCCGAAGCCTTGCGATGGTTTGTGCAAGCACATCTTCTATCGGCTCATCCAAATGCGTTTCCACTTGTGTTGTATGAGCCTGAACAATAGTTCCATTTTCAACCATCAGATGATTCACATAAGCAATGTCTTCTTCGCTTGCAATTGTAAATACATCTGCGTTGGAAACGTGCTTGCTTACTATCACAGATTTTGACTGATAATTTTCCAGGTGCTCTATTTTTTTTCTAATAATTTCTGCTTTTTCAAATTTCATTTCAATCGCCGAGTCTTTCATTTCTTTTTTAAAATTTTGAATAACCGGTCCCAAATTGCCTTTCAATATGTTTTTGATTTGGTTCAACCCTTCCTGATAATCTTCAACTGTCTGCATTGCTTCACAAGGCCCTTTGCAATTGCCCAGGTGGTATTCAAGGCAAACTTTAAATTTATTTTTACGGATATTCGTTTCCGTTAAATTAAGCTTACATGTGCGCAAGGGAATATTTGTCCTTATAAATTGTATCAACTCACGCACCTTGGCGACGGAAGTAAAAGGCCCGAGATATTCAGACCCATCATTTATTTTTTTTCTGGTTAAAAAAACCCTTGGGAACGGTTCGTTTTTTATTACAATGAAAGGATAGCTTTTGTCATCTTTTAAATTGATATTGAACCGCGGCTGAAATTGTTTGATCAGTGAGTTCTCAAGAAAAAATGCATCTTGTTCGGAATTTACGATGGTGAATTCTATGCGCTTGATCCGCTGAACAAGTTCATGCGTTTTATAAGTGGTGAAAGTTTTTAAGAAATATGAGCTTGTTCTTTTGCGGATATTTTTTGCCTTGCCAACATAAATTAAATTATTGTCTTCATCAAAATATTTATAAATGCCCGGATCGGTTGGTATTGAATGTGCAATATCTTGAAATTCTTTTTGTGTCATACGGCTGTTCTATTCAATGCCCCAAACTAATTTTAATTCTTTCACAACAGGGCTTTGGCTTGAAACCTGCGTGCTTGTTACAATCTGAAAACTTGTTCTTGTTACCCACAAAAGCTTCTTCAAAATAAACGTATCATTTTTATGGATTGCTTTTTCGAGATAAATGCTGCTCACTTTATTAAGCCCGTTATCGGCATTTGCAAGCACATCGACGCGCTGCAAATCGAGTTTATTATTTTTTGTTGAATAAGTGAAAGTGATTGTTTGGGTAGATTGGTCAACGAAAGAAGTTTCTGAGAATTCTTTTTCAAAAACATCGGGCTTGAGCTCAGGGCAAATAAAATCCTGAGCTATTTGATCATACTCTGGCGATTGAATATAAGATGTATCTGTCTTGTTATCTTGAATAATGTATTTTGTGATCGCGATGGGCAGTGAATCAACATAATGAATCTCACTTTCTATATAATTGGCAACGGGGAAAAAATTTTTTTTCTCGCTCTGTTTCCCGCCTTCATTTTTTTGTTTGCTGTTTTTGCAGGAAAGGATAAAAAAGCTTGTAATAAAAACAAAAGCAAAATAATTTTTCATCATCGAACTACGTGCTTATTGAGTTTTAAAAAAGAAAGCTGTGACCAAAATCACAGCTCTGCAAAATTAAGTTTATTGAACTATTTACCAGATAGTTTTAACGATGCCGAATTTTATGCCAAATTCTTTTAAATTTTCTGTGATTGGATATTGGCTTACATAAGTTGATAGAAGTTGATAACGGAATTGCGGGCCAATTTGCCAGCGTACTTTGCCTGTGTTATAAGATAGAAAAGCTTCAACAGCACCATTTACATTCCATCTTTTAAACAGTGATGGTTCTTGAATATAATTGGTATAATCAGCGGTCAATAAATATGAATCTCTGTTCAATAAATAAGTTGGCTGAACAGTTGCGCCAATACTAAATTGCAATTTTTCATTCCCCAATATTCTCAATTCAAATCCAATTGGCGCCGAAAATTGCATGTATTGGTTTTGAAGGTTTACAGATCCTTTTCCGCCAACCGTACCAATATTTGTGTAAGATGTGATGGTACTTGGAATATAACCGATAGAATTGAGCGCAATGGTTGCAGGCTGGCTATTTAGCGCGTATGCATTAATTGAATAGCTGATGTAATTAAATTGCAGCCCAACCTTAAAGCTTAAGTTTCTGGTAAAGCGGTAAAGAAAGCTGCTGCCCGCTTCAAAACCCATAGCCGGTTTGTTATTTGTATACAAATTTGGATTTCCATAGGCCGCGACCGCTGCGATAGGCCCGTTTTGAATATTAGGTTTTGTATTCGCATCTAATTCCGCGCCGGAAAGTGTTCTGTAATTAACAGTGGGCGCAAGATATATCTGCCAGTATTTTCTATTCAATTTTTTTGGGGAGACCAATTCAAAAGAGGCAACATTTTCTAATATTTTAGATTGCTTTTTATCGATCATGATGCCAGATACTGAAGATGTATTTTCGGGCTTTGCATCTATAGAATTCCTTATATTTTCTTTCGAATCGTTCAATGGCTTTTTATCAGTTCCTATAACATCGATATGGCGCGAATGAAATTCACTAGGATCATTTGCAGAGATATCATCGTTGGTTTGATCTGTTGAAATTGTAGTTGATAGTCTTTCTGTATATGCGGAAACAACATTGGTGAATGCTGAATCTCCTGAAATGTTAATCTCCGGCTCGCCATCACGATTTTTATCAGGGGAACTGATAGGGTTGAACTCTGCAAAAGCAGGAGCAATGGGCGTTTCAGCAGCTCTTTTTTGAGGAGATGGATTGTTGATTACATAATTGTCTTTTTGTTTTGTGCTGCTTTCATTGTCTTTATTATTGTTTTTGTCTGTTATTGTTTTTTTAGCACTAACAATATGACTTGGTGGGCTTAATAGTTCCTTGCCGGCAAAAAATAAAATTCCTGTTATTAGTGTGGCCATCCCCGCAAAAAACCATCTTCTGCGGGTGTGAAGTGAGGCGTTGATGTTCTTCCAGACTTTATCGGAAGGGTACATTTTATATTGGCCCGCTTTTTCTTGAATCAGGTCTTCAAACTCTTCATCATTATAAAGATTCCTTTCCATCTCTTAAATTGTTTTAGGGCTTTTTCTTAGGATTAATTTTTTATTATCTGATAGCGGCGAGCCATCCCTTTTTTTCCTTTGGCTTTTGAATAATCTTCTTTTTGATCAGGATTTCTTCCAGCATTTGCCTTGCTCTTGTATACTGCGAACGGCTGGTGCTTTCTTCTATTTCCAATATCTCACCAATTTCTTTGTGAGAATAGCCTTCAATCGCATATAAGTTCAACACTGTTCTATAGCCAATTGGCAGCAGCCTTATGCATTCAACCACTTGTTTGGCTTGAACAATTGATGGAATGCTTTCTTCTCTAACCTGTATGCTGCTTGCATAAATAATGTCCACGCTTTCATTAAATCTTTTGTTCTTTTTTAAGTTGTTGATGCAAGTGTGGACCATAATCCTTCTTACCCAGCCCTCAAAAGCACCTTTGTTTTGAAACGTGTGTATCTGCGAAAAAACTTTGATGAAACCTTCCTGCAGCATGTCCTCAGCATCTTCGCGGTTGTGAGCGTACCGATAACAAACTGCAAGCATTTTCGGGCTATACCTGCTATATAGCTCGCGTTGTGCAGCAGCTTGGTTTTTTAAACAACCCTGAAAAATGGCTTCCTCGGTCATGAAAGACTTTTAGTTGCCTGTAATTTAGACAATTTTCACAAGTTAAAGCTGCTTTGTTTGTAAAAAACTTCGGTGAAGTTGTTCGGCTTAAGTGTTGGTTGGCTGAATAGAATGATGGGCTGACAACTTGAAGAAGTTAACAAGTTGAATAATTAAAAAGCCGATTCCTTTCAATTGAAGAAATTGAATTGCCTTTGTCGTCAAATTTCAATTGTATCAATAAATCAACTTACTAAAACAGAACCTGTCATTTCCTTTGGAATCTCAAGACCCATCAATGTTAATATGCTCGGAGCAATATCGCCGAGTTTGCCGGGTTTTAAAGTTCCTTTCCACTCTTTATCGATTACAAAAAGCGGCACAAGGTTGAGTGTATGCGCCGTATTTGGAGATCCGTCATCATTGATCATATAATCTGCATTGCCGTGGTCGGCCGTTAGGAATACAACATAATCGTTATTCAACGCAGCAGTTACAACACGTTCAACGCATTTATCAACTGTTTCAACAGCTTTGATGGCGGCTTGCCAAATGCCGGTGTGGCCAACCATGTCTACATTTGCAAAGTTCAGGCAAATGAAATCTGAGGTTTTGCTTTCAATTTCAGGAATGATGGCGTTGGTTACTTCCTCAGCGCTCATTTCGGGCTTCAGGTCATATGTTGCTACTTTTGGAGATGGGACCATTAGTCTGTTTTCTCCATCAAAAGGCTTTTCTCTTCCTCCGCTAAAAAAGAAAGATACGTGAGGATATTTTTCTGTTTCAGCAATCCTGATTTGTTTCAGACCGCCCTTTTCAATAATTTCTCCCAAAGTATTTTTCAAATCATCATTCTCAAAAATCACATGTATGTTTTGGAAATTATGATCATACTGAGTCATTGTAGTATAATGCAGCGATAATTTTTTCATGTTCTGTTCCGGGATATCCATTTGCGTTAGTACTTGCGTTATTTCGCGGCAACGGTCGGTCCTGAAGTTGAAACAAATGGCCACGTCATCATTTTTGATGGTGGCGATAGGTTGGTCATTATTTGTTATAACTGTTGGCTTAATAAATTCATCTGTGATATTATTAGCATAAGATTTTTCAACGGCTTCAATTGCGCTTGTTGCTTTTTCTCCGATGCCGTTTACCAACGCATCATAAGCAAGCTTCACTCGTTCCCAACGTTTATCTCTGTCCATTGCATAATAGCGGCCACTCACAGTTGCAATTTTTCCGACAGTTTTATCAAGGTGTTCTTGCAATTCTTTAATAAAAGCCAGGCCACTTTTGGGGTCGGTATCTCTTCCATCGGTGAAAGCATGCACGAAAACCTGTTGAAGCCCTTCGCTATTGCAGATATCAATGATTGCTTTAAGATGATTGATGTGAGAATGCACGCCGCCGTCGCTCACCAGCCCAAGCAGATGGAGTGGCTTGTTATTCGCTTTTGCAAACCTGATGGAATTAAGCAGCACTTCATTTTTTGCGAATGACCCATCACGAATGGCAACATTAATTCGCTGCAGTTCCTGGTAAACAATTCTTCCGGCACCGAGATTAAGATGCCCGACTTCGGAATTGCCCATTTGTCCGTCTGGCAAGCCAACTGCTTCGCCGCAAGTAACCAAGGTTGTGTTTGGATATTTTTTATATAAAGAACTGACGAAAGGAGTTTTTGCATGCTGAATTGCATCGGAATTAGGAACTTTGCCAAGTCCCCATCCATCCATGATGATGAGCATCGCTCTTTTAGTTGCCATACTTTTTTGTTTGAGTAAGCGTTTTTTTCGCGGTAAAGTTAGGGAGTATTGCTTCGTTAATCAGTATTTTCCCTGTCGGCATTACTTTGGCATATTTTTGGGATATACCAATTATGAAAAACCATTTTTAACATGAAAAACTTTAAAGGGCTGGCGGCTTTGCTTATTGCGCTACTCCTTATTTCCTTCAAACCGTACTTCAGCATTGACGATGTGGCAACAGCAATGCGCTCAGGCAACGTAAATCAATTATCAGCTTATTTGGATAATAGGGTAGATATAACACTTCCTGATAAAAGCGATACTTATGGCAAAACACAGGCTGAAATGGTAATCCGCGATTTTTTTTCGAGCAACGGCGTTCAAAATTTTCAGATAAAGCACAAAGGCGAAAACGCTGGTTCTGAGTTTTGCATCGGTGTTTTAAAAACCCGCAATGGCGATTACAAAACAGTTTTGTTCATGAAATTGAAAGGCGATAAGCAATTGCTTCAGGAACTCAGGTTCCAGCCCGCTGAATAAAAGACCGACTTGGCTAAAATTATTAAGCTCTGCAATTTGCGGAGCTTTTTTATTGATGCGAATGAATGCGAATTGGAACGGATTGATGCAAAGAAGAAAACTTGTTATCCATTAAACAATAAAATAATTTCTGTGCTTCAGGGCTTTAGTGGCAAAAATAAATTTACCACTTTCTTGCTTAGTTTTGCCCATGCTCAATTTTGATGAACAACTTAAAATTTTGGTAGAAGCCGCGCTGAAAGAAGATATCGGCGATGGTGACCATTCCACGCTTTCTTCTATTGAAGCAAGTGCAAAAGGCAAAGCAGTATTAAAGATCAAGCAGGATGGAATTCTGGCTGGCGTTGCTGTTGCAGAAAAAATTTTCAAGCTCAAAGAATCTTCTTCAAAATTTATTGCATTTAAGAAAGATGGCGATGCGATGAAGGTTGGTGAAAAAGCATTTGAAGTGGAAGCTTTGGTTCACACTATTCTTGAATGCGAAAGATTGGTGCTGAATTGCATGCAGCGCATGAGTGGCATTGCAACATTAACGCATCAATATGCAGAAAAAATAAAAGGATATAACACCAAGATTCTTGATACAAGAAAAACAACTCCCAATTTTCGCTTGTTAGAAAAGGAGGCAGTGAAAATCGGTGGCGGCATGAACCATCGTTTTGGTTTGTATGATATGCTTATGCTGAAGGACAATCATATTGATTATTGCGGAGGGATTGAAAAGGCAATTGAAAAAGCTAACGCTTATGTACAAACGAAAAAACTGGATTTAAGAATTGAGATTGAAGCAAGAAATATAGATGATGTGAAACGCGTGATGGCTGTTGGAAAAGTTGACCGCATTATGCTTGATAATTTTTCGCCGCAGCAAATTGAAGAAGCATTACAACTTATTAATGGAAAGTATGAAACGGAAGCCAGCGGCGGAATTAATCTGGATAACGTAATCGACTATGCAAAAACCGGAGTAGATTATATCAGCATCGGCGCACTGATTCATCAGGCGAAGAGTTTGGATCTGAGCCTGAAAGCAGTTTTGAAGTGATAATTTGACAATACGATAATTTGATAATATTATGAACAAGAAAAATAAACCCGACACTCGCGGTTTTGTGTTCAGCACCGACCCAAATTTTCAATTTGAAGAACAAAATGAAAATGTAGAAACGCTTTCACCAAAGCAACAAAAACTAAAAATAAAATTAGACACAAAACAACGTGCTGGAAAAGTAGTAACGCTTATTGAAGGTTTTATCGGCAAGAATGAAGACCTGGAAGAGCTCGGCAAAAAATTAAAATCATTCTGTGGAACAGGCGGCTCAGCAAAGGGTGGAGAAATTATTGTTCAGGGCGATCATCGCGATAAAGTGCTGCAGTGGCTGTTGAAGAACGGATATTCATCAAGCAAAAAAATTTAATTTGCTTTTTCATTTTACCATTGCGCTTCTTATAATAACCGGATTAATTTCTATCACAACATTTGTATTGTTCGTTTTGGCAAGAATGAGAGAGCAGGAACAAAAAGAAAAACGTTTTCAATCCATACATTATATTTCGCTATTTATTTTTGTAGTGCTTGGAGTTATTGCTTTGATTTTGCTTTCCAATATGAATTTGTGATTTTTTGCCACAGAGGCACTGAAGCACAGAAAAGAATTGAAATTATTGTGATGGTTCAATAAAGAAATAAATGTACAAGAGTGCGACGCAAGAATGTTCAATAGAATTACAAAAGCTGGTTACAAAAAAATAAACTTCACAATAATCAGACATTATGATTATATCGATGAACTCCGACTTTCAGAACTACAAACTGAAAACTACAAACTCCAAACTACTGTCCTTGTGCGAGCGAATAAGCTTTCTTATCTCCCCATGCATTTAATAATTCTAATGAACAAATTTTGAAATCTCCGCTAAGGCTTACATATAAACCAATAACATCCTGTTGGTTCAGCTCTCCATCAATACTTTCAAAACGCACATTGTATTCGTTCACCAAGTTCGTATATACCGAACCGGTAGGCCACACTTGCGTGCCGCGATTACTGATGCTGACAAGATTAAATTTTACTCCCGCATGGCGCTGGCATTTTTTTGCGATGTACTCGGGTTGTTCCGAACTTGCAATGAACATATCAACGCCCACAATTTTTTCATTTTGCATTTCCTCTGACACCATCATTGCATTGTGGTCTAATTTAAAAAGAGTAGGCGTTACAGGCATGTTCGGCAACAATGGCTTGGCGCCATGTTCAGGAACTTTTCCAAAATTGCTGATAATGGTTTCTGCAAAACTTGTGGTGTTCACTGAAGGGATATTTTTATCGCCAAAATCTCCGGTATGCACGCCGCTTTCCAAAGTGAATAACAATGAATTTTCAATGATTGCTGCATTTTCCATCAATCCTAAATGGCGCAACATTGCAATGCCACTTAATAATAATGCAGTTGGGTTGGCAATGTTTTTTCCTGCAATATCAGGAGCAGTTCCGTGCACCGCTTCAAAAATGGAAATATGATCGCCAATATTTGCAGAAGGCGCAAAGCCAAGCCCACCAACCAATCCGGCGCAAAGATCAGATACAATATCTCCTTGCAAATTGGTAAGAACGACAACATCAAAAGTATCTGGCCTCGTAACCAATTTCATACAAAGGTCATCTACAATTACATCATCGGCTTTGAGTTCAGGATATTCTTTTGCTACTTCATTAAAGCATTGCAAGAATAATCCGTCGGTCAGTTTCATGATGTTTGCTTTGTGTCCGCAGGTAATTCTTTTAGTGCCTTTTTTCTTGGCCATTTCAAAAGCATATTTTATTACCTGCAAACTTCCGGGGCGGGTAATGAATCTTCTGCTTAATGCAACATCATGTGTGGGCATATGCTCAATGCCGCCGTAAGTGTCTTCAATATTTTCACGAACGATGGTAATATCAATCGGAATACCTGCTTTTGAAAAAACGGTATCCACTCCATGCAAAGTCTGGAACACTCTTTTGTTCGCATAGGTGTTCCATGTTTTTCTCGCTGTCACATTCACGCTCTTTACACCTTTTCCTTTCGGCGTTTCCATCGGGCCTTTAAATAATATTCCCAATTCTTCGATGCTGTGCTGCGCTTCGGGAGTCATGCCGTTCGAGAAGCCTTTGTCGAAAACCCATTTGCCCATATCAACATATTCATATTCCAATGGCACTTTATTGGCATCGAAAATCTTAAGCACGGCGGCCATTATTTCGGGGCCGATACCATCTCCTTTTGCAACAGCTATTTTCATAATAAAATTTTATTCTATGAAGAAAGAAAACTAAAGATGTCATAAAAATAAGGTAGAATCGTATGAAAAAACTAAATCTGAAATAATCCTTTTAACAACAACCCATTTTGTTTAATTTTATTGAAAATTGTTTCCATGGCAAGCAAAATTTCAGAAGGCGTAGAGGTGAGCGTGGAAACGTTTTATCAACCCGATTACAGCAACCCTGTGTCGGGAGAATACATGTTCGCATACCGCATCACGCTGGAGAACCATAATAATTTCCCCGTAAAATTGCATCGGCGCCACTGGCATATTTTTGACAGCAACGGAACTTATCGCGAAGTGGAAGGCGAAGGCGTTGTTGGTGTTCAGCCTACATTAAATCCTGAAGAGCGCTATCAATATGTTTCCGGCTGCAACCTGAGAACGGAAATGGGAAAAATGCACGGCACTTACATAATGGAAAACCTCAACACAAAACAAACTTTTGAAGTCAATATTCCCGCATTTGAAATGATTGTGCCTTTTAAAATGAGCTGATTATTTGGCTGTGGTGGTTTGGGCTTCAAAAGAAAATTCATTTAAGCCAGCTTATTAGGTAACTATTATGCGATGAAAAGGAAAGATATTCGCATCGGTTATCTGAAAGAAGCTTTCAAATGATTTTTGTTTTTACAATCATTAACGGTAATGCACAAACGTTTTACATTTGTGCTCAGAATAATAATTGCAGGAACTTTGTGCTAATGATGCGCAACAATAAGAAAATGATTTTCAATCATCCGAAGCCGCTGCTTCTTCCACAACTGTATTTAGGCGCTTGGTCAATGGCAGCAGTAAAAAGCACGCTACGATTGCCGCTACAGCGCTTATCCCAAAAAAAACAGCTTTGTTATCAAACTTATCCCAAAATCCTGCAAGTATCCCGGATATTTTTCCGCCCAAAGATGTGGTGATGAACCATCCGCCCATCATTAAAGCAGTTAACCTTCGTGGTGCCACTTTAGATGTAAGCGATAAACCAACAGGGCTTACAAATAATTCGCTTATTGTAAACACACCATAGCTGCTCACGATCCACCAGCTTGAAACTTTGTTGAAATAAATGTTGGTTACCAAACATGCAGCAACCATTACCACAGAAGACAAGCCGGCGATTAATGTTCCCCATGCAAACTTGCTTGGCGTTGAAAGTTCTTTTTTTCTTTTCTTCATCCATCCAAAAAAAACAACAACGAGGGGCGTTAAAACAATTATCCAAAATGGATTGACTGACTGATAAATTTCTGTCGATATCAATTTTAAATCCTGGCCGGGAGGCGGATATTTATCTTTCTGTAAATTTTGAAAATACAGATCAGTGCCTTGCTTGGTCATCACTTTGCCATTTGCATCAGCTTGTGCACGAAACTGCTGATCAACTACAGGCACTTCTGTTGGTTTTGTACCTACTGATTCTAAAAACCCAAAAGGTTTTAGTGCAGGCTGAATGGCTTTTGGTGCTTCGCGGTCTGTGTATGTTTGCGCCCATATAGTTAATGCGGTTGAGTTTTGATTGTAGATGTTCCAGAAAATAATTGAAACGCCAAACAGCGTTAACAATGTGCCAATGCGTTTTCTTTCGAAACCTTTTGCTTTATACCATAAGCTGAAATAAAAAATGATGATGGGAATGCAGGCAAAAATGAAAGCATCGTTTGAATCTGAGCCTAAAATATTTCCCGGGATGAACCAGCCGATTAAACCGGCTACTATTGCCGGAAGAAAAACACTGGTCAATATTTTTGAAATAGGCATATCGCCTTCCTGAACTGGTTTTATAACATCCGCATGTTTCACGTGTTTCAACCCGAATGCAAACCATATCAATCCGATCAACATGCCGAAACCTGCCGCTGAAAAAGCAATTCCCCAGCCGTTATGATCTTGATATTTATTATGCAGATAGGCTGCTACAAAATTGCAAATGAAGGCGCCGATGTTGATGCCCATGTAAAAAATATTATAGGCAATATCTTTTTTAGGCCTTAGGTCCGGGCGATTATAAATATTTCCCAAAAGTGTGCTGATGTTTGGTTTAAAAAAACCATTGCCAATAATTGCGCAAAACAAACCGGTATACATTACCGCATCGCTTCCATTCAATGCAATTAAAAAATAGCCAAGCGCCAATAAAAGGCCGCCCAGAAAAATTGATTTTGCATAGCCTAAAATCCTATCTGCAATCAATCCGCCAAGGAACGGTGTCAGATAAATCAATGCTACATATGTGCCCACAATGCTCACTGCCGCTGAAGTATCAAGGCCTCTTCCGCCATGCCCAACTGTATCATGCAAATACAGAAAAAAAATCCCGATCATTAAATAATAACCAAAACGCTCCCACATTTCGGTGAAGAACAAAACATATAAACCACGTGGGTGTCCTTTTGTTTCTGGTTGGGGGCTCATATTGTTGGCGGTTTTGGTATTAAAGAATTTTCAAAACAATCACGTAAAGTAATCAATTAATTAAAATGAAAATGAGCAAACGGCTTTTTATTACCATTTGTAAAATTCATTTCCCTATATGGCTTTGAATATAGAATTTCGCCGAAGAATTTTGAACCAATGAATATACTGCTGCTTGGCTCCGGTGGGCGGGAACATGCCCTCGCCTGGAAATTGAATCAAAGTGTTTGGACGAACCCTCTTTATATCGCGCCAGGAAACACAGGCACGGCTCAATGCGGAATTAACGTGAACATTGACATTTCTGATTTTGATGAGATTGGAAAATTTTGCGAAGAAAAGAAAATAGAAATGATTGTGGTTGGCCCTGAAGAACCATTAGTAAATGGCCTGTGCGATTATTTCAAATCAAAACCTTCTCTCGAAAAAATATTTTTTATTGGCCCGTCAAAGCAAGGTGCGCAACTGGAAGGAAGCAAGGCTTTCGCAAAAGCCTTTCTGAAAAAACACAATATCCCAACTGCAGGGTATAGAGAATTCACCATCGACAATTACGAAGAAGGGATAGAATTTTTGAAAGAGCATGTGCTTCCGATTGTATTGAAAGCTGATGGGCTTGCTGCCGGCAAAGGCGTTGTGATCTGTCAGAATCATCTTGAAGCTATTGCAGAATTCGAACTGATGATCCAGCAATCTAAATTTGGAGATGCAAGCAAGAAGGTAGTTGTAGAAGAATTTTTAGATGGCATTGAGGTGAGCGTTTTTGTTTTGACTGATGGGAAGAATTATGTTTTATTGCCCGAAGCAAAAGACTATAAAAGAATTCACGAAGGCGACAAAGGCCCGAACACAGGCGGCATGGGCGCTGTAAGCCCTGTGCCTTTTGCAACCGTTTCTTTTATGCAAAAAGTTACTGAGCGCATCATCGAGCCAACAATCGATGGATTAAAAGAAGACGAAATAGACTACAAAGGATTTATTTTTATTGGTGTAATAAAAGTTGATGACGAGCCTTATGTGATTGAATATAATTGCCGGCTCGGCGACCCGGAAACAGAGGTAATTATTCCAAGACTGGAAAATGATCTGGTAGGGTTGTTTGTGAGCACCTGCAACCAGGAATTGGACCAGGTTAAAATTAAAGTTGATGAAAGAACTGCGATTACTATTGTTGCTATCAGTCGTGGTTATCCGGGAGCTTATGAAAAAGGTTTTGTGATTGAAGGATTAAATCAAAAATTTTCAAAAGATAGTTTGGTTTTTCATGCAGGCACAAAAGCTGATGGAGACAAGATTGTTACTAATGGTGGCCGTGTGCTTTGTGTCACTTCCTTTGCAGAAACTGTTTATGAAGCAGTTGATAAGTCAAGAGACGTGCTTGATCTGATTGATTACGATGGTATTTATTACCGAAGAGATATCGGCTACGAATTTTTATAACCGTCTTTGCCTAACGTAGAAGCATACCTGATATTAATATTATCCTTTCTTATTGCTGACTGTTATTTCAAATATTTATTGAAAAAATCAATAGTGCGCTGCCATGCAAGCGTGGCAGCATCTTTATCATAACGTGGTGTGGTATCATTATTAAATCCATGGTTCACCGTTGCATAAACATATGCTGTATAAACTTTATTATTCGCTTTTAATGCAGCTTCATATGCAGGCCAACCTTCATTCACATGTGTGTCAAGACCGGCATAATGCAACAATAACGGTGCTTGTATTTTAGCAACATCTTCAGCAGCAGGTTGTGAGCCGTAAAATGGAACTGCGGCGGAAAGCGAAGGAATGCGAACTGCCATCATATTGGCAATCCATCCGCCAAAACAAAAACCAACAACGCCAATTTTACCATTGCAGTCTTTATGGTTTTTAAGATAATCATAAGCTGCAATAAAATCTTCAAGCATTTTATTTTTGTCGAGCTTGCTTTGCAATTCGCGGCCTTTGTCATCATTGCCGGGATAACCGCCCAAAGGAGTTAATGCGTCAGGCGCGATAGAAATAAAACCTGCAAGTGCAGCTCTTCTTGCCACATCTTCAATATGAGGGTTAAGCCCGCGGTTTTCATGCACTACTACAATGCCTCCGAGTTTTTCTTTTGCATCTGCAGGCATTGAAAGCAATGCCTTGATATTGCCGTCGCCTTTGGGAGAATCATAATTGATATAATCTGATTTCAGTTTCGGGTCATCGTGATGCGTTTGAATGGCTCCTTTATAATCAGGCATCATAAAACTCATAAGCGATGCAACAGTCAATCCACCTACTGCATAGGCTGAGAGATTCTGCACAAATTCTCTTCGGTCTATGCGATTGTGCGCATAATCATCATAAAGGTCAAACACTTCCTGTTTGACATCTCCTTTGCGGATATTGCTCATAACAGATTTTGTTGTTGTTAGCTAAAGCTAGCGATTATGCAATAAATATAATCTGTCAAATCGGTGAATAGTTAATACAAGTATGTGAAATAAAGATGCTCTGCATTTATAGTTGCAATTATTATTATTAATTTATTTTCAAGAATGCAATCTCATTCAGATCAATGAAGCTGCATTGAACAGCCAATACTTTGCCAGATAATTTTCATGCCCGACGCGGGCAATAAATGCTGTTTTCACTGCGTTTTGTCTATGTTTCCTTCGGATCAAGTCCGGTAATTACCGGACTTGATCCGAACAAGAACCGAAACAAACAACAACCTTTCCTATGGCAAAACAGAAAAACCTAACCTTCGTTGGCACAACAGGCAATCTTATTTTTTATAAAAGATTCGGCGGCTATTATGTGCGCACCAAGCCAGAAACTGTAAAACAAACAGCTGCCACCAAAGCCTGCTCCGGCAAATTTGGAAATGCAGTGCGCATGGCAAAAGCATTCCGCAGCGGTTTGCAAACGCTGTTCGATTTTGGTCTAAATAAAGCAGCTATTCTCAAATTTAATAATGCAATATATACATACCTGCTTTCAGAAAAACCGGCTAATGAAGAATTGCCTTTTATTACCGGTTTTGAATTTAATGAGCAGAGCCTTTTAAAAGAAAGGTTGAAAATAACGGTGTCGGTTAACCGAAATGTTGCAGGCGATATACAGTTGGTGCTGCCCGCTTTTGTGCCCGGGCAGAAAATTGTTGCGCCCGCATACACCCGCAACGTGCAATTAAAATTAGCTGCGGCAGTTTGCAACATGAAAACACAAACGCTCAGCAATTGCTGGCACTATGAATGGAACATTTTGTATGATGATAATCTTTTTCCTCCGCAGGTTATTTCTTTGCCTTTTAAATTAAACGATGATGAGATAATTGTTGTTGGTTGCTCGTTGCGGTATGAAGCAATGCACAAAGGAATAATTAAACAGGTAAGCGATGAAAGATGGGTGCCAGCGGGGATTGTTTGGGCGGAGACGAAATGAGTAAGTATTTGCTATTTGTATATTGAGGGGGTAATTTTGCGCCCTCAAAGCTGCTTTATTTTTATATTCCTGAAAGAAATTCCTTTTAACCAATATTGCAGACCGATATGCCCTTTTGTGTATTTGCCGAATTCAGGGTAGTGAATAAAATTTGTTTTGCTGATCATATCGGGCCAAGCTGATGATTTAAAATCCTGTTGCGCAGTTAATGTTCCATTCAAATAAAATTCAACTTTGCCATCCTGTTGTTTGATCCTCGATTGATTCCATTCTCCCGTAGGTTTTGGATCTACAGCATTTATCGGAGGAGCAAAACCAAATAAACAACCTGAACGTTTGTTGGCAGTTGCATAATCCGCATTGGAAACATCAAGCAACTGATACTCGGCCGGAAGTCCATGCAGTTGGTATGTCTTTTCTTTCAACTACATTTAAAAACACCCCGCTATTACCGGCGGCGATATTTTCCATTCAAAATACAAATCAAAATTTTCAAATTCGTTATCGGAAATAATATCCTGATGCGCCAACCTGAAATTGGTATTGCAATACAGCTCGCCGTTTTTTGCAATCCATTGCGAATCGATTTTTCCATTGTTGTACAAATGCCAGCCATTAGTGGTTTCTCCATCAAACAATAATTGCCAGCCTTCGCTTTTCTCTTTTTCTGTTAATTGATTGTTGTGATCTTTTGTTCCATTGCAATTAGAAAAAATAAGTGCAATAAAACTTATCGCTAAAAAATTAATTAAAAGCTTATTCATTTTACTTATTTGAAAGCATAAGTTAGTTATTCGGGCAGAGTGAGTCAAAATTTTCTATCGCTGATTATATTCAGTTTTCACACGAAGGAATAAAGATAATTTTCTGAAGGTGAACTGCTGTCACGTTTTATCCT
This sequence comes from uncultured Bacteroidota bacterium, assembly GCA_963718975.1. Classification (GTDB taxonomy): domain Bacteria; phylum Bacteroidota; class Bacteroidia; order Chitinophagales; family Chitinophagaceae; genus Puia. Next base: position 38,631 of record CAVRBD010000008.1, on the reverse strand, counting down.
TTGTGTTAAATCATGGGTTATACAGATTACAGTATTGCTTACCATTATTACTGATTCGGCATGCAAATGCGGAACGGGTTGAATACTTCCACTAATTTTGAATTCTCAAGACAACATCATGGAAAAAATAATACAGCTTGAAACCGTTTCACAATTCAACTTAATGAGAGGGCAGGAAACACTGCACCCATTGGTAACTGTTCTGAACCAATCGAAATCCAAACCTATGCATCCTGCCCGCTTTGCTTCAGGATTGTACATTGTTTTTTTGAAAGAGATAAAATGCGGGGAACTGAAATACGGTCGGAACAATTACGACTACGAAGAAGGTACCCTGGTTTTTATTGCGCCCGGACAAGTTTATGGAGTTGATGATAAGATGAAAGCTGTTCAGCCAAAAGGATGGGCGCTCGCATTTCATCCTGATTTGATTCATGGTACTTCATTAGGCAGGAATATTAAAGACTATAATTTTTTCTCTTACGATGTGAATGAAGCGTTGCATGTTTCCGAAAGAGAAAGACAAGTGGTGGTTGAATGTTTCACTAAAATATTGTATGAGCTGGAACACTCGATCGATAAACACAGCAAGAATTTAATTGTTAGCAATATTGAATTGTTCCTGAATTATTGCGTTCGTTTTTATGACAGACAATTTATAACGCGAGATAATATTCACAAAGATGTATTGGTGAGGTTTGAACAATTGCTCAACGATTATTTTCAATCTGATAAGCCAAGAACGTTGGGCTTGCCTTCTGTAGCATATTGCGCAGGACAATTGAATTTATCAGCAAACTATTTCGGCGATCTGATAAAAAAAGAAACTGGAAAATCTGCTCAGGAATATATTCAGGAAAAAGTGATAGACCTTGCTAAAGAAAAAGTTTTCGATATCAGCAAATCAATCAGTGAGATTGCTTACGAAATGGGCTTTAAATATCCACAGCATTTCACGCGGTTGTTCAAACAAAGAGTTGGTCAATCACCGAATGAATACAGGTTACTTAATTAATAATAAAAAAGCAAAATGAAATTTCATAAAAGCAGTTTATCGTCATTTATTTTTTTCACATTAATAATAACATTCGCTTTGAGTATTAATGTTTCTGCACAGGAAAATAAGCATATAGTGCGCATGGCAAAACTGGTAATCGATTCAGCGCACTTTAAAAAATATAAAGACACTGTAAAAGACATGGTGAAATCTCTTGAGCTTATCGATGTTGTTCCGATTGGGCTTGTATCAAAACTAAAATGAAAATAATTTCAGCAGGAATACAATTCTTACTAAATAAAAAATTAAAAATAAGATTATGCAAAAAAGAAAATTAGGAAACAGCGGATTAGAAGTTTCTGCAATAGGATTGGGTTGTATGGGAATGAGTTTTGCTTTTCCGCCGTATCCGGAAAAGAAAGACATGATTGTGCTTTTACAACAAGCATTCGAAAATGGAGTTACATTTTTTGATACAGCAGAAATGTACGGGCCTTACACCAACGAAGAATTGCTTGGTGAAGCATTGGCGCCAATACGCAACGAAGTGGTTATTGCTACAAAATTCGGTTTCAATATTGTTGATGGAAAAATGGCTGGCGTTAATAGTCGTCCGGATAATATCAGAAAAGTTGCTGAAGAATCATTGAAGAGATTGAGAACGGATGTGATTGATTTGTTGTATCAACATCGTGTTGATCCGAATGTTCCGATTGAAGAAGTGGCAGGCACGGTAAAAGATTTGATTAAAGAAGGCAAGGTGAAACATTTCGGCATGTCTGAAGCCGGAGCAAAAACAATTCGCCGTGCACATGCAATACAACCACTTGCTGCATTGCAAAGCGAGTATTCGTTATGGACAAGAACTCCTGAAGATGTAATCATACCGACACTGGAAGAATTAGGGATTGGTTTTGTTCCGTTCAGCCCGTTGGGCAAAGGTTTTTTGACAGGCAAAATGGATGCAGATACAAAATTTGCCAGCAATGATTTCCGCAGCTTGCTTCCGCGTTTTACTCCTGATGCATTGAAAGCAAATCAAACATTGATTGATTTGTTAGGCAAGATTGCAGCAAATAACAATGGCACACCTGCACAAATTGCGCTTGCATGGTTGCTTGCACAAAAGCCATGGATGGTTCCAATACCAGGTACAACAAAACTGAACCGGCTGAAAGAAAATATTGGTGCTGCAAGCATCACGTTGACCGCTGAAGACCTGAAAGATATTGCTGATTCACTAGAAAAAATAAAAGTAACAGGCAACCGCTACACCGAAGAATTTGAAAAGACAACAGGGTTATAAAAATAACGTATATGAGTAACCGAGAAAATCAAAACGCTATTTTTCCTAAGGGAGAAAAAGCTTCGCCCGATTATTTCACGGGAACAGCATGGGTGAAAATATTAGTTCTGAAAGATGATATCTTCAATACACAGATAGGAAATGTAGTGTTTGAACCTGGTGCAAGAAATAATTGGCACACCCATGGTGGCGGGCAGATCCTTGTTTGCACAGATGGCATTGGCTATTATCAGGAAAAAGGAAAACCCATTCAATTGCTGCATAAAGGGGACGTGGTGCGCATTGCGCCTGATGTGGTTCATTGGCACGGAGCCTCGCCTGATAGTGAGTTCACGCATATTGCTATCAACACAAATACAGATAAAGGCGTGGTGGAATGGATGGAAAGAGTGACCGATGATGAGTACAATGATTTCAAATAAGCTTCAGGACATATGATTTTTTATAGCTGGATTTAATTTCACCGATAGAGGGCCAGTTAAAATATTATTATAGCCACTCATCAAAATTAAACCAGACAAACTTGTCTGACTATTATAATTTCGCAACATGATTACAGCGGAGATATCGGTTCGTGAACAAATTGTTGCAACTGCAGACCGATTATTTTACAGGCAAGGATACAACCTCACCGGAATCAATCAGATTATTGAAGAAGCCGGAGTAGCGAAAGCAAGTCTGTATTATCATTTTCCATCTAAAGAAGATTTGTGCGTGGCATATTTAAAACGCAGAGGGGAAAAGTGGGCTTCACTGCTTGCTAAATTCACTGATGGAGTTACAGATCCCAAAGAAGCCATCATTAAGTGTTTTGAATGCCGCTCAGAATACTTGCTGGATAACGATTTCAGCGGTTGCAGCTATATCCGCATCATTGCAGAAATGCCGCAGCGCAGTGCAAAAATTAATAAACAGGCGATTTTAAATAAAGAAAAGCAGCGCCGGTTTTTTATTGATCATGTAAAAAAACTGAAGAAAACTCCCGGGTATTCTGTTGAAGATTTTGCCAATACCATATTTCTGTTGTTCGATGGCGCAACCGTGCAATGCCAGGTTTACCGTGAGCTTTCGCCAATAGAAAATGCGCTGAAAGCATTGAAAATTCTTTTATAGTTTTTTGGAACATAATTGCTTGCCTGATTTCTTATTCATTACTTAAGTTATATTTATTGATTGGATTTATTCAGAAACAAATCGTGATGAAACAATTTTTATTTAAGAAAATTATTTTAATATCTGCTGCATTGATTTTGCAAATGCATTTCGCAAATGCGCAACAAGGGCAGCTTAATTTATCTGATGCTGTAGAACCGGCCTTGCGAATTATCAAAGCATTCTGGCAAAACGCAACTATGTGAATGCTTCGGCCGCCTTGGTGCAAAATGCAAAAAATCAATACCTGCCAGATGTTACTGCTTCAATCCAACAAGCTTACGGAACTATCAATGGGCAATATGGCGTGTACAGCGCTTTCGCAGGAGCAAGCACGATTGGGTCGGCAGGCCCGGGATATTCCAGCCAAAATTGGACTGCTGCCTTTGGTTCTATCTATCTCATTAATACCAATTGGGAATTTATTTCTTTCGGAAGATTGCAATCAAGAGTTGATGTTGCTAACAAGCAATTAATGCTTGATTCTGCAAACCTCACGCAGGAAAAATTTGTGCAGAGCGTGAAGATTGCAGGAGCATATCTCAATCTCTTAATCGCGCAAAGATTTGTTCAGAATGCACAATCAAATGTTGACAGAGCTGATTACGTTGATAAAACTGTTATTGCCAGAACAAAATCAGGATTGAATCCCGGTGTTGATTCTTCTATTGCAAATTCAGATTTATCTGCTGCTAAATTGGTGTTGATCCAGGCCATAAATAATGAACAACAACAGAGCAACCAATTATGTCAGCTCATTAATATCATTCCTGATGTTTTGAATTTAGACACTGCCTATTTTTCCAATCAGCCTAATACTTACAACACAAATTTTGCAGTTTCTAATAATCCACAAGTACAGTTTTATAAAAACAGAATTGATTACAGTTCTACAACAGAAAAATATTTGCAGAAAAGCATTAACCCGGGATTGAATTTATTCGGCACATTTCAGGGAAAGGGTTCGGGCTTTGATTACAATTATACGCCGGCGACTGATGCGAATTATTCAAAAAGTTATTTGGATGGAATTAATCCATCACGCTACAATTATCTTGTTGGCATTGGCATTGGATGGAATATCATCAGCCCGGCAAAAATAAAACAACAGGTGAAGGCGCAGCAGTTTGTGACTGCTGCTTATCAAAATGAATATGATTTGATAAGCACTCAACTTAAAGATCAATTGTTATTGAGCGATCAGCAAATTGAAAACAGCATCATGAGCATCGAAGAAGTTCCGGTTGAATACAAAGCTGCGTCTGATGCATATTTGCAAAAAACAGTTTTATATAAAAACGGATTGACAAATATTGTTGATGTGCAACAAGCGCTTTATAATTTGAATCGCGCAGAAACGGATATGAGCGTTGCTTACATTAATATTTGGCAGGCATTGTTGCTGAAAGCAGCAGCGTCAGGAGATTTTGATTTATTTATGAAACAAGTGAAATAGTGAATGGGCAATGGTGAATGGTCAATATAATAATGAGTAATAAAATGGTTTGTTTATTCACCATTGCCCATTCACCATTCACAAAAAAAATATTATGGGCTTAATCAGAACGGCATTACGGAAACCAATAACCATTCTTGTTCTTGTAGCAGGATTATTTTTCTTTGGTATCAAAGCAGTGTTGACAGCGAAGATTGATATTTTTCCGAATATGGATTTGCCGGTAATTTATCTATCGCATCCCTATGGTGGCTTTACACCTGATCAGATGGAAGGTTATTTCGGGAAAAATTATGTGAACCTGATGTTGTTTGTTTCCGGAGTGAAAAGTATTGAAACACAGAATATTCAAGGGCTCACATTAATGAAGTTAACATTCTATCCAGGAACAAATATGGCGCAAGCTGCAGCAGAAGTCTCAACATTCAGCAATCGAGCACAAACCATTTTTCCACCAGGAACCAATCCGCCATTCATAATTCGTTTTGATGCATCAACATTGCCGGTTGGCCAATTGATTTTGAGCAGCCCGAACCGCAGCAATAATGAGTTGCAGGATCTGGCGAACGTTTATGTGCGTGCGAGTTTCACCTCCGTTCCGGGCCTGGTTTCTTCCGCGCCTTTTGGTGGCAATGCAAGAACAATCGTTATTAAAGCTGACCCAGAATTGCTGCGCGAGCACAATCTTACGCCCGACCAATTGGTTACTGCATTGCGCATCAACAATCAATCAACACCTGCAGGCACTGTACGTATTGGAGATAAGAATTTTTTCACGCCTGCGAATACAAATATCAAAAATGTAAAAGATTTTGAGAACATTCCGATATATACCGGGGGAGTCCAGAATTTATATTTGAAAGATGTTGCAACAATAGAAGATGGCGCCGATGTTACAGCCGGTTTTGTGCTTGTGAACGGAAAACGTTCTGTGTATATGCCGATTACAAAATCAGCATCTGCATCCACTTGGGAAGTAGTGCAGGGCTTGAAAAAAGCATTGCCCCGCTTTCAGGCATTATTGCCCGAAGATGTTAAACTCAATTTCGAATTCGACCAATCTACTTATGTAATCAATGCCGTGAAAAGTTTATTGACTGAAGGTGTGATAGGCGCAATTCTCACAGGGTTGATGGTGCTTTTATTTTTGGGCGATGCACGTGGCGCACTGATTGTTATTATAACTATTCCAACTTGTATCATTTCAGGTGTATTATTTCTTACGCTTTTCAATCAGACCATTAATATTATGACCCTAAGCGGCCTTGCGCTTGCGATTGGGATATTGGTGGATGAAAGTACGGTGACGATAGAGAATATTCATCAACACATGGATATGGGGAAACCTAAGGCACTTGCTGTTTGGGATGCGTGTAAAGAAATTGCATTCTCGAAACTGCTTATCCTATTTTGCATTCTCGCAGTGTTTGCGCCCGCATTTACTATGGGCGGAATTCCGGGCTCATTGTTTTTGCCGCTTGCATTGGCGATTGGTTTCTCCATGATCACTTCTTACATGATGGCGCAAACACTCGTTCCTGTTTTAGCAAACTGGATGATGAAAGAACATCATCCGATTGAAAAGGTAAAAAAGGGAATGAAAGAATTTTTTAAGAAAGGAAGAACTGCTGATGATATTGTTTTCATGGGATCAGGCATTCCAAAAGAATCGGAAAAAGATACATGGCAGCAACGTGATTTATTATTAGCGCAAAAAAATGAAAAGAAAAAAATTAAAGGCTTTGATAAATTCAAATTGCTCTATGCGCATCAAATGAATAAAGTTATTCCTTATCGAAAAATTATAGTAATAGGCTATGCAATTGGTGGATTGGCTTTAGCAGTTTTCTTTTTGAATATCATCGGAAGAGATGTGCTGCCAAAATCAAACGTAGGGCAATTTCAGGTACGCCTGCGTGATGAAGATGGCACCCGTATTGAAAAAACGGAGATGGATGTACTGAAAGCATTGTCTGTTCTTGATAGTTTGGTTGGCAAAGAAAATATATCCATCACATCGGCAATGGTTGGCATGCACGGCTCGCAATTTTCTACCAACCCGATTTATCTTTTCATGGCTGGCCCGCAGGAAGCTGTGCTGCAAGTAGCTTTGAAAGAAGATTACAAAACCAACATGGATGATTTGAAAGATAAGTTCAGAGAAAAAATGAAAGACGTGTTGCCCAATGTGAAATTGTCTTTTGAGCCGATTGAGCTTACTGACAAAATATTAAGCCAGGGCTCGCCAACTCCCATTGAAGTGAAAGTGATGGGAAAAAATAAAAAGCAAAATGAAGAATATGCATACAAAATGATTGATAAGCTAAAACAAATTTCTTATCTGCGCGATGTGCAATTGGGCCAGGCAATTCATTATCCGGCCATCAATGTAAATATTGACAGAGTAAGAGCTGCACAGCTTGGTACAAACCTGAATGATATTTCTCGCTCATTGATTGCAGCAACTTCTTCCTCACGGTTCACTGAAAAAAATATCTGGCTGGATCAGAAAGTTGGGCTGGGGTATAATGTACAGGTTCAGGTTCCGGAAAATCAAATGACCAGCGTAAATGATGTGAATGAAATCCCTGTCAATCCCAATCAATCAAGACCAGTTGTTGGTGACGTGGCAAGTATTAGCGTTGACAGCATTTACGGCGAAGATGATGATATCGGGGCAATTCCTGTATTGTCGGTTACTGCAAACATGTACAAAAAAGATTTGGGCACTGCTTCGCGTGATGTTGAAAATGCTGTAAAATCAATTGGAGAATTGCCTCGTGGATTAACTATTGAAACAAGAGGACTGTCGCAGGTTTTAACTGACACATTAGACAGCCTTCAATCAGGATTGCTTGTTGCGATAGTGGTGATATTCTTAATGCTTGCTGCAAATTTCCAATCCTTCAAAGTTTCGCTGGTAGTACTTTGTACAGTTCCTGCTGTATTAGTTGGTTCACTCGGGCTGTTATTATTAACAGGCTCAAGTTTGAATCTTCAATCATACATGGGCATTATTATGTCAGTTGGTGTTTCTATTTCGAATTCAGTTTTATTGGTAACAAATGCTGAAGAATTAAGAATGAAAAACGGTAACGCATTGCTGTCTGCAAGGCAGGCAGCAGCAGTTCGTATAAGGCCGATTATTATGACAAGCGTCGCAATGGTAGTCGGTATGATTCCGATGGCATCCGGCCTTGGTGAAGCGGGCGACCAATCTGCACCTTTAGGTCGTGCCGTCATTGGCGGATTGATTGCCTCGACATTTGCGGCATTATTAATTTTGCCAATGGTATTTGCATGGGTACAAGCAAAAACAAGCACGCAATCTGTTTCGCTTGATCCGGAAGATAAAGAGAGTGTTCATTATATCGCATCATTATATGGTAGTGAAGAAAAAAATGATTCGATTGCAGGAAACTAAATTTTTTTATAAGAAATCTTATACATCATTATATAAAAAGCAAAGGATGAAATATTTATTCAATAGTGCCGATAAAATCAATCTTATCAAACGCTTTGTTATAGCGGGTTTGGCTGCACTATCATTTTCTTTCAGCATACAGGGCTGCGGAACTTCTGATGCAAAGGAAGACCCGAAAGAAAAGAAAAGCGAGCATGTTGAAGTGCCTGCAAGAGAAACTTTTAATTTGCAAAAGGGACAATTGGCTGCATCGTTTCAAGTGCCGGGCGAATTGATCAGTTTTCAGCAAGTAGATTTGTACGCGAAGGTAAATAGCTTCATAAAAAAATTATATGTTGATGTGGGCGGCGAAGTAAAAACCGGACAATTGCTCGCAGTGATGGAGGCTCCTGAAATCAATTCACAACTATCAGCAGCAGAATCAAAATTAAAATCGGAGGAAGCGATGTTTATTTCGAGCAAAGCGACTTACAGCAGATTATTAGAAACCAGCAAAACACCGGGAACAATCTCTCCGAATGATTTAGACATTGCACTTGCAAAACAGAATTCTGATTCCGCGCAATTAGATGCAGCGAAAGCTGCTTATCGCGAAGTTGGTGATACAAAAAATTATCTTGAAATACGTGCACCATTCAATGGTGTTATCAGCGCCCGCAATGTAAGTGCCGGTGCTTATGTCGGCTCTCCGGCAAGGGTTCTGATTTGCCCATTTTCACTTTGCAGGAAGAAAGAAAATTGCGCCTAGTGATAAGTGTGCCCGAAGCTTACGCAAGTTATCTGAATAACAAAAGCTCAGTGAGCTTTACTGTGAAAGGATTGCCCAATCAGGGTTTCAAGGCAAAGGTCTCGAGGCTTTCAGGTGCGTTGGATACAAAACTTCGTTCGCAGCGAATAGAAATGGATGTTATAAATGATAATAAAAAATTGCTTCCCGGAATGGTTGCTGAAGTTTCAGTTCCACTTGATGGAAATGCAAATACCTTCATCGTTCCAAAAACTGCCGTGGTGAATTCAACAGTAAAACCATTTGTGATAAAGGTAATGAACAACAAAGCACAATGGGTGAATGTTGAGCTAGGAAGAAATGCTGATGGCAAGCAGGAAATTTTCGGAAACCTTACGCTCAACGATACATTGATAAAAACAGCAACGGAAGAAATAAGAGATGGAGCTGATGTGAAAACCGTTTTGAAGAATTAATATTTCACGCAGAGACGCAAAGGCGCGAAGATGGATTCATATTTTGCGTCTTGGCGGCTTTGCGTGAGAAATCTTATTTTGCAGAAATTTTTTTCATGCCATCTGAAGTTCATTACAACGATTATCTGCAATTGGATAAAATCCTTCACGCACAATTTCCTGAAAGCGAAAAATTGCAACAGCCTGCACATGATGAAATGTTGTTCATCATCATTCATCAGGCTTATGAACTTTGGTTCAAACAATTAATGTTTGAAGTTGATTCTGTTTGTGGGATCATGATTAAACCTTCCCTGAATGATAATTCGCCGGAATTGCAAACCGTTGTTCATCGCCTTTCCCGTTGTGTTACTATTTTAAAATTATTGGTTCATCAGATTGATGTGATGGAAACGATGAACCCGATGGATTTTTTGGATTTCCGTGATATGCTCAGACCGGCTTCTGGTTTTCAAAGCTGGCAATTTAAAACGCTGGAAGCAAGATTGGGATTGAAATATGAACATCGCTACGGTCAGGAATATTATATCTCACAATTAAGAAAAGAAGAAATTGATGTTGTAAAAAAGGCAGAGCAGGAAAAATCATTATTACAATTAGTCAATAACTGGCTGGAACGAATGCCATTTTTTAGTGAAGAAATAAACTGGAAAAATTTTCAGCATACAAAAGATGAAAATAATCTTCATCCATTTTGGAGTGACTATAAAAATCGTTATCAGGAAAGTTTGGCCGATGCAGAGAAAAATAATTTAAAATTGTTTGAAGAAGTTTTTATTAATAAGAACGAAGAACATTCGTTATCAAACTCAGCCAATCGTTCTGCATTATTCATCATGTTGTATCGCGGTTATCCGGTTCTTCAATTGCCTTATCAATTATTAAATCAGTTGCTTGAAATTGATGAGCAATTGAGCACATGGCGTTATCGGCACATGAGCATGGTTCATCGTACGATTGGCACAAGAATTGGAACCGGCGGAAGCACAGGAAAAAATTATCTGCAGTCTGCGCTTAACAAACATTATATCTTCAAGGAAATTGCACAGCTCACAAGTTTTTTAATTGAGAGAAAAAAATTGCCGCAGCTTAGCAATGAAATGGAAAAAAGGTTGGGGTTTATGCATTAAATGTTTGAACCAGAATTTATCTGATTTTTCTTCCCAACTATAATAACCACACTGCCACAAACACGCCAATACACACAGGTTGCATGGCCACATATTTGCAGCAGAGACGGGAGTGTAGGAAAGGAATTATGATAGCAGGTTTGCTGATTATTTAAAATAAATTTTTGTAGCGCAGCATTTTTTTCTCTACGCAGTGCCAGGAAAGATAGGCTAGCCCGAAAGCTATAATTAAGCTCAATGTCATAAGCGCTCCAACATGCAATGGGAAATAATTCATTAGGCATTGCTGAACCAGAAAACCGTAAATATAAGCACCGTACGAAAGGTCGCCGATTTTTTCTCGAATTTGGTTGAGGTAAGGAGTTGAATGTATTCCTATCAGTGAAATAAAAAGAGGCAATACAAAAAGCGAAACATATTTGAATACACCTGCAACCATAGAAATAACAAGTATCCCAAACAAAAGCCACCTTATATAAGGAAGGTTTATTTTTTTCAAATTGATAAAACACAACAAACTACCTGCAATAAAATAGATGGCAAGGTGATACAGCTGTCGGCTATCTAATAAAATTTTAGCAAAATAGATATGAAGCGCATTTGGTGCAAACAAGTATAAAGCAGTAACAGAAGCGAAAGCAAGCAGCAGTAAGTATTTTACATAGGGTTTTCTTCTTATAACGAACAATACAGCAAGCGCAATGTACATGGTAAATTCGTAACAAAGCGACCAAAGGCTGCCATTGATGGTTTTTGGATATGGGTTGTGTTCGAAAATGCCATTTACTTTATCCTGGACTCTATACAACGTTAATACGTTAAAACCATAAGTCCAATATGTTTTTTCATGAAAAATATGAATGCTTCCATATAATAGAGGCAAAAGGAACAGAGTAAAAACCACTAAAACAATAAGCGCAGGAAATAAGCGCAAAAATCTTTTCCATAGATAGTTGGAAAATGTACTGCTGGTTTTTAAACTTGTAAATACGAGGTAGCCACTCATGATGAAAAAACAATCTACAGAAATTTCGCCCAGAGTTAATTGCCGCGTGAGGGTGTATAAAATTTCGCCGTTACCCGACAAAGGATAGCTATGTGACACTATAACCAAGCTTGCAAAAAGTAAACGCAAAAAATCGAAGTTGTTTTTGTTTCCTTCCAATTCCACTTTAACTAAGTTTTGGTTGCTGCCCGAAAAATGTTGCAGCGATTTTAATATTGTTAACCGAAAGCTTAAACTGTAAGCTTAGTTTGAAAATAGTTATTTTTGATTGTATAATTTTAACCTCAGTTCCCGCCAAACGATGCTTTGGCTTGGCCGGAAAAATACTTTGAGTAAAGTGAATTTGCTATTGTGAAGCGCTGAATAGAATTCCCTCCGTACAAGAGTGCGACGCAACGAAATTCAATAGCAATTCTTAGTTGGTTACATAAAAACTTCTCTAAAAAAATCTTCCTTCTTTTTCAATTTTTCGATAAGGATGTGAAAAGAAAGCATCAACATTTTTATTGAAATCATCTTTATATACAACCGGCGTGCTGTGACCGGAGTTTGGCAAAATCCATAAATCAGCATTTGGTATGCTTTGAAAAATCAACAATGTATGTACTGGTTTGATGAGATCATGGTCACCGCCGATTACCAATGTCGGGATTTTTATTTTATTCAGATCTGTTGTTGGTATGTGAGGCTGGTTTGCTAATAACTGCATTAATTTCCATGCGTTTTTTTCTTCTGCGGTTTTAGAAGACTTGTTTTAACAATACGCAACTGAAGCCAGTAGATGTAATATCGCTACCTATTCCGTCGCCATCGAAAACCTGTCCGGACCGAATAATCTGGGGCTGATCAAGGAAATCACCGAAGGCAACGGCCTGCCGGCCACGATCAGCGGCGCCGATGTGGGTAGCGTCTACGGCCACGCCATGACGCCCGGCGTGATCACCGCAGGCGCCATCAGCGTCGCCGATACGCCGGCCTTCGGCGTCAATCCCGCGGCGAGCGAAAGCTTCTCGTCATCGGGAGCCGGGACCGAACTTCTGTTTGCCAATAACGGCACCGCGCTTGGTGCCCTCGCCGGATCAACTCAGCCCGGTCGCCGTATCCAGCGTGGACGACATCTCCCTCGACGACCGTCTCGGATCTCAGCGACTTCTACGGGACCTCGGCAGCGGCGGCGAACACATTTGCGTTGCCGCCCTCATTCTGGCGGCCAATCCCAATCTCACTCCGGCGGCTGTCGAGCAATATATGCAGGAGACGGCGCTCCCGATGGCCGATTCCGCCGTTAGCGGCGCCGGTTTGGTTCAGATCGATACGGCGTTGCAATTTGCGGCTGATGCTGTCGAGAAAATTTGCAACAGCTCGACGCTGTTCTCAGCAACGACGGCTACAGCCAGACGACGCGAAACCAAGTCGAAGATTATCTCGTCGCGCAAGGCTATTTCTCGACGGCATCTCCAATTGTAGAAATCGGAACGAACCCCGGCACCTGTCGGCTCGCCGTCGCCGGCCAATCTTTTGATTTCGAGTTCGCTACGTTTGAAGTCGTTGACGACGGCTCCGGCACTGCAAATCCAGACCTGAGTTACATTCTCGACCCGTTGACCGAGACCAACCTGATCGTCAGGGGATCCGGCAATGTCGGCATTTCGTTCACGCCCGCCGGCACCGAGACGGTTTCGTTGCAGGACACGGGCAATGACACGGTCTATCTCGGTGACGGCCAGAATACGGTCTGGTCGGGCCAGGCAGCGACACCATTTACGGCGGCAGCGGCGACAGTTTGTTTATCGCGCCATCCGGCGGCGGGCCGAATGTCGGGCCGGCCACCTATTGGTACGGCGGCAGCGGCAATGATACTTTCTACAACGGCACTGACACCGGCATCTACATGGATGCCCAGAGCGGCAATGACACCATGTACGGCGGTGTCGGCACCGATACGATGCACGCCGGCAGCGGTGTCAGCCTGCTGATGTGGAAATATCGGCAATAAACGCCTCTTACGGCGATAGCGGCAATTCGACGTTGTGGGGCGGTGCTGGCTCCGACACGATGTATGCCGGGAGCGGCGATTTTCACCGGCCGATCGCGATCGGCGGTGAATTTAACGTGCTTGATGGCGATTTTAGCGGTTCCGGGCAGCAGCACGCTGATCGCCGGTGGCCTCGATACCAAAGCGATCTGCTGGTTGGCGGGTTACAGCGACACACTCTATGGCGGTGCGGGCTGGATATGCTGAGGGCGGCTCCGGCGACACATTCATGGCTGCCGGTACCGGCAATACTCTGCTGGAGGGTGGCTCCGGCAACGACACGATGGATGCATACTCCGGTGCGGATACGCTGATCGGAGGCAGCGGCACGACGGATTATTTCCGGCAGCCTTTTTTCCCGGCGGCGGCAATTCGCTGATGGGCGGCAGCAGCAACGATACGATGTGGGGCGGCGCGGGCAACGACACCATGACCGCCGGTTCGTCGGGCTCAGATCTCCTGGTCAGCGGTTCGGGTTCGGATTCGATGGCCGGCAGCTCCTTGGTTACACGGCCTTCGAGATTGCGTATCACATCGGGAACGACACGATCGATGCGGGCGGCCTCCGGCAATATTGTGTTCATTGATAGCTGGCTGACTGTAATGATGCGAATACCGACGTTACCGATGTACCTGTTCGGTGACGCGACGATCACCTTCGCCGATACCGGCCAAACGCTGCAAATCGACGGTGTCAAGAATAGCAAGACGGAACCGGTCAGGCGTTAACAAAAAAAGTTTATCGAGTTGCCGGGACAGCCGGTGTAGGAGGATTGAGGAGGTGGAATATGTTGGCCTTCAGGCCGAGTTGGATCCATCGCAGAGTCCTTTGATATCGGGAAATTTTTCATCAACAATACGACGAATGAATACATAACTCTCAATTGCATCACACGAGAGTTGTATTGTGAAAAAATGATTGAACAATGTACAGCCAATTACACGCCCAACTGTTATTCATGGCAACCCAGAGCACGACAGTCGAGGTCACGAGCTCCGATCGGATCGGATGGTGTCTCTTGGAGGACACGTTCTCTGAGTTCGGTTATATTGAGGATATCTCTGAAAAAGAACGTAACACGACCTATCGCTATCTGATCCGCTTCGAGGACCCTCGGGACGCCGCCGACGCCATCCGATATCTAGGGAACAAGATTGAGGAGATCTTCGTTAGGATAAGCTTGTGTTGAAAGAAGCTATCGGTAGTGGTTCACAAGATGAACCACTACTGATACTTTTTAATGCTCATCTTGGGAGACTGTATATCAATAACATCCCAAAAGAGTTCTCCTAGAGAGTTATTTATCATTTATTCTCCGTACCTTCTCTTTTATCCCAGTATAACTGTTAACATGATCAAACACTAGAAGGAAAAAATGATGGTATATAGTGATACTGTTACAACATGGCGTCCTCTGCTTTGCCGATTTACAAGTTACTGCGCTTTCTACCTCACATGTACCTATCAAGGGTCATGACGCTCCGTTTGGCGGTCGATCGACTGCCGTTGTATGTACCAAACGATATCTGGCGTCTGATCATCGCAGACGTCGTTCACTGGTACGTGACGCTCGAAGAGGAGCTGATCTCACGACGAGAACTACGATTGGATCGATTTGGTTGTTATGGAGAGTTGTCCCCGAGCTGTCTCCCTATCTCGGCCCTCTCGAGCTCACTTGACACGTTGATCGTTCAGTATGGCAAGACTGTAAGAAAACAGAACAAGTTCGTGGGCTCTGAGCGGAGGGAGCTTCGCTCTCGGCGTTTTGGTGCCCCTATTGGTCCGATATGTAATCCGTTTGGACCTCCCTCACGACTCGATCACACTCTCTCGGAGCTGATCAAGAGGAACAAGAGAGAGCCTGTAAAGAGATTGACTTGGTCAAACATGAGTGATGTACAGAAGAAACAACAATTAGACGACGAGCTGTGGGCCTACCATCGGGCAACTCCAGATCGAGCGAGACAATGGCTCGATGATGAATTGGATGAATACTTCAAGAATAGTTCGTAGGCAACAAAAAATACAATCTGTAATTACAGATTGTATTTTTTGTTGCCTACGAACAGATGGGCACTCTCCGTTCGAACTCCTGAGCGAGGTACTCGTATCCGACCTCCTCACGCCAGTACCTCAACATCTCCTGAACAGAGGAGAACTCACTCGCCTCACGAACCTCGGCATCGGTGATACACTTCGAGATACTCAAGTATAGCTCGAGATACTCGTTGGTGGGGAGTGTGCTGAAAGACCCTAATAGGATCGTCTTGTCCTCTGGGTGTCGTCTGATGTAGGAGATGAACAGGGCTGGGCTCTCCAGTTCTGACAGCGAATAGGCGTCGACGAGGTCATCGAGCACCGTCTCTGCCGGCTTTGGATTACCTTCCTCTCGTTTTATGATCTCGACAGCATCATCTCGTTTTGAGAAGATTAGATCACTCCAATCGACTTCGTTCCTTTTCAATACTCCGTCCGTGATCAATTGTTTAACGAACTCGTACTTCCCCAGATTCAAAAGATATGCAGCTACTGTTTCTAGCGTTACATCTTTATTAACTATCTCTCTTATGAACTGCACAGAGTTCGTTTCAGAAGAATCCATTTCTAAGCTCTCTATCAGATAATCATCGATTAGAGATGTATCTTCGTATTTACTTACTAAAGAGGATAGTTTCTCATAATGGTCCGTGAACGATGTACTGTCGCCAGCCGTCGCAGCTAGCTGCATCTCCATCCTTTGCTCGAGAATTGCTAGTTTATTCTTATTGGTTATTGTTATGTCATGAGGATAGAATACCGTAATCTTGTTCTTAATGAAGGGGTCAAGCCCGTACACCAGCCATGCCGTGCCTCGATGACCCGCCAGGTAGGCCGTGACGAACCCACTAAGCAAGCTACGATGTTCCTTGATCATCGTCTGTGGTGGGTTGTAGTACACGATCGGGGTGTGCCAGAGGTACATAAAGATTCCTCCGTAATTGTGCTTCGCCGCCTCTCTTAGGATGAGATGCAACCTCTCCTGATCTCGATTCAGGTACGTTCTCCAGAAGTTCTCGTTCTCTATGAGCGAGGGTTGTAGGGAGAGCAACCTTAACAGCACTCTTGGCTTGAGCCTGTTGTACACGAGCTGTATCAATGGTGGTACCATAGGATATTGTTTCTTGGGGATAGGCATCAACCGATTCTCGGCGACGAGTCTAAGATACGTCGGACCGCCCACCTTGATCTTGCGACCGGTGTGTGGATTTGTTATCGACATTTTATTAGTATCGAAAGGTACAGGTAAACTGGAGCATTGAACTAATGTAGTTCAATGCTCAATTTTTCATTAGTGTGCAAGTCCCGGTACGGAGAGGACGTCTTGCATTTTTTACCATCTCAATGAGAATTGTTTACTAGTATTCAGAAATACTTCTCATAGAGTCGGAGCACGGCCTGTTCCTTCATCTTCGCCTCGACCATCAGATCGAGTCCCCCTTTGACGGTGAACAGCCAATCATGTAGGTATTCTATATAATCACTGTGAGCTCCAAGTCGTTTATTCTGTGCCGACTCGGAGATGTGAAACTTGGGTCTCAGTCCGAGCCTCGTCCAAGTGAGGACGACCCGATCGAGCTCCTCCGGGGTGAGCTCCGAAAAGGTGGGATTTAGCCGCCTATAACAGGCATCATGGTGTAGGTCGTAGACGACTGGTCGAGAGATCCGCTGTGACAGGGTCAACATGTCCCGAACGTTGTATGCACGTTCACAGTTTTCGATGACGAGCCGCCGTTTGACTATCTCTGGCAGTCGATGAAACTCGGCCTCCCACCGATCCAGAGTTTTTGCTTTATCATTGTACACGCCCCCACCGTGTACGACGAGCACGGAGTTGAAATCGAGCCCACACAGGTCGAGCAGCGTGGCGTGCATGGTGAGGTCCCGCTCGGTTCGTCGTACCACCTCTGGCGAGGGTGACGCCAACTGGTTGTACTGACTCGGGTGGAAAGTTAAGCGATGGTTCCATTTTTTAGCCAGTTCACCAATCCTTGTAAAATACTCGGAATAGGCTCGAGGGTCGTATGCAAGTTCCGACCCTGAAGGAAGGAACTCCTCGTTCGTGATGTGGGGGAGGAGATTGCTTGTCATTCGATACAAACGGATCCCATGCTCCTCGTTCCATTGTAGTGCCTCGAGGTTGCTCTTTGCCAGGGCATCGACGTATTGTTGTCCTCGTTGACGGTAGGTACGAGCGATACAGCCTCGACCGACCAAGATCTTCTGCGCTTGTAACTCAGTATTGATACAGGCGTATCCCAAACGGAGTGGTTCGGCCATATTTGTGACATTCTCCTATCAAATTTCATTGATATTCAAACATATATTACTCAAAAATATCCAACAGAAAAAAGTTACGATCATTGAGCGAGGCCGGATTGAAGTCACGAATCGAAAGATCGAGAGGCAGCGGCGAGTGTTGGGGATATTGCGTATCTCTTGATGAGGAGTTCCTCGAGGCCGGATTGTAAGATATTCTGGGAGATTTATTTTAGAAATGGAAAGAGACTCTTGGGAGTTCATTTGAGCGTCGACCCCCGGTCCCTGTTCCATCTCTCGATTGGGGGAGAAGTCTCCATCCATGGGAATACTCTCCGGATTCACTGAACTATTACGATCATATGTAGCGTAATAGTTCAATGAATCCGGGTCTACTCGAACGGCAGAAATGTGTGTTTCGTCCAAGGGTACTTCTTCGGTTCCAACGCAAGCATCGTGTATAAGACGAGTTCGTGACCAAAAGGCCTGCTTTCATCTAAGTAACATCGCTTAGTGATGAATCACTGGTACTGGGGATCGCGTACCCATAGTATCCGAGGAGGTTCAAATTGCGTTCATCTTCTGCTGTAATAGATGGAACTCGGGGGCCTGTGAAACGAACTTCTCGTAGTAGTGACAGTATATTTGTTGAGACTCTATGTAAGTCAATCGACGTTCCTCGCCGTTGGGGAGCCTCCAGATCGAGTATGATGGGATGTTCTTATTTTGTTTCGTTCCCTGTGGAGCCGCCTCCTTGTGTCGGTGTGGCGTTGGATCTTCGTAATATTTCAATCTCGTCTCGTAGTAGATGGAGAGTGGGTCACCATGCGGATCGAGCTCTGAGGGAAACACCTTGTTCCCCTGATGAAGGTTCTCTAGATTCAGTGCTGGTGGGAGTCCGGGCTGAAGATGGTGTACCGGTCCAATTGACTTCGGTGAGAGTGTTGGTACACCTAAACCATCGAGTCGACCACCATCGTTGTAGTTTGGAAACCAGGAACATGGTTCGGTGTGCGCAACACCGCTAGGGACCGGTGTCGTTAGACAACGATGCGGAGGACGGGGACCGACCCCCGGGAGGTTCCCATCATCAACAGTTTCGTGACGATGATATTTCCCAGCCTTCCATGTAATCGATTCTCGGTGGCCACCTCCATCCGTACCGAGTGCCCATCGAATCGTTGTTGTTTTGACCGTTTCAGGAGCTTCTCCCTAACTAAGTGTTGAGTACAGTAACTCTCTCCGTGACACCTCCCCGCCGCAGCTTGAGGACATACAAAACAGGTGGGGATCTCCCCACTATCTCGCAGAGGCAGTACTCGTGAATGGACCATGAAACTTATAGTAGGCACCATTCTTACATCTCGGTTGTTCACACATCGTTGCTCACTACTATTTTTCTGATTAAATTTTCAGCAACAGCTCAGGATAGTTATTAACTAGAATCAATAATATTATTGATTCTAGTTACCAACCCTCCCTCACGTGCACTTCAACTTGAGGACGATCTTGTTGTTCTCATACAATACTTTTTTCTCTGCTACCCTTATTTGTTCTCTCCTGTATATCGAACAGTGATTCTCGGAGTCAGCGACGATCTCGTACTCTGTACGCCCAAGCTTGTGCCTATAGTGTTCTAACAATCTCTTCATTGTGACACCTCGTTCCACCATAACCAACTGTTCCTTGGTTTTCATTACGATTGTCTCGGTGTAGGGAACCTCGTACCCATCCTCGATGAATCCTTTCAAACGAGACAACAGTTCATCGACGTTGTGTCCATTAGGAAATAGCTTAATATTGGTCTTTACAATCTCTGCCTCCTTGAGTGTCCTCGGAGTGACACGATCGAGGACGATACATTGTATTCCGTGTTCTCCCTTAATTTGATGATATTGTGTTCATCCATGTTCCCAAATACTATTAGTTGTGGTTCAAGATTCGCCATTGTTACTGGAAATATTCAGGTTAACTTATATTAGAGACCTTTTTCTAATCATTTTTTATGTCATAGTTGACAACAAGGAGTATAATAACTACTACTCGTCATATGACGAGTAGTAGTTGCTATAATCCCTGCACTTTCTCTGCTCACTCAGTAGTTGGGCGCCTTACGTCCATGCTTCTCGAGCCGGGCGATGAGAATCTCCTTTGTGATTCCGGCTCCACAACGTGGCTCGGTGTCGAGGCCCTCTTTCTTCAGAAGCAGACACCGTTGTTGAAGGTATCGAAAAGGACACCTCCTCGTTTTTCGGTGAGGACTTTTTCTTTGTTGGTGAGGTTTTCTTTGGTGAAACCTTCTTCTGTTTCACCCCGAACGGTCCCCCCTTCTCATTGATCAGTTGTTCGATCCTCTCACGATTCTTGCGACCATCCGCGCTCTCAGAGAGGGGATCGATGATCAAATAGAGGTTCTTGCCAACACTGATGAACTTTTGATAATCGAAGTACTGCTCGGCGTACTGCTGGTAGTTCTGGAGCGTAGTAATGACCCTCTGCATCTGAGAGGAACCTGTGAGCTTCAAGCAGGTACCATCGGGGTTCCCCAACAACTGGTAACAGTGTTCATGCATTCCTGAATGAGTACCTTCGTATGCTGTATTGATATCGACCTCACGACCATCGGCCTCGACGCCACCATAGTCGTTGTAACGACCTCTGAAATTTGGGGCCGAGGCATTATTGAGATCGACGGCGATCAACTGCTCCGACCATGCTCGCAGCTCCTCCTCTCGTGGCTCCATCCACTGTTTCACCTTCTTTGACGGCTTCGCGTCCCTCGGACCAGCGAGGTTCACTCCACAGACCGGGCATGGCATATCGAAGACTCCCATCGTTGATGTTGTATTTGAACAAGTATACACT
Source organism: uncultured Bacteroidota bacterium (assembly GCA_963718975.1). Lineage (GTDB taxonomy): Bacteria > Bacteroidota > Bacteroidia > Chitinophagales > Chitinophagaceae > Puia. The sequence goes on along the minus strand of CAVRBD010000008.1, from coordinate 17,760 downwards.
CTTATCTTTTATGATCATTTTTTGCACTAGGGGTCATCGGAGAAAAGTTTTCCAGGGGAGTCAAGGAGAAAATATATTCAATATATTTTTCCTCTCCTCAACCGCCCGCCAGGGATGACCGTCGACTATTAACAAAAGTATCGATGTTAATAGTCGACGATCATCCTTGGTAAACTCTCAGGGGATCCTCGATGATGCTGCTGCGCCAGATACACCCCGCGCGGGACATCCCAACTAGTGAGCCATTTGGCCGTCCCATCCTGGGGACAATTTCTTCTGTATCCGCCACTCGAACCTCGGCAACTCGATCCCGGCCCAGAGCGTTGCAACATCGATCCAATCGATTGCCTCGATATGCTCCAATGTGAATCGTTCGGCAAAACGTCGATACTCGTCACGAGTGAACAACTGGAGCACCTTGTTCGGATCCGATGAATCGAGCGTGGTGAACTGATCGTCTCGGAGATTGATAGGATAGAGGTAACCGACATCAGTATACACTTTCTCTGGGTTTGGTTCATACTCTATCGAATGATACTCGTACCCCTTTTCGAGATTCTCAAGCCAGTACCAATTGAAAGAGTACCAGAGTCCTCTCGGTTTCCATGTGTGAATCTTCTGACCCACCTCGTGTAATATTTGGATCGGGTTCGATGTGTGGTGGTTACGGTGGGGGATTTGAGATTGTTTCACCGATGTACATAACATTTTGAACAGTCATCCTTTCTACGACGTATTTCTGATCATGTTACCGTCTTATTGTGTCGTACAATAAGATGTTCGTGAAGTAGGACCGTCCTAGAGAATACCTGAGTTGTATATGAACTCAGGTCCTCTCCAGGGGACGATGTGTTCATCTTAGGCCAATGTTAGTGAAACGATCACATGGGGCCGGGAGGTGGTCCGAAAAAAGGGGGCCAGGAAAACTTCTCCAGGGGTCTGGGAGAAAATATATTCCTATATATTTTTTGACACCAACTCCTGGTTACCAAACTGTTTGATACGTAGTTACCGAATTTCACGATTGGTAACTACGTAATCTATACGTTCGGGACGCGCTCTATCGAGTGGATGACCTCCAAGATCCTCTCCAACGAGTCGAGGTCTACGTTGAAGACCCATGAACTTCAAGATCTGTTTGAACTGTGAGGGTGCGAACACTGGACCATCGTGCGGCCCCTTGATCATCAACAGCTCCTTCTCGACATGGCGATTCGCCCGCTCATAGAGCAGTTTTGAATGCAAGGCAGGAATGAGTTCATCATCGACGCTGTGAATGAAGATCGTCTTACACTTCACCTTCTTCACCAAGCGCATGTTCGTTGTCTGTCGGTTCCACTCCGAGGGTCAACGCCTTCGATGGTTCCTTCAGGACTGCTTTAGGGAGCGAGAGGTCGCCGAACAGGTTATGCAGCGTGCTGTAGGTCGATAACAGGATCAAGGCATGGATCGGATGAATTGTTGCCAAGTGCAACGCAACGTGTCCCCCCAATGAGGTCCCCCAGACGATGATCCGATCGGCTGGGTACCGACGTTGGAGGAACGCATAACCAGCCTCAGTGTCCTCGATCATGTTCTGGTGAGTGACGTAATCGAGTGAGGATTTCCCGAATCCACGATAATCGATCATAAACAAGTTGTACTTCAATATTTTACAGATATCGATCATGGGGTCCCACAGCTGTGGAGGTCGGTGTTGTTCCCGTGGAGGTAGTAGATCACCGGCGACGTTGCATACTTGTTCAAGTACCAGCAGTGGATCCTATTATGAACTATCTGTGGGTTCGAGTAGTACACCTCGTGTCGCCTCGTATCGATGTAGAGCTCCTCGTACTCCGCCCCATTGTCCTCCTTTCTGCCGAATCTTTCTCCGCAGTGGTTGATACAAGGTGTTGTAGACGCGAGATCGAGCAGCAATGAGAAAAGGAGGATGGTCATTAAGACGACCAACACGATGATGAGGACCACCCTTGGAGGTGGCATATGTGAACCACCTTTTTATTACCCTCTCACTGATAAGTGATACTCCTAATCGATACCCTCGGTGATCCCCACTTGTAGATCAGGTAAATCATCACAAGTATCACCAAGATCGATAGTAGACGCCCAAGACGAACAAGCCGTAACACAGCCCCGTACAGTTCTCACCAAGCAACAGCCCAAAGATGATGTAGGTGGAGAGAATCAATATTGAGATGACGATGCACAATGCATTGAAGAGTTGATAGCTATGTTCGAACAGCGTTCTTCGTGTGAACATCCTAGTATTTATTATGTTTTGATATTGTTTATGATCACCATCACCGAGGTACTCGAGATAGAGATACTGTCGGCGTTGAGTTCATTGTAGTTTAATCCAGGAATCGAACACAACATCCTTCCACCCTCGGTGAGAAGAAGGGACGAGGTCGGGCCACACGAGACACTTTTGATCCTCTCTGGGATCGGGAGTCGGGATGGGGTGCCGAGAAAAGTCTGCGTACATCCAATGAATTCACCGTTCAAAGCCGAACCAAAACCATATGCTCGTCCGTGCACATCGAGGTAGATCCTATGATAGATACCAAAGTCGAAGTCAACAACAGGGGACATAAGCTCCCAAATCTTCGCCCCATTGTGATCGAGGACCCGACCCTCGGGGTTCCGTCCCTCGAGGTGGAGACGGTGTTGTTTCAAATACATCAACAGTCCGTACCTGTACTTGAAACGATCGACCTCCGTTGCAATCATCGTCCACCTGTTTGCACGTAACAGCCATAGTGTACCCGACTCAGTCAACAACGCCACCCCGTGCTCATCACCAGTGAGGTCTATAAACACCTCCATACAATCTAGGAGCGTTGAATCGAGGTCGACCGGAGTTGGATCGCTCCACACACGATCGTTGTCCAACGGCACCGAGAGAAGGAGACCCTCTGTTGAGAGTAGGTAGAGCGTGACTCCGACCTTTGCTAGTGCCCTCACAGGGACCGTCATGAGCACACCGAGTCGCCGTCGTAGAGCGAGACTCCATGTAATCCTCCGACATCATCGGTGACATATAGGATCGTTCCACTGATGATCCCAGAGAGGATCCTATAGGGGAGTTCGAACCTCGTCGGAGGCTCCCCGTTGAGAGGGTGAACTGAGACTGTGCACAAGATCTGTTCGATGACACCCTCAAAAAGGAGTGTATCATATAATTGTTTCTTGCTCCGACCCGAGTAGGGGATGGAGGCGAGCGAGGCGATCTGCCTCAGCTTCTTCAATGTATAGTTTTCCATTTTATCTAGCAATCAACTTGTATCAATTGTTTGATCTGCTGATGTACTAACAATTATAATACATCTGAAAAACACTGGTCGAACAGTAGTATCCTTGCATGCGATGACTACTCATCGCCGGGTAATTATTTCGTACTATCAGTCTAGACTGATAGTACGAAAACAATTACTCTCACTCTAGCCACTTTGAGAGTCTCTTGAACCCTCTGAAGTAGTAACGATTGTAGTTGTATCCGTTCCTTGTGTCCTCGATCCGGTAGATGCGCTGACCATGAAGTAGGTCCACAGCTCGAGATAGACGCCGAAGTAAAAATGAGGGACACCAGGATTTGTATCCTCAATCGCACCATCGGGGATCGCCCTCATGTGGCCGGACTCGGTGATTGGTGCCCACTTGAATGCCTGCACGTCGAGATTTTTGTCTTTGTATTCAAACTGAATTGGTACACCACGCATATGATTCGACAACCTTCAAATATTTACCAGAGACGGTTGTGATCTGATAGTGAGTTATTGCTATGACTTGTTCGTTATTTGGTACTGGAACTTTCACCACATCAACATCTTTCAAGTACACCTCTCCAGAGTTCGTCAGGAGCAGGTACACCTGTCTGTAGTTCGGACCGACACTCACAGTGGCGACATCGATAATGCGAGTTCCCTTCGGTAGTTGTTCTGCGGTCACCAATGGAACTATCTCCCCATTTAAATCGTACATCGTACCATCGGTCATCAACAGGTTGTATCCTTTATAATATACTACACTGATCACAGAGCGCCCAGTTAGGGAGATTTTGTTCGTTTCTCCAGTTTTCCTATTAAGCAACGCACCGTCACTGTACAACTTAAAATGCGAGTCCGAAAGGAGCACGTGATCGTCGACCTCGACAACTTTTTCTTTATCATCCAACTTGTACTCGGTCAGTGCGACGCCGAACTGCATCTTTCGAAGGTAGTACAGTTTCAGATTTATCGGGAGCCTCGGGACGACTCCGAGGTCCCGCAGGATCAGTTGTCGCCAGAAGTGTTCCTTAGAGACAACCTTCAGTGCCTCTGAGAAGTGTGTCACGATCCGATAGATCGTCCTCAATTGCAACCTCGGAAGGATCAGTGACCAGAGATTCTCATAGACTAGCTCGATTCCTTGGTGGTGGTTCCACCATTCGCTCTGCCTTGGATGGTGACTGTTTCTTCGGTGAGTGCTTGATGTTTGTGGGTGGTGCCTGTTTTTCGGTGAAAGCTCGATATTTGTAGGTGATGCCTGTTTCTTCTGCAGACGTTGAAGAGTTTGTGCTCGAGCACCTCCGTCTTCGCCGTGAGGGCGATCCCGAGCTCGACACCACTATCACGGAGTGTTCGTAGCTGTTCGACCAACTTCTTTCTTTCCATTTTATACCAGAGGAATATTTTCAATACTAGTTGCTAGTATTGAAAATATTCCTTCATTTTTGTACGGCTGGTACCCAATAAAGCGCCGTCGTCTTCGTCAGTTGCTTCCGTACGACCGAGTTGCCCTCGTGATCCTTTTTACATTTATAAGGAGTAACATCGAACGCTGGGAGAGGTTGTTCGTCGTCGAGCAGGAAATCAACGACGGTGTGTCCCCCGTTGGCGATGACCGAACGAACTATCTCTCTCGCCATTGTGAACAGGGAGACAAACTCCTCCTTACTGAAACTCTTTGTATTGCGGTGTGGGGCGATCCCCGTTCGATAGAGGATCATACATCGCAAGTAGTTGCCGATCCCGAGGAAGGGTCCCTGTTTCATTAGGAATGATGCTACATTTTGTCCTCGTTTTGGTCGTGCCGCCCACAGTTCATCAGGAGTCGGATCGTCGAGTAAGATATCGAACCCCTCGAGTGGGGGCAACTCCCGACGTGGGAGGTACCGGACTCTCTCACAGGCGAATGTCCGCACAGCGAACCAATAGTACTCCCCATTCTCAAAGGTGAACTTGTACTTTGAGCGTGGGTGTTGGTTGAGGCGGAACCCGGCCGACATCCCGAAATGAATATGCAATGAGTGATTGTTCGTGAAATGAACGAACATGTTCTTTCCTCGCGTCGTCACCGATTCTATCGTCACGGGACACTCTATCTTCAAATCAGGGAACTTTTGTTCCTCGAAACACTCGAGATTGATCAAACGGGTTCCATTCGGGAAATGTTTGGAGAATCGCTGAGCGATGAGATAGAGTTCACCTCGTTCTGGCATCGTGGTAGTATAGTTGCTTACTATTTTCATCAATTTTCTCACACAAGGAAGGTTGTTACGAATGAGGTTCGCCGGGGGAACTATTAGGATATAAAATGGATCCATCGAAGAAGGGTGTAAAAGGGGAGTCCTCCTCCTCGTACACCTCTTATGAACCCTCACCAATGACCTGTCCCCCACATAAGAAGAACAAGGGCACCAATATCGAACTCTGTCCGGAGCTCCAATTCAAGGCAAATCGTAGGGTCGATTGGTCGATTCACAAACGGGCCGGCGAGGGACGACACGAGTGGCGTGTCGTCGTGTACCCCGGCGATAAGGTCGTACCCGGGTACTCGATAAAGATCGAGAAGAAACATCAGCTGAAGCTGTGCTGGGAGGGGGCCATCAAGGTCAAGAACTGTGGACAGGAGGACACGCAGGGACTCTACCTCCTGTACTGGATCTACGCCAACGAGAAGTTGATCGAGAAGGGAACGCTCTCCTCGGGTGATCAGTGCGTTCACATCGGGAAGCGGTTGAAGTTCTCACTCTCGGGTTGTAAGGAGCTCGAGGGGTGCGAGGGACGATCGATCGATGTTCGGATCGAGTTTGTCTCCTTCATCAACAACTATTGTGGTTGCTCGAATCAGGTCTGCGGACCGTTCCTGAAGAGCTGTCAAAAGGTGAAAGTCTCGGAGGAGAGCTGCTGTCCCTCGGTCGTGCTCACCGACGTCCTCACGGGGATCGTTCCCCCCGTACCCCCCTTGCTCCAGCTCGGACCGAGGACCGTCGATCACGAGGAGAAGATCTTCATACAGACGGCCCTCGTCGATCAGGATCGGACGGTCGATAACAAGTTCGAGGAGAAGAACGTTGCAACGATCATCTGTAGTGCGAACCCCACCCCTCTCGAGAGCGCCGCTGAGACAGAGGTCGTGTACTGTGCCCCCTCGCTCGATTGCAGTGATCTCCGCATTCAACAGGTACGTTGTCAGTACGCCTACATTGTGACAACTAATCAATTGTTCGATGGGACTACAACGATGTTGGTGCAGGATCCAAATAATCCGGCAAACTACATCATCACTCTCGCTGATGGGAGCTCCCCCCTCCCTTACTCGGTGACGGTGGTTAGGACGCTTGCTCCTGTGCAGTCCCAGTCGATCACGGGGTTTCTCCCGATCCAAGGATGCACGAACGGCACCCCGAGGACCGGTACCTTGACGTTGGCAGCGAACTCTCCCTGTGGGAACATCCAACTCTCGACGAGCTCGACAACGATCGAGATAAGATCCTTCGTATCAACAGCGGAGAGCTGCTCGGACAGCTCGTCGAAGGTTGTAGCTACACGATACAAGCGAGCCTCAGCTACCCGACTCAACAGCTCACCGTACAATCCGATCTAACAGTTAAGAGCGTTGCTGGTGCCTCCGCCTCGGTGAGCTGCTCTCAACTGCTCCCAGTCCTCGATGAGTTGCTGCCGAGCTCGATCACGTTCGAACGCGTAGGGGTCGACCTGATATGGACGCGAGGAACGGAGGTGGTTCCAGTGACGACGGCAACGGTGACTGTGGTGCCAGATATTTCTACCATACCTATCGTTTTCACCAACGATCAGTTTACGACGACCTTCACGCTGGCGATCTCGATCTCCCAGGCCGAGGTGGCCTCTCATATTGGAATAGTATCGCCGTATCAGCTCCGTTTCACAACAACCACCTATTACCAGGTCCAATGTGGGTCGACGACCAGCATCGACCCGGCCCCGACGACGACAACCCCGAGCCTCGTGCTCCCGGAGACGCCAGTCCCTATCTGTTCATCGCCTAGCTGTTAAAAATAATTTCCTCTTTCTCTTGTACTTATACAAGAGAAAGAGAAAAACTTATTTGAACCGTTGAATCGGGGTCCTACACTTGATACAGCTATCACAGGCGGTTCGTCGACGACATTCTGTGAAACAATTGTAACAGGTCACTTGATGCATACATGGGAAGAAGGTTGTCTCGGCGGTTGCATCGAGACAGATCATACAGGATTCCTCCTCCTTCTCGCCATCACCAAACAGTCTGCGAACCAATCCTCGTCCCTCCTCGGTCGACCAGCGGGGAGTCGGAGGACACGTCTCCCGTCTCAGGACGACCGCATTCGCCCTCACCTCGGAGAGTAGATACTTTTCTAGCCACTGTGGTGAACAGAACGAGGTGGGGGGACAGATGATCCTCTTGGGATCGAGTTCGATCGAGATTGGTGTCAATAGGAGGATCCTATAACCTTTTCTCAAATGTTGTTCTAAATGGGTCCAAATCGATGAAAGGAGGGCCGAGGGGTACCGAACAAGGATCCCGGCATTAGTAGATTTAAACTCCAACTTGTACCTCTGTTGGAGTGAGGGGAGCTCCGACAACGAACAAAGTAGGAGGTACTGGTACCCCTGTTCGAAGCTCTCCACCCAGGCCTTCCGGGGCAACGCTTCACCCGAGGCCATTATTTTATCTCTACATAGTTCACCAACCTCTGTGCCAGTACGACCTCCTCGTCGTTCAGGTACCCCGTCCGTCCTCCCACCCCCTCGCGCATGATGTGAAGTATCCTTGCCAAAGTTAATGTAAAACATCGTTCTCTCTCCTCTGGATACTCGAGTGGTATTCCACGTACTGAGACCAACTTGTACATTCCCTCGTTGTCGGTCATCGCCAGCTCGAACCCCTCCGGAGGGGTCGCCCCCACTGGGAGTACCCCTGGGTAGAGTAGTATTCGATTTGTATCTAATTTTACCTGAGAGGCAACTGTGAGGGTCTGTGAGATGTTGTGATTGCCACAGTTTGCTACTCGCCACTCCTCGAACCCCTCACGAACGGGGTTCGCCCAAGTCGGGGTCCCTGGGAAGAGGTTCACCATCCACTGAGGATCGGTGTATGGCGTGTCGTAGCCAACAACTCCGTAAGGTTGATTACGGTATCCATCCCTAACGAGTGTCCTTCCCTCGTTGTTCCTATTGACCTCCCTCACCGCCGCCAAGAGGGTTGCGAGGTGTTTAGTGTTCGTATCGTTCACATCGTACAAGTACCCATTCGGGAGTAAAACAGGATTCATACTGCGATGACCATCGAAGTTCTTTGGTAACAACACGACCACCAAGGGCAACCCCCCTCCATGGAGGTGGTATCCCTCGTCATCGACCCTCAGAACGACTGGGATCAACCCATCCAAATTGAGGTCCTTCAGTCGACGGTTGACACCTCCCTGGTGGGAACTCTTCTCCCTTATAGCGAGCCTCACTTGTTGGAGGAGCTCACTATGAGTGATCCCTAAGGATCGGTCGACGGTGATCGGCTCGATCTTCCTTGTTCGGCCGTTCCTCGGTGATTGTTTAAATGGACTCCTCCGAGGTGACGCTCTATTCGTCTTCTCTTCGCCGTTCTTCGGTGACTGTTTCAATGGTTTCTCTGGACTCTTCCTCGGAGACACTCTATTCGTCTTCTCTTCGCTGTTTTTCGGTGACTGTTTCAAGGGTTTCTCTGGACTCTTCCTCGGTGACGCTCTATTCGTCTTCTCTTCGCTGTTTTTAGGGGACGTTTTCAAGGGTTTCTCTGGACTCTTCCTCGGTGACGCTCTATTCGTCTTCTCTTCGCTGTTTTTCGGGGACTGTTTCACCGTTTTCTCAGGACTCTTTGTTGGTAACCCTTTATTCGTCTTCTCTTGGCTGTTCTTCGGAGACTGTTTTAACGTTTTCTCTGGACTCTTTGTCGGTGATTTCTTTTTTGGAGTTATGCCCTCGATGGCGGAGACGAGGTCAGATTTGAGGATACGTCCATTCTTTCCGCTCCCACTCGGGACGATCCCCAACAACTCGACTGCCTCCCGAAGCTGTTCTATGGGAATCTTTTTGTAATCGAACGCACGAACAAGCAACAACTCTCGTAGGAGGACGACTCGAGAGGCGGTACAACGGACATGTGAGGGAAGCTGTTCCTTATATTTGGTACATAGTTGTTTCAAGGAGTTATAATCCATAGGAAGTCTTTTAGAGAGTGAGTAAAAGTTAAAATGTGGTGGCGGATCCTCGTAATCGTTCTCCTCTCTATCTTGCTTTTATCCTCCATTAGTGCCTTTATTGTCTTTAGTATAAGCATTGGTGATGATCTTTCACACATTCACAGAAACAATTGCCCAGTTCTCCTATGTATCAACGGCAGCTTGATATACCAGTGGCCGGAGCCACCATACTACAAATTATTTTACAACTACTCAGGCACTCTCTCCTGTCGGACCACCCTCCCCTGTGGGTACGATGATCGCGACCTCAATAACACCCTCGGTGGATGGCTGACTGTTGGTCATCAGACAGTTTGTATGAACGGAGCTTGTAACATCGTCGTTGCCAACTCCGAGTGGTACCTGGGGTTCATCTGTTGTCACCGTCGCGCTCGCTATCGGGACTACTGCCTTCATGATATACTTATGATTTATACACTACTTAAGAGAATCTCTGAACGTTGACCCTCTCCTCGCGGAGGCGCTCAGACGGTGAGGATCGACAGAGTTCTTGTAGATGATATTAAGGTTCTACCGTTGTTCGTGAACAACGGTAGAACTATTAATGAAACTATTGTGGGAACTCGATATTCGTAATTTTTCTCCACTGACCCACAGCGATACGAGTCCCTCAGTGGGGGATTGGAAAAAGTATTCGTATCCTTTTCCTGAATTCAATCCAGCCTTGAAATTTTTCTTTGTGTATCCTTGTAAGGGGGGTGTGGTCTCATCGTCCAAGTAACTGTTCATATACCGTTTCACCTCATCGTAGTTACGAAAATATTTGGTCTCGCCCCCCCTACTTGTCCTCTTCAGGATCGTGTACAACACCCTGTCGTGGTTCTTCTCGCTGCGTGCCGATCTCTTCGTTGGTGAGCTCTTCCCTGAACACGACGCCCTCGTCAACGAGTTTCTTGTAGGCCGCGCCGTCGACCAAGATATCTCGGTTCGTCTTAGGGTTCTTCACGTACTTCTTCTCCGCCATCTCTTTTATTACTGTTTTTTCCACCCCAATTGTTATGTTCCCTCCGGTACGGGGTTCAGTTACACGTTATCACCAGACATAATGATGATAACGTGTAACTATTCACATCTCTCCTATACACCCAAGATCTTTCTCTCAGCCTCACCGAACTGAGTGCGGCGAACCGTTCCTTGAGCTCACGTGGATCGATTGCGAAGATTGCCTTAAACTCTTCACGATGTGCTCGCTGGAGTTCCCCCCACCGTGCCACCTCGCTCAACACCTCCTCATCGAGCTCCCTCAGGAGGGGTCCCCCGGCTCGCCACAACGAACCATTTATCATTGTCTTATGGATGTCGGTCTTCTTGTTCACCCCCTCCTCATCGATTGCGATGACCGACCCCTTCCTGGCACCAAAGCGAACAGCTATGAAGTTTCTTGCAGCACAGTCGGGGATCCCCGAAGCAACCAACGAAATAATAACTGTTTCAATAGAGTTCTCATCTCCTGTCGATCTTCAGGGTTTGGCTTACCGACTTTCGAGATCTTCTCCCAATCAACGACGATCGTCTCCGGCCACGCCTTCGAGCTCCGTCGTTGTGTCGGGGGCGACTGTTCCCCGTTCAAATCCTCAGTTACTAGGAACGGATGTGGTTTGCTCGTATCCATCTTGTTCCTCGACCCGATCCCGAGATTCACTGGTAGGAGGTCCGGTACGAGCATCAACAGTCGTGGGATCAACGAGGGGAGCCCGAAACGACTCTTCCATTCCGCCAGCTTCACCGGAAGCTCGGCCTCAGCGATCGTCCTGTACGGTCCCTTGACAAACACGTGCCGACTCGGTACCCCCTCGATCGGGTGACGGAGGTTCGCGAGGTAGGTGTCGGGTTTGTACGGCGTTGTGTTCAACTGTGCCCTCACTCTAAACTCAAACATCTCCGACTCCCTCATCAGACTGTTGATTGGTTTATTTACAACAATCTCTCCATGTTTAGGCTTAGGAAAGACAACAGGCACAACAACCTCCTCCGAGTAACCCAGCGATCGTCTTACTCTTGTTTGTACATTCCTTGTATCTCGCCTCGGTCCCACTCCACTCGTTCGTCACGAACGATCCTTCAGTCGCAAACTCTGTACGTCCCCGTCTCTTCGTCCTTCCCGCCGCCGTGTGCATATTCGATGACATAATCATTGAACTGGATTGGATGGAGCAATGGCAACTGTTCTTAGGTAGTTCAAGTCGCCTCCGACCTCGCTAGGAACAACAGGGACTCGGTGTCGCAACTCTGCGTAAGATCTTTGCAATGACCAGGTAGGGGATCAGTAACGACTCGCTCACTGTCAACTCCTTCGCCCAGCGTACCGCCATATCGATCACCCCTGGTGACACCTCGAGTTCAGACAGGAGGTGTATTAGGTAAAAGATAGGCTTTGTGCTCCTGTAGCATTTCTGAGGTGAGGGACTTTCAAGGATCCTGCGAGCGGAGTAGTAGCTCGCCTCAGAGCCTCTCCTCAGGGACTCGATTAAGGCCGAACTATCGGGTTTCGTATAGGAACCAATCTCGTTTCGAAGTTCGTCGATGAGCGGACGACTCGCCTCGTCGGGGGTGAGGTGTTCGATCTTCGCAACAGTCAGGTTCACATGAGAGAGGTGTCTCGAGTGGAGGGAGTTCGATAGTTCCTGCACGATAATACTCCCTAGCTCGATGGAGTGATTTATCTTTTCCCGCCAGTTTGCGGCACGCAGCAGATTAGATTTAGTGTGCGTCTGTAACATCCCCTTCTCGCCGAACAGCATGTCATCGATCCTCGACCACAGTTCGAAGTTTGCTGGTCCGATGTCCTCGAGATAGATGATCATCAACCGGTGGATGAGGTTCGTTCGAATCCCGGCACCACGGTTGGTACGAGGTTCTATCTCAAGCTCAGGAAAGGCGAACGACTCGGCCTCGAGGTAACATCGGAGCGCCTTCTGTGTCTCCCCTCTCCGTATGTACTTCTGGATCGCCGACTTCAACTCATCGAACCGGTACCCCCCGTAGGAGCGTTCGCTGCGATAACTCGTAGTTAATTTGGACATTATTATGAGATCGTTATATATAGTGTCATTTTTTCAGGAAGACTCACCTACAGTAAAAAAATGATGGAATTAACAATGCTATCAACATTGTATCCGTGACGACTGATGGACAACATCTTGGCATACATCGTGCTGCCCCGGTTGGGGATTGAAACGTTACGAAGAATCTTATCCCTCTCGACGAGGCTTCAAGGAATGATGAACGAGATGGCGTGGAAACACCACGTTCACTATCGGATCCCACTGCGATACGACGATTCGATCATCGATCAAAGCGCGGCGTTTGGTTTGGGAACCCCGAACCGGTGGCGACGGTACGCCCTGGCCTACTCCCCGAGAGGGGCACGAAGGATGTACAAACTAAACAAGAGTCCAACTGAATCCGAACCAGGCGTCTACGAGGAAGTTGTGTTCGATACGACAGGTGGTCGAGGAATCTCTCGACCATCCTCCAAGTCGGGTACTCGGAACAAGGCGGAGAAGACGAGGAGTTTGAAACCGATTATTGCGACCGATGGTCGTGGATTGTACCTGTACGCGGACAACACGTGCGACAAGCGTGGGAATCACTGTGGACTCCCAGATACAATCTTCCGTTCAGCGGATCTAATGGGTCCAGTTGTGGGGATGTTCACCTCCTGGAGAGGAACCGTGCTTGTCACTCCTAACAACGAGTTGATCTATGACTCTGATAATCCGTGGGGAGTACAGATGACAAAAGTTCCCGTTCCAGGCAATTTACGAATCATCGACTACATCTCGAATTACACCGCCAATAGGCTCAGTGCCGGTGAACTGTTGTTGCTCTCCTCGGGGCAGCTCATGTGTAGAGTCGACGATAACTCACCCTTTCGTGTGGTCGAGAGTTTCAAGCGATCCATACATAACGATACCACGATGGACGAATTCAAGTCATATGTGAATTCGCCAGAACCCGAGCTACAGGAGCTACCCGAGAAACGGTTCTTAAAGGGAGTTCATATTAGAAAGAATCTCTATGCATTTGTTGATTTAAGAGGTACGTTGACCTTCTACAATCTCTTTCCAACGCCCGATGGCAACATCTCCCTGCTCGAGAATGAGCATTTCAATATCTACCTCCGGTACAGCGACATTGGACCGATCGTGCTCTTGAAGTATGATAGTGATAAGTCCCTATTTGGGAACCCGGAGTTCTCGATGATGGCCGTTGATAGTTCTGGTAAGTGTTTCTGTTTGGGACACAACACGTTTGGTGCTAAGGGAGGAGCGGTTTACAGTATACAGATTTTTGGTGTGAATGTACAACCTCTATAAATTCCCTCGATCTCTGTACCTACAACTCGACCCTCGTTGGGGTGAATGGTGAGGTCTACTTCTCGGGTGCCGCACTGACAGGAGAAACAAATAAGAGATTTATGCAGCTACAACAAGGCAAGGTTGCATTCGCCCCCATTGGTATCCAGGAGGTCCTATTCACCTGCTCGTATAATGCGTACACCGTATATCTGTTTACGAGATGAGAGTGACTAGTTTGCGATTTTGTCTGCACTTTGTTTTATCGCGGTGGTCACCTCGGAGGATGGTCGCAGAACGACGAACCTGTTTAGAGGGTTACTAATATTTTGTATTAGTAACCCTCTAAACATACTAGAGTAGCGACAGGATCGTCTTATAGTTGGCGATGGCGATGAGGTCGATGATCGTCACCTCCATCGCGTACACCTTGTACATCATCTCAAAGTGCTCCACAAAGGGATAACATGTGAACAGGTACAGGAAGTAATTGAGGAGACACAAGGACCAACACTATTGATTGTCCCCTTGGTGCAAACAAGAGAGAGGCGACGATCAAACCAAATAGGATTCTACTTGTATCGGTCGAGAGGTATCCGATGAGGTGACTCCCCTCGATGTACGGTGACATTATCATATTTTATTCGCCAACGATATTGCAATAGTACCACACGCCTATTGTTTTAATGGAGTGTGGTACTATTATCAATTCTTTATTTCTTGTACTTGTTGCCACAGGTCTTGCACCCAGTCTTCGGGGCCGGGCTCGAGGAGACCGCCACGGGGGCCTGTAGTTGACTAGAGATTGGGCGATTCAACGGCAACACACCACGAACGAGCGAACGGACCGGGTTCGTGCCTCGTAGACGGATGTTTGGACGATTGTTCCCACCATCGACAACCTCCTTGTTCTCAATCTTGTTTTCTTCAATCTCCTCATCGTGCCCATCACTGAGGTCGGTCGAGGTTGAATACGTGATGATTTGACCGGAACACTTCTTCGAGTCCTTGTTCGTCAGTGTCGCGAGGTTCGTGATACAGGAACATCGCCCAGCGACGGTGACGAGGTAGTCGAGTCCTGTGAACGTTGGGTCGATCGTCAGTCCCGCACCGAAGAGAGCGGTCAGTTGATCCTGGGTCGTCGTCGAGCCGGGGGTCGGGACGATCGAGACTAGATGGCAACGTCCATTCCCTTCGTCCTGCGCAGGTAGGGGCTGACCATTCGCTGAGAGCTGATCGGTGAGGGTCACGATGCACCCCTCCGGGACCGACAGGTTCTGACAACAGGAAGCAACAACTATGGAAGCACTACCTTGGGTCTGAGTGCAGTCCAAGTTGATCGTGACCGGGACGGCCAGCAGCTCAATGAGGATCGATTGAAACGGTTTACCGCCGGTCGGTTGCTCGAGACATTGAATAATGTCCGCCCAGTTCGTATCACAGCCGAGTTTAATCGTGTTGTTCTGTTGATTCTCCAGTTGTGTTCCTCCTGAGCTCGTGGTGCCATCGGTCGGGCATGGAGTCTGGAACCCTGTGATCGTGTAGGAGAATTGCTTCTCATAGCGAATACGTTTGCAACAACCTACAGTATCCTCCGTGCAAGGAGCCACGCTCGCCTTCGCTGAGACTCGGATCGATCCACCGTTCACCGCCAATTGGGTCGCCGTCAGTTTGTAACGAATCGTGTCGTTGCTTGAGCAGTCCCGTGTGGCTAGCTTCGTCAAACTCCATGTATCTCCCGAATCAGACGACACATTACACGCGAGCTCGACACTGGCGCAGTTGACAGTGATGGAGTCACTGGCCTGCTCGACGATGTTGTTGACGCTCGGGGGAGGGTCGTTTGGTCCCGGGGCCGGGGTCCCGTTCGGGAGACCGACGAGTTGGACGGTGTTCGTCAACTTCTTTCCACAGTTCTCCTCCGAGGCAGTCACGGTCTGGTACACGGTGTACTGGACACTCGGCTGTCCGTTGAAATTGACTGCCTGCCAGTGAACATTTGGATCGGTCTCCGAGAATGAGCTGTTCGCGTCGTACAGGTAGTAGCTCGTCGTTGCGCACGTTCCACCACCGATCGGAACGACACTATTCTTGCTGATCGACCCGGGCTGAGTCCCAGAGACGTAGGTGACGGTGATCGTGACGTTCACGGTGTTCAGATCGAGTCCATCGGGGATGTCCGTCAAACATGCACAGATCGGGTACGTGGCCGAGGCGCCCGCACTGAGCGAGGTCATCAATCGCTGTTGATTCGGGAAGCTCTGAAGGAGGGTGTTCGTACCGTTCACCGAGCCATACAGGTCGGCGGTGACTGAGATGTTCTTTATCGTCGAAGAGGTGTTGTTCGCCAACGTCGCCGTTGTCATGAAACAGAGTTGGTTCCCTGCACCGTTGCTCACTGTGATCGTGTAAGTAACAACCTTGGAATCATTCTCGAACAGGCACACCTGGTTCCTCTTGTCGTGCTCGAGCTCCTGTTCTTTTGGAAGGATACAACACGATTTGATTGGATCGAGCCTCTTTTCAACGGAGAGCTCAGAACAACAGACCGTTCCTTGTGAACACAAGACTTTAAGCTTCACATCACCGTCCCTCTGAAGAGGGATGTCCCCCTCCTTTAGTACACGTCGGGCCGCCATATTTTATACCTACATGATTTTTCCTGTGCATCTCACCCTGGATACTATCTCAGTAGTGTCTTTGTATTCAGTAATTGTGTAGAAAAATATTACCCAGGCATCATTAATAATGACCCCAAGTTCGAGGGTCGAAAAAAAGAATGATTGTTGTTGTACATCACAACAATACGCTATATAAAAGTAAAACATGTCGACCTTCGATCTGGAACGAGTGACGACCCTTACAGCGCCTCACAAGTCACCCTCTCAACAACCCCCTGTCGTCGTCTCCTCAGGGTTTCACAACCCTCTCTCGGTTGTTGCTGCTGAGCTGGACAATCGGTACCGGGTGACAGAACGGTACCTGAAGTACGATGAGCATCGTTTGGCGGTTCAGGAGGAACAGGAGTTCATCTACGCCGAGCTCGGGGCGTCACAGTGGGCCGAGTACCTTCAATATAGGTTTTCCGTGGCGATTGGCTATGTCGAACAACCACCATCCTACCTCGATAATGAACGTTTAGTTCCTCTGAAGGAGCTCCAATCGCTCGACCTCGTTGTAGGACACCTGAACGACGATATCAGGAGACCGATAACCAAGTTAGGGCGTGAGGGCATATTGATCGTCGACTGTGGAACGACTTTGGATCCCTCTGTCGTGGGAACGATCTATGTGATCACGAACTTGTTCAAATCGTACAAGATCGTAGAAATGTCTAGTCAACCAGGTAACTACTACCTAATCTGTAGGAACCGTCAACCTGTCGCCTGGATAGCAACGCTACCTGTATGGTTCAGTTACGAGTGGGTCGATAACTCACCCCTAACTGAGGTTGAGGTACCGGAAAAAACCACCACCGATCCCAGACTGAACTACCGTCGAATCATCGATTGGAACATCCCTAGTGGTGCCCCCGATCACCTCCCTCCCCCCATCGAGTGCCAACCGCGCGGAGAGCACCGTGGTGGAGGACGAGGTAGAGGCGGAGAAGGACGAGGCAGAGGCGGAGAGCGTCGTGGTGGAGGACGAGGTAGAGGCGGAGAAGGACGAGGCAGAGGCGGTGAAGGACGAGGTAGAGGAGGTGAGCGTCGTGGTGGAGGACGAGGCAGAGGAAATCACTAAGAGTTGTAATACTATCTATCAGTGAATGATAGATAGTATCACAACTCTTACATCTCCTTCTTGTCGATCGTTCCAACAGTGTTGAGAATTGGAGAATCTCCACTATTTGCTACAACTTGAACACAACCAATCCTCCTCCACCTCGTAGGTTGGTCGTTCGTTCTTATTGAATGCGGCGATCAACCTCCCCAACTCGTGCTT
>CAVRBD010000007.1:0-156486 GCA_963718975.1 uncultured Bacteroidota bacterium | reverse complement strand
TGGCAATTCAATCCTGTTTTTAAAGTTCCAAATATTAAAAGAAAAGAAACGCAAACACCTGATTTTGTGCCTGCGCAAAATGAAAATGGAGAAGGCGCAAAATTATTTGTTGATGAATCATTCAATCAAAATGGCAAAGGAAATGGGTTAAAAAGCGGCAATGGCGTTGTTGTAATTCCGCCGAAACAAAATTTTCAACAACCCAAAACAAGCGATTTAAAATTGATTGAAAAAGATGCTGAAGAATTTGGTGAGCATGGAATGGAAGATGAATTTCCTTCGTATGAAGAATTGCTGTCGGAAAAACCTGAGATGGTTCAGCCGATAGAAAAAGCGCCAAAAGCAAAAAAAGAAGTTCCTGATTTAGATCTTGAAATAAAAAAAATTGCGTTCCCTGAAAATGCTGCTGAAAATCATGACCCATTCAAGCCAAAGACAGAAACATTGTCTGATTACGAGCCGACATTAGATTTGCAGAATTATAAATATCCTTCACTTGATTTGCTCGAATCGCATGGTAGCGAAAAAATTGTTCGCGATGCGGCAGAATTGGATGCAAATAAAAATCAGATCATCAATACGCTGAAAAATTATGATATTGATATTCAGAAAATCAGTGCAACAGTTGGGCCAACTGTTACGCTTTATGAAATTGTTCCGGCTGCAGGCGTTCGTATTTCCAGGATAAAAAACCTGGAAGATGATATTGCGCTAAGCCTTGCTGCACTTGGCATTCGCATCATTGCACCAATTCCCGGCAAAGGAACAATTGGTATTGAAGTTCCGAATGCAAAAAAAACAATTGTGAGCATGCGCACTTTATTGGAGTCGGATAAATTCAAACAAAATTCTTTCAGCCTTCCGATCGCGCTCGGCAAAAAAATCGACAATGAAAATTTTATTGTTGACCTCGCATCGATGCCACACTTGTTGATGGCAGGCGCAACCGGCCAGGGAAAATCTGTTGGTGTGAATGCAATTCTCGTTTCTCTTCTTTATAAAAAACATCCATCACAATTAAAATTTGTGCTGGTTGATCCAAAGAAAGTGGAGCTGAGTTTGTACAGAACAATTGAAAAACATTTTCTTGCAAAATTGCCCGGCGAGGAAGAGGCAATTATTACAGATACAAAAAAAGTAGTTCACACTTTGAACGCACTTTGTATTGAAATGGATAACCGGTACGATTTGTTGAAAGAAGCTGGCGCGAGGAACATCAAAGAATACAACGATAAATTTATTAAGCGAAGATTAAACCCGCAAAAAGGCCATCAATATTTGCCTTTTATTGTTTTGGTGATTGATGAGTTTGCGGATTTGATAATGACTGCAGGAAAAGAAATTGAAATGCCAATTGCAAGATTAGCACAGCTTGCGCGTGCAGTAGGCATACATCTTATCATTGCAACTCAGCGCCCTTCAGTAAATATTATTACAGGTACTATCAAAGCAAATTTTCCTGCGCGTATCGCATTTAAAGTTTCTTCTAAAATTGATTCACGCACAATTCTTGACACTGGCGGCGCTGAACAATTGATCGGAAAAGGAGATATGCTTATCAGTTACAATGGCGAAATTGCACGCCTGCAATGTGCATTTGTTGATACTCCTGAAGTGGAAAAAATAACTGATTTTATTGGCAAGCAGCAAGGTTATCCGCAGGCATTTTTGTTGCCTGAATATGTTGATGAAAAAGAAATGGAAGGAAAAGATTTTGACCTTGCCGATCGCGATGCGCTTTTTGAAGATGCTGCGCGTTTGATTGTTCAAAATCAAGTCGGTTCAACTTCTTTACTGCAGCGGCGCATGAAGTTAGGCTACAACAGAGCCGGAAGATTGATGGATCAATTGGAAGCTGCGGGCATTGTTGGCGCCAATCAGGGAAGCAAAGCAAGAGATGTGATTATTAAAAGCGAAATGGAACTGGAGCAACATCTTCAAAGCCTCGGTTAAATTTTTTGTACTAATATTTCTTTGTGTCTAAAATCTTCTACAGTTATTGTCGAAGCTTAACATAAGATTAGTTACAGCCAACCTTAAATTTTTGTTCATTAAGCGATATATTTGCGGTTGGACTTAATCATTGCAATATGAAGAAAATAATTCTTTCAGTGCTTGTCTTTATTGGTTTGGTTGCAGCAAAAGCACAGAACAATAGCATTGGCAAAAATGACCCTGAGGCAAAAAAAATTCTTGATCAGGTAACTGCAAAAGCAAAATCTTATAAAAATATTCAGGCTGATTTTACTATTGAAATTCAAAACGCTGCCGGAAAAATTGAGGGCAGCAAAAAAGGGACAGTTTATCTTAAAGGAACACAATACCATGTAAGCATAACAGGACAAGAAATTTTTTGTGATGGTAAAAATTCATGGTCTTACGATAAATCAACAAATGAAGTAACAATCAGCAAGGTTGACCCCACCGTAAAAACAATTTCTCCTGAAAAATTTTTCACTGATTTTTATGACAAAGATTTTTTGTACAAATTGAATGGCGATGTTAAGCAAGGAACAAAAAATTTGCAGGAAATTGAATTGACACCCGTTGACAAAACAAAGACTTTTTTTAAAGTTTATTTGTACATCGATAAAGCAACAAAGATGATACACAGTTTGAAATCTTTGGAAAAGAATGGGGCAAAAGATATCCTCACCATTAATAAATTGGTTGGCAATACAAACATCAGCGATGATCTTTTTGTTTTTAACAAAGCAAAATATCCGGGAGTTGAAGAAGTGGATTTAAGGAACTAATATTCAGTTTGCAGTTTTCAGTTAGCATTTCAAAGTCTGAAGTTCTTGCTATGAGCCATTTACTATCAGCCATAAACCGTTTCACTTTCCCCATCTAAAAGTTTTCACATCAAATCCTGCAATATCAAGCACGCGGTCAACAACAGTAGATGCAGTTTCTTCAATTGTTTTTGGCTTGCTGTAAAATGAAGGAGTGGCAGGACAAATAATTCCGCCTGCAAGTGTAACGGTTTCCATATTCCTGATATGAATCAGATTGTAAGGAGTGTCTCTAACCACACAAATCAATTTTCGCCTTTCTTTCAAAACAACATCAGCCGCTCTTGTAATCAGGCTGTCTGAAATGCCTGTAGCAATTCTTCCCAATGTTCCCATTGAACACGGAATAATAATCATCGTATCGTATTGCCCTGAGCCTGATGCAAACGGCGCTGTAAAATCATGCTGCGAAAAGGAAGTGACAGAATAATTTTTGTATGACTCATTTTCCAATTCTGTTTTCCAAACTTCTTTTGCGTTTTCTGTCATCACAACAGATAATGCCTGCCACTGATTTTTTATCAGAAGCAATTTATCCAAAATCAATTTTGCATAAATGGACCCGCTGGCTCCGGTTATTGCAATAACAATTTTTCGCATAGAATTTCTTTTGTTTTTTTTAACCAAACAGCATTCATTATTTATACGCTGTTCTTAATTTCTTCGTTTATATTGCTTACCCATCATTTTATTATCAACAAATTTACTATGCGGAAGCTTAAGCTGTTTGTTTTGTTTGCTATGCTTTTTTTCTTTTTCGCGTCGTTTGTGCCAAAGTCTGAACATGTGAAATGGATGAACATCAGCGATGCTCAGGCAAATCTTCAGATTGAAAAAAAGCCGATGTTGATTGATTTATACACTGACTGGTGCGGTTGGTGCAAAGTGATGGATAAGAAAACATATTCGAACAAAAATGTTGCCGGTTATTTGCAAGAAAAATTTTATGCAGTGCGTGTGAATGCGGAAACCAGAGAGAAAATTAAATGGAATGAAAAAGTGTACAGTTTTAATTCAGCGTATCGTGCAAATGACTTTGCTGTTTACATTACAAAAGGCCATTTGGAATTTCCAACAACCATTATAATTCCTGCTGATGGAAGCGAGCCGCAGGCAATTCCCGGTTATCTTGAAACAAAGGATCTTGAAGCGATCTTAAAGTATTTCGGGGAAGGCGACTATAACAAAATATCTTTCGACGAATACCAAAAAAAGTTTAAGCCAACCTGGTAAGATAATAACAACTTGCTCACACAAACGGCATTTATTAATGTGTGCAATCGATTGACTTCAATCAATTTTAGTGGTTTATGGGTAAAAAAATAATCTCAGAAACATTGTTTCAACTTCAAATAATTGTATATTTGGTTTTTCATAGGATAAGGTTTAATGGTTAATGGTATTTGATTAGTGCAGCCTCCCGTAAGGGGGGCTTCTTATTTTTATAAATAATTTTTTTGTGCATAATAAAAAAACCAGCTTGTGATCAAGCTGGTTTTTTACATCTACAATTATTTTTGATCAGCCTGCCATGTGAGGTATTGCTTCTACTTTATATTCTCCGGCATCTAATTTTTTCTTCGTTTCTTCAAATGCTGTTAATGTAGTTTTAATGTCTGCATCATTATGCACTGCAGTTGGTATAAGCCTGTAAATAATATGCCCTTTTGGGATAACAGGATAAACAACAATTGAACAAAAGATGCCATAATTTTCGCGAAGGTCCATCACCATAGCTGTTGCTTCAGGAACATCACCTTTCATGTAAACAGGAGTTACTACTGAATCTGTTTTGCCAATATCAAATCCTTTTTCTTTTAAGCCCGATTGAAGCTTACGTGCATTCTCCCATAATTCATCTTTCAATTCGGGATGGTTGCGCAACAATTCAAGCCTTTTTAAATTTCCGATCACAAATGGCATGGGAAGGCTTTTTGCAAATATCTGGCTGCGGATATTATAGCGGATGAAATCAATAATTGTTTTATCTCCGGCTATAAACGCACCAATAGAAGCCATTGATTTTGCAAAAGTGGAAAAATACAGATCGATCTTGTCTTGCACACCCTGCTCTTCGCCTGCGCCTGCGCCTGTTTTGCCAAGTGTGCCAAAACCATGCGCATCATCAACCAATAAACGGAACTGATATTTATCTTTTAAGCTCTGCAATTTCTTTTAACCTTCCCTGGTCGCCGGCCATGCCGAAAACACCTTCTGTAATAACCAATATGCCGCCTGCTTTTTGTTTTTCAATTAACGAAGATGCGCGCTGCAGTTGCTTTTCACAATCTTCCATGTCATTGTGCTTAAAAACATACCGATGTCCGGGATGAAGTCGCAGGCCGTCAATAATACATGCATGCGATTCGCCATCGTAAACAACAATATCGTGGCGGCTGCACAGAACATCAATAATGCTTACCATCCCTTGATAGCCATAATTTAATAACGCAGCATCTTCTTTGAAAACAAATTCAGCCAATTCTTTTTCAAGTTGCTCATGATAATTGCTGTTGCCGCTCATCATTCGTGCACCCATTGGCGTTGCAAGCCCGAATTGCTTTGCAGCATCAGCATCTGCTTTTCTTACTTCAGGATTATTTGCCAGGCCTAAATAATTATTAAGGCTCCACACGATCATTTCCTTTCCGCGAAATTTCATGTGGCTGCCAATTTCGCCTTCAAATTTTGGGAAAGCGAAATATCCGTGCGCTCTTTCGCGATGCTGCCCGATCGGGCCGTAATGTTTAATCAGTCTTTCAAAAATATCCGCCATATTTTATTGATTTTTTTGAGCTAAAAATTGCGGCGAAATTAATGCATTTAGCGCAAAGCACAAGCCGAAATACACAAGCTGTCTCTAACAGCAACAAATCGGTAAAATAGCAATTAACCTCTGTTTATAGTATATGATTTTCTTTTGACAATCGCTCAATTCAAATACATTTACCGAAATTTTTTTTCATGCATCCCAAGAAATTTTTTCTTCTCATTATAACCATTTTTTTTTATTTATCTGCTTCAACTCAAGATAAAAATATCACGAACGATTCGCCGACGATCGGCCGCCCAAAATTAGTGGTTGGTATTGTGGTTGACCAGATGCGCTGGGATTTTTTGTACAGATATTATAACCGCTATGGAAATGGTGGTTTTAAACGTTTGCTGAGTGAAGGCTTTTCATGCGAGAATGCAATGATCATCCATCTGCCATCTTACACTGCGGTTGGCCATAGCTGTGTTTTTACCGGTTCGGTGCCTGCATTAAATGGCATTACCGGAAATGATTGGACCGAACAACTTACCGGCAAGCAAATGTATTGCACTGCGGATAGCACTGTGGAAAGTGTAGGCAACGAATCTGAAGATGGAAAGATGTCTCCCAGAAATTTATTGGTCTCAACTGTTACCGATGAATTGCGCATTGCCACAAATTATAAATCAAAAGTGGTTGGCGTTTCGCTGAAAGACCGTGCAGCCATTCTCCCTGCCGGGCACACTGCCAATGGCGCTTTCTGGCTCGATGACTCAAGCGGCCATTTTATCACGAGCTCTTATTACATGAAACAATTGCCTTCATGGGTGAATGCTTTTAATAGCAGGAATGAAATCAGTGAGCTGATAAAAAATGGATGGAATACTTTATATCCGATTAATACCTATTCGCAAAGTGATTCGGACAACGAATCTTACGAAGGAAAATTCAGGGAAGAAACCGAATCAGTTTTTCCTCACGACATGAAAAAACTATATGGCCTTTACAAAGGGAGCTTCCGCCAAACTCCGTTCGGCAACACATTAACATTGGATTTTGCAAAAGCTGCAGTTGAGAATTATAACCTTGGAAATGGCGATGCCACAGACTTCCTCACCATCAATTGCGCATCTACAGATTATGTCGGCCATTTTTTTGGCCCAAATTCTATAGAGATAGAAGATACTTATTTAAGGCTTGATAAAGAGCTTGAAAAATTCTTTCAATTTCTGGATGCAAAAATTGGTAAAGGCCAGTACACTGTTTTTTTAACGGCCGATCATGGCGTGGCGCATACAATTGGTTATATGCAAAAACATCAATTGCCTGCTCAGTTCTTCATTTCAAAACCGATCATCGATAGCCTTAATAAAATTCTGGAAGATAAATTCGGCATTCAAAAATTAGTTCTTTCCGGAATGAACTATCAGGTGAATTATGATATGAAAAAAATTTACGGGCAGCACCTTGATTTTGATTTGGTAAAGAAAATGACGGTTGAATATTTGCAAAGACAGCCTGGAATTGCATACGCAGTTGATATTGCAAAAATTGGTGAAGCACCGGTGCCTGAGCCGATAAAAAAAATGATCATTAACGGATATAATTTTAAAAGAAGTGGCGCCGTGCAAGTTATATTAGAACCCGGTTGGTTTGAAGGCTATGGCAAGACCGGCACAACACATGGCTCCTGGAATCCTTATGACACCCATATCCCACTTGTTTTTATGGGATGGGGGATTCATCATGGAAGTAGCAATGCAGTAGTTCATATGACAGATATTGCTCCAACTGTTTCAGCTCTCCTTCATATTCAAATGCCAAATGGCTGCATTGGCGAACCCATCAAAGAAGTTATAAACAATAAATAAAATTTATTCGCCGCCATTTATCTTTTTAAACAGAATTTAACAAGCATGAATAATTAGCTGCTTCATCACTGCTATCTTTGCAAAAATTTTATTTATGAAGAAATTTTTCTCCTTTCATTATTGCATTGTTTTGTTGTTCGGCTTGCTTTTGCAATCTCCTGCTTTCTCGCAATTCAACCTCAATGATAAATTGCCCGTTGATCCAAATGTAAAAATCGGCAAGCTCCCCAATGGACTTATTTATTACATCCGTAAAAATGCAAAGCCTGAAAAAAAAGTGCAACTGCGCCTGGTTGTTAATACCGGTTCGGTGCTTGAAGATCCCGACCAGCAAGGGCTTGCGCACATGATGGAGCATATGAATTTTAATGGCTCCACTCATTTCCCAAAAAATGAATTGGTGAGCTATCTGCAATCAATAGGCGTTCAGTTTGGCGCAGATCTGAATGCATATACCGGGTTTGATGAAACAGTTTATATACTTCCTATTCCATCTGATGATTCTGATAAAGTAGATAAAGGATTTACGATCCTTGAAGACTGGGCGGGCAATGCTTTGTTGGACCCCACTGAGATCGATAAAGAAAGGGGAGTTGCTCATCGAAGAATCTCGTCTTGGAAAAGGTGCTAATGAAAGAATGGGAAAAAAATATCTTCCTAAATTATTCAATGGATCGAAATATGCGCTGCGGCTTCCTATTGGAAAAGATGATACTATAAAGCATTTCAAACCTGAGACTTTAAAACGTTTTTATAAAACATGGTACAGGCCTGATTTGCAGGCTGTGATTGTGGTTGGCGATATTGATCCTGCTGTTGCAGAACAAGAAATCATCAAGCATTTCGGTCAATTCAAAAATCCTTCAGTTGAAAAACCAAGACCGTCAGTCATTCCCATTCCAAGCCGCACAGTAAGTGAAAGCATGGTGCTTACTGATAAAGAACAAACTTATAACATACTGCAGATTTATAATTATGTTGAAAAATCGAAACCCGTTATAACGTGGGCTGATTACCGTTCTTCTGTGATTGAAGGATTATTCTCCGAAATCATTAATCAGCGATTGAATGAATTGACGCAGGTTGCGAACCCCCCATTTGTTTATGGAAATACTGAGTTCGGTTCTTTTTTGCGCGGCTATCGTGCACTCACTTCATTGGCCGTAATCGGCGACAAGCCCGTTAAAGATGCCGTGGATGCTTTGATAACAACTACTGAAAGTGTAAAGAAATTCGGGTTTCTTCAATCTGAATTGGACAGAGCCAAAAGCAATGTGCTGAATGAAACAGAAACTGCTTTTAAAGACAAAGACAAAACCGAATCCGGGCGATACGTTCAAGGCTATATCAACAATTTTTTGGAAGGTTCGCCAATTACGGGTATTGCTAACCGTTATGAATTTATAAAACAAATTTTGCCAACCATCACTTTGCAGGAAGTGAATGCAATTGCTGCAAAAATGGAAAGCAAGCAGGGAAAGTTTGTGCTGATAACTGCTTCAGATAAAAACGCATTTCAGTTGCCTGCAAATGCACAATTGCTCACGATGGTGAATAGTGCAAGTCAGATCCCGGTGAAAGCATACGAAGAAAAAGCAATTGCGCAATCTTTGATTGATAAATTACCTCCTGCGGGAAAAATTACCAGCGAAAATAAAAACACTGCATTAGGCACCACTGATTTTACATTGAGCAACGGCATCACCATCACCATTAAACAAACTGATTTTAAAAATGATGAAATACTGATGGATTCATGGCGCTGGGGCGGTTCGCGCAATTATAGTCTTGCCGATAAAGAGAATGCGGAAAATGCCGCGAACATTGCTCAATCGATGGGCGTGAAAAATTTATCGCCGATCGACTTGCAAAAATTCCTTGCAGGTAAAACCGTGGGGGCGCAGCCATACATCAATTTATATGATGAAGGAATGCAAGGTAACAGCAGCGTAAAAGATTTTGTGACAATGCTTCAGTTGGTGCATTTATATTTCACTCAGCCAAGAAAAGACGAGACACTTTTTCAATCTTTCATTACTAGTCAGAAAACCTTTGTAAAAAATTATTTGAACAACCCTCGTGCATATTTTCAGGATACTCTTTCTAAAATTGAATATGCAAATAATCCGTGGGCTGAAGGATTAACTCGTCCTGAAGACTTTAATAAAATAAATCTCGACAGAGCATTTTCTATTTACAAAGAAATATTCGGGAATGCCTATGGCTGGCATTTTACATTTGTCGGCAATGTTGATATCATGCAGGCGCGGCCTTTGTTGGAAGCCTATCTCGGAAGCTTGCCAACGGCTCAGAAAGAAAATAAATTTACTGATGTAGGGTTAAGGCCGGTGAAAGGAATTGTTGATGCGCAGGTGAAAAAGGGCGCTGAAAAACAAAGCCTCGTGAATATTATTTTTAATGGCGAAGCACCTTACAGCCAGGATGAAGAGCTGAAATTAAAAGCACTCACTGATTTGCTCACTATAAAAATTATTGAACAGCTTCGCGAAGAGATGAGCGGCATCTATGGCGGTGGCATGCATGGTGGAATGGAAAAAAGGCCATACAATCATTATTCAGTTTCTCTTTCTTTTCCATGCGGGCCTGAAAATGTTGACAAGCTTGTGAAGGCTGCATTTGAAATAATTAAGAATGCACAGGAAAAAGGTATTGAGCAAAAAGATCTGGATAAAGTAAAAGAAACTATGAAAAAGCAAAATGAAGATGCTGTAAAAGAAAATGAGCATTGGCTTGAAGGCCTCAGCAGCGCATGGATTGAGCAGGAAGACGCGAATTGGATTTTGGATTTTTCAAAAAAAGTAGATGCATTAACGGTGCAGGATATTCAGGATGCCGCGAAAAAATATCTGAATATGCAGAATTATATAAAGGCAGTTTTATATCCGGAAAAATAATTTTTTTTTTGCTAAATAAAAAATCCCTGCAATAAAAAATTGCAGGGATTTTTTTAAGGAGTAATATATTTTTTTCCTACTGGGATTTATTGCCGCTTACTTCAAATAAGATGATAAGTCCATAACATCAGGTCGCGCAGCTTTTATGTCAATTATTCTTCCATCTTTATCAATTAAAATATTTGTTGGCCATGTATTGACATTAAAATTTTTTTTTTTGTTGACCAGCTTCAGTAATTCTATTTAGCATCGTTGTGTCACTCACTTGTACGGTATCAATTCTATTCAGCAATGGTTTATAGCATCAGTAGTATCATTCATAAATTTTCATCGCGGTTTTTTCAACCAAACCTTTTGGCATCAGCCAAACCATAAAAGCGCCAAGCTTGTTTATGAAGCCTGTTATTACTTCAGCTTTGCCTGCAAACATGCTTTTTACTGCAATTGCGGCAACAGCTTCTGCTGACATGTTCACTTTGCTCGCCGTCTTCAACCCTTTCTCGCCGATCTGTGCGCGCACTACAAAATCAGTATCTGTCGAGCCAGGTGATATGGCAGTTACTGAAACACTTGTATTTTTTAGTTCCTGCCGCAAGCCACGGCTATAGCTTAATATAAAAGATTTGGTGGCGGCGTATACACTTAAATAAGGTACTGCCTGATATGCTGCGGAGCTTGCAATATTTAGTATGAAAGATTTTTTATGTTGCTTAAGCATCGGCAAAAAATATTGGCATAACTGAACAGGCGCGAGCATGTTCAGTTGCATCATGTTTGTATTTTCTTCAGGCGTGTATTTTTCAAACAAGCCGCTTAACCCGTAGCCAGCGTTGTTCACTAAAATGTCAATGTTGTATTTTTTTTCATTGCACCATTCAAAAATTTTTTTTGCTGCATCAGCAGATGATAAATCGATGGCGAAAAAATCTACATCCACTTTATATGCACCGGAAATATCTTTTGCAATTTTTTCCAGTAAATCATTTGAGCGTGCGATCAGCAACAAATTATATTTTCTTTTCGCTAATTCTTCGGCAATTGCTTTGCCGATTCCTTTGCTGGCACCTGTAATTAATGCGTAAGGCATATAAGGCTATTTTTATGCGAATTAAAATATTAATTGTCTTAACTCAGCGAATTTCTTTCTCGCCGCTTTGCTGCTTGTTCTGTTGAACTTGTAAAAATAAGAGAGGCCAACATTTGCTGTTGGCCTCATCTCAAAATAATTATTCGATCGGTTTTTAAGCGGGTTTGATTAATTCTGAACTTTTGATGCGAAGCGATGATAAAAAGGGGTCTTGCTGTTTTCATGCTTCGGCATATACTTGCCGGTAATGATTGGCACATACATCACGCGCCTTCTGCTTGCTTCGCCATAATGCGGCGATTGCTGTGCGCGGTGCCACAAGCGGCCATCATGCACAGTAAGGTCACCTGCATTCAAATCAAAACCAATCTCGCGGCGATCAGGGTTGTTGTCAATAAAATATTTTTTGCCAAAAAGCAATTTCATCATATTCTGTTTGTGAGTGCCGGGCAAAATCCGAAGGCCGCCATTTTCAAATGGGCAGTCATCCAGATGAATTCCTACATTCAACATTGGTAAAATTTTTTGGCCGAGAAACAAATCGCGTGGGCTATCAGTATGCCAGCCCATTTGCGTGAAAGCGCTATCGGGCATGCGAACATAGTTATTCAATATCAGGCCATCTTTTTCATTTTCAGCAATGCGGCCTTCGTAAGGATATAAGAACCCGATCAAAGCTTTTATTCTCGGGTCTTTAAGCAAATTGCTAAAAAGATCGCTGTATAAATTCAGAAAGCACATGCGCTGGATCATCTTATTGCCCTTGTCATCTTTTCCGAATTTAAGAGGTATGCCATTGACTTTTTCTTTTCCTTCATCGAGCCATTGCTTTTCAATCCGGTTAATTTCCGAAATGTATTGCTGAACGGCATCATGCGAAATGAAGTTCCTGAAAACAATAGCACCCGTTTCGTCAAACAATTTTAATTGTTCGGGGGTTAGAGTTTCTTCCAAAATAAAATCGGGGAATACTACTTTTTTCATATTGTTAGCATTTTCCTTGGGCGCAAATATAAAATTATTGTTCCCAAGTTGGAGCCTTTAATTAAACGAAATGAACTTAAATTTAACAAATTATGATTTTTATATTAATCCGCAAAAGTAAGAAAATAAATTTTTAGATGTTAATTTGTATTTTTTGTTGCGCACACTTACCAGTAATAATTGCTAACCATTGTGAGTTTACAAAGTAAAACATTTTCCGCTAGTGTTATTACAGCCCTTCTAATTTCTTTCGCTAATGCTAAAGCGCAAACTGACACATTAAAATTTCATAACAGTAACGTATTAGTGCTGCCAGTAATTGCCCGGTCAATTGAAACAAATTGGGCTTTCGGTGCTGCGGCTTCATTTACTTTTCACCCCGGCCCTAAAGATAAGCTATCGAGAACATCAAATGTTCAGGCGCTTGCACTTTATTCGCTTCGCAAACAATTTGTGATTGCCATTAATGGCTCTATTTATTTTCCCGGAGAAAGATTTATTATTAACCAGCAGCTTTCATACAGTTACTATCCTGATAAATTTTGGGGGCTTGGAAAATATGCGCCTGATAGCAGCGAAGAAGATTATAGCTACAAGCAATATTATATTTATCTGCATCCTCAGATACGCATTGGGAATAAAATCTATTTAGGATTGTTGTATGAGTTCCAAAAATTGTTTGATGTGAATTACGAAGCAGGTGGCCTGTTTGATAAAGAAAATATTCCTGGCAGAAATGGTTATCATGTTTCAGGTTTGGGCCAAGCTTCACATACGATACACGCAATAATGCTTTTTCTCCAAACAGAGGTGAGATGTTTCAATTCTCACTCAATCGTTCTGCAAATTATTTCGGGTCGGATTACAACTACACAAATTATGTTATCGACCTGCGAAAATTTATCAGAACATATAAAAACCAAGTGCTGGCGCTACAAGCATTGGGCTTTTTAAATTCAGGTGAAGTGCCTCTGCGCAGCTATGCTTTATTAGGTGGCTCCAATACGATGCGAGGCTATTACCAAGGCCGTTATCGCGATAAAAATATGGCTGTTGTTCAGGCTGAATACCGCGCAGCTTTATTTTGGAGATTTGGTGCCGTTGCTTTTGCCGATCTTGGCAATGTTGGCAGTGAATTGAAAGACTTAAATTTTCAGGGCTTGAAATATTCTTACGGAGCAGGCTTGAGATTCGCTTTGAATAAAACAGAAAAGCTTAACCTTAGACTTGATTACGGGATTGGCAGAAATTTTTCCAATGGTTTTTATTTGCAATTGGGCGAAGCATTTTGATCTCAAACTTATGCTAATATATTCCTGATTTCGCGAAGATTTTTTTTGAGATATAATAACAGAGGAAAGCAAATATCGGGGCAGCCAGCACATCGATTGTGTAATGAACATGCTGCACCAATAATAAAGCTCCAATGATAAATGTTGAAGCCAACGAAAATATTTTATCAGATTTTTTTTTCAGGCATAAAAAAATAAGAAATGCGGCGGAGGTATGACCAGAGTAAAACAGATCTTTTGTTATAAAAGAATTTCCGTAAAAAATATTGCTCAGCGGATCAATTAATGGAAGTAGTCCGCGAGGTGGGTCAAGAGCAACAAGAGTAATGGTAATAATGCGTATAAAGCTTAGGAAAATATAAGCCCAAAGCGTTAGTATAAAAAGGTTCGGTTCCTGTATTACCCTAACCAGTAACAAAATTGTAACAGCCCAAAGAAAAATGAAAATGGCTACTGACACATCATGAGGTGAAAGCCAATTAAGCAGCCAATCGTTCAGCACAACGCCATTTCTTTTTTCAATTGCATTAAAGAAAAACGGGAAGAAACAAAATGTTGCAATCAAAATAATGCTGCCTGAAATTATCTGTGCACGGAATGATTTCAGTTGCCAGGCAATGCGCCATTTCTTTTTGTAACTTAACTCACCGGTCTGCGACATAAATTTTATAAGGCGGCAAAATTAAACGAGAAATAAGAAATAAGAAATAAAAAATGAGAAGCGGTTAAAACAGCCACTGTTCCCACTTCTCATTTTTTATTTTAGCCTGTTTATCTCTGGTTTAGAAATGCCATCTCACAAATGCTTCTATGGCAGCAAATTTAGTTAGCCCCAGCTGTGCATATAAGTTGGCGGTGTTTGCATTTCGATGTTCTGCTCTTTGCCAAAATTCACGGTTATCGCTACCCTGAAATGGCACCATATCTTTTTGTGATTGATGGATGAATATTCCATAACGTTTTTTCATTACCTGGTCGGGGCTCATTGGTATTGCCATCTCAATTTCACTGATGTCCCATTCCTGCCAGGCGCCTTTATAAAGCCATACCCAGCAATCATTCAACCAATCTTCATTATTTGTTTTTCAGCCTGCGTATCGATTCAAAAACAATATCCAGGCAAACCTTGTGCGTTCCGTGCGGGTCTGCAAGATCGCCGGCGCAATAAATTTGATGAGGCTTTATTTTGTTCAGCAATTCCATAGTCAGACTTATATCTTCTTCGCTCATTGGTTTTTTTTCAATAGTTCCTGTTTCATAAAAAGGAAGGTTTTGAAAATGTATGTTCTCATCTTTCAAACCAACATAATGGCAGGTTGCTTTTGCCTCGCATCTTCTTATAAGTCCTTTAATATCGCGGATATCCTGCGTGTCAATGTCGCTGTCTTTTTTGTTTTTCAGGAATTCAGTTGCATCTCTCAAAGCTTTGGATGATGTGTTGTTGTCAATGCCTTTTAATTTTTCAAAGCCAACAGCAAAATCTAAAAAGCGCGTAACAAATTCATCTGTTACTGCAATATTTCCTGATGTTTGATAGGCAACATGCACATCGTGTCCCTGATCATGAAGGCGCATAAAAGTGCCGCCCATAGAAATGATATCATCATCAGGGTGAGGTGAAAAGATCAATGAGCGTTTCGGATATGGCTCCGACCTTTCAACGCTTTTATGATGTTGCTTGCCGCCCGGCCAACCAGTGATGCTATCGCGCATCATATAAAAAACCTGCAGATTGATTTCGTAAGGATCGCCTTTTTCAACGAGCAAATCGCTTAGGCCATTATCATTATAATCTGCTATCGTGAGGCTAAGAATCGGCTTCTCTAATTTGAGCGCCATATTGAGCACTGCTTTTTTTATGATATCCTGAGTCCACTCACAATCGCCGGTAAGCCACGGCGATTTAAAACGAGTTAGTTCAGAAGCGGCAAGCTCGTCAGTAACAAAAATACAGTCATGATGCTGTTGCAGCAATGATGCAGGTATTTGTTCAGTCATATTACCTTCAACGGCTTTTTGAATTACAGGGGCTTTGTGCTGTCCCCATGCCATCAGCAAAATTCTTTTTGCTTTCACGATAGTGCTGATGCCCATGGTGATTGCTATGCGCGGCACTTTCGAAATATTTTGGAATTCGTGCGAGTTTGCGAGCCGTGTGGAATTATCGAGAGGCACCAGCCTTGTTTTTGAAAAAATACTTGAGCCAGGCTCATTAAAACCTATATGGCCATTATTTCCGATGCCGAGGATCTGCAAATCAATGCCGCCAATGTCTTCAATAAGCTGTTCGTATTCTGCGCAATGTTTTTTAATATGTTCTCTTTCCCATTTGCCGCTGGGAATGTGGCAATTTTTCGGGTCGATGTCAACCTTGTCAAACAATTGTTGTTTCATGAAACGCTTATAGCTCTGTATCGCGTTTTCATCGATTGGATAATATTCATCAAGATTAAATGCGATAACATTTTTAAAGCTCAGCCCTTCTTCTTTGTGAAGCTTTGCCAGCTGTGCATATAATGTTTTAGGTGAAGAACCGGTAGCTAAGCCGAGGACGCATTTTTCGCCTTTGCTGTTTTTCTCTTTTATCAGCTTGGCAATTTCAGATGCTATATAAAAAGAGCCCTCATCGATTGTGCTGAATTTTTTTACCTGAATTTTTTCAAAAGAATCAACCATATTCATAAGCGAAATTTTTTTATTGTTTTGCTTAAATTATTTGTAAGATTTTTTTATCGGCATAAATGTAAAATTGATTTTGATAAGAAAATATTTTCAAGGGCAATGTAATTAAGCAAACGATTGAAACAATTGTCATCAAGAATCAATTTGGATTTTTGGTTTTTCATTTTGTGAATGATCAGTGGTATCATTTGAAGCAAGCAAGATTCTTTTTGCAGTTTATTAAATAATCAAATTAGCCCAAGAATCTTATCGCGAACCAATAAGCAACAGCCGGGAAGCGCTGCGCGCTGATCAATTGATGACAAGATAATTTTTGTGTCATTATTTACCAGGCTTAATGAATACTGCATGACAGAAGTTTTTACAGGAAGCAGGAGAGGCTCGCCCAGCGCCGAAAGCATGCCGCCCAGGATTATCAGCTCAGGGTTAAGCATATTGATGGCAATTGCAAGGCCTTTGCCTAAATTATAAGCTATTTCAGTAACTCCTTCCAGCGCTAAATTATCTCCCAATCTTACCGCTTCTAAAATATCTTCTAATTCTAAAAAACCTTTTTTTGCGATTACATGCTGGAGGCGCGTGTTGCTTCCTTCGCTTATTTTTTGATTGATAAAATTAATTAGCGCAAGGCCCGAAGCTTCTGTTTCAAGACAACCTTTCTTGCCGCAAAAACATATTTTTTCGTTGCTGAAAATAGGAATGTGGCCTATTTCGCCGGCATATCCTGAGCTGCCGTAAATCGGAACACCGTTTGCAAAAATTCCTATTGCAATTCCATAATCTATGTTTACGATACAAACATTTTTTTCGCTATAGGGCAATCCATATTTGCCAAAATTATATTCGCCGTATGCAAGGGTGCGGCTGTCATTGTCAAGAAAAACGGGTAGGCCAAATGCTTCTTCCAACTTTAATTTCACAGGTGCGTTGCCAAAGTGATAAATGCTCAATATCTCGCTTGTTTTGACATTTATCCGGCCTGCAAGGCTGAGCCCAAGGCCAATTATTTTTTCTTTTGGTATGACAGTTTTTTTTAAAAAATCTTTTATTTCTTTGATAATCGCATTTAAAGATTCATTTGCATCAAGAAAATCAAAAGGGATATCCAATTCAGACTCAACAATACTTGCGTTGAAGCTCATTAAGCCAATATTGATTTTATATTTTCGTATTTCAACGCCAAGAAAATAACAGCTTTCAGGATTTAGGCTGTAAATTGCTGCCTTTCTGCCCAAGCCTTCAGTTTTTCGCCCCGTATCTATAACCAGGCCTTCTTCAAAAAGGCTTGATATGATTTCAGTTGTTTTTGGGATGCTGATGTTTAATAGGTCAGACAGTTCAGGAATTGTCGATTCACCTTTTGCAGTAAAATGGCTAATTACCCTTTTTTTCCTTCCCATGTCTTTGAAAGCAACACCGGAAAGCTCATTATCATTTTTGAAGGCAAAAACAGAATACATTTTTAATTTTTAGGCCGAGGATTTAGGAATATAATTTACGAAATTAAATTAATTTAATAATTATTTTTAATAATTGTCCACATTAATGTAAAATAATTTTTTTTATTAAAAAAAAAAATAACAAATTTGTAACGCGTAATATTATTTGTTTACAACCAAAAACTGCATTATGAAAATCTTTAAAAGGTTATCATTTCTTTTTCTACTTCTCGCAGTTTGTTTTTTCGCTAATGCTCAGAATACAGTGACCGGAAGAGTTACTGATTCAGCAGGGAAAGGCATTCCGGGAATCAACGTTCTTGTAAAAGGCTCAACAAAAGGCACATCGACAAAAGCCGATGGCTCTTTTAGTTTATCAGCTCCCGCTGGCGCCACGCTGTTAGTAAGCGGCGTAGGGTATGCAGCACGTGAAGTTGCTGTTAACGGACAAACCATGATCAATGTTACTCTTTCAGAAAGGCAAAGTGAGCTAAACACGGTTGTGGTCACCGCATTGGGTATCTCAAAAGAGAGCAGAAAAGTTGGTTATGCTGTTACTACGGTAGGGGGTGATCAACTCGACAAAGCCAGAGAGACAAATGTGGCCCTGTCCTTAAGTGGCCAGGTGGCTGGTTTGAATGTACATGGCGATAACGGCGGCCCTGGCGGTACTGCCCGCATATTGTTACGCGGCATGCCCAGCATGAACTCAGGCGGCTCACCTCTTTTTGTGATCAACGGTGTTCCAATGGATAATTCGAATAGGGGTGCTGCAAATGAGTGGGGCGGTGCTGATTTAGGTGATGGTATCGGCAATATCAACCCGGATGATATCGAATCTATGACCGTGCTAAAAGGGCAAGGGGCCTCAGCTTTATATGGCGCCCGAGCTTCTAATGGCGTGATCTTGATCACAACCAAGAAAGGTAAGAAAGGCGATTTTTCAATTGATTTCAACACTAATAATCAGGCAGATAAAGCAATCAATAATACGGACTACCAATATGACTACGGCCAAGGTTTAGAAGGTGCTAAACCGGCTAATGCCACAGCTACTTTGAACTCCGACAGATTTGCCTGGGGTGCAAAACTGGATGGCTCACAAATTCCAGGCCCTACAGGTTTTAGCGCAGCAACTGTTACATATTCGCCTTACAAAAACAATATCTCAAATGTTTACAGGTCGGGGTTCACATCAACGAATACTGTTTCTGTAAGTAGTGGGGGAGATAAAGGGACTTTTCGTTTTTCTGCCTCAAATTTGAGCAATAGCTCGATTGTTCAAAATAGCGGTATTGACAGAAAGACTTTCAATTTAAACCTTGATCAAAAAGTTACGGAAAGGTTAGGTGTTTCCGTTGTTGCAAATTATATTGATGAGCAGGATAAGAACAGGCCTTATTTGAGTGATGGCCCGCTAAACGCCAATAATTTTCTTTTCCTTGCGCCCAACATCAATGCCAATCTGTTTAAACCAGGCTTTGACGCTAATGGAAATGAATTGGTATTTAGTGATGATAATTATGTTACAAATTCCTGGTTCACCTTTGCAAAGTTTGTGAACAATACTTCCAGAAAAAGATTTATTGCATCCGCATCGGCAAAATATAATATTACAGACTGGATTTATGCGATGGCACGTCTAGGGTATGATAATGAAAATGATAGATACCTTAATGTCACTCCTTCAGGCACTAACTATTCATTTAATGCGTCTGGGCAATCGGGCGGCATTAACTTAAGCAATGCGCAGACATCAGAGTTAAATGTGGATGGTATTTTAGGAGTTAAACATGCTTTGACTAAGGACATTGGACTAGATGCTACCATAGGAGCAAACATAAGAAAAAATAATTTTGAGTCGATTGGAGTAAGTGGTGGCCCTTTTGTGATACCTGGGCTATACACACCGAGCAATGTGGCAAGTTTTGGAAGAAGTTATGGGTTTAACCAGAAGGAAGTTCATTCGGGATATTATACGATAGATTTCAGTTACCAAAATTTCCTGACATTGAATGCTACTGGCAGGTATGATGCATATTCTACTTTGTACAACTCAGGTTTGGCTAACAGCAAAAGAGATATTTTCACTCCTTCTGTTTCAGCAGGGTTTATATTCTCAGAATTGACGCACATTCCCAGCTTGAGTTATGGAAAGTTACGGGCATCCTACGCTCAAACCAGCGGTGAGCCAACTACTCCGTATCAAACAGCCGTTTATTACAGCGTGGGGAATTCCATTAATGGAACGCCAACAGGAAGTTTCAGTAGCAGCCTTCCAAATTTATTCCTGAAGCCTTTTACTCTAACAGAACTTGAAATAGGTACTGAGTTAAAATTCTTAGATAACCGTCTGGGATTTGATGTTTCTTATTTTGCCCGCAAAACACATCACGAAATTTTCGGAGCAGGACTTAGCCAGGCAACAGGATACACCAGCACCTATGTAGGCACAGGCTCTACTCAGAATAATGGTCTGGAAGTATTGATAACAGGAACGCCAGTGAAGGGGAGGAATTTTACATGGAATCTTTCGTTGAACCTGACTTCTGTTAAGAACAAAATACTTTCAACAGACGGTTCCAACAACAATATCCAGGAAGGCGCTTATCGCCCCCTCAACGCAAATACCTTTTTTATAAAAGGCTTGCCCGGCCCTTAGATCATGGCGCATGATTTTACCTACGACAGCAAAGGAAATATCGTAGTGGATGGTAGTGGACTTCCAATACAAGGCAGCTACATTCCAATGGGTGGGGTATTACCAACATTGTATGGCGGTTTCAAAAATGATTTTACATACAAGCACTTTAATTTGTCGTTCCTTATCGATTATAACTACGGGAACAAAATCCTCTCAGCTACCAGCTACTATACTATTTATAGAGGCCTCAACAAAATGACCTTGGCTGGCAGAGAAACAGGTATTACTACTGGTGTAACTGCAAGCGGCGCTCAAAATACAGTCACTGCAACTGCCCAGGATTATTACCAACGCCTTTCAACCATATCAAGGGTGAATGTTTTAAATGGGGATTATATCAAGCTAAGGCAAATTATGATAGGGTACACCCTATCAGAAAAGCAGTTGGGCAATATTCCAGTCTTCCGAGCTATTCAATTGTCTTTGGTTGCACGCAATCTGTGGACTATTATGAAGAAAAGCGACAATATAGATCCTGAAAATAATTTCGCCGCCAGTGTTCAGTATGCAGGCATAGAAGGTACCAGCCTTCCTGCTACTAGAACATATGGTATTAATGCCAACTTTAAATTCAAAAAATAATTAAATATGAAAAAATTACTGATTTATTTTGGGTTGGTATCTGGTATGTTTTTATCGGGATGTACCAAAAACTTTAACTCAATCAACACAGACCCAACACAAGCTTCTGCAGCTAACTTTAACCCTAATCTGCTTTTACCAACTGCTGAGCTTGGTTACATAAACGCTATCCAGGGATATAACGGAGCGATATTATTTCAAAGCATGTGGGTTCAAACATTTGCGTCAGCGGCTTACCCAAGTTACTATAGCAATGGCGACAAGTATGTAGCGTCTTCCAACATACTTACGTATGACGCAAGTATATGGAACACCGCTTATAGTGCGGCAAGTGATGCATACGAGATACAAAATCTCACTAAAAGCAATACTGCGTTGAGCAATCTTAGCGGCATTGCTTTAATTGTGCAATTGATGAGCCTGGAGCTTGTTACAGATGTATATGGCGATTGCCCATATTCCCAAGCTCTTCAGGCAAAAACATCTGGTATTGTTTTGCCTGTATATGATGCACAACAATCCATTTACAGTTCAATGTTAAGTAAATTGGATTCAGTCATAAGTACGCTCGACGCATCCAAAGTAATCCCAACTAATGACATTATTTATTCGGGAAATATCACTCAATGGCAAAAATTTGGGTACTCGCTGATGCTTCGCATGGCTATGCGCCTGACGAAAGCTGATGCTGCCACAGCTCAAAAATATGCAGAAAAAGCTGCTGCTGGTGGTACTTTTGCAAGCGTTGC
The DNA here is from genome assembly GCA_963718975.1 of uncultured Bacteroidota bacterium. Taxonomy (GTDB): domain Bacteria; phylum Bacteroidota; class Bacteroidia; order Chitinophagales; family Chitinophagaceae; genus Puia. Next base: position 134,631 of record CAVRBD010000007.1, on the reverse strand, counting down.
CGATAATGCTTACATCACTTTTGATCATGGAGATGGTTATAGCAATTCGAATTCAAGCGCTTTGCAGGTTCCTGAAGACTATAATGAGGTGAAATGGGGGCAATTGCTCATCAATTATCTTCAAACAAGTAATGACCCCAGGTTAGCTGTTATAGCAGAAGTGCCGCAGCCTGGATTAACTAATGCGGCCAATGAAAGTCTTGCTGGAGATCCTACGCCTGCTAATCAAGTGGGCATGCCCAACGGATATGATCAGAATGGAGGAGCCACTGACATCAGCAAATCCCCTGGTTATCCAGGAAGTTCAGGTACTGGCAATGATTTAAATCCAACTGGAAAATATTCACGACCAACAAGTGCAGTTTATCTGGCACTGAATACACCGGGATTTATTCTTACATATCCTGAAACAGAACTGCTACTGGCAGAAGCAGCAGTAAATGGCTGGAGTGTTAATGGTACTGCATCTACACATTACGCAAATGGTCTTGCAGGTGCTTTGCAAACTTATGGAACATTCAATGGAACAACGCCGATCAGTGCCGCTTCAGCTAATGCTTATGCAGCGGCTAATCCGTTAGATGTATCTTCAACTACAAATTCTCTGCAACAGATAAACACTCAGTTCTGGGCAACTACCGGAACTTTGTTCAATTTCATAGAATGCTGGAATAACTGGAGAAGATCGGGCTATCCTGTATTAACGCCTGTGAATTATACCGGCAATTTCACCAATGCTACGATCCCGAGAAGAGAAATATATCCTACAAGCGAGGCATCGGACAATGGAGCGAATTATAAAGCTGCTGTTGCGAACCTAACAGGCGGTGATGTTTGGACTTCCAAAGTGTGGTGGGATAAATAACAATGAGCATCGTTTTTGGTTATAAAGAACAAGGCTGCTTTCGGGCAGTCTTGTCTTTTTAACAACAATCTTCTTTTTTGATATTTAACTTCGCCGTTAATAAAGTTTTGAATTCAATGCCAGTGAATTTTTTTAAACACTATCTGCTAATCATTTTCTTTCAGGTTATTTTTACAGGAGCTTCAACTTGTGTAGCTCAACAACCACTTTTTCAGCTTCTCGCTTCCAAAGAAACAAATGTCAAATTCAGGAACGATATAAATGAAACGGAAAACCTCAACGTTCTTGCATACGAGTATTTCTATAATGGCGGAGGCGTTGCGGTTGGCGACATTAATAATGATGGGTTGGAAGATATTTTTTTCACGTCGAACATGGGCGAGAATAAATTGTACCTGAACCTTGGCAATATGAAGTTTAAAGACATTACCAAAGAGGCCTGCCCTGGTTTGGAAGGAAGAAAAGGTGGATGGAAAACAGGAGTTACGATGGCAGATGTAAATGGTGACGGACTAACGGATATATATATCTGCTATTCTGGGAAAGTGGACAGCAACATGCGAAGGAACCAATTATTCATTAATCAGGGCAACCTGAAATTTGTTGAAAAGGCAAAAGAGTACGGGCTGGATGATGCGGGATATAGTACCCAGGCTGTTTTTTTTGATTATGATAATGACGGCGACCTGGATATGTTCTTGCTCAACCATAACGTGAAAAAAGTTGATAACATCGAGCTTTCAAAATTCAGGGATGGGGCAGACCCATATGCAGGCGATAAATTATTTGAAAACCAAAACGGCCACTTTGTTGATGTTTCACAAAAAGCCGGCATTCATCAATACCCGCTTACTTTTGGCCTGGGCGTTGCCATTGCAGACATTAATCAGGATGGATGGCAGGATATTTATGTAACCAACGATTACAATGAACCTGATTATGTTTATATAAACAACCACGACGGGACATTCACTGAAAAAACAAAAGATTATTTTGGGCATCTCTCTCAGTTCTCAATGGGCGTTGACATTGCTGATTTTAATAATGACGGGCTCCCTGATATTATGACACTTGATATGTTGCCCGAAGACAACCGAAGGCAAAAATTATTGCAACTTCAGGAAAACTATGAGTCGTTCCAATTAATGATAAGTCAGGATTTGAACAAACAATATATGCGCAACATGCTTCAGCTGAACAACGGCGATGGAACATTTAGCGAAATTGCGCAGCTTGCCGGTGTATCAAACACAGATTGGAGCTGGTGCCCATTGTTTGCTGATTTTGATAATGATGGCTATAAAGATTTGTTTGTAACGAACGGCTATTTTAGAGATTATACCAACAAAGATTTTCTTCGCTATTGGGGCGATTATAAAGTGAAGAAAGCAATAGACCGTGAGCCTGTTCAGCTTCTTGACCTCATTAAAGCGATGCCCGTTACGCGTTACCCAAGTTATATTTTCAGAAACAATCATGATCTTACTTTTTCAAACAAGCAAAAAGAATGGGGGCTCGATCAGCCAAAAATTTCAAATGGTGCAGTATATGTTGATCTTGATAATGATGGTGACCTTGACCTTGTTGTCAATAATATAAATGATGAGGCTTTTATTTATAAAAATATGAGCCGGGAGAACTACAACACATCTTATATCTCCATAAAATTAAAATACAAAGGGGCGAATATAAATGCCATAGGCGCCAAGGCGTACGTGTTCGCTAATGGCATGTTGCAATACGAAGAAATAAATCCTAACAGAGGCTACCTTTCATGCGTATCGACAGTTCTTCATTTTGGATTGGGCGAATCAAAAAAAATTGATTCAGTGAAAATCATCTGGCCTGATAACAGCATCCAACTGCTCACAAATGTTTCTATCAATCAAAACCTCACAGTTCAATATAACACGGCATCAAATAATAAGGAAATAATTCAGCCCAAAAAACAAAAAACCATTTTTTCTCAGGTTGATAATGTCATACAATATTCCCATGAAGGATTTAATGAAAATGATTTTAAACGCCAGTTGCTAATGACTTTTATGTATTCACAAACTGGGCCTATAATGGCCAAGGCAGAGGTGAACAAAGACGGTCTCGAAGATTTATTTATCAGCGGCGATAAAAACAAACAAGGGAAAATTTATTTGCAGAATAAAGATGGAAGCTTCTCTGTAGCTGATACCACCAGCATTGGTGATGAAAATACTTCCGCTGTTTCTTCAGCCGTTTTTTTTGATGCTAACGGTGATGGATATCCTGATTTGTATATTGCTAAAGGAGGATATTCTTTGTTTGAACCAAATACTGACGCATTGCAGGATGAGTTATATATGAACGATGGGAAAGGTCATTTTGCGCTGCAAAAAAATGCGTTGCCTGATGTGAGCGCCAGCAGCAAATCCTGTGTGCGTGCCTGTGACTACGACAACGATGGAGACCTTGATTTATTCGTTGGCGGCAGAGTTATTCCCGGCAAATATCCTTTAACGCCGAGAAGTTATTTGCTCACCAACAATGGCAGGGGGCAATTTATTGTTACAACCACTCCTTTCGATAATGTGGGAATGGTTACTGATGCGCAGTGGGTCGACTTGAATAATGACGGAAGAAAAGATTTGATTATCTGCGGAGAATTTATGCCTGTGATGGTTTTTATTAATACAGCAAATGGTTTTGTGAATAAGACGAATGAATATTTTGATAAACCTGAAAACGGATTTTGGTTTTCACTGAATGTAACAGATGTTGATGGTGATGGCAAACCTGATATTATTGCAGGCAACCTGGGTCGTAATTCACAAATTCATTTTTCAGATAAGGAGCCTGCAGAATTATATTATGCCGACTTTGATTCGAATGGCTCTATCGATCCATTCCTAAATTTTTATGTGCGGGGAAAAAGTTATCCCTTTGTAAGCCGTGATGAATTAAATGAACAAATGTATTCGATGCGGAAGAAATTTCACAGTTATAAAGATTATGCTGATGCAACCATCAACGATATTTTTACTCCTGAAGAATTAAAAAGCGCAGGAAAGCTGACTGCTACAGAATGCAACACCGTTTGTTTTTTAAACCGCAACGGAAAGTTTGTGAAATCAGCGCTGCCGCTTCCTGCTCAATTTTCTGTTGTAACAAAAATTATTGCAGATGATTTTGATGGTGATGGGAAAAAAGACTTGTTATTACTCGGCAATCATTCAGACAACAGACTGAAGATCGGGAGCATTGATGCCAATTACGGATGTTTGATGAAAGGGGATGGCAAAGGCAATTTCAATTATATTCCTCAAACTGCATCAGGGCTTTCAATAAAAGGTGATGTAAAATCTGCCGAAGAAATTTCTGTTAACGGAAGTAAATATCTTGTCGTCGGTATATCAAATGTCGGGCTTGTCTGGTATAAAATTGACTAATGATGAAAAATCTTTTTTTTATTGTATTGTTTTTTTATGAAGTGACAAATGCTCAAAACACAATGAGGGCATTTGAAAAAGACATTCAGCCTGCCGTTTTTTCGGTATCAAAAGTAATGATGCACGATGTTACCAACCCACCAGCCGCAAGCCGGTTTTATGCTTATTGCATGATCGGTGCATATGAAATCGTTTCGCAAAACGATTCTTCATTTAAATCTCTTTCTAAGCTTATAAAAAATTACGCACCGCATATTATACAACCAAACAAAAGTGATTACAATTATAAAATTGCTTCAGTTTATTGTATCATGGAAACGGGCAAATTGATATTGCCCTCAGGGTATATGCTGCAGGAAGACGAGGATGAATTTGTGGAGGGATTAAAAAGAAGCAACATTCCTGAAAGCATTATTTCAAAATCTTTGTCAGTAGCGCAGGAAATGGCTATGAGCATCATTCAATATTCAAAAGGCGACAACTATAATAAGCTCAGTACAAAATTGCGCTACACGCCTGTAAAGGGTGACCAGTATTGGTTTCCGACCCCACCTGCGTATATCGAAGCAATTGAGCCAAACTGGCGAATTATCCGCCCGATGTTTATTGAATCTTCTGATCAATTTATTCCTCCTGCATTGACCCCTTTTAGTAAAGACACGGCAAGCGCTTTTTATAAATTGGCAAAAGAAGTTTATTTCCAGTCAATCAATCAGGAACAGGAACACATCAACATTGCAAATTTCTGGGACTGTAACCCGTTTACTGTTTCAACTTCAGGACATATGATGATCGGATTTAAAAAAATTACACCTGGCGGTCACTGGATGAACATCGCAAGCATTGCATCAAAAAATGCAAAACTAAATTTTGAAAATGCAATCCTTGTGCACACAATGGTTGCCCTTACCTTAATGGATGGCTTCATTAGTAGCTGGGATGAAAAATATCGCAGCAATCGCCTTCGCCCTGAAACATATATCAACCGCTATATTGATATTAAATGGATGCCTGTACTGCAAACGCCCCCTTTTCCAGAATACACAAGTGCGCACAGCGTAATATCAACTTCTTCTGCGGCTGTGCTTACGTATTTGCTCGGCGATAATTTTGCTTTTACTGATAACTCCGAAATTATTTATGACATACCTCCGCGTGATTTTAAATCATTTAATGCTGCGGCTGCTGAGGCAGCGATTTCACGTTTATATGGCGGGATACATTATCGTGATGGTGTAGAAAATGGGCAAAAAGAAGGCAAGGTTTTAGGAGCTTATATTGTTGAAAAAATAAAATCGGCAGGAATAAAATCATTCAACTGATTAAAGAATATTTTCTAAAAATCACTTCCGTCAATTTATTAAATTACGTATAAATATTTTTTTGCTATGCCGGCTTTTTTTAAAAAAATAAGAAAGCAATATTATGTAGCAATTTCTTTTTCATTGCTGGGGTATTTTTTTTGCATGAGCTTTAATAAGGCAAATCATGCTGCTCAAATAAATATTTTTTCAGATAGTCTTTTCGCGGGTTCTCAATCTTGTGCTAATTGTCATAAAGACATTTATGCTTCGCATATTAAGACTGCGCATTATCGCACCTCGAGTATTGCAAGTGCGCAAACAATTAAAGGAAGTTTTAATGTTGACAGCAATCGCTTCAGATATAATAAATTCATGGAAGTTGTTCTGGAGAAAAAGAATGACAGCTTTTTCCAGTCCGGATATATTAGCGGCGCAGAATATCAAAGCGAGGCATTTGATATGGTGATAGGATCTGGAAGAAAAGGCCAAACCTATTTGTATTGGAGAGATGATGACAAATTATTTCAGCTACCTGTTTCTTATTACGTTCCAGCGCAGAGTTGGTGCAATAGTCCCGGCTATCCTGCCAACATGATTTATTTTGATCGCCCTATTCAGGCCAGGTGCATTGAATGCCACGGAACATATGCTGTTACTGTTGAAGACCCGGGCAAAGCAACTGTTTTTAGTAAGAGCAGCGTTATTTACGGAGTAGATTGTGAACGTTGCCATGGCCCGTCTGCGAAGCATGTGTTGTATCACACACAACATCCGGGCGAAAAAAAAGGAATGTACGTAATCAATGCCAGGTTGCTTGATCGTCAACAACGAATGGATGCATGCGCACTTTGCCATTCCGGTTTTAGAAAAGAAATCAAGCCTGCATTTTCTTATAAAGTAGGTGATAAGCTGGATGAATATTCTGTGCCGAATTATAATACGGATAGCTCGTCCTGGCTTGATGTTCATGGCAATCAATATGGGCTACTCACTTCAAGCAAATGTTATTTGTCAAGCAATATGGATTGTTCTTCATGCCATAATGTTCACAAAGAAGAAATCAATAACCCGAAATTGTTTTCATCCCGCTGTATGAACTGCCACAACGAAGCGTCTCATAATTTTTGCAAGCAGCCTGTTGTGAAAGGATTGAATTTGAGTGATAATTGTATCGATTGTCACATGCCTTCATTGCCATCTAAAAAAATATTTCTTCAAATGACAGACAAGGGAACTGCGGATTTGGTCCGCACACATCGTGTTGCAATTTATCCTGAGCAATCAGCCGCATTTATCGCAAACCTGAAGAAAAAATAAATATTTTTTACCAGGTTATTTTGAAAACATCAGCATGTTTTCCCGTCGGTTTATTTTGTAATGAGGAAGGAATTGTAACAATGATGGCACTGCCATCTTGTTTCCATTTTAGTTTTTCTTTAAACCCTAAAAGCTGGATTTTGCTTTTATTGTTTATTGTCAGATCATTAATTTTTATTTCAGACGGAAGAACGATCTCATCTTTTTTTGATAAATAAAAGGCGTAAATATTTTTTCCATCTTTCGATTGTGTGAAGAAAATATTATCAGAAGAATATGGAGCGATTGGTTTGCTGTTGTAAATTCCTTCGCCGTTTATTTTCATCCACTCGCCAATATTTTTCAATCTTGCATATGCAGCTGTATCCCAGTCGCCATCAGCACTTGGCCCGATGTTCAATAAAAAATTGCCACCGCGGGAAACTACTTTTACCAATAGTTGAACAAGTTCGTGAGCCGATTTATAATGATCATTTGGAACATAGCTCCAGGAGTTGCCCATCGTCATGCAAGTTTCCCAGGGATAGGAAAGTGGTTTGGCGGGTACTTCTTGTTCAGGAGTTTGATAATTTTCAAATTCTCCGCCAACGCTTCTGTCAACTACAATTAATCCCGGTTGCAGGCTTCTTCCCATCGCTGCGATATTTTTCATATCAATATCCTGATCGTATACAATCCCTTTCTGCCATTCCACATTTCTGTCAACACTCGATAGTGGCCTCACCCAACCGCCATCAAGCCAAAGAATATCCATCTTGCCGTAACCGCTCATCAGCTCTTTAATTTGGTTGTAAGTAAATTGTTTGAATGCGTTCCACTTTTCCGGATATTTTTTTGGATCATAATTTACGTTCCTGTCTTTCGGCGGAAAGTAAGGCCACCAGTAGTTTTCCGTGTGCCAATCAGGTTTTGAGAAATAAGCGCCAATCAAAAAATTTTCTTTTCTGAATGCATTAAAAATTTCTTTGGCAACATTGCTTCTTGCATTTGTTGAGAAAGGAGTTTTGGTTGAAGTAATTTTATAATCTGTTTGCTTTGTATCGAACATGCAAAAACCATCATGATGTTTTGTGGTGAACACAACATATTTCATGCCTGCATCTTTTGCCGCTGCAACCCATTTTTCAGGATTAAAATTTTGCGGGTTGAAAGTTGTTTGCAGATTTTCGTAAGCTTTTTTATATTCAAAATAATTTGAGCTGTAATGGCCTCTGCGTTGTTCCCATCCTTCATCTTCCGGACAAATGCTCCAGCTTTCCACAACGCCCCACTGACTGTAAGTTCCCCAATGCATGAACAAGCCAAATTTCAAATCCTGCCACTGCTCAATTTTTTTCTGAACAAGCGTATCGGTTGGCGGCACGTACTTGTTTTGTGCATTAGCCAACAATGAAACCGAAAGAAAAAATATTATTGAAAGATATTTCATGAGAAAATGTTTTTGTAGATGTTATAAATTATGAAAAATGAGGGATAAGAAATTGAAGGCATCAGACGGTTTTATAATGATGATAAAAATAATAATCGATGTAAAACCAGATCCCACAGATCCAATTAATCCTCTTAAATCCCGGCTCAGGATTATTCTCCTTTGCGAATTCCTTTCACATTATAATTCACTTTCCACAGATCATAACGTTTGAATTGCGTTTGCATTCGCAGCAAAAAATCATCAAAATTCTTATCCTCTTTTTTGCTCCACAACACTTCGCTCATTGCGCTCAGGCGAGGAAATATCATGTACTCTACTTTCGCAGGATTGCTCATATATTCCGTCCACACATTTGCCTGCGCGCCCAAAATATATTTTTGATTTTCAGCATTCAATTCGCCCGGAAAAGGATTGTAGCTGTAAACCGTTTCCAGAGGAAGGTAATTGCCAATAGTTAATGAATCTTCTGTTTTGCTTTGAGCATGATCAAAATAGCAGTAATCGCCCGGCGTCATCATCACATCATGATGCTGGTTTGCAGCTTCAATACCACCTTTCTCGCCACGCCAGCTCATAATTGTTGCATTTGGCGCTAAACCACCTTCCAATATTTCATCCCATCCAATTATTGCACGGCCTTTGCTGTTGAGATATTTTTCAACCCGTTGTATAAAATAACTCTGCAATCCTTCTTCATCTTTCAATCCTTTTTCTTTGATCAGATTTTGACAGAACGCACTTCTCTTCCAATTGTCTTTGGGGCATTCATCACCACCAATATGAATATATTTTGACGGGAATAATTGCATCACTTCATCCAGCACATCTTCAATAAATTTGAACGTGTATTCGCTCGGGCAATATACATCTTCATAAACTCCCCAGCTTTGCTGAACTTGCTTTCCTGTTGTGTCTCCGCTCCAAACAACTCCTTTATGAGCTTTTGTTGATTCATTTGGAAAACAGCTTAGCTGAGGATAAGCTGCAATCGCTGCTGAGGAATGCCCCGGCATTTCTATTTCCGGAATGATAGTTACATAACGGTCAGCTGCAAATTTTACTATTTCTTTAATTTGTTCCTGCGTGTAATAACCGCAGAGTTTTTCATTGTTGTTGCCAGTGCCCGGATGGTGCCCGATAATCGTTCCGTTTCTACAGCTACCCATCTCCGTTAATTTTGGATATTTTTTTATCTCGATACGCCAGCCCTGGTCTTCTGTGAGATGCCAATGAAAATAATTCATTTTATGCAGCGCGATGTAATCAATATATTTCTTTACAAAATCTGCAGGCATAAAATGGCGGCCACAATCCAGCATCAGCCCACGATATTTGAAACGAGGCTGATCTTCAATTTCAACGGCAGGTATTTTTAAAGAAGAAGACTTTTCCGTTGGCAATAATTGTATTAATGTCTGCACGCCGTAAAAAGTTCCTTCATGATTATCTCCATTAATATTGATCGAAGCTGGTGAAACGCTGATTGAGTATTTTCCGTCTGCGGCTTTTGCAGAAGTCGTTTTTGTAGAAATATAAATGAAATTGGAAACAGGTTTTTTATCAACCTTCAATTTGAAGCCATATAATTGTTGCAGGTAATCATTCAAAAAATTGGCCGACTTTTTCTCATCTTCTCCACCAGCAACAATTACTGTATTTTCATTAATAACAAAATTGCCTTGTTTGGTTATTAAGCTCACAGGTTTTGGAATGATGGATATTTGTTGCGCAAACCCGGAAGAAAATGCAGACAGACAGAAAAAAGAAAAAAGCACCTTCATAATTTGTTGGTTAAAAGATGAATCAAGCGGTTGCATTATTGCAAAAGTTTAATAAGCGGAAAATTAAATGTTTTGAAGTAGAATAAGATAGGAGCGAAGCCGGATTAATTTAATAAATTTTTTTAAAAACTTTCATGAAGGTTTTTTTCAAATCATTAGATAGTCGGAACATCCATCGCCTAAATCTCAGCAATTTTTTAAAATGCAGGTTCTGAAAATAAAAAAGGCAACGAAAGCCCGCTGCCTTTTTTCATATTAAAATAATTTTTTGGCTGCTAAATGTCTGCAAGTTGCAAGCTCATCGTTGAAGAAAAATGTTTGAACTCATTTTTAACATCATTGAAGATTCTTCTAAAGGTTTCCATTCGCTCAGACAAGGCGTGCTGTGAATCATTTTTCACAGAGCGCATCAAATTAAATGTGTTTTCAACTTTGTGGTGAGAGTCAGGCAGATCATGCCTCAATGTGTCAATCACTTCTTTGTGGCAAATAAACAGGTTCTGAAAATGTTCAACATGTGCTAACACGGGGCGGGGAAGCTTTTGCGCCGACATGCCTTCAAGCTCATGTTCAAAGTGGCGGATTTCGTGTTTGATCGAGGAGAGCTCATGTTTCCATGATTGCAGCTCCTCATGAAACTGTTCGATGGTTGATGATTGCATTGGCTTCAATTTTAGTGAAGAAATTAAAGAACTTGTAGATTCAATTTAAGCAATCAAAAACAACTGAACAAAAATTTGTTTTAACAGCCGGTTAATAATAAATATATTTTTTATCAGTCCTTTTTTAGTTTTTATTAAATAAAAGTTGCGGCTTTTACGGTCAGGTTCACTTATCAATCCAAATCCTTATTTTTGAGTTTCGATAGAAAAAGTTTAATATTCTCTAAAGTTTTGCAGTTATCATTAAGCTTTTTTAACAACTATTGCCGAATATCAATATTGAATGGAAAATAAAGTAACCAAAATTGGGGTTCTCACTTCCGGCGGAGATGCACCGGGCATGAATGCGGCGGTGAGGGCTGTGGTTAGAACAGGCATTTATTATGGCATGGAAGTGTTTGGGATTATGCGGGGCTACAGCGGCATGATTGAAAATGATATTATACCAATGCACTCACGAAGCGTTGCAAATATTATTCAGCGCGGGGGAACGATTTTGAAGACTGCTCGCTGCAAAGAATTTTTCGAATACGAGGGAAGAAAAAAAGCTTATGCAAATTTGAAAAAGCTTGGCATTAACGGGCTTGTCATAGTTGGGGGCGATGGCTCATTCCGCGGCGCACATAAGTTCAGCAACGAATTTGATATTCCCTGCATCGGCCTCCCCGGAACCATCGACAAAGATATTGCCGGCACTGATTTCACTATCGGTTTTGACACTGCAGTAAATACTGCCGTTGAAGCAATTGATAAGATCCGCGACACTGCTGATGCGCACGACCGCCTTTTTATTATTGAAGTGATGGGCCGCGATGCGGGTTATATTGCTCTGCATAGCGGCATTGCAACCGGAGCGGAACATATATTAATACCTGAACATAAAACAGACATCGAAGAACTGATAGATTCGTTAACAGAAAAAGAAAGGCGCAAAAAATTAGTGAACATGGTGGTTGTTGCCGAAGGCGATAATTTTGGCGGTGCTGATGAAGTGGCTAAAATTATTAAAGAAAGAATACCTACCGCAGACACAAGAGTTTGCGTGCTTGGCCACATTCAGCGCGGAGGTTCTCCAAGTTGCATGGATAGGGTAATTGCCAGCCGCATGGGTTATTCGGCAGTTGAATGTTTGATGGAAAAAAGATACAACGTGATGGTTGGGATACTCAACAACAGAATGCACTACACTCCTTTGGAAAAAGCTGTAAAAGCAAAGCAGAAAATCACAGACGAATGGCTGAAGATCGTTAAGATACTCGCTTCTTAAAAATTATATCATGTGGAATGAGATGCTCCGCCTTTACTTTTTATCAACAAACCGAAACAAACAATACTGTCCATGTCAAAACATTTAACGAAATATCTCCATCAGTCGATGGATAAACAAGCAGGATTGGAACACACTTTTCATCGCACAAAAATTGTTGCTACCGTTGGGCCTGCTTGCGATACGTTTGAAAAATTGCTGGATCTCGTGAAAGCCGGCGTAAATGTTTTTCGCCTTAACTTTTCACATGGCGCACATGAAGACAAGGCACGCATCATCGACCACATTAGAAAAATTAATACAACAGAGCCGTATAACATTGCAATACTCGGCGATTTGCAAGGGCCGAAATTGCGTGTGGGTGAAATTGAAAACGGCGCCATTGATGTTGCGCAAGGGGATATACTAACATTCACCAACGAAAAACTGGTGGGCACAAAGGAAAGAATTTATGTTTCTTACCCAAACCTTCATTCGGATGTGAAGATCGGAAACACCATTATGATTGATGATGGAAAATTGGAAGTGAAAGTAGTTGGTATTGAAAAGAACAATGATGTGAAAGTGCAAGTGACACTTGGAGGTGTCCTGTCATCAAAAAAAGGGATCAATCTGCCGGATACAAAAATTTCTTTGCCTGCCCTTACTGATAAGGATTTAGTGGATTTGGATTTTATTATAGAACAAAAATTAGATTGGGTTGCTTTGTCCTTTGTTCGGCATGTGAAAGACATTGTTATCCTTCGCAGCAAATTGCATGAGAAAAAAAGTAAAACGAAAATTATTGCAAAAATTGAAAAGCCTGAAGCGCTCATCAATATCCGCGATATTATTCTTGAATCAGATGGCATTATGGTTGCCCGCGGCGATCTTGGGTGTTGAACTGCCGATTGAGCAAGTGCCTTTGATACAGCGACAGCTCATCAGGAAATGCCTTCATCGTGCAAAACCGGTTATTGTTGCAACGCAAATGATGGAAAGCATGATTGATCGCACAAAGCCGAACAGGAGCGAAATAACAGATGTGGCAAATGCTGTGCTTGAAGGTGCAGATGCAGTAATGCTTAGCGCGGAAACTGCAGCCGGTCAGCATCCTACCCTGGTGGTGGAAACGATGCGCAAAATAATTATGGAAGTAGAAAAAAATGATTATCCATATAATTTGGAAGATAAGTTGGCGCCGCAACCACACTCACCTTCTTTTTTAAGCGATGCTATTTGTTATAATGCATGCAAGCTTGCAAAAGATGCAAACGCAGATGCGTTGATTGGTATGACACAAAGCGGCTACACCGGTTTTATGCTTTCAAGCTACCGGCCTAAATCTCCATTGTACATTTTTTCAAAAGAAAGAACCCTGATCAACCAGTTGAGTTTAAGCTGGGGCGTGCGTGCTTTTTATTACGACGAAGAAAGCAGCGTGGATGATATTTTTGACGATCAGATTGAAATTTTAAGAGAAAGGGCATTTATTAAAACCGGAGATGTGGTGGTGAACACAGGAAGCCTTCCTGTTCAATTGCATTTGCCAACCAATATGTTGAAGATCACCAAACTTGATTAATATATTTTCGGTTATACATTACAGCGAAAGCCTTGAAATTTATTTTCAAGGCTTTTTATTTTGCGCGGACTCTTCTAAATTTTTGAATAGAACAATTGTATTTCAGAGCACTGAATTTGATTTCAAAAATCGGTTTCTTAAGTTTCATAAATGGTTTCTCAATAACTTTATTCATAATAAAAGCAGCAATCATAACTGCGATCAGGCAAAGAAAAAACATGATGTTGCTGTCTTTTGAAATATTCAATCTCACTAATTCTTCCTGCGTAATATGGATCACAAATTTGTGCACTAAATAAATGGAATAAGAAAGCGTGGCAATCGTTAAAGTAATGCGTGGTTTGAATTTATATAAAAAAGAGGAAGGGCTGATGGCGCTGATCACCATCACGCCATAACCAATGCTTACCAAGGGAAAGCCAAATATAGATGCTTGAAAACTTTCTTCATGTATGCATAAAAAGTAAGCGGCTGTTAAAAGCAAGATGCTTAATAAGAAAAGCACATTGCCATATTTTGTGATGCGCTCTTTGATCAATGGCTTGAAAGTGAACAATACTGCAATGCTTACTCCGGCAAGCAATCCATCGAGCCGGCAATAAGTAGGATAGTAAATCCATTTTACCCAAAACAAATAAAAATCATCATTATCTAAAAACGGGGCAACAAAAGTTTGATACGAATAATATCTTATAATAAAACCAAAAATAAAAAGGAGAATAATCAGCCAATATGCTTTCCTGAAAATCCTGAAATAAATCATTGTTGTTAGAATCAGCGGAAAGAGTAAATAAAATTGTTCTTCAATGCAAAGTGACCACGCATGTGAAAATGTTCCCTGCGTGCGAAGGTCTAGCCTCAGGTTCTGTGTGAAAGTAATGTATTTCCAAAGCGGCGCAAGTCCTTCACGCTCTCTTACGAAGGGGAAACAAAAATAAATTGTTACTACAGCTATATAGGCAGGGATAATTCTGAAAAAGCGTTTCACAAAAAAATCTTTCAGTGAAATCTTTTTCCCGTTGGCAATTTTTGCGAAAAGTTGCGATGCAATCAAATATCCGCTAAGCACAAAAAAAAGATCAACACCTGTCCACCCGAATTTGCTAATGGTATTTGTCCATTCAGGATGAGGGAACAACCGGCCATAATGAAATAAAAAAACAAGCGTGATTGCCAGCGCTCTTAAATGATCGAGGCCAAAAAGAGTATGTTTGGTTGCAGGGTTTACTGATCCGTTCGGTTTCTTCATAAAACAATCTGGTGCTTTCAGTGGTTGAGATGATCTTTAAATATACATATTCAGCCCCATCATATTTTACATTATCATTCAAAAATTTAGCAGGTTTGATTTCATTGCTTGGTATTCAAAACAGAGGTGTTAATAAACACCTTAAAATGTTTTGTATATTTAGTATTAATATCACATAATAATAGCCGATTAAAAAACCTGGGATGACTGCCAAAAAACTCCTGACAAAAGATAATCCTTCCGGTTTGCCTGCAGATCAGCAGCGTTCCTTTTCAAGCCTTGTGGTTTGGGCAATCAGGCTTTCGCGCCCTTATACCAAATTTGTCGTTATCATACTTATAGCAATGCTTGTAGAAACTTTTATGAGCATTGCAACGCCATGGCCACTTAAAATAATTATTGATAATGTGATCACGCATCATAAGCTTCCTCAATGGCTTAGTTGGATGGATTCAATTTACCGCGGCGAAACAATGATCGGGCTTGCTGCAACAGCGGCCGTTGCTTATGTTGTAATAACTGCGATAGGGGCTATTGCCGGCTATATTGACAGTTATTACAACGAAAGTGTTGCTCAAAATGTGGCGAACGATCTTCGCCGTAAAATGTATCATCATATGCAGCTTCTTTCGCTTTCATATTATGACACGCACCAAACAGGAAAACTGTTAAGCACCATTACGTCGGATGTATCCACTATACAAGATTTTGCATCTTCAACATTACTGAACATATTGGTAGATGCGCTTACTATTTTCGGGATGCTCTGCATTATGTTTTTTCTGAACATCAACTTTACATTGGTGGCACTCGCAGTTACTCCTTTTTTGCTTTTTTTTGTTGCGCGGTTTAAAAAAGCAATGAAAAGCGCGACACGCGAAGTGAGGAAAGATCAGAGCAATATGTTCACCATATTGCAGCAGGGCCTTGAATCTATTCGTGCCGTGAACGCATTCGGCAGGCAGGACCTGGAAGAAGAAAGGTTGAAAAAAGCGAGCGAAGAAACAGTCGGTGCCGCATTAAAAGCAAGAAGAGTGAAATCTGCATTGTCTCCAATTGTAACAATCATTGTTTCTGTTTGCACTGCCCTGGTGCTTTGGGGCGGAACGGATCTTGTAATTTCAAAAGCAATGTCAGTGGGTGCGCTCACTGTTTTTTTGTGGTACATGAATAAATTTTTCAGCCCTGTTCAGGATCTTGCAAAAATGACGAACACGGTCGCGCAGGCTACTGTTGCATTGGAGCGAATTCAAGCTATTCTGGAAACGGATGTGTTTATTTCTCAAAAGCCAAATGCAATTGATCCCGGGAAGCTCACGGGCAATATTGTTTTTGAGAATGTATCATTTGCTTATTCCGCAGATTCGCCCGTATTGCGAGATGTGAGCTTTAGCATTAATTGCGGCCAGCGGATCGGTGTGTGCGGGCCTACGGGTTGTGGCAAGTCAACGATTGTAAGCCTGATCGCTCGTTTTTATGAAGCAACCGGAGGCCAGGTGCTGATCGATGGAACAAATATTTCCAATTTCAAACTTGATGGTTTGCGCGGGCAAATTGGTTTTGTGATGCAGGACACGGCATTGTTTTATGGGTCAGTGATGGAGAATATTGCTTATGGGAGACCTGATGCAACAGAAGAAGAAATTATAGAAGCAGCTAAGCTCGCCAACGCTCATGAGTTTATTAGTAAAATGCCGCATGGTTATAACACCTTGGTTGGCGAAAGAGGCGTTACACTTTCCGGAGGGCAGCGCCAGCGAATAGGAATTGCAAGAGCGGTGGTTCGCAATTCGCCAATACTTATTCTTGATGAGCCTACTGCTTCGCTGGATACGGAATCAGAAAAAACGGTTATGGAAGCTCTTGAAAAATTAATGATCGGGCGCACTGTTATTACAATTGCCCATCGGTTAAGCACCATTCGCGATGCAGATAAAATATTCGTGCTCAACAATGGTGTTGTGGCTGAGCAGGGAACACACAATGAACTGATAGCAAAACGGGAAATTTATGCAGGTCTTTATGAAATGCAGGCATGGGCTGAACATCCGTTCAATAAAACGGCAACATCAGCGGCAAGTGCCACCGAAAATAACCTTAATTAAAAAAAGAAAATAAGAATATGAGCCATCGTTCAATCATTATTTTACCAGATGATACCGGAGAACAAATTATCAGTGCCATTGAGCAATCAAAAAAATCTATATTGATAAAAATGTTCCTTTTTTCCGATCCCGCCCTTCTCAATGCAGTCATCGCAGCAAACCAACGAGGAGTGAAAGTTAAAGTGATGCTGAACCCTATGCGCAATAACGGGGAAGAAGAAAACGAAGAGACGCGGAAAATATTAGAAGACGCAGGCATCGAAGTGCGCGACAGCAATCCTTCATTTACAATCACACATGAAAAATCCATGGTGATTGATGAAAAAGTAGCATTCGTTAAATCACTAAACTGGGAAACAAAAAATCTTACTGAAACAAGAGATTACGCCATCATTACTTCTCATCCTCAGGAAGTGCAGGAAATCATGCTTTGCTTTGATGCCGACTGGCATAGAAAAACTTTTGATCCCGGCGAAGAAACAAAACTTATTTGGTGCAGCATTAATGGAAGAACAAAAATTGCAAGGTTTATCGATGAAGCACAACATTCATTATTTGTACAGAATGAGCGCTTTCAGGATCTGGTAATTATTGAAAGACTGGTGCGTGCAGCAAGCCGTGGCGTAAAAGTGCATGTAATGGCGAGGCCGCCGCATACATTGAAAATGGAAAAGCTTGTGGAAGGCGTGGGCGGCTTGCGTATTATGGATGATGTTGGTATCAAGATACATAAGCTCAAGCATCTCAAGCTTCATGGCAAAATGTTGCTGGCAGATGGTTGTAGGGCTATAGTCGGTTCTATTAACCTAACTCCGGGCAGCTTCGATCATCGGCGTGAACTTGCAATTGAAGTGCACGATGCTGATGTAATAGAACGGTTGAAAAAAATTGCTCATTTTGACTGGGAAAATTCACACACGCTTGATCTGTCAGATCAGGGATTGTTAGACGATCTTGAAGATTATGGACTGGGTGGCTCTGAGAAGTTGGTGATCAATAAAGAAAAGAATGATAAAAATCATCACCATCATAAATAAGATAAATATAGTTGTCCATCAGTAAAATTATCACAATGCAAAAATGGCGGTTTGTATTTGCTATATGTTTGTCCGCTCAAATAGTTGCGGCACAAGGCACCGGCGGCTCTTCAACAAAACAAAATTCTGTTGATCGGCCAAAACTTGTAATCGGTATTGTCGTCGATCAAATGCGTTGGGATTATCTTTATCGATATTATAGCCGTTACACGGAAGACGGTGGCTTCAAGCGGTTACTGGGCGAAGGTTTTTCATGCGAGAATACGCTAATACCATACGTTCCTACAATAACCGCTTGCGGCCATACAAGTATTTACACCGGTTCTGTGCCTGCAATTAACGGCATCACCGGAAACGATTGGTGGGATTATAATCTTTCAAAAGTCATTTATTGCACAGGCGATGATACTGCAACAACTGTCGGTGGAAATTCAGATGATGGCAAAATGAGCCCGGACAATTTATTGGTAACAACTATTGGTGATGAATTAAAACTTGCTACCAATTTCAGAAGCAAAGTAATTGGCATTGCACTTAAAGACCGCGCAGCTATTTTGCCTGCAGGCCACAGCGCAGATGCAGCTTATTGGTATGATGATAATACGGGCAACTGGATCACTTCTTCATATTATATGAAAGACTTGCCCAAATGGGTGAAAAGCCTGAATGAAAAAAAACTGGTTGATAAATATTTTGAGAATGGATGGAACACTTTGTACCCGCTTAACACGTATGTGCAAAGCGCTCCCGATGAAGAGCCTTATGAATACAGGCCTTTCGGAGCAGATGCTAAAGGTTTTCCATATAACCTTAAACAATTTGTTGGAAAAAGTTACGGCTTGCTTCCTGTAACGCCTTATGGCAATAGTTTAACTTTCGATATGGCAAAAGCTGCCATTAATGAAGAACAGCTTGGCTCAGATTCAATTACTGACATGCTTACAATAAGCCTTTCAACACCAGATTATATCGGCCACAGTTTTGGGCCCAATTCAGTAGAAGCAGAAGATGGTTTTTTGAGGCTCGATAAGGATCTTGGAGATTTTCTTAATTTTCTCGACAAGCAAATTGGCAAAGGCAAGTATTTATTATTTCTTTCCGCAGATCATGGTTCGGCAAATGTGCCTGCATTTTTGAAAGGCCATAAAATCCCGGCAGGAAGTGTAGATGACGCGAAAGTTTCAAATACTTTGACTAATGTTTTGAAAGAAAAATTTGGTGTTGACAAACTTGTTATAGGCATCATCAATTATCAATTGTTTCTTGATCGCGATGCAATGAGCAAAGCGCACCTTAATAAAGATTCTGTTTATGAACAATGCATTTCTTTTTTGATGGGCCAGCAAGGTATTGCAAGAGCTTTTGCATTAAGCACGTTAAATACTACTACGCTGAACAGCGATATAAAAAATGCAGTGGCGAATTCTTATTACCCATCAAGAAGCGGCGACATACAAATTATTTTAAAGCCTCAATGGATCGATGGTTTTTTGACCAAAGGCACCACGCATGGTGTATGGAATCCTTATGATTCGCATATTCCTTTGCTTTGGTTCGGCTGGAATATCCGTTCGGGCAAAACAAATAAACAAGTGTACATGACGGACATTGCGCCAACAATCACTTCAATGCTGCACGTTCAAATGCCGAGCGGTTGCATTGGACATGTTATTGAAGAAGCGATAAAATAAATTACCAAAACATATATCATGAAATTTTTTTCATTAGCAATATTGTTCATTGCCACAGCAGCATACATGCCTGCTCAAAGCCAATCTGCTTCTATTGATAAAGAACAATTTTTTAGTGATACATCAATGCTGCATGCTTCTTTAATAACAAACCACCATATGCTTTTCGGGCGTTATAAAAAAGGTTATATCATACCAGGTGTCTTTCAGACAACGCTTTCGGATGGCACAGTTGTGCATGACCCGGTAACGCTGGAATTCAGAGGGAATATAAGGCACGAAATATGTTACGTGCCGCCATTGAAAATTAGTTTTAAGAATAATAAATCTTCAGTTTTTCATTCTCTTAAATCTTTAAAGCTCGTAAACGAATGCAAGCTGTCAACAACTTTTGACCAATACCTGCTGAAAGAATTTCTTATTTACAAAATATACAATCTTATAACCGATATGAGTTTTCGTGTAAGGCTGCTCGACCTTGATTTACCAGATAGCAGTGGCAAGAAAAAAACAATTAATGAACATGCATTTCTAATTGAAGATATCAAAGAACTTGCTAAAAGAAATGATTGCAGGGAATCCATTAATGGCGCTTTTCACTCGGAAGAAACGAACAGAAAGCAAATGACCATCGTGGCCGTTTTCCAATATATGATTGGCAACACAGATTGGGGAGTTTCTGTGAAACATAATATAAGGTTGATCACTCCCAAAAATGATTCGTTGGCAAGGCCATATGTTATTGCATATGATTTTGATTATGCAGGATTGGTAAATACCGACTATGCTGTTCCTGATGAAAGGCTCGGGATTGAAACCGTGCGTGAGCGGATGTACAGAGGGTTGCCAAGAAATGTTGTTGAATTGAATGAAGTGCTTGATATTTTCAAGCAGCAAAAAGAAAAAATTTATGCGCTGATTAATAATTTCAACTTACTCACCAGCAATAACAAAAGAGACATGACCGATTATTTGGATGACTTTTATAAAACCATCAATAATCCGAAAGACGTTCAGTCAGTTTTTCTGGAGAAATAGGCAATTACAAAAATCAATATTAATAATTTGAAGCTATTGCAGGCAAGCGCATCATGGCAACACGATTTGCTTGCTGATATTCGCTTTCCTTTTGTTAGAAAAATATTTTATTATAAGTATACTATACAAATTCATCACAGCCCACACACAAGTTTGTGACATTACGAAATCTATATACAAGATGAAGTTCGGTAAAACGATTTCTTGCTATCTTCACGCGAAAGCAAAAACAATAGCATGGAAGAATTGGTTAGCTATAAAAAACTACTAGCGTTCACAAACAATATTTTTACTAAAATAGGTTGTTCGGATACTGATGCAGAAATTGCTTCCGCTGCATTATTAAGCGCCGATTTGCGCGGCATCGATTCACATGGCGTTGCAAGGTTGACCGGCTATGTGCGCTTATGGGAAGCGCATCGTGCAAATACAAAGCCGAATATCAAGGTTATTCATGAAACGCCTTCTACTGCAGTGGTTGATGGCGATAGTGGCTTAGGCCTGGTAGTTGCGCCTTTTGCCATGCATGTGGCTATTGAGAAAGCAAAAAATGTAGGCACAGGTTGGGTAAGCGTTCAGCATTCAAATCATTTTGGCATTGCAGGTTATCATGCAATGAAAGCTTTGGAACATGACATGATTGGCATTGCAATGACCAACGCGAGCGCATTGGTGGCGCCCACTTTTTCTGTTGAAAGATTATTAGGCACTAACCCGATTTGTGTTGCAATACCTGCAGGAACAGAACCTCCTTTTGTTGCTGACCTTGCAACCACAACTGCTGCAAATGGCAAACTTGAAATTTTGCAAAGAAAAAATCAGGCTGCGCCAACAGGCTGGATACAAGATAAAGACGGGAATATTTCTACCAATCCGCACGAATTGAAATCCAGTGGTGCGTTGCTTCCGCTTGGCGGTGACCGTGAACATGGGAGCCACAAAGGTTATGCCCTTGGTGCAGTGGTTGATATTTTTTCTGCCATATTAAGCGGCGCAAATTATGGCCCGTGGGTTCCGCCGTTTCCTGCATATGTACCTATGCCTGAAAATATGCCGGGCAAAGGCATCGGGCATTTTTTTGGCGCAATGAGGATTGATGCGTTTCGCCCTGCAGATGAATTTAAAAAACACATGGATCAATGGATAAAAAGATTTCGAAGTGCAAAAACAATTGAGAGTGAAGAGCAGGTTCTTATTCCCGGAGACCCTGAACGTGACATTCGAAACAGAAAGGATGCAACATGGAATTCCGCTGCTGCATGCTGTTGTAGAAGATTTGAAATATTTGGGAGAAAGGTTTGGTGTTGAGTTGTGAGTTAGTTTTCCAGTTTCCAATCTGCAGTTTTCGACTCTTTATATACAACATTCATCATAGATTTTATTAGCTTGTTTTCATGATATACAATCCAATTGTTGACTGCCAACAGATATTTTTCTGTTATACGCTATTAATCTTAAACTACTGATTTAGGTTCCTGACTGAAAACTGTAAACCCGAAACTGCAAACTCTTATCTTTGCAGTCCTAAAAAATAATGCAGATGAAAATAATGAAGTTTGGTGGCACTTCGGTTGGAAAGCCTGAGCGCATGCATCAGGTGAGTGAATTGATCACAAAAGAAACAGAACCAAAAATTGTTGTGCTCAGCGCACTGAGCGGAACAACAAATGCCTTGGTCGAAATTGGAAATTCAATTGCTTCCGGTGAAAGAGAACAAGCGAGGAAACAGATTGAAAAATTAGAAGCGCACTATCAATCTTTCATTAAAGAATTAGTGAAAGAAGAAAAACATTACGCCAAAGCAAAAGCAATTGTTGCAGAGCATTTTGAATTTTTAACAATCATCTTAAAAATTTCTTTCAGCGAAGCGCTTAGCAAAGATATACTTGCACAAGGTGAATTGCTTTCTACAAAACTTTTTTCTGTTTATCTGGAAGAAAAAAACATCGATCATGTATTGTTGCCCGCGCTTGAGTTCATGAGCATTGATGCAAACGATGAACCACAAATTGGCAGCATAAAAGTGAAACTGAGCCAGCTGCTGAAAAAATACAAGAATAAAAATTTATTCATCACACAAGGTTATATATGCCGCAACGCAAAAGGTGAAGTTGATAATTTAAAAAGAGGTGGCAGCGACTATACAGCATCACTTGTGGGCGCTGCAATTAATGCATCTGTCTGTGAAATATGGACTGATATTGACGGTATGCACAACAATGACCCGCGTGTAGTGAAAAAAACAGTTGCTATTGAGCAACTAAGTTTTGAAGAAGCTGCAGAGCTTGCTTATTTCGGTGCAAAAATTTTACATCCCGCGTCAATATGGCCGGCTCAATTTTATAAAGTGCCGGTAAAATTATTGAACACTATGCAGCCCGAGGCAAGAGGCACATTGATTATAGAAGAAGCAGGATCGGTAGGTGTAAAAGCAATTGCTGCAAAAGATGGCATCATTGCTATCAATATAAAAAGCAGCCGCATGTTATTGGCTTATGGCTTTTTAAGAAAAATATTTGAAGTGTTTGAAAAATACCGCACATCAATTGATATGATCACTACATCAGAAGTTGCTGTGTCCGTAACAATCGAAAACACGCCGCACCTGAAAGAGATTATTAAAGAACTCGAACCATTCGGGACCATTGAAACAGAAGATAATCATACAATCGTTTCAATCGTTGGCAATGAAATTGCCGAGACAAAAGAAGTGCTGAGCAAATTATTTGCGTCGCTCATTTCTGTTCCGGTGCGCATGGTTAGTTATGGTGGAAGCAAGCATAATGTTTCAGTGCTTGTTCCTTCTTCCTACAAAACACAAACATTACAGTTATTGAATAAAGGATTGTTTGGATTGGAATAGATAAGTTTTTTATTATTAATTTTTTTCGAAAAACTATAAGTTGTGATAAGCTTATAGTTTTTTATTTTTACAGACAAACCCTTTTATGACAGAAAGCAAAACAAAGATTATTATTACCAGAAAATCTGAATGGAAGAACCGTCTTCGTGCTTACAGTGTATTAATTGATGGTGCAGTTGCAGGTTCTATCAGCAATGGATCGTCTGAAGAATATGCTGTTGCGCCGGGCGAGCACAAAGTGCAATGCAAATTAAGTTGGTACAGCAGCGAGGAAACTTCCATAAGCCTTAAGCAGGACGAAATAATGTATTTGAAAGTGTGCGGCTCTGCAAAGTTGTATTGGCCGTTATATTTTTTGCTGTTGGCGGCAGTATTGGCAAGCTTCATTTATAAAGGTCATGAGGCAGATAGGCCGCAATGGTTTCGGGAAGCTCAGTTGGTTTTGATTGCCCCTTTTATTTTGTATTCATTGTTCTATCTTTCTGTAGGCAGAAAAAAATATTTTACAATAAAAGAAGATTTGGATAACGTGTTTGCAAAGTAATTGCGAAATATTTGGAATGTTATTTTGCATAAGATAAATAACTTCGTTTTTATAAAAGTGATATCATTTTTTTCAAAATATTTTTTATGAAGAGGATATTTTTTTCATTTTCAGTTTTCATTTTACTGAATAGCATACAAACGCAGGCACAAAGCAACTGGGAAAATCTTTTTGATGGAAAAACATTAAACGGTTGGAAAAGACTTGCCGGCACTGCAGACTATAAAGTTGAAGATGGGAATATTGTTGGTACAACAGTAGTTAATTCAGGCAATACTTTTTTGGTTACTGAAAAAGAATATGGCGATTTTATTTTAGAAGCTGATATAAAAGTAGACGACACCACTTCCAACTCCGGCTTTCAATTGCGCAGCCATTTCGATCCTACCGGTCATGAAGGAAAAGGATTGGTATATGGATATCAATTTGAAATTGATCCCTCATCGCGCAGATGGAGCGGGGGAATTTATGATGAAGGAAGAAGAGATTGGCTGTATCCGGTATCCCTCAATCAAAATGCACAAAATGCATTTAAATTAG
This sequence comes from uncultured Bacteroidota bacterium, assembly GCA_963718975.1. Classification (GTDB taxonomy): domain Bacteria; phylum Bacteroidota; class Bacteroidia; order Chitinophagales; family Chitinophagaceae; genus Puia. The sequence goes on along the minus strand of CAVRBD010000007.1, from coordinate 109,950 downwards.
GAGAATACAATCATGTAAAAGTGGAATGCATCGGCCACGAAATAAAGACCTGGCTCAATAATATTCCTGTTGCTTATGTGGTTGATGAAATGGATGCGAAAGGGTTTATTGGTTTGCAGGTGCATAGCATTGGAAGCAATTCGAAATTAGCCGGTGAAAAAATTTATTTTAAAAACATCCGCATTAGAACAAAAATTCTGGTGCCGGAGCCATTTCCCATCGGAATTTACGTTCTTAATAATATTACGAATAGTCTTACCGGTTATGAGATAGAAAGCGGCTGGAAATTATTATTCGATGGCAAAACTCCAAACGGTTGGAAAGGTGCTTATAAACCCGGTTTTCCTGAACAAGGCTGGCAGATAAAAGATGGCGTGCTGACTGTTCTTGCATCTGAAGGGAAAGAAGGCGGCAACGGTGGCGATATTGTGACGCTGAATGAATACAGCGCATTTGATCTCTCATTCGAATTCAAAATAACGCCCGGTGCAAACAGCGGCGTAAAATATTTTGTAACACTTTCAGAACATAATACAGGCTCTGCCATTGGCCTGGAATATCAGCTGCTTGATGATTCATTACATCCCGATGCAAAATTGGGGAGAGACGGCGACAGAACACTTGCATCTTTATATGATTTGATAAAAGCAAATAAACAAAAACGTTTTATTCATCCGATAGGAGAGTGGAATACAGGAAGAATAATTGTTTATCCAAATAATCATGTTGAACATTATTTGAATGGAGTGAAAGTTTTGGAATATGATCGGGGCTCAAAAGAATTCCGTGATCTTGTTGCCATCAGTAAATATAAAATCTGGGATCATTTCGGTGAGGCAAAACGAGGACATATTTTATTGCAAGATCATGGCAATGAAGCAAGCTTTCGCAGCATTAAAATTCGCGAATTGAAATAGCTTAGATCACAAAGAATCAAAAATTTTACTCGGTGACATCGTGGCCTGCCTAGTTCAAAAAAATTAAATTTTCGGTTCCCATCCATTTTCATATTCTCTTCTCCACAACTTCATTGCTGCATGATCATTGATAATATGTCCATTTTGTGGATTGCAATGCAAAGTGTTCCCAGTGCGCTGAGCAATATTTGCCAAATGACAAAGCAAAACACTTTTACATGCTTCATCAACCGGAGAATTTAATGTGGCTTCACCGCGAATTGTTTTTACAAAATTTTCGAAATGGTATAAATCCAAATTTCCCGTTGCGCTGATTGGGTTTGTAGGGTCAGCAGCAGTATCGGGTTTTACTTCTTTCACCAATTTATTTTTCTCATCAAAAATTTTATAATCACCACCGCCAAGATTTACGAGCGAACCTTTATCTCCGTAAATAATAAATCCACGGCCAGCGCCTTCAACAGGATAAATATTGCAACTGCGGCTTTCCCATGAAATTGATTTTGCATCACCAAATTCAAAACTCGCGACTTGTGTATCCGGCGTTTGCCAATCATCTTTAAATGCATATCGGCCGCCTGCAGAAACAACTTTCGTCGGATAATCAACTCCCAAAAACCACCGACAGCAATCAACTTCATGCGTCCCGTTATTGCATGCTTCACCTGTTCCCCAATGCCAGAACCAATGCCAGTTGTAATGAACGAGATTATCCTGATAATCTCTTCTTGGCGCAGGCCCTTGCCACAATTCAAAATCCAATGTTGAAGGCACAGGAATTTTTTTACCAACTCCAATTGATTTTCTATTATTCGCGTACCAGGCTTTTGCAAAATATGCATTGCCGATAGCGCCATCACGAACCTGTTTCACGGCATCAATCAACGTCGGCATCGAACGCCGCTGATTGCCCATTTGAATATGCTTTCCATATTTATGCAAAGCCTGTGCTAGCAATTCGCCTTCGTATGGATTTTGGCCGCAAGGTTTCTCCACATACACATGCTTGTTATGTTGCACGCCCATGATCGCAGCAGGCGCATGCCAGTGATCAGGCGCAGCAATGATCAGCGCATCAAAATCTTTTTGGTCTAATAATTTTCTAATGTCTTTTTGCACCGTTGGTTTTCGCGGCGCATCTTTCAATGCATCCAATCCATTTTGTATTGCTTTATCCTCCACATCACAGATATAAGCTACTTCCACATTCGGCAACTGCGAATAACATTTTGCGAGATAAGAACCGCGGCTGTTCACGCCCATTACTGCAACAATCACTTTATTGCTCGGCGCATTTTTGCCAAAGATTGGAAAATTAATAATTGTTAATCCAGCCGAAGCAAGGGATGCATTCTTTATAAAATCTCTGCGCTGCATAATTTTTTTCTTAAAGATAAAAAAGAAATAGCTATGAGCTGCGAGCGATGAGCATAGTATCTATCAACAGTTTCCCAAAGTGATTCCCAAAAAATCGCAATAGCTCCTGAATATGGAATTAAGTTCTCTTAAATAAATTATAAGCTACAGAAAATCATCTTCTTATTTATTGGCATGTTTTAAGCCTATTGGTCATACCCCTTATCCTTTCTTAGTATTCCGTAACCCTTTAAAAAATTAAAATGAAAAAGATTCTAGCTTTTCTTTACCTGGCTATTATTGCGGCTGTTATTATTTCAGCTTCTTCATGTACGGCGAGTTCTAAGCTTGGCTGCCCGATGCATAGAGGGATGGCCGGCTATTAAAAATTTATTGTTGTTGATCTGGCGATGAGCGTCAAATGATTTTCTGTTTGATGCTCATCGCTTTTTTTTGATACCAGCATTTGTTCTTTCTTTGGCATCGTTGCGTCGTCCCGCCTCAGGCGGGATTCATCGGTATTGCTGCTATTAAGCTTTAGCCTGTGGATGTGTTTTCAAAATGAATTAGCAAGCTCATGCCTCAGTAGCTTTTCTAAAGTTTCAAACTTTAGAAAAGCTGATGCACGTCATATCGAGGGATGAAGCCATCTAAACTTGAGATAGAAATTTGTTGCAAATCCTTAGGGAGTTGCCGTCATGCCTGCGTAGGCAGGCATCCCAATATTTTGTCATCATAGTTTGTTCAATGGGATTCCCGCCTACGCGGGAATGACGGTGGAGACGTAAGAAGTTTTGACAACAAGAGTTTTAAAATTCACTCGCGGTTTTATACGTTATATCGAGGAACGAAGCCCTATGAATTTGGAATAATCGGAGATATACACCACCGGTCTCTCTAAAAACTATGCGTTACCCAAGACCATATCTTTCACCGTTTCCATTTTTTAAAGCATTCATTATATGCCATTCGTCGTCAAAGTCTTCGCCCATGTTGTTGTGGAAATCTTTTTCAAATTCCTTATCCCATTTATCCCACACTACTTTGAGTTTTTCATGCCGTTTTGTTAGTAGATATATAACTTTTGTAAAACTTGATATAAAATCATCATAATCCTTCTCTGATCCATTTAATCTTATTTCATATATTTTTGATAGAATATGTATACTCCTCTTTTGAATTTCAGTTTCTGGATGATTAAGTTTCTTCGAAACTGACTTGAATTCTTCTATTAATTTTTCTTCAAATTTTATTTTCTCATCATTCATAAATGCACTTAACTAAAGGTTAAAATAACATACAAAATCAATATTTAAAATAACCAAAGCTCATTAAATTTCTTTGAGCAATTCATTTATATCCTCGTCAGTTAAATCACCGTATGGTTTTATTTCTATTACTTTAAAATCATCATTTTGATGAAGTTGGTTTATTAGTGATTCTGTGTTGATATCTAATTCATATTTTCTTACCTCGCCAAAAAAATTACATGAAATTTTTGTACGAATTGATTTGTCAATAGCTTCAAACATAAATATACTTTCTGCATAAATTATTATATCAGAACCATTCTCATCTAAAAATCTCAATAATTTTAACCCTGAAGCACTCATAATTTTGATTACTGGATTGCCAGCACATTTTTACTGTTAAAAAGCGTAATAACACCCAGCTCTTCTAAATTGTTCGAATTGGTTTATACTGTGTGTTACGTGCACGCAGTATAAATTATTATTTCCTCACCCACACTTCTTTTCCATTCACAACTGTCCGCATTACTTTTATATCGCGGATTTTTTCCAGTGCAATGCTAAAAATATCATCAGATAATATAGCAAAATCAGCCAGCATGCCAGCTTTCAGCTTGCCTAATTTATTTTCCTGAAAACATGCATAAGCATTATTTGCGGTATAACATTTCAACGCTTGTTCCACAGAAATTTTTTCATCGGGGAACCACCCATTCGGATTTTTGTCATCCAATGTTCTTCTGGTAACAGCTGCATAAATTCCTGCTATTGGATCAAGAGGAGCAACAGTCCAGTCGGAACCGAAAGTAACATTCGCTCCATCGGCTAATAAACTTTTAAATGCATACGTGCCTTTCAATCTTGCACTGTCTAATCGTTTGAATGCCCACTTGCCATCATCAATCGCGTGATAAGGTTGCATGGAAGGGATTACATGTAATGAAGCAAATCTTGGGATATCCATTTGCGTTAGATGTTGTGCATGCTCTACACGAAAGCGATGATCTTTATTCGGCGTTTTCTTTTCTGCTTCTTCATACACGCTTAAAATAAAATCATTAGCCTTGTCGCCAATGGCATGCGTTGCAATATGCAATCCTACAGAATCAGCGCTTAATATCCATTGGCGTAATAATACCGTATCTGTTACCTGCAAGCCTGTTTTAGTAGGTGCATCTAAATAAGGCTTGAAAAACCATGCAGTTGTTGAACCAAGTGAGCCATCTACAAAACCTTTCAATCCGCCCCAATGCAGCATGTCATCGCCCCAGCCTTTTTTCTTTACAAATGAATCAAGCTTCACCCAGGTTCTAATCGGTACAAAAGAATAAATGCGCAAATCAAGTTTATTAGCTGCATGTGCTTTTCTATAAGTGGCCATATCTGCCCAGCCGCCATATGTGCTCATATCACATATCTGTGTAACGCCGTGCTCAAACGCTTCCTGCACGGCACGTTGCAGGTATTCATCTAATTCATCTTGTGATGGCGGCGGAATAACTTTAAAAACCAAATCTGTTGCTCCATCTTTTAAAACGCCTGTTGGCTCGCCGGTTTTCGGATCTCTCACAATTTCTCCGCCAGGAGGATTTGCTGTATTCTTATCAACACCTGCCAGTTTCAATGCAATTGAATTAGCAAGAGCCATATGCCCATCATATCTATTAATAAAAACTGGGTGATTTTCTGTAATGCTATCAATCCAATTTTTTGTCGGCAGATTTCCGCCCCAGGCTTCGTGATCCCAATCCCCGCCCATTATCCAACGGTTATCATTATGCGTAATTGCATATGCTTTTAATGTTGAAATAAAATCTTGCTGCGTTTTCACGTTGCGGAGATTAACGCTCGCCAGTTGATAACCGCCTCCTAAAAAATGCGTGTGATTATCTATAAACCCGGGAACAATCATTTTGCCGGCAACATCAATAATTTCTGTGTTGCTTCCTTTGTAAGCAGTATAATCGTTGCCAACATAAATAATAGCACTGTCTTTAATAGCAATGGCTGTAGCTCTGTCATTGGAAGAATCACCTGTCCAGATTTTTGCGTTGATATAAATCTTGTTTGCCGATTGTTGGTGCGTGCAGGATGTAAAAATTGAAATAGCGATGCTTGCAATAATTAATCTGTTCATTTGGTGTTGCGTTTTGGTTGATGAAAGGTATGACACGAATTTTAAACGAGCCACACGAACTAATAAGTTTATTGAGCAAAGAAATTCGGGCAATTCGGGTTAATTGGTGTTATCGTGTTTTATAAATGCAATTGATGGATCTGGTTGGTTATTAAATAAAAAATCCTTCCCGAAAGAAGGATTTAAAAAGATATATTGATTTAGGCAATTAATAATCTCTGTCTCTGTTGTAGCCACCGCCGCCACCGCCGCGATCATAGCCACCTTTTTTGTAACCACCGCCTCCGCCACCACCGCCGAAACTTCTCTTTTTGAAACCACCACCACCGCCGCCGCTACCTTGTTGTTTTGGCTGTGATTCATTAACGATGATTTTGCGACCCATCACTTCACTGTCATAAAGACTAGTGATAGCTTGCTGAGCTTCTGCGCTATCTTCCATTTCAACAAAGCCAAAGCCTTTGCTACGGCCGGAAACTTTGTCTTTAACGATTTTAGCAGACGCAACTGCACCATGTTGTTCAAAAAGATTTCTCAAGTCCTCATCGGTCATTTGCCAGGAGAGGTTACCTACATAAATGTTCATGTAAAAAAAAATTAAAAATGAAAAAAACTCACTCTTGATATCATTAGCTACATTGGACTGAGGAGACTAACTGAAAAGGAAGTTGCGACAGCGCAAAGTAAAACCCAAAAAATAGCAGAGCTATTGTAAAGATAGGTTTTTTTATTATTTCCTAAAATTTTCCAGAAAATACTAAAAAGAGCTGTTTTGACCAAAATCTGTCGTGGTTTGAGAAAAAAGGGATGCCTGGAGATTATTGATTTCGCATTCTTTTTATTCCTGAACGATAATAAAAAAAGCCACACAAAAATGCGTGGCTTCAAAATTTTTATCTGAAGGTTATTTACTCAGCTACTACTTCAAACTCAACTTCGGTTTCGTTGCCATTTCCGAAATCGACCTTTGCTTTGTAAGTTCCGAGTTCTTTCACTTCGTCAATAATATGTATGCGGCGGCGGTCAACTTCATATCCTTTCTGGTCGCGGATTGCACGTGCAAGTTGCACAGATGTAACGCTTCCAAAAATCTTTCCGCTGGTGCCGGTTTTTGCACCAATCTTTAACGGTCCTTCTTTCAGCTTTGCAATTACCTGGTTTACTTCAGCAAGAAGCTTATCTTCTTTTTTCTTTTGCTGTTTCATCTTTTCCTGCAATTGTTTCAGATTAGAAGGGTTAGCTTCTACAGCAAGTTTTTTGGGAATTAAGAAATTGCGCGCATATCCATTTCTTACGCTTACTTTTTCGTGAGCAGCGCCCAGATTGTCCACATCCTGAATCAAAATAATTTCCATGATTTGTTGGTTTGTTCACCTTGTTCCCAATAGCGCGAATCGCGCCACTGTCTCCTGCTTTTAGCGGGATTAGGGTGAGAGTTAACTACTTTAAAAGATCTGTAACGTAAGGAAGCAATGCCATCTGGCGTGCTTTTTTTACTGCATCAGAAACCTTGCGCTGGTATTTGAGTGAGTTGCCTGTAAGGCGGCGAGGCAATAATTTGCCTTGCTCGTTCAGGAATTTTTTCAAAAATTCAGCGTCTTTGTAATCGATGTACTTGATGCCGTATTTTTTAAAGCGGCAGAATTTCTTAGCGCGCTTCTCAGGCTTGATCGCTGTGAGGTATTTTATTTCATTTGCTTTTGCCATGATTTAAGCCCCCACTTTTTCGGTTCCTGTAGGTACGCCACTTCTCTTTCTGTTATTGTACTCGACGGCGTATTTATCGAGTTTTGTAACCATAGAACGCAGGATGCTTTCATCCCGGAGAATCTGGATGTCCAGTTTCCCATTGAAGTCGGTTGGCGCACTGTATTCCAGAACCCAGTACAATCCTGTGGTTTTCTTCTGGATCGGGTACGCCAGCGATTTTAGTCCCCATGGTTTGTCGTGCGTTACATTTCCGCCATTGTCTTTTACAAGGGCTATGTATTTTTTCTGAGCGGTTTTGTAATCCTCTTCAGAAAGCACAGGGGTAAAAATCACCATCAATTCGTAATTGCTCATTTCCCTGATTTTTGTTAATTAATATTTTTTCTAAACGGGCTGCAAAAGTACTGGATTTTTACGACAAGGCAAAAAGAAATTGCTGGTTTTTGGATGCCAACCTTTTTACATTCTTTCGGGAACTTTTATTCCTAATAAAGCCATTGCATTTTTTAAAACTGCTGCTGCAAGTATGGCTATTTGAAGGCGAATCTCTTTTTTAATCTGAGTTTCAGCTTTTGAAATAGAATGTTCTGCATAAAATGAGTTGAAACTTTTTGCAAGATTAAATGCATACCCTGCAATCACTGACGGATTCATTTCAGAACAAGCTTGTTCAATAACTGTTGAATATTTTTCCAGATCTATTATTAAAGATTTTTCAAGAGGTAATAATTCTGACAGAGAAGGCAAATAGGCCGGCAAGTTATTATCATCAATATTTTCTTTTCTTAAAATAGATTTTATTCTGGCATAAGCGTATTGAATGAATGTTGCAGTGAACCCATGCAGATCGATAGATTCTTCCGTATTAAAAATCATTCTTTTTTTAGGATCTACGCGAAGCAGGAAAAATTTCAATCCGCCTAGCCCGATGATCTCGTATAAATTTTTTAGCTCATCATTTGAAAAGCCTTCCGTCTTTCCCTGCTCTTTTGTTTTTTTCCCCGCTTCTTTCACCATTTCATCAACGATGTCATCTGCGTCTACTACATTGCCTTCTCTTGTTTTCATTCTTCCTGATGGCAGCTCAACCATTCCATAGCTCAAATGAAAAATATTTTCTGCAGCAGGTATTTTTAATTTCTCACAGATCAGTTTTAGAACCTTGAAATGATAATTCTGTTCGTCGCCAACAACGTAAATGCTCAAGTCGCATTTGTATTCTTCATATTTATTTACAGCAAGCCCGATGTCTTGTGTGATGTAAACAGCCGTTCCATCTTTTCGTTGAACAATTTTTTCATCAAGGCCATCTGCGGTTAAATTAATCCAAACGCTTCCATCTTCTTTTTTATAAAACACTTCTTTTCCCAAACCGGATTGAACTAATTTTTTGCCCAGGATATAAGTGTTGCTTTCATAATATATTTTGTTGAAATCAGTGCCTATTCTTTTATAAGTTTCATCAAAGCCAGCATAAACCCAACTGTTCATTTTCTTCCAAAGCTCAATCACATCGGGCTTTCCGGCTTCCCAGTCAATTAGCATTTGTTGAGCAGCCTTCATTAGAGGGGCTTCTTTTTCAGCTTCATCTTTGTTCATGCCATTCTCTACTAATTCTTCAACTTGCTTTTTATATTCGTTATTAAATTTTACATAATAATCGCCAACAAAATGATCGCCTTTGATGCCCGTGCTTTCAGGAGTAGCGCCATTTGCAAAAAGCTGCCACGAAATCATACTTTTGCAAATGTGAATTCCGCGATCATTTGCAATGCAGGTTTTCACAGTTTCATATCCGTTGGCTTTATAAATTTCCGAGATGCTCCAGCCTAAAAAATTATTTCTGAGATGGCCTAAATGCAGTGGCTTATTGGTGTTAGGTGATGAATATTCAATCATCACTTTCTTGCCATTTTTTTCTTTGTGCCCGAAATCTTTGTTGTTGTAATTAGCATGAACAAATGCTGACCAATAATTATCTGAAATAGTAAGATTGAGAAATCCCTTTATTACATTGAATTTTGAAAACAGCCCAGATGATTTGTCAAGCAATATTTTCCCTAATTCATTTCCTAAAATTTCAGGAGATTTTTTTAAAGGCTTTATTAATGAAAAAAGAACGACAGTGTAATCGCCTTCGAATTCCGGCTTTGTTTCATTAACCAAAATATCTTTTTCTTCAACCTGTAATTGATAGTTTTCTTTGAGCGCCTGTTGAGTTGACTTTTTTATTTGTGCGGTTACATCCATCTTCATTTAAATTGGCAGCAAAAGTAATATAATAACTTAAGCGCCGGCTCAATATGAATGGTGGTTGAACGCATATTTTGTGGATAATGAATTGCTTGTTAATGGGTATTTAACGAATCTGAAAATCTAATTGTACTATCTTTGCGGCTTTAACGTTAAATATCAATGCCGAAAAACCTTATTACAAATTTTATCGATTTTTTTTATCCGCCTTTTAGAAAACTGATGCCCTTGCAGACTTTCAGATACGCGGCTTGTGGCAGTGTGAACACTTTCATAGACATTTTTATTTTTTTTATCAGCTATAATTTTCTTTTTCAGAAGAAAATTTTCAACCTTGGTTTTATCGCCTTTCAACCATACATTGCGGCTTTTATAACTGCATTTTGTGTAAGTTTTCCCGTTGGTTTTTTTTTGATGAGGAACATTGTGTTTACACAATCAACTTTGCAAGGCCGGGTTCAATTGTTCCGCTATTTTTTGTTGGTGATGGTTTGTATTTTGCTGAATTATGTATTTATAAAATTCTTTGTAGAAAAACTTCATTTGTTCCCAACTGTTGCAAAAATTCTTACAACAATTATTGTAGTTTCTTTTAGTTATCTCACGCAGAAACATTTTACGTTTAAAGCAGACGGAGCGAAAGCATAGATTTCATTTGCTCATTCATAAAATTGATTTGTGCCTAAAATCAAAAAACCTCTCATCATAGCTGAGAGGTTTTTGAAAACTAAAATTTTATTTTTTATTGTTTTATAATTTTTTGAGATACCATTCCATCGCTTGTAACGAGTTGCGCAATATATACCCCAGGTTGTAACATATTAAGGTCTGGAACTACCAGCACATTTTGACCTTCCTGAAGTGAGAATTTCTGGCTTATCACTTTTTGTCCATTAATATTGCTCACCAAAATGGTTGCATCAATTGCTTTATCGCTCGTTGCAATAATCTTAATGTTAGATACAAATGGATTAGGGTAAGCTGAGAAATTTGCAGATAATGTGCCTCCATCGATTTTAAGAGGGATTATTTTGCTGTACGTTACATTGCCATCAATATCTACTTCTTTTAACCTGTAGTAAATAGTTCCCGACAGGCCATTCAGTAAATCGGTGTAATGATAATTCTGAGCAGTGTTAGAATTGCCACTTGCAGGAACACTGCCAATGGTAGCAAAGTTTGTTGCATCTGAGCTTCTTTGAACATCAACATAATTGCTGTTCAATTCGGTTTCTGTGCTCCATTGTACTAAAGCATCATTGCTTTGTTTTGTAGCTGTAAAAGAAATCAAAGTAATTGGCAACGTACTTGTTGGCGGAAAAATATTTGTTGCCAGATCGGTGAACCCTGTGCCGTTATAAGCAAGCCTTGCTTTTACGGTTCCAGCCCCCGCTGTGTTCACTGTATTCTGATCTATAAAATACAATCCGTTTGTGCTCGAAATATAAATTGATCCGGCTGAATCGAATGCGCAGCCATCAACATTTCCAGAAAAATTGCTGCCATTCGGAGCCACAACCGTCCATTTGTTGGTAAGGTAATTTGAGTTCAATGAAGGCGTCATCGTATAAATATAAGTATTGCCGCTTTGGTCATTAGCAAGTGCGAACATAACGCCGTTAGCATTGAAAGCTAAATCGCCACTGCTAAAAGTTCCGGGCGTACCAGGTTCCTGATATGCCAACATTGCTGTTGACAACAGTAATTGTTGTTGGGTTCAATTGATTGGCTTTGAATTTTGCCAGGTACAGTGTACTGCTGCCATCACTTGCCAATATCCATCCATAACCCGATGGGTCAATACCCAGCCTTACAAAGCCAAGACTTGTATTTGCACTACCATTGATTTTTGCAGTAGCAACGGCAGTCTGGCCTGAACCATCATGATTCATGGCGTATACTGTTACAGTTCCAGTGTTAGATACATTCGGCAAATAGTAAAAATAGCCAGCTCCGTCTTCTCCCAAGGCTGCCGAAGAAGATGTGCCTGTAATATTGCCGATGCTATTCATGCCGTTAATTACCATACCGCTTAGGGCCTGAGATGATCCTATTGCAAACCCTGCAAATGATGAGCCCAAAGATCCAATGGTAAACAAGTTATTAGGGTAGGCTGATGTTGAGCCTGGGTTAACCGTTACGGATACATTTGCTGTTGCTTGCCCTGTTCCTCCGTATTGGGTTGTGTAATTAGCTGTTACAGTAAAATTGTAATTGCCGGCTACAGTAAAGCTTACATTTGTTGATGATGAGCTCGCAGAAGCCATAGTTGCAGGTACTGCATCAGATGATGATTCCGTCCATGAATAGCTCCCAATCGTGTTGCCGTTTGCAGTAAACGAACTGTTCAAAGTTGAAGTGTTCGTTGGCAGCGTAATCGAAGAGGCGCTGCAGCCTGCACTTACAGTTGAGGCATTGCTGACATATACCATTGTTGTGGATGATGTTGCAGTTGTTGTTCCTCTTGTTACTGTTAAAGTTACAGCATAAGACCCGACATTCGCGAAAGTGGCGTTTGTTGAGACGCTGCTTGACGATGTTGAACTGCTTTGTGTGCTAAATGAAACACCTGTTGAGGGTGAAGATGACCAGGCAAATGTATAATTGCCAGAGCCAGTGTAGCCGCTATTGCTCCTTGCTCCTTTAAAGCTTACGCTCCCTCCGGGCGTAATTGAAGAAGATGAGGTAGGGCTTGTGATCGTCGCTGTTTGAGCTGACAATCTGTTTGCTGATAAGCCAGCTAAAACCATGATTAAGAGGTAAATCTTTTTCATTTTTTTCTTTTTGTTGTAAATGGTTTACGAATCACGACTTTGATAGCCGTTGGCTTTCAGTGGAGAATGGAAAAAATATGATTAAAAATTTGAGACTAAAAACTGAGGGATTTCAATTGGGAATATGGGTACGCGATCACAAATCTCTGTAGGTTATATCAGGGTAGGAATGGAGTTTGCCAAGCGAAAAATCAGAAAAAAATTAAGTTGGGGTGATTCAATGTGAATATGGAGTACGATTTTGGCTATTTGCCTTTATTGGTGGAGTTTCAGGGTAGGTATGGGAGATAACTAAACGAGGAGTAAAAATATAATGCATTTTTGAATTATGCAATAGGCGAAAGATGATTTTTCAAAATTAAGTTGAAAATATAGCATTAAGTCATTCAATATCAATTAAATAATGCTTTTATAAATACCTGAGAAAATTATTGTATAGCAGTTGCTTTTATCAAAAAAAAGCAAAGCGCTTCTTCCAAGAACAAGCTTTATTACCTTTGTTTTTGAAGGACATTTAACAGCTTCAGCTTTTGAAAAGCCCCTGTGACTCCATTGAGCTGGTAATGAATCATTTTTTTCAGGCTATCATAAATGTATGATTCGTTTAAAACTTCTTTGTACATGGAAACTAAAAATTTCTCGCTTTTTTCGCAGGCATCTAAGATATTTTTTTCGGCAATTTTTACATCGCTCTTTTCCTCAACCCCTTTATTGCCGGCTTCAGCCTCGCCCCCTAAGCTCCTGATTAAAGAACTTAATTCGCTTGCATATTGGTTGTTTTCAACTGCAAGACTGATGATTGCCTGGTGCAATTGCGTGTTTTTAATTCCTGAGGCAAAAACTTCGAATTTTTTCTTTACTTCCTGAACCGCCTGAAGCAATTGGTTCAGCTTGGTAACCGTATGTAATTGGGCTAAGTTTTGTGGAGTGTATGGCATATTGAAAGTTTTACGGGTAAGATAATCAATCGTTCTAAAGATAACAGATTTATTGTTTCAATTATTGTACCAGTTTCATAAAAAAACGATAGCAAAAAAGCTATCGTAGAATAACGATAGCCCTTGGTGGCTGGAAGTAGGTAGGAAATTTAAAGGGTTGCCAATCGCCCAGATTAGTTATCTCCAGTATTAAGAAGCTTTATCTTATCCTCTCTTTGTCATTCAACAAAAGAAAATATGCAGCGATGACCAGCAAGAAAAGGAAAATAGAAAGCCAATATTCTAATGTCCGCAATGCATCTACATGATCAGCGATATTGTTATCCATTTTTCAAATTGTTTTTGATGTGGCTAATAATTCTGTAAAAGTATTGCCCAACAAGGGCATTTAACAAGCGTGGGCATACTGATTATAACGCGTATATGGCCTGGATTTAATCAGTAGATGTACTTGAATGAGTCTGACAATTTTTCACTTTGTTTCTCATGGCATAATCATTGACTAACAAAAGAGAACATTAAATTCATTTAAATATGGGAAAAATAATAGGAATTGACCTTGGAACAACCAACAGTTGCGTATCGGTAATGGAAGGCAATGAGCCCGTAGTGATTGCGAATGACGAAGGCAGGCGTACAACCCCTTCTGTAGTGGCTTTCCTGAAAAACGGCGAACGCAAAGTTGGTGACCCTGCAAAACGCCAGGCCATCACCAATCCGAAAAATACCATCATGTCAGTAAAGCGCTTTATGGGCCGCAGGTTTGATGAGGTGACAAATGAAATCAGTCACTGGAGCTACAAAGTAGTAAAAGGTGACAATAATACTTGCCGTATTGACATTGACGGCAGGCAATATACGCCGCAGGAAATTTCGGCCATGATTCTTCAAAAAATGAAGAAAACAGCTGAAGATTATCTTGGACAGGAAGTGACAGAAGCGGTTATTACCGTTCCCGCATACTTTAATGACGCACAGCGCCAGGCTACAAAAGAAGCCGGTGAAATTGCAGGCTTGAATGTTCGCAGTATCGTGAACGAACCTACTGCTGCAGCATTAGCTTATGGGCTTGATAAGAAACACAAAGATGAAAAAATCGCTGTGTTTGATCTGGGCGGCGGAACATTCGATATTTCCGTTCTTGAATTGGGTGATGGTGTATTTGAAGTAAAATCAACTAATGGCGATACACATCTGGGTGGTGATGATTTTGATAAGGTGATCATGGATTGGCTTGCAGATGAATTTAAAAAAGACGAAGAACATTGATTTGCGCAAAGACCCAATGGCTTTGCAGCGTTTGAAAGAAGCTTCTGAAAAAGCAAAAGTTGAATTGTCATCTTCCAGCGAAACAGAAATCAATCTTCCTTATGTTACTGCAGTTGATGGAGTGCCAAAACATTTGGTTAAAAAATTGACCCGCGCAAAATTTGAGCAACTGTCAGATGCTTTGTTTGCAAGATGTTTGAAGCCTTGTGAACAAGCATTGAAAGATGCAGGATTAAAAGCTTCCGATATTGATGAAGTGATTTTGGTTGGTGGTAGCACACGCATTCCTAAAGTGCAGGAAATTGTAGAAAAATTCTTTGGAAGAAAAGCAAATAAAAGTGTGAACCCTGATGAAGTAGTTGCAATTGGCGCAGCGATACAAGGTGCAGTATTGACCGGTGAAGTGAAAGATGTGTTATTGCTCGATGTAACGCCGCTTTCTCTTGGTATTGAAACGATGGGTGGTGTAATGACTCGCCTGATTGAATCTAATACAACCATTCCGACCAAGAAATCAGAAACGTTCTCAACAGCGAGCGACAATCAGCCCGGTGTGCAAATTCATGTTTTGCAAGGCGAACGCCCAATGGCGAATCAGAATAAGAGTTTGGGGATGTTTAACCTGGATGGCATTCCACCGGCTCCGCGTGGTGTTCCGCAGATTGAAGTGATTTTTGATATTGATGCGAATGGATTATTGCATGTAACTGCAAAAGATAAAGGCACCGGCAAAGAACAAAAAATCCGCATTGAAGCAGGAAGTGGCTTAAGCAAAGAAGAAGTGGAAAAAATGAAGGCCGAAGCAAAGGCAAACGAATCTACGGATAAGGCTGCCCGTGAAAAAGTAGATAAAGTGAATCAGGCTGATAGTTTGATTTTCCAGACGGAAAAACAACTGAAAGAATACGGCGATAAAATTCCTGCTGATAAAAAAGCGCCTATTGAAACAGCATTGACGAAATTGAAAGAAGCACATAAAAGCCAGGATGTAGCAGCTATTGATAGTTCTGTTGCAGAAATGAATACTGCATGGGCAACTGCAAGTGAAGATATGTACAAAGCTACCGAAGGCGCAGGTGCACAACCGGGCGCAGAAGCAAATAACGGCAATGCACAACCGAATTCAGGCAGCAATGGGTCTGAAAATGTAACCGATGCAGAGTTTGAAGAAGTGAAGTAAGTTGTCTGAACCGGGATTTATATGATTATAAAGATATTTTAAAGCCCTCACGATTTGTGAGGGCTTTTTTATTTATTGAAGATTCAGATTTCATTGATAATTCGAGATCACAACCTAAAGCTCAATAGCAGCACAACCGATGAATCCCGCCTGAGGCGGGACGACGCAACGATGCTCAACCGGAGTTGCTGAAGCTGGTATCAAAATTCTTTTTATCTCACTCGTTTCAGCCATTGCACAAATTGTTTTTTATTAATGATGTTTTTGTAGTTTTGAACATTCTACATTCATTATGGAACATTACACAATGAGCCTCACGCTAAAAGTGTGGCGCCAGAAAAATAAAAACGATAAAGGAAGTTTTGATACTTATCAGGTGAGCGATATTTCATCGGAAATGTCTTTTCTTGAAATGTTTGACGTGCTGAATGAGCGCCTGATCCGTGAAGGCAAAGACCCGATTGCGTTTGACCACGATTGCCGCGAAGGAATTTGTGGCATGTGCTCGATGTATATTAATGGCAAGCCGCATGGCCCGTTGGGAAGGAACAACGACTTGCCAATTGCATATGCGTGCGTTTAAAAATGGCGACACCATTGTTGTTGAGCCTTGGCGTGCAAAAGCTTTTCCTGTTATTAAAGATTTGATTGTTGACCGCACCGCCTTTGATCGCATTATCCAGGCCGGTGGATATATTTCTGTGAATACCGGTAACGCGGTTGATGCGAATTCGATTCCCATTGAAAAAGACAAAGCAGATGCGTCATTTGCAGCAGCAGCATGCATTGGCTGCGGTGCTTGCGTGGCTGCCTGCAAAAATAGTTCTGCATTATTATTCGTGTCTGCAAAAGTTTCTCATCTTGCTTTGCTGCCTCAGGGCGCACCAGAAAAAAAGACACGTGCATTATCAATGATTGCGCAAATGGACAAAGAGGGTTTCGGCGCATGCACATCAACCGGCGCATGCGAAGCGGTTTGCCCGAAAGAAATTTCCATCAGTTACATTGCAAGGTTGAATGGCGAATATCTTAGCGCAGGTTTGTTGTCTGAAAAATAGCAATTGATATTTTAGGGTGTTTTTATTATGTAACCAGCAATAGTAATTCTATTAAGCATCGTTGCGTCGCACTCTTGTACAGAAACAATTCTATTGAGCGCTTTATTAACGGCAAGGCACAAACGAATTCAAGAAATTTCACGCAAAGCAGCATAAGATGCAAAGCCGCAAAGAATCTTTGCGCATTTATGCAAAACTGCATTAACAAGCCGATAATTTTTTCTTTCCTTCTTATCATTTAATTTCAATTATTAAATATTGAAAATGTTTTTTCGGCAGCGTATAATTTTTATTATTTGTTTTTTCTTCACTTCAAAAACATTTTCACAACAATTCGGCGGCAATCCGCCTTCATTAAAATGGAGGCAGATCAACACAGATACGGCACGCATCATTTTTCCCGTAGGGCTTGAAACGCAGGCACAGCAAGTTTCTTCAATGGTTCATGCATTAAGCAGGGCAACACTGAATACAATTGGCCCTCAGCAAAGAAAAATCAATATCGTTTTTCAAACGCAGACAACTATTTCAAATGGGTATGTCGGGCTTGCGCCATTTAGAAGTGAATTTCAATTAACAGCAGATCAAAATAGTTTCGAGCTAGGCAGCCTGCCATGGCAACAGCAATTGGTGATTCACGAATACAGGCATGTTGAACAGTACAACAATTTTCGCATTGGCTTGTCAAAAGCATTTTATTATTTGTTCGGTGAAGGCGGTCAGGCTTTTGCAAACAGCTTATCTGTTCCCAATTGGTTTTATGAAGGTGATGCCGTTTATCAGGAAACATTGGTGAGCAGGCAGGGCCGCGGCCGCCTTCCCTATTTTTTTAACGGGTATAAATCGCTTTGGGCTGCTAATAAAAATTATAGCTATATGAAATTGCGCAATGGGTCACTGCGTGATTTCGTGCCAGATCATTATCCGCTGGGATATATGCTGGTGGCTTATGGCAGAGAAAAATACGGAGATGATTTCTGGAGAAAAGTGGCTCTTGAAGCTGCTTCATTTAAAGGATTATTTTATCCGCTTCAAAAAGCTGTTAAAAGAAATTCAGGAATTTCATTTACAAAATTCCAGGCTGATGCATTCAATTATTTTTCCGATGGTATAAAAAATAAATCAGCTGCTGATTCTTCGGTTATATATGCACGTGAGCATAAACATTTTTCGGCTGATGAGGAATTCCCTCAATTCATAGATTCCAATAACATCGTTTTTGTAAAAACAACTTATAAACAAATACCAGCTTTTTTTACCCGAAATATTTCTAACGGGAAGGAGAAAAAAATTTCTACCAAAGCCATTTCAATTGACGGCTATTTTTCCTACAGGAATAATAAAATTGTTTATGCAGCCTATGAGCCCGATTTGCGCTGGACCTGGCGCGATTACAGTGTTATAAGGATTCTTGATATCACGACCGGGAAAGATAAAAAACTCACTTCAAAATCAAAATATTTTTGTCCTGATATTTCTGCTGATTGTAAACAAATTGTTGCCGTGCAACAGGCAGTCAATGGAGAAGTGTCCTTACATATTCTCAATAGCAATACCGGGAAAATTGAAAAAATAATTCCGAATGAGGAAGGCTTATATTATTCACAACCTAAATTTTATAAAGAAAATCAGATAGCCGTTTGCGTTAGAAATAAAAAAGGAGAGATGTCGCTTGCTTTGGTTAGCATAAATGACGGAAACGTAGTTTATTTAACGCCTTTCAGCATGAATGTGATTGGTTTCCCTTCAGTGCAAAATGACACGATTTATTTCGGGGCTTCACACAATGGACAGGACCAGTCGTTTGCTGCTGCAGGAAATCATTTGTATAAAATGATATTGCCATTTATTAATGCCGCCACAGGCAATTATGAACTGCAATCTTCAAATGGAAAATATTCGTGGAATTCATTCACCGCAGTTGGTTATAAAATGTTTTATTCAGGTGCAAATAATTCTTATCTGCAAGAGATTGATTCAGATGAATTGAAAGATCCATTAACTGCGCAGGGCATTCATGCATTAGAAAACGGACCTGGCAGATTTGCTTGAGAAAGCAGCAATCAGCAGTTATAATATCACACATTATTCCCAGTCATTTCATTTAATAAATTTTAATAGCTGGCGGCCTTATATCACGGACCCGAATTATATGCTGGCACTCGAAAGCCAGAATATATTGAACACCATGCAATCTGATATTTATGTTGATTACAACAGGAATGAGAAATATAAACAGGTAGGTATTGACGTTACCTATGCGCAGCTTTTCCCATGGGTTGTTGCCGGAGCAAATTATACTTTTGATCGAAACGCTTTGCTTAATGGGAAAATAGTTTATTGGAATGAAGCGCAGGCACTGGCCGGATTTAGCATTCCGCTCAATCTGACAAAGAAAGGTCATTACACATTTTTTCAATTTGGTGATAATATTGTTTATGACCAGCGCTACTTTCAAGGAATTTATAAAGACACATTCAGCACAAAAGGATATGCATATACATCAGCCAGTCTAAGTTTTTCAAATCAGGTGCAGCAGTCTGCTCAGCAGATTTATCCTCGCTTTGCGCAGACATTATCTTTAAATTACAACAGAGCGATAACAACTTTGCACGGTGATCAATTTCTGGCTGTGGCCTATTTTTATCTGCCGGGTTTTTCTTTTACCAATAATCTCATTGTCAATGCTGCCTTTCAGCAAAGAGACAGCCTTCAGCAAATAAGCTTTTCAGATAATTTTCCTTTTTCACGAGGGTATAGTGCAGAGAATTTTTACAGGATGTTTTTGGTCAGCGGCAATTATCATATCCCGATTGCATATCCTGATTGGGGCTTTGGTGATATTGTTTATTTTCTTCGCATTCGCGCAAACCTTTTTTATGATTGCACCTTTGTTCCATATTATTATACAAATGGTGGCGGCGTTGAATCGCAGTATAAATCTTTCGGGACAGAAATATTTTTTGATACAAAATGGTGGAACCAGCTCTCCGTTAGTTTTGGTTTTCGATATAGCCATTTACTTAATGCAGATTATTTAGGGCGTGGCCCAAATCAATGGGAGTTCATCTTACCGATTAATTTATTGAGCCAATAATCAATTTAATACCAGATGATTTTTTTATGATCATGCTTCGGCTGGAATAGCCATTTATTTATTGCTCTGCAAAGAAACGCGCTTCCGCTTCCCACAATAATACCACCTAATACATCGGTTGGATAATGAACGCCAAGATACATTCGTGAAAACCCAACCGCGCAAGCCCATAAATAAGAAGGCACGATGACATACCATTTTGGATAGGCGAGACTTAAAGATGTGGCTGTAGCAAATGCGATTGATGTGTGGCCCGATGGAAAAGAAGGGCTGCCCATATCGCCGGCAGGAATAATAAGCGAATCCTGAGTTGATGGCCTTGGACGGTTAATAATATATTTTAAAACAGTTTCAAAGCCTACTCCAACTGCAATGGTTTCGAGCACATAAAAAGATTTTTGTTGTGAGATGTTGTTATTGCTGATAGCGCCTGAAACAAATAAACCAACCGGCACTGCAAGGCTTGTTATAGTTGTTGTGTTGGAAACAGCTTGCATAAAATGCGTCATGCCGGGCGTGCGATGTTCGCTCAAATTCTGGAGAAAACGCTGCTCTGCAGTTTGTGCAAACAAAAAATTTGAGCATTCAAATAAAAAAACAAGAAAGCAAAAATTACGCATAGGCTTAAAGGTTAGCTAAGCTTTCTTCAAGCACTTTTATTTTTGCTTCTGCATCCGCCTTTTTCTTTTGTTCTATAGCAATTACTTCAGGTTTTGCATTTTGAACAAAACGTTCGTTGCTGAGTTTTTTTTCAACGGATTGCAAAAAGCCTTTTTGATATTCGAGGTCTTTTTTTAATCTGTCTTCTTCAAAATTTAAATCAATTAAATTTTCTGAAATTATGCTGAATTCATACTTTTTAGTAACATATATTACAATTCCTTCAGTATTGCTTTTATCTAAAATAATTTCAGATACGTTCGATAGTTTTTTAATTACATCGATATAATCATTAAGGAATTGTGATAAAAAATTAGCTTCAACTGAAGTTTCTTTAATCTGTAATTTTAAAGCTACTTTAGGAGAGATATGTTTACTGTTTCTGAAATTTCTAATGCATGCAATTATTTCAAAAAAAGAATTTGCTGCTTCAATATCTAAAAGTCCATATCCATTTGTTTCAATCCAGCTTGTAATCGAAATACTGCTTTCTTCGGGTCTTTCTCTCAGCAAATGATAAATTTCTTCGGTTATAAATGGCATAAAAGGATGAAGGACTCTTCAATATATCTTCAAAAAAATTTATTGTAGTATTTAAAGTTATTCTATCAATTGGCTGGGATTTACCTTCTATAAATTTAGGTTTAATAATTTCCAGATACCAAGCACAAAAATCATCCCAGATTAATTTGTAAGAATTCATTAATGCATCACTGATTTTATATTTTTTAAAATCATTATCAATTAAAGTTAGTCTTTGACTGAACTTATTTTGAAACCATTTTGCAGCTGTGATGCAAGTTTTTGGTTGAGGAATATCTGCTACTTCAAAGCCTTTCACCAGTTTCAGCGCATTCCACAATTTGTTATTGAAGTTTCTTCCTTGCTCTAAACTGGCTTCATCAAACAATAAATCATTTCCTGCAGGCGAAGAAATCATAATGCCAAAGCGAACAGCGTCAGCACCATATTTATCAATCAGCTCCAATAAATCCGGAGAGTTGCCAAGGCTCTTGCTCATTTTTCTTCCGAGCTTATCGCGCACCATTCCTGTGAAATATACATCGCTGAATGGTTTTTTATTTTTAAATTCAAAACCAGCCATGATCATTCTCGCTACCCAAAAGAAAATAATATCCTGGCCTGTTACCAAAACAGAAGTAGGATAATAATAATTGAAATCTTTATTATCAGGTTTTGTAATTCCATTAAAAACTTCAATCGGCCAAAGCCAGGAAGAGAACCATGTGTCGAGAACATCTTCATCGCGAGTGGTGAATGGTGAATGGTGAATTGAGTTTTCCGATTGACCATTCGCTATTGACCATTGACGAATCGCCTGCTTCTTCATTTTCCGCCACATATACATTACCGTTAGTATCGTACCATGCAGGAATTTGTTGCCCCCACCAAAGCTGCCGCGAAATGCACCAGTCTTTTACATTTTCCAGCCAATATTTATACGTCGCTAAAAATTTTTCTGCCGGATGTATTTTAATATCTCCCTTCAAAACCGCATCCAGCGCAGGTTGTGCAAGTTCTTTCATTTTCACAAACCATTGCGTTGAAATTCTTGGCTCAACGATCGCATTGGTACGCTGAGAAAATCCCATGCGCGTTTGGTAATCCTCTTCTTTGATTAATAGGCCATCGTTCTTTAATTTCTCAACTGTTTTTTTTCTTGCTTCAAAACGGTCGAGGCCAACAAAAACTTCCGCAGCTTCGCTCAATGTGCCGTCTTCATTCAAAGTATCGATGATTGGCAAATTATATTTCAATCCAAGATTATAATCATTAATATCGTGAGCAGGTGTTATTTTCAGAGCTCCTGTTCCGAATTCTTTATCAACATATTCATCAAAAATAACAGGCACTTCACGGTTCACTAAAGGAACGATTACTTTTTTCCCTTTTAAATACGCATACCTGTCATCGTTAGGGTTCACGCAAACCGCAGTATCGCCCATGATTGTTTCGGGGCGTTGAGTAGCAACTGCAATATAGTTTTCCGATGATGGGTTCATGATGGCCGAAGGCTGGCTATCATCTGCAATCAAATATTTTATGTAATACAATTTGCCGGTCACTTCTCTATATTCAACTTCCTCATCGCTCAATGCAGTTTTTGCAGATGGAGCCCAGTTGATCATTCTTGCTCCGCGATAAATCAATCCTTTATTATATAGTTCTACAAAAACTTTAATGACAGCTTTATAGTAGTGGTCGTCCATTGTGAAATTAACCCTATCCCAATCAACGCTGCAGCCAAGCCTTTCGATCTGGTTATAAATAATGCCCCCATATTTATCTTTCCATTCGTAAGCATATTTCAAGAATTCTTCTCTTGTAAGCGTATTCTTATCGATCCCTTTTTCTTTCAGCATATTCACAACCCTTGCTTCGGTTGCAATAGAAGCGTGATCACTGCCGGGCACCCAGCAGGCGTTATAGCCGCTCATTCTTGCGCGCCTTACCAGAATATCCTGAACTGTTTCATTTAGCGTATGGCCCATGTGCAGCACGCCTGTAACATTTGGCGGCGGTATCACAACTGTAAATGCTTTTCTGCCATCCGGCTCGCTTTTAAAATAACCTTTCTCGCGCCAATGATTGTTCCATTTTTGTTCTACTGAATCAGGGTTATAGTTCTTGCTTAATTCCATTTTTGTTGTTGTGAATGATTGATTTTAACGGGCTGCAAATTTAAGCAAAGTTGAAGAAGCATGAGCAGAAGATTGTGTTGCACGTATGAAATTATTAAAGAGAAAGCAAAAAAAAATTCCCCAAAGAATGGGGAATTAAGTTTTTTTGAAGCAAATAATCATTAGCAATTTGCAGCGATTACTTACTTAATCATAATGGCCAGTAAAACCTCTTATGCAAACCAGTAAAGGTATGACAAGAAAAATACAAGCACGAGAAAACCGCCACCTATCAAAGCTGTAACTGTTGACTCGCTCAAATGAAAATCGTGTGAATCCTTTTTCATAACTAAATAATTTGTGGTGAAACCATTTTTTTTCTTTCCGGATTTCAAAGGGGATGGAACTACAACATTAGGTTTCTTCAGCGGTATAGGGAAGGATGAGCTTTTTTGGGTAAGCTTAGGTTATTTAAGGCGACACTAATATATAGTATATTCCTCATTTAAAGAAATTTTTTTAAAAATAGTTTTGAAATGAAAAAACCCCGGTTTTTGCCGGAGTTTTAAAAAGCGTTTGTGGCCAAGTCGTTTTTACATGACAAATTGGTAGGAAAACATCAGGATGGCGCAAAAATACAATACTGCGGTAACAGCGGTCATCAGTACATTTTCCTTTGCAGATTGGATGTACATTTTTTCCATGGTCTTGGATTTAAAAGGTGAAAAATAGCGGGACGGATAATGCTAGTCTTCATTTGAACAGGTACGAAATTAAAATGCCAAAACTGTCGATTGATAATGCCATTGATTTTTTACGGTCGAAAACGTACAGTGTTAGCCTTTAACCCGCGATAATTTTTTATCTTTATCAACTCATTATTTTATGTACGCAATTGTTGATATTGAAACCACCGGAGGTTACGCTGTTAATAACGCAATAACCGAAATCGCTATTGTGCTGCACGATGGCGACAGTGAAATAAAGCGTTACGAAACGCTCGTGAATCCCGGAATGCCCATCCCTCGCTATGTTCAGGCGCTTACCGGAATTACAGACGATACCGTAAAAGATGCGCCATTCTTTAATGAGATTGCTTACGATATTTTTAATTTGTTGCAAGGCAACATTTTTGTGGCACATAATGTCAACTTCGATTATTCATTTCTCAGGCATCAATTAAATGCCGTGGGCTTTACGCTTAACTGTAAAAAGCTTTGTACGGTAAGGCTTGGCAGAAAAGTTTTTCCGGGGTTTTCGAGTTATAGCCTGGGCAATTTTTGCAGGAGTTTGGATATCGGGATCTCAAATCGCCATAGAGCAGCTGGCGATGCAGATGCAACAACATTGCTCTTCAAAAAAATTTTAGATAATGATGCGGATGGTCATGTGGAATTAATGCTGAAGGGAAGGAACAAAGAACAATATTTACCTGCCAATTTACCTGCCGATCAGTTGGAACAATTGCCTAACCTTCCTGGTGTTTATTATTTTCACGACCGGTCAGGAAAAGTGATTTATGTTGGCAAAGCAAAAAATTTGCTGAAACGCGCAACCAGCCATTTTTCTAATAATAAGCCAAACAGGCAAAAACAGGAATTTCTTCGAAATATTTATTCTATTTCATATCAGGAGTGCGGCACCGAATTGATGGCTTATCTTTTTGAATGCATTGAGATAAAAAGATTATGGCCAAAATATAACCGAAGCTTAAAAAGATTTGAGCAGACTTATGGCTTATACATGTTTGAAGACATGAACGGTTATTTGAGGCTTGCTATTGAGAAAAAGAAAAAGCACCTGAATCCTGTTTACACATTTTCATTATTGCTTGAAGGGCAAAACATGCTTCGCAAGCTTATTCGCCAATTCAATCTTTGCCCAAAACTTTGCTTTGTTCAGGTTAGCGAAGAAAAATGTGAAGGCGTAAAATCAGGTTTGTGTTTTGGCGCATGTGAGCAAAATGAAAAAGCAAAAGCTTATAATGAGCGGGTTCAACTTGCAATTCAATCTTTGCAAAAAGAATTGCCATCATTTACATTGATTGATGATGGAAGAAATTCAACAGAACAAAGCTGCATTTTAATTGAACAAGGAAAATTTTATGGCATGGGATATTTGCCGACGGATCTGGCAATGATGGATGCGAGCGAATTAAAAAATCATCTCACCAGATATCCGGAAAACGATTATATGCGTGGGCTGATTTATCAGCATGCAACAAAGTGGCCGAACAAAAAATTTAATATTGCATAATAACTATTGAACGGAAACTAATTCTATGAAAATAAAATTTGCATCTGCATATCTTTTAGTTCTTCCATTTTATTTTTCTTCCTGTCATTCGGGCAATCAAAATGCTTCACAGCAAAATGACAGCAGCACAAAACCTATCATTATTAATCCAACCAATAATGTTCCTGAATTCAGGAAAGAAATTAAAAAAGATGTGATTGCCGAATACAAAGAAAAAACCGACAATCCTTTGAACGATTGGTATTTTTCAGTGAGGTTATATGAAACAGAAAAGACATTGTATTATCTAATGAAACTTCAGTTTGAAGAAATCAAAGGAGAAGATACACTGAAGCTCCCAAATTTTGGATATGCGTTGAAGCCTATTATCCAAAAAGGAAAAGATAAATATTCATGCATCATCGGTTTCATGGATGATCAGAATAAATTCCGCGAATATAAATTGGTGCATGTTGAAGATGGGAATCATTTGAAAGTTACTACGCTGAAACATTATTCTGTGGCTACCTATCAGGAATGAAGGAGCAAGATTCAAAAAACAAGGCACAAGCATCCGGTCTCTGCTTGTTCCTTGAATCTTGTTCCTTGTTTCTTTTGTCTTCAAACCAATTTTTTCAACAGTTCAATAAACTTTTCTCTTTCAATCATTCTTGCGCCAAGGCTTTCAAGATGTTCGGTATAAACCTGACAATCGATTATTACAACGCCTTCTAACGTTAATGCATGTACGTATTTTATAAATGCATATTTGCTGGCGTTGCTTTCTTTGCTGAACATGCTTTCGCCAAAAAAGACTTTTCCCATTCTGATGCCATACAAGCCACCAACCAATTTATTATTATGCCAGGCTTCAGCGCTATGCGCATAACCAAGCTCGTGCAAATGAATATAAGCTTTCTTCACCTCATCGGTTATCCATGTGCCATCCTGATCATGACGCGAAATTGTTTTGCAATTGCTGATTACTTCACTGAACGCTTTATTGATTGTAAATTCAAAAGCATTTTTCTTTATCAGTTGTTTCATGCTTTTGCTTACGTTTAATTCATTTGGGAAAAGAACAAATCTCGGCTCGGGGCTCCACCATAAAATATGGTCGCCTTCATACCAGGGAAATATGCCGCTGCGATAGGCGAGCAGCAAGCGTTCGGGCGAAAGGTCGCCGCCAACTGCAAGCAGTCCGTCAAGCTCAGCGAGGTGAACAGGGGGAAAGCTGAGTTCTTTATTTAGTGCGAAAAGCGGCATGAAGGGAAAATGTTCTGACTAAAATTTATTGATTTCCAGAGTAAAAAATTGAACAGGCTTAGTCATGTAATTTCGGGTAAGTTTAAATTTAAATCTCCTTATATGTATTAGGTGGTTTATAATTCAGGATTCGGAGAGAATTTCAATAGTAGCGCCGATGCCACGCTCAGTTATTGCATTGCACATGGGCTTTAGCGCATCATACGTTCCTTGCTTCACAGCGTATTGCCCTTGTGTATGAATAATCATGGCGCATTGTTCGGCTTGTTCCTGACTATGTTTGCAGACTTCAATTAAAGTTTCGATTACCCATTCAAATGTATTCACTTCGTCATTCCATACAATAAGGCTGTATGGGCTCTCATGCATGGTGAGCACATCTGTTTCTTCCCTTTCAAGTTCTCCGGGCTTATGCGACTGGACAGCCATTTGCTTGCTTTTTACAAATTTAATCATTTCATTGATGAATACTAATTAGGCGATGCCGAAAATAACTCAATCTTATATTTCAAAATAGCCTATGACTTTTTCAAATTTTAATGTGAAAAATCTGGAAGGATTGTTTCAAGAATTTAATAGAGAAAATGCGCGCATAATATGCAATGCAGAAAAATAGGAGCACAGAAAATTTGGCCGCGTTATGTGTTCCCGAAGCAAACAATATTGAATTCTGTGCATCTGCAAATGAAAGACTTTAACAGGTTATAAACAGACACAATTTTGTTTCACAATTGCCGTTTCTAAAAACAGTCACAGTATTCTACGAAAACCCTAAACAGTTCGCAACTATGAAATCCAATACCGAAAATAGCCAAGGCTATTTAGCAGAAGAATTTTGCCACAAAGAGAAACAAATCATTCAGGAAAGCAAAATTGCAGTGCTTAAAATCCAAAGCTGGCAGTTTGCATCACGCACGCCGGGAATTCGCCACACGTATCTTCAGGAAGCAGCAAAAATGGTAAGCAAATCTTTACTAAGTTTTGTGCCAAATAGTTTCGTGTTAAGCGAAGAAGGCTTTTATATAAAGCCGATAGAGAATTAGACTCAACTTAAATGTCATGCTTTTTTATAAGCAGCAATATAAGTCGTATAAATGTATAGAATGTTACTGCAGCATTGATGTTGCTGTATTTGAATATTCAAAGTCTCATTTCAGCCTCAGTCTCTGTCGTTCCTGTCAAATCAAGTTTAGAAATTTAAAAAATGAACCAACTCCGGAAGCCAAAGAATTATATTTGGCTTTAAGAAAGCGTGGAGTTCCTGCCGAACTAGAAAAATTTGATGGCTACAAAACAATTGACATTGCTGTAACTGAAGCTAGGGTTAATATTGAAGTAGATGGAACCCATCACAATTATACTCCACAGCAAGCTATTGCTGATTTGTACAGAACATTTTTCTCATTTCAAAAAGGTTATATAACTCTTAGAATACCAAATTCATTAATAAAACATGATCTTGAAATGACAGCTGATTTGGTTACTGAATTCCTTAGCGAAAGTTACTCACAGATATGTGATGATGAAGATGATTACGATGATTATTAGTTAGAAAGGTTTTATCAGACTTTGTCAAAACTTACGCATTCTTTCAATTCTTTTTCTGTGTAAGCCATATTGTATTGCTTCAAAACATCTGCCGGCACGCCGTTCCATTGGTTAGGCATATTGCCGATATAGCCAACGTCTTTCACGCCAATTTCAGAAGTATAAAAACCGGTCGTTACCAAATTGCGCAGCAGGCTAAAAAAAGCAACACCTTGCTGCATGCCCAATTTCACAGATCCCTTTTTTGCTTTTTTGCCTTTCACATCAATATATTCAATTTCCGGATAAGCAATATCATCCACAATTTTTATTTGGTCTTGGTGCGACAAATCGCTGAATGCTTTATCAAATCTCTTGAAGCTTTCTATATCAAGCCAGCGCAAACCGCCGCGCATCGGCGTTTGATGATCAGGCATATCTTTCACAATAAACTCTATAAAGTCGGGCACTTTTGCATCGCTGGCACTTCCGCTGGTATTGTCTTTCGGAATAATGATGTCGCCAAGAATTGTTATGGTTGCCATTTCATGCGGCGTGAAAAAAGTTTTCGACAGCACTTCTTTTTCATGCTCTTGTTCTTCTTTCATGCGGTTAATGCCATCGGCTGCTGCCGGCGCTTCCGCAGGTTTTTTTTCTTCCTTTTTTTTATCGTCGGTATTACAAGCTTCAAGAATGGCACCTGCGGAAACTCCGCCGATTAACAATGCTTTTATAGATTTCCGCCTGTCCATAATTTTTTATTTACGATTTTAGATTTTTATATCTGCGATTTCTCAGTTTTCAATTTTTCTTCCTCAATTATTAATTTTTAATTCTTTTGGTTGCGAGCATCAGTAATTCTCTTCATCATTCTTGCGTCGTCCCGCCTTGGCGGGATGCTTTTTTATCTTTATTCAGCTTCAGTTTCACAATCGGCAACATCGCTTTCTAATCCCTTATTTTTTATTTCACAATTCTGTAGCCTCGGAACCCGCACAATAAATAAATGATTGGCTATTTACGGTTGTACATTTGCGTTAATTTCAATTATTAATTCTTGATTATCCATTATTAATTAAATATTCCTCTTCTTCATTTCATCAATAATATATTCACTCGTGCGCATGGATAATGCAAGTATCGTCCAGGTAATATTTTTATCCGCCTGCGAAACAAAAGCCCGCCATCTACACAAAAAACGTTTTTGCAATCGTGCGCCTGGCTATATTTATTGAGCGCAAAACGTTTCGGATCATTGCCCATTCTTACAGTGCCAGCTTCATGAATAATATTTCCCGGATTATGCAAGCCATAATTGTTATGCGGGCCATCGTCATTGCCCCAGGTTGATACTGCACCCATTGAATGAAGGATTTCAGCAAATGTTTCCTTCATGTGCTTGGCTTGTTTTATTTCATAATCAGTATAAGTTGTGTTGAAGCGAAGAACAGGTATGCCATATTTATCAACAACCGTAGGATCAATTTCGCAATAACTGTCTTCACGTGCAATGGCTTCACCGCGGCCCGACATGCCCACGTGCGATCCAAAAAAATACCTGAAATCTTCTTTCAACGAAATGCCATAACCGCCGGGCGTTTTCTCTGTTCCTTTAATTTTGAACATGGCTTGCAATTTTTCAAAGCCCCAATTAAAGCCGTATACAGGCATGCCAAATCCGCCACCATATTCAATATGATAACCGCGTGGGAAATCTAATTTTTTATTATCGAGCCACCAGGGCGTGTACACATGCATTCCGCCAACACCATCTTCGTTGTATTTTTTTCTGTCGAACAATTCAGGAATGATGCCGCCCATGTCAGCGCCTGTTGAATCGTGCAAATATTTTCCAACAACATTGCTGCTGTTTGCCAAACCATTTGCATGGCGCTGCGATTTTGAATTCAGTAACAATCTTGCGCTCTCGCAAGCACTTGCAGCGAGTACCACTGTTCTTCCTGAAACCTGATACTCCTGCATGTCATCTTTATTGATGTATGAAACGCCGGTGGCCAGCCCTTCATTATTAGTGAGCACTTCACGAGCCATTGCGTTTGTAACCAAATCAACATTACCTGTTCTTAAAGCAGGGAGCACTAATACCGACGATGATGAAAAATCTCCATAAAATTTGCAACTGCGGCCACATTGCCCGCAGAAAATACAACTTCTGTCACCACCTCCGGGCAATGGTATGGGCTTGGTTAAAATAGAAAGCCTTGATGGTATAACGGGGATGCCTATACTATTTCCTGCTTTCTTTATGAAAAGCTCATGCAGCCTTGGTTTTGGCGGAGGAAGAAAAATCCCATCGGGATCGTTCGGCAAACCTTCGTTTGTTCCGAACACGCCGAGCATCTTATCAATTTTATCGTAATAAGGTTTCACATCATCATAGCCAATCGGCCAATCGTCTCCCAATCCATCAATACTTTTTCTTTTAAAATCTTTTGGCCCGAAGCGCAATGAAATTCTTCCCCAATGGTTTGTTCTTCCGCCAAGCATTCTTGCGCGCCACCATTCCCATTTTGTGTCGCCAACATGTGTGTAAGGTTCTCCATCAATTTCCCAGCCCCAGTAACATCCGTCGAAATCACCAAATGGCCGGAATTTTGTGCTTGCGCCGCGGCGTGGCGATTCCCAGGGATTTTTTAACTGGTTGGAATCTTTTTTAGGATCGAACATTGGGCCGGCTTCCAGCAGACAAACTTTTAATCCTGCATTTGCAAGAACGTAAGCTGCCATTCCGCCACCAGCGCCGGAGCCCACTACTATTGCATCGTATTGTTTTGCTTGTTTTTTTACCTGAATACTGTCTCCCATAATGCCTGTGCTATGTGAAAAGAATTTAAAAGATAAATTTAGTGGATTTGAATAGCAAAGAACAAATTTTTTTAAAGATTTGATTAGTAAAAAATTTTCTTAATCATCAATGAGCCGGGTTCAAAAATTTATAGTGAATAAAAATAAAAGCCCCGGAATTTTCCGGAGCTTTTATTTTCAGCTTAAATACTTTTTAAACATTTTTTGTATCCTGTGCCGTAGCAGAAGGATTTTTTTTGCCAAAAAGATTTTGAAGAATATTTTCTGCATTGCCAAAATGTTCTTTCAATGCATCGCCGCCCTTTGTTCTCAATTCTTCAAAATAATCTTTTGCTTTGCCAGCCGCAGTTTCTGCTTCATCTTTAAATTGATGCGCTTTGTCTTTGATATCTGCTGCGAGTTTTTCTTTTTCTTCAGGAGTCATCGTCATGTATTTGTGCGCAGCAAGTGCTGCAGCTGCACCTAAAAGAAATGTTGCTATGTGTTTTGAACCTACGCTCATAAAATAATTTTTAAGGATAAATAATTTGATTTTCTCATCTGCAATTTCGGCAAATAAAATCAAAAGGTTTGTTAGAATTATTGTCCTCTTCTTCCGAGCTCGATCACTTCGCAATTTTTTATTTCTTTTCCATCAATCGCAAAGCGAACAATCGTTCTT
The DNA here is from genome assembly GCA_963718975.1 of uncultured Bacteroidota bacterium. GTDB lineage: Bacteria > Bacteroidota > Bacteroidia > Chitinophagales > Chitinophagaceae > Puia. The sequence continues at coordinate 78,194 of CAVRBD010000007.1, read as the reverse complement.
ATTTTATGCCAACCCTGGTTTCCTGCAGCGCCGGGATTCATATGCAGGCATTGCAGCTGTTCATCGTACATAATTTTTAAAATGTGCGAATGCCCGCTGATAAATAATTGTGGCTTCGCTGAAGTGATTTCTTTTTTTGAGTTGCTGTTATATTTCGGAGGATGGCCGCCGATATGGATCATCAGCACTTTTACATCTTCACATTGCCAAAGTAATTTTTCGGGATAGATGTTGCGGATATCATTCCCGTCAATATTCCCATAAACACCGCGCAAAGGTTTGAAATCACTTATTTTTTTTGCAAGTTCAATATTCCCAAAATCTCCCGCATGCCAAATTTCATCGCATTGTTCAAAATGCTTAAAAACATTTTCATCTAAAAAATCGTGCGTATCTGATATTAATCCTATTCGTTTCATCGAACGCGAAGATGAATAAAATGAAAATCATCTGCAACATAAAATAAAAAGAGAGGCTTTTGGTTTATGCCTCTGTTAACTAGCGATTGCTTAAATCAAAACAAAAATTAACCAGTTACTGCTTTACATATCTGTCCACACCTTTATCATAAACGCCGGGGCTTTGTTGTACAGTAGTCAATGATAATGTATCTCCTGATGAAATTGAATAATTGCCGGAGAAACCAAAAGCACTAAGAATGCCTGTTGAATCAGTAATGGGACTAGTAGTATAGGAACCTGTCATTGTTTGTGGCGGTGAAAGGTTGTATTCTGTGATGGTAACAGTTGTTGCATAATATGTTTGGATAGGTGCATGTCCGTGAGTGTAGTTAGTAACTGTTACAACAGGTGTTAAACTGGTTGCAGAATCAATTGTCGAATCGATTTCAGAAAATGCTTCCCAGCTTCCAAGTAGTGGTGATTTTGTTGAATCTGTCATTATTGTTCCTGAATTACCGTTTTTGCTACAGGCTGAAACGAATATTCCCAGTCCGGCCACAAATAGCGTACAAATAAGCAACGTAGTTTTTTTCATAATGTAAATTTTAATGGATCAAATTTCTTGCTTCAAACCTTATCTCATTTTTATATTCTACTGTTAGGTTCTTATAGCTGATGAATAACCTGATTAAGAAAGAAAATGCATTTTATCATCTACGAATGCCATTGAGCGACAAAATTTGTCTACCGGCTGAATTTTATTATTCAAAGAAAGAATTTGAAAATAGTTGAAGTAACTTTAATGACTTGCAGTTATGACCATAAACGATTTCATATTTTCAAAAACCAGGCGAATCAAGGCAGTCAGGCATCTTGCGTTTTGGTGCGTGTTCACTATTGTTGTTTATTTAAACGCTATTAGCATTGGCAGCGCGGATGATTTGAGGCTTTCCAGAACTTACGGGATGGCATTATTGCAGACACTGTTTTTTTTGCCGGCAGATATCTTTATGGTGTATATTTTTATTTACGGTCTAGTGCCAAAATTCATCCAGACTAAGAAATATTTTGCTTTTGTTATTGGGGGATGTTTCACGTTGCTATGTTGTTTCCTGATAGATTTTCCCCTAAGCTATTTAGCTTTACATATTGCTTATCCGAATCTTGCAAATGCAGATTTAAGAATATGGAGTTACAGAGTTGCTTATAGCAATGCTGTTTTTCTTAGCCTGGGTGTGGCTGGCGTTGTTACCGGAATTAAACTATCAAAAGGATGGTATCTGCAACAAATACAAAATACACGCCTTGAAAAGAAGAAGCCGTTAATAAAACCAGGTTATTAAAATCACAAATAAAACCTGAATTTATTTTCCAGTCATTGCAGAACCTGCAGAAAAAAATTGACTCCTGTGATGAGAACGCTGCAGAAATAGTGCTTCATTTGTCAGAAATTTATAGCTACATATTATATGATAGCAGAGACGAATTTGTTGCACTGGAGAAAGAGCTATCTGCCATACAGCACTTGGTCGAGCTTATTAAAGAAAATGGCTCATGCATCAACATGCAGGTTAGGGGCAATTTTACTGAGAAATATATTTACCCGCTTGCTTTATTTTCTGTTTTGGAACACAGGCTATATAATAGTGGCAAAGAAAATATTAGTATTAGTATAGATGCAGTCGATGAAATACTTGATCTGAGTTTAGGATCCGTTATTTTATCCGAAAACCTCACCAGCGAGAAAGAGATAAGCAACAATATGGGAAAAGAAAATATTATTAATGTCAGATTTGATTTGATAACAGGCCTTCGGGAAGAAAGCACATTTATTCCTTTAAACATTGCCAATTGAAAAACTCGATATTTAATAATTTTGTTTTTTTCAAACAGGTTCATATACAGAATTCAAAGGCATGCTGCATTCTGGGGTGTCAGAATATCGTTTTTAGCATTCTCCAATCTTGTTTTCAATTACGATTTCTCACAAAGCTTTTCTTCGAATTATTGGGCTGGCTTTAAGCTTTTTCTTTTTTTGACTCTTATAGCAGATGTTGGTTTTTGCTATTTCCTCATTTATTTTTTGGTGTCAAAATATTTCCTGCAAAAAAGGTATTTAGCATTTGCAATCAGTTTTCTTTTATCTGTGTCTATTACTTCAGTCATCGGGATATGGTATGCATACAGTGCTCTCGGTGCTGCCAATCTGGATAAGAACGCCCAATTTACATTTTTATGGGGCATGGTAATAAGCGCTTTATTTGTTGGCCCAACGGCAAACTGGCCATTTTTCTCGCTATCAAAATGTTCAAGTCGTGGTATCAGAAACAGCAGGAAAAAGTTACATTGATCAAAGCAAACGCAGATGCAGAAATTCAACTGTTGAAAGCACAGATTCATCCTCATTTTTTGTTTAACACGCTAAATAATATCTATTCCTTCACGCTCACAAAATCTCCCCTGGCATCAGTCATAGTAAGTCACCTGAACGACACGCTTTCTTATATGATCAAAGATTGCAGTGCAGAATTTGTGCCGTTGAGCAAAGAAATAAAATTGATCTGGGATTATATTTCACTTGAACAAATCAGATACGGAAACCGGCTCGATATTCATACCGAAATTATTGGTGATATCGACGGAAAAAAAATTTCTCCGCTTTTGCTGATACCTTTTGTTGAGAATAGCTTCAAACATGGCACCAGCAAAATGCTTGAGCGTCCATGGATGAAATTATCGATCGAAATAAAAAGTACTGAACTATTGTTTATGCTATCGAATAGCAAGCCATCCTCGGATGAATATAGCAATAGAAAAAAAGGCATCGGATTGCAAAATGTAAAAAAAAGATTAGCGCTTTTATATCCGCAGGCTCATAGCCTGATAATTGAATCATCAGATGATACATTTACTGTAAAAATGAAAACGCCATTATTGCTTGATAATACTAAAGCAGTTGATGTGATTGAAGAACCATTGCATTCATTAATCTCAAACTTTTCTTATGCAGAACACTAAAATAAAATGCCTTGCTGTGGATGATGAGCCACCTGCGCTCGAAGTTATAAAAAGGCATATCAGCCTGATACCTTCGCTTGAATTGACGGCAACTTGCCTCAATGCAGTGGAGGCGCTTCATATCCTTCAGCAAAATAATATCGATTTATTGTTTTTAGATATACAGATGCCGCAAATATTAGGAACAGATTTTATTCGCACTTTAAAGAGGCTACCTAAGGTTATTTTTACAACCGCTTATCGCAAGTTCGCATTGGAAGGATTTGAACTGGATGCGGTGGATTATTTATTAAAGCCTATTTCATTTGAACGTTTTCTGAAAGCTGTGAATAAAGTGACGGATAGCCTGATAGCACAAAACAAAAACATCGAAATTGCCGAAAAGAAAAAGGAAACTGCAGAATCATTCATTCATTTAAGGGCAGACAGGAAAATTTTAAAAGTGGCGCTTGATGATATTTTATATATTGAAAGCCTGAAAGATTATATTAAGGTTGTTACAATCACCAAAACCATTATTACCAAACAATCTATTTCATCACTGGAAGAGATGTTGCCAAAAGAATTATTTACACGGATACACCGGTCGTATATAGTTTCATTAAGCAGGATGGAATGCTACACTTCTGAACTTATCGAAATTGCAAAACAGGAACTTCCCGTGAGCAGGATGTACAGGCATGAGCTCGCAAAAATTTTAAAGATTGACTAATGTTATTATCGTTATTTACCTAAAGATATTTCTTAGCAAATTATTTAGTTGATGTCACGGAATTTAAAATGAAAAGAGGCTTTAGAAAAAGCCTCTTTGTAATTGCATAAGCCATAACTATAGTAAAACAAGGTCTAAGATCAATTTGCTTTCATATCTGCCTGCACTTCTTCGCACATGAAGCTAACCTGTACGATCTGTCCCAATCCCGGAGGTCCAATTCCCCAATCAGAAATATATAGTTTTCCATCGGGGCCGAATGTCATAGCAGTCGGCAGGTGAAGCCCTGAAGTGATCACTTCTCTTTTGCCTGAAGCGTCTACTCTTACAACATCTCCAAAACCAGGAGTGAGTTCATCTTGCCCAACAGTATTTTCGAGAACATACAAACGGTTATGATTATCAAATGCGACGCCTAGAATGGTAGTAAACCCTGAAGCAAACACACTATAAGTGCCATCAGGCGATAACTTGTAAACATTAGCAACGCCTTGCACAACAGGGAATTTTGTGAGCGTGCCGAAATAAAAACTGCCGTTGTGATAAACCATTGATGTTGGCCCAATCCATCCGTCACCAAGGCCGCTGTGAAGTATTGATACATCAACTATCCTTGAAATTTTTCCGGTCATTGGATCAATGCGATCTATTTCTTGCTGGTTCGGTTGAGTGATATATAAATCATTCCCTACGCTCGTCATGCTGTAAGGCGTACCATCTGGTTCAAAATCATCCGGGTCAGGATGCGCGACCGGATTGTTCATCAGGTACTCGCTGCAATTAGCAACCATTTTCCATGTTTTATCAGGGTCCACTTTAATAATCCCATTAGGTATATCAGGCACTCCATGTGAGCAACCGGCACCTGCGAGCACTCCATAAAGTGTATTACCGATAAATTGAACATCAGCCATTCCTTGAAACGCGCTACCGCCACCTGGAGCTGTTGTACTTGATGGAAGATGATCTGCAACAGTGGTTCGCACTCCCTCCCAGTCAATTCTGGATATACGGCTGCCAGTATCACTACCGGTGTAAGGACCAACAGGCGCTACTACCTGAGCACATCCTGTGCTTAAATTCGTTCCGCCAATGCCAGCTTCAGCAACATACAAATTTCCATCTGGCCCGAACTTTAATCCACGGGGATTATTTAAACCAACAGCAACTACCTTACTTGTTGTAACAGTAGTTTTATCGCCGCTGCATAAAGGCGTGTCGCTCTTATCATTTTTTTTGCACGATGAAATAGAAAACGCAATAATTGTAATTGCGCATAATGGCAGAAGTCGTTTTTTTCTCATAAAGTTTGTTTTGACTTTTTAAAAATTAAATTGATCATTTAAAAGTTTCGCTCAATGCATGAACTAAAGCGCAACAATTTTAATCCGAATAATTTATAATGAAATCTACAAATAGCTATACAACAGGTATTCAGAAACGTACAACAAATGCGGGCAAACAGATGTAGTTCGTTGCCAATAATTACCGTTCGTATTGAAGAAAATACTTTTCGTTGACTTTTTTTCAGCCATGTGGAAATCTTCTTTTAAAAAAGTAACTTGGTATAGTGAACAAAGAGAGCCATTTTATCAAGCGATTTATTTTTGAAAAAAAATTTTCACTGGCAAGGCATATTGTGTTCTGGCTGGTTAGCTGTATTTTTTTGGTGGCTATCAGTTCGCAGGATACAACATTCAAAGAATCATTCAGGACAGCTTTGATTTATCTTCCATTCAATATTCTTTTTGCTTATGTAGTCATTTATTGTTTTGTGCCTTGGTTCCTTGTCACGGAAAAATATTTTATTTTCCTTTTTTCTTATCTCGTCTGGTTGGTTGTTGGCCTTTTTTTCAATTTTGGGATAAGATATTTTATACTTTTCCCTTTGCGTTTTCCTCCGGAAATGTTGGCTAAAGTGAGAGCGGATAACGCACAGGTATTTAGAATGGCAGGCTTCCTTGTGATGAACACGATGGCTCTGTTTGCGCTGCCAATCAAAGTATTTAAGCAGTGGGTTCTTGAACAAGAAATGGCATCAAAGCTGGAGAAAGAAAAAATAAGTGCAGAGCTCAAATTACTGAAAGCGCAGTTGCACCCGCATTTTCTATTTAATACGCTCAACAATCTTTACTCATTGGTCCTTGAAAAATCTGATAATGCGCCTAAAATGCTGATGCGTTTATCAGGCTTATTAAGCTATGTATTATATGAAAGCAAAGTAGACGAAGTTCTGTTGTCAAAAGAAATCAATATTATCAAAGATTATGTAGCACTTGAACGGGAGCGATATGGCGACCGTTTGGATGTGTCTTTAAATTTTTCAGGAGACATAGATGACCGGATGATTGTTCCAATGCTTTTTCAACCATTTATTGAAAATGCATTCAAGCATGGCACATCTGAACAAATTGGGAACGTTTGGCTGAGCATTGACCTGTCTGTCAGAAAAAATCAATTGTATTTTAAGATAATCAATAGTTGCGAGAAAAGCGTTGACGTTAATTATAATAATGACGGCATCGGTATTAACAATATAAGAAAAAGGCTTGGATTATTATATCCGGGAAAATATGAATTGCAAAACGGTATGGAAGAAGATGTCTATATCGTTTCATTAACTATTGAGCTTCATGCGCAGGCTGATGAAAGAGAATTGCCTGATGAAAATATTATTATACCAAACTATGCTTAAATGAATATACGCTGTTTGATAGTAGATGATGAGCCGCTTGCCGTAAGGCTGATGAGCTCTTATATTCAACAAGTGCCCGGACTTGAAATTGCTGCAATCAGCAACAGTGCAATAGATGCATTTGCTATTTTGCAACAGCAAAAAATCGATCTAATATTTTTGGACATCAAAATGCCGAAAATGATCGGCACCGATTTTCTGCGGAGTATATCGAATCCGCCTAAAGTAATATTTATCACTGCCTACAGAGACTATGCATTTGATGGATTTGAGCTTGATATTGTTGATTATCTTTTAAAGCCTGTTTCTTTTGCAAGATTTATGAAAGCTGTTGCAAAAGCAACCAAGCTGATTTCTATGGATAATGGATACACATCTGGTAGTCCGGAATACAAAGACAATAGAGATTCTTTTTTATATTTTAAGATCGACCGCGAAATGTCGAAAGTATTATTGCGTGAAATCCTTTATATAGAAAGCAGCAAGGAGTACGTAAAATTATATCTTGAAAATGGCAAATCGCTGCTCGTTAAACAAAGCATCAGCTCACTGGAAAAATTGCTTTCGCCACACAGGTTTCTTCGCGTGCACCGCTCGTATATTGCAACCATTGAAAAAATATCTTCTTTCAATTCAACGCACGTCACTATCGGAGAAATTAAAATTCCGATAGGGCGATTCTATAAAAATGAAGTGGAAAGCGTTTTAAAGTATTAGTCAATAAAATTTTCTTCTTTTGCTGCACGAATCAACTTCAATCGCAGTTTCATTTTTATCAATTTTTCCACGGGCAGATATTAATACTTGTTTGTTGATGCCGAAAGCAAGCAATAATTTTTTATTTTGAATGACTAGCAATCCTGCGTTCTTTAATTGCTGCATATTGAATAATAACCTTTGAAATTAAGAATTAGTAATTTTGATTCAGGAAAGATTGCTCATTTTATTATTATCAACTTTAATTATTGCTAATGCCATATTATCACAGCCTGGGAAATATCCCACACAAGCGACATACGCAATTCCGCCAGCCTAACGGTGAGCTATATGCGGAACAGTTGTTTTCTACAGAAGGTTTTTCTAATGATTATTCATTGCTTTATCATTGCCATCCGCCCACGGAAATTATTAAAACCGACGAACCATATTCTGTTGCGCCAAAAATAGCAGAAGAAAAAATGTTAAAGCACCGAAGTTTTGAAGGTTTTAAAATCAATCCTGAAAAAGACTATTTGCAAAGCAGGAAAACCGTTTTGATGAATAATGATTGTCATGTTGTGCTGGCTGCACCGCAGCAAAGCATGACAGATTATTTTTTCAAAAATGCAGATGCTGATGAAATTATTTTTGTGCATGAAGGGACAGGGGTTTTAAAAACAATGTATGGATCACTTTCTTTCGGTTATGGTGATTATCTTGTTATTCCAAGGGGAACGATTTATCAGATTGAATTTACGGATACTGATAACCGTTTATTAATTGTTGAATCATTTAGCCCTGTTCGTTTTCCAAAAAAATATTTGAGCAAATACGGGCAATTGCTTGAACATTCGCCTTATTGTGAAAGAGATATTCGGGCGCCAAAGGAATTGATAACGATTGATGAGAAAGGAGATTTTCTGATCAAAACAAAAAAGAAAGGAATGATTTTCGGCATTCATTATGGCCATCATCCTTTTGATATTGTTGGATGGGATGGCTGCTGTTATCCATTTGCATTTTCCATTCATGATTTTGAACCGATAACCGGTCGTGTTCACCAGCCACCACCGGTTCATCAAACATTTGAAGGAAATAATTATGTGGTTTGTTCTTTCTGTCCGCGATTATTTGATTATCATCCGCTCGCCATTCCTGCTCCGTATAATCACAGCAACATCGACAGTGATGAATTGATTTATTATGTTGATGGTGATTTCATGAGCCGCAAAAATGTAACAAGAGGAATGATCACTTTACATCCGGGCGGAATTCCACATGGGCCGCATCCGGGAGCCGTGCAAAAAAGCATTGGCGCGAAAGAAACAAAAGAACTTGCCGTAATGGTAGATACTTTTCATCCGTTAATGCTGACTGAAGATGCGCTGAAAATTGAAAATGCTGATTACACTATGAGCTGGGCTGAATAGATAGGAGTTGGAAAGTCAGTAAAGACCGAAGTCGGAAAGAAAGATTGTATTAAAGTCAATATGCCCGAAAACTCGCATTCAGAAATCTATTTTTCGGCCTTATTTATTTTACCAAGTAATCCATTTGAAAACTTGCTATTAGGACTATTAAAAATCATTTTAGCAATAGATTCTCTTCTTTCGGTCTTGCTGACTTACCGTCTTTCCGACTTCTAAACTCCATAAGCCTGAAACCGATTTCGATATTCAAGGGGAGAGAGGCCTGTGATTTTTTTGAAAGTTGTCCTGAAAGCCTTGTTGTCATTATATCCTACGGCATACATTACTTCGTTGATGTGGTAACGGGAACTTTCGAGTTGCTTTCTTGCCGCTTCAATTTTTAAATACTGGATATATTCTGCAGGAGAATAATTTGTTGCTTTTTTAAATCTTCTTTCAAAATTTCTTCTGCTTAATGAACAATGATTTGCCAATTCATCAACAGTGATTTTTTCTGCATAATTTTTTTCAATGAATTCCTGCGCATGAATCACGGCTTCATCCGCGTGCATTTTGCATCCGTTAAAAATAGCAAATGAAGCCTGGCTGTAACGGTCAATTTCTATCTCAAATATTTTCGAACATTGAATGGCCATTTCCCTGCTCACATATTTTTCAACCAAATGCAGAATCAAATTTAAAAATGAATAAGCGCCGCCGCTGGAGCAAATTCCATCTTCTTCATGCACCACAGATTTCAACGGCTCAACATCGGGATACAATGCCCTGAATGCATCGAACGCCATCCAATGTGTTGCGCATTTTTTGCCTTTCAACAAACCTGTTGCGGCCACTAAAAACGCACCGGTACAAAGGCTCGCAATTTCCGCGCCTTGTTTATAGTGTTTGATTATCCATGGAATCACGGCTTCATTATTTTTCACTTCAGCAGCAAAGTCTCCGAAAATGGCAGGCACAATCACGAGGTCGCTTTTGCTAATTCTATCAATTGTTGTGTGCGGCTTTATATTGAAAGCGCCATCGTACAAATTCGTTTCATTATTTATTCCTACTAACTGAATAGTAAAAGGTAAAGGCTGATCTGGATTTTGCTGATGCGAAATTCTGTTTACTTCATTCAAAATTTTGTATGAACCAATTATACTACTGAGAATGCAATTTCCCGAGGGAACAAAGATTGAAATATGTTTCGTGCTGATCCTCGTCTTTATTTTTTTGCCTGCGATTTTACTTTTCATATTCATTCAGTTTAATACATGGTAACGCAATCTGTTTTATGTTCTTTACAAATGTAATTCTTTTAACTGGCGCAAACAGCCCCTCAGATTGGCGTATCGACACACCCTATGTCATTTATTATGAATCTACATTTGTGCTGATTGTTCACCATAAAAATTTATTACCATGAAAGAGTATTTATTATTATTGAGAGGCGGCATCCCAGTCGATAAAAAAACCGAAACAGAAAATAAAGCTGAAATGCAAGCCTGGGGCGCATATATGGGCAAGTTGGCCCAAAGCGGAAGTTTTGTAGGTGGCTTGCCACTCGTCGGTGGAGGCAAAACGGTTTCTCAAAAAGGAACTACATCAGATGCCGTTACCTCGGCAACAGAAGGAATTGTTGGTGGCTATTTAATTATTAAAGCAGATAGTTTGGAGAAAGCCGCAGAGCTTGCGAAAGATTGTCCGCATATTTCAAATGAAGGGAATATTGAAGTAAGAGAAATGGCGCCGATGCCGGCAATGTAATGGAGAATTAGTAATTAATAATTAATAATTAAGAGTTCTTGCTAACGGTAATGCGAAACCGAAAACTCCGGGAGCAATTCACTATTCACCATTGGCCATTCACTAATCGAATATCATTAAACATCAAGCCATCCGAATTATTCATCATCATAAATCTTCATCATGTCATCCATTCAAATTATTGCCAAACAGTTTGCATTGCACACGCGCCTTTTTAATAATGTGCTAGAAGGCGTTGAAGAATCTCAGGGTGGAAAACGCATGAGCGAAGAGGTGAACCACCTGCAATGGATTGCGGGCCATCTTACCAATGCGCGTTACAATTATGCGCCGATGATTGGCCTCAGCGATGTTTTTCCATATAAGGAATTGTATATGGATCCAACTGCGCCACCGCCAGGCAACAGAGCCATAAGTGAGAATATAAAATATCCTTCAATGAGTGAAATTTTGAAATGTTGGAATTCATATTCAGCTGCGTTCGTTGAAGGCATTTCAAAATTGAACGATGCGCAGCTTTCTGCAGAGATGCCGTTCGGCACGCCGATTGGCGATAAAGCCATGCTCGGATTTTTTGGTTTTTTAACGAGCCATGAAAGTTATCATATCGGGCAAATGAGTATCATTAGAAAATATCTTGGGCTTGGCGCGATGTCTTACAAATAATTTTTTGTGATACCAGCATCGGTTTTCATGGCATCATCGTTGCGACGCTCCGTTCATCAGTTGTACAAAAAACATCTTCAGTTTTAAGAATGGCAAGTGCAAAACAAATTATTTTATCATCTTAGACGTATGAGAACATATAAGTAACTGATGTGCACTCATATGACTAAGGCGGTTCATTTATGCGGTAGTCAGTTCTTCATAAGCGGCCTGCAATCCGCGCTCAATGCCATCTCCCTGCCATTCCGTAACTCCGGGAATTGATTTCTCTTTTATAATTTCTTCTTTTGTTTTTCCATCTTTAATTTCTTTGCCGACAAAATCTAAAAGTTTGGCAAGATAATTTTGCATGGCTTTCAAATCTTTTTTATTGCCTGTTACTTTTTCCGGATCAAAAGCGTGGCCGAAAATAAAAATGGTATCATTATCAAAAGTTGTCAAAGTTTTATCGAGATAACTTATCCAGCTTTTAATATTTGCGCCAGCGCTTCTGTCAATAAAAGCCCAGCGGCGATTGAAAACAAGATCGCCCATATGAGCAATATTAGCATGCTGAAAATGAACGATGCTATCGCCGTTGGTGTGGCCGGCACCGAAATAATATGTTTTGATTTTTTCTTTTCCTACTTCAAAAGTTCGCGAATCAACATAAGTGATATCAGGATACAATTGTTTGTCTTCCGTTTTTTGTTCAACAGCTACGCGCCTTTGATTTGTAAGAGAATTTTCATGTGCAGCTACATGTTGCACCAAGCCTTTGAAAGCAATGTTTCCTGACGTATGATCCATATGATGATGCGTGTTGATAAGCATTTCAAAAGGTTTATTGCTTTGCTTTTTAAGTTCATCAATCAAGTGTTGTGCTTGCTCAGGAAATTCAGCATCAACAACTGCAATTCCTTTTTTTGAAAGAAGATATGCAATCGTTCCACCTTTTTCTGTGAAAATGCCAACATTATTACGGAGCATTTTCATTTTCCATGGATCTTGCTGAAAGAAATTTGCGAAAAGATTTTTATTTGATAATGATAAAGCTCCGAGTGTAAGCGAAGCATTGCGAAGAAAAATCCTGCGTTGCATAATAGAATGTTTTTGTGAAGGGAAGTTACGATTATACTCCGAAAGTCGGAAAGTCTGAAAGACGGAAGAAAAGAATTTCAGACAGCATAATAACTTTAGATGTCAGGAAATTTCTTTCGGACTTTACTGGCTTTCTATCTTCCTGACTTTCGATCAATATTCCATTTTTCTCAAACTCGGCGCTCTAAACCATGTGATACCAACAACAAGCAATGTCATGCAGCCACCAAACACAACTGAAGGAACAACGCCTAATAATTTTGCAGCAACACCGCTTTCAAACTGGCCAAGCTCATTACTTGAATTGATGAACATTGAATTCACGCTCATCACTCTTCCGCGCATATTATCCGGAGTTTTTAATTGCATAATAGTCCCTCGCGTAACAACACTGATGCCGTCTAATATTCCGCTGAGCATAAGCGCTGCAAACGAAATGAAGAATATTTTCGATAGCCCGAAAACAATGATGCAAATGCCAAAACCGGCAACTGCATAAAATAATTTGCGCCCTTGCTGTTTACGGATAGGGAAGAACGTTAGTATAATTATAATAATAATAGAACCTAAATCTGAAGCGCCATTTAAAAAACCAAAACCTTGCGGGCCAACTTTTAAAATATCTCTTGCATAAACGGGGACCATTGCAACGGCGCCGCCGAATAATACGGCAAATAAATCAAGAGAAATGGCGCCTAATAATTCTTTTGTCTTAAAAACAAATCTGAGGCCTTCTTTCACACTGTCCCATGTTCTCTTTTCTCCACGTTCATTCAATGCCGGCTTTGGTTTAAGCTGAAGCAAAATCAAAAAAGCAGAAAGGATAAGCAATACAATAATGATTAATGTTCCTGTGTTGCCAAGTCCTGCGATTAATAAACCACCTACAGCGTGTCCACTTACTGATGCAGAAAGCCATGCACCCTGATTCCATGTGGTGGCGTTTTGCAATGTGCTTTTCGGCACAATCTGCGCAAGCACCACATTGAACACCGGGCCGGTAAATGAACGGACAATACCTGTGCAAAATATCACTACATAAATGCAAATTGCAATCTGATGATTTTTAATATGCGACGCTGTAAACGATGTTGACAAAAAAAGCAAAACAGAAGCGGCAAAAAAATATAAGAACACGCCGCGTATTAATAATTTTCTTTTTTCGCTCAAATCAATCACATGACCTGCGTATAATGCAAATGAAACTGCGGGAACAAATTCTGACAAACCAACTATGCCAATTGCAATGGGTGCATTCGTTAAGTTGTAAACCCACCAACCAACTAATGTGCTCATCATCCTTAAGCCCATGATGAATAAAAATCTTCCTGCAACAAGATTTCGAAATTCATTGATTCTTACTGCGGCAAGGGGGTCTTGTTTCAATTGTTCACCTGTCATTTTTAGAGGTTTAGGGTTTAAGGCTTAAGGTTTGAAGAGTGGTGTAGCTGGAAGGTTTAGGGCGTGGCATCCATTGTATTGCTTACGCCTTATACCTCACACCTTAAACCCTCTCACGGCAAAACAAAATAATGTTGGCCTGATTCATAATCTTTTTCAAGTGCATCAAGCACAACTTTTAAATGCTTTTTGTTGCCAAGAAAATCTGCATTTGACGCATCGATATAAATGGTTTTGAGATTGTGCTGTTTGATATAACTTGTATATGCTTCCTGAATTTCGAAGAGGTAGGAATCAGGAATAGATTGTTCGTAACTGCGATTTCTTTTTTTAATATTGGCCTGAAGCCTGCTAACAGGCGAATGTAAATAAATTACAATATCCGGCCGCACCATTTGCTGATAAATAATTTCAAATAATTTTTGGTAAAGGCGAAATTCGTCATCAGGCAAATTCACTTTGGCAAACAGCAAACACTTGGTGAAAAGATAATCCGAAACGGTAACATTCTGAAACATGTCTTTTGTATGCACCAATTCTTTCAACTGCTTATATCTTTCTGCCATAAAAAAAAGCTCCAGCGGAAAAGCAAATTGCTTCGGATTTTCATAAAATTTTGAAAGAAAAGGATTGTCGGCGAATTGTTCCAATATCAATCTTGCATTAAAATGTTTTGCAAGTAAATGAGCGAGCGTTGTTTTGCCCGCGCCGATATTTCCTTCAATAGTGATATAGTGATAGTTCATGTTACTAGCCCACAGAGAACCGCAGAGATAAATGAGAACCGCGGAGTTAATTGCGGGCAATCAATCTCTTTATTCCATCTGTTAATTTCAATACATTAAAATTAAGTATCAATCCAATTTTTGCTCCTGATAATTTTAAATATGTCAACGTTTGTGCAATATGCACATCATTTATTGCTTCCACCATTTTCACTTCAATAACAACACAATTTTCCACTAACATATCCAAACGATAACCTTGTTCAAGATTGATTTCTTTATAAACCAATGACATCCCAACTTGTTTTTGAACATGTAAACCAGCATTTGATATTTCATAAAAAAGACAAGTTTCATAAGCAGATTCTAAAAGCCCTGGGCCTAATTGTTTGTGCACTTCAATCGCACAGCCGATAATAGTTTCAGTAATCTTATTTATTTCCATATTATAAGGTTTGTTGTAAAAAATATTCTGCGGCTCTCAATTGTCTCTGGGGTTCTCAGTGGCCTTTCACCACAAAGAAATACGAATTGCCCGAAACTATATTCAGAATTTCTTCACATCAAGTTTGTCTTCACATTTTTCTAATAAAAGCCGTATATTTTTTTTGAAGACCGGGTGAATAAAACTGCCCGCAATTTCATTCATTGGTACAAGCACAAATTTTCTGTTCTGTATTTCGGGATGAGGAATTTTTAATTCAGGGAGGTCTATGATTTCATCATTATAAAAAAGTATATCTATGTCAATGGTTCGGGATCCATATTTTTCATGGCGAATGCGGCCCATTTTTCTTTCAATAATCAATATATTGCTCATCAGCACTTCGGGCACAAGTGAAGTGTGAATCAATAAAACCTGGTTCAGGAAATTTGGCTGGCTGGCATTGCCCCAGGCTGCCGTTTCATAAATGGCCGATTGCAGTATAATTTCTCCACAAAAAACAGCGATGTAATCCCGCGCCTGCTGTAAATAGTTCAGCCTGTCGCCTTCATTGCCTCCTATCAGTAAATATGCCTTGTTCATGGATTGTGTATTTTCAGGCGGTCAAATATCTTTATTTTTGGGGTTATTTAAAAATGAAGGCTCATGGGTAGTTTTTTAAAAATGTTTTTTGCAGCATTGCTTGCATTTGTTGTTACAGGTTTGATTTTGATTTTTGTGTTCGCCGGAATAATTGCCGGAATTACTTCATCCAAGAAAAGTGAAACAGGCAGCAAAGCGCTACTGGTGCTTGATCTTAGCCAACAATTTCATGAACAAAAACAAGACAACCCCCTGGCGGATTTGGGAACTGACGACCAATATGATGTTCCCGGTTTGTATGATGTTATCCGATTGCTCAATCATGCAAAATCAGATTCGTCAGTAAAAGGCATTTATATTAAATGCGGCGCCAACAATAATGGTTTTGCAACAAGCGAAGAAATCCGTTCTGCATTATTAGATTTCAAAAAAAGCGGAAAATTTATTTATGCTTATGGTGATGTGATCCCTCAAAAAGCATATTATGTGGCAAATGTTGCCGATAAAATTTATTGCAATCCTCAAGGCGGTGTTGACTGGAAAGGTTTTTCCATTGAAGAAACTTTTCTGAAAGAAGCATTGAACAAACTTGAAATTGAACCGCAGATTTTTTATGCCGGAAAATTCAAGAGCGCAACAGAACCGCTTCGCGAAGAAAAAATGACAGATGCAAATCGCATTCAACTTACAGAATTGCTGAATGAATTGTATGAAAGATTATTAACGTCAACTGCGCTTGAGAGAGATTTAGATACAGCTACATTAAGAAAATGCGTGAATGAACACCTGATCAAATTCGCATCTGATGCCTTGCAATATAAATTGGTAGATGGATTGAAATATGATGACCAACTTAAGAATGAGATGAAAGATAAATTGAAAATCGATAAATACGATATGATCAATTTTGTGGCGATAGGGAAATATGAAAGCTCCGTGAACTTTAAAAAATCCGGAAGCTCAAAAATTGCGCTCATTTATGCAGAAGGTGATATTGTTGACGGCAAAGGGAATAACGATCAGATCGGCGGAAGCACTTATCGTGGTTACATCCGCAAAGCAAGGCTGGATAAGGATATTAAAGCCATTGTGCTTCGTATCAATTCCGGCGGTGGCAGTTCAATGGCGAGTGAAAATATGTGGCGGGAAATAACGATTGCAAGAAAAGAAAAGCCTGTCATCATCAGCTTTGGCGATGTTGCTGCATCAGGCGGTTATTATATGTCGTGCAATGCTGATAGCATTTTTGCAGAGCCGAATACCATCACAGGTTCAATTGGGGTTTTTACCATTTTACCGAACATGCAAAAATTTTTCAAGAACAAATTAGGGATTACGTTTGATGGTGTGAAAACTGCTCCCGATGCCGATGAGCTTTCCATCAGCAAACCACTAACGGATATGCAGAAACGATATTTTCAAAATGATGTCGACAGCATTTATCACACGTTTAAATTTCGCGTGGCAGATGGAAGAAAAAAAGATATTGGATATGTTGACAGCATAGCGCAGGGCAGGGTTTGGCTTGGCGCGAAAGGCTTGCAGCTTGGCCTTGTTGATGAGCTTGGAGGTTTGCAAAATGCGATTGATTGCGCAGCAAGGATGGCAAAAGTTTCTGACTACAGATTAACTGAATATCCTGAGCCAAAAAGTTTTTTGGATTTGTTATTGGGCCACTATAAAAAATCTGTGAGCATGAAAGCAATGAAAGAAGAACTTGGTGAAGATGGGTACAGAACTTATATGTCAATTAAAAATTTAAAAGACATGGTCGGCAAAACACAAGCAAGGTTGCCATTTGATTTTGTGATAGAGTGACACGATTCAGCGCACGCCCCATTCCCAAATACCGAACTGAATTTTTTTGTCAACTGCATGGCCCGATTGTTTTAAGCACAGCATAATTTGCCCGCGATGATGCGATTCATGCGAAATAAGATAGCCGACAAAAGCACTTGCATGAGGTTTGAAGCCTTTGATTTTTCCAGTTGCAGATGATTGCTCCAATAATTTTTCAATTGCATTGCCAGATTTGGTCAAACTGTCTTTTAATAATTTTTTCGTGATTTTTTCTTTGTCTATTTTTTCAACATCTTTCAATAATTCGGGAGCAGCTGCTTTCAGCCACATTAAACGTACATTATGTATGTGCGCAAATTGTTCTGCAACATTTCTTCCTTTTGATGATGATTGATCGCTTAAATGTGAATCATCAATTGCATCCAGCAAATAAAAGTGAATGCGGTTATTTATCTGAAAAGATTCAATAAGCTCTTTCATGCTTACAATATAAATATTTAAAAAGAAAATTTGAAATTTCAATAAGCCAACACGCTAATTTTGCAAACTAATCACCAATAAAACATGACTCAACAATATAGCCAGGTTCGTGCCATGCTTGCCATTTCCAAAGCAAGTTTTCGCGCTATTTTCCGAAGCCCTTCGGCAGTTGTCTTTAGTTTTGGTTTCCCTTTGATTTTTATTCTTGTGTTCGGGTTTATTGGCGGTGGCGGAACTTCGGTAACATTTGCTTTAAAAAATCAAAGCGATTCAAATAATTATGTCATCAAAGCGCTTCAGCATTCGCCTATTATTAAATTGTCGCCCGTTACTGATACAAATGAAATAATAAAAAATCTGGAGAAGGGAAGAACAGCAGCAATGATTTCCATCGATTCAACAAAATCTGCTGCTGGTTTTATGCAATATAAACTTCAGTTGCTAACATCAACTGCCAGTGCAGATAAATATCCGATATTAAAAATGGCGCTGTCGCAAACTATTCAGACCATTGAAGAAAAAGTAGTGCCTGAACAATATCGGTTGATAAGTGTTGGCGAGCTTCCTGAAATTAACGGTCGCGAGTATACGATGATTGATTTTATTCTTCCAGGCATGCTCGGCTTTTCATTATTGAGTGCAGGAATTTTCGGCGTTGCATTTTTGTTTTTTAATCTTCGCCAGCAATTGGTGCTGAAGCGATTTTATTCAACGCCCATCAGCCGCGGCTACATTGTGCTCGGCGAAGGCATCAGCCGCGTTGCATTTCAATTGCTCACCGCCATTGTGATCATACTCATCGGCCATTTCATTTTTAAATTCACGCTCGTTCATGGGTTCATGACTTTCATCGAAATGATTATTCTTAGTTTGTTCGGCCTCATCATATTTATGGGTTTTGGATTTATCGTCAGCAGCGTTGCAAAAAATGAAAGCTCCATCCCGCCATTTGCAAACCTTATCACAATGCCCCAGTTTTTATTGGGCGGCACTTTTTTTTCAACAGAAGCATTTCCGGGATGGCTACAAAAAGTTTGCGAAATTTTGCCGCTCAAACAATTGAATGATGCCATGCGCAATATTGCTTTTGAAGGCGCACATTTATCAGATTGCGGCAAGCAGATCGGCATACTAGCAATTTGGGGAATTGTTGTGTATGCCACGGCTATTAAGGTTTTCAAATGGGAATGAGTAAACAATTATTAATTAATAATTACTAATTAAAAATTGTTTGTATGGTCATTTGTTCGCTATTCAACATCGTTGTGTCGCTCTCTTGTACAGTAGAATATAATTCAGCTTCAGCATCATACCGGAAATCCAAAACGAAATTTATCTTGCATCATTGATTATCAAATTTTTTCTGGAAAAAAATCACAAATCATAAACTGTTTATGCGATTAATAAGGCTCATCATCATCAGTATCGTTGTGTTGTTCCTCATCTTGCTCGGCATTTCCCGTTTTATTCCTTCGCATATCCGCATTTCGCGTGCAGTTGATATCAATGCTTCAAAAGAAAAAGTTTTTGCTGCGATCAACGATTTGAAAACCTGGGACAAATGGAACCAATTCACAGAAACTTCATCGCTGACAAATAAAATATATTCAGACCCGTCTTTTG
Source organism: uncultured Bacteroidota bacterium (assembly GCA_963718975.1). GTDB lineage: Bacteria > Bacteroidota > Bacteroidia > Chitinophagales > Chitinophagaceae > Puia. The sequence goes on along the minus strand of CAVRBD010000007.1, from coordinate 58,688 downwards.
GTTATGCAGCGCTCATGAAATCAGATCAGCTAAGCATTGTGATCACAGACAGCAAACCAGATTCAATTAAAACAGACTGGTCGCAATTAAATGGGAAAAATTTTAGCGGAGGTTTTATTCTGCTGGAAGGAAAACCAGGGAATGTAGCCGTTCAATATTATTATGATTTTTATTTCAAATGGTATCCCTGGGAAAAATTTTCTGCGCTCATATACGATAAACAAATTGGCAGTTTGATGGAGCCAATCTTTAACAGATTTAAAACACCTGGCTGAAAACAATCCCTAACTTTGCTTTTCATTTTAAACAATTAAAATCAGACGTATGAAGAAGCTATTATTTTTATTGCCGATTGCATTTGTTGCGCTCACAGCTTGCGCGCAGAAAGAAGACAAATCGAAACGCCCAAGCCCGCCTGCAAAAGCAAACGGCACTACTGCCAGCGGTACCATGGTGAGCATTGATTACAGCCAGCCTGCGGTAAAAGGCAGAACAATTGGCAAAGATCTGGAACCCATGCCGGGCAAGGTTTGGCGCACAGGTGCCAATGAAGCAACTGTTTTTGAAATAAACAAAGATGTAAAAATTGAAGGAAAAACTTTGCCAGCAGGAAAATATAGTTTGTATTCAATCGCTAACGGCAGCGACTGGACGATTATTTTTAATAAAACCTGGAATCAATGGGGAACAAATTATTCAGAAGCTGCTGATGCATTAAGGGTAAATGTAAAAGGGATGAAAAACCCAAAGTTCGCGGAGCGCATGATGTTTGATATTAGCAAAGACGGTAAAGTTTCATTGATGTGGGGAGACAATCTTGTTGAATTTCATATTCAATAAAAATATTGGTTGTTATTATTTATACCTGTCAGGCTTCAAAACCTGACAGGTTTTTTATTTTAAAGATTGGAAGAATTAATTTTTAATTAAAAATCAGAAATAGATTTTATCAGCTTCTGATGGCAACAACAGGATCCATTTTTGCTGCGATGTATGCAGGAATAATACCAGCCAAAACACCAACAAATAAACAGATACCGATAGCAAATGCAATGGTTCCTGCGGATACAAATACTTTGAAGCTGAACATGGCAGAAAATATTTGTGCCAGTATTAAAACTGCGAACAAACCAATCAATCCGCCAATAATACAAAGGAATGCAGATTCAAGAAGAAACTCCATCATGATTGTGCCGCGCTTTGCGCCGATTGCTTTTTTTAGCCCGATTTGCCCGGTTCTTTCCCGAACTGTTACAAACATAATATTTGCCACACCAAACATCCCAACAATTAACGAAAGTGCGGTGATTGCCCAACCTCCGAGGCTAAGGTTGCTGAAAATATCGTGCATAAATTTGCTGAATGATTCGATGTCATTCAACGAGTAATTATCTTCTTGTGTTGGTTTTAATTTTCGTATAGAGCGCATTGCGCCTGTGAGCTCATCTTTTAATTCATCCACATTAGCATCAGGTTTTCCCTGAACCATAATAATAGGGTCCCAAGTTGATTCTGCTCTTTCCATTTGTTTGAAGAACTGATAAGGCATCATTATCGCGTTGTCGTAATCCATCATTTGCATCAGGCTCTGGCCCTGTTTTTTCATTACACCAACTACAACTGCCACTTTCTCATTTTTTAAACGAACAACTTTGCCGATTGCATTTTCAGGTTTTACAAAAAGCTTTTCAGCAAGCGTATTGCCGATAACAATATTGTTGGCGCCGCGGTCAAAATCAGACTGTTGAAAATAGCGGCCGAAGCTCACATCAATAGTTTGTATATTTTTGAAACCCTCGCTGATGCCATTATAATTTAAGTTCGTTAAAATATTGTCGCCATATTCCATGTTGTCGCTCGTGTTCAGCACATATGCGGCATTTGAAATAGAAGGAACTTTCTCAAGGAGCAAAACCATTTCTTCAGGCTTCACGATTGGTCTTTTAATATACTTCCACCACATGCCATCGGAAGTATAATCCCATTTGTGAACATAAATTGTTTTGCTGCCCAGCGATTGTATATCGTGTTGCACAGCTGCTTCCATGCTGTTTATAGTTGAAAGCACGCTGATGATACAAAAAATACCGAATGTGATACCAAGCAATGAAAGAAATGTACGCAGCTTATTAGAACGAAATTCCTGCAATGCCATTTTAAAGCTTGAACCAATGATTTCAAAATAGCGGAACATGGGCTAATTTACGAAATCATTAACACTTTGCTTTACAAAAATGTTTTATTGATTATTTTGTCCTGATGGCCACAACAGGATCCATGCGTGCTGCAATGAGCGCAGGTATAATGCCAGCAGCAATTCCTACAAAAAGACAGATGCCAATTGCCATTGCAATGGTGCCTGCCGCCACAAAAACTTTGAAATCTAAAATAGCGGAAAATATTTGCGCAAGAATTAAAACGGCCGACAAGCCGATCAATCCGCCAATAATGCAAAGAAATGCCGACTCAAGAAGAAACTCCATAACAATGGTGCTGCGCTTTGCACCAATGGCTTTTTTCAGGCCTATCTGGCTGGTTCGCTCGCGAACAGTCACGAACATAATATTGGCTACACCAAACATTCCAACAATAAGCGAAAGAATGGAAATAGCCCATCCGCCAATACTTACGTTGCCAAACAATTCGTGCACCTGTGTGCTAAATGCCTGTATATCGTTCAATGCATAATTATCGTCTTCAGTGGGTTTCAGTTTTCGTATCGAGCGCATGGTGCCTGTTAATTCGCCCTTCAGATCTGCGAGCGTAACATTAGGTTTGCCATTCACAATAATTCTTCCGTTGCCTGTTTCATAGGTAAACATTTGCTTCATGAACGTGTAAGACATAAATATGCTGTTGTCATAATCCCACATATCGATCATGCTTTGCCCTTGCTTTTTTATCACTCCAATTACGATTGCTCTTTTATCATTTTTCAGGCTCACAATTTTGCCAACCGCTTTTTCAGGCTTGCCAAATAATTTTTCTGCAAGCGTGAATCCCATCACAATTGAATTTTCAGCTTTATCAAAATCAGATTGCTGAAGATAGCGCCCCTCGGCAATTTGAATGCTTTGCGATTTTGAAAAATCTTCAGTGACACCCCAATAATTTAAATTGGTTAAAATATTGTCGGCATATTCAAGGTTTGCATTTGAATTAATAATGTATGTAGCGTCGGCAAGTATCGGAACGTTCTGCTTCACCAATTTCATTTCTTCATATTTGGGCACAGGCCGCTTAATAAATTTCCACCAGGGATAATTATCGTCATCGCGGTATTCCCATTTGTCAATAAATATAGTGGTGCTTGAGCCAAGCGATTTAAGGTCGTTTTGTATAGCCGTTTCCATGCTGCTAATGGTCGACAGAACGCTGATGATACAAAAAATGCCAAACGTAATTCCAAGCAAAGAAAGAAATGTGCGCAGCTTGTTGGAGCGGAATTCCTGCAGTGCCATTTTAAGGCTTGTGCTTATTATTTCAAGGAAACGTAACATAACGCTAATGTAGAAAATCAATATGCAATTTCAGGTGCTCAAATATGCCAAAGGCTATAAATTTTGTTAAAAGGAAAAATGCGATGTTTTTTGAAAAGGATTAAATTTTTTTTCACATAACAATAACTGTTAGATTTTTAATGCTAACAAATTATTGCTTTCCGCTTGTATACTTTAAAAAATCAGCAATTCTACGTGAATGCCCATATCCCTAAATGGCTAATATTGCAACATAAATTTGAATGTATGTTTACTATCGAAAATGAAGAACTGAAAATTATCATTAGTTCAAAGGGAGCGGAGCTGCAAAGCATTTATAACAAAAAAATCCAGCTGGAATATCTTTGGAATGGCGACCCGGCTTTTTGGGCAAAAAGATCGCCAATATTATTCCCGATTGTCGGAACATTAAAAGAAGATACCTACTACTATGACAACAAACAATATCATTTAAGCAGGCATGGTTTTGCGAGAGGTATGGAGTTTGAAGCATCGCAATTGGAAAATGATTCAATAACATTTTTTTTGAATAGCAGTGAAACAACGCTCGAAAATTTCCCGTTTGAATTTGAGCTAAGGATAATATATGCATTGCAGGAAAATAATTTACGTGTGAGCTATAACGTTAGCAATATTTCAAATCATGAAATGTACTTTTCAATTGGTGGCCATCCTGCTTTTAAAACACCATTAACAGGTGAAACAAATTACGAAGATTATTATCTTGAATTTAATGAAGAAGAAACCAAACCACGTTGGCCTATTTCAAAAGATGGCCTGATAGAAACCGCACCAATACCGCTTTTGCAACAAACAAATATTTTACGTTTGAGCAAAGATTTATTTTCGAAAGATGCGCTTGTGCTCAAAAACCTTACGTCTTCAATTGTTTCTTTAAAAACTGATAAGTCTTCTCATGGCCTTGATTTTGATTTTGGCGATTTCCCTTATCTCGGCATCTGGGCTGCTAAAAATGCCGATTTTGTTTGTATCGAGCCCTGGTGCGGAATTGCCGACAGCGTGAGCGCAAATCAAAAACTCGTTGATAAAGAAGGCATCAATAAATTGAACGCAGGAGAAATTTTTAAGCGAAGCTGGATTGCGAGATTTTATTAACACAAGTCGGTAAGTCAGAAAGAAAATACAAAATCCGGAACTTCTTTCTTCCGGACTTTCCGACTTTCAGTCTTTGCTGACTTTCCGTCTTCCCAACTTAGTACGAAAACTCTTTTACCGAAGGATCATTCAAAATTTCATTTACAAATTTCAGATGATTTTTCTCAGCGCCTCTTGCCAGCCATTCACCTGTTATTAAATTGCCGGCTTTGGTTTCTCTGTCCCGCTTGAATGTCAGGTAATGTTTCTTAAAACACTCTTCATATGCTTTCAAAGTTTCATTATGAAACTCGCATACAATCCTGTAATTACGTGTCTGATTGGATTTGTCAATCCACCTTTCAAATTTAGTGAACACAAAAAGCATGATCAATATAATGCCGCAGGCGATTGAAGAAACAAGCTCATAACCTGCGCCAATGCCCATTCCCAGAGCAGCAGTTGTCCAAATCATAGCAGCTGTGGTAATGCCACTTAACGCCAAAATCGCTTTTGAAAATAACACCTGCGCCAACAAAGCCAATACCTGTAACAATGTTCGATGCAATGCGATCGGGGTTTCCGGGCGCGCCAATTAATTGAGAGAAAACTGTAAATAAAGTTGCCCCAACACAAATTAAAGTCAGCGTTCTAAAGCCCGCCGACTTACTGCGATATTCCCGTTCGGCACCAATTAAGCCGCCTATAATAATTGATAAAATGATTTTCCAAATGATTTCTTCCGGCAAATGCATGATGTAATTTATTAAGAAAAATATTTTTTCTTGTATGCTTTTGCGAATTCTTCGTAATCTTTTTTTACCTGAGCTGAATAGCCGATGGCATAATCAATAATTTTTTTCTGCCAATCCTGGTTTTGGCCGAATGCAATCAGTTCATCTGCAATGGCGCTGCCTTGGCGGCCTGAGCTTCGCAATTGAGCCGATGCTGTTAACATTGCCATGTCTTCAATTACTTTTTTAAGGTCTTTCAGCTTATCTTTTATTACCTTGAAATTGATTTTGTCGGCAATTGGCTGAAGTTCTTTTAATGCATAAGAATTGTTTTTGAATGCAACACCGCTTAAAAAAGCAGGCGATACATTTTGCATTCTTTGCTGAACGGCGACAACCCGGTCAGCCTCTGCAGCCCATGCTGGCTGCGGCGCAGCAAGGAACGGTTGCAGTGAAGAATTCGGTTGCTGCTTCATATCAACCAAAATATATTTTCCGGGCGACTCCATTTTTTCTATCAGGAATGCATATCTATACACACCAATACTTCCGGTGCCTGCGATCCTAAATGCAGCATCCAAAACTTTGAAACCCGATTTATATTTCTTATTTGCTTTCAGCCATTTGTCGAGAAAAGCAATCAGTTCTTTTTTTATCCCCGCGTCAAGCTTAAGCAAGCGATCATTATCGATGCGGAATATCAGCTTTCCTTTTTTTTCGATTGTGCGTTCGCGAAGAAGTTCCTTTTGCTTTCTTAGTGCAACATTGTCTAAAAAAATTTCTACAATCCCGTCTGCAGTTTGCGCTTCAATATATTTTGCTTTGCCTTTGCTCAGCGTGTCGGAATAAATTTTCAAAAAGTAAGCTGCCGCATCCCTCGCTTCAGAAGGGTCGATCGAAAATGAATCGAACCCCACAAAAATGCTGGTTACCAATCTCACCAGTTCCCACGCTGCAGGAGCCAGTGCCGCTTCGTCAAAGTCGTTCAGATCAAAATACACTAATCTGTTATTGCCTTTGTAGCTGCCGAAATTTTCTAAATGCAAATCGCCGCAAACCCATGTCAGTGGGCTTTCCGGCAAGTCGGCCGTTTTCGAAAGGTCTTCATAAAACAAATGGCAGGTGCCCCGAAAAAAACTAAAAGCATTTTGTGCCATCAGTTTGTATTTGATCGGCAAACATTTCTGGAGGCGTGCAGTATTGAATTGCTTGATGCGTGCTGGAATAGTAGGCAAGGTTATAAAATTTAAAGTGAATGAAGGTACAGCAAAAAGTTGATTGGGTGATGGGTTAACAAGCTGTTTGCAAAAAGCTCTAACGTTAATGAGTATCTTTTTTTATGGTACAAGCTGCAGTAACTCCGGTTCAGCATCGTTGCGTCGCACTCTTCAACTGAAGTGCTATTTTGAAAGAATTAGCCCACAGTGAACCTAGAGAATTATGAGAATTGCACGGAGAAATCATTTATTATATCAATCTCCCAAATCTCTGTTCAGGCCAATGCTTCATATAAAACCTCTACCGGATGTTTTGCAATTTTCTTTGTTCCATCTTTTATTTGATGCCGGCAACTTGTGCCGGGCGCAGCAATAATCACATCATCAGTTTGTTTGCGCACGGTTGGGAACAAAACCAATTCGCCAATCTTCATCGACAAATCATAATGTTCTTTTTCATAACCAAAAGAACCCGCCATGCCGCAACAACCGGAAGGAATTGTTGAAACAGAATAATTTTCAGGAAATGATAATAATTTTACCGATGGCGTAACAGAAGACAATGCTTTCTGCTGACAATGCCCATGCAATTGAATGGATTTTTTTTCTTTCGTGAATTGTTCTTTTTTGATATTTCCTTTTTCAATTTCAGCAGCAATAAATTCATCAATCAAAAAAACATTTTTTGACAATTTTTTTGCAGCTTCAAAATTTTCATCGTCAGCAAGATCAATATATTCATCACGGAAAGTTAGAATGGCTGAAGGCTCAATACCGATCAAAGGAGTTTGTTCGGTAAATAACCGGGCTTAGCAATGAAATATTTTTATTAATGATTTTTTTTGCATCTCTGATCAATCCTTTCGAAAGCCAGGTCCTGCCGCTTTCTTCATGATTTGGAATAATTACTTCATAGCCCAATTTCTCTAAAAGCAAGATTGCTTTGATGCCAATTTCAGTATCGTTATAGTTTGTGAATTCATCGCAGAAAAAGTATAAGGTTTTAGGTTTAACGTGTAAGGTTGAGTCAACGTTTTCTGTCTTTTGCTTTATACCTTTCGCCTTATGTCTTCTCATACCATTTTTTTAACGTTGTTTTATACATGGTCGGCATTGATCGTTCAACAGCAAATCCTGAAAACTTTTTTATCAGATTGCCGGTGAAGGAATTCTTCACAAAAAAATTATACATGCCCGGCATGATTGCCCCGAGTTTTGCAGACTTTGTGAAATTTGCAATCAGCTTCGAACGAAATGGAACTCCGTTTGCATCATAATAATGCTGCATAAACTCGGCTTTTAATTTGGCAACATCAACATTTGACGGGCATTCAGATTTGCATCCCTTGCAGCTCAGGCACAAATCCATCACTTCATAAATTTCTTTATTGTCAAATCGGTTTTCCTTTTCTGAGTTGGTAAGAAATTCACGAAGAATATTTGCTCTCGCTCTTGTGGTATCTTTTTCATTACGGGTAGCCATAAATGATGGGCACATCGTTCCGCCGGATAATTGCGTTTTCCTGCAATCGCCGGAGCCATTACATTGCTCGGCATGCTGCAACACATCCTGATTATAAAAACGAAAATGTGTTTTGAATTCAGGTGTTTGTTGCCCGGGTGTATAACGCAGCATCGTATTCATTGGCGGGGTGTCAACAATCTTTCCCGGATTAAAAATATTTTCAGGATCCCATGATTTTTTAATTTCCTTTAACAACTCATAATTTTTTTCTCCAACCATTTGTTTGATAAATTCCCCGCGCAATCTTCCATCACCATGTTCGCCGCTTAATGATCCATTATATTTTTTTACAAGCGCTGCAATTTCCTGCGCAATGGTTCTGAATAATTTATTTCCTTCTTCAGTTTTCAAATTCAATATCGGCCGCAAATGAATTTCACCCGAACCCGCATGCGCATAATGCACAGAATGCAGATTGTATTTCTTTAAAATCTCATTGAACTCGCGGATGTATTGCAGGAAGATCATTCACATCAACGGCAGTATCTTCAATAACAGGCACAGCTTTGTCGCTGCCTGGCATGTTGCCAAGCAAGCCCAGTCCTGCTTTTCGCAATGCCCATATTTTTTTTGTATCTTCTCCAAACAACAAAGGAAAATGATAACCCAACCCAGCTTCACGCATTTCAGTTTCCACTTTGTTGGTGATCTCAGTTATTTCTTCGCGACTATTTCTTGCATATTCAATTACTAAAATTGCGCCCGGGTCTCCTTGCACAAAAAAACGGTTCTTGCTTTGTTCAATATTTCCTTTTGTGCATTCCAGAATATAATGATCGATCAGCTCACTTGCACTTGGCTTGTATTTCAGTGCAATCAAATTTGCACGAAGCGATTCATCAATGCTGTTGAAATGCACGCACATTAATCCGATTTCTTTTGGCGGCAAGCGGAACAACATTCAATTTTATTTCGGTAATAAATGCAAGTGTTCCTTCAGAGCCTGCAATCAGTTTACAAAAATTAAAATCTTTTTCCCCTGCTGTAAATGGAGCTGAATCAAGAAGCACATCAATTGCATAACCGGTATTTCTTCTTTCAACAGATTTTTTAGGAAACTCTTTTCTTATCTCAATCTGATTATCATAATTGCTTAATAAGCTGCGGATGGTTTTGTAAATATTTGCTTCAAGATTATTTCCTTCGCATTTGTTATGAAAATCATCAATTGTTAATGTTTTAAATACTGCATCGGTTCCATCACTTAATATTGCTTTCACTTCCAGCAAATGCTCACGCGTGCTTCTGTAAATAATAGAATTTGAGCCGCAAGAATTATTGCCAACCATTCCGCCAATCATTGCGCGATTTGCAGTGGAAGTTTCCGGGCCAAATAAAAAACCATGCGGTTTTAAAAACATATTCAATTCATCGCGAATAACGCCTGGCTGAACCCGAACCCATCTTTCTTCTTTGTTGAATTCAAGAATTTGTGTGAAATTTTTTGACACATCAACGACAATGCCATTTCCTACAACTTGTCCGGCCAATGATGTGCCGGCGGTTCGTGGTATAAGCGAAGTTTTTTGAGCATGCGCAAACGCAATCAATTTTTTTATATCATCAATTGATTTTGGGATGGCTACCGCAAGTGGCATTTCTCTGTATGCAGAAGCATCCGTTGCATACAATGTTCTTATTGCATCATCAAAATAAAATTCTCCTTCCAGTTGTGTGGTTAATTGCTCAAGCTTTTCTTTCATCTCATTCATAGTGCTAATCTGTAACAGGCTGCAAAATTAAGGCACAAGGGGCAAGAAACAAGAATCATGAAACAAGAATCAAGTAACAAGGAACAAGAATCAAGTCGCAAGAAGCAAGAATCAAAAAAGCAAGGAAGAATACAAAACAAGATAAGCTCTTCATTGAAAGTCTTGAATCTTGTTTCTTGTAACTTGTACCTTGTGCCTTGTGCCTTGTACCTTCTGTCTTATCTCCTTGTGCCTTCTAAAATTGTTCATACATTTATTAAAGCTTTCCATTAATAAAACTTTTGCTTATGCCAAATTCGTTTTTCAAGCCCTCAATGCTATTGAGTGCGATTGTCTTCTCAATTTTATCTTGCCATTCCCCTGCAACTAATAATGATATGAAAAATGACAGCACAGAAATTTCCGGCCGCAAATGGTGGAAGGAAGCCGTGGTGTATCAAATTTATCCGCGCAGTTTTAAAGATGCAAACGGTGACGGTATTGGCGATTTGAAAGGGATCATTTCCAAATTGGATTATGTAAAAAGCCTGGGCATTGATGTAATATGGCTGAACCCAATTTATGCATCGCCGAATGCGGATAATGGGTATGATATCAGCGACTATCAAAATATCATGAAAGAATTTGGAACGATGGCGGATTTTGATTCGCTGCTTTCAGGTATGCATCAACGTGGGTTAAAGCTGGTGATGGATTTAGTGGTGAATCATTCAAGCGATGAACATGAATGGTTTAAGCAATCTCGCAGCTCGCGCACAAATCCTTATCGCGATTATTATCATTGGTGGAATGCAGAGAAAGGGAAGCCGCCATTTCGGCCGGGCTCATTTGAAGTGGACGGAAGTGGCTGGCGCTTTGAACCCGCAACAAAGGCTTATTACCTGCATTATTTTTCTTTCAAACAACCAGATTTGAATTGGGAAAACCCAAAAGTTCGCACTGAAATTTTTAACATGATGAATTTTTGGTTCAAAAAAGGAGTGGATGGTTTTAGGATGGATGTTATCCCGTTTATTGCGAAGGACACCACGTTTCCAGTTGTTACCCAAAAAGATATTGATGAAAAATATGGCGGAGGTTGGGATAGATATTTAGCAAGCGGCCCGCATTTACATGATTATTTAAAAGAAATGAATGATCAGGTTTTAAGCAAGTATGATTGCATGTCGGTTGCCGAAGGGGCGGGTGTTACCACCGAAACAGCGCATAATTTTGTTGATGAAGACCGGCATGAACTGAATATGCTTTATCACTTTGAAGGTGTGAGCCTTGGTTATTTACCGAACAAATTTAAAGTGATGGATCCGAACGGATACAAGCTCACTGAATTCAAAAATATTTATTCAAAATGGGATAGTGTGTTTGAAGAAAAAGGTTGGGGCACCATTTATCTCGGCAATCACGATCAGCCGAGAATGGTAACGCGCTGGGGAAATGACTCGCCGGAATGGAGAGAACTTTCTTCAAAAATGCTTACGACATTTTTAATGACAATGAGAGCGACACCTTATTATTTTGGTGGCGATGAGCTCGGAATGAATAATATTAAATTTGATAAGATTGATGATTACAGGGATATTGAATCCATCAGCATGTACAAGCAAATAAAAAATAAGGGAGGTGATTTGAATGAATTTATCAATGCGCAAAAAATTTCAGCACGAGATAACAGCCGCACGCCATTTCAGTGGGATAGCACTGCCAACGCAGGTTTCAGCACAGCTACGCCATGGATCAATGTGAACCCCAATTATAAAACCATAAATGTTGCCGCTGAAGAAATAGACGCAAATAGCTGTCTGAATTATTTTAGGAAAGTAGTGAAACTAAGAAAAGACAATCTGATCCTGGTTTATGGGAAATATGAATTGCTTGACAAAGGCAATCCTAACGTGTATGCATACACGAGAGAATTGAATGGAAAGAAATTATTAGTGCTTTTAAATTTTACGAACAAGCCCGCTTCAGCAAATACCGGAATTGATGTGAGCAAAGCCAAAGTGCTGATTGATAATTACGCTGATGCATCAATGAATGGACAATTGAAACCTTATGAATCGGTGGTATATGAGTTATAATAATTTGCGAATTGGAAAATGTGCGCATATGCGAATTGTTTTTAAAAAGAAATAGTGATGTTGCTTTCGACTAGCTCCGGCCTTCAGGCCGGAGGAGAAAATTGTTATAATTCGCGAATTAGAAAATGCGCGCATATGCGAATTGTTTTTAAAAAGAAATAGTGGTGTTGCTTTCGACTAGCTCCGGCCTTCAGGCCGGAGAAGAAAATTATAATAATTTGCGAAATTGAAATGTGCAGATGCGCGAATTGTTTTTAAAAAGAAAAAGTGATGTTGCTTTCGACTAGCTCCGGCCTTCAGGCCGGAGAAGAAATGAAATTGCTGTATTTAGATTTAATCAGGGAGATGCACATTGCCCAATCGAATTTCAAATGCATCCCGCCCCGGGCGGGACGACGCAACGATGCCACACAGTAGCAATGCAGAAGGGTACATAATAAAAAAAATATAATTATGCGAGAGACAATTTTCAAGTTTGCGATTTTTGCAATGCCAATCATGTTTGCAATTTCTTCATGTCAATCTCCAACTCAAAATAATGCTATGAAGAATGATAGCTCGGAAATTCCAGGCCGCAAATGGTGGAAAGAAGCTGTTGTTTATCAAATTTATCCGCGCAGTTTTAAAGATGCGAATGGCGACGGCATCGGAGACCTCAAAGGAATTATCTCAAAATTAGATTACATCAAAAGCCTCGGCATCAACGCTGTTTGGCTGAACCCGATTTATTCATCGCCCAATGACGACAATGGCTATGACATCAGCAATTACCGTGATATCATGAAGGAGTTTGGTACAATGAAAGATTTTGACAGCCTGATTTCAGGTATGCATCAACGTGGAATTAAATTGATCATGGATCTTGTTGTGAATCATTCAAGTGATGAACATGAATGGTTCAAACAAAGCCGCAGCTCAAGAAAAAACGCTTATAGAAATTATTATCATTGGTGGGATGCTGAAAAAGGCAAGCCACCGTATCGGTATAGTTTGTTTGATATTAATCACGATGCATGGAAATATGATTCGCTTACAAACGCTTATTACCTGCATTATTTTTCGCGCAAGCAGCCCGACTTAAATTGGGAGAACCCAAAACTTCGCCAGGAAGTTTATAATATCATGAAGTTTTGGGCTAACAAAGGCATTGATGGTTTCAGGCTCGATGCATTTCAGTTTGTTGCGAAAGACACGAGCTTCCCATCTTTCCCAAATGGGTTTGAACAAAATTTTGTGAAGTATTATGCAATCGGCCCTCATCTGCACGATTATTTAAAAGAAATGAATCGCGAAGTGTTCGGCAAATATGATGTAATGAGTGTTGCTGAAGGAGCCGGCAATTCATTTGAAGATGCGCATGATCTTGTTGATTCCGATCGGAATGAATTGAACATGGCCTATGCTTTTGACGGAGTAAATCTGGCTACCTCAAAAGGATATAGCATTTTAAAATTTAAGGAAGTATTCACCCGTTGGGATAGTGCGTTTGCCAATAAAGGCTGGCTATCTATTTTTCTTTCTAATCATGATCAGGCAAGATTGGTAAGCAGATTTGGAAATGACAGCTCAGCCTTTCGCGATCCATCTTCAAAAATGCTCGCAACATTTATTATGACGATGAGAGGCACACCTTTTTATTATAATGGAGATGAGCTTGGGATGACTAACCCTGGATTCACAAAAATTGAAGAATATCGCGATATGCCAACGCTGAATGAATATCAGCATTTGAAAAATACCGGTGGCGATATCAAAAAATTCATGAAGGAAATCCAGTTTAGTTGTCGCGATAACGGCCGTACGCCATTTCAATGGGATAGCAGTGCCAATGCGGGTTTCACCACTGGCATTCCGTGGATTGCTGTGAATAAAAATTATAAAGCCATAAATGCAGCGGAAGAAGAAAATGATGCAAATAGTTGCCTGAATTATTTCAGGCAGGTTGTGAAACTGAGAAAAGATAACCCCGTTCTTGTTTATGGGAAATATGCTTTACTTGATAAAGACAATCCTAACGTGTATGCATACACGCGTGAAATGAATGGAAAGAAATTTTTAATATTGCTAAATTTCACCAGCAAAATTTCATCGGTAAATACCGGCATTGATTTAAGCAAGGCAAAACTTTTAATTGATAATTATGTTGATGCTTCTAAAGATGGAAAGCTGAAAGCATATGAAGCAGCTGTATATGCTTTGTGAGCCAATAACCACGAGCTTCAGGCTACATTTTTTGCTCGAAGCTCACAGCTCATGGCTCACAGCTTTTTTAATGCGCCAGTGGCCGCTTCTTGATCATGCCGCCATGAGTATCTTTAATATTGTTCATGATAATAAAAGCATTTGGGTCAATCGCTTCCACTTCTGTTTTCAATCGTGAAATTTCGAGCCTGGTAACAACAGAAAAAAGTATATTCATTTCAGAAGTATGCCCTGCTTTCCCGAAGCCTTTATTTCCTCTGTAAACAGTAATCCCTCTTCCGATTTTTTCAGTGATCATTTTGTAAATCTCTTCCGACTTTGGTGAAATAACTGTAACACCGATATATTCATCAATCCCTTCAATAATAAAATCGAGCGTTTTGGATGCGGCAATATAAGTGAGTATAGAATACAAAGCGGTTTCGATGGAAAGAATATATGCAGCCGCAGAAAATATCGCAATGTTGAAAGCAAGAACTGTATCACCCACAGAAATGCTCATCTTCCTGCTTAAATAAATAGCAAGGATTTCAGTGCCATCAAGCACGCCGCCACCGCGCATCGCAAGCCCGATCCCTGCGCCAAGAAAAAATCCGCCGAACACCGCAACCAGCAATTTATCTGAAGTAATGACAGGATAATGAATGAACGTGATGCACAAAGCCAGCCCGATGATTGCAAGAACAGTTTTTATCCCAAAGCTTTTTCCTATTTGTTTAAATCCAAGAACCACAAATGGGATATTTACAAGTATAAGATATAACGCCAGCTTCCATTTTGTGATTTCCGACAGTAACAGCGAAATACCTGTTGCGCCACCATCTATAAAATTATTGGGCAGCAAAAAACTTTCAAGCCCAAAGCCTGCAGATAAAATGCCAGCGCTCAGCAAAATGAAATCCTTCATGCTCCTTATATAAAAGGCTCTTCGTCGCAAAAAGCTTTTTGCGTTGCGGTAGCGCAATCTTTCTTCAGCAGTTGAAAATTCTTTCGCCATAATACTGAAAGTAATTAATTCCTTCAAACATGAAAAAAATAAGTGCGCGTGATTTTGTTAATATTTTTTTGTTCCCGGCGTTGGCATTTCTATTTAGCCTCGTTGCGTCGCACTCTTGTACTACAATAATTTTATTGAGCACTGGTTTCATAATCGGCCAGTCATAAACCCTTTGAAATTTTTTGTGACATGGAGATGCAAAGAATTAATATAATGGCTACAACTGAATGTTTGAGCAATAAATTTCTTAGTTATTCAGTTCAAAAAACTCTGTGTTTCTCTGTAGTTAATCCATAACTTTGCGGCTCGAAAATTATGAAGTACACAAACGAAATAAGCAAGCGAAGAACATTTGCAATCATCTCTCACCCCGATGCCGGAAAGACTACATTAACAGAAAAATTTTTGCTGTTTGGTGGCGCTATACAAACTGCCGGCGCAGTAAAAAGCAATAAGATAAAAAAATATGCCACCAGCGATTTCATGGAAATTGAAAGACAGCGTGGAATTTCTGTTGCTACATCAGTAATGAGCTTTAAATATAAAGGCATTTTGATTAATCTTCTTGATACGCCCGGCCACAAAGACTTTGCAGAAGACACGTACAGAACGCTCACTGCGGTTGATAGTGTGATCTTGGTCATTGACAGTGTGAACGGCGTGGAAGCACAAACGCGCAGGCTGATGGAAGTTTGCCGTATGCGCGATACGCCTGTTATTGTTTTTATCAACAAAATGGACCGCGATGGAAAAAACCGGTTTGATTTATTAGAAGAAATCGAGAAAGAACTGAGCATTCAATTGCACCCGATGACCTGGCCGATCAACAGCGGGAAAGAATTTAAAGGTGTATATAATCTCGATGATAAAAGTCTGGTGCTATTCACTGCCAATACAAAAGGAGCAGATGAAGATATAGTTCAGATAAATGATTTGAACAGTTCATTGCTCTATGAAAAATTAGGTGAAAGAGATGCGGCAGTTCTTCGCGAAGATGTGGAGCTTGTAGACGGTGTTCACGGACAATTAAACGTAGAAGATTATCGCGCAGGAAAAGTCGCTCCGGTTTTTTTTGGCAGTGCCATCAACAATTTCGGGGTAAGAGAAATGCTTGATACATTTATCAAGATTGCGCCGACACCGCTTTGCAGGCCTACCTCCATACGGGAGGTTTGTCCGGGCGAAGAAAAATTAAGTGGATTTATTTTTAAGATTCATGCCAACCTTGACCCGAAACATCGTGATAGGATTGCATTTCTTCGCGTGTGCAGCGGAAAGTTTGAGCGCAACAAATATTTCCACCATGTTCGGTTACACAAGGACGTTAGGTTCAGTAATCCATATACTTTCCTGGCAAGAGATAAAGATGTAATTGAAGAAGCTTTTCCCGGCGATGTAGTTGGCTTATTCGACACCGGCAATTTTAAAATTGGTGATACATTGACAGAAGGAGAAGATTTTTATTTTACAGGTATACCTTCATTCTCTCCGGAAATTTTTAAAGAGGTAATCAACAAAGACCCGATGAAATCGAAACAGCTTGAGAAGGGATTGCTGCAATTAACTGACGAAGGCGTTGCGCAATTATTCACTCAGTTTGGTGGCAACAAAAAAATCATAGGTTGTGTAGGTGAGCTTCAATTTGAAGTGATTCAATACCGCCTGCTTCATGAATACAGTGCATCTGTTCAATTCAATAGCCTGCCCTTTTACAAAGCATGTTGGATAACGAGTAAAGATCCGCAAAAGCTGGAAGATTTTATTCGTTACAAACATGCTAATATCGCCAATGACAAGGATGGCCATTTGGTTTATCTGGCACAAAGCGAATGGTTCCTGAATACAGAGAGAACAAACAATCCTGATATTGAATTTCATTTCACCAGCGAGATCCACAAGTAGAGCAGGCTGCAAATAAGAAAGAAAAACATTCACTATCGCAAAACCGGCAATTGTGGTTGAAACAAATCGATTTGAAATTATCCCATTGGATTATCGCCAGCTTCGACTATATCTTCAAGGCAACAGAAAGCTGGAAAAAGAATTGCGCATATCCCAAACCGTTAGAATAGTTTCGAAAGAAATAAAAGATAGAGCGGAGTATTTGATTTTACCACAAATGAAAAAAGCTGCCGGCGATGCCTATCTTTTTTACACTTTTTGGATTGTTATTGAAAAATCTTCCCGGAACATTGTTGCGGAATTAGGCTTTAAAGGTGTTCCAAACAACCATAACGAAATCGAAATAGGTTATGGAACATTTTTCGGCTACAGAAGAAAGGGAATTATGACTGAAGCTGTTGGAGGAATGATTGAATGGGCAAAGAAACGTAGGGATATTAATTTCATTTTAGCAGAAACTCATGAGATTAATATTGCTTCGATCAAAGTAGTTCAGAAAAATAATTTTCAAAAATTTGATAAGAAAGAAAATATGCTTTGGTGGAAGATAGAAGTCAATCCAGCTTCACTTCGTTGAAATCTATAGTAACGGAACAATCATCGTCAAGAAAAAAATCAAATTTGTTTTGCGGGGTACTTTGTAAAACATAAGCTCCGCTTTCAAGCATGTAAATTTCAATTGATTTTTTGTCTGCGTCAACAATCAAATAATATTTCACTCCCTGTTGTTGATAAATATCATACTTGGTATGCTTGTCGCGGATAGCAGTAGATGGCGATAAAACTTCAACAACTAAGGTAGGCGGGAAATCGAGAAAAGCCTTTTTGATCTCAGCGCAAACAATTAATACATCTGGTTGAATGATTGTATCTTCTGTAATTTTATAATCAATCGGGTCATATACCCTGCATTTCTTGCAATTACCTTCCTTAATTACATAATGAAATGTCGCAATAAGTTCTGCTGTTATTTTTTGATGTCTTGGCGTTGGCAGTGGGCTCATAGCGATAGGATGTCCCTCAATCAGTTCCCATCTGCCCTCCCAATGAACATAATCATCGTAAGTGTAATGTGGTATTATTTTTTGCGCTAATGGCATGTGGCGAAGTTAATCAAAAAAAACTGCACTTAAAACCTAAGCGACACGCCAGTGTAATTATGCGGTGATATCTTTTTCAATTCTTTTTTTATAACTGTAGAAATTTTTAATTTATCGATAAAGGAATGAATGGATTGTTTTGTGATGGCAGAATTTCCGCGTGTCAATTCTTTCAATGCTTCATAGGGCTCAGGATAATTTTCTCTTCGCAAAACTGTTTGTATAGCTTCTGCAACAACCGCCCAATTGTTTTCCAGATCTTCAGTTATTTTATTTTGGTTGAGCACCAGTTTGCCCAATCCTTTCTCAATTGATTTCAGTGAAAGAATGGTGTGAGCAAAAGGCACGCCGATATTGCGGAGCACAGTTGAATCTGTTAAGTCTCTTTGCAACCTTGATATCGGAAGCTTTGCAGAGAAATGCTCAAACAATGCATTTGCGATACCTAAATTCCCTTCTGCATTTTCAAAATCAATCGGGTTCACTTTGTGCGGCATCGCTGATGAGCCGATTTCGCCCTTTTTTATTTTTTGTTTGAAATAATCCATCGACACATAAGCCCACACATCTCGTGAAAAATCAATAAGGATGGTGTTGATCCTTTTCATCACATCAAAAAAAGCAGCGAGGTTATCATAATGTTCAATTTGAGTTGTGTATTGCTGGCGATGCAATCCAAGCGTTCCTTCAACAAATTCGTTGGCAAGTTTAACCCAATCTTTTTTTGGAAAAGCAATTTGGTGTGCGTTCAGATTTCCTGTTGCTCCGCCAAATTTTGCAGAAAAAGGAATTGCTATCAACTGGTCCACCTGGTTTTCTATTCTTTCAACAAAAACTAAAATCTCTTTTCCAAGAATTGTTGGGGAAGCGGGCTGTCCATGAGTTCTGGCAAGCATGGGAACATCGTTCCATTCATCTGCCAATAATTTCAATTGGCGATTTAAATTCAGCAATGATGGCAAATATTCTATTTCAACAGCATGCTTCCACAACAATGGGATAGATGTGTTGTTAATATCCTGAGAAGTCAATCCGAAATGAACCCATTCTTTAATCGCGCCTGCTTTTGTTTCATCCAATTTCTTTTTTAAAAAATATTCAACGGCTTTTACATCATGATTGGTAATGCTTTCGGTCTCCTTAATTTCAATAGCATCATCAATGCTAAAATTTTCTGCAACAGACTGAAGCTGTTTTTTTACCGAAGATGAAAGAGAAAATATTTTTTTATCGCTCAGGAAAATAAAATATTCAACCTCTACAAGCACACGATATTTCATGAGCGCATATTCTGAAAAATAATCATCCAGAAAATTTAATTGCTTATGATAGCGCCCGTCAATTGGAGAAATGGCTGTGAGTGTGTTTAATTCCATGAACTTGATTGATGAAGATTGTATTTGATTTCCCGCACTTACCTTTGCGCCAAAATTAAAGCAAACGAATTGGAAAGAAAAATAAGGGTAGGAGCAGTGAGCTATCTGAACACAAAGCCTTTGCTGTACGGTATTCAGCATTCTCCGGTTGTAGATAAAATAGAATTGAAAATTGATTATCCATCACGCATTGCATCCATGTTGCTCAATGATGAAATTGATATCGGCCTTGTGCCGGTAGCTATAATCCCCAAACTGAAAGAACATTATATTAATACAGATTACTGCATTGGAAGCGATGGCGCCGTAGCATCGGTTTGCCTGTTTAGCGAAAAGCCTATTGAACAAATTGAGAAAGTTTTGCTGGATTACCAAAGCCGCACTTCTGTTCAGCTTGCAAAAATTTTGTTGAAAGAATACTGGAAAATTAACCCGCTTTTTGAAGACGCCAAAGAAGATTTCAGAGAGCATATCGAAGGATCAACCGCCGGGCTTGTGATTGGCGACAGGGCGCTTGAGCAAAGAAAGACGTCGAAATATATTTATGATCTTGGGGAGGCATGGAAAGATTTTACAAAGCTGCCGTTTGTATTTGCTGCATGGGTGAGCAATAAAAAAATCGACAAAAATTTTATTGAAGAATTTAATGAGGCAAATAAAAACGGATTACAAAACCTGAATGCTTTATTGAAAAATATTGAGTATAAAAATTTTGATCTTCGTGAATATTATACCAGGCACATTAGCTACCAACTTGATGTTGAAAAAAGAAAAGGGCTTGATCTGTTCCTGAAATATTCTTCAGAAATAATTGCTTAGCGAACAAGCATTACAATACCCGTTCTGGTTACATTTCCGCAAGGAGTTTTGGCTTTAATTACATATGGATAGCCACCTGCAGGTTGCTTCTGTCCATTGAATGTTCCGTTCCAGCAATCAGAAGGGTTTTTGGTAGTGAATACAAGTTCGCCCCATCTGTTAAAAATTGAAAACTCATAAACGGTCACTTCTCCCCAATGCCCTATGCCAAAGCAATCATTTAAGCCATCACCATTTGGCGTAAATGCATTCGGCACCACAAAAGCAGCAATGCCGCTTTTGCTAACATCTACCGTTATTGTATCAGATGCATAACAGCCGTTTGAATCTGTGCCAAGAACGATATAAGTCGTGGTGCTGTCAATGGTGGCTATCGGGTTAGGTTTAGAAGGATTATCAAGACCTATTGACGGCGACCACACATAAGACGATGCGCCTGTTGCATTCAGCTGCGCAGGAAATCCTATGCATGTAACGAAATCAGGCCCGGCGCTCACAACCGGAGTAGGGTTCACTGTTATGTTGCTGCTATCTGAAGAACTGCAGCCATCAGTTGCAACATAAGTATAAGTTATATTATGCATTCCAACGCCTGCGGCGGTAGGAGTAAAATTGCCGGTGGGGCTAACGCCATCGCCACTATAACTGCCAGTCCCTGTAATGCCTGTCGTTTCTGTTGCTTGTGTAATTTGAAAAGATGATTGTTGGATACATATTGCCGTTAGAGAATCAAATTGAATAACAGGAGAAGGTTGCGCGGTAATGGTTGCGTTTGGTGAAGTAAACCCCGCAGCCCTGTGCCACCAGGTTCCATTCGCATCAGTAATTGATACCAATGAAATATTTGTTGTTTGTGTTACGGGTGAAATTTTGAAAGGTATTCCAGAATTCACATCATAATATGTTGTCGTATTTGTTCCGTCCGATATTTCAACTTCAAAAGGGCCGGTGCCATTGGTTGAATTGAATGTAATTCCGGCAGAATCTCCTGCGCATACATTGCCGCCAACCAGGCCGCCTTGCGGAAGTGGAAGCACATTAACAATTGCGGATGTATCAAGGGTTGAAGAACATCCATTGGCATCAGTAATGGACGTCAGCAAAATATTAGTGGTGTCATTCAGCAAATATGGGATGGTGAAAGTAGTATTGCCGCCAAGCCCAATCAGCGCATATCCATTACTGTTAGCAGAATACGCAATGTTAAATGGGCTTGTTCCGGAAGTTGATGTAAAGAGCATAACAGCGCTATCGCCATTGCAAATATTACCTCCGCTCAGATAGCCATTGGGCAAGGGGTTCACAAAAACAGTGAATGGCGAGTCAAGCGTATTGGTGCAGCCATTGGCATCGGTGATTGAATGAAGTTGATACGTTGATGTTTGAGTTGCCGTAAAAGGTGTTTGAAAGGTTGAGCCATTAACCAAGCTGCCCTGATTGTAAGAATTTGTGCCATCAGTCCAGACTAACGAAAACGGCGATGGGGCTGAAGATGACTTAAATGTTAGAATTGTACTGTTGCCCGGACAAATGCTATCGGCAGTTAGATTTCCGGTTGGCCCAGCATTTATATTCAGAATAGTCAAATTTGAGGACACTCGGCAATTTGCAGATGTGATATTACTTGCTTCGCTGCTTAGCATTCTATATTGATATCGCAAAGCTGCACTAATTGATGGGGCTGTTACACCGATTTGAAGAGTGTTTGAATTTGGTATGTCGTTCCAGGTTTTACCGCTATCTGCACTGGATTGCCACAAATACGCGGGGTTATTATAACCGCCAGAGGCATGTCCATATAATGTGAGATTTGTGTTTTGGCAAACAGTTACTGAGTCTACCATAGTTGTAGCATTAAAAGATGCGGTAATCAAAGGGCCACATGGTTTGAAAGTAATATCATCGATAGCCAAATCGTTCCCAAGATTTGCAAGCCCACCTGGGCTGTTGTTGATCATTTTAAGAACTACAGTTGAGACATTTAAGGGCGTCGTAAAATAAAAGCCATATTGTACCCACGTAAAAGTTGAAGTTTGTGGGATATCGCCCGTGTTGTATGATGCCAGCAAAGTGCCATCAGGCTGCTCAATACTGAACGTTATGTTAGGATCAACGCCGATTACTTGAGAAGGGTTTAGTGCATTTGCAATCCACGCAGCAAATTCATAAGTGGACGACCCACATAGATTATTTATCGTTTGACTATAGAACTCTCCGGGCTGTTCACTTGCATTGTAAAAAGCCATGTAACCAGTACCATTATTACTGGTGTGATCATAGGCACCTGAAAACCAATCAGCGTTTACAGGAACATTGTTTGTTATGGTATACTGTCCATCAACAGGAGTTGGTGAAGCAGGGTTACCATTTACTGCAACGTATGTAAGAGTTGTAGAAGCACCTGGCGCCGCAGTAGGTAAAATGGGGCCAGGGTTAGTGCCGCTGCCGAAGGTTACATTTACAACAGGGTCACCCAGAGAACCGGCACATAAAGAGGCGACACAATTATTGACAACAATTGTTGCGTTATTTGAAACGAAATCACTTGTTCTGGAACAAGTAGTTGCATCAGCTAACGAATCTAAAGTATAGAAAGTAGTTGTTGTAGGGTTGTTTGGCACTGGAAAGGGGACGCCACTAATAACATTGGTTTGTATAAATGTGTTTGTTCCATCGGAATATTCAATTGTAAAAGGGGCCGTGCCAGCGGTGTAATTAAATGTCAGCGTTCCCGGTTGGCCTGAACAAATTGTATCCCCGCTCAAAGAGCCTTGTGGTTGGTTGCACAAATTACAAATTTCATTTACTTTCTGCGTATTGATTGCAGGATTATAAATGTGTGCTTCATCGATGACAGCATTGCTCCAATAAGGAAATGAGGGACTGTTCAGATGACCGAAAAAAAGGTCATCAACATTCAATATAAAAGAAGCGCTGGGATTTTGGGAAGAAATGACTGTGCTATTCACATGACGCGAAGCCTTTGCGCCAAAGTCTGAATAGAAATTTTGATGCACGCTATCGATGTTAGTGATTGCGGAATTTTGGCCATTGACATATAACAAGTCGTCAAACGGCATCTTGTAGTTTGATTGAATATTGGTATTGCCGCTTGCGTCATTCGTATTGCTATTGAAAGAATAATAGGCTGCCAAACCTTGCGAGTGATTGATTTGTGACAATGATTTTATCGGTAAAACAAAATATACTGGGAGGATAAATAAAAATAAGGCTCTATTCATTAAGATATGAAGGTTAATTGATTTTAGTGAAAATTATGTGCAATATCCTAAATAAAATTAGTTTTGTAGCAATACAACTGTATGAAAGTAGTAATATTTGCTGGTGGTCTTGGAACAAGGATTTCAGAAGAAACAGATATAAAGCCCAAGCCAATGGTTGAAATTGGCGGCAAGCCTTTATTGTGGCATATCATGAAGATTTATAGTTTTTATGGCTTCAATGATTTTATAATTTGTCTTGGATATAAGGGATTTATTATTAAGGAATATTTTATGCATTATTATTTGCACAATTCTGATTTAACTTTTGAGCTTGGAAGCAATAAAATGGATGTTCATTATTCCAATAGTGAATCATTCAAAGTAACCCTGGTTGATACTGGCTTAAATACAAAGACTGCCGGAAGATTGAAACGAATTGAGAAATATATTGGCAACGAAGATTTTATGCTCACTTATGGTGACGGCGTTAGTGACATTGATTTGAACAGTCTCATTCATTTTCATAACACTCACAACAAAATTGCAACTGTTACCGCGGTTCAGCCAGAAGCAAGATTTGGAGGCATGGATGTAGAAAAAAATGGCGAAGTAAAAAAGTTTAAAGAAAAGCCAAATGAAGATGACAAATGGATAAACGGAGGTTTTTTTATTTTGAAACCTGAGGTTTTTCAATATCTGGAAAATAATATGGACGACATTATGTGGGAGGATTCCCCGCTTGAAAATTTGGCGAAAGCCAAAGAATTAATGGCATATAAACATACGGGCTTTTGGAAATGCATGGATGCGCTAAGAGATAAAATAGAACTGGAAACAATGTGGCAAAACAATCAGGCAAAATGGAAGCTGTGGTAACCTTTGAAAGACTAAATCATTATTTCAGCAAAAAGAAAGTATTTATAACAGGCCATACTGGTTTTAAAGGCGGCTGGCTGGTAGCATTATTGCATTCACTGGGCGCCAAATTAAAAGGATTTGCTCTTGAGCCTGACAGATTAAATGACACCATTTTTAATTCAATTGAACCTTTAAATGTTATCGAAAATGTTTTTGCAGATATTCGCGACAAAAAAAAATTATCAAGAGAGATAGAAGTTTTCCAACCCGATTTTATTTTTCACTTAGCTGCGCAGCCTCTTGTAAGGAGTGCCTACGAAATTCCAGCAGAAACTTTTGATGTAAATGTAACTGGCACGGCAAACGTTTTAGAATCGATTATAGATTTAAAAAAAAAATGTGCTGTAATTTTAATCACTACTGACAAGGTTTATAAAAACAAAGAGAAGGATATACTTTACAAGGAAGATGATGTATTGGGTGGCCATGATCCTTACAGTGCAAGCAAAGCATGCGCAGAGTTTGTCATCAAATCATTTCGCGATTCTTTCTTCAATGTTGACAATATTGATAAACATCAAAAAGCTTTAGCAAGTGCCAGAGCAGGAAATGTGATAGGGGGTGGTGATTGGAGCAAGGACAGAATTTTTCCCGATATTATGAGAGCAGTTCAGGAAAATAAATTTATAGAGCTTCGCAACCCAGCTTCCATTCGCCCCTGGCAGCATGTCCTTGAACCCCTGACTGGTTATCTACTTTTGGCAGGTATGCTGAATGAAAATCCAAAAAAATTTTCCGGCGCATATAATTTTGGGCCATATCCGGAAGATCATGTAACTGTACAGCAGCTTGTTGAATTAGTGCTAACAAAATGGGAAAGAGAAGGTGAATGGAATAATATTGGCAATGAACTTCAACCACACGAGGCTCACTTGCTTAAATTGGATATTTCCAAAGCTGAAACCGAATTAAATTGGCACCCCAAATTAAATGCAAACGAAGCAATCGAATGGACAATTGAATGGTACAAATGTTCCAACCAGAATAAAACCGAATTCACCTTTCAGCAAATTAAAGAATATTTTTCCCTATGAATTTTGAAGAAACACCACTTCTCGGGAGTTTTATAATTAGTCTTCTCCCTCATGCTGATAAAAGAGGATGGTTTGCGAGATATTATTGCAAAGATGAATTTTCAAAAATAGGCCACAATAAGGAATTGGTTCAGTTCAATCATTCATTTACAAATTTAGAAGGCAGTATTCGCGGGCTGCATTATCAACAAGAACCATACAAAGAAATTAAACTGGTGCGATGTATAGCTGGCGCAGTGTTTGATGTACTTGTAGATCTTAGAAAAGGTTCTCCTAGTTTTTTGCGATGGTTTGGCGTCGAGCTTTCTGCAGAAAATAAAAAAATGGTATACATCCCCGAAGGTTTTGCCCATGGGTTTCAAACATTAACTGCAAATTGCGAGCTTCTATATCATCATTCCGAAATATATGAGCCGAATGTTGAAGCTGGGATAAGATACGATGATCCGATTTTGGACATAAACTGGCCTGTTGCGATTTCAGAAATTTCTGACCGGGATAAAAGTCATAAATACCTCGATTTAAATTTTAAAGGGATTTAATTATGCAATGCAGATTTTGCAAAACAAAATTAGAAAATGTTTTTATTGATTTGGTGAATTCGCCTCCATCAAATTCTTTTTTGGAGAAAGAGCAATTGAACGAACCAGAAATTTTTTATCCATTAAAAGTTTTTGTTTGCAGTAAATGTTTTCTTGTTCAAATAGATGAGTATACAAAATCAGACGCAATTTTTAATAATAACTACTTGTATTTTTCATCCTTTTCAACTACCTGGTTACAACATGCAAAAAAATATGTTGAAAATATGGTGGAAAGATTTAGATATGATAACAAATCATTAGTAGTTGAGATTGCTTCCAATGATGGCTACCTGTTGCAATATTTTAAGCAAAAGGGAATAGCAGTGATTGGTATTGAACCAACATCAAATACAGCGCAGGTCGCTATTGAGAAAGGTATTGATTGCGTAATAGATTTTTTTGGAGTAAAGCTTGCAAGACAATTAAAAGAAAAAAATATAGAGGCTGATTTATTGCTTGGTAACAATGTTCTTGCCCATGTTCCCGATATAGTTGATTTTGTAAACGGGATGAAAATTATTTTAAAAAATGATGGTGTCATTACCATGGAATTCCCACATCTTTTGCAACTTGTGAACAACAATCAATTTGATACTATTTATCATGAACACTTTTCTTATTTATCTTTTTTCACAACCTCCAAAATATTTGAATCCTCAGGCCTTGAAATTTTTGATGTTGAAGAGCTGCCAACACATGGCGGCTCATTGCGTATTTACGCAAAACACGCAAATGATCACACAAAAAATATTTCTTCGCGCGTTAAGGAATTGATGGAACGAGAATTTGCTGTCGGTATTTGCGATCTCTCTTATTATCAAAATTTTCAGCACAAAGCTTTGCAAATAAAACTACAATTCATCGAATTCCTGATTCTTCAAAAGAAAGCGCATAAAAGAGTGGCAGCTTACGGCGCAGCTGCAAAAGGCAACACTTTAATAAATTTTTGCGGCATAAAAAATGACCTAATAGAATTTGTTGTTGATGCAAATCCGCACAAACAGCAAAAGTTTTTACCGGCAAGCCACATACCGGTGGTAAACGAAGAGCATTTAAAGTCGAGTAAGCCGGATTTTGTTATTATTTTTCCATGGAATATCAAGGATGAAATAATGCAACAACTTTCTTATATTAAAAACTGGGATGCAAAATTTGTAATCCCAATTCCCTCTTTGCAAATTTTATAACTGCGATGAAAAAGATCCTGGTGACTGGAGCTACAGGTTTTATAGGTAATTATGTGATTCAGGAATTATTACATCTTGGTCATTCCGTCATCGCTACATCTTCGGATAAAAAAAAAGCAAAAGGCTTCAAATGGTTTCGCCATGTTCATTATATTGATTTCAATCTTAATCAGATAAATAAATCAGTTGACTATTACAGTTTTTTTGATGAGCCAGATGCAATGATTCACCTTGCATGGCAAGGTCTCCCGCATTACAAATCACAAGATCATCTTGAAAAATATCTTCCTTTGCATAAGCTTTTTTTAGAAAATATTATTCATGGCGGCTTAACTGACCTGACAGTTGCAGGCACATGTCTTGAATATGGTATGAATGAAGGAAAATTAAGCGAAGATTTTATTGCAACACCAATAGCTGCTTATGCAATTGCCAAGAATGACCTTAATTCTTTTTTACAAGGCTTACAGTCAAAATATCATTTTTATTTAAAATGGATCAGATTGTTTTATATGTATGGCAAAGGCCAAAGTGCAAATTCATTATTTTCACAGCTTGATATGGCACTGGAAAAAAAGGAAAGCGTATTTAATATGAGCGGAGGCGAGCAGGTTAGGGATTATTTGCCGATAGAAAGTGTTTCTGAATACATAACACGCATTGCCTTTCAGAATAAAATTAAAGGTATTATAAACTGTTGCAGTGGCAACCCTGTAACAATCAAAAAAATGGTGACAGATTATTTAGCGAAAAAAAACAAAATAATAAAATTAAACTTTGGATATTTTAATTACCCAGATTATGAGCCAATGTCTTTTTGGGGCGACGATAGTAAACTAAAAAAAATATTAAACAATGAGTAACCCAATTCTTGAATTCATAGAAGAAAGAAATAAAAGAATAGAGAGCTATAAAGAAAATAAGGCACTTCGTTTGGCTGCTGAGGCATTTAATATTGAATCGAACAAAGCTCAGTATTCTTATAATTTCTCATGGATGGGCAGACCCATTATTCAATATCCGCAGGATATGATAATTATGCAAGAGCTCATTTGGGAAATAAAACCTGATCTTATTATTGAGACGGGTATTGCTCATGGAGGATCATTGATATATTATGCATCGATATTGGAACTTATTGGCAAAGGAGAAGTCCTCGGAATTGACATCGATATACGCGAACACAACAAACAAGAAATTGAAAAGCATCCGATGTTTAAACGGATAAAAATGATAGAAGGATCATCAGTCAGCGAAGAATTGATTGAAAAAATTAAGACTCATGTTTCTGAAGAAAAAGTGATAATGGTTTGCCTTGATTCAAATCACACACATGAACATGTGCTGTTAGAGTTACAATACTACTCACAGTTTGTGACAAAAGGTTCTTATTTAGTAGTTTTTGATACTATTGTAGAAGATATGCCTGATAACTATTTGCCGGGGAGAGCGTGGTCAAAAGCAAGTAATCCGAAAACAGCTGTTTGGGAATTTCTAAAAAGCAATGATGCTTTTCAAATTGATTCTTCTATTGACAATAAACTTCTGATAAGTGTAGCTCCGCAGGGGTATCTGAAAAGAATAAAATAATCATGTTATTTGTTAGAAGTAAAATTGATTTAGTTTTCAAAGGAAAAATTTGTGGCAAAATTTAGTATTGTTTTACCTGTACGCAATGGCGGCGAATATGTGAAAGAATGTGTTCAGAGCATTCTTTCACAAACTGTTTCTGATTTTAATTTAGAAGTACTTGATAATTGCAGTATAGATGGTACACTCGAATGGCTGATGTTGCTGAAGGATGAAAGGATTCGGATCTATCCTTCTGAAAAGGCCCTTAGCATCGAAGAAAATTGGGCTAGAATTATAACAATCCCTAAAAATGAATTTATGTCTTTTATCGGGCACGATGATCTGCTCGACAAAGATTTTTTGTATGTGATGGATCAGCTTATACAAAAGCATCCAACTGCAAGCCTTTATCAGCTTCACTTTCGTTATATCGATGAGAAAGGTAAAACTATTCGTTCATGCAAGCCAATGAGCGAAACACAGTCAGCATTTGAGTTTTTGGCTTTTTTTCTTTCTAATATGTCTGAGCTTTCAATCGGTCAGATGATGAGGTCTGTTGACTTTGATGAAATTGGAGGTATTCCTGCGTACCCAAATTTATTATTTGCAGATTTAGAACTTTGGTTCAGGCTGATTCAAAAAAATTATCGTGCATCAATGTCTGATGAATGCTGCTCATACAGAATCCATTCCAGGAGCACAACCAATTCATCGCCTGCTTTAACATACTATTATGCAATCATTAAGCTGATGGATTTTTTCGTCACACTTAAATCAGAGAATAAAACAATGGGAATTGTTTTATCGAAATATGGATTAGATTTTTTGAAACCTTACTGCAAAACCATATCACATTTTTTGTTGCGGATACAAAAAAAGCAAAGACCTCATATCTCTGTCGAGAGTTTTCTTTCTGTCTTTAAAAAGAATATTGACATTATTATTCCCGGCAATGATTTTGATCCAACTGAAATCCGCAGCATCTGGCTTGCAAAACAAATCGATAACAATGCTCTAACTAGAAATTTATTCTTGTTATTTAAAAAAATTTATTCTAAGCCCGTTGTGTAATAAGGAGTTTCTGCTTTTTTATGTAAAAATGATTGGTTTATTATTTAGGAATTCTTATCTGAGCCGACAATTCATTGCCGTTGGTACGGTCTGAATATTCGTCATAATGCAACGCGCCATTTTTATAATAAATATTTTCCCAAGTCTCATTGGTTGGAATAGCTGAGTTATCTAACCAATTTATAATTGTATTTGTAGTATCAGCAAAGCTCCATGTGAATGTATCCTGGCTTCCGTCATTATGTGTGTATAAACCTGTGCCATTAGTATTGAAAGTTATGTATTCATTATCATAGTCTATTGAATTTGCAGTTCCGCCTCTTACATAATAGAAAGTGTCTAAACCTACTACTGCTCTGTCAAATGCAAGCTTCCAGGAATTTGCAGTTAAGATAGCAACTGTTAAAGTGGTATCCGATTTCACCAGAGTATCATTTTTTGTCACAGTAAAAGTATCTGTGACTGTATTAGTGACAGTAACTGTATTTGTTTTTGTACAGGAAATAAAAGAGTTCTGTAGAATGGCACATACAAAAAATAAAAGTGCAGAAATAATAAGTTTCCCAAGTCTAGATTTCATAAATAATTTTTTTAGGTTAATTTATGAAAACCAAATTATAATATTAAGCTCTAATTGCAAAATTCATGATTTCACTTAGCATGTGAGCTTACTATGAAAAGTCTTAAGAAAAGCCATCAGATTCTTGCCGCAACATATCCTCTCCATTTTTCAATCAGGTTTTTCATGTCGTCGGGCAGCTCGCTTTCAAATAAAACTTCTTTGCCCGTGGTAGGATGAATGAAGCCAATTGTTTTCGCGTGCAGCGCCTGCCTTGGGCAAATAACAAAACAATTTTCAACAAATTGTTTGTACTTGCTGTAAACAGTTCCTTTCACGATTTTGTCGCCGCCGTAAGTATCGTCGCTGAACAATGGGTGGCCTATATGTTGCATGTGAACGCGTATCTGATGTGTCCTTCCGGTTTCGAGCACGCATTGTAACAGTGATGTATAACCGAAACGCTCAAGCACTTTATAATGAGTGATTGCTTCTTTGCCATGTTCTCCTTCAGGATATGCATCAAACAACTTGCGGAAGCGCTGGTGCCTGCCAACGTGCGCAACAACAGTTCCTTCATTGTTTATCATATCTCCCCAAACAAGCGCCATATATTGCCGCTTTACGGTATGATTGAAAAATTGTTTTGCTAAACTGGTCACTGCTTTTTCAGTTTTTGCAAGAACCATTAGGCCGCTGGTGTTTTTGTCAATGCGATGAACAAGCCCGAAACGCGGCAAAGTCTCTTCGTTGATTGAATTGTTTTTTTGCTGGAGATAATACGCAATCCCATTCAGCAATGTGCCTGAATAATTTCCACTGGCAGGATGTACAACCAGGCCTGCAGGTTTATTAATAATCATCACATCATCGTCTTCGTAAAAAATATTGAGATCAATTTTTTCAGGAATAACTTTTTCTCCCTGCGTTTCTTTATCAGAATAAACGATAATCTCATCCTGAGGCTTTATTTTATGATTTGGCTGAACGATTTTATTGTTCACAAGCACACGGCCAGCCTGAATTGCCTGCTGAACTTTATTTCGTGATGCATTTTCAATTCGTTGCACCAGAAATTTATCAATGCGCATCGGCTCCTGTCCTTTATCAACTTTAATATTCATCCGCTCATACAACTCGTCTGATGCTTCATTAATATCTTCCAGATTATTTTCTGGCTTGCGTGACATTATTTTTTGTGCAAAAGTAAGATAGTTATCCCAACCTTATCAGC
Organism: uncultured Bacteroidota bacterium; assembly: GCA_963718975.1. Classification (GTDB taxonomy): domain Bacteria; phylum Bacteroidota; class Bacteroidia; order Chitinophagales; family Chitinophagaceae; genus Puia. The sequence continues at coordinate 27,048 of CAVRBD010000007.1, read as the reverse complement.
TAAGAAACTTTACAGGATTGTTGTTAGCTTTGCATTTGTAAATGCAAAAGCAACAAGTAATATTTGAAGACTTAGGAACGCTGGGTTACAAGCAGGCGTGGGATCTGCAGGAAGAATTGCTGCAGGAAAATGTAAGGGTGAAATCAATAGTCGGGAGCAACTCAAACTACAAACTACAAACCACCAACCACTTGCTCTTTGTTGAACATCCATCTGTTTATACATTGGGTAAAAGCGGCCACGAAGAAAATGTTTTGATCAGTGAGCAGGAAATGAGCGCACGGTCAATTGAATTTTATAAAACAAATAGGGGAGGCGATATTACTTTTCACGGGCCGCAACAAATTGTTGGCTATCCGATTTTAGACCTTGAAAAATTTTATACAGATATTGGCAGGTATATGCGTGAACTGGAAGAAGTAATTATCAGAACACTTACTGAATATGGTATTGAAAGCGGCCGCTCACAAGGCGAAACAGGTGTTTGGCTGGATGCGGGCTCGCCCGGCAAGGAACGCAAAATATGCGCCATGGGCGTTCGCTGCAGCCGTTGGGTAACCATGCATGGCTTTGCGCTGAATGTAAATACCGATCTTTCTTATTTTGATTTTATTATTCCATGCGGCATTCAGAATAAAAAAGTCACCTCAATGGAAAAAGAACTTGGGGAAAAAATTTCCCTAGATGAAGTAAAGAAAAAAATAATGAAACATTTTGAAGCAATATTCAACTGCGAGCTGGTTGTTGATGAAAAAGCGGGATTGAAAATTCCTGGTTGACAAACTTCTGCTAAAATTCTTTCGGGATAAAAAATTTATTCTTCTCTTTTAATTTTCCATCATCATAAAGCTCGAAGCGGAACCAGCCCGAATGCACAAAATTTGTTTTGTCGACAATAAGCGGCGATTGCTTTATTTCTTTCAGTTCAAATAAAACAGTGGCATCTAATTCTAAAAATTTAATGCTGTATTTTTTCTTATTAGTGTCTGGTAGCAAAATCATGATGTTGCCATCTTTGTTTGCAAAAACATATGATGACACTTTGTAGACTTCTTTAGGAACAAAGGGCTTTATCAGAATAGTATCTATGCCTTTGAAGACAAGCGTGTCTTTTGTTTTTGACAAAATTGAATCTTTGAATTTGCGAACGGCATTTTCGAAAACCTGGCCTATCAGGGTATCCTGTTTTTTTAAATAAATTATTTTGTTCAGTTTTATTTCGGGAACTGCATTTATTTTATCAGGGGCATTTATTGAAAGGCTGTCCTTGCTTTTTTCAACATAACTTAATCGCTGGTTCTCGGCTTTTGATAAAGCAATGTCATTATTGTCAGCAGCTTTATCTCTTGCTACTGCTGTATCAGAAAGAGGCCTTTTTGATTTTGTAAAAATATATTTGCCGCTGTCGAGCACGATAAATAATCTATAAAACATATGTGCATTTGCGGCCTTCGAATCCACAAAACCGTTTTCTGAAACCGATGCATCCGGCACGGTGAGCAATGTGGTAAAATTTTTTAAGCTGTCTGCAGAACGCTGTATGCTTATTTGGTTTACAACACGATAATTATTGCGCCAGCTGATGATTATTTTGCCGTTTGATTTTAATGAAGCTGAAAATTTAGGTAGCGTTTCCTGCGCCGCTGCGATAGTTGTGAGTAATATACAAATTATGGATAACGCAAAATTCCTGGGCATGCTTTGATAAACGAATCTTTTTAAAAGTTGTTATAAGTAGGCAAAGATAAGATTGCGGTATCTATATTTTAACTAAAAAATCAGTGCTTCTTTTGGCAGCGATGAATTGCCCTGAAGGCCGCCACTGTGAATAACAAGCAGCTTGCTTTTAGCAGGAAAATAATCTTTTTTAATGAGATCAATAACTGCGTAGAAAAGCTTGCCTGTATACACAAAATCCGATGGTATGTTTGTGAGTTGATAAAAAGCATTCATGAATTTTATCAGGTCATCATTTTTTTTTGCATAGCCGCCAAAGTGGTAATCATTATTAATAACAAAATCTTTTGATTTATCCTGATTGACAAATTGAAAAATTTCTTCAGATAAATTTTTCATTCCTTTCAAAACGGTGATGCCAATTATTTTCTGTTTTGGCAAAGAAGCATTCACAATTCCTGCGAACATAGTTCCCGTGCCAATAGCGCAAACAATATGAGAATAATTATTTTGGCTGGTGCATTTCAGAATTTCCATGCTTCCTTGAATGCCGCTCATTCCGGCACCGCCTTCGGGAATAATAAAACATGAGGGATGCTTAATGTTTAGCTTGCTAATAAATTCTTTTTCGGTTTTAATTCTATAATCGGTGCGGCTGACAAACTCGATTTGCATGTCAAATTTTTTTGCCTGTAGTAAAGTGTGAAACAAGGTCGCTGGTTGTTCGCCGCGAATAATGCCGATACTTTTCATACCCATTTTTTTTGCAGCAGAAGCTGTAGCAACTATATGGTTTGAATAAGCGCCGCCAAAGGTTAATATTGTTTTGAAACCATTTGCAACTGCTTCATCTAAATAATATTTTAACTTGAACCATTTGTTGCCAGAAATAATATCATCAATTTTGTCAAGCCTCAGCACATCAACCTGAATTTTTCTTTGTGTTAATTCCGGCAAATGCAATTCATCTGTTGTGATTGCGCTTAAATTCACCATTTTCTTTCATCTTATTTTTTTATTTTCGCAGCTAAAAATAAAATTAGCATAAAATGGCATCAACACTTTTAATATTGGCTGCAGGAATGGCATCAAGATACGGAAGCATGAAACAAGTGCAAGGTTTTCGGCCCTTCGGGAGAAACAATAATGGATTATTCGATTTATGATGCAATTGAAGCTGGTTTTACAAAAGTTGTTTTTGTTATCAGAAAAGATTTTGCCGAAAATTTCAAAGCCATTTTTGAGCCTAAATTAAAAGGGCGCATAAAAACAGAATATGTTTATCAGGATACGAGTTTTTTTATCGGCAATCATCAGGTGCCAGCTGAAAGAACAAAGCCCTGGGGAACCGCGCATGCAGTGCTTTGTGCAAAAGATGTCATCCGTGAACCTTTCGCCGTTATTAATGCAGATGATTTTTATGGCCGTGACGCCTTTCAAAAAGCAGACGATTTTTTGAATTCGAAATGCAGCCCGAAATTATATTCAATAATAGGATATGAATTGATAAAAACACTTTCAGAAAACGGTTCTGTTAGCCGCGGCGTTTGCGAGGTTGATTCAGACAATAATCTTGTTTCCATTGCAGAGCGTGTGAAAATTTATATGGACGAAAATGGCAAAATCACTTATGAAGAAGGAGAAAAAAAATTTGAAGTGCCGTCTGATTCAAAAGTCTCTATGAATTTTTGGTGCTTTGATTCTTCTGTATTTTCTTTCACTGAAAAAATATTTCATGAATTTCTTTCAGAAAATATTTCGAACCCCAAAGCTGAATTTTTTATACCAATTATCGGCGACCGCTTTATTAAAGAAGGCGGAGGAGCAATTGAGGTGATACCAACTTCGGCGCAATGGTTTGGCGTTACTTATAAAGAAGATGCGCCTGATGTTCAAAAAAGCCTGAACAAATTAATTGGTGATGGAGTTTATCCGGATAATCTTTGGAAATAAAAGTCCCGAAGTCAAAAAAATCGGAAAGACCGAAAGAAAAAAATAAAGCCATCAATTATCGATGGCTTTGTTTTTAAGAAATTATTTATAGCTCTCGGATTTCTTTTATTCATTATTTATTTCAGTAGCTCTTCACCAGAAAAATGCAATCTTCCATTTTCTTGATTTGCTGAACCCTGTCCAAACCTTTTAGCTGAGATGAAGTAGGCATTTTTATACCGATATAAGCTGTATCAGTTTTCAAAGAATCGAGAGCCCTAAAAATATTTTTTGATTTTGTTGCGAATACAACGCCTTGCGCCTGAATTTCCCTTGCGCTTAATATGCCAACCACTTCGCCGTTTTTGTTCAGTACAGGACCACCGCTATTTCCAGGGTTAGCGGCAACTGCAATCTGGCACGCCAAAGTATCGCCCTCAAAACCGGTCTTTGCGCTCATATAGCCTTCGCCATAAACAATTTCATCTTTCGGATAACCGAGCGTAAAAATTTGTTCGCCCAAATCAGCACCTGATTTACTAATGCTGTAAGGCAAAGAGTTTATAGCCTTGAAATCTGCATCGTCAATTTTCAAAATAGCCACGTCAGAAATTGGATCCAAAATCAAAACCTTTGCTTTGAATTCATCGCCTTTATTATTTTCTACAACTACCGCTCTTGCGTTTTTTACAACGTGTGCATTTGTTACAAGATATCCCCTGCCATCAATCAAGAAACTCGTTCCACCAATTTTCATTTTTGCATCAACAGGCGATTTGGGTTTCAGTTCATCGATTTTATTATCAATGATTTTTGTTTTATTGTCAATAATTTTTGTTTTGTTATAAAGCTGCCGAAACCTGGTTGCTTAGCAATTCAATAGATTTATTATTAGCCTTTGGTGACACATACGAAACCAATACACTGATTGCCAATGCAGTGATGCCTGCGATAGATGCAGCAACCGCAACAACACGTTTGTATTTTTTCCAAAGCCGTATAACTCTTGCTTCCTGCTCTTCTTTGATATCACCGGCTTCGAATAGTTCATTATGGATATCATTCAATGATGAATTGAAATCCTTTCTTTCACCAAACTTATTCATCTGGTTTAGGAAAATGGTATGTTCAACCACCATTTGATCCACACTGGGACTGCTTTTGCGCAGGTGTTCAAAAAATACCCTTTCTTCAGGAAGCATTTCTCCTTTGATGTATCTTTCAATCGAGTCAAGCATATTCATCTCTTCCATTGGTCATTGTTTTTATATTGATCGAAGAATAATTTTTTAAGCCGCATCAGACATTTGTATTTCTGATTTTTTGCATTGTCAGCGTTTGTATAACCAAAGCTCCCTGCAATTTCAACCATGTTTTTTTTCTGGAGGTAATATGCTTCAAGCAAACTTTTGCACGGTTCCCCCAGGCTTTGCATGGCTTTTTCCATCAGATGAAAATCGGCATCGCGGCGTTCATGCATTTCAAAATCATCTTCTACAGAAACCGTTTCTTGAATGCTTTCAATTTCGGGCGACGTGCGCTGGAACTGCCCAAGGCGTTTTAACCACAACCGTCTGCAAACCGAATAAACGTAGGTTTTTATCTGACAGTTCAGTTCAAACGACCCCGATTTCACTTTCTCATAAAGAACGATCATGCTTTCCTGAAATATATCTTTCGCGTCGTCAGGCGAGCCATTATTGCCAACGATCATCGTTTGAACCATCTTATAATTATCTTTATAGATAGCTTCAATGGCCGTTCTGTTGTTATCTGCCAATCCCTTTAACAAAAGCTGTTCATTAATATCTTTCTTCACCTTAAGGCTATATTTAATACCGAAATTAAAGATTAGTAACCCAAAATAGCAGCAAAAATTCCATATTCTCACAGCCTTTCAGCCAAATGACGACCAATCACGCATTAATAAAAAAAATATTCAAAAATTCCTTTTTAGGCTGGGTTACTTTTTTTTCAATGCGGTATTAACTGGAAACCATTCATTAACAAAAAAATTCAGATTACATGAAAAAGGTCTTATTAGTATTAGCTATCGGCGCATTCGCAGCCTGCAACGGAGGTTCAAGCGCAGAAAAAGCTGTTGATTCTACAGTAAAAGCAGTTGATTCTACTGCAGGTGCAATGAAGGATTCTGTAAAAGCTGCTGCTGACAGCACAGTTAAAAAGATTGACAGCGTTGCTAAGAAAGTTGATTCAGCTATTAAGAAATAAGTTTTTTATATGGCAAGCAATCGTTAGAGGCCGTCCTGATCTCAGGATGGCTTTTTTTTGCTTTTTTTAAAAATTTCAGCATCTCGGTTTCATCTGGTATTTCATTCCCCGGCCAAATTTTTCTGCTTCCTGTCTTTTTCCTCAAAGAAAAAATCAAATTTCAATAAGAATTCCCGCCTTCTTGTCAGCATCTGTCAAATGGCATTTTGTTTGATAAAGACCGATAACACGAATTAAAACTAATTTCACGAATTCGTGCCATTCGAAAAAACTCGTGCAATAAAAATAACAACTATGCAAAAAGGTTCTATCCGCGTTCAGACAGAAAACATTTTTCCGATCATTAAAAAGTTTTTGTACAGCGACCATGAAATTTTTGTACGTGAATTGGTGAGCAATGCCATTGACGCGACACAAAAGTTGAAGACGCTTTCATCCATCGGAGAAGCAAAAGGTGAATTGGGTGAATTGAGAATTGATATCAAATTGGATGCTGCCAATAAAACGCTGACTATTTCCGACCGGGGGATTGGGATGACTGCAGAAGAAGTTGATAAATATATTAATCAGGTTGCCTTGTCCGGCGCAGAAGAATTCGTGAACAAATACAAAGGACAGAACGAAAATAATATCATCGGGAAATTTGGCCTTGGTTTTTATTCTGCTTTTATGGTGAGCGAAAAAGTGGACATCATTACCAAAAGTTTTAGAGAAGGTTCGAAAGCAGTGAAATGGGAATGTGATGGAAGTCCTGAATACACAATTGAAGAAACAGAAAAAGAAAATCGGGGAACAGATATCATTCTTCACATTAATGAAGAAAGTAAAGAGTTTTTAGATGCATACAGAATAAAATCAATCCTCGAAAAATTCTGTAAATTTTTACCAATCCCAATTTATTTCGAAGACGTTGCTGAACAGAAAAAAGAAGGCGAAGAAATAAAACCTATCAATAATCCAAACCCTATTTGGGTTAAAAAACCAAGCGAGCTCACCAAAGAAGATTACGAAAAATTTTATAAAGAATTATATCCGTTTGGTGAAACGCCTTTATTCTGGATTCATCTGAATGTGGATTACCCGTTTAATCTCACCGGCATTTTATATTTCCCGAAAATAAAGCAGAGCTACGAAGTTCAAAAAGATAAAATCCAGTTATACAGCAATCAGGTTTTTGTAACTGACGAAGTGAAAGATATTGTTCCTGAATTTTTAATGCTTTTACATGGCGTTATTGATAGCCCGGATATTCCACTGAATGTTAGCCGCAGCTATCTGCAAGGCGACCCGAATGTGAAGAAGATCAATAATCACATCACAAAAAAAGTTGCTGATAAACTTGAAGAAATTTTTACTAAAGAAAGAAAAGAGTTCGAACAAAAATGGGAGAGCCTTGGTTTATTCGTGAAGTATGGAATGATGACTGATGATAAGTTTCTGGAAAAGGCAAACAAATTCCACATCATGGAAGATGCTGATGGCGGAAAATTTTATACGCTCGAAGAATACAGGATTGCAACAGAAGCGCTTCAAAAAAATAAAGATGGAAAATTAGTAATCCTGTATACAACAAATCCAATTCAACAAGACAGTTACATTCAGCAAGCAAAAGCAAAAGGTTATATTGTTGTGAAGCTGGAAACATTGGTAGATGCAGGGTTCATTAATCAAATGGAAATGAAATGGGACAGTGTTCATTTCATAAGAGTGGACAGTGATATTGCGGATAACCTGATCGACAAACAGGAAACTTCAGAAAGCGTGCTGAGCAAAGACGATGAAGAAAAATTGAAAAAATTATTTACAGTTAATATGCCGGCGCTTCATGTAACCGTTGAGGTGAAAGGATTGAGCCCCGAAGCTTCGCCGGTTGTTGCAACCCGCCCGGAATTCATGCGCCGTATGAAAGACATGGCTGCGATGCAAGGACCAATGGGCAGTTTCTATGGCAACATGCCTGATGAAGTAACATTAACTGTGAATGGAAATCATCCGATTTTTAAAAATGTTTTGAAAGAAGATGATTCAGATAAGCAGCAAAAAATAGTTCACAACCTTGCCGATTTGGCGTTGCTTTCACAGGGGTTATTGAAAGGAAATAACCTCACAGAATTTATTAATCGAAGTGTTGAGTTAATTGAAGGAAAAGAGAATAACAAGATTAAAGTTTAATAGAATAATAGATTCATTTCTGAAAGCATGACAAAAATTTTGTCATGCTTTTTTATTTTCTGATTATTCACTCAATCTGTAATCAATCATTTTCAATTGAAGGTTTTTTTGTTCGTTCCATTCATTTTCATCAATCGTAAAAACAATATCAAGCGGTTTTTTTGTTTGAAGGAAATGAAATTTTTCAGCCATATTAAAACCGATTCCTGTTATCACAACATTATCCTGCTTCAATGAAAATCTGATGTGTTGTTCTTTCACAATTTTTGAATATCCAGTGTCTGTAACATTTTTTGTAATAAAAACAGGCCGCATATTTTCCGGCCGAATGGTTCCATCTGGCAAATGATGTCATAAAAATTTTGAGTGATATCCTTGAATTTTATTTCCGCATCTATAATAATTTCAGGAATCAATAAATGTGGTTCAATCGTTGAAGAAACTATTTCTTCAAATTTCAAACTGAATGCTTCAATCTGTTCTGGCAAAAGTGTTATTCCCGCTGCGGCAAAATGGCCACCGTATCCTAATAAATTTTCTCTGCATGCATGAATTGCTTCATATAAATTGAAACCTTTTACACTTCTTGCGCTGCCAGCAAGCACTTCGCCACTTTTTGTAAGAACAACTGTTGGGCGATAATATTTTTCAATCAATCTTGATGCAACGATTCCAACAACTCCTTTATGCCAATGCGGCTGAAAGACAACTGTTGATTTTCTATTTATCAATACTTCGTCACCATCAATAATTGCGAGTGCTTCTTCGGTAATATTTGTATCTGCTTCTTTTCTGTCAGTATTATCTGAATGAAGCATTTCTGCGTATATCAATGCTTCCTCATAAATTTCTGCTATAAACATCTGCACTGCTTTTCTGGCATCATCCATTCTTCCCGCGGCATTTACCCTGGGCGCAATCATGAACACCAGATTATTGATGTGAAGTTCTTTTTTTAATCCGCTCAAATGCATCAGCGCTTTAATGCCGTTGTTGGGATTTTCGTTTGCCTTTTTCAATCCAAAATGTGCGAGTATCCGATTCTCTCCATTCAATGGAACAATATCTGCTGCAATGGCGGTGGCAACCAAATCAAGATATTCATACGCTTCACTAACGTCAATGCCTATCTCAGTTGATAAGGCAGTTATCAATTTAAAGCCAACTCCACATCCGCATAATTCTTTATAAGGATAGTTGCAGTCTTTTTGTTTTGGGTTTAGTATAGCTATGGCAGGTGGCAAAATATCATCAGGCAAGTGATGGTCACAAACAATGAAATCAATTCCTAACGTCTTTGCATAACCGATAAGTTCAGCAGATTTAATTCCGCAGTCTAATGAAATGATTAAGCTAAAATCATTTTCGCGGGCAAAATCAATTCCCATTTTTGAAACGCCATAACCTTCGCGATAACGATGAGGAATATAAAAGTCAATCAGTTCAGGCAAATAATTTTTTTTCAAGAAGCTGAACATGCATGCGACAGAAGTAGTCCCATCAACATCATAATCTCCAAACACCAATATTTTTTCATGATTTTCAAAAGCAAGTAAGACCCTGTCAACTGCTTTTCTCATATCCTTCATCAACCATGGGTCATGTAATTCATCAAGCTGTGGCCGGAAAAAATGTTTTGCTTCGTCATAAGTTCTTATGCCTCGCCGGATCAATATTTTATTAATAGCCGGATTTATTTTTAGGGAGCTTTGTAATGACAAAAAATGGCTTTCGTCATACTCAAGGAGATTCCATCTTTTTTGCATAGGCTATAAGGTTAGATATCTTAAATCAATCAGTTAATATTTTCTTCCTGTAGTGAAGTTAACCAATTCTTCGAGACCATTTCTTGCATCACCTTCTTCGAATTCGCTTAAAATTGCAAGTGCCTCATCTCTATATTTGTTCATCATCTTTATAGCATATTCTATGCCACCGGCTTCAATCACTTTTTTAATTACATACTGCACTTTTTCAGGATTTTTATTTTGATTCTTTAAGATATAAATTAATTCCCTTCGAAGTGGTTTGTCTGCATTGTTAATGGTATAGATTAGTGGTAGAGTAATTTTTTTTTCCTTGATATCATTTCCAGTCGGCTTGCCAACCGATTCACTTCCATAATCAAAAAGATCGTCTTTTATTTGAAATGCAATGCCTGTTTTTTCGCCAAACATCCTGAGTTTTTCGGTAAGCGTTTCGTCATTGCTTGAAGAAAATGCACCAGCCCCGCACGCAGATGCTAACAATGATGCGGTTTTATAACGAATAATTTCATAGTAAGTATTTTCATCGAGGTTCAATGAGCGTGCTTTTTCCATTTGGGACAATTCTCCCTCGCTCATTTGCCTTACAGCTTTGGAAAGAATTTGCAAGACCCTGAAATCATTATGATCTAGCGACAGCAGCATTCCTTTTGCAAACAGATAATCGCCTACAAGAACAGAAACCTTGGATTTCCAAAGCGCATAAGTTGAAAAAAAACCTCGCCTTTCAAAAGATTCATCTACAACGTCATCATGCACAAGGCTTGCTGTATGGAGCAATTCAACCAAGGAAGCTGCTCTATAGGTAGATTCATTGATTTTGCCGCATAATTTTGCAGACAAAAGAACGAACATAGGCCTAAGCTGTTTGCCCTTTCTGTTCACTATAAAGCGCATGATCCTGTCTAATAAAGGCACTTGGCTTTTAACAGCTTCTTTAAATTCTTTCTCAAAGACTATTAGCTCTTCCCGTAATATTGACTGCGATAATTTCACTTGAATTATAGAATCGGCAAATTACTACTTTGTAAATATTTGACGGTAAAGCATCTAATTTTAAATTTAATTTGTCTGTTTTGAGCATAATCCACATTTTATTTTGTTGTGTGGAAGCAAAAAAATTTGGTTTTTTAACATCAATTTCTATTTTTGCACATTATTCAGGGACGGTTAAACCATTCATTTCAAATAAACTTCACTTATGGCAAGTAAAAAGTACGCATTATTTAGTGTTATCCTATGCCTGTTAGTGTCGAGCTCCTTTGCACAAATTGGTGGCAGCTACGACCTTCGGGATTCCTCTTTAATACCTGCAAAACGCCTACCTCAGCACAATGAATTTTTGAACAATGCTTACCCATTTCCTGCGAAACCTCGCAACGAATGGGAAATAGGTTTAAAGGGAGGACTTCCTTTTGGCGAAACTGATGTAAGATACTGGGGGCCAACAGGCGGTTTTGGGCTACACGTAAGAAAAGCCTTAGGTTATGTTTTTTCACTTCGCGGTGAATTTGATTGGCTGCGTTTAAAAGGCTTGAACTTCCAGCCTTCTTCTGCTTTTGTAAATAATACGGCATGGACTGGCCAGGGTTATACGCCTGGTGTAGACCATGTGTTTTACAATTACAGGTCAACAGTTAATGAACTGTCTCTTCAAGGGCTCATAACATTAAACAATGTTCGTTTCCACCGGGCAAAAACCGGGTTTAATGTATATGGCTTTGGCGGTATTGGCCTTTCCAGATACAACACGTTTATCAATACTCATGATGCTAGCGGAAATTATGCTGCTGCATTCGATAATATTTACAATCAGTATGCGCCTACTAATGGTTTTACTTACGGCAATCGCAAAGAAATAAGAAAAGCATTAAAATCTGTGATGGACGGAAAGTTTGATACTCAGGCGCAAGAAGATCCGGGACAGCCCAAACTAGGTGGCTGGCCTCTTTACCCGGTATTTGTTGTAGGTGCCGGAGTTGAGTTTAAACTGAATAACAAATTCAACATTGCTGTTGAATACAAACATACTTTCATCAAGTCTGATTTAATTGATGGGCAGCAATGGCAGGAAAATTATAACCCTGCAACTTCTACCAGCCCAGCTCAGACAAGAGACTACGATGCGTATAGCTTTGCCAGTGTTGGTATAAACTATAATATAGGCAAGAAATCTGTTGAACCTTTATGGTGGCTCAACCCATTGGACTACGCCTACAGCGAAATCAATGCCCCTCGCCACATGAAATTGCCAAAACCAGTTTTGGATGATGCTGATGGTGATGGAGTGACTGACCAATTTGATTTAGAGCCAAACACTCCGAAAGGTTGCCCGGTTGATACTCACGGTGTAAGCCGTGATACGGATGGCGATGGTGTTCCTGATTGTAAGGATAAAGAGCTTATCACTCCAACACAGTGCCAGCCAGTTGACGCCGATGGCGTTGGTAAATGCCCAGACCCACAATGTTGCAAGGATATTAAGGCTATGTTAGATACTATGGATATCAAAGGCAAGCATAGCTGTTCAATCGGTGATTTGCCAAGCATTACTTTCAAAGGAAGAGCTGTTGCCTTGAGCAAAGATGGAAAAGCATTATTGGCAAGTGTTGCAGACAAAATGCGCAACAATCCTAATTGCAAAGTGGCGGTTATCGGTTATGGCGAATCAAGCAAAGCCGCTCAACAGTTAAGTTGGGACCGCGTAAACGAAGTAATTAAATACCTTGTTGAAAAAGAAGGTGTAAGTGCAGACAGATTTATTTTCCGATATGGCCAGACAGGTGGAGACGAAAATACAATCGACCTTAAAGACGGAACAGGCGAAGAAGGGCCAAATACGGTACCAGCGCCTCATCCGAACTTGAGAAAGAAGAAATAATGAATCCGCTTTCATAAATAAATTCAAAGCCCTCCATTGCGGAGGGCTTTTTTATGGAATCATTAACTTTCTTTTTTTTGGCCACAGATTAAATACTTTCACTTTTGCCTAAAAACCTTAACTTTGCAAGCTTTTATGAAGTTAATATCACTTTCTTTTATTGCGGTAATCGTACTTTCTTCCTGTACTTTCTACCATAAAACGATGAAAAGCCTTGGAATCGAGAAATGGAGCAAGGGGGAAAAAAGTTTTTCAAAAGTAATGAGGAGCAAGGATTATGATTTTAAAATGCGCATGGCCGAAAAATATTACTTAAGAAAAGATTACAACAAGGCCCAGCAATTATATCAGGATCTTTTTTCTGTTCTCAAAGGCAGCCCTCAGTTTGAAGATCTTTATTATAAATTTGCTTATTGTTCTTTTTATCTAAAAGATTATGCAAACGCAGAAAATCTTTTTAAAGGGTTTGTAGAAGTTTTTCCAAATAGCCCGAAGGCTGAGGAAATGGATTATATGAGGGCTTATACTTTTTATATGGAATCGCCCAAATATGAATTGGATCAAACCAATACAACAAAAACAATGGGCTTCATGCAGGCGTTCATAAACACCCATCCCGGCTCGGCAAGAATTAAAGATGCCACGGACATTATCGACAAATGCAGGGCAAAGCTTGAGCTCAAAGATTTCAAAAACGCTGAACTTTATTACAATCTTGGGCAATTTAAGGCGGCAAGTATAGTTTTTAATATTCTATTGAATACTTACCCCGATTCTGAAAAGAGCGACACGTATAAACTGTATCTTATCAAATCAGATTATTCATACGCTGCTGCAAGCATTGAAGAAAAAAAGGAGGACAGGCTTCAGCAGGTTATATCCGATTGTAATGATTTTTTGGATCGTTTCCCAGACAGCAAATTATCAAGTGAAGTACATAATTATTTAACTTCATCGCAAAACACTATAAAATCTTTAAAAAATGAGCAAGTTAAGAAGGCAAGTTAGTTCTGGAACAATTAACGTTGTAGAAACAAAAAGCCTTACCGAAATAAAAAACAAAACCGGTAATCTTTATGAATCTATTGCTATAGTTGCAAAAAGAGCCAATCAGATAAACATTTCACTGAAAGAAGAATTGCATAATAAGCTAGAAGAGTTTGCGAGCCATACTGATAGCCTAGAAGAAATTCATGAAAATAAAGAACAGATTGAGATATCAAAAGCCTATGAAAGAATGCCAAATGCTGCATTGCTGGCAACACAGGAGTTTATGGAAGATAAAATTTATTATCGCAAAAATGAGGATGATCTTTTCAGCTAATTAAATTTCATAATTATAGACTTCATTATGCGGCGGTAATATAAACTGTCGCATTTTATTTTTAACGAAGGCATTAACTGATAGTATAAATTTGTAGCCATAATTTTGTGCGCATGTTTAATGGCAAAAAAATATTGATAGGTGTAACGGGCAGTATCGCTGCGTATAAATCATTGTTGCTTGTGAGGCTGCTGATCAAGGCCGGTGCTGAAGTAAAAGTGATCATGACTCCATCAGCAAAAGATTTTATTGCGCCATTATCTTTTTCTACTCTTTCAAAACAGCCTGTACTTTTAGATTTATTTGATGAAAATTCATGGGCCAACCATGTTATGCTTGGGCGCTGGGCGGATGTTATGATTATTGCCCCTCTAAGCTGTAATACATTAGCGAAAATGGCAAATGGCCTTTGTGATAATTTATTGCTGGCTGTTTATTTGTCGGCAACCTGCCCGGTTGTAGTTGCGCCTGCAATGGATGAAGATATGTGGAAACATCCTTCGGCTAAAACAAATATTGAAAAATTAAAATCATATGGCAATATGATTGTTCCTGTTGAAAAAGGCGAATTAGCAAGTGGCTTAAATGGGGAAGGGCGAATGGCTGAGCCAGAAACCATTGTTGATTTTTTGAAAGATGTTTTTTTTTTAGATAAGCCACTTTCCGGAAAAAAAGTTTTGGTAACAGCGGCCAACTCATGAATCAATCGACCCCGTTCGTTTTATTGGTAATCACTCCTCTGGCAAAATGGGAATAGCCATTGCCCAAGAATTATCTCAAAAAGGTGCGAGCGTGCATCTTGTAATTGGGCCTTCTTCATTGCAAAAAAGTATTCCGGGAGTTATTGTAAAAGAAGTAGAATCTGCAGAGGCGATGTATGAAGAATGCGTGAAGGAATTCCCGTCTTCAGATATAGCGATTATGTCAGCCGCAGTAGCTGACTATACGCCCATCATAAAATCGAAAGAAAAAATTAAAAAAAATAATGAGAAGTTTGTTCTTGAGCTTACAAAAACAAAGGATATTCTGAAAAGTCTCGGCGAGCTGAAGAAAAAAGGGCAGTTATTGATTGGCTTTGCACTGGAAAAAGCCAATGAACGTGAATATGCACTCAATAAATTGAAGAGCAAAAATGCAGATATGATTGTGCTCAATTCATTGAATGATGAAGGCGCAGGATTTGGAAGCGATACAAATAAAATAACGATTTTTGAAAAAGGCGGCAATGAGATTGTTTATGAAAAAAAACCTAAACAACAAGTAGCGAAAGATATCGTTGATAGGATAATAAAGATGTTATATGCGTAAAACGATTTTTATTTTAGTTCTTTTATTTCTTTTGAAAGGCAATTCATCGAATGCCCAGGAATTGCAGGCAACAGTTAGCGTGCTTGCCAACAGGATTCCCTCAACAGTAGACCATAAGATTTTTCAGACATTGCAAACCTCTTTAAATAATTTCCTTAATAACACAAAATGGTCCAACGAAACATTTCAAGTAAATGAAAGGATCGTTTGTAATTTTTCATTAAATATTAGTGGTGCTCTTGACAACAACGAATATCAAGCTTCGCTTACGGTTCAGGCAGCAAGGCCAATTTATAATTCAGCTTATCAAAGCCCGTTGGTCAATTACATGGATGATAATGTTATTTTCAGATATGTGGAATTCCAGCCTGTTGAGTTCAGCGAAACAAGAGTTCAGGGGTCGGAGCCATTCGCTGCAAACCTAAGTGCAGTTTTTGCTTACTACGTGTACATGATTATAGGTCTTGATTTTGATTCTTTTTCATTAAAAGGCGGCGATAATTTTTTTCAGAAGGCGCAAAATATTGTAGCCAATGCACCGGAAGCAAGCACTATAAAAGGATGGAGCGCATTTGACGGTATCCGTAACCGTTATTGGCTTTCTGAAAACTTAACCAACAGCAAGTATTCTCTTATTCATGATGCGTTTTATAATTATTACAGGCAAGGCCTAGATCAGATGTATGATAAAGAAAGCGATGCAAGAAGCGGCTTGCTCAATGCGTTGAACCAATTGAATACCGTAAATACGGAATCGCCGAATACCATGATACTTCAGTTCTTTTTTCAGGGAAAGCAAAATGAGCTTTCAAAAGCTTTCAAAAAAGGAAACCCTGATGAAAAAAGCAGGGCGCTGGATCTGTTGACTAAATTAGATATTGGAAATATTGGTTTATATAAACAAGATCTTCAATGAGAATGTTTTTATGCTTTATGCTTTCTTGTTTTATCGCAGGCTGTGCAAATAAAGACAGCATTCCCTCGGGCATCATCTCTAAAAACGAAATGCAAAAAATTCTTTGGGATATTATTCAAGCGGACCAATTTTCAAAACAATTTCTTTTGAAGGATTCCGCGAAAATCAATGTTGGTAATGAAACTATGAAATTGTATTCGGAAGTTTTCCAAATTCATCATATCACAAAAGATGAATTTGAAAAAAGTTATAAGTTTTATATAAGCCGCCCGGATATATTTAAAGTTGTTTTGGATAGTTTGTCAGCTCAAGGCAACCGCTCAAGGCACGAAATGTATGAGGCCACCCCAGCCCCCCAAAAAATCAATCCGGTTACCAGAAAATAGGATAATCTTTAGTTGTATTTTTATAGCTCAAACAAATGCATGAATAAAGTATTTCGAAATGCAGGCGATGCAATATTCGATATCACTGACGGCTCAACAATTATGCTTGGCGGTTTTGGGCTTTGCGGCATCCCTGAAAATTGCATTGAAGCATTGAACCAGAAAAAAATCAAAAACTTAATTTGCATTTCCAACAATGCGGGTGTTGATGATTTCGGCTTGGGCTTATTATTGAAAGAAAGGCAAATAAAAAAAATGATAAGCTCATATGTTGGCGAGAATGCAGAATTCGAAAGGCAATTACTAAGTGGCGAATTGGATGTTGATTTAATTCCTCAAGGAACGCTCGCTACCAGAATTCAAATGGCGGGAATGGGCATCCCCGCTTTTTTTACACCTGCAGGTTACGGAACTGAAATCGCAATCGGCAAAGAATGCAGAGAGTTTAACGGAAAAATGTATTTAATGGAGCACGCGCTGCATGCAGGTTTTGCTTTGGTAAAAGCATGGAAAGGCGATAAGCTGGGCAACCTGGTGTTCCGGAAAACCACAAGAAATTTTTCAACATCAATGGCAAAAGCCGGCAGCATCACAATCGCTGAAGTTGAATATTTGGTTGAGCCAGGTGAATTAGACCCTGATCATATTCATGTGCCAGGAATTTATGTTCATAGAATTTTTCAGGGGACTGATTATAAAAAAAGAATTGAGCGAAGAACTATAAACATTTCATCTGAAAAAAAATAAATGAGAACTGTCGCATCTTTTTAAAATCGAACTAATAAAATATTAAAATGCCGTTAGATAAATTTGGTATTGCGAAACGCATAGCTCAGGAATTGAAAGATGGCATGTATGTGAATCTCGGCATCGGCATCCCAACATTAGTTGCCAATTATATACCAAAAGGAATATCGATCATGCTTCAATCTGAAAATGGAATGTTAGGCATGGGGCCTTATCCAACTGATGAAGAAATTGATGCCGACCTCATAAATGCGGGAAAAGAAACAGTGACTATTTTGCCCGGAGGCTCTTTTTTTGACAGCGCAGAAAGTTTTGGGATGATAAGAGCAGGGAAAGTTGGACTTACTGTTTTAGGTGCAATGGAAGTTTCAGAAAACGGCGACATCGCCAATTGGAAAATACCCGGCAAAATGGTAAAAGGAATGGGCGGAGCGATGGATCTTGTTGCAAGTGCAAGAAACATTATCGTTGCTATGCAGCATACCAATCCTAAAGGAGAATCAAAATTGTTGCCATCATGCACTCTGCCACTTACGGGAGTTAAATGTGTGAAAAAAATTGTAACAGATTTAGCTGTTTTAGAAATTACCCAACAAGGGTTTAAACTGCTGGAGAAAGCACCGGGTGTTTCAGTTGAAGAAATCAAAGATAAAACAGCAGGCAAGCTTATTGTTGATAAAGATGTTATTGATATGCAATTTTTCTAAGACAGATTTTTTTTCTTTCTGTCATTTCTGCCTTCATGAAAAAATGCCGCAAGCAAATAAAAAAAATACCTAGCAGTGCTTCCGATATTAAGCAATAACATGCTTCCTGAAATATTTTCATTCGGAGTTTCTTCATACACCTTATTCAACGATTGCAATAAAATTGCAATTGAGAAGTAAAATAAAGATCCTATCGCAATCCACAATAATGGTTGATTAAAAATAAGCAGGCTATCGCTATATGCCAGTTTAATGATGCAAAAAATGCTGGCAGAAACTATGATAGCATTTTGAAATTCTTCAATAACAAATATTTTATTTTCTGCGCCACGCAACAGGTAAATGGTGATGATTACCGATAGGAAAACGCTGAAGCAAATATTTATGTAATTCCAGAATTTTTGTGAGGCCAGATTTTTGAAAATCAGGAATAGGATAATAAACTCAATCAGTGAAAAAATATTAGCTATGATATTTTGGGAGGAAGTATTTATGTCAATAACGAATAGTAAAATATTTTTTATAAAATTCAACAAACATAATATCATCAAAAAATTCAGTGACTCATTGTAGTAGTTTTTTTTTATGAAAACAACTACAACCGGCAAAAGAGGGAAAACGGCAGATAGAAATGAAATGAAATCAAGAAATATGTTACCGGTCTTAATCATGGGGCAGTTTGTTTCAGCAAAACCGGTTGTTCACAGAGATACGATATATTGGATTTTCGATTTCTTTTTGTGCTTACAGAGAATCAATCAATGAGATTATTTTTTACAGCAAAGAATACAAGTCCTGCTGTGTTTTTAGCGCCAAAGCGTTCCATCAGCCGGTCTTTTATTGCTTCAACAGTCCGTGGGCTTACTTCCAGCTTTTGTGCAATTTCTTGCGCGGTAAACTCCATACAAATATATTTCACTACATCTCTTTCACGGTCAGTAAGCGTTACTTCAATGTTCAAATTAGGAATGACCTTTGTTTTTGAATGAGACTTTTTGAGCAATATCCGGTTCACGAAATTATTTAGATAATACCCTTTTGTTGCAACTTCAACAATCGCTTTTTTTATTTCAGATGGATCTGCACTTTTCAGAAGATAGCCGTTTGCGCCAATCTCCATCATGTGGCTAACAAAGCGCTCATCTTCATAAATCGTTAAGGCAAGAATGTGAATATTGGGATATTGTTTTGCTACAAGCTTTGTAGTTTCGATCCCGTCTTTTAAAGGCATCCTTAAGTCCATGAGAATGACATCAGGCTCAGACGAAGTTAACCCGTCAATCAGTTCCTGGCCGTTTTCTGCTTCCTGAACAAATTTGATGTTGCTATAGGGGCGAAGTGATAATATAACACCCTTTCGGAATATTTTGTGGTCATCAGCAATTGCAACTTTAATAACGCTCATAGGTATCTCTTTTAGCAGTCTTGTTAAAGGTACGTAGAAATACTCAGCACTATTGTGGAATCATTGAATTCTCTTTAATTAACTCAATAGTTACTTTAAAATAAGTTTGCGATATATCTTTTTCAAAAAAAATCTTTCCTTGCAAAATTCTCAAACGGCTTTGAATATTTTTTAGCCCAAGCCCAACAGAGCTTTTGTTCAGCTTTTCAAAATCTGCCTGGGTCAGCCCCCGGCCATCGTGGTGAAGGCGAATGAAAAATTTATTGTTATTGGTATTTTGCGTTAAATGAATAAAGCTTGCATTGCTGTGCTTGAGAATATTATTTACAAGTTCCTGTATCACCCTAAAAATAATCAGCTCATTTTCCGGCTGCATGCGCTCGCGATAATCATGAAAGCGGGAACTGGCATTCATGCTGCCCGAGCTGCTTATTTTCTGGAACAAATCATTTACAGCCGATTCAAGCCCGAAATTTTTTAGGGTAGGCGGCATCAGGCTGTGAGATATATTTCTGATCAATTGAATGGTATCATCAATGATCTGCTTGGCATTGTAGATGCTTTGAAGCTGTGTCGTTTTATCGAGGTTTACCAAATTTTCATTGAGGTATAATCGTGCTGTTGCAAGCAGCGGGCCAGCGTCGTCATGCAAATCTTCGGCTATCCGTTGACGTTCTTCTTCCTGTAATTTAAGAGATGCGTTCAAAAGCATTTTCTGCTGGTCGTATTCCATTTTCTGCAACTGCATTTGAAAACGAAGGGCCTTTTCGCTGGTGAAAGATGATAAAGACGATAAGGCCAATAGTAAGAGCAAGCATAGCAATGGTGCCAAAAAAAAGCACCATTGGCACATTACTTCCGCGGTCAATAATTTGTAGAAATATCATTGGGGTTTCTTCAAGGGGTTTCGGTTGAGAATATTAAAACGGCTTTTCGAACATATTCGTATCATTGGAATATTGCATAGCCAAATTTTGCTTGCTGCTATTTCTTGCCAGGATAAAAGCAATTGAGAAAGATATGTTCTTCACAATCTCAAAAGCTATATTAATAATCCACAAAGAACTCGTTTCTTTATCCTTTAGCTCAGCTGTATAAAGAAATAAAAACAAAGTGCCTGAAAGGTAAATAATACAACCTGCAACAAGCCAAAATTGATGGGATTTATATATCACTTGAGCTTCTTGCGAATTTATCTGCTCGTAAAAAAAATAAATAGAATATATAACAATCAAAATAGCATTGAGAAGGGCAGCCCAAAAATCAAAATTTGATTTTAATGAATAAAACAGAACAATTTCAATTAATAAATTTAAAATAGCAACAATAAAAATTATTTTTTTAACTTTTTTGTTCTTGATACACAAATATAGGAGCGCCGAAAAAAAAGCAAACTCACAAATTGCAAAAACACTTATAATTATAGATTGATGGCTTTTAAAAATCCCAGATATGATAATAGAAGCAAAAGATAAAACTACATAAAAAAAAAACACCTTTACTTCTACGAGTTTTGAAATCTTTTTATAGAAAACAAAATATAGAACTAAAGGTGATACTTGGGCTAACAGCCCTAAAATAATTAATACTATCAATTTGCAAATATTAGTTCAAATATAAAGCATTCTTTTTTTGGTTTCTTTACCTAAAAGAAGAATATGCATAATTGATAGGCAAGATGGCCTAAATAATTAAATCCAAGGAGTCCAAGGCCAGTTTGCAACTGTTGGCAAATTTCCAATAAGCATTTTGTTTGTCATGTCCAGTAAGTTTTTTGGTGGTTTAACATTGATTGTTTACGGGTGTAATTAACCTCCAAAAAAAAACCTCACCAATTGAGTTTTGCTCTGATAAAAATCAATTAAATTGCCAAAACCCTTAGTTATTAGTAGATTCCCTAGATTTCAGAGGTAATTTTTCTGTGAAAAAAGAGTAAAAGTTCTAAATTTTATTAGTATTTTTACTAATAATAAACAAAGTAAAAACCTCTTAGTGTAAATACGATTGACTTATTTCCCACACTTACTGGTGGAATTGTGGATAAATGAACAATGAATAAGCCATTGGGATTTTAAAAACGGGGGATTGGGGCAAAAAGAGTTTGAAATATTAAGCTTCAATTTTGACAGCTTGTTTACAATGAACGTAGGGTTATTTCGTTATATGAGTTGATCTAAGAAAAAAGAAGTTGATTGATATCGGATTTTGTGGTTCGGTTTTCACGGATATTGAAATTATTTACTGGACGGTAACTGGACATTGGATGGTTTTGAGAGCTTATCCTAATCAATCAACTTCACAACAAAAATAGATGCTGATGAGCTAACCCACAAGAGCAGAATTGCCCTTTTTGTTTTATTCGGCAATTACTTTTTGATTAGTAAAAGTTCTAAGCAAATATTGTGGTATTTTCGGCTCAAGAAAGGATTTATACTTATAGTTAACGGTAATGCTCATGCGCTTTTTACAAAAAAATGATTTTGCAATATAGAATTTGTTTGAAGACCACCTAAAAACATAAACACCGTCACAAAAATTTAACTACAAACCTGCCCTGTATGAGCTCTGAATTAATTATCAAGATTTCGATTGCTGATGACCATAAAATTTTTCGCGATGGTATAAAAATGGCGCTTAAAAATAAAGAATATTTGAAAATTTTGTGGGAAGCGGAAGATGGGAAGGGCCTTATGCACAAAATGAAAATTAAGCAGCCAGATGTTCTTTTAATGGATATAAGGATGCCTGAAGTAGATGGCATCAACGCTATAGGGATGCTCCGAAAAGAATATGACGCCTTGAAAATAATAGTGCTCACCATGTACGATGACCAGGAAATGATTTCCAAAATGATGGAAATGGGCGCCAACGCATATCTTACCAAAACAACAGACCCCGACGAAATCTATCAGGCTATTTTAACCTGCATGAACGATGATTTTTATTTCAATGACCTTGTGAACAAAGCAGTACTTTCAAAGCTTCAGACCAAAAGGCAGGTTCGCCAGTTTTATCCTAATCCGGTAAAATTTTCTGAGAAAGAAATTCGCATATTAAAATTGCTGGCCGAAGACAAAACAACTGAAGAAATTTCAAAAGAAGTTTTTTTAAGCCCGCGCACTATTGAAACAATTCGCCAGAACATGAAATCAAAAGTGGGTGCTAAAACGATTGCAGGCCTCATCATGTATGGGATGCGGAATAAATTGATTGATTAGCTGTTTCATTCAGAAGTTGGCAATTTATAATTATCCGTTTTCAATATCCTATAGTTATCACTCATTCTTGATGGCATACATCACAAGCCATACACGGCTCTTTATATTTAATTTAAAAAATGATGAATCACCGTCTGCCTTTCCTGGGCTGATTTTCATTTCCTGAGCAACTTTTCTTAAAACTTTGTGGGCTTTCCTTAATACAAACAACAAAGCAAGCGCAGGCTTGCCACACAATTACAGATGATAAAGCATTCTTGATAGAGGTTATATACTGAAAGTGTACTTATAACGTAAAAGAGGCTTTTAATAAAAATATCTGGTTGCCCGCAGCATGGCCTTCAGTTCCACAAAAACACAAAGCCGGAACCACCATGTCCGGCTTTTGTTGATCAGGCTTACTGTTATGAACTAAAAATTTGGAGGGCGGATCAATCTGAAAAAATGCGCAACTTACGGGCCGCGCTTTTTGTAGTTTTCTCTAAACAGCACGATAAATAAAGAATCAAAGGGTAACAAATTTGCAGCCATCTGGAACGGTTAAAAACAGGAACAAGTGTAAAACGGATAGTGTTAGTTTACTTAGGTTGGGATTTGTTAAGCAGTATAGGGAGGGATGAGATAAAAAAAAAGAAAGTTGATTGACATTGGATTTTACCTGGTTTCAATGGATATTGGAAACTCTTTCTGGACGGTTATCTAAGGACATTGGATGGTTGAGGCTATTCTCCTCGTCAATCAACTTCGAGAGCAAAAATAGATGTTGCGACATTATCTCGCAAGAGAACAACTGCCCTATTTTGCTTATACAGTATTTACTTTTTTTTTAGTAAACACATCATTTCTTTACACGCAAAAGCACGCGCCTATATTAGTAAATTAACTATCATTATTTACGAAATAGTATTTTCCGAAAAAAGATATCTTCGTAAATACACTATGCCAGGTAATGCAATTTTTCCTTCTATTTGTAGTTATTATAATAGTAAAAAAAGTAAAACTCAAACCGTATGAAACGACCTGAAACAGGTGCCATTAAAGTAGCCATTGCTGATGATCACACTTTGTTCCGCGCAGGTGTAAGAACAGCTTTGTCAATTAAGAAAGATGTAGAACTGATCGGTGAAGCAGATAACGGTATGCAGTTATTGAATTTGTTGAAACATGTTGAGCCGGATGTGATACTGCTCGACATTCAGATGCCGATTATGGATGGGATACAAACCTTGCCGGAAATAAGAAAGCTTTATCCGCACGTAAAAGTGATAATACTTTCTATGCACAACGACCAATCAATGATCTCAAAACTCATGGAAATTGGCGCAAATTCATACCTCACAAAAAATTCTGATTCAGAAACAATTTACCAGGCAATAAAAACTTGTTACGAACAGGAATTTTTCTTTAACGAACTTACTAATAAAGCATTACTGAGCGGTTTGCGCACCAAGCGCACAGACGGGCACTCATTTCAGGAAGCAATGCTGACTGAAAAAGAACTTACTGTTTTAAAGCTGATGTGCGAAGAAAGAACGACAAAAGAAATTGCAGACATTGTTGATATAAGCCCACGCACAGTTGAAGCAATAAGAGATAAACTGAAAACCAAAACTGGCTCAAAATCGATGGCTGGTTTAGTGATGTATGCAATAAAGAACAAAATCATTGAACAACATTGATTGAAATCTTTTGTTGTAATTATATTGGCCCCGATTTTATCGGGGCTTTTTATTTCGGTTAGTCATGAACGTTAAACAGGATATTGATGAATCTCCCAATAATAAATGTGTTTTGGTTCAGGCGCGATTTGCGGCTTGATGATAACGCTGGATTATATCATTCCTTAAAAAGCGGGAATCCGGTTTTGCCAATTTTTATTTTTGATAAAAATATTTTAGATGATTTGGAAGATAAAAAAGATCGCCGTGTTGAATTTATTTATAATTCATTGGAACAAATTCAGGATGAACTAAATGAAATAAATTCTTCTCTTGAAGTTTACTATAACAGCCCGGAACATGTTTTTACAGCCTTGATAAGAAAATATAAAATTGAAAAAGTATTCACCAATCATGATTACGAACCATATGCTACAGAAAGAGATTCTGATATTTTGAAATTATTAAAAAAATCAGAAATTGAATTTCATACTTATAAAGATCAGGTGATTTTTGAAAAAGATGAAGTGTTGAAAGATGATGGCAAGCCTTATACCATTTTTACACCTTACAGTAAGAAATGGAAAAGCATTTTAAATGATTTTTATCTGAAAAGTTTATCCGACAAAAAAATATTTCAACAATTTTTATAAGCAAGATGCTTTTCAATTTCCTTCTTTGAAATCGATGGGATTTGAAAAATCCAACGAATCCTTTCCTTCAAAAGAAGTGAAGGCAGATCTTATCCTGAAATATAAAGAGCAACGCGATTTTCCCGGAATTCATGGCACTTCGCGATTGAGTGTTCATCTTCGTTTTGGTACAATTAGCATTAGAAAGCTGGCAAGAAAAGCAACAGAGCTGAATGAAACTTTTTTGAATGAACTGATATGGAGGGATTTTTATCACATGATCCTTTGGCATTTTCCGGATGTAGGCAAAGGCAAAAGTTTTAAGCCGGAATATGATTTTATCGAATGGAGAAATAATGAAGAGGAGTTTGAAAAATGGTGCAATGGAAAAACGGGCTACCCGATTGTTGATGCAGGCATGAGAGAACTGAATGAAACAGGTTTCATGCATAATCGTGTGCGCATGATTGTTGCATCGTTTCTTGCCAAACATTTGTTGATTGACTGGCGCTGGGGCGAAGCATATTTTGCAAAAAAATTATTAGATTTTGATTTGGCCGCGAACAATGGCGGCTGGCAATGGGCTGCAGGAAGTGGCTGTGATGCTGCGCCTTATTTCAGGGTTTTTAATCCTTATCTGCAAACTCAGAAATTTGACCCGGAATTGAAATACATCAGAAAATGGGTCCCGGAATTAGAGGAATTCAGCTATCCCAAGCCAATTGTTGAACATGACTTTGCGAGAAAAAGAGTTCTGGAAGCTTATGCAAAAGCATTAAAAAAATAGCGTTAATCAATAACCGAAAAACTGAATTCAGGTATTGTATTATTTATTTTGGAATAAATATCCATTAATGTTTTGATTGCTTTTTTCCCATCATTACTAAGCTCAACAGAATAATTGTTCACATATAAATCAATATGCTGGCGCATTACGTGTTCGCTCATTTCCTGTGAATGTTCTTTTACAAAAGGAGCTATAGCCGGATAATTCGAAAAAGAATATTGAATGCTTTTTTTAATAAGTGAATTTATTTGTTTGGCAAGTTCATCATCAAATTTTTTCTTCATCACAATTCCGCCCAACGGTATCGGGCAACCGGTTTCTTTTTCCCAGAATTCACCAAGGTCAATAAGCTTTATCAATCCTTTTTCCTGATAGGTGAAACGGTTTTCATGAATGATTACTCCGGCATCAACATTTCCATTTAAAACTGCATCTTCAATCTCAGAAAAAATCATGAATTCTTTTTTCTTTGCTTGAGGAAATGCAAGTGAAAAAAGCATATGCGCTGTTGTGTTTTTTCCGGGAATAGCAATCGTGCAATCATTAATCTTGCTCAAATCAATTTTCTTTTTTGCAATTAATAAGGGGCCGACTCCTTTTCCCAATGCTCCGCCTGATTCTAATAAATTATAATTGTTTAATATTAATGGCAAAACGCCGTAGCTGATTTTGGTAATATCCAATTTTCCCTGTAATGCCCATTGGTTAAGCGTTTGCACGTCTTCCAATGCAATATCAAATTCAAAATTGCCCGTGTCAATTTTTTTGTTCACGAGTGCATCAAAAATAAATGTGTCGTTCGGGCAAGGGCTAAATCCTAAAGTAAGCTTCATCGTATTTTGATATTTCTTCGATTAATAAAATTAATTTTTCGTTCAATGTTCGAATCGATTCTTTCAATTTCCATTTTGTTTTATCGCGTTCACCAACGTAGTTTGATAAAGAACGTATTTGTAAAAATGGAATTTTTTCCAGAAGACAAACATAATGAAATGCAGCGCCTTCCATACTTTCAACAGTTGGACAACTGTTTTGTTTATGCCATTCAATTCTTTCTTTGCTGGTTGTTATTTCATTTATGGTAATGCTTTTCACTTTCTTCAAAGGCAAAATGTTCAATAATTTTTTATTTGTGTTAATGAGCAATCCGTTTGAAAAAGGGAAATTATTTTTATCAGCAAGATTCAAATCAAAAATATTTTTGAATGAATTATTTTCTATCACGCCCATGTCTCCAAAATTGTCTTCATTGATTATTAATGTTTCTGTCAGTTGATGATTTGTAAAACAACCTGCGATC
>CAVRBD010000006.1:0-260782 GCA_963718975.1 uncultured Bacteroidota bacterium | reverse complement strand
AAAAACCTCTCGCTTTCAGATTGGCAGAAAATTTATAAACAAGACCTACATTCAAAAATGATTTTTTCAAAATTTTCAGATATAGACTTTGAATATAATTTCTCAAAAGCAGATAGAAAATTTCAATCAAACGGAAATTATATTCAGCTTGATAAAACAATGCAGTCAAATAGTTTCATGCTACATCCTTATCAATCTGTTTTGATCATAAAGGATTAATGCTGTTCAGCAATTTTAAAATCTCCCATCAATCCATAATCATACAAATCATATTCGCTTCCTGATGGATATTTTTTAACACCACGCCAGCGCCATGGCGAAACAAGGCCGGGCACAGGTTTATTATGATGCGGGCCAAATATATTTTTCAAACTGCCAATTATATCCACTTCAACAGTATTCCTTCCTTTGCTTAAATATTTTGAGATCTTCCAATTCATAAGGCTCAAGCATTATGATGCCTGCATCTTTGTTATTTACTTTCACCACTGCAACTGTACCTTTCCATTCACCAAGCTGAACAAAATATTTTTTTGTTGTATCGGCAATATTGATTTCTTTTTTGTAAGCGACTGTTTGCCCATACATCTGCATCCCTTCATTTCTCCAACTTCCAATTTGCAATGGCACGACTTTTGCGATGCTCCACCCTTTCTCTACGGCAGACAAAGAAAAATTTCCGAGAATATACACCGGTTCAATTTCTGCATGAACGCTCATCGGATCAGCAACAATTGACAACTTGTTCTTTCCTTCGTGAATAAGCTTGCTGATAGCAAAAACTTTGAAAGCCTTATCAATCCACCATTTGCCGGCAATTGGCAAAACAGGTTTATCATTAATAAAAACTTTCCACGGGCATTGCATTTCAACAACAGCTTTTAATGTTGACAAATCAACACCTTCTGTAATGTTGAAATAATAATCGGTAGTAAAGCCAGTGCCTTTTGAAAAAGTATCGCGCTTGATTGTATTGTCTTTAAACTGAACAGATGTATTCCATGGATTGCCGTCGTTAAAACCATAGTGTTTAAAAACCGTATCAGCCGCATAATAAGTGTTTATATCTTTTAATAAAGTGTCGCCAATTTTCACATCGCAGAAATCAATCGTTAATGAATTATCGAACAAGCGCTGAATCGAAGTACTTGCATCAATTGTTTTTCCTTTTGCATTTGCAGTAGTAAATTTTTTATACCCATCCAGTTTTTTTTCCGAAATATAAAACAACATGCTTCCAGCCGGACCAATATCAAAATCAGTGCTGATTGTATTTTGTGATTCATTATGCGGATAAGAATATGTTTTGCCTGAAAACAAATCCAATAACAAAACATCTTTGCCGTTCATCTCTATATTTCCTTTTGCATTTTCAGTAAGGCTTGCATTTGATAAAAAAAGCAATTCACCATCCTGAAGTTTTCTTCTGTAGTGATACAAATCACCTTCGCTGTTTTTTGTTATAGCGCATCCATTGTTTGCAAATTGCTGATGTATGATATCATCATTCAATGATTCATAATTTCTCAAGCCAGCATATTTTCTTGCATAAAAATCATCGAGCATTTTATTTTCGTTTCCGTCAATAAATTTCAATTGATTGAATTGAAGGATTTTTCCGCCGTCTTCAGCATATTTTTTCAGCAATAGAAATGTTGGCATATCAATGTTTTCCATTGCAGGCGGGATCACTACTGTGCTATATTTTCTTGCTCCGATAATGAGTTTCGCGTTTTCTGTTTTACCGTGATCACGCATTATATTTTCTGAACCGAGGTCATATTCAACCTGGGCTTTTTCAAGCTTTGTAATAAAGCGCTGAAAATTGTTTCCAAGTTCTTTGAATTTTTCATTCGGACTGTCATAGCTGTAATAAAGCCATGCTGTTGTTGTTGGTTCAATTATCAATATATCATTGATCTGTTCGCCACTTGAAACAGCCATTGTCAGCCTCGCAAAATATTCGTTGAGATTTTTATAATATTTCCACCACGGCTCATGATAAGAAAATGATTGCGGGTAATCATATTTTCTTGCGCCTTTAATAGTTGCAAATGATAAGTGCTGGTTGATGGTGTTGATGCCGAGCGCAAGTTCCCAATCTCCCAATCGCTTCATGTCTTTAAAAGTCAGCTCCCATCCGCCGCCGCCGTAGGTTTCGCTCAATACTCTTTTTTTGTTTAGTTGATTTGCAACGCTGGCCAATTCTTTAACTGATCTGATATTTCCAAATTGTGCGTTCACATCATCTTCATTAAACTGATTAAAGAGCATGTCGATGCCGGGGCGCTGCGGCCATGCGTACATGGCCATATTATCAGGGCCATGGTTTGGGCTGGCCATTCATGCTCCCAATAATGCCCCGTCCACTCCAGGTTTTTTTCTTTGGTGTAATTATAAAATGGTTTGGACCAGCCATCAATAAAAAGCTGCAATAATATTTGATAATAATTGTGGCGCACTTTTTTCCAATCACCTATTTCTTCATACAATGAAGGCAAATTATTTTCAAGGTGATAATTCCATGTTTTGTAAAATGCATCAAACAAAGCAGGCGTCCATCTGATATTGTTGGGATACTGCACTTCAATATTCGGCTCATCAGAAAAAACACCAAGAACAGTTTTGCCGAATTCATTGCCAAACTTTTTTTCATACGGCTTCATCGTTACATCGATAAATTTTTCGGTCACTCCTTTTTTCATCAGGTCAACATAACTGAAACCGCCATACCATGGAGACGTATAGTAAAATGTTTTCCTGAAAAGATAATAATTACCGGTTTTATTTTTTTCGTCAGCGCTGTTTGCTGTTATATCAATAAATTTTTCATTCTCATTTTTTAAGATGATATAAAAATCTTTTGCATTTGCGGGAAGCGAAGATGCTTTTGTCATTTCAAGCATCTCACCTTCATTGTATGACGAAGGCATTTCCGAAGGGACACAACCCGCCACCAAACCCGCTCGGGTAGCTGTTTTCGTCGTATATCCAAACATCAAGTTTCAATTTCTTTGCTTCTTGGATTGTATAATTATAAAGATCGAGCCATTTTTTTGACATATAAGGCGTGATCAATCCCGGTCTTGGATGAATGAATACGCCGCCGCAAGCATTGTCTTTATATTGTTTCAGAAAATCTTTTATGCCCGCTGAATCCATATCAGAATTCCACACAAAAAAAGGATCGGTGCCAAAATGTTGGGGCGGAGCCAAAAAATTTTCTTTCAGAGCTCGAAAAGAATTGAATGAAAAGCCGGAACTATTTTGTGAGTGCGCAAATAAACTATTCAATAAAAGCGCCGCAAAAAAAATGAATCTGTTGTTTTTTGTATTTATCAACTGCATATCCATTGATGCTTTAAAAAAAGTGAGCAATAATAAATCAGTATTAAATATAAGTGTTGGGAAAAACCGAAGCTGTATCAAATATAATTAAAACGCCAGAAAATAAACTTTAGCTATCTGAAATCCCAAAGCTATAAGCAGCGAAATTGTTTATTTGAGGCTCTTTCATTTAGTTTTAATAATGCCTCTTTGCAAAAGATATATTTCAAAAAAAGTTAAAGCCACTATCTAAAAATTATTTTTTTTGTATTAAATAAAAAGTGTCTAAATTACATTTAATTTTAAAAGTGTCAAAAATACATTTATTAATGAAGGGCTAAGCCGCCCCTTTGCCATTCGAAAAAATCTTATCAATAGCGCATCACTTAAATAGCTGCGCCGCTTTTTAATTAAACTAACGATTGCAAAATGAAAAGAACTAACCAAAGCCATTTGCGTGGAAAAATATTTTTCATCGCAACACTTATTTTCCTTCTCCCCCACTTTCTTTTCTCACAAAACCCACGAACAGTTTCAGGCATTGTTAAAGATGGAAAAGGGGCGGCGCTTTCCGGCGCGAGCATTGTTGTGAAGGGCACAACGGCCGGCACTGCAACTGGCACCGACGGAAAATTTTCCATTACAGTGTCAAATGAAAAAAGCGTGCTCGTAATTTCTTATGCGGGATTTCAAACCAAAGAAGTAGCAGTAAAAAATCTCACAACCATCGACATTGCACTTGTTGCAGAAAACGCAAGCCTTAGCGAAGTGGTTGTAACGGGCTACAGCAAGCAATCAAAAAGAGATGTGACGGGAGCAGTATCCACTATTTCTGCAACAACCATTTCAGAAACTCCTGTAACAGACATGACGGGCGTTATGCAAGGAAGAGTTGCGGGCGTTAGCGTTGATGGCCAGGGCGGGCCTGGCAGCTCGCAGGTTATACGCATAAGGGGCGTTGGCACATTAGGCGACAATGACCCATTGTATGTAATCGATGGCGTTCAAATAAGAATGGGGACAGGTTCTGAAAGCCAGGATATTTCAAACCTTATTAATCCCAACGATATTGAAAGCATGACCATATTAAAAGATCCGTCTCTTATTTCATTATACGGCGCTGAAGGAGCAAATGGAGTTATTGTCATCACAACAAAAACAGGAAAATTAGGTGCACCAAAATTAGAGTACAACGCTTATTTTGGAAACGAAGTGCCAAAAAAACTGCCTGCATTTATTACACCACAGCAACAGGCAGATGCCTTATATAATTCTTATTCGTTAGCGGGCACTACGCCACCTTCATCCGTAACAAGTATTTATGGAACCGGGACAAGCGCAGTATTACCAGATTACATCGTTTTTCAAGGTGCTACAAGCTTTGGTGCCAATGCAGGAGATCCGGCAGTGAGCCCTTCATTATATAATCTGAAAACTTATAGAATTGCACAAACTGATAAATCGGGCAATAACTGGTTCAAAGCTTTGTTTCAATCTGCTTTAACTCAAAACCATCAATTAAGTTTAAGCGGCGCAAATGATAAAAGCAACTATGCATTATCGTTAGGTTATTTAGATGATCAGGGCACAGAAATAAATTCCTATTTCAAAAGATTATCTCTTAGAGTAAACACTCAATTCAAAATTAAACCCTGGTTGAGGATTGGCGAGAATACAGAGATGTCTTACACAACAACAAACAGCGGAGAGAAAAGGACATTCAATACATTTAACAATGATATCGGGGCAATTTACTCGCTATCCCCTTTGCTTCCTACTTACGATATTGCAGGCAATGTTACCGGCACAAAAGGAGCTACAGTTTTAGGCGGTGGCAACCCGCTTATCAGCAGACAGAACAGTTTATCTTCAAAAGCATATGGCCAATCAATTATCGGCTCGGCTTATGCCGAAGTGGAACCAATCAAAGGGCTTGTTTATACAAATCAAATAGGCTTCCAATTCATACCGAGTGAATATCATTATTTCACGCCGGCAGACTTTCAAGATCCTCTTGCAGATACATCGAACACTTTCGGTGAAGGTGGCGCATACTCAACAGACTGGAGATGGCTGAACAAAATTTCATACACAACAACTATCAAATCGATACATAAAATTTCTGCATTTGCAGGATATGAAGCACATGCATTTGCATATAGAAGTTATGGCGGTGTAACCGGCAATCTTGGTTTCCCTTCAACAAACAATCAATATTTAAGCAGCGGAAATTCAGGCACGGGAACAACTTTTGTTCCTACAGTTAATGGCGGTGGAGATAAGTATACAAGCGCAGCAGCACTTGCAAATGTTACTTACTCTCTTTTAGATAAATACTTGTTTACTGCAACAGGCCGCAGAGATGGCTCTTCAAAATTTGGCCCTGATAACAGGTATGGAAATTTCGGATCAGTAAGCGGTGGATGGAGAATTTCGAAAGAAGATTTTATGGATAAGATCAGATGGATAAACGATCTGAAATTGCGGGCTTCATATGGCACCATAGGAAATGATGCGATTAGTACTGGCATTTATGAAGATGTGTATACATCCGATCCTTATGGAAGCTATGATTTGGCGGGCACAAACACTTCTTCGTTAAGCGGATATTATCTTTCTATTTTAGGCAACCCAAAAATTAAATGGGAAACAAACAAAACTACCAACTTAGGTTTTGATGCAGTTCTGTTTCACGGGCTTACGGCAAACTTCAGTTGGTTCAACAGAGCAAGCAGCGGCGTCCTTTACGCTCCGCCATCATCAGGAACTCAGGGATCTGCCGCATCTCCTACATTAAATCTGATGAATATCACCAATAAAGGAGTTGAATTGGAATTAGGATATACAGGACATATTGGCGCCGTAAAATTTGATATGGGCTTCAACATTTCAAGCTATAGAAATAAGGTAACGCATATCGATAATTTCGGCACACCAATTTATGGTGGCCCTGTGGGTTCGGGAGGCGGAACATTTTTGACAAAGACTGTAGTGGGCGAACCGGTATCATCTTTTTATGGTTATGTATATGAAGGATTGTACAGAACGCAGCAAGACATATCATCGCATGCAACCGAAGCTTCATTAGGTATTACTCCACAGAATGCGCTGGGCCATGTGATGTACAAAGATCTAAATAACAGTGGCGCCATAACAGATAGCGACAGAACTTTTTTAGGAAACCCAAATCCGAAATTTGCTTATGGCTATGATCTCAGGATTTCTTACAAAAATTTTGATATTGAAGTTTTATTGCAGGGAGTATATGGCAACAAAATATTCAACTATGGAAAAGTGCTTACTACTTTGCCAAACGGAGCTGTAAATGGGCAGGGAGGTTTGCAAGCAGGATCATTAAACACATGGAGCCCGACAAACCCAAATGCTAAATTGCCCATCTATATACAAAGCTCGGGAGTGAATGATTTATCTCCTTCAAGCTTCTATATTGAAAGCGGCTCTTATATGCGCATTAAACAACTGCAGCTGGGCTATACTTTCTTGAAGATCCCCGGCATTAGCAGGTTAAGAATTTATATTCAGGCTTATAACCTTCTTACAATTACAAAATACAGCGGCCAAGATCCGGAAGTGAACGATGGCTATCCCAATAATCTGGGCATCGATTATGGAACAGCTTATCCAATTGCAAAAAAGATTCTTGTAGGCATTAACCTCGGCTTATAATATTTATGAATGAAATAAAATGATTGATATGAAAAATATATTTGCTCTTTTAATTATCTCATCAGCAATAATAATATGTGGATGCAGCAAAAATTATTTAAATGTGCCTGCACAAGGTTCTGCTGCAACAAGTGCTACATTGAATAATGCTGCAGGTGTTCAGCAATTATTAGTAGGTGCTTATCATGACCTCACCGGAATGGATACAAAAAGCACATGGTGGGCAACAGCGGGGACCAACTGGATTTTTGGTGATATCACTTCAGGCGATACTTATGTAGGCGGCACTTCAGGGGGAGGGCTTCCTCACGGAGTTCCTGATGCTTTGCTTATTCAAAATTATCAGGGATTGTCAACAACCGGTTTTTTTGATGATAAATGGATAGCAGATTATGATGGAGTGGCGCGATCAAATTCTGTGATACGCGCGGCTTCCATTGCAACAGATATGACCGACGCACAAAAAACAGAAGTGATTGCAGAATCTCGTTTCCTGCGCGGTCATTTTCATTTCGATGCAAAAAAAATGTGGAACAACATTCCTTATGTTGATGAAACCGTTGTAAACTTCAACCAATTATCTAACACGGCCAACGTGTGGCCGAACATAGAAGCAGATTTTATGTTTGCTTATAATAATTTGCCTGAAACTCAGCCAATGGCCGGGCAGGCAAACAAATGGGCTGCTGCATGCTATCTGGCGAAATGTTATATGTTCCAGCAAAAGTATGATAGCGCCAAGGCGCTATTGGCAACAATTATTGCAAGCGGGAAAAACTCTCAAGGTGTTACTTACGGCCTCACTCAATGCTATCATGATAACTTTGACGCAGCAACAGAAAACAACCAGGAATCAGTGTTGCAAATAGAATTTTCTGTTGACCAGGCAAGCATTCCAATCAATTCAAATGTTGGCGAAACCGGCGTGTCGCCTCTTTATTATCAAGGCTCCGATGTATATTATGGTTATTGGAAACAGCCATCATATAATCTCGTCAATGCATTTAAAACAGATGTAAATGGTTTGCCGATGATGGATGGCACTGGCAACGATACATCAAATGTCAACAACGCGCTTGGAGATTCTTCTGCTTCATACACTGCATTGCCTTATCAGGGAAATGTTGACCCGAGATTAGATTGGTCTGTTGGCAGAAGAGGCGTGCCATTTTTAGATTGGGGCGTTGATCCGGGCTTGTCCTGGATTTATGATTTTTCTTTTGGAGGCCCTTATCTTAATATTAAAAACATGTATAAGCAAAGTGAAGCAGGCATTGCATACAACATCTATATCTCTTACGATTATGAAGGCAACGGCGCAGTTAATTACAACATCATACGTTTTGCAGATGTTTTATTATGGGCGGCAGAATGTGAAGTGGAAATAGGAAGTTTAGAGCAGGCAAGAACCTATGTAAATATGATTCGCTCACGCGCAATGAATGGCTGCACTGAAACGATTGATAATTCATCAGGTTTGCCATCAGCGAACTACAGCGTTGGTCTTTATAATAATACATGGGCCGATCAAAACTATGCACGCAGCGCCGTTCGTTTTGAAAGAAGATTGGAATTTGCGCAAGAAGGCCATCGGTTTTTTGATTTGGTGAGATGGGGAATTGCAGATACTTATTTGAATGCTTATTTGCAAACGGAAGCAACAAGAGGCATCGGATCAGTGCTCTCAACCACCACTTTTACGAAAGGAATTAATGAATATTTCCCTATACCCGAACAAGAAATTATTCTGAACCCTAACCTCAAACAAAATCACGGATACTAAAATATTTTTAAAGGAAGAGATAAACTAAATTTGTCTCTTCCTTTAAATAAAACCTTGCAGTCGAAAACTTTTGTGTGATCAAAATTGCTTTTATTTTTATTGCCGCGATAATGCCGGTTTTTTCTCCAAAAAAAAACCAGGCACAGATGGTTTTTCATTTAAAACCCGGAGCGTATTATTTCAGCTCTGCCGGAAATGACAAAAACGATGGCTCGATTGATCACCCTTATCAAACTACTACAAAGCTTAACAACCTTTCTCTGCATGCGGGCGATGCCGTGTATCTCAATGCAGGCAACACTTTCATCGGAAGCATTATAATTGACTCAACAAAATATGGTACAGCCGACAATCCGATTACGATTGGTTCTTATGGCGAAGGCCAGGCAATCATTGATGCAGGAAATACGAATGCGCTTGCTGTTTATAGTTCGTCTTACATCAATATTTCCAATCTGAATTTTAAAGGGAATGGAAGAAAAAACGGGAACACAAAAGATGGAGTGATGATCAGCAACTGTAAAAACATTACCACAAAAAATCTTGAAATCACAGGATTTCAAAAATCCGGCCTATTGATTTATTCATCTAAAAACGTCTCTAACGTCAACGTATACTCGCACAATAACGGATCCGCCGGAATTACAGTTGAAGGAAATTTCAATAATAAACTTACCAGTCAAAATATAAGTTTTTTAGGGTGCCAGGCAGTGAATAATGCAGGTGATCCCACAAACTTAACCAACCACAGTGGAAATGGAATTGTTGTTGGCCATTGCACAAACGTTACGATTGATAGATGTATGGCAACTGATAACGGTTGGGATATGCCTCGCATTGGGAATGGCCCTGTTGGCATTTGGGCTTATGAAGCAGATAGCGTAACTATTCAGTACTGCCTCTCCTATCGCAATAAAACATCTGTTGGTGGCGCTGATGGCGGAGGTTTTGATTTAGATGGCGGCGTTACAAATTCTCTTATTCAATATTGTTATTCTTATGAAAACCAGGGTGCCGGTTATTGCATGTTTCAATATTGGGGAGCAAGCCCGTGGCATAATAATGTGATCAGGTTTAATATCAGTGAAAATGATGGCACTGTTTCTGATGCGCATGGCGGCGCATATGTTTGGAACAGTTCGGAAGATGAAAAACAATTTTACAACAGCGATTTTTACAACAACACGATTTATAATGGAAAAGAATCAGCATTAAGCTATTCTGAAAAAAGCAAGCGAAAAAATTTCAGGTTCTTCAATAATATTTTTGTGGGAAGAGATAGTTTGATCAGAGGCAACAAAGAGAATGATATTTTTCTTGGCAACGATTGGTGGAGCATCATCAGCCATTTTAATGCAGATAAAATGGATGATTTTTCTGCATGGGCAAAGAAATATAAAACAGAATCCATAGCAGGAACATTGGTGGGATTGAATATCAACCCGATGTTCTCCGATTCGGAAAATGCACAGATTACTTCCGCAGATGATCTGAAACAATTCACAAATTTCCAACTGCCTAAAAATTCATTATTAAGATCAGGTGGAATTAATCTGAAAGATGTGTATTCAATTAATAATGGTGGCTTTGACTTTTTTTCAAACCCCATTTCTCCGCATGGTATTGGAGCTTGCTTTTAAAATGTGATGAATTAATTACAAATGAAAAGAAGAAATTTTATCAGGAACACGGTTGGTTTTGGGTTAGTTTCTCACCCACTTGTTTACAAACTAAGCAACGATAAATTATTTACGCATACACATAACAGTGAGTTCGGCGGTTTGAAGGAACCGGTATTTGTTTACAACAATTGGTCAGCGTACGATGAGCTTTCTGATAATGTGGCACAAACGGAAACGCTTGCCATGCGTGAATTACAAGAGATAATCAGATTAAAGAAAAACGGGGTGAAGATTGATTATTATGTGATGGATGCGTTTTGGTTTGATATAGATGGCGGTTACAGAACCTGGCACAAACAACATTGGCCAAATGGCCCGATAAATGGTTGAAAACTTGCAAAGAAAATAATATCAAGCCCGGAATGTGGTTCTCTACAAACCTTGTTGTGATGGGCGGCAAACAAGCATTGAATATTATTCCCGATTGGAAAGATTCGGTAGGCACAGATAAAAATATTTTGTGCTTGTTCGATGGCGGTTATTTAAAACATCTTTCAGGAACATTGCATTTATGGTATGACAAAGGCGTTCGGTTATTCAAATTTGACTTTGCTTATTTTGAAGCGGTCACTCCGGCAATGAAAGATAAATTTTCCCCTGACGAAATAAAGGAGAAAAATAAAGTCGCGTTCATGAAAATGTTGCAAGACTTTCGGGCAAAATATAACGATATCATTATTACTGGCTACAATGGCTTTGGCGGGGACATGGAAAATACATTTACTCCTTTTGATAAAAAGATAGACAGCAGATGGCTCGACACTTTCGACACTTTATATTCCGGTGATCCGCGTTTTTCGGATGTTCCGATGATGAACATCTGGCGCTCTCAGGATAATTATTCCGACCATCAGGCAAATGCTTATCAGGCTTATGGAATGGCACTTAAAAGAATTGATAATTGCGCATTCATGATTGGCAAAACAGGAACTTGCTATTACCGCGCCACCCATTGTTGGAAAGGAATGCTGATTTTAGAATTGGCACGAGGAGGATGGATGAATGTGTATCATGGCAACCTTGATTTGCTCAGTGATGAAGATGCGAAATGGTTTGCCAAAGTGCAAAGCATGTATCATGAATTGCAAAAAGAAAACAAGATTGAAACTTTTGGTGAAGTCCCGGGCAAAGGAAAGCCTTATGGATTCAAAGCAACAGGTAAAAAAGGACAATTGTTTACCGTTGTAAACCCGTCACAGGAAATTGCAAAAATTGTTTTGCCAACACAGTTTGCCAATTCAAAAATATTATATGCTGATGGAGGTTATGCTCCCACGTTAACCGGAAATACAATTATGCTCGGCGCTGAACAGCTTGCTGTTATTGGGTTCACCGATTATGCTGATTCAAAATATGATTTAGGAACAGATGAAACCATTCATATCCCGCAATCAATTTCGAAAATTGAAACTTCGTTTAAGGATGTTCAAAAAAATCAGATAGAAGTAACGATAATGCCTAATCGAAATAAAAATATCCGCATTATCTTTCAGCAATTTGAAAATAATGGAAACCCACGCCGCAGTTGGGGAGGTTCTCCGCCCGACGGAAAAAAGATGAATGAATTATTAAAGATTATAGTGAAGCAGAGCGAGAAAGAAATTCCTTTGCATATTGAATATGACAAAATGATCTGGAGTGGATTATCGTGGGCTGCCGGCGAGATCACTAAAACTGATATTGACATTAATAAACCTTTGAAAATTCAATGCAGTTCATCAGAAACTGATTCACTGAAATTGAAAGCAGAAGTTTACGAGGTGGGATATTAAGATAAGTTATGAGCGGGAGAGCTACGAACTGCCGCATGAAAGTTAAGGAGGATGCTGAAGCCCAAAAGAATTTCTATAGCACAAGAGTGCGACGCAAGAATGTTGAATAGAACCCCATCGCTGGTCACACACAAAAAAAATGATAAAAAAAATATTCTCAATTTTATTTTGTTGCTTTTTTCTTTTCATGATACTTCATGCGCAACAGTCATTGACTGAAAAACAAAATTGGAAAGATGACAAGGGAAATTTTATCAATGCTCACGGAGCCGGGGTTTTAGTTTATAACAACACTTATTATTTATTTGGCGAAATAAAAAAAGGGAAAACGCATTTGGTGCCAGGCCAAAGCTGGGAAGATTATCGTGTGGATGCCGGCGGGATTTCCTGCTACTCATCAAAAGATTTACTTCACTGGAAATATGAAGGCATCGCACTTGCCTCGAACAAAACGGATTCATCAAGCGATATTCATATCAGCCGGGTAATTGAAAGGCCGAAAGTGATGCACAATGCACGAACTAAAAAGTTTGTGATGTGGATGCATATAGACAAGGAAGATTACAGCTATGCGCATGCCGGCGTTGCTATAAGCGAGAAGCCGCAAGGACCTTATCGGTTCTTGAAAAGTGTAAGACCAAACAACCAGCAATCAAGAGACATGACAGCATTTCAAGATGATAACGGCAACGCATACCTGATTTATTCATCGGAGAATAATAACACCATGCAAATTTGTGAGCTGAGTGATGATTATCTTTCTCCAACAAAAAATTATATCCGCATATTAGAGAATCAAAGGCGTGAAGCCCCGGCTATGTTCAAACATGATGGGAAATATTATTTGATAACTTCTTTGTGCAGTGGCTGGGATGCAAACCCTGCCCGATACGCAATTGCAGACAGCGTAATGGGGAACTGGCAACAGCAAGGCAATCCATGCATAGGCAAAGATTCATCAACAACTTTCAACTCGCAAAGCACTTATGTATTGTCTGCAAAAAATGGCGAATTTATTTTTATGGCAGACCGATGGAATAAAACTGATTTAGAAAATTCAAAGTATCTATGGTTGCCATTAACAGTTAAAGATGGAAAAGTTGAAATAAAAAATACTGATGGAAAGTAGCTTGACCAAGATACTATTTTTCTGCGCATTAATATTCTCTTCATCACTTGCTTTTACCCAAGTGAACACTGGATTTGAAGCGGGCTTAAATGGGTGGGTAAATTCAGGGCAGAAAGAAAATATTTCTATCGACAGCACTGATCAGTACCAAGGAAAATTTTGCGCAAGTATAGGCAAGAATGCCACCATCGCACAAAAAGTTGAAATCACTCCCCTATCTGTTCTTCAGTTTAATTTTTATATAAAATGCAGCGATACAACAACAAAAGCATTTTCATTTATCCGTTTTTATGATATGCATGACCGTGAGTTATTAGAATATAAAAGCGGCAGAATTTCTTCAACAAAATATGAAGAAACGGGAAATTATACGGAAGCGCCGCCGTTCACAAAATATGCATTGATCGGGATTGAGCGTGATTCATCTGAAGGCTTTGCATATATCGATGCAATGAGTGCGGATTTAAATATTGGAGCTCCTGCTGGTGCGCACAAACCAACTTGCAATTTGGATGAATACATGATTCCATTTTGGAAATCAGACACGATTTATAATGAAACCGTTTTATTGTATAGCAAAAATAATCAACCGGCGATGGGGAAATTATTATTTCAGCCTTCGAAAATCCTTTCTGTCAAAAGTTTTAATCTCAAGACAAATTATCAGCAACGCATTGATTATTCAATAAACGATAATATCATCGAAAGAAGTGCGAGTTCAAAAATGCTATTCCGTGCAGATACTTCATTCGATAAAAAAAATAATCTTGCGTGGTTTAATCTGCAATCTCAGTGGATTGTAGTAACATATATCCATAATGACAAATGGGCTGGCCCATTTAATTTCTTATAAAGGAAATTTACTAACCCAAACAATTTCGAAACTAAAATCAAAATCTCCTTTAACTATTGTCGCTTATGGAATGAGCATCACACGAGGGCTTGATGTGAGCAGCTATGATACCGCGCTTCCTTATATGCCAACTTATATTGATTTATTTGCAAGAGCGCTGAGCAAAAAATATCATCACAATAATATTTCGGTTTATAATGCAGGCTTGCCTGGAGCAACGGTTGATTGGGCAGCAGACAATGCAGATAAATATATTAATCCGCTGAAACCTGATCTGACGATTATTGATTTTGGCATGAATGATTTTTGGCGCTTTACTCCTGAGCAGTTTAAAAAATATATTTCAGAGATTATTAAAAAAGTAAAAGCAGGAAATCCAAAAACCGAATTCTTATTATTATCAAATATGGATTTTGATCCTGATTATATTCTTGATTCAGATAAGAACAAAACTTTTTATGTCAGCAATATGCAAGGCTATAAAAAAGTGCTGAAAGAATTTGAAACGGATGGAATTATTAATCTTGATATGACAACGCTCAGCGATTTCATCTATCGACAAAAAAAAGCGAAAGATTGTGTTGTTAATCCGCTTCATCCGAATGATTATTTAGCGAGATGGTATGCGCAGTGCATGAGTGCATTAATAATTAAATAAAATTGCCACTGAAACACTGAAGCACAGAAATAGAATTCAGTGTTTCAGTGGTAAATATTATTCGAGAAGAATTTTTTTTATCACCTCAACTTTTCCTGTCAACCCTTTATATTCAAGTGAAGCGGGCGACATGGTTGAGACAGCATCGAACAAAGCATTTTTTTCTTCATAGCTTAAAGAATGAACGTCGTAGAAATAAGTTCTGATGGTAAACAGAAAAGCATTCACATCAGGAAAACCAATCAGGTTCTGCCTTTCAAGGCGAATGAATATTTTATCAGTATCGCCCGGCTTTCTCCCATGCCACTCCCGAATATCAAAATTTGGTGGCGGAAGTGGATGATGGTTCAACCTGTCATCAGTAGAAATTCCCCATGCAAATCTGCGTGAACGGCCCTTTTTGAATGACAACCTGCAACATTTTAGAATAATTTTGCAATGTTTTTTCTATGCCCGGAACAGGTGCATGCACAACATCAAAAGTTTTTCCGATTTTATCGGCAGCAGCCCAATGATTTGGCGAAC
Organism: uncultured Bacteroidota bacterium; assembly: GCA_963718975.1. Lineage (GTDB taxonomy): Bacteria > Bacteroidota > Bacteroidia > Chitinophagales > Chitinophagaceae > Puia. The sequence continues at coordinate 245,366 of CAVRBD010000006.1, read as the reverse complement.
ACAAATGAATCGCAGACATCCAATCTCTATCGCCATCGAATTGACAAATTGCAAAATCTTCCTGGGCCTGGCAACACAATGCATCAAACAAAGAAAGATAGCGATTGCTCTCAACGCGTATCCAATCTTTCTTCCATTGAAATTGCTCTTTTGATTTATGGTTGGTGAAAGTGTAACTGCGATTGCTTTCTTCTAAAGAAAAATAATCGGGATGTTCTTTGAGAAGTTGAGTGACCATATAATGGTTAATCGTTATCAAAGTGTCAGATAAAGAATCTTTCTCGCAATAATATTTATGGATATTTTCTTCTCTGCAATTTCTTTTGTTGGCGACATAGGCCCTGTAATGGTTATCAAATTGAAAAATCAATTTATCAAACGCATTCGTGGCTTTCTCCATTGGCAATAAGCCGGGAGCCGTTGAATATTTGCCGTTGAGAAATGGAAGATATTTCATAACGATGCATCTTGATTTGAAGTTAGCATAGCCTAATTTTCAAATAGCAAGCATCGCTCGTTAGTATTTCAATTGGCCCAATTTTTCAAGGCCGTAAAAGAGCGCAGTGACGTGCATGCTTTGCACCAATTTGTTTTCGCGCAGCATTTCTTTTACTTCATCGATCGTGAACAAATATATTTCTATTTCTTCATTGTGATCGAGTTCCTGATTTGCAACTAATTTTCCTTCCGTCGCGAGGAACATGTGCATCCAATTTGTGTTGGTTGATGGATTGGAAGAAGTTTTTCCTAAATATTCATAATGCCCAAATTTATAGCCCGTTTCTTCCAACAGCTCTCTTGCAATCGCATCTTGCAGTGTTGCATCAGTATCATCAACGCAGCCGCCGGGAATTTCATAATCAGTAAGCACCAAGCGCATGCCTGTATTGCCTTTCCAGAATTATTTTACCATCTTCCGTTACTGCGACTGCGGTAACCCAGGTTGGAAATTCATACACATAATAAGGATCAATAATTTTCCCTCCCTGCGTTTCACATTTGTCTTTTCTAATAGTGAGCCACGTGTCCTTATGTAAATACTCTGATGATAATGTTTTCCAGCTTAAGTCTTTCATTGTTTTTATAGTTCATAGTTTATGGTTGATATTTCATGGCAGGAAGTTCTCGACTATGAACTGTGAACCATTAGCCATCAACTTCTTCACCATCTATTTTTTTCGCGCAAGCTCGTAATATGCGCCACATGATGCTTTCCATGCCATGCATACATTCCGAGAAAATGCCAGAGCGTAAATGTTTTATTATGTTCCGGATGAATAACAGTTCTCTGCCATGCTTCATCAGGCAAATTTTTTATGGCTTCATACCAGCGCGCATGAAGCGCATGCAATAGCGTAAGCGAAATATTGATAGGAAGATTTTTTACATCATCCATTTCAGCCCAAAGTTTTTCTTCATAAGGCTTGATAATAGGATTGTCTTCGGTCAGCCCAATTTGAATCTGATATAAGCATTCATGTGGCTATCTGCAACATGATGCACCAATTGTTTCACAGTCCATCCGCCGTCACGGTAAGGCGTATCCAATTGCGCTGCATCCAAATTTAAAATGGAGTGCTCAAGCGCATCGGGCAAAAATTTAATATCATTCAACCATTCTTTTTTTGTTGTTCTGAAAAAGGCTTGGGGTAGATATTTTCCAGTGGGATAGCGCGGGTCTTGGGACATTGTGCTTGTTTTGGGTGAATTGATGAATAAAGAATTATTAATTAGTAATTATTAATTAATAATTCGCTACTAAGATTCTGCACGCAATGCATGCCCAGTAAGATTTATAAACACATCTTCCAGATTTGCCTTCTTCACTTCTTTTGGTCTTTCGAAACCTGTAGCAACAAGCTTGTCGATTAATTTATCAGGCGAATCCATTGCAATAATTTTTCCAGAATCAATGATTGCAACACGATCGCAAAGAACCTCCGCTTCATCCATGTAATGCGTAGTAATAATAACAGTTGTTCCTTTCGAGCGGATGTCTGAGACCAAATCCCACAAATTTCTTCTCGCTTGCGGATCAAGACCTGTTGTTGGTTCATCCAAAAAAATAATTTTCGGATGATTGATTAATGTAGTTGCGATAGAAAAGCGCTGTTTCTGCCCACCGCTTAATTCTTTGTACTTTGATTTTGCTTTATCGCGAAGGTTCACCAAGTCAAGCAAATCCAAAGGCTTTACCGATTGGTTATACAAACCACCAAACAAATCAATCAGCTCAGTAAGATTCAATCCGGGATAATATCCTGAAGTCTGCAATTGAACGCCGATTATTTTTTTTATTTCATTTGGATTTTTGTCAAGGTCAATGCCATCAACAGTTACATTGCCACTTGTTTTTTCGCGAAGCGTTTCAATAATTTCAAGCGTAGTTGATTTGCCTGCGCCATTAGGCCCAAGCAGACCAAAAATTTCTCCATCATATACTTCAAAGCTGATTCCTTTTACTGCTTCAAAATCGCCGTATTTTTTGGTGAGATTATTTACTGAGATGATTGTATTTGCCATAGAAGGGCAATTTACGCAAGTAAGATTTCTGTTCCAATAAATTTACATGAATAGCCTGCAGTTTTTATTTGGTGAATATCTCAGTAAAATAAATTATTCCTTTCCTGCTTTTTGCAACGCCTATTCCAGTGAGCTCATAATCGCCTTCAATATTCTTTTTGTGCTCCGGGCTTTGCAGCCAAACATTCACTACTTCTTTTGCGTTCATGGCACCTTCTGCCACGTTTTCCGCACTGGCTTCAATATTTCCCAATTGACTGGAAATATTTTTAATTCGTTTTTGAAATCCGGCATGACCAAAAGAAACTTTTCCAGTAGCCATATTGCTGCTATGCTTTGCCGCTGCTGAAGATTCAACTTCATTAAGTTGAAGCGGTTTTAAGCCAATTGATTTTCGGTGAAGATTAATGTAAACAAAAATTTCATTTTCGATTTTATTATCAAATGTTGGATGAACATTAATAATCGAAGAATGTGAATCTTTCTTATCAATATTTTTAAATGAGGAAAGAAGAAAAATACTGAAAGCGAGAAAGAATTTATTAATCATAGAGTATGCAAAAATATTACAACGTTTATATTAACTGTAGTTTTGCAACCTTAGGGTCAACAATAACGCGGTCATGTTCAAAGTCTAATTTGATGCGCCATTTTTGCAGAGTCGCAGCGCCGATAATTGCTTCCTCGCTGAGATTAGGAACAATAAGAAATTCGTCTGACAACAAAACATCATCAATATAAAATTCTAAAGTCACACGCTCTTTAATTTCTATATAACGACCTTCACTTGCTGTAGCGATTTTTCTGATTCTGCCTAAGCTGACAGGATTCTCTAAATCTTTAATATAATCAGGATTAATGCAAGAAAGATTTGCTCCACTATCAAACAAAGTGTATAAAGTCTTTTCGCCTTTGGAGCCAACAAATAATAATGGAAGTTTAATTATTGACATAGGAAGTTTTATGTATTATGAAGATACAAAGAAATATTTCGTTCTACTACAATGATGAGTTTCTAACAACATATCTATTTCAGAGCTTCTGTGTTTCAGTGGCAATATTAATTAGCCACTGAAGCACTAAAAAACAAAAATTTTAATTTTAAAATTTAAACTGGTTTTCAATCAATCACAATTCAAGTTCCATCTTCACATCAGCAGTCACAAAAGGCGCATTCACAACAGGAACATGATGAAATCCATACTTGCCATAAAGACTAATCGCAGTTTGCAATTGGCTATTTGAATAAAGCATCAATTTTTTCACTCCGATTTCTTTTGCTTTATCAAGACATTTTTCGATTAATAATTTGCTGATGCCTTTGCCACGAAATGCAGGCGCAACAAACATTTTAATCAATTCATATTCGTCTCCATGTTCTTTTGCCAAGCCTGCAGTACCTATAATTTCTTCACCCGATTTCGCCAGAAAAATAAAACCGCCTCTGTCTAATATGGTTCCTCTCGGGTCATCAAGAACCATTTGATCATGAGATTCTAACAAATTGTATTTATTCAGCCATTCCAAATTCAATCGCCTGAAATCTTCTTCGTATTTATTTTCGTATTCTATTATCTCAGCCATTGCAAATTTGATTTCAATTATTAATTACTAATTATTAATTTTCCATTAATCCTTCCAGCTCATTCATCATCGTTTTGCTTCCTACAAAAAAAGGCGATCGTTGATGCAATTGAGTCGGCACAATATCCAAAATCCTTTGCTTGCCATCCGTTGCTTTGCCACCACACACTTCCATAATAAATGCAAATGGATTGCACTCATAAAGCAATCTCAATTTGCCTTTTGGTTTGTCTGTCGTGGCCGGGTACATAAAAATTCCGCCTTTAATCAAATTGCGGTGCACATCCGAAACCATGCTGCCGATATATCTCTGCGTATATGGGCCACCGTTAGTTTTATTTTTTTTCTGGCACCCGTCAATATATTTTTTTACGCCTTCTTCATACTGAAAAAAATTGCCGTGGTTCACTGAATAAATTTTCCCAATCTCCGGACATTTAATATTCGGATGGCTCAATGTAAATTCACCAATCGATGGGTCGAGCGTGAAACCGTTCGCTCCTCTTCTTGTTGCATACACCATCATTGTTGACGAACCATAAATAATATAACCCGCTGCAACTTGCTTAATGCCCGGTTGCAAAAAATCTTTTTTCTCGCAAGGCTTTCCTATTTCTGTCACTCTTCTATACACACAAAAAATAGTTCCGATAGAAACATTTACATCAATATTTCCGCTTCCATCAAGCGGGTCGAACAAACAAACATATTTCGAACCGTTGCTAATCTCATCATCAAACACCACCACATCATCGAGTTCTTCACTCGCAATTCCGGCGCAACTGATTCCATGTTGCAGCACGCCCATGAACTGATTGTTTGCAAACACATCTAATTTCTTAACATCTTCGCCCTGCACATTTACACTTCCTGCATCACCAAGGATATCGACAAGACCAGCCTTATTCACTTCAACGTTCACACGTTTTGCAGCAAGACCAATATCGCGGAGCAAATTGCTTAGCTCACCAGTAGCATGCGGAAAATTGCGAAGTTGCTGAATCGTGAATTCATCAAGCGTGAGAACTCTTCTGTTTACGCTCATATGGATAGTAATTTATTATTAGCAATCGGCAACAAAAATAAGTGTTTAATTTTTGTGTAACGAGCAGTGGAATTCTATTGGACATTCTTGCGTCGCACTCTTGTACTGAAGTGCAGGAATCAGCTTCAGCATTTTGATTTTAATTCCTGATAAAATTTAAACTTGATATTAAAATATCTTGTTGATCAGGCGACCAACAATGCCTAAAAACAAAAAACCTATAAGGTTTTGAAAACCTTATAGGTTTAATTTTCTCACATGTCCTTATATCTCTGAGGTGGTTCAATATCTATTCATCAAACAAATTTTCCCATCCTGCTTTTTTTAGCTTCTCCACTTTTTTTATTACATCTGCTTCAAGTGTCAGCAACTTTTCCAAAGTTTTAGAACTTTGGAAAAGTTTGATGCGTTAACAATAAATATTTATTAGGTAAATCTCATGCCGACGAAGGATGCATCGCAGGGGTTCCAATAATAAATTAGTTCATTTGAGTGCAATAAATTTATTCACTAACTTCCTGATATGAAAATACTATTGCTTGTATTAATTCTTTTCTGCTCTGTAAATATTTACAGCCAGAAGGTCACGCACAAAGATTTGATCGGGCATTGGCTACGAATTTTTCCTGCTGAAGACACCAGCGTAGTTTATAGTGCTCATTATATTGATTTTATCGATAGTGTGCATTACAATTTAGTTGACACCTTGGTTGCTACCCAATCTCTAGTTAAATCAACTTATGGAACATTATTCGCAAATTACGAATTGGATACCCTTGCAAAATATAGTAGGGCTGAAACATGGACTGGTACAAATCCCGGCAGTCGAGCCTATCACACGGATTTTTATTTGCTGAGAAAAAAGAATGATTTGCTATTCATGAAATACATCAAAAATAAAGATGCTGAGTGGAACAATAACGATTCGGCTTATTTAAAGATTTACCAACGTGCAACGCCTTCAAATCCACAAGAAATTCAAACCATCAGTTTTGTTTATGGCGTCAAAGAACTCAAGCCGCACGGCAGTTTGACTATTAGCATCGATAGTAGTGAATTTATGCCAAAGAATAAACCATTAGATTCTGTTTTTGGCAAGGGTATCGTGACGGAGATTCAAACTTTTTATTTCATCAGGGAATTCTTAAAAAAGAGTCGTTATACGAATAGCACTCCCGATAGCTTAGGTAGTAATAAAATATGCTACAAAATAATTTGCTCTTCAGGTTTGGCCACATATCTGCCTGAGAAATATTTCTCAAATTTTTTTAATGAATTGTCTGACATTATGATGGAAAAGCAACTTGACAAACAAGTTATTGATGCTCTTAAATACTATTATTCAAATTGGCGTAATCCCAAATAGAAATCGCTTCTTAGGTCTGACACCAACATAATTATGATATATAGATAAAATTTCACGGTAGCCGAAGATTAGTAAACAAAAAACTTATAAGGTTTTCAAAATCTTATAGGTTTAATTTCTTACATGTCCTTATATCTCTGAGGTGGTTCAATATCTATTCATCAAACAAGTTTTCCCAACCTGCTTTTTTTAATTTCTCTACTTTTTTTATTACATCTGCTTCAAGTGTGAGTTTATATTGAGCAATCTTGTTTCCAATGGCTTCATCAAAAGCACCAATGATTGTCGCTGCTAATATACCTGCATTTTTTGCCGCGTTCAATGCAACAGTCGCAACAGGAATTCCATTCGGCATTTGTAAAATAGACAGCACGGAATCCCATCCATCCATCGAGTTAGAAGATTTTATCGGAACGCCAATCACCGGCAATGAAGTAATCGATGCAATCATTCCCGGCAAATGCGCGGCGCCACCGGCCCCTGCAATTATTACTTTCAATCCACGCTCTTTTGCTTTTGTCGCATACTCAACCATCCTCAAAGGTGTTCTATGTGCAGACACAACGGTGAGCTCAAATTCGATTTCAAATTCTTTCAAAATATCAGCAGCCGATTGCATGACCGGCAGGTCGCTGTCGCTGCCCATGATGATGCCAACTTGTACCATTTAAGTGTCGAGTTTATAGTTTTCAGTTTCCAGTTCTGCTCTTGAATTTTGTGCCTCTGATATTTGATTTGTTTAAATAATTCATGAACGCACTAATAATCTTACTAATTTCTTCTGCCAAAGAATAAAGCTCATCAAATTTTTTATTAGTAATGTACTTTCCATCCACAGCTCTGTAAAGTTGTGATTTCACTTCTCCTGCAGAACCTTTGGCAATACTTAGAAAATTAAGAAATTCTAATCTTGAGCCTCTATCAAATCCTTCAGCTATGTTATCCATCACAGAACCACTTGACCCATTAATCTGGTCTTTCAACCTGAAATCTGTACTGAATTTTTCCGAGCAAATAATTTCGAAAACCTCATTGCATAAAAGTCTTGATTTTTTCCACATCTCAAGATCTTCAAATTTTTTAACCGTCGCCATAAGATAAGTTTATAGTCATAAAGTTATCAATAATCGCGGTAGCAACTATAAACTGAAAACTACAAACTCGAAACTTTCAAAATTTGCTTCACCTGATGCGCAGTGTATATTAAATCTTGTTTTGTTTTTCCTAAAATCGTCACATGACCCATTTTTCTTCCAGGCTTTGTTTGCTTCTTTCCATAAATGTGGACAAACACGTTATCTAATTTCAAAACATCATTCAATCCTTCATAATGTGCATCGCCGTTAAATCCTTCAGCACCTAATAAATTCACAATGGCAGCAGGCATGATGTGTTTTGTATTTCCCAATGGATAATTCAACATTACTCTCCACAACATATCAAACTGCGAACTGAAATTTGCTTCAATGGTATGATGACCGCTATTATGAACACGCGGAGCAGTTTCATTCACGAATACTTCACCTTGTTTGTCTATGAACATTTCAATCGCAAAAATGCCAGGGCTTTTTAATTCCTTCACCACTTTCATTGCTATCGCCTCAATTTTCCATAATACTCTTTCCTGTAAATCTGCTGGGCTTACCTGATAATCTAATAAATTCAAATACTGGTCGAAAACCATGTCCACTGCGGGATACAGCGCAGCTTCTCCTTTTTCATTAATCGCAACAATCACTGAAATTTCTTTATCAATGTTCACCATTTTTTCCAAAACAGAAGGCGCATCAAATCCTTTTGCCAAATCATCTTTTGTTTTTATCAATTGAACACCACGCCCATCATATCCGCCCATCGCTATTTTGTGAACTGCAGGAATGAAATTTTGCTGCTTCTGCAATTCGCTCAAATTTTGCGTGATAATAAATTCTGAAGAAGGGATTTCATGATGCTTGTAAAATTCTTTTTGTGCAATTTTATTTTTTATAATTTTTAATGCAGAAGGTTTGGGATAAACTTTTACTCCTTCACTTTCTAATTTTTCCAAGGCATCTTCATTCACCGATTCAATTTCGATGGTAATTGCATTTAGATTTTTTCCGAAATTATAAACGTCGTCAAAATTTTTAATATCTCCTTTCGTGAAATGCCGGCACAAATGTGCAGCAGGGCATTCTTCGTCATTTTCCATCACAAATGTTTCTACCGGATAATTTGCAGCAGCCTGCAATAACATTCTTCCAAGCTGACCGCCGCCTAGTATCCCGATTTTTTGCATCTTAGTTTTTTAAGCCGTGAAGATACAGTTTAACCGCAAAGCTCGCTAAGAAAAACTCGCAAGGAAGCACGAAGAATTTTATAATAAACCGTAACCTCACAAATAAAATCCAATCTTCGGAATGGTTGTTGTTTCTGATGATTAAGCACTCTATCTTTGTTAAACTTTATGATTCCGGATTATCCTCATAAAATCTTTTGCGATAAGCGCATTTGCTATTGTTTGCTCATGGAAGCACTTGCCATGGAAGCGGGCGCATAGTTGATTCCGCACGATAAATCTTTGTATTTAGCTTTAGTATTAGAACCTGGTTTTTACTATTTACCTATTAAAATATTCTAACGATTATGTCAACTCTTGCAGCACCAAAGCAAAATAAAACACAAACAGATTTTCTTCCGCTTGAAGGCACTGATTATATTGAGTTTTATGTAGGAAACGCAAAACAAGCAGCTCATTATTACAAATCTGCTTTCGGTTTTCAATCCATTGCTTATGCCGGCCCGAAACCGGCGTAAAAGACAAGGTGAGCTATGTGGTGAGGCAAAATAAACTAACGCTGGTGTTCACAACTGCCTTGCGCGCAAGCAATCCAATTTCACACCACGTTTATTTGCATGGAGATGGAGTGAAGGTAATTTGTCTTCGTGTAGGCGACGCCGTTAGTGCCTGGGAAGAAACAACAAAACGCGGCGCTAAAAACTATATGAAGCCAACAAAACTGGAAGACGAAAATGGAGAAATCATTATAAGCGGCATTCATTTGTATGGCGAAACAGCACATCTTTTTATTGAAAGAAAAAATTATGACGGGGTTTTCATGCCAGGATATAAGGAATGGAAAACAGCATACAACCCATCATCCACAGGGCTCTTGTATGTTGACCATTGTGTAGCAAATGTAGATTGGAACCAGATGGAACGCTGGGTACAGTTTTATGGAGATGTAATGGGTTTCAGGAATATACTTTCTTTTGATGACAATGATATTTCAACAGAATATTCTGCGCTCATGAGCAAAGTGATGAGTAACGGCAATGGGTATGTGAAATTCCCGATCAACGAACCTGCCGAGGGCAAAAAGAAATCGCAGGTGGAAGAATATCTTGATTTCTACAATGGCGAAGGCGTTCAGCATATTGCGATGGCAACAAATAATATCGTAGAAACAGTTACAGAACTTCAAAATCGCGGCATTGAATTTTTAAAAGTGCCGACTTCTTATTATGATGACTTATTAAGCCGCGTTGGTCATATTGATGAAGATTTAGAGCCGCTGAAAAATCTGGGCATTTTGGTTGACAGAGATGACGAAGGTTACCTGCTCCAAATTTTTACAAAACCTGTTGAAGACAGGCCTACTTTGTTCTTCGAAATAATACAGCGAAAAGGCGCAAAAAGCTTTGGCAAAGGAAATTTCAAAGCATTATTTGAAGCTATTGAAAGAGAACAGGAAGCGAGAGGGAATTTGTAGCTAAGGGCCGAAAGTCGGAAAATCAGTAAAGGCCGAAAGATGATAAATTTGGCTTGCCTTTCGGGCTTCCCGTCTTTACTGACTTCCGGACTATTATTAACACCTGTTTATATGTTGTTATGTAATCATCCTTTCTATTTATAATAACTTTATCGCGATATCGTTTTATATTGTACAACTGATCGCAAACCTCTTATGCCTTTAAAAAAAATCATAGCCGGCTTATTCTCATCTGCATCCATACTTCTTACTCGGCAATTGCACGCACAAACATCAGTATCCACTATGCATTTTATGGAGAACCAACGCTCTATTCCGAAGATTTATGATATGATGAAAAGAAAAGAAGACACTTTGATGAAACAGTTTCAGGAAAAAGGATTGGTTTGGCCTGCGAATTATGTTTATATCCGTTCTTTTAAGTACGACAGCGAAATGGAAATTTGGGTGAAGAATAAAAAAGAAGAAAAATATAAATTATTTAAAACGTATAAAATTTGCGCGCTTGCCGGATCACTAGGCCCAAAAAGAATGGCTGGCGATTATCAGGTTCCCGAAGGCGTTTATTGCATCAATGAATTTAATCCGAGAAGCCAATATCATTTATCACTCGGCTTAAATTATCCAAATGCATCTGATAGATTGCTAAGCGACCTTTCTCAACCTGGCGGAGAAATTTATATTCACGGGTCCTGCGTAACTGTTGGTTGCATCCCATTAACCGACGATAAAATCGAAGAAGTCTATATTCTTGCAGCACATGCAAAAGATCTAGGAGAAGACTTTATTCCGGTTCACATTTTCCCGGTGAATTTTAAAAATGCAAGAAGCGTCGCTTATCTCAATAAATATCTCCAAAGCTTTTCGGAATACGCGCCATTGGTGAGGAATATGAGAAATATATATTTTTATTTTGAAAAAAATAAACAACTGCCGTTGGTTTTAATAAACAGCAAAGGCGATTATGTTACCGAAGATGTTGTTATTGAAGAACCAAAAACACAACAAAAAGTTGCAAAAAAAATTATTCATAAACCACAGCCTATAAAAGATGAAGACCTGGCTACTTCGGTCGATAATCTTCCTTTGTATCCGGGCGGCAACGATGCCTTTCAAGGTTTTCTTGACAGTCTGAGCAAAGAGATGTCGAAAGATTTAGACGAGGGACAGAAAAAAACTTTTGTTCAGGTTGAATATATTATTGATGCAGAAGGCAAACCTGTTTATGCATTTGTTCTTCGGGGTGGCAATGATACCATGAACCCAAAAATTGAAAATGCTTTTGAAAAAATGCCTCAATGGAAACCTGCCAAACATTACGGAAAAAATATCGGCATTAAGTTGAAGCAGAGCATTATGATTGGAACTGATTAGTCCGAAAGTCGGAAAGCATTTTCGTTTTATTTTTCTTTCGGACTTACCGACTCCCTGACTTTCGGTCTATTTCATCAGCACCTGCACCGTTTCAGGCGATTGCTGTTTCAGCACAATCTGTTTTCCTTCAATTAATTTGCTTAATGTTTGTTCGTTGTAATGGCGAATTGTCAGCAATGTCAATCCTTTTTCAATCTGCACATCAAAAATTTCAGACGCACCCGACGCGAGTTTTTCTACTTTTTCAGGTTTATCGTCAATGCATACCTGTAAATTAACGGCACCGCTTTGAATCAGGTTAGGCTTGATTTTTATTTCAGAAAAAAGGTTATACAGAGCTGCTGTCGGCTTCTCTCCTACAAAAGAAAAATCTTTTGAATGTAGATGCACCAATGCCTGATTTTGCAAAAGCACAATAATTGGCGGCAAGTTTTTGATTCCTTTTTTATGAATGACAGTTCCCGGCAAACCCGCATCCAGAAAGCATTTCACGTATAAAGGAATTCCTTTGTTCTGCAATGGTTTTATTGTTTTTGGATGAATAACCTGCGCTCCGTAAAATGCCATTTCAATCACTTCATCATAATTCAGTTCACTGATAAATTGCGCATCAGGGAATTGTTTTGGATCTGCATTCATCACACCTTGTACATCTTTCCAGATTGTCTGGCTTTCGGCATCAAGCACGTTGGCGAATACTGCAGCAGAATAATCGCTTCCTTCGCGGCCAAGTGTTGTGCTTTCATTTTCATTGGTTGAACCGATGAAACCTTGCGTAACTACAATATCAAGTTCGTCAAATAAAGGGAGCACATTTTCTTTTACTTTATTTTCAGTATAAGACCAATCAATATTTGCATCGCGGAAATTATCGTCTGTGCGAAAAATATCCCGCACATCAATCCACTTATTTTTTATTCCTTCCTCATTTAAATAAGCGCTTATAATAGTTGTTGATAATAACTCGCCCATACAAACAATCTGGTCGTAGTAATAATCAAAGCCTTTTTTCGGCTTGTCGTGAAGCAGCCATTCTACTTCTGTAAATAAATCGCTCAGTTTTTTTTCTGTTGCATTGTAATGCTTTACCAGTATATATTTCGCAGTTGTTAAATGATTTTGTTTAACAATATTGAACAACTGTAACGCTTCTTCTTTTTTATTATCGAAAAATGCTTCTGCCACTTTTTCTAGCGCATTGGTTGTCTTTCCCATTGCTGAAATAACAATTAATATTTTTTCACCTGAAAATGATCTTATAATTGCAGGAAGCCGATTTATTCTTTCTACAGTGCTTGCACTTGCGCCACCGAACTTGAAAACTTTCATGTATGAATTATTAATGCGCGCAAAGATAATTGAAGAGATGGGATGAGCAATAAGCTGTGAGCAGTTAGCTGTGAGCTGAAGATTGCAAATTGTGAGCGGAAGTTGAATAGAGAATTAAAAGTACAAGTGTGCGACGCAACGATGCTGAATAGTGTTCAGATGCTTGTTACAAAATATTCTTTCAATTTAATCATTGATTCTGATCAGTGTTCACAGGTTGCTGATTGATGATTTCCTTTTTTTCTTCTTTGTGAACAATGCCAAAATTGTATCGCAATGTTAAGCCAACTCTTCTGCTGTCCTGAATTCTGGTGCCGTTAATGAGCAAAGTTCCCTGCTGCAAATGAAAAACTGATTTGTTTGTATGTAAAATATCATTGCCCGATAAAATGATGCTAAGCTTTTTATTCAATACTGTTTTTGTAATACTCAAATTCAGTTGGCCTAACGTTTTTAATTCGTTAAATGCGCGGAAACCATTTACGTACATCCAGGCATTCAGGTTGAAACGTAATGTTGGCGTAGCTTTCAGCTCATGGCCTGTAAAAAATGTCCAGCTTCCACGGCTGTAATTCAATGGAAGGTTTTGATATTCGCCAATATATTGAATGTGGTTGTACTGCACGCCTGCATACATAAAATATTTTCCGCCCGCAGGCAAACCGCCAAATAAGCGGCCATATATTTCTTTAAACTTTCCGAGATTATCGTAAGTGCGGTATGCAATATTTGTGCTGTCGTTTTGATAAGTTACGGGACTGAAAACATCTTTGGTATCATTCACGCCGAGAGCAAAAACCGGGAAGTCGTTGTAGGTTGCATTTATTTCGTAATTGGTAGTAAACTGCGGTTGCAAATTTGGGTTGCCAACACTGTATGTAAAAGGATCTATAAATTTCGGCGATGGATTTAATGCATCGTATGTTGGCCTTGTAATGCTTCGGCGAAAAATTACATTGCCTGTAAGCGGATAAGTGAATATTTTTCCGAGAGCGCGTTTAACATAAAAATAAGGGAACAAATCATTTCGATTGATAGAAAATGCAGTGTCAGTTGGAATGATTTGATGACCGGTAATATTTGTGTTCTCGTAACGCAGACCTGTTTTAAAAATAAAACCGTTGTATGTTTTGGTTAATTGTAAATAGCCTGCATTAATATTTTCCTTGTAAGTGAATTTGTTTGTTTGATAAGTATCCGGCTCTTCGGGCAAATTACCTGTTTGAGTATAATAAAGTGCGTTGTTATTATTTTCAGACACACTTATTTTGAAACCAGTTTCGAGTATGAACTGATGTTTTAATTTTATCGAAAGATCTGATTTGATGTCGACAAGATTTGCGGTAGCATGTGTAGTTCCATTGCCGGCAACATTGGGAGAATCTGGTAATTGATAAGTATTAGTGTAAAGCTGCGTGTTGTTGCTTTTAGAATAAGTATAATCTATTTCGTTTGTCCACTCGCTCCCAATTGAATCTAATTTATATTTTGATGACAGTGTGTTGAATACCGATAAAGCATTTCCATTATTGCTTATTGGCGTTTCGCTTTTAAAAAATTCATTTTGCGAATTGGCGTCGGTAAAATCGTTTTTGCTTAAAGCTCTGCTGCTATTATCATTTGCTGTGAGCCGCAGATCGTATGCGATGTTGAAATTTTTATTGAACGCGTAATCAATTCCTCCGCCAATATAATTTGTTATCGGAGAATATTTGGTAGATGAATTTTGCTTAAGCAAAGTATCTCCGTTGATCAGGCGATCAGATTCAATATCATCGAAATAATTTCGGTGCGTGTATTGATAAGATAAATAAGAATTCAATTTCCCGATACTATTGTTGAGGCTTGCTCCTGCGGATATTGTTCCGTAAACTCCCTGATCATAACGAACATTGACGCTACCCGTTGTTCCAATTTTTATTCCTTTTTTCAGCACTACATTTATTATGCCGCCACTATTTGATGCATCGTATTTCGCAGACGGCGTGCGCAATATTTCTATCTTGCTAACACTTCCTGCAGGCAGGCTTTTTAATAATGTAGCAATATCATCGGTGCTCATTTTCATTTCTCTTCCGTTAATATAAACCGTTGCGGGCGTTGAGCTGTTGAGATAAACATTGCCATCTTGGTCTACCACTGCGCCAGGCGTTTTTTCCAGCACTTCATAAGCGTTTGTGCTGCTGTTTGAAAGCGGTTCCGCATCGATAATGGTTTTATCATCTTCCTGTTTTATCAATGGCTTTTTTGCAACAACAGTGACTGAATCCAAAGAACTGCTTTTTGATTTGAGCTCAATAATAACTGATACCGGTTTATTAGCAATTGCAACTGTCTTGCGTGCTGTTTCAAATCCGACTGCAGATATTTCAATAAAATATTTTGAAAATGATTTTATTAAAAATGTATTCGAAGTTGGGTTGGCAATTTGTGATTGAAGCAATAAAGTATCTGGCAAAGAAAAAATTTGAATGCTTGCGTTTGTAAGCGAATCTTTTCCGGAAGCCTTCAATGAAATTTTCAGGGTAACAGTTTGCGCATTGAGAATTTGAGACAAAAAAATAAATAAAACAGAAGCGGATAACTTAATTCTCATGAAGCATGATGTTCTTTTGAACAACGAAGGAAAACATTAATAAGACATGAATTGTGCACGACAAAAATTTTTGAAATTTTTTAATAGTTCTTTAAAGATTTTGAAAATACTGACGCTGCTTTTTGTGGACAGGAACTCAGTAGAATATCAATTGTATAAAAGTACCACCATGGCAGGAGCAATATTGAATAAAATTACTCATGCTCTTTATATAAATAAAGAACGCCTTGCGAAAATAATTTTCTGGCAGGTAAAAGCTCACGACTTGCTTAAAGCGGATCGTTATTTCTTTGTTTGTAATAAATGCAAAATGGATACTCCTTAACAATAGCATTCAATCTTTGCAAAGTTTCTTCGTCCGGAGGCGGAACTGTTTGAGAGTCGACTTTTTTGGAACGATAAGAACCGTTCTTGATAGGTTTTGGCAACGGCCTTGACATAGCTGGGTCAATAGCGGCATGAAGTTTCATACGAGATAGCTTTAGGTTTTTATAAATATATATTGGACAAGCAATGCGACCCAAAGGCGGTGCATCGGAATATCAATTTTCAAAAAAGCTACAGAATTTAAGGATGAGATTATTTGCTTTCGATGGGGTAGAATTAAACCAGACCACTAAAGTTATCGAAACAATTTAAATATTCCAATTTTTATTAACACATTTTTAAAATTTCTGTAAGAAGCGCAAGGTTTATTAATGCTACAATAAGTTTTTCATTCCTTTTGGAAGCTTGTTATATTTAGGAAATTAAATAAGCTGCTATGAACCTGAAAGCTAGTTTTGCTATTTTGTTTTTTTGTTTTGCCGCTCATTTTGCTTTTGGCCAGCGATATGGCAAAGTAATAGAGCAGAACGTTGTAAAAAGCTCCATACTCCGGAAAGATGTGAAGTACACCATTTACCTTCCACCGGATTATGATTTTTCGCAAAGAAGTTACCCCATTGTTTATCTTTTGCATGGCTACTCTGATGATAATACAGGTTGGCTTCAGTTTGGCGAGATAAATTTTTATGCAGACAAAGCCATTGCCGAAGGAACCATTCCTCCGATGATCATTGTGATGCCGAATGGAGATTCAAGTTGGTATATTAATTCATTTGATGGCAAAGAAAAATATGAAGATTTTTTTGTGAAAGAGTTTATGCCCGACATTGAAAAAACATATCGCATAAAAGCCGAAAAAAAATATCGTGGCATTTCAGGGCTTTCAATGGGCGGATATGGATCGCTTATTTATTCATTAAAATATCCTGAACTTTTTGCTGCAGCAGCGCCATTAAGCGCAGGCGTTTTTGCTGATGATGAAATTGTGAAAATGAATGACGAGAATTACGAGCATGTTTTCGGGCAATTGTTTGGGCATAATTTGAAAGGAAAGGACAGGCTGAATGATGCATGGTACAAAAATTCAATTTTGAAAATTATTGAAACGAAAAGCACCGACGATCTGAAAAAGGTGCGCTATTGGATCGACTGTGGCGATGATGATTTTCTCACAAAGGGAAATTGTTTAATGCACATTGCGCTAAAAGAAAAAATGGTTCCGCATGAATTCCGTGTTCGTGATGGCGCTCACAGCTGGACATATTGGAGAACAGGGATTACTGATGCTTTGCATTTTATCGGACAAAGTTTTTCACAGTATTAAAGGAACAAATTATAGTAGATGAACGCCAGATTTTTGTTTCTCATTTTTTTAATATCACTAAAAACTTTTTCGCTAAGCGCGCAGGGAAAATTAACTGAGCCTTTAGGAAAGTTATTTATCATTGGCGGAGGAGGCCGTTCAGACATACTGATAAAAAAATTGCTTCAAACTGCAGGGCTTCGCAAAGATGATCACATTGTTATACTCCCAATGTCAAGCGCAGAGCCCGACACAAGCTATTATTACATTAAAAAAGATTTGGAAAAATTCTGCAGCAACATCATTTCAAATTTAAATTTCACAAGCGACAATATAAATAATAAGCAATGGCTCGACTCGCTTGAATCTGCAAAATTGATTTTCATTACCGGCGGCGATCAACTTCGGTTTATGAAAGTAGTTTTACATACGGCTGTTTACGATGCCATTCATCGGGCTTATGCAAAAGGCTCAACGATTGCCGGCACCAGCGCTGGCGCAGCTGTGATGAGCAAAGAAATGATAACTGGCAATCAATTAAAAGGCGATACATCTTATGCTGAAACTTTTAATAAGGTTTGGGCAAACAATATTGAATTCAAAGAAGGGCTTGGTTTGATTGATTCGATTATTATTGATCAGCATTTTATAAAGCGAAGCAGATACAATCGTTTGCTGTCCGGGTTATCAACATTTCCTTCTTACACTTGCATTGGTATTGATGAAGGAACAGCAATCATTATTGATAATAAAAAGATTTCTGTTGCAGGTGTCAGTCAGGTTGTAGTGATGAGACATCCTGAAGGATTAAAAATAACTAGTACTGGATTAATCAAATTCAATAACCTTCAGGAAAGCATTTATACAGATGGAGATGTAATTGAAATGAAATAAACTTAATCAATAAGACTAATGCTTAGTTTTCTTCCAGCACCACAAATTTCTGTTCCAATGAAAGAGAATTTTTATAAAGAATATCAATAAATTCTTTTCCCCATTTTGAATAATAAGGAATGAAATTATCAATGCGCTCCTGCAGATTATTCAAAGGAAATAATGCAGATTTGATTGAATGGATTTGCTTTTGTTGTTCTTCAAATTTTCTTTTTTCGGCTCGCAGCAATTTCTTTTCGAGCTCTTTCAATGGCTTCAAAGCCTTTGCCTGCAAGGATTTTGAATGTTCAGCTAAAGTGTTGTCTATTTTATTTGAAATAGACTGCAGTTTTTGATAATAGCTTTCAGCCTCAGCTATTTCTTCAGTTAAATTCAGTTGATTTTGTGATTGCTTTTTTACAAGCTCGTTCAGTAATTCATTTTCCGATTTAAAGATATCCGTTGACGTTAGATTGAGCTTGCTAATTTTTTCTTTCCATTTTTTTTCGATGAATAAAAAAGAATTCCTAAGAACAAGCAACGGATAAGGAACCTGATAATGTTCAAACATATCTTTCAGTTCAAGCCAGTAAGCCATCTCTCCTCCTCCACCGATGAATGCAATATTTGGAAGAATCGTTTCCTGATATAAACCGCGCAGGATCACATTCGGGCTAAATCGTTCAGGATGTTGTTGCAAGTTCTTCTTTCATTTCCTTTTCATGAAAACTTAATATGGATGAATCATGAACAATAAATCTTGTCATCTACTTTCTCAATCCTGTTTCGGATATTATCTTTTAAATAAAAAAGATTTATCGAGCGCGGATTAGCCTGCACTTTATAATGCTTTGATAAATCATCAATCGTCTTTTCTACAATTGACGAGGAAGTTTGATGAAATAAATCATCTTCAAATACGGGCAGCATTTGCTTTTTCAATTCTGCTGTATCCGGAATCAATACTATCAATCCATATTTTGCAAAAAGCTGATGTATTAATTTGAAAGTAGCTGTTTGAATATCCTGGCTGTTCAAATAACAGTCCTTAAGAATTTGTACCAATTCTTTACCATACGGCATGCCGGAAAATTGGCCTTCGATCTTGCTGATTATTTTCTCAAGGCCTTTGGTATTCATTCTTCCAACAGCACCAGTTTGCTTTGTGTCCCAAACAATTTTCTCTCCATCCAGATATATTTTTCCAAGCTCATCCAGATCGGCATCTTCATTTCCCATATAATAAACAGGCACAAAATTTTTGTCAGAAAATTCTTTGGCAAGATCTTCAGCAAGTTTTATGGTATGCAATATTTTGTAAATAAAATACAAAGTGCCTGTGAAAATCGCGGGTTGATGTGCCGTGGTTATTGTGAAGGTATTAGCAGATAAAAGCTTTTCAATATTATTATTAACTATAGGAGATTGTTCCACTTTTGCATATTTCTTCTTCAGTTCCCGAACTAACAGCTCCCGGTTCGTGTGAAATTTTTCACGTTCATATATAGCCGATTTTATGCCTTCCAGCGAAACATCGTATTTATAAAATGGAGCTAACGATTTATTGTTGTCAAGATAATCAAGGATAATTTTCGTAAAATATCCGGTTTGATCATATGAAAGATGAGACGCCGTGCAATCCATAAGAGAATAAAAATACTAAATGCCGGTTGATAAGATGAACCGTTGAAATAAATTAATTATATCGCTCAACATTGAATGCAGAAATATCAATGCTTGTTGCTTTCTTACTGATAATTTCTTCAACCAATTTGCCGGTGCCTGCGGCAAGTGAAAGACCAAGCATGGCGTGCCCTCCGGCAAGGATCAGGTTTTTATATTTGCTGTTCCGTCCGATATATGGCAAGCCATCTGGCGTCACAGGTCTTAAGCCGCTCCAGATTTTATCGACCGATGGAAATTCAAGACCAAGGTTCGGATAATAATTTGTTGCCCCATTGTAAATTGCCTGCGCTCTTTTTATTAAAATATTTTTATTAATACCACTGATCTCCATCGTTCCGCCCATGCGAAGATCTTCCCCCATTGGTGTCATCGCAACTCTTTTATCAACCAATATTGCGGGATGATGGAGATTTTTTTTGACGTTCTCATATGTAATGCTATAGCCTTTGCCAGCCTGCAAAAGAATATGTATGCCTAATTGTTTTGTAACAATCGGAAGCCATGAACCCGTTGCGATCACCAATTCATCACAATCAAATTTTCCTTTGTCTGTGATAATAGATGTCACTTTAGTTCCATTTTTTTCAAAACCAATAACCTCAGTATTCAACTGTAATTTGACGCCAACATTTATGCAAATGTGTTTTTAACGTTTGCATAAAATCTCCCGGATGCAAATGGCAATCTATCGGATAAAGAACGCCACCTTTCGTCACTACTTCAACTTCAGGTTCCATGTCCTGCACTTGCTGACCAGTAAAAATTTTTGTTTCAATGCCTAAATGTTCTGCTTCTTTTGCTAATTCCATTTCATGTTTTTCTGTTTCAGCACTTTTATACAACATGAAACATCCAACCTCAGCCATGCGAAAATGATTGCCAAGCTCATTTTTGATATCGCCTGTTAATTGTCTGCTCAAATGCAAAATATTATTGAGATGAGGAATATGCTCATCGACTGTTTTTTTATTTGCCTTGCTCCAAAATGCAAACATCCACCTGATCAGGTCCGCATTCAATCTTGGTTTGATATAGAAAGGGCTTGAAGAACTTAACATCCATCGCAAGCCTTGCGCAACAATTCCCGGAGATGCTAAGGGGATAAAATGGCTTGGCGAAACATAGCCCGCATTTCCAAATGAAGTGCCCGTTATGATCTCGCCACGCTCTATAACAGTTACTTCATAGCCTTCTTTTTGGAGATAATAGGCACAGCACAAACCTATCACACCGCCGCCGATAATTGTTACATTCTTGCTCATAAAATTTCTGAACTGTTATTTAATTTGTAGAAGTTATTTTTTTAATGAATGCCGTTTCATCAGGATCAAAAGGTTTTCCATCTTTTCTGAAAATATCATGAAACCAAATATCGGGTTCGCTGCCTCCTTCTTTTGAGCCCCATGGAAAAATGGTGTTTGTTTTGCCGCTCACCAATCCCCAGTTGATAGCACCCACTTTGTATTTTTTAAATATTGGCAGATGAGTTATGAACTTGCTTCCATTTGTCCTTGCCATATATTCGGTACAAATGATTGGTCTGCTAAATTTATTCAGGCCAATGATTTGCTTTTCAAGTTCAGGCGCTTTGTTGTAATTGTGAAACGAAATAATATCAGATGAGTTTAACTGAAATGCATTTAATTTTTCATTGTCGTACCAAATGCCACAAGTAAGTGGCTGAGAAGGCCTCACTTCCCATGCCCATTCAAAAACTTTTTTTAACAATGGCAATGACGATTCATTGTAATCGCTATTGCCAGGCTCATTATAGAGATCCCACATTAATATGCGCTGGTCATTTTTAAATGATTGAAGAATATCTTTTTCAT
The DNA here is from genome assembly GCA_963718975.1 of uncultured Bacteroidota bacterium. GTDB lineage: Bacteria > Bacteroidota > Bacteroidia > Chitinophagales > Chitinophagaceae > Puia. The sequence continues at coordinate 223,776 of CAVRBD010000006.1, read as the reverse complement.
ATTTTCCTAATTCTTTCCATGACGATGAATCTTCGTGCATTTTCTTTCCGGGGCTTTGAACCCATCCGCTGTTGTGAACACCTTTTTTTGGTTCCGGCTGTTTGCCTGCCTGAGGATTTTCATTCCAGCAATCATCAAAGAATACAAAAACCGTTTTGATGTGACGCTGATCGGCAATTTTCAAATATTCATTTATTCTTTTTTTTAACCCGACAGCATCTTGCTGCCAAGGAATATAATGAAGAAATACGCGAACCACGTTCATGCCTATCTGATTTGCCCATCCTAATTCTTTTTCAATAGTCGTTTCATCAAAAGTTTCTGCCTGCCACATTTCCAGTTCATTGATTGCTGTGCTTGGAATGAAATTACAACCAACTAACCATGGCTGTTTAGCATACCATTGAGTTGCCTGTTCGGTTGTCCATACACGTTGTTGTTGACTGAAAGATGAAAAAGCTAAAAAGAATAAATAAAATAATATCGGTGTTTTTTTCATTTGGTTTTTATTATTATCTGCAGAGAATGAAACTTATTTTTTATTGTTCTTCCATTTCCATTCGAGCATTTTGATAAAATATCCGCCCACCACGCTCCTCGCCTGAAAACCGACTTGTTTTCCATCAGTCGTTTCGTGCCAATCACTTAACGGAACCCGTGTTGGTGTTTCAGTAACATATTTATAGATTGGATCAATCAATGCTTCGAAATCATTTTTATCATCTGCCAAAACGGATGTCCATAAAATCCAGTCGGATTTTGTATATGTTTTTCTGCTGTCTAACGGCAATCCATATACGTTTTGTTTGGTGAGATAATATTTTATTTCTTTCTCGTATACCTCATGTGGGAATAAATGCAATCCAAGCAATTTATCCCATACCAGATTATATTTTTGGCTCCATGTGTTCTTATCGTCAAATGTGAGCGAATAATGATCTCCTGCATTCGCCATCTGCGACCATTTCACAGCAGCGCTTTGTGCAATTTGTTTATACTTAGATGCTGTTGAAAAATCACCAGCCATATCGGCCAATTGCGCGTAAGCACCAATACCAACAATTGCCTTCACAGAAAGATTTGCATTGCGGGCAAGATGTCCTGCAAAATCATCGGTGCATAATTGATTCGCAGGATCAATCCCATCTTTCACTAAAAAATCAACCCACTGCGATAATGTTTTCCAATGCAGTTTTGCATAATCGGCTTTGCCTTCTGCTTTTGCAATAGCCGCAGTAAGAATAATCATGTTGCCGGCTTCTTCAACAGGCATGTCTTCACCATATGTTTGCCCGTTAGCAATTGGATAAGTGCCCAGATCATGCGCTGCAAAAGGCTTCTGCCATTTACCGCTTTCAGAATAATAAAAAATCCCATTAATCATTCCTTTCAGTAAATCAGGATTATATAAAAGTGTCAGCGGCGCAGAAGGATAAGTAACATCCACTGTCCATATCGAACCATTGCTGAAATTTTCTTTCTGCGGAAAAAGAATTTCATTGTTTGTTCCACGAACTAATTTATGCGCAGCCAATGACTGCCGATATGCAGCCACACAAAGTTTCGCATAAGTTTCACCGCCGGCACTGATCGCATCGCTATAAAGCTGCTTGTCAAAAGCATCGCATTTCGCTTTAATGAAACGATAATCAGCAGATGCTTTCTTCAATACTTTATCCATATCACTTTCATCTTTCTTCCACCATGCCTGTAAATTTTTATTAAAATATTGGATCGAATTAATATCATCATATCCTAACAAAACTCTTTTTTCGATTGCAACTGAAGTAACCTGCAAATCAAAAGAAGCATTCACTGAAATTTGTTTTGCTTCATCTGAAGCAGGCTTACCAGATGATTTTACAGAACCATTATTCAAAAAAGATTGAAGCGATGATTTTGCATCAGTCAAATTCACTGATGTTGATTTATCAGCGGTGCAAGCGAGATACAAATATCCCCAGTCAATTCTCACATCATCACCTTTCTTTTGCAAAATCCTTTGACTTTGCGTTCCGGTTTTTGCAATCAAAAAATCATTATCATTTTTAACAGAACCTGTAGTTACTATTTGATTGGCATTATCTGTTGCAATCGCAGCAGAAGCGCTCAAAAATAATTGCACATGATGCAGCGAACCATCGGAAGAAGAAACTTTGAAACTGATATAAGAAACCGGTCTTGACAACAAGCTCAAATCATCCATTAATAATGGAGAAAGAAAATTTAATTCGAGATGAACGGCGCCACATTGAAACTGATATTTCGTTTGTGTAGCGGTCATCTCCACTGATTTTTGATCTGCGCTCAGAATATCTTTCGCGGTTGATTGTGTTGCAAGCCCTGCATCGATCCAGGAACCGCCGCCTGTGTTTGTGCAATGCAAGGCTAACAGGTTATTATTTTTTTCCAATTTGCTTTTAATGGCATCATCGACTTTTATATTTTCATAACTGCCACTGTAGCAAGGTGCGCATGCATAGGCTTTTTCACCGTTAATAAAAACTTCCACATCATCATCATGTCGCAATTGCAAAAGCAGTTGCTCAATGTTCAAATCAGCCAAATCAAAATTTCTTCTAATCCAGATATCTTTTGTGTCCCATTCTGTTTGCGGGTTTCTTTCTTTTGTCCCGAATGAGCCTTTGCCTTGTTTCCATGCGGCGTCAGAAAAATTTTCTTTCATCCAATCATTACCTGGATTTGTTTCTGTGTATTTACACACGTAAGGTTTTTCTTCTCCGGTTGCAAGAATTGTTTCTTCAGGATATTGTGGCAATCCCAAAAAGCTATAAGTCTTGTCATCCACCCTGATCAATCCAAGCAAAGGATTACCCTTGCCAGTCCAGTGTTTGGTGGGCGACTCATTTAATTTATCAGTGAATGACCAGATGCTGAAATATGGATCATGAGTGATGAGCGGATAAGCAGGAGCTTTCGTGAGCTGTGCATTTGTTCTTAGAAAAAATAAAGTAGAAAAGCAAAGAAAGTGTAGCAGCGTTTTTTTCACGTTTATATTTATTAATGAGGAAAAAATTATTTAATCACATTTTTCGTCAGCTCATTATCTACATTTCGCCAGATATGTAATGGATTTTCATTTTTTAATTCATCAGGAAGCAATTCATTCGGCCAATTCTGAAATGCGACGGGTCTTGCGAAACGCTTGATGCCATCTGCTCCCACAGAAGTATATCTCGAATCGGTAGTTGCAGGAAATGGCCCACCATGTTGCATGCTCAAGCAGACTTCAACTCCTGTCGGTACTCCGTTCAGAATAAATCTGCCACAAATATTTTTCACTGCCTCGACCAACTCATCATTTTCACGTACATCATTAACCGTAGCCATTAATGTGGAAGTCAATTGTCCTTCGAGATGTTTTGCCACTTCAAGCATTTCATTCGCATCCTTACATTTTATCACAAGCGAATAAGGGCCGAATACCTCCTGATGTAAAACCGGGTTATTCAAAAACACATGTCCATGCACGGTAGCAATTGTCGGCGTTCCCTGATTTTCTTTTGGAGGAACAGATGATACAGCTATCGTTTCAACATCCGCTTCCTTTAATGCCACACTTCGTTTTTCATTGAAAGCTTTTGCAATACCGGGATGAAGCATCGTTCCCGGAGCAATATTTTTGATTTCTTCACCAAGCTTATCAAGAAATAAATTCAAATCTTCTCCATCAATTCCGATGATCAATCCCGGATTCGTGCAAAACTGACCAACGCTTAATGTGATGGATGCTGAATACATCTTAGCAATGTCGGCAGCAGATTGTTTTAATTTTTCCGGCAATAAAAAAACAGGATTAATGCTTCCCATTTCAGAGAAAACAGGTATTGGTTCATTGCGCTGGTTGGCTGCATCAAAAAGCGCTTTGCCGCCAACATAAGAACCGGTGAAGCCAACTGCTTTCACTTTTGAGTGAGTGACCAAAGCCTTGCCTCCTTCAAAACCACTGCTATGTATATGCGTAAAAATTCCTTTGGGCATTTTGCATTTTTCAGCAGCTTTCAAAATAGCACTTGCAACAAGCTCCGAAGTTCCTGCATGTGCGGGATGTGCTTTCACAATCACCGGGCAACCTGCTGCAAATGCACAAGCCGTATCTCCACCTGCTGTTGAATATGCAAAAGGGAAATTGCTCGCACCAAAAACAACCACAGGCCCAAGTGGAACAAGCATTTTTCTGATGTCCGGCTTTGGCGGAGTTTTAGTTGCAATGGCTGTATCAATTCTTGCTTCCAGCCAATCGCCACGCTCACAAGCTTCAGCATAACTGTTCAACTGAAAAAGCACTCTTGCTCTTTCTCCCTGCAATCTTGCTTCGGGAAGATTGGTTTCTTTCATTGCTGTGTCGACCAATGAAGTGCCGAGCGCTTCTATTTCTGTAGCAATTGTTTTCATAAATGCAGCACGCTGTTTCAGTGAAAATTTTCTGTAATCATGAAATGCATTCCAGGCCGTGTCACATGCTGAATTAATTTCTTCTAAAGTTGCGTCTTTAAACATCATCGAAAATTTGAGATGCAAAAATAACTGTTATGAAGGAAATCAAAACGGTGTTGAATTAACAACAATTTGCTTCTACAAATCAGGTATTGAGCTGAGACTCGCCCCCTTAATCAAACAGAAAGGATTTTTGCTATTAAATATTACTAATTGGAACATCAGAATATGTAACAAACTCGTTTAATTTTCCTCTTTGCTCTGTGACAAAATAAAAATCAACCCTTTTCTTATCATACGAGTTAGGCTCATCGGAGAAATACTGAATTTCGTACTCAATATGTAATAAAAACGAACACTTCATTATTTCAAATACCGGAGTTGCAAATGGTTTTCAATTTTCCTGGAGATTGAAGGCATGAATCTACAATTACCAAAAATTTCGGTTATGCATGCACGTTAAATAGACAGCAGTCTATTTAACTTCATCTAAAAATCGAATAATAATAATAAAGCCCAAGAAGCTGGACTTTAAAAGTAGACTCATTTCCAATATAATTGCCTAAGCTCATATTCTTTGGAGTATAATACACAAACTCAAGTGAATGCCGCTTGATCGATGCCCCAAATGCAATGTCGAAATTGGCCATTTTGCTTGCAATGGACATAATTTGCCGGCTTCCTTTATTTGCTGATGTTACGGGGAGGCCATTGGCAAATCCGTTTGAAGAGTCAGAAAAATTACTGTAAATATCATTGTCTTTGCTCAGGGACATATTTACAGCAATCCCCGCTTTTGCATAATATTTTATTTTATTGAGGCTATTAAAATAATATTTAGCAAACAGGTTTGTCATCAAGAATGTGTTTGAAGTATAAACCTGTTCGGAATAATAAGTAGTGGAATTATAATTTGCGCTGCTGTATGCATTAATTATACCTGAATTATATGTTGACAGGTTATAACGATTGTAACCAACAGAAAGACCAATTGCGATGGATTGGAAACTAAAAGGCAAAACATACAAAAAACTAGCTCCGGCTGTTGGTGAAATAGCAGGATGGAATTTGAATGACTGAAAGACTCCCAAAAATTCTGATGGAAAATTATGAAACACCCCGCCTGCAAAAACTTCAATTTGAAAAGGCTTGCCCATTGATTTTTTGTTGGCTGCATTTTCTTTTGGCAATTGGCCATTTAATATATTGACGAGCTTGGTAATGGCAGTGCTGCTATAAAATGTAGCATTAATAAGATATTTATATTTATCACCAAAACCTTCTTTTTCAAAAAGAGCAGAGAGCTGGCGGCAATATTGTCTGTCTTCGAGCACATGCATGTCTACTTCCTTCACTCTATAAATAAGTTCATTCATCTCATTGTCTTTTCCCTGAAGAAAATAGTAAGCACGTTGCGAAAGCATTAGTTCGTATAAAGAATAAGAGCTGTAAACAATTACTTTTACAAAGCATGTCATTGTTTTCACATTGTCGGAGAACTCGTCAGGTAAATCAGGCGAATTGATTGGGTTGGTATGTATGCTAACTGTAGATGTCTTATAATTATTATAACCAAATACTCCGAACCCAAGTATATCGCTCGTCCCTAAAATCTTTTGTTCGCCATTTAATTGCACGGCAATAGTAGAAGGGTTTTTGCCCCAGTCTCCGTATTCTATCTTGCATAAAACAGAGTCGCCATTTTTATCAAGATAATAACCGGGCAACAATTTGAAATTGGCAAAAACGGTAGAGGAAAATAAAATGAAGACAACTGAGAATACAGAGGTTTGTTTAAGCATAAGAAGGTTTTAAAGGTTATAATCTGCAAATTAAAATGCTTTGGAAAAACTTAAGACTACGAATTAAAACTTGTCTCCAAAATGATGAGCTACAAATAAAATTGTAAGTATAGAAAATTAAGTCAATAAGTCAAAGGAAATGCAAATCATTCTTTCATCATCTGCCTGACAGCCTCAATAATTTCTTCTGCATTGGGCTTGCTGAAATAATCGCCATCGCTTGCATACGCCGGCCGGTGCGCTTCACCTGTGATTGTTCTGGGTGCAACATCCAGCCACTTATAGCCACCTTGTTCTTCCATCACTTTATTGAACATGTATGCCGATGCGCCACCCGGCACATCTTCATCAACAAATAAAATGCGGTTTGTTTTTTTGAGAGAGTCTAAAATTTTATGATGGATATCAAAAGGCAAAAGCGTCTGTACATCTATTACTTCACAACTGATGCCATTTTTTTGCAATGCTTCGGCGGCTTCCAAAATAATTCTCAATGTAGAGCCATAAGAAACAATAGTTACATCTTCACCTTCAGCAATCACTTCAGGCACACCTAACGGTACTGTATATCCCAAAATGTTCGAAGGCAGTTTTTCCTTCAATCGATAGCCATTCAAACATTCAATCATTAAAGCAGGGTCAACGCCTTGCAGTAAAGTGTTGTACATACCAGCCGCCTGAACCATGTTGCGCGGCACGCACACATGCAAGCCACGAAGCGAGCACAATATCATTCCCATAGGCGAACCGCTGTGCCAGATGCCTTCCAACCGGTGGCCGCGTGTGCGCACAATCAACGGTGCTGTTTGCTTGCCTGCAGTTCTGTATTGCAATGTAGCAACGTCATCGCTGAGGGGTTGCAAAGCATACAGCAAATAGTCAAGATATTGTATTTCTGTTATTGGCCTCAGGCCGCGGAAAGCAAGGCCTATACCCTGTCCGATAATTGTCATTTCCCGGATGCCTGTATCAAAAATTCTTCCTTCGCCATGTTTTGCCTGCAAGCCCGCAAATCCCTGGTTCACGTCGCCTATTTTGCCAACATCTTCTCCAAATGCAATTACTTTTGGGTTTGAAGAAAAAAGCTCATCAAAATATTTATTCAATATCTCGTAACCATTAATAATTGGAGAATCTTCATCATACTCCGGTTTTATTTCTTCAACATAAATCGAGCTTTTTTTGCCTTCATGATATAAGTGAGAATTGTATACCAATTTGCTTTCGGCCAAAAGCTCGTTATAATATTTTATTAGTGATGAAGTAGCTTGATTGTTTTCGCTCAATAGCATTGACTGATATAAAGACTGCAGCACATCTTTTCTATTTGATTCGCGGCCAGAAGACAGTTCTGCTGATAATAATTTCAATTCTTCTTCTTTTTCAGGCAATGCTTCCGCAAGCTGATTTATTAAAGCAACCGCTTTGCCGACCTGTTCTTTAATTGGGCGTTGGCATTTTTCCCACGCTGATGTCTTGCTCTCCCTTATAAATTCTTTTGCTATTGTCTCAATCTCCTCAAGTTCTTCTTCGCTGGCAAGCGCATTGTCGATGATCCACTGCCTCATCAACTTAATTCCATCCCATTTCCTTTCCCATTCAAGCCTTTCAGGGGTCTTATAACGTTCATGGCTACCTGAAGTTGAATGCCCTTGCGGTTGTGTCAGTTCTTCCACATGAAAAAGCGCAGGAGTATGGGTTGTCCTTATTTTGTTAATGGCAGTTTCAAACACTTCGCACATGCCTGCATAATCCCAACCTTTTACTTTGTAAATATCAATGCCATTGCTTTCGGGTGTTTTTTGAAAACCTTTCAGCACATCAGAAATAGAGCCTTTTGTAGTTTGATTTTTTTTGGGCACTGAAATTCCGTAGCCATCATCCCAAACAAAAATAGCCAGGGGAACCTGCAGCACGCCTGCGGCATTTATTGTTTCCCAAAACTGACCTTCGCTTGTTGAGGCATCGCCGATTGTGCAGAAACAAACTTCATTGCCGTTGTTTGACAGATAACCAAATTGTTTTACTGAATCAACTTCTCTGAAAACTTTTGAAGCGAATGCAAGGCCCAGTGCCCTTGGCATTTGTGCAGCAGTTGGAGCAAGGCCGGCAGTAAAATTTTTTTTGTTCACAAGGTTCAGAAACTCTCCATCTTCATTGACGAAAGCCGTTGCAAAATGAGAGTTCATTTGCCTGCCTGCGCTATGCGGGTCATTTTTGCCATCGGAATCTGCATATAACTGCGAGAAAAATTCTTCAACACTGGCAATGCCTGTCGCAAAAGCAAGTGTCTGGTCGCGATAATAGCCAGCATAAAAATCGCCTGGCTTGAAAAATTTTGCTAATGCTACCTGGGGTACTTCTTTACCATCTCCAAATATGCCGAACTTCGCTTTGCCTGTCAGCACTTCTCTTCTGCCCAACAGACTTGCCTCGCGGCTTTCATAAGCCATACGGTAATCGCTCAGCACTTCATTCCTGAAGTTATCAAATGATACCTTTTCATGAGCAATCAGTTCTTCAGGAGAAAGATTTTCCATGGAACAAAAATAAGGTTATCTGAATAACAACAACCGCTGTGGCGCTGATTATTAAAAAATAAAGTGCTGGTAAAATTTATTGAACAAACTAACGTTTAGTTTGTAACTTTACCGCTCACAGTCAAGTGCTGAAAATGAAAAAATTATTATTTTTTGGATTATTAGCCTCATTATCTTTTGCCGCAAAAGCGCAGGCTCCCAATGGTGCTTTAAACACAGTTGTTGTTCCAAAAGCCCCTGAAGTTTTGCAGCTTAAAGAAACATCTCATGATTTTGGCAAAATACCACAGGGAAGACCGGCTACTTACTTTTTTGAAATAATGAACCTAAGCTTAGAGCCACTAAGGCTTGAAAATGTTCAGGCGTCATGCGGCTGCACTACGCCCGAGTGGAGCAAGGAGCCAATTGCGCCCGGAGCCGGAGCAGTAATAAAAGTTGGTTATAATGCTTATGCAGAAGGACATTTCAACAAAACAGTTACTATTTTTTATAAAGACCATCAAACAAAAACCCTCACTATTTCAGGAGAGGTTTATAAAAGCCCGGCTACTTCTGCACCTGAAAATTCATCCGTTCAATTACTAAAACAAATAAATCAATAAGCATGAAAAAAGCATTTTTATTCCTAAGTGCATTGGCTTTATCCTTAACAATCTTTGCACAGCAGAAAAAAGCTGAGGATGTTGTAAAGTTTAAAGAACTGGCCTGGGATTTCGGCAAAATCAAACAAGGCTCGCCCGTTACTCATAATTTTGCTTTTGATAATATCAGCGATGCGCCTGTTGTGATTGAATCTGCAATACCATCATGCGGTTGCACAACGCCGGTGAAACCTGAAGCACCTATTGCAAAAGGCCAAACCGATAAAATAATTGCCGGCTTCAATGCGGCTTCAGCAGGGCCTTTTAATAAAACAATCACTGTGAAAGTTGCAGGAATCGATCTTCCTATTCAGCTTAAAATTACAGGCGAAGTTTTAACAGCTGATGCTTTTGCAAAATATCAATCAGAAAAAGACAGCTCAGCAAAACCAGTTAAATCTGGCTTATAATAATATTTTTTTCGAAAAAGAAATCTCCGAAGTTTTTACTTTGGAGATTTTTATTTTGGTGCAAAGTGAGCCGGCTCTGAACTTCTGATTCTTATTATCCTTTCTCGTATTTTTGTTGCATGCTAAACATCAGTCATCGCGGCCAGGAAATGCCGGCTTCACCAATCAGGAAATTAGTTCCATATGCAGAAGCTGCAAAGAAAAAAGGAATTACTGTATATCATTTAAATATTGGCCAGCCTGATATTGAAACACCTAAACAAGCACTTGACGCAGTAAGGAATTTTGATTTCAAAGTGCTGGAATATAGCCACAGCGCAGGCAATGAAAGTTATCGGAAGAAATTAGTTAAGTATTATAAAAAGGTTGGAATTGATATCGATTATTCTCAAATAATTATTACAACAGGCGGTTCGGAAGCAATTTTATTTGGCTTTATGAGCTGCCTTGATGCAGGCGATGAAGTAATTATTCCGGAGCCTTTTTATGCAAACTATAATGGGTTTGCTGTTGCTTCAGACGTGGTTGTGAAACCAATTACCTCATATATAGAAAATGGGTTTGCATTGCCACCGATCGAGGAATTTGAAAAAGCAATTACTCCAAAAACAAAAGCGATTGTGATTTGCAATCCCAATAACCCGACAGGTTATTTATATAGCAAAAAAGAAATGGAAGTGCTGAAAGAAATTATCAAGAAGCATGACTTGTATCTTTTCGCGGATGAGGCTTACCGTGAATTTTGTTATGACGGCGAACATTTCAGCGCCATGAATTTGACGGGTGTTGAAGATAACATTATTTTGATGGACACCATTTCAAAAAGGTACAGCGCCTGCGGCGGAAGAATCGGTGCATTTATAACAAGAAATAAATCGGTATATAATACAGCGATGAAATTTGCGCAAGCAAGATTAAGCCCGCCATCATTTGCACAAATTCTTGGTGAAGCAGCAGTCGATTTGCCCGATGATTATTTCAGTTCCACAAAAGCCGAATATTTAAAACGGAGAGACATTTTGGTGGACAGGCTAAATAAAATGCCCGGCGTTTTCTGCCCAAACCCGGGCGGAGCATTTTATGCAATCGCAAAGCTGCCGATTGATGATTCAGATAAATTCGCTCAATGGCTGCTTGAATCTTTTTCTTTTAATAATCAAACAGTGATGCTCGCTCCCGCAACAGGGTTTTATGGAACAAAGGGCCTTGGATTGAACGAAGTGAGATTGGCTTATGTGCTCAATTCAACATCCTTAAATAAGGCTATGGATTGTCTTGAAAGGTCGCTTGAAGTGTATCCTGGAAGAAAATAATGCAGATTGAATGATTTTTACTAATATTGGAAAAAATAATATAATTATTTAAGGTTTTTTTCGTTACTTTGTGGCTGTAGCAACAAAATAACTAATATTATAATTTATCATTAATCGACTTATACAAAAGACTAGTACAAATTTTTCATATGGCAAGCAATCGTTAGACGGCCTTCTGTTTTCACAGAGGGCTTTTTCTTTGCGCATTGTTTTTTCTCCCAAAATGAAAATGCCCCGAAAAAAACGAGGCATCCAAAAATTTATGTATCCTAAAACTTAGGCTCTTTGCTTTGTAGCAGTTTTTCTTTTGGTTTGACGCAAAGCTGTGTTGATCGCCTTACTCAGATTATCATAAGTCGGCTTGCCTTCAAACAACTCCCCATTAATAAAGAAAGCTGGAACATCCTTTACTCCTTTATCAATGCCTTCACGCAAATCACCTTGAACCTGCCAGCCAAAAGTAGCGTTGACTAAGTCATCAAGGAACTTTTTACTGGCTATCCCGGCTTCTAAAGAGTGCAACTTTAAACTTGTGGTGCCAAGTGTTCTTCTGTTGGCAAACAATATGTTGTGCATTTCCCAAAACTTCCCTTCCTGAGCTGCAGCTACCGAAGCCTCGGCCGCTTTTAAGCTACGCTGATGAATTTTTGTCAAAGGAAAATGCCTGAAGTTGAACCTTATTTTGCCTTTAAAATCTTCAAGCAATTGCTTCACCACTTCATTCGCTTTTGCACAAGCCTCACTCTCATAGTCGCCATACTCCATCAATGTTACAGCTGCTTTAGGGTCACCTACAAAAATCTGCTTTGTTGGTATTATTTCTATTATTTCCTTAGGTTTCATTGCCATAATAACTATTTAAACAATTTTTCCATTTTTTAGTTCACAATGATAAGGCAAAATTACTTAATGTTCTGCTTTATGTTTTTGCCCATTTGATGAACGGCTTTGTTTTGAAGCCGCTTCGTTCCTGAAAACAACCGTTCCATCAAAAACATCAACCAAAACAGGATGGCTTTTGTCTATGCTTCCTGCAAGGATTTTTTTACTTAACTGATTAACTATTTCTTTCTGAATCAGTCTCTTAAGTGGTCTTGCGCCAAATTGCGGATCAAAGCCATTTTCTGCCAGAAAATCGATTGCATAATCACTGAAATCAAGAGCAATCCCGTTTTTAGCCACAAGATCTTTTAAAGAATTCAATTGGATCTCAATAATTCCCTTGATCTCATTTTTTAGCAATGGCTGGAACATAATCACTTCATCAATCCTGTTCAAAAATTCGGGTCGAATGGTTTCTCTCAATAAATTCATAACCTGAGCTTTAGTTGCATCAACCACCTCTTCACGATTCTTTTCAGTAATCTTTTCAAAATTTTCCTGAATAATTGAGCTTCCCATATTGCTGGTCATGATAATAATTGTATTCTTAAAGTTCACTACCCGTCCTTTATTATCCGTCAGGCGACCATCATCAAGAACCTGTAATAAAATATTGAAAACATCAGGATGTGCTTTTTCAATTTCGTCGAGCAAAATCACACTGTAAGGTTTGCGACGAACTGCTTCTGTAAGCTGACCACCTTCATCATAACCAACATATCCCGGAGGTGCTCCTACCAATCTGCTTACTGAATGTTTCTCCTGATATTCGCTCATGTCAATTCGTGTCATCATTGTTTCATCATCGAACAAATATGCAGCGAGCGCTTTTGCCAACTCTGTTTTACCAACACCTGTTGTGCCAAGAAATATAAATGAACCAATTGGCTTTTTGGGATCCTGTAAGCCTGCGCGACTGCGACGGATTGCATCAGCGATGGCAGTAATCGCTTCATCCTGTCCAACTACTTTCTTATGCAATTCATCTTCGAGATTCAACAATTTTTCTTTTTCACTTTGCAACATTTTAGCAACTGGAATTCCAGTTGATTTTGCAACAGCTTCCGCGATATCTTCTGCATCAACTTCCTCCTTCATCAATCGCGAGTTTTCGCTGATGGAAGCTAATTGGTTCGAATAATCTTCTATGATTTTTTCCTGTTCTTTTATTTTTCCATACCGTATCTCTGCAACCTTTCCGATAATCGCCTTCACGTTCTGCTTTTTCTGCTGATTGTTTTAAACTTTCAATTGCTGCTTTTGAATTCTGCACTTTATCAACCAATTCTTTTTCCTGTTTCCATTTTGCTTTTAGCGTGTCTCTTTCAACACTGAGATTACCGATTTCTGCACTGAGCTCACGAAGCTTTTCTTCATCATTTTCTCTTTTGATGGCCTCGCGTTCAATCTCAAGCTGACGAATATTTCTTTCGAGCTTATCCAATTCTTCGGGCATCGAATTCATTTCAAGCCTAAGCTTGGCAGCACTTTCATCAATCAGGTCAATTGCTTTGTCGGGCAAAAAACGATCAGTAATATATCTGTTAGACAATTCAACTGCAGCAATAATTGCTTCATCTTTAATGCGCACATGATGATGTGTTTCATATCTGTCTTTCAGTCCGCGCAAAATTGAAATTGCATCTTCTTCATTCGGCTCATCAATCAGCACTTTTTGAAAACGCCGTTCAAGTGCTTTATCTTTTTCAAAAAATTTCTGGTATTCATTAAGAGTTGTTGCACCAATCGCTCTCAATTCGCCACGTGCCAAGGCAGGCTTTAAAATATTTGCCGCATCCATCGCACCTTCGCCACCGCCTGCGCCAACAAGCGTATGTATTTCATCAATAAATAAAATAATTTCTCCATCACTTTCTGCAACTTCCTTTCACAACAGCTTTCAATCTTTCTTCAAACTCTCCTTTATATTTTGCACCGGCAATGAGCAAGCCCATATCAAGCGCATAAATAATTTTTGATTTTAAATTTTCAGGAACATCGCCATTCACAATGCGATGTGCCAATCCCTCTGCAATTGCAGTTTTACCAACGCCCGGCTCACCTACTAAAATCGGATTGTTTTTTGAGCGGCGGGAAAGTATGTGCAATGTTCTTCTAATTTCTTCATCTCTTCCAATCACAGGGTCAAGCTTGCCTTGTTTTGCAAGCTCATTTAAATTCTTTGCATATTTATTCAATGCATTGAATTGTGTTTCGGAAGTTTGAGAAGAAACAGTTGAGCCTTTGCGCAAATCTTTTACCGCTGCAATTAATCCTTTTTCTGTTGCGCCAGCATCTTTTAATAATTTAGATGTGTTATCATTTCCCTGAAGAAGCGCAATTAAAATATGCTCAACACTTACAAATTCGTCACCGAATTTCTTCAAGTCCGCGCCTGCGCGCAGCACTACGTTATTTGCGTCGCGGCTGATAGATTGCGCCGGTTCACCGCCAGTTGTTTTTGGAAGTTTCGCAATACTTTCATCCAATTTTGTTTCGAGAAAACTGGTGTTTACATTATTTTTTTTCAACAAAAATTCAATGGAAGAATCTTTATTCGAAAGCAACGCTTTCAGAATATGTTCCGTTTCTATGTTGGCATTTGAATTATTGAAAGCAATCTGCTGCGATTGAGCAATTGCTTCCTGCGCTTTGATCGTGAAATTATTTAAATTCATATTGTTAAGTTAAGGATTGACAGCTTTAAGTTCGGGTTAACAATTAGTTATTTCATCTGTTATTCAAATGTCTGTCAATTGATAATCATAAGTTCACAAATAGCAATCCAAACCGATAATCTTGCAAATATGTCACAAAAAAGTAAACAGCTCTGTCTCCTGTGCAGTCCGTTGATAATCTTGCTGCTATTCTGTCTGCCTGCTTTTTCGCAATATAGTTTTACAGATGTAGATGCATTGCTGAAACAAAACCAAAAAATGCTTGAAAATAATTTTGCAATGGTTGTGTGGAAAGATGGGAAAATTATTTATCAGAAACAAACGACTGATTTTACTGCCAAAACGCAAGCGCCCATTTTTACTGCAGCCAACTGGCTCACAACTGCATTGGTAATGACCTTTGTTGATGAGGGAAAAATTTCTCTTGATGATAAAGTAAGCAAGTACATTCCAATTTACGAAACCTACATGAAAGGTTATATAACCATTAGAAATTGCCTTACCAATACAACAGGAATACATGCCGATGCAGGCATTGTGAAAGTTTTCGATAAAAGCAAATTTCAAACGCTGGCAGACGAAGTAATTTCTTTTGCAAAAAAAGAAATTCAAGCAAACCCGGGAACGGAATTTTATTACAGCAATATGCGCCAAATATCGCAGCAAGAATACTTGAAATTGTTTCAAAAAAAGGGTTTGACCGGTTAATGCTTGAAAGGATAATAAAACCTTTAAAAATGCATGGAACAAGTTTTGCGAACGAAGACGGCGGCGCAATAAATCCTTCCGGCGGCGCACGATCAACGGCATTGGATTACATCAATTTTTTGTCGATGCTGCTGAGCAAAGGCATATTTGAAGGAAAACAAGTTCTCAGCGAAAAATCAATAGAAGAAATGGAAACTGCGCAATTTGTGCAGCTACCGGTTAAGTATATCCCAAAACAAGAAGAAGGAAAACACTACGGGCTTGGCACATGGATTGAAGATATTAAAAGCGATGCTTCAAGTTCTGTGATAAGCTGCAACAATTTATTGGGCATATTTCCATTTATTGATAAATGCAGAAACTATGCAGCAATTATTATCGTAGCTAAACCAAAGGAAGAAGAAAAAAAACAATTTTATGACCAATTGAAAGAATCAATTGACAGTCAGATAAATTCCAATTGCAAAGAATGATTTTCAAAAAAATATTTTTGTTTCATATCGTATTTCTATTATCTCTTTTTCAAACTTCATTTGCACAATACAATTTTAATAAAGTCAGCAAACAACTGGAAGAACATCAAAGAAAATTAGGCGGCAATGTTTGTGCGCTGATCTTGAAAGACGGAAAGATGATTTATGAAAAACAAATTGGCAATATGGCTAAAGACAAAGTCATTCCAATTGCATCATGCAGTAAATGGCTGAGCGCAGCATTGGTAATGACTTTTGTTGATGAAGGCAAGCTTACACTTGATGATACCATCGGAAAATTTCTTCCGATTTTTTCTCATTACGGAAAAGGGAACATCAAAATAAAACATTGCCTTTCGCACACAACTGGCATAGAATCTGCGCCATTAAATGTTTTTACAATTCTTGATGAAAACAATTATCCATCGCTTGAAGCGCAGGTAAATGATTTTGCAAAAAGCAAAAAAATGGTTGCAGAGCCGGGAACAGAATTTAGTTACAGCAACATTGGTTTGAGCATCGCAGCGAGGATTATTGAAGTAATAGCCCGAAAAAGTTTTGAAAATATTTTTCAGGAAAGAATTGCACAGCCTCTTGAAATGAAAAATACAAGTTTTGGAAAAGGCGAGCTGGTCAGTCCTTCAGGCGGAGCAAAATCAACAGCTGAAGATTACATGCATTTTTTAGAAATGATATTAAATAAAGGCGCGTACAATGGAAAACAAATTTTGAGCGAAAAATCCGTTGATGAAATGCAACAACCTCAAACAAATTTATCAATGATAAAATATGCGCCAAAAGGTGCAAAAGGTTTTAATTATGCGCTCGGCGAATGGATTCAAGAAATTGATAAAGACGGCAATAGCACAGTGCTGACGAGCCCTGGTTTTTTTGGCAGTTGGCCTTATATTGATAAATCAAGAAATTACGCAGCATTATTTCTTGTAAAGAAATTTTTTATTGATGAAGAAACTAAAAAAATTTATCTCGATATAAAAACATCCATTGATGAAGAAATTAAGTCAAAGGAATGAATACTATGGTTTCTGGTTATTATTTTGTTACGAAACAAAAAACCAAATCTGTTCTTTTGAAAATCAGTACCTTTCCGAGGTAAAATTATTTATTCACTAATAAACTATGTTTTATGTCAGACAATCAATCCTTATCAGACAAAGCAAATGAATTAAAAGACAAAGCATCGGCAACTTTGAATGATTTAAAAAATCAAGCAGGCCAGGTTGCCAGCGATGTTGAGGCAAAAGCCGGACAAGTTTGGGAAGATGCAAAATCAGGTAAATTGCAACAAGAAGCAAGTGAAAAACTGGATGATCTGAAAGATAAAGCACATCATTTGTGGGACAAGATAACAGGAAAAGACGAAACTAAATAAGTCGTTCTTTAATTAATGCAAAGCGGACAAAAAATTTGTCCGCTTTTTTTATTATTGATCTAAATTGAAATTTATTTAATCAATATGCGGATTAATAAAATTGCCTACCTGCGATTAATAAATCAACAGGTTCAATCTTCAAAATTCAAATCAGCAAAAGAATTGGTAAGCTTTATGGGTGCTATGCAAGCACAGGATTATTCAATGGCTAAATGGGCTGTTGGGTTAAGGCTTCAAAACTCAACAGATAAAAAAATTGAGAAAGCGGTTCATGATGGAGAAATTATCCGGACTCATCTCATGCGGCCAACATGGCATTTTGTTTCTGCTGATGATATTTACTGGATGCTTGAACTGACTGCGCCGCAAATGAAAACTGCTGTAAAATCAAGACATAATTTCTTAGGCTTAACTGAAAAAATAATTTCGAAGAGCAACCACATTATTGAAAAATCTTTGCGCGATGGAAATCATTTAACGCGTGAGGAATTAATGAAAATAATCGCGAAAGCAAAAATTCCTGCCAGCGCTGAAGTAGCTATACATCTTATGTTCCGTGCAGAAATAGACGGCATTGTTTGCAATGGCAAAATCAAAAACAACAAACAGACATATGCATTGCTTTCCGAACGGGTTTCGAAAAATAAAACCTACACAAAAGATGAAGCACTTGCATTATTGGCAAAAAAATATTTTGCCAGTCATGGCCCTGCAACATTAAAAGATTTTATTTGGTGGTCCGCACTGTTAGTTAAAGATGCGACCCACGCATTAGAGATGGTAAAAGATAATTTTATTTCAGAAAAAGTAGAGAATGAAATTTATTGGCTAAGAAATTCAATGAATGAATCCACTGACATAAAGAAATCAGTGCATCTTTTGCCGGCATATGATGAATTTTTAATTGGCTACAAAAAAAGAGATGCCTCGCTAATGTCTGAACACCGGCAAAAAGCACTTTCTTCAAATGGAATTTTTTGGCCTGTCATTGTAGTAAACGGTAACGTAACCGGCAAATGGAAGCGATCATTTAAAAATGAAAAAATAATTATCGAAACAGCGTTTTTTAAGCCTCATGATAAAGGCACAATAAAACTCATAAATAAATCAGCTGAGAAATTCAGCTTGTTTGTAGAAAAGAGAAATGAGATGCTCATCAATGAATAATCATTCTATTATCTGCGATGACGATGCATATTGATTTTGAGAGCCCAATTTATCCTACAGAAGCAGCAGTCAGATTTAATCTTGTTTTTTTGCTTCTCAAATATTTCTCTCTAATAACCGCGCTCACAGGTTTATCATAAAGTTTGCTTTCAACCCAGGAAATAATATCCATATAGGCAAATGCCCTTGTTTCAAAACGGCTTTTCTCAAAGTGCTTTATTTTATGCAAAAAACTTTCAAGCTCGGGTTTGAGTTTATGCCTCGATATACGGAATGAATTGCGAATGAATGCAAACATTTCTTCTTCAATAATTGTAAGGTTTTGCATTTTTGAAAGAAACCGATAAACTGACCTGATCAGCGATTCAAGGATATCAAAATTTCCAAGTTCATAGTGTGCCATCAAATGCAGCACGCGTGCGTAGCATTGCAAATCGCCGCGCATGTCAGTGTTGTCGTTAATTATTTTTTGCAGGTAATCAATCGATACATCGTAATTCCCGCTCCCAAAATACAGCGATGCTATTTTATAATTGAAAACAAGTATGCGGTGCGCATCAATGAATGGCGCATATTCTTCCAGCTTTTCTTCAATATAAGGAACCAGCGAAAGACCTTCTTTGAAAGTTCCCTGCATTAAATGCTGATTAATTTTTGCGCTGTTGATATAAATGAATGCCTGAATGCGGAAGTTGTCATGATCTTTCACTCTATCTGTTTCTGCAAAAGCTTCAAATTTTTTAAGTGTTGCTTCAAAACGTGCATGGTTGCGCAAATCAAAATGCGCATTCAGCAAGTTGTGAAGCCCTTTAATATAGTGGCTCGTTTCCACACGGATCATTAAAGGCTGCTCATCAAAAAGGCCCGCCCATTTTTGAGAGTAACGATAATACATAATAAAATCCTGTCGGATGAAAGCGTACCAGCAATAACTTTGGTATAAATATAATTGTTCATAAAAGCCTGTTTGCTGTTGAGCGTTTGCCGGCAAATTTTCTTTAAAAAATTTTTTAACGCCAGCTTCATCTTTTTCATTTCTTGCATGGCCGTTTTTTATGTACCAGCCATACAATTGTAATGCAAGGTTTGAAAGTTTGGATAGAATGTCGATGCGCTCGCTGATTTCGTTCGCTTCTTTGGAAAGCAGTTCTGCGCGGCTTTGCATGCTGCGTGTAATATGCAGCATTTCGATCCTTTTTTCAAGCGCATTTACTTGAGTGAGGTAGTTATATTTCTGGTTTGATCTTGCGGTTTCTTTTGCCCTTTCTAAAATTTTAAGGCTTTGAACAAACAATCCTTTTTTATATAGAATGTGAGCATAATCAAATTGCTCATTTAACTGAAGGTCTATGCTATCAGAGCTTTTGAGCAGCCGGAGGCTTGCCAATAATTGTTTGTAAAGATGTGTCCGAAGATTGTAAAGCTGCGGCTTCTCGGTGCCTTTTAATTTTTTCAACAGAATCTTTTCATCATAGTCGTTCATCTTATCAAGCGCGTCAAAAAGCTGAACGATCTTAAGGTCTTCTTTTGAAGAACTCCTTTTGATGTACAGTTTGAAATGTCTTTTTTCAGACTTTTCCAAAGAGTGAATCAACTGAAATAAGGCATCGGTATAACGGTTGGACATAGTGTGCTAATTATTCTAAAACGCCCTCTGCCAAAAGGCTTCAGAAAAAAAAAAGTTTTTTGGCATAATTAAAACGGCGTTAAGTTGGCAATAATCGGTTTGATTTGCGTCCTACATTTGTGCAGGAAATGAGCAAAAAGGCAAGCAATCGTGAATCAGGCAATCGTTAGAGGCTCATTTTAATCAAAGCTGTGAATCAGCAAAAAAAGAATTCAGCTTTTTTTCATATGGCAAGCAATCGTTAGAGGCCAGTCCGTTTCCACGGAATGGCCCTTTTTGTTTTTAGGCGCTGCAAATTACAATACTTTTCCTTTAAATCCACATTATCAGCTATAATTTTTCTCTCCCAATTCTCTTAATAAGCTAATACACAAAGCAAAAGGCAATTTACCTGAATGGGTTCAGTTAAGTATGCTTATTGACCTATAACATACTTTGCTCCTTCAGTAATTCCTTTCCAGGAATCAGTTCTGAATGAAGAAGCGGGGAAACCTTCGTTATTGAAGAGGTTTGCTTCCCAGGCGTCGTCAGCCCATCCATAATGAACTGCAACAGGATTGGCAACTTCATCAGAAAACACAACCACATTTTCGCCATTAATATAAGCTTTCGCCCAATGAAATTTCTTGTCGCTCCCTGCAATTTCAAAACCTTTTAAGTATCCATATTTATCTTTCACAGTTAAGCCGCTTCCAATGTGCTTGAATGAAAGAACAATCTTATTCCCATCCGTTTTCATAGAAAAATATATCGGCCCGAAAATTCTTTCGGTTGTGCATACACGTTAGTAAGGGCGATAGCGGCCAGCCTTTTCCCAACATCCTGTTTATTCTTGGGGTGTATGTCATGCGATTCTCCAATATCAGTTGTAACAGCCATGCCGGTGTTTGGCAAATTCAATGTCATCGTTTGCGCCTCTCTTAATTCAGCCCAATCGCTTCCATGCTCGCTGTTGCCGCCACCTGCATCAAAACTTGCGAGCTGCACAAAATAAAAAGGAAAATCACCTTGGTTCCAATGGGTTCTCCAGTCAGTAATCATCAATGGAAATGATTTTCTATATTGATATGCACGACCTGCATTGGCTTCGCCCTGATACCAAATAGCTCCTTTAATTCCGTAAGGAATCAAAGGGTTTATCATTGCATTGTACAACAAGGTTGGAAAGCTATTGGGGCCAACGCTTTTTTCGCCGGCATAAATGGATTCAACATAAAAGAGCCAATCTCCGTCGAGTGGCCGCGTTTTATTACCAATGGACAATTTCATGTCCGATGCATTGCCATAAACTCCGCCGCCGCCACCTGTGTCATCAACGCGAATTACAATTACATTTTTTCCTGCTTTCAAAACGCCGGCAGCAATATTATAAGAACGATTTTCATTGTATTTATTCTTCGTCTCCCCTACTTTCACACCATTCACAAAAGTTTCATCGGAATCATCAATCTTGCCAAGCTCAATAACAGCAGGCTTTCCGGCATCTACATCATCAACCATAATTGTTTTGCGAAACCAAACCAACCCATCTAAATCTTCCAATCCCATTTTTTGTCCTTCCCAAAGACCCGGCAATTTCATATGTGGCCAATGGCTATCGTCAAAATTTTCGTCTTTCCAATGCTCGGTTTTTGGATGACTGATATAATTGCCTTGCAATCCTTCCACTCTTTTTTGCAATGCTTCTGCTTTTTGTTTCATCTGCAAATTCAAATCACCAGGAGACATGCTTGCAATCATGCCTTTAAATTCGTCGCTATTTTCAAAAGCGCCGCGGCTGATCCATGTCTCAACCATTGTGCCGCCCCAGGAAGAGTTGATCAAGCCGATGGGAATGTGCAATTGTTTGTATAATTCTCTTGCAAAAAAATATCCGGCAGCGGTGAAATCGCCCGCCGTTGAAGGGCTGCAGGGTTTCCAATCACCTCCTGCAACGTCTTCACTTGGCGTTGAGCTGACAGCTTTTGTTACTAAAAACTGGCGGATCTGCGGATAATCCGCCGCATTAATTTCTTGCTGATAATTATTTATTTTACCCCATCCGGCAATCGGCATTTCCATATTCGACTGGCCCAACAAATCCATACTTCGCCAATCAAAATGTTATTAATGACGATGCTGTTTTTCCCTTTCACAGTCAGTTCATACGGGCCGCCTTCTTTTTCAGCATCCAATTTCAACATCCATTTACCATCTTTTCCGGCAACAACAGTTTTTGTCTGCATATTCAATTGCACAGTAATTTTTTCTTTTGCATTTGCCCAGCCCCACACAGGAATTAATTGATTGCGCTGGAGAACCATGTTGTCGCTAAAGATTTTTGGCAAACTGACATTTGCAAAAGCACCATGAAAAAATAATGACACTAACAGCAATGCATATCCTTTTTTCATACAGAAGCTTTTAATTTTTAAGAAGATGATTAAACCTTTTGAAACGCTAATGTAAATTTTTATTCAGGATGGCAGACAAAGCATGGCAAAATGGAATCAAAGCCTGATAAAATTGTATCGAAAGCGTACAATCGTGTATCACAAACGAGCCATTTCTTATATTTTTGATCAGTTCAAATAATTGTATATCAAGGTTAATGGCAAATGGCATATTAGTGGATACTGAATATAAACTCGGCATATAGCACCTGCAACATAATTCACACCAAAACATAATTACTATGTTGAAAAGTTATTTTACCACTGCCCTTAGAAATTTCTGGCGCAACAAAGTTTTTTCAATCATTAATGTCCTCGGTCTGTCAATCGGAATCAGTGCGGCATTGGTCATATTTCTGATAGTGCATTATGAATTGGGTTTTGACAAATTTGAAAAAAATGGCGATAGAATTTTTCGTGTTGTGAATGATAATAAATACAATGGGGAGGAAGGCCATGGGCCAGCAGTGCCCGCACCGTTAAGTGGAGCAATCCCAAATGAAGTGAGCGGTGTTGAAGCTACAGTTCCGGTTATGCAGTTTCAGGGAGATGCGACTGCGAAAGTTGCTATTGGCGATAACACAGGAAAGCCAGTTATTTATAAAAAGCAGCCTGATATTGTTTTTACCAATAATCAATATTTTGAGCTATTGCCATTTAAATGGATAACCGGTTCTCAACAAACTTCTTTGAACGAACCATTTTCTGTAGTGCTCACAGAAAGTCGCGCCAGACAATATTTCCCAAAAATTGCATTGACAGATATTCCCGGAAAACAAATCACTTACAATGATGATCTTAAAACCACAGTAACAGGGATCGTGAAAGACCTGAATGAGAATACTGATTTTACTTCAGCAGAATTTATTTCGTTTCCCACCATTGCAAAAACAAATTTGCAAGACAGGTTTATGATGGATATATGGAACGATTGGATGGCTTATTCAAAATTGTATTTGAAATTATCCAACGGCGCAACTGCACAAAACATTGAAGCGCAATTAAAAAAATTATTGAAAAAATACAGCAAAGATGCAAACAAGGATGAAAAAAATACATTGGTTTTTCGGCTGCAACCATTAAGCGACATTCATTTCAATACAACCTATGCGGGTTTCGGAATAAGGACAGCTCACAAACAAACCTTGTATGGCTTGCTTGCTATTGCTGCATTTTTGCTTTTATTAGGATGCATTAATTTCATCAATCTTACCACCGCATATGCATCGCATCGCGCAAAAGAAATTGGCATCCGCAAAACAATCGGTAGTTCAAAAAAGCAATTGGTATTTCAATTTCTGAGCGAAACATTTTTTATTACTTGCGTCGCAACTATTGCATCAATAATTATTGCGCCGATTTTATTGAAGATATTCTCAGATTTTATTCCGCCGGGTTTACATTTTAATTTATACCATCAACCATCGCTAATCTTATTTCTTATTTTGCTCACATTATTTGTTAGTTTTTTTTCTGGCCTTTACCCGGCATTGATCTTGTCAAAATTCAAACCGGTTTCTGTTTTAAAAAATCAATCATATAACAGTTCACAAACACGAAGTGCGTTCACCAGAAAAATATTAACCGTTTCGCAATTCGTCATCGCGCAGTTTTTTGTGATTGCGGCTTTTATGGTTAGTAAACAGATTCATTATTCCCTCAATACAGATTTAGGATTTAAAAAAGATGCAATCCTAAATATCGAAACACCTTTCGATCCGCATGATCCGGCTGGCAAGAAAACAGATTTGCTGATGAACGAAATAAAATCAATGCCAGAAATACAATTGGCGAGCATGGGATATATGCCGCCTGCGATGCAAGGCGCTTCATTCAGCGATATAAAATACAATGATGGGAAAGAAGACAAAAAAGTGAATGTGCAAATAAGATGGGGTGATTCAAATTATATGAAAGTGTATCAAATAAAATTGGTTGCCGGTAGAAATCCATTTCAAAATGACAGTTCACGCGAAGTGCTGATCAATGAAACTTATGCAAAAGCATTAGGCTTTCAAAAACCAGAAGACGCAATTAATAAAGAATTGATATTTTATAATGGCAAAAGGGCGCCAATAGTTGGCGTGATGCATGATTTTCACGAATCCTCATTTCACGCGCCCATTGGCCCGATCGTTTTTCAATCGAGGAAAGGAGGCTTTTTTCATATCGCACTAAAACCTCAAAATGCTGAGGGAACTGTTTGGCAGAGCGCGATAAGCAAAATTCAAAAAGCTTATCAACGATTATACCCTGATGAAGATTTCAATTGTACATTTTTTGATGACAGCATCGCAAAATTTTATACCAGTGAAGAGAATACATCTCGTTTATTAAACTGGGCAACGGGATTGGCTATCCTGATTAGCTGTCTCGGTTTATTAGGACTTGTAATTTATACAACTAACGCTCGCACGAAAGAAATCGGGATAAGAAAAGTTTTGGGCGCTTCGGTCTCGAGCATAGTTTCCATTTTATCAAAAGAATTTGTACAACTGATTATTATTGCATTCATTATTGCTGCACCCATTGCCTGGTGGGCAACACATAAGTGGCTTGAAGATTTTGCTTACAGGACAACAATCAACTGGTGGGTGTTTGTGATATGCGGCTTCATCATGATTTTAATTGCGCTTCTTACGTTAAGCATTCAAACAGTAAGAGCTGCCATTTCAAACCCTGTTAATGCTTTGCGCAGCGAATAAGAATTCTGTGCAACCATTTCTCACGTATTCAACAAATAAAGGAATGGCTTTATAGCTTCTTTAATTGATATAAAATTGGCTTTTGTTATGCCAGAACAAAAATGATCAAGGTCAAATTTTATATTTCATACACTACAATGAACAATTGTTTCGTTTAATGTTTTGTCCGAATTAATCCAGTCCATTTAAAATCCATTTATGAAATCCCATACCTTTAAAAACACCCTGCCTGTTTTTCTTTTGTTTATTTTTTTCGGAGTCATCTCCTGCAAAAAATCTGACTCACTGAATACAAGCAATCTTTCTACAGACAGTTCTTCAAATCCAAACACCAACCCGACTTACACAATAGCAAATTATAGTGGCACTTCTTCATTATCTGCTGCGCGGCAAAACCTTGCTGCCGCTGCAATTGATGGCAAAATAGTTTTTGCCGGCGGCATCAACAGCGAATTTTATTTTTCTACAGTTGATATTTATGATGTTGCGAGCGGCACATGGACAAACACACAACTGAGTACAGCAAGAGAAAATCTTGCAGCTGCTGCAGCAAACAACAAAATTGTTTTTGCAGGCGGCTATTCAGATCAGGGTTACTTTTCAACAGCTGATATTTATGATGTTGCTGCAAATTCATGGTCTACTGCACAGCTTAGCGAGGGAAGGCAAAACCTTGCGGCCGCATCTGCAGGCAATAAAATTTTATTTGCAGGTGGTTTCAATCCGAAATCAAATTCAGCTACCGTTGATATTTATGACGCTTCTTTAAACACTTGGTCTACTGCGCATTTAAGCGTGGCAAGAGCAATGCTTGCAGCTGCAGCTGCAGGCACTAAGATAGTATTTGCAGGTGGCACCAACACCATTACTAATGCGTTGTATGCTACAGTTGATATATATGATGTTTCATCGAACACCTGGTTCACCGCAAAATTAAGCGAAGCAAGAGCAGGGCTTGCGGCATCAGCCATTGGCAATAAGATTATTTTTGCAGGGGGCTATAACAGCACTTCAAATTCAGCCACTGTTGATATATATGATGTTTCATCAAACACCTGGTCTACTGCTAAATTAAGCGAAGCAAGAACGGGAGTAACTGCAGTTGCGGCGGCTAATAAAATATTTTTTGCCGGAGGCTTTACCAATCAGGTTTCTTCAACAATTGATATATATGATGCGAACACTGGCACATGGAGCAATACCCAGCTGCAAACCCCAACCGCAGGCCTTGTTGCGGCAACAACGGGAAATAAAATTTTACTTGGTGGCGGCTATGTTGAATCTGGCTTTTCAAATATTGTTGACATTTTTACTTTAAGTAATTAAAGAACGACATCCTAAATATTTACAACCCCTCCCAATAAAAAAAGCCTCTGGATTACAGAGGTTTTTTTATTGCTTAAAATTTGAAACTGTAAAGCTCTTTTACTTTTATTTTTTTATTATTTTTTCATTATACACCAATCCATCATTTCCCTGAATATGCACAATATAAGTTCCTTTTGAAAGGCTGCTGACATTTATAGCATTATTTCCCTGATGAAGTGTTACAGCAGATATCATTCTTCCAAGCTGATCATAGAGCTGAGCTTTTAAATTATCGCTTGTTCCGTTATCCTGAATATTCACAACATCAACAGACGGGTTAGGCCATAAAGAAATTTTAGATGCTGAAGAAGAAACCGATATCATCTTAATTAAAGAATAATTATTGTTGTTATCAAAATCCATTTCATTTATTCTATAGTAGTTTTTTCCGGAAACAGGGCTTGCATCTGTAAATGAATAGTTGTTTTCGCTTTCGTTATAAGCCACATAGGTCAAAGTATTCCAGTTTATGTTATCGGTGCTTCTTTCAACATAAAAACCTTTTGCATTTGAAACTTCGCCAACGCTCCAGTTGATTGCAGCCTGGCTATTATCCAATACTACATTAAACGACGTCCATGTTAAAGGCAATATTCCGAAAGGAAAGCTGCACGACGTGAGATCATTGCCAGCCCCTGATCCTAATGAGCCAATTAGAGAAAGCGTGCTCAAATTTGTTAGTTCATAAAGCTGAGTGCCGGTTGACATGAAAAGTGCGCCTGCTGCATTAAAGGCAATTCCTTCAAAAGCAGAAGAAGCCGGGACCGTTGCAGTTGGTGCTATAATCTGTTTTGCTGTAACGCTTGTTTGAGCAGATGTTGGAAGCGGTGCAGGTATTTTATACAAGGCATAGTTTGCGCTCCCTGAAGTAAGGATCCACAAATTACCCAAACCATCAATTGCCATATCGCCTGAATTCTGCGTTTTGATAACGTTGCTCACGCTATTTCCAAATTGATCAAGAATGGTTGACGTAATGGTAGTCCAGCTATTAAGCGTTATGTTGTAAAAATAAAGATTGCCATTTACATCAGTGCAATAATAGCCAGTACCATTAAAGCTTACACAGCCTGCATGCACAGTTGCAGTGATCGGGCTTGTAGCTAATGTTGTGTAAACATTCAAAGTTGGGTTATAAGAAACAAACTGCTGGCCAGCTACACCCGGGTTAATTTTAAAATAATAAAACAAACCGTTCACAGTATTATAACCAATCGCATTTGCCTGGTTGGGTGATGAACCCGTGTAGGCAGCAGTATTAATCTGTGAGCCTAAAGCAGCAGAAGTAATATTGATTGGATAAATAGCACCTGAGCTTGTTACACCAAAAATGTTGTTTGAGTTTGCGCAAACCTGTGCATTCACGCTCTGCATTAAAACAATGCAAAGTGAAGCAAGGATAAAAACATTTATATGTTTTTTTGTTAGGATTAAATTGTGTTTCATTTTACAAGGGTTGAGATTAACAATTAAAAATTTTAATCTTCAAGGGATAGGGCACAATTTCAAAGGGATAAGTAAAGCGTAGCTTTTGTGTGGGACTAAGGTTGCCTTCCAAATGCCCAAAACATGCCGAAAAATAGATAGCTGCATATCAGGCGCTTAGGCTGGTGCCAAAAAAATAAGTTATCCCAATCCCGGATTAATATTGAATTTTGGGAATGATTTTACTTTCTAATTAAATTAGAAATAGCATATTAATGGGCGAAATAAATCAATGGATTTGTTGAAGCAGCGGGTCAAGACTTTGATATTCCTGATAATGAATTGGCAGACTAAACGAGATACCCGATTTTTTGAGCTTTAAAAAGCCGTCTGCATTGACTTTTGTTTTGCCTTGCAATAAAAATTGTAGTGCGTTGCTGAAGATACTGCTAAGGCTTATAGTGAAAGAAACGGGTACATAAAAGCTGTCAAGCTTGGGAATATTGATAACAGAATCAATGATGCAATGAGCAGCTTGCTTGTCGTTCAATGAAAGGATTACATCTGCATGCTTGATTTCTAATGGAAAGTTGTTCGGGTTATAAAATTTTATGCTGGCACCAACCAATGATTCATTAACCCCAATCTTGCTTATCTGCAAGCCTTCAATGCCGCGGTATTCGGGCTCGAGCGGTTTGGCGCAGCCCGTAAAAAAAACCAAAAAAGAAATCAACAACAGCGACAAAGAATAATTCCTGTTCATTCTGCAATGTAAAAGATGCGAAGCAAACAATTCGTTAAATTGAACAAGTAATTTTTATCAATTCATTATTACTACTCAATTTATCCGGTTATCTGTTTAGAAAAATGAATTTAATAACCAGGCAATATGTCAACCAAAACCAACAACATTTTTCGTGATTTTTTTAACAGCGAAAAATCAGGAGGCTTGCTGCTAATTATCTGCACAGTGGCATCAATAGCCATTGCAAATACTTCTATCGGTAATGCGTACCTACATTTCTGGCATTCGCATTTTGATTTAACATTTTCATCTGTGCAGTTAAATTATTCAGTTGAAGAATGGGTGAATGACGGACTAATGGCCATTTTCTTTTTAATGGTTGGCCTTGAAATTGAGCGCGAGCTGTACATCGGAGAATTATCAGATTTTAAAAACGCATTGCTGCCAATACTGGCTGCAATTGGTGGAATGGCGGTGCCTGCGCTATTTCATTTCTTGTTCAACCACGGCGCGCCAACGCAATCGGGTATTGGCATTCCAATGGCAACCGATATTGCATTTGCACTGGGCATTCTTTCGCTTGCAGGCGATAAAATACCAACATCAGTAAAAATATTTTTAACAGCGCTCGCCATTATCGATGACCTCGGGGCAGTGATCATCATTGCTGTTTTCTACACAAAAGATTTATCAGTCCTCTATCTTTCCATTTCGCTTGGCATTTTTATTTTGCTGCTGATTTTTAATAAGCTGAAAATAAAAAACATTTTCTTATACATTATACCAGGCATTGTGATGTGGTATTTCATGCTCAAATCAGGTGTGCATGCAACCATCAGCGGCATATTGCTTGCATTTGCAATACCGTTTGATAAAACCGGAAGCAACCTCTCAGAAAAAATGCAGCACTTTTTACACAAGCCCGTGGCCTTTTTAATTCTTCCAATATTCGCATTGGCAAACACAGGGATCATTCTATCTGAAGGCTGGCATAAAACTTTGATGAGCGATAACAGCCTTGGCATTATTGCGGGATTGTTTTTGGGGAAACCAATTGGTATTTTGCTTTTCT
Source organism: uncultured Bacteroidota bacterium (assembly GCA_963718975.1). Lineage (GTDB taxonomy): Bacteria > Bacteroidota > Bacteroidia > Chitinophagales > Chitinophagaceae > Puia. Next base: position 193,937 of record CAVRBD010000006.1, on the reverse strand, counting down.
GTTTGATGGGCATTCAATTTAAAATGTGCCGGCTGCCAGAGGGAATGCGATGGAGCCATTTGAGTGGCGTTGGGGTTCTGGCCGGGCTTGGGTTCACCATGTCCATCTTTATTGCGAACCTTGCCTTTGCGGATGCAGCCCTTATACAAGATTCAAAAATAGCCGTTCTTACTGCTTCTTTGTTCGCCGCAGTTTTGGGCTTCTTTCTTTTAAAAAGAATAGATGCAGGCAAACAGTCATTTCTAAACTCCGACCAAAAATAAAAAAACAAAAAAATCGTTACAGATCAGCACCTAACCTGCTTTATGAAAGTTGGCAAATCAGCTTGGCTTGTTCACGCATAAGACATAAAAAATTGAATAATGGATGAGCCCTATATAAAACTGTGATGTTGATGAAGCATTTCTATCTTTTACTTCTTGCTTGTTCTGTTTTCACAATTAATACGATTGCGCAAAAACAGCCATTGCCCATACATTTCAAACAAGGTGATTTTATCGGGAACAGAAATCTGCTGAATGGAAAATTCACCAAATCATTGTTGGCCCAATCTCGTTTCAGAAAGAAATACTATGCTCTTATTCAATTTGAAAAAATCCCGGATAACAATGAGCGGAAAGAATTAGAAACGCAAGGGGTTTTTTTGTTTGATTACATGCCGAAAAATGCATTTATGGCTGAAATGCAAGATGGTTTTTCAGGCGCAGATTTGAAAGCACATCATGCAACAGGCATTTACGGTATAGATAATCGTTTCAAGATTTCCGATAAATTAGAATCTTACATTCAGGAAAATGCAAATGATGCTATCGCAGTAAGTTTCTTCGGATCGATCAATAGAAACGATGTTGTTAATGAGCTTGAAAAAAACGGAGCGCAATTAGTGCGGACAAAAATTCAACCGACACATATCATTTTCATAAAAGCCTCCATGCAGGCAGTTAATAAAATTGCCGCGCTGCCTTTTGTTTCTTATATCAGCGAACAAATTTTAAAAGACATTCCGCTCAACTATAACAATCACGCCATCCATGCGCTTGATGCGCTCGGAGCATCTGCGGGAAGAAACCTGCAAGGGAACAACGTGACTGTTGGCGTTGGTGATAATGCCGATCCTTCCACCCATATTGATTTTACCGGAAGGCTTATTGATCGCAATGCGAACTGGACCGATGGCCATGGAACGCACACTACAGGCACAACAGGTGGTGGCGGAATTCTAAATCCGATGTATAAGGGCATGGCTCCAATGTCAACATTAATAAGCCAAAACTTTAGCGATATACTTACGAATGCTCCGGTTTATATTGGTGATTACAATATGGTGCTCACCAACAATTCTTATTATTCAGGAGCTGGCGGATGCCCGGGCGAAGGCCAATACAATGCTTTGAGCAATTATGTAGATGAGCAAATAGATAGCTACGATTCTTTAATGCATGTTTTTGCATCGGGCAATGATGGCGATAAAACTTGTTCGCCTTACTCGCTTGCATTCGCAACTATTAAATCAGGATTTCAGTGCGCCAAAAATGTGATCACTGTTGGAGCCATCAGCAATGTAACATATACCATCGCAAATTTTTCGAGCCTCGGGCCTGTGAGCGACGGAAGAACAAAACCTGAAATTGTTGCCGGCGGTGCGAATATTATTTCTACGCTGCCTTATAATACTTATGGGCCAGATAATGGCACGAGCATGGCCGCTCCCACCGTTACCGGAACATTGGCCCTTCTTTATGAGCGGTATAAACAATTGCACGGAGGCAGCAATCCATCTTCGGCTTTGATAAAAGCAGTAGCATGTAACAGTGCTGATGATCTTGGAAATCCAGGCCCGGATTATACTTATGGCTTTGGCATGTTGAATGCACGCACTGCGGTTGAAGCCATCGAGAACAATCATTTTTTTTCCGGCGCCATCAGTAATGGAAGCAATATATCTTATTCCATTAATTCTTTGCCTTCAGGAGTTCAGCAATTAAAAATAATGCTGTATTGGAACGACCCTGCAGCTTCCATTTCTGCAAGTACTTCGCTTGTAAACAATCTCGATCTTATTGTTACCGGTTCTGATGGCATTCAGCATCACCCGATGATCTTAAACCCGAATGCAGCAAATGTAACTGACAATGCTGTTGAAGGAATTGATTCAATAAATAATATTGAACAGGTTGTAATAAATAATCCGCCGGCAGGCAACATCACTATTTCAGTGAATGGTACAAACATTACCACTTCATCGCAAAATTTTGTGATTGCTTACGAAGTGATCAATCCTTCTGTTACCGTTGAATATCCTTTTGGCAGTGAGACATGGGTTCCGGGCTCAACTGAAAATATCAGGTGGAGCGCCTATGGCGGCGATGCAAATTCTTTTACAATTGAATATTCTGCTGATAATGGAAACACCTGGAACACCATCAGCAATAATGTTGTTTCTACTGCCCGCTCCTATGCATGGACAGTGCCGAGCGTTGCAACGAATCAGGCATTGATACGCGTTACAAGAAACACTGTTAATTATAGCGATGTAAGTGATTATGATTTCGTGATCCTTGGCCAACCAACAATCACGCTAACCAGCCCTTGCGAAGGTTATGCGCAACTTGTATGGAACACGATAAGTTCCGCAAGTAATTACGAAGTGATGATGCTTAAAGGAGACAGCATGCAAACCATTGCAAGCACCACGGATACATCTTATCTATTAAAAGGCCTGAACAGAGATAGTAGTTATTGGTTTACAGTTCGCGCAATAAATGGAGCAACAGCAGGGCGCAGAGGTATTGCAGCAAATATAATCCCCAGCACTAATTCAGCATGCAATTTCTCGAATAATGATTTTACCATCGACTCTTTAATCGCACCTATTACCGGAAGACAATTTACATCAACTCAATTAGGAAGCTCAGTGCCAATTTCAATAGAATTAAAAAATTTAGGAACACTTGCATCATCAGAAAGCATTCCTGTTTCTTATCAGATAAATGGTGGCAGCATCGTAACCGAAAATATTTCTTCTTCAATAGCCAGCAATGCAGTTTATAGTTACACTTTTTCTGCGCCATATAATTTTTCTAACGTTGGCGCATACACGATAAAAGCATGGGTGAATTATCCCGGAGATACATTGCACCAGAATGACACACTCACAACTACCATCAGGCAATTGCAAAACGATACCATTTCACTTAACCCCAGTTTTACTGAAGGTTTTGAAAGCGCAGCCGCGGCTTCATATATTGCTAATACAAACGGTTTCATTGGCCTTGACAGATGCGATTTTTCAGCCAGCAATTTGAATGGAAGAGCAAGGACTTACATCAACACTGGTTTTGCAAGAAGCGGCAATCGTTGTGCCACGCTTGATGAAATATTATGGAGCAGCAGTTCAACAGCAGACAGTCTTACTACAACTTTTAATTTATCAAACTATTCTTCCAGCGATCAGATATGGCTTAATTTTTATTATCGCAATCAAGGCATTGATTTTTCGCTGCCCGGAAATACAGTTTGGATCCGTGGGAACGACCAGTCCGCCTGGATCCCGGTTGATACATTGTCTATTCTTCCCAGCTCATTTGGTGTTTATCTTCCATCAAAAAATATTGATATAACAGCAACATTAAAAAATGCAGTGCCGGCGCAAACGGTGAGCAGCAGCTTTCAGATCAAATTTGGTGAACAAGGATACAGGTCTGCCAATTCTGTAATTGTTGATGGCGATGTTGACAATGGTTATTCGTTCGACGATATTACGATCACAAGATCATCAAACGATGTGGGCATGCTTTCTTTGACTAGCCCAAACATCAATGGCATTTGCAATCTTACAAATGCTGAAACAATTTCAGTAGTTGTAAAAAATTATAGTTCGGTTGCATTGAGTAACATTCCGGTTTCTTACAACATCAACGGAACAATAGTTACTGAAAGCATACCAAGCATCGGAGCGCACGATACGCTTGTTTATACTTTCACGCACACAGCCGATCTGTCAGCATTTGGAAATTACAATGTTGGGACATGGGTGAGTTACAGCACAGACAACTATCACCAAAATGATAGCTTATTGAATATTATTTTCAATACTGTTCCTGTCATTAATTCTTTTCCATACCTCGAAGGCTTTGAAAATTCAAATGGATATTGGTATACAAACGGTACCAATGATAGCTGGCAATGGGGAACACCGCAAAAAACAATCATCAATAAAGCAGCAAATGGAAATAATTGTTGGGTAACGAGCCTCACAGGAAATTATAACGATAATGAATTGTCTTATTTGTATTCGCCATGTTTTGATTTAACTACGCTTGTGCATCCGGTGCTTTCTTTCAGCCATATTTTTCAAACGGAAGATGATTGCGATTGCGATTATCATTGGGTGGAATATAGCACTGATGGTTTAACATGGACAAAATTAGGCGCTGTTGGAAATGGCACCAATTGGTATGATAATACAACAAGGCAGGCATGGCAATTATCAGATACCATTTGGCATGTATCGAGCATTGATATACCAGTCATTTCAAATCAAGTGAGATTTAGATTTGTCATGTCGAGCGATCCTGCCACGAATTATGAAGGAGTTGCTATTGATGATGTTCATGTTTTTGATAAAGCCTCTGTTTATAGCGGCGCAAATATTGATAGTGGAATATCACAAACTGTAAGCGGCAATGATTGGATAAATTTCAGTGTTAGCGGAAATATGGTTGCCGCAATAAATCCTAATGGCCAGAATTTAGGAATTACTAACGTTAAGGCCTACCTGATTGATAGTGGCTCACGTTTTGTTTCCAACCAATATTATTTAAACCGAAATATTGTTATTCAACCGGAAAACCAGCCCGCAGACAGCGTTTCAGTGAGGTTCTATTTTTTGGATTCGGAAGTTGACAGCCTGATAAATGCGAGCGGATGTTCATCTTGCACTTCTATTCACGATGCTTACGAATCAGGGATCACACAATACAGCAACGACCCGACGCATGAAGACAGCACGCTTGCAAACAACACAAGCGGGAATTACCGGTTCATTATCCCCTGCAAAATGATAAGCATCATACCCAACGACAATGGCTATTATGCTGAATATAAAGTTGCAGGCTTTTCTGAATTCTGGATCAATGGCGGAGGCCCGAATCAAGATCAGCCGCTTGCATTGGTATTGCAATCATTCACCGCAACCAAGATTAATAATTATCAGGCTTTGTTGCAATGGAGCATTTTAAGCGGCAACAAAACAAACAAATTCATTATCGAGAAAAGTGCTGACAGTATTAATTTCACTGATATTGATTCTATAACCTTCAGCGCTTCAACAAGCAATTATCAATATACAGACAGCTTGTTCAAAGGCATTAATTATTACAGATTAAAAATTGTTGACAGCAGCGGAAATTATCAGTACTCTCAAATCCGTTCTGTTATAAAAGACAATGTAACAACCATCACTATTTATCCAAACCCGGTTGTTGGAAAGATATTATACGTGAAGACACCTGAAAATTGTCAATACATACAACTGTGCGATTTAATTGGAAGAATTGTTACAACACAAACAACAAGCGGAACCGACAATGTGCTGCTGATGCCAAATATTGTTACCGGAGTTTATATTGTGATCATACAAACTGACACGGAAAGAAAAGTGAAAAAGATATTGGTGCAATAAGTCAATATTTTTTCGATAAGGGCGAAGTGGAAGATTGTCTATATAATAAATTTCTTAAGAGATAATTTTCAGATTCATAAACAGCTCCGTCAATAGTCTGAAATTAAATTGTGCTAAATAATAGCCACAAGCTCTCCACGATTCAAGCTTAGTATAGATTCCAGAAACCTTGCTGAAATAAAAATTCTTTCTACTTTAAGTTTGCAGAAAGAATTCCAGGCAACTCTACAATTAAATTCAGCGCCATGAAACTCCATTAATTAAAGTCCCATACTGCTTCTTTCCTGTTTCAGGTTTTTAAGAGAAGGATCCATCGCGATTGCTTTATCGCAAAGCTGGCGGCCTTTATCGGTATCGCCTTTCTTTTGATAAGCCATCCCGATCATGTAAAGTGCTTTTGTATTTTCTTTATCGAAGTATAAAATCCTGTCCCAATAATCAATTGCGTCCTGATATTTTTTCAGGTGATAATAAGCATCCGCAATTCCATACAACAATATTGGGTCGGCTGGTTTTTTATCGAGCACTTTGAGCATGAGGTCAATCGCACTTTGCCCCTGGCCGATAGCAATATAAGAATCGGCAAGATTTTCATAATAATCGTTGTCAATTTTATATCCTTTATCTGCGGCAAGCAAATAATATTGAATGGCCATTTTATCGTTTGGAATTGTAGCAAGCACTAATGCAAATTCGTACATCCACTGGGTTTTTGTTGAATCGAGCGAAATTGCTTTTTGAAAAAAAGGAACTGCTGCTTTATAATTATCCATATCAACAAAAGACCTGGCCGTTAAATAAGGTATCTCGGGGTTTGTAGAATCTTCTTTTGCGGCTGCCTGAAAATATTTAAACGATTGGCCTAAATCTTCCTGTTGATAATAACTTTTAGCAATTACATAATTCCAGCTTTTGCCGGCATGAAGCTGCTGTGCTTTTTGTGCGTAAACAACCGCTTGTTTCCATTGGTGCGTCCAAAAAGAAAGATTAGCAAGATTTACAACTGCGATTGTATCATCTTTCTGAATTGACAAAACTTTTGTAAAAGCAATTTCTGCATCGCCATATTTTCTCAGCTCAAGCGAAACAAGCCCAAGCTGCCTTTCAGCATCTATATTGTTTGAATCGTATTGAACAGATTTTTGGAAGTTGTTGAAAGCAACCATGTAACGGCGTGCATCCATTTCTTTATTGCCTCGCTGAAAAAAGGCCGCTGAACTATCTTTTGACTGTGAATAGGCGCATTGAAGCAATAAAATGGCACAGAGGGAAAGTAAGATGGAGTTTTTCATGATATCAGGGATTTCGGATTGATAAAATTATATTAAAACAAGGTCTTTTGCAAGTTTGTTTCCAAAAAAACTTAAAGCCATCCTAACAAAAAGCAAGCCTATTTCAACACGATTGCTCCTAACGGGGGAAGGTGCAGGTTTATTTCATACATTTTCTCTTTTTTATCCACCAGCGTTGTGCTGATTTCGGGGTTCAAAAAATTGCCTGTTCCCCAGTATTTTTTATCGTCACTATTAAATATTTCCTTCCATTCAGTTTTGCCATAAGTGTAAATTTTCCAATTCATCCTTACTTCCGGGGTCATGTTTAAAACCACTACTAAATCGTCCTTAGGCTTTTTCCCTTTTCTTCTATAAACAACCACGCTTTCCTGGCGATGATTTAAATCGACCCATTCAAAGCCGTAAATATTAAATTGATTTTCATACAAACCGGGCTCATTTCTTAATAATAAATTCAAATCGCGAACACAATCTTTTAGCAAGCGGTGAGGGGCGAATTCCAATAGGTTCCATTGCAGCTCGCTTTTATGGTTCCATTCATCTGTTGCGCCGAATTCATCGCCCATAAATAATAACTTCCCGCCCGGGTGGGTGAACATATAAGAGTACATCAATCTCAGGTTGGCCATTTTTCTCCATTCATCGCCGGGCATTTTAAAAAGCATCGGCGATTTGCCATGCACCACTTCATCGTGGCTCAGCGGCAGCATGAAATTTTCATCATAGTAATACATCATGCTAAAGCCAAATTTATCCTGATGAAATTGACGGTGAATGGGATCCAGCTTGAAATAATCCAATGTATCGTGCATCCATCCCATCATCCATTTCATGCCAAAGCCAAGGCCGCCCGAAAATGTTGGCTTGCTTACACCCGGCCAGTCGGTAGCTTCTTCAGCAATGGTTTGTATGTCAGAAAAATCACGGTATAAAGTTTCATTCAGGTCTTTAATAAACGCAATCGCTTCAAGATTTCCATCTCCGCCATATTCGTTCGGCTCCCACTGCCCTTTTGTTCTTGAATAATTTAATTTCAGCATTGAGCTCACTGCATCCACGCGAATGCCGTCAGTATGAAATTTATCCATCCAAAACCTGGCGCTGCTGATGAGGAAAGATTTCACTTCTCCCCTTTTATAATTAAAAATGTAACTGTTCCAATCCGGATGAAAACCCTTCCTCATATCCGCATACTCATAGGTGTTAGTGCCGTCGAACATATAAAGACCATGAGCATCATATGGAAAATGAGAAGGCACCCAATCAAGAATAACGCCAATGCCTGCCTCGTGAAAAGCATCTATCATACACATATATTGCTGAGGGTCGCCATAACGTGAGGTTGGCGCAAAATATCCGGTGCCCTGATATCCCCAGCTACCATCAAAAGGGTGTTCCATAATGGGCATCAGCTCAACATGCGTAAAGCCCATTTCCTTCACATAGGGAACTAATTTTTCGCGGAAGAAATCGTAGCTATTATATGTCTCTTCATCATATTTATCCGGCCGCATCCAGCTCGCAAGGTGCACTTCATACACGCTCCACGGCGCTTCAAGAGAATTATGCTTGCCTCGTTTTTTCATCCAGTCGCTGTCTTTCCAATCGTATGAAAGATCCCAGGTAATGGAAGCCGTCAGAGGCCGCTTTTCCCAAAAGTTGGCATACGGATCGCCTTTGTCTAATATCGCTCCTTTATAGCCATGAATATGATATTTGTAAACTTCACCTTTACCAAGGTTCGGTATAAAACCTTCCCAAATACCAGACTTTTCAAGCCTTACATACAAAGGGTGTGAATCGTTGTTCCAGTCATTGAAATTGCCTTTTACTGAGACGTACGTTGCGTTTGGCGCCCACACTGCAAAATAATATCCCTTCACGCCAAGCACTTCGCGCTGGTGAGAGCCAAAAAAATTGTACAATCTATAATGAGTGCCGTTCTGAAAATTGCTGATGTCTTCATCTGAAAACAAAGAATAATTCCAAACGGTTTTTGTAGAATCTACAAAGTGAACATCTTCATAACGCTTATGCCCGTTCGCAGATTTTTTTTTGGATTTGTCTGATGAATTTTCCTCTTCAATCATCTGAGCCTTTTTTTCTTTATCTTTTTTTATGGATTTTTTTTTGTCTTCGCTCATATGGAAAGCTTTAAGAACTGTGAAAGGAAGTGTTTAACGTAAAATTAGGATTTCAACTGCGCATATCAATTATTTTTTAATTGATATTTGAAACAGGATATCAACAACCATATTCAGATATCAATAACCATTAACCCTTATCTACAAAACTTCATGAAAAAACTAATTGCGCTTTTATTTACTGCCTTTGCTATTTCTAATTTTGGTTATTCGCAGTCTGCTTTTTTAACGGGAACAACTTCAGATACAACAGATAAAAAAATTCTTCCCAACAGTTCTGTTTTGATCCTTCGCAAATCTGATTCTGTTTTAATTGCGTTTACCCGCACAGATAAACAAGGAAATTTTGAACTCAAAAATCTTCCCGCAGGAAAATTCATCATCTTAATTACATATCCAAAATATGCAGATTATGCAGACACCATTTTGCTTACCGACAGCGCCGAAATAAAACTTGGTAATGTATCTCTCATACAAAAAGCGCAGCTATTAAAAGAAGTTATTGTAAGGCAGCAAATAGGCTCAATCAAAATAAAAGGTGATACAACTGAATTTACTGCCGACAGTTTTCGGGTTCTGCCAAATGCCACTGTTGAGGGCCTGCTAAAAAAATTGCCGGGCATACAGGTTGATAAAAACGGGCAAATAACAGCACAGGGAGAAAAAGTGCAAAAGGTGCTTGTTGATGGAGAAGAATTTTTTGGTGATGACCCCACATTGGTTACACAAAATCTGCGCGCTGACCTCATTGATAAAGTTCAGCTGTTTGATAAGAAAAGCGATCAGGCTGCTTTCACAGGCATTGACGATGGCCAAAAACAAAAAACAATCAACCTTAAATTAAAAGATGGAAAAAAGAACGGCTATTTCGGAAAAGTAAATGCAAGCGCAGGCACTGATGGTTATTATGACAATCAATTAATGTTTAATTATTTCAAGAACAAACAGAAAATTGCGCTGTATGGAATTATTTCAAACACAGGCACGTCGGGGCTTAATTGGCAAGACAGGGATAATTACGGGCAAAGTTTTGCAAGCGATCTCGATTATGATCAATCGAGCGGAAATTATACTTATAATGGAAGCGGCGACGAGCTCGATTCTTGGGATGGAAGATATAACGGTCAGGGATATCCGTTAGTGAAAACAGGTGGCGTTCATTACAACAATAAATGGGACGATGACAAACAAAGCCTGAATGCCAATTATAAAATATTGCAGTTAAATGTGAACGGCAGCAGCACTACCAATTCACAATTCATTTTGCCAGATACGTTTTATTATAACAATTCAAAACAAAATTTTCATAACAATATTTTGAGGAACAGAGCAAGCGGGAGCTACGAATTTCAGATTGATTCAACCTCTTCAATAAAAATAAGTGCTGATGGCGGCACAGATCACAAAACCACAAGCACCATCGATTCATCTGAAGCACGCGCAAGCGACAGTTCTTTAGTGAACCAGGGTTTTAATAAAACAACTACTATTGATGACAAGCGAATAGTGAACAGCAATTTGCTCTGGCGAAAAAAACTGCGTAAAAAGGGAAGAACAATTTCTTTTAACCTCCGTGAAAATTATACAAGCAACAATTCATCGGGATATTTATACTCGAACAATAATTTTTATACTGACGGGAACCTTTCCCAAAACCAGATCACAGATCAATATAAAACGAATCAAAACGAAAACACTTTGTTGGATTCCAAACTGACTTATACCGAGCCGCTTTCAAAAGTTTCTGCCATGACTTTAAATTATGGCATTGTAGTGAACAACAGCAATTCAACAGTCAATTCATTTGATAAAGATGCAGGCGGAAAATATTCTCAATTAGACAGCACTTACAGCAACAATTATGCATTTAATATTTTCACTCACAGAGCAGGCATTAATTATAATTTGTTCCAAAAAAAACTGAAACTAAATTTAGGGCTAACTGCAGGGTTCACAAATTTTCATCAAAAAAATGAGCTCACTGATTCCATAGCAACCAGGAATTTTATCAATTGGTATCCGCAAGCATCTCTTCAATATCAATTCACACAATACAAAAGGCTCTATATCGGTTACAATGGAAATACGCAGCAGCCAAGCATTCAGCAAATACAGCCTGTAGCGTCAAATAACGACCCTTTGAATATCGCAATCGGAAACCCAAACCTTAAGCCCGCATTTTCAAACCGCGCTTCATTAAATTTTAACGATTACAAAGTATTAAAAGATAGATTTATCTGGATAAGCGCAAGCTATAGCTTCATACAAAATAACATCAGCAGCAGTTATTATGTGGACTCCTTTGGCAGAAGAGTGAACCAGGCTGTAAACTTAAATGGTAACAGAAATTTTTCTGCGAATATTGATTACAGCATAAAGATAAAACCGATTGATACGCGGCTTGGCTTTAATGGCAACTACAATTATAACCGCAATTTGAGCATCGTGAACAACACGTTTAACACCACGAATAGCGATAATTACACGCTTGGCATGAACATTGGAAAATCAAAAGAAAAAAAATACGATATTAATTTATCCGGCTCCGCAACTTACACAAGCAGCCAATCATCAATTCAGGCAAGCATTTCAACCAAATACTGGACATTTGATATCGACCCGAACTTTGATATTTTTCTACCACTGAAATTTCAAATCCACTCAGATTGCGATTTTAACATCAGGCAAAAAACACCCGTTTTCAATACAAATACAAATGTGATAAGATGGAATGCCTGGATAGGTAAAAAATTTCTAAAAAAGGATGCGCTTCTTATAAAAATAATTGGCAACGACTTGCTTGATCAGAACATTGGCTTTAACCGATCAGTGAACAGCAACTTTATAACACAAAATACATATAGCACCATAAGAAGATTTTTTTTATTGGGAGTAACCTGGAATTTTACCAAAGCAGGTGTTAAAACGCCCGGACAAAATGAATAAACCTGAATGTCATGAAAGAAAGAAAATTTTTGATGATCGTTGTTGCATTTTTCTTTTTGCATAACAGTTTGCACGCACAAAATTCTATATTCCTTTCGCATGGAAGAATAGAGTTTGAAAGAAAAGTGAATTTGTATGCCCAGATAGATGATGAAGAAGATGAAGCATGGAAAGATTTGGCAAAGAAAACAACGCCAAAATTCAAATCGATTTATTTTGATTTGTACTTCAACAATAACAAAACACTTTATAAGCCGGGAAGAGACAATCCTGATAATAATAAAATGTGGCAAAGCCCTGCAGAGGATAATATTATTTTTGTTGACCTTGAAAAAAAAGAAGCTGTCAGTGAAAAAAATATTTTTGATCAGAAATTTCTTGTTCAGGACACAGCACGAAAAATAAGTTGGAAAATTACAAACGAGACCAGGAACATTGCAGGCTTTGAATGCAGAAGAGCAAATGCATTGATCATGGATTCCATTTATATTGTTGCATTTTACACTGATGAAATTACTACAACCGGTGGCCGGAATCTTTTTCCGGCTTGCCGGGAATGATACTTGGTGTGGCGATCCCACATGAGCATATTACATGGTTTGCTACAAAAGTGTATGCAGAAGATGTTCCTGTTTCGGCGTTGGCTGTTCCTTCAAAAGGGAAAAAAGTAACAAACGCTTCCATGCTTTTTCAATTGAAAGATGCGCTTAAAGATTGGGGCAAATGGGGCAAGCGATACATCAAGGCAGCAATGTTATGATTATTTAGAATTTATTTTTCTTCGTGATATTCATCTTCCGTATTAATATCCCAAATGTTTTGTTTTGATTTTTTTCCGGATATAATATTATCTACAGCGGCCATGGCAGTAAGCATGCTGTGATCGCTATTGTTGTAGCGGTGCATGCCGTTTCTTCCAATCGGATAAAGATTTTCAACGCTGTCAAGAAATTGTTTTACGGCATCAAAATTTTCATAGCTGCCATAATAAGATGGATATGCTTTCAGAACTCTTGCAACCATTGCATCTTTAACATCACCAGAAAGCAAGATGCCGGTTTTTTGCATTTCTGAAATAGCAATGCTGATGATATCATCATCTTTCATCTTCCAAAATTCATCGCCTTCATTGCAAAAGTATTCTACCCCAATCCATGTATCGTTTGAATTGCTTACCATAAAAGGGCTCCAGTTATTAAAGATTTGAAGTCGCCCTGCTTTTATTTCTTTGTCCTGAATGTAAATCCAGTTGTCCTTTATCGGAGAATTGTCTTCATTCACATTCAATTTCGATGCAAGTATGCCAACGATCAGAAAGTCGCGATACTCAAGGCCTGCGCTGATTCTTTTGACATGCTTATCAATTTCAATATTGTTCATGCCTGCGATCAATTCTTTTACAGGCATTGTTGAAAAAAAATATTCTGCTTGGATCATTTCAACAGAATCATCAAGATTATTTTTTATTTGTGCTGAAAGAATTTTTTTTTCGCCGTCACATTCAAACATGTTGAATTCAGCATTAAGATAAATCTTGCCGCCAAGCTTTTCTATTTCGCCTGCTACTGTTTCCCACATTTGGCCTGGACCATATTTTGGATATAAAAATTGTTCTATAAGGCTTGTGCTTGTTTTTTCTTGATTAATGGTTTTGTCTTTTTTAAAAATAGAAATAAAAGCATGAGCCAAAAGGCGGGAAATATTCAGGTCTTTAATCCGTTGTGCGCCCCAGCTGGCAGGTATTTTATTGCAAGGTATTCCCCAAACTTTTTCAGTATAATCTTTAAAAAAAGTTTCATAAAGTTTTTTTCCGAAACGGTTGCAGAAAAAATCTTCAAGATTCTTTTCGGGTTTGGTTGGAGATATTTTTGCAGCAGCATATGAAAATGCAATTTGAAAAGTTTTTGCGAAGCCAAGTTTTTTTATAGTCGCAAAATCCATTTTTAATGGATAATCAAAAAACTGATGCTGGTGATAAATTCTTGACTTTCGCGGTCGCAGAAGCATCACATTTTCACCGTTGCCAAATTGAGAAGGAAGAATATTATATTCTGAATCTTTGTGTTGGTAAGTGAGATGCAAGTGGTCATCTTTTATTGATTCATCCAAAGGCAAAAATTTAAGCCACCATTCTATCACCTTATCCGATTTCGAAAAAAAACGATGGCCGCCGATATCAATTCTGTTGCCCTTATAGTTGATTGTTTTTGCCAAGCCCCCAACCTGACTGTCTTTTTCAATCACGACCGGAAGAATATCTGTTTTTGTCAACAGCTCGTACGCCGCAGTGAGCCCGGCAGGCCCGGCTCCTATAATAATAGCCTTCTTCATAATATCAGTCTGGATTTGCAGCTTAAGCAAAGCCACAATAAAGTGCACAAGATAATGTACTCACCCAATGGATCAAGCATTTTTATAAATGGGTGGTCAAAAATGTTTAATAACAATCCTGTTAATAAAAGCAAATAGAAAAAATTCAATTTAGTTTGATAAAACACCTCCATACAAAACAAAGGGAAAATCCACTGAACTGCATAATAATTGCTTCGGCTAGAAGATAGGAAAAAATCATAAATCATACATAGGTAAAATAAAGAAGCTTACCATCCATTGGCAGACTTGCCCCAACAAATCTGTTTCGCAGGTCAACAGTATATTGTTTTTCTATCTGACTATTCGATGAAAGCAAAAAACAAAAACACAACCCAAAAAAATAAGCAAAAGAAAATATTGAGGTCGTCCCTGCATAAAGCAAATAAAGCTATTTATGTTGAAATACCATCAGTTGAATAATATTATGCTTCACTAATCAATTCAGATTTTCCACTCAGGCAAAGCAATAATAAAGTAAGTAATATGAGGTACTCACCTATTGTGTGCCGCATCACATAATAAGGCTGGCTAATGATATTTAGCAAAAGCCCTACCATCAATAATAAATATATTTTTTGCAGGCCGGGCTTATAAAGAGCAGCACATATCAATAATGGAAAAATCCATTGCACTGTATAATACTGAATTCGTAAGATAGGAGAAAATAAATCAGCAATCATATAAAGGCAGAAACCAAAAATGAGAGCCGCTATTGCAGATGCTGACGAACTCCTTGCCTTCTTCATATAAAAGATAACTAACAGCAAAATGATAATTGCAGCAGAACAAAAACTTAAAATCTGTGAAGGCATTTTTATCTTGAAATAGCGTTTTATGATTTGCTGAACTCCGGCATATTCCATGTTTATATGCAATGGATGGTAGCGGTTGGCACTGTCAATCGCATCCTGATCCAGGCCTTCCCATTTGCTAAATCGTGTGGGCACGTACAGCTCGGCCCTGGATTCGCGGTCATTACTTTGATGATTTTTTGCATGTGCGGCAATTGCTTTAAAATATTCTGCCCAATATCGATGCTCGCTCTTATCCACTATTGAATAGCCGGTTAATAAAACACAGGGTATCGCCATAATTAATATCTGGCGTAAAGGATATTTTTTCAACAATAACAAAAAAGGCAAAAAAATCAAAACAGCGATCGGTCTTGATAATATCAACGTGATTGCTACTGTGCCGGCTAAAAATGAAAAAAGCAAATTGTTTCTCCTTCTTAAAAAAAATAAAAAAAGAAGGCAAAGCATTGGAAAAAAAATATAATTCTGTCCAACAGCAACATGTGTAAGCCATGCTTTTGTTAGCAGAAATAACCCACCGGTAATAGTCACTAACCATCGTTGCAAAATATTTTCAGTAAATGTATAAGCAAGAAGAATTGCTATGAAGGCCATAGCATATTCCATCCATAGCCAAAAAATAGAAATTTTGCTCTCAGGCCAATTTGCTATCGGATATAAAAGGTGATGATAAAAAGGTGAAGCTGTGATTGCATTTGCATAAGTCGTATCTATCCTGATTGGATCGTAATATCGCAAGCTATCGCCAGGATGCCATTTATAAAAATAAGGCAGCTTTCCATCCATTTGCAACCTGGCGCCCACTACCCTGTTGCGCAAATCGCCCGTATACTGTTTTTCAATTTGTACATCACGATGAATACAAAAAGAAAATACAGCAATTAAAAAAATAGATATGGCGATATAAAGATATTTTGCCAGCATGCAAGCGCGAAGTTAGCAGTCAGCCTCTTTCATAAAATTTATTTTTGATTTTGCGCTCGCTTCCTGATCTGTAATTTTTTTTCAAATAAAATCAAAGAACATAATAATCTCTTTGCACCTTATTTTCTTTGCTTCTTTGCGTGAGGCCCTGATTCCTGTCAACCGGTCATTAAGAGAATTGTTTTTGCTATCTTTGCAATCCTAAATTTTATAAAAAGGATGCTTGATTTTGCAAGAAATAAAGTGCACGATGAAATCCGCCAGGGTGAAGCATTTGCGCCATTTAACGATGACCCAATTGCATACAGGAAAAAATTCTATATAGAAAGCTATGGCTGCCAGATGAATTTTTCAGACAGTGAAATTGTTGCATCTATTTTAAATGAAAGCGGTTTTGGCGCAACGCGCAATTACGAAGAAGCGGATCTGGTCTTTTTAAATACTTGTTCTATCCGCGAAAAAGCAGAACAAACGGTGCGCAGCAGGCTGCATATTTTTCGTCAGCAAAAAAGAAGCCGGCCGGGAATGCTGATTGGCGTGCTTGGTTGCATGGCTGAAAGATTAAAAGAAAAATTTTTGGAAGAAGAGAAGCTCGTTGACATGGTCGTTGGCCCTGATGCTTACAGAACTTTGCCGGCATTAATTGAAGAAGCGGAAGGCGGCCAAAAAGCAGTGAACGTTTTATTAAGCCGCGAAGAAACTTACGCAGATATTTCTCCCGTTCGCCTGAACAGCAATGGCGTTACTGCTTTTGTGAGCATTATGCGCGGATGCAATAACATGTGCTCATTCTGTGTTGTGCCATTTACACGTGGCCGTGAAAGAAGCCGCGATGCGTATTCTATCATCAAAGAATGCGCAGATCTTTTTGCTAATGGCTACAAAGAAGTAACACTTCTCGGGCAAAACGTTGACAGTTATTATTGGATGGATGAACAGAAAGATGAAGTAATGACATTCGCAAAATTGCTCGAGAAAGTGGCATTGATCGATCCATTGCTTCGTGTTCGGTTTTCCACTTCACACCCGAAAGATATTACTGAAGAAGTTTTGCAAACGATGAAAAAACACGGCAACATCTGCAAATACATTCACCTTCCTGTGCAAAGTGGCTCCACAAGAATTTTGCAATTAATGAACCGCACATACACCCGCGAATGGTACATGGCAAAAATTAATCGCATCCGCGAAGTGATGCCAGATTGCGGGATCAGCTCAGATATTATCGCAGGTTTTTGTACAGAAACAGAAGAAGACCATCATGATACTTTGAGCATGATGGAATTTTCAAAGTATGACATGAGCTACATGTTCTTTTATAGCGAAAGGCCGGGAACCCTTGCTGCACGGCGTTATAAAGATGACGTGGGCGAAGAAATAAAAAAACAGAGGCTTGCGGAAATTGTAAAACTACAGAACAAGCTTTCGCAGGAAAGCAACAAAAATGATATCGGCAAAGAATTCAAAATTTTAATTGAAGGCAATTCCAAAAAAAGTGACGACCATTGGATGGGAAGAAATACTCAAAATAAAGTAGTTGTGTTCCCCAAAAAAAATCACGGTTTTAATAAAGGCGATTATGCATTCGTGAAAATAGAAAATTGCACAGGCGCTACTTTAATAGGTGAAGCAATTTTTTGATTGAGAATAAACCAATGCAACGCTTTTACTGTTAGAAAGATTAATAATAGTTCATAGAATGGAAATTCAAAGTATAAAAAATCGTTTTGGAATAATAGGCAACTCTCCCACGCTCAACTTTGCATTGCAGGTGGCAGCGCAGGTTTCAAATACTGATCTCACAGTACTTATTTTTGGAGAAAGTGGTGTGGGCAAAGAAGCATTCTCACAAATTATTCATTCGCTTTCGGCACGCAAACACAATCCTTTTATTGCCGTTAACTGTGGCGCAATTCCTGAAGGCACGATCGACTCAGAATTGTTCGGCCATGAAAAAGGTTCCTTCACCGGAGCTGTCGATTCAAGAAAAGGATATTTTGAAACTGTAAACGGCGGAACTATTTTTTTAGATGAAATTGGTGAATTGCCTTTGGGGACTCAGGCAAGATTGCTCCGCGTTTTGGAAGCGGGCGAATTCATTCGTGTTGGTTCTTCAAAAGTTCAAAAAACCGATGTGCGGGTGATTGCCGCAACCAATAAAGATTTGCTGGAACTTACAGACAAAGGAAAATTCAGGGAAGATTTATATTATCGTTTAAGCACAGTGCCAATCCGGGTTCCCGCGCTTCGCGACCGCAAAGAAGATATTCCATTATTATTCAGGAAATTTGCAGTTGACTTTGCAGAAAGGTATAAAACGGCGCCGGTTCAATTGGATGAGGAGGCAAAAAATCTGTTAATTAATTACACGTGGCCCGGCAATGTGCGGGAATTAAAGAATATTGCAGAACAGATTTCCGTGCTTTCGCAAGACAAACAGGTAACCGCAGAAATTTTAAAAAGATTTATTCCCGAAACACCGGGAAACCGTTTGCCGATGCTGCTTTCAACGCATGGCGCAAACGCAGCAAATGGTCATGAGTTTGCAAATGAAAGAGAAATTTTGTACAAACTTTTTTTTGACATGAAAAAAGATGTGACCGAGCTAAAGAAAATGTTTTTTGAAATTTTAAGAGACCCTTCCATTGCTTCTTCATTACAAAATTCTTCATTTGCAAATGAGCTAAAAGAAATAAAGCAGAACGACGGATATCAGCCTGCAGTTTCACAACCTATGATTGCCTCTTCACAACCCGTGGTTTTAAATAACCACAATGACATTCATGAGCATGAAGAAGTGGAAGAATCGCTGAACATCATGGACAAAGAAAAAGAACTGATCATTAAAGCGCTGAAAAAACATAAAAGCAAAAGAAAAGATGCTGCATCCGATTTAGGGATCAGCGAGAGAACTTTATACAGAAAGCTTAAAGAATATGATATCGCTGAATAAAATATCGATTGCTAAAAACAAAAATTTCTCCGCAAGAAATTATTTCTTGTGCCTTCTTGCTTATGCATCTCTGCTTTCATCATGCGGCGTATATTCTTTTAAAGACGTGAGCATACCGCCCGATGTAAAAACAATCCGCTTTGGTTATATTGAAAACAAATCGAGATATGTTAACCCTCAACTAAGTCCGCAACTTACAGATCAGCTTAAACAAAAAATAAATAGCCAAACGAGGTTGAGGCAGGTTGAGTCTGGCGGAGATTGGGATGTGACCGCATATATTTCCAATTATGATATTTCAACTGCTGCCGTCTCAAATCAAAAAAGTGCAACAAACCGCCTGACTGTTGGCGTTCATATCATATTTAAAGACACGAGAGACGAAAAGAAAAACTACGAAGCGGATATTTCACGCAATTTTGATTTTGATGCAAACACCAGTTTCAGCGTGGCAGAGCCTGCGCTTCTGCCACAAATTCTTACAACAATGACCGATGATATTTTCAACCGCCTCTTTTCAAACTGGTAAAAAATTTTGAATGACGGGCAACACTCATCATATAATCAAACATCTTTTTAAAGCCGATTCAATAGAAAGCGTTTCAGCGAAACAAGCAGAAGACCTGAGCAATCAGTATCCATTTTTCAACGTAGGCCATTATCTCCTTTCAAAAAAACTGCGCACAAAAAAAGAAGAAAGTTTTTTGGATGTAACAAAGAAGACCGCATTGTATTTCACTAATCCTTACTGGTTGCAATGGCTATTGGAAAATTCCACTGATGAAAAGCCATTGGAAACAAAAACTTCTTCTATCCAGGAAATAAAAAAACAAGCTGTATTTACAAAGCAGCCCTTTGCTAATATAAATACGGGGAAATCAGAAAATATTCAGTGTCCCGGAAAAAATAGTTTCGAATAATGATGAACAATTGTTCGAGCCCTATCACACCGTTGATTATTTCGCTTCGCAGGGAATTAAGTTTGACGCAGAGCTGCAGGCCAACGATAGATTTGGCATGCAGTTAAAAAGTTTTACGCAATGGCTTAGGGTGATGAAAAAATTACCTCAAAAATCTGTGGAAGAAAATATAGGAACCGCCGAACAGGCAGCCATAGATGGTTTCGCTGCGCACTCCATTCAGCAAAAAGAAGTTTTAACTGAAGCTATGGCCGAAGTACTTGCCAAACAAGGCAAAAATGAAGATGCCATTAGGTTATACAAAAAATTAAGTTTGATTAATCCCTTCAAAAGTGCTTATTTTGCAGCCAAAATTGAACAACTAAACTCATATTGATATGGCGATTCTTTTTGTGATACTGATTGTGCTTGCCTGTGTTTTTCTTTCATTTGTGATACTTGTGCAAAACCCAAAAGGTGGCGGCCTTGCCGGAAATGTTGCAGGCTTCAGCAATCAATTTATGGGCGTTAAACAAACAACAGACGTGCTCGAAAAAAGCACATGGGTTATTATTACGGCTGTTGTGCTGCTTTGCCTGTTTTCGGCGTTTTTTGTGCACAAATCATCTTCAGTACAGGTAAGAGATACCAAAGTGAATGCAACTCAGGCTCCCATAAATAACCAGCCTGCACCAACAACTCTTCCAAAATAAAATAATATTTTTCTACATAAATATTAAAGCCCTGCGTTAAATCTAGCAGGGTTTTTTATTTACTTTGAATGACCAATATTTCACCTATGATTAAGAAGATACTTTTGATCACATTTGCCCTTTTGATTTTTTCAGCATCATTTTTTGCATGGGAATTTCTCGGCTCTGCCACATCTTTCGGCAAAGAGAAATATTATCTGTATATAAAAACAGGCATGACCTACAATGAAGTGCTTGACCAACTGGATAAAGACACTGTTTTAAAAAGCCTTTTTTTCTTCAAATTATTAGCTGATAAAACAAATTACGCAGCCAATGTAAAAGCAGGGAAATATGAAATCAAGAAAAACATGGGCCTGATTGATATTGTGCGCATGCTAAAAAATGGCAGGCAAGTACCTGTCAACCTTGTGATCACAAAATTCAGAACGAAAGAAAACCTCGCGTCAGCTATCGGCAAACATTTTGAATGCGACTCATCATCAGCCATGGATTTTTTTGAAAATAATGATACGCTGCAAAACTATGGATTGGACTCAAACACAGTAATGGCAACGGTTTTCCCAGATACATACACTTATTTTTGGAACACAACTCCTTCCCGCATCTTCAAAAAATTTTTGAGCGCTTACCAATCTTTTTGGACGGAACAAAGAAAACAAGAAGCAAAAGACCGCAACCTTACGCCCATATCAGCCTATATACTTGCCTCCATAGTTGAAGAAGAAACAAATAGCAAAAACGATAAGCCGCTTGTTGCAAGTGTTTATTTGAATAGGATCAACAGGGGAATGAGCCTGGCAGCCGATCCAACAGTTAAATTTGCGATGCGCAATTTTGCATTGAAACGCATTTACGCGAAATATACAGTGATCGAATCGCCTTATAACACTTATAAAAATAAAGGATTGCCGCCAGGCCCTATCTGCACCCCACAACAAGAAACAATTGATGCTGTGTTGACATCGCCCAAAACAAATTATTTTTATTTTGTAGCAAAAGCAGATTTGTCGGGCAATTCAGTTTTTTCTGAAACATTTGAACAGCACCAAAAATTTGCAAAGCTTTATCAGCATGCATTAGATTCGGCAGACATAAGATAGATTTAACAACATCATCATGCCAGGCATTAGCAAAATAGAACGATTGATTTATAATTCTTCGCTGTTCCTTTTTCTTGAGGCTAAAAGCAAGAAAATAATTTTACCTGGTTTTGATGGAGTTCCTTTATACGATGTAATAAAATTTTTTGTCAGGCAGGTAAAAAAAGTGGGGCTCAATGACAGAGCAAGGTCTGTTTCTTTTAGTTTCTTGACGGCTATTCCTGCAGCAACTATTTTTTTGTGCACTTTAATCCCTTATTTGCCGGTAGCCAAAGAAATAAACCATCAATTGCTGCTGATCACAAAAGACATAACACCCAATCAAAATACTTACGTTTTAGCGAAAAATTTTTTGGAAGATTTTTTAAATAAGCCGCGTGTGGGGCTATTGTCATTCGGCTTCGTTCTTGCAATATTTTATTCATCCAACGCAATGATGGGCATTATGCGCTCCTTCAACAAATCACTTATTTACAACACAAAACAAAATATTTTTCAAACACGGTGGATGGCAATAAAGCTTACGGCACTGGTGATTGTATTCCTGATCGGTTCTGTCATCATTTTAGTAACACAAGATGAATTGCTGAAAGACATACTGAAATGGATGGGCATCAAAAACCATTCGGCAAAATGGCTTTTTAAAACTTTGAGATGGGTGATCATCATACCGCTTTTTTATTACACCATCGCGTTTATTTATAAATATGCCCCATCTGTCCAAAAGCGCTGGAAGCTTGCGTCTCCGGGAACTTCACTCGCAACAGCCATTATTATCGCCATCACATTTTTGTTTTCGTATTGGGTAAACAAATTCGGCACCTACAACAAAGTATATGGATCTATTGGCACCATTCTTATTTTGATGATCCTTGTTTATTTTAATTCTTTAGTGCTGTTAATTGGCTACGAGCTCAACGTAAGCATTCATCATTTGAAAGTGATGGCAGAGGAAAGAATTGAAAGATAAATAGATTTTATTCTCTCGGATGAATTGATAACTTATTCAAATATTCTTCAATATTTTCATTCTCGCGCAAAAATCTTGCCGCAAAATAAAAGAATTTAAAGAGATGTGAGAAGATTGCAGGTCTATTAAAAACTCCATCAGTTTAATAAAAACGATAATACGTTTTAAAAAAGTGGAAAAAAAATATAACTAATTTTTCATTATCCTCCTTACTGCTAATTTAATAGTTTACTAATTTATACTATAAAATGATTATCAATTTAATAAGAATATTAATTGAATTTAAAATTTGATTGTATTTTTTGAACTGACTGTCATTGAATCGTATTTATCCCAAGTACATGCCCCAGTTTTGGCAGAGTACAATCCGCAAGGATACTCACATTTTATTAACAGATTTTTTTTTGGCAAAGAATTTGAAAACGATTGCCTGATTGTTTTCTGTGGAAATCTTTACCGCTGCTTACACAAAAAGTTTTATTAATTCTATTTAACGTAATCAAGCTAAAGATTTTCTTTAATGTTCGTATCATTTGAAAAAATTCAATATCCAGCTATGAATAAACTGCTATACCCTATTCAGAAGAAATTATTTTCTCCCCGCTCGTTTTTAGCTCCGTTTTTTGTTGTTTTCCTATCAATATTTTTTTCGGCTACAGCGATTGCTAAAACAGTCGTGATAGGCAGCGGGAGCGGCAATGTGTCTCAAACGTCGATGGCCGGCCTCAGCGCGGGCGATGTGCTCGCGATCGCGCCCGGCAGCTACAGCGGCGCAACTTTCTCTGGCCTGAACAATGTCAGCATCATCAACAATGGCGGCGTTGTCACGTTCACGGGCACCGTGTCTCTTGGCTCGGGCCTCGTCAACGTCACCATCTCGGGCACCGGCTATTCAGGGGCCACTTACGGCTTCCAGTTCAACAACATAAGCGGCGACGGTTTCGATTTGACCAGCACGAACACTGTCGGCCTTAGGCTCTATAACTGCTCCTTCAATGGCGTGCAAGGCAATGTTGTGGATGCGAGTGGATATTACACACAGTACACAGGCGACACGTCCACACTGAAGCTTTACCGCACATCGATAGCAAATTTCTCATTGAACAATTCTGGCCTATTGCTGCAGGGGTCTTGGGGAGTGCCGAACGACCTCAACGATGTGATCGACAGCCTTTCGATCGCCAATGTCACCGTCACACAGACCTCGTCCAACGGGCAGGAGGTGGCGGCCATCGCGTACCGCGTCAACATGCACAACTGGAACATCACCTATAACGGCGCCAACCCCGTCGCTGGCGACTGCGGGGAGTTCGTGATTTATGGGAACGGCAGGCTCTACGATGTCTACAGCCATGGGGGCAGGGGCTATCTGGCAAGGTGGTGGAACGTTGGCCTGAATGGCACGGGCACCAGCTACATATACAACAACATTGACCTGGCAACAAATGCGTATGGCTTCATTGATACAAGGATCGATGCCACCATGTTCACCGGCGGCACTTCTGTTCCGTATACGACCGGCGGCAGCATCTATATCTGGAACAATATCTCCGGCAACAAGACCGACATCAACGGGTACATTGCGCCCTTTGCCGTCATTGGCGGCTTTGGCGGCTATACCTGCGAGGTAAAGAACAATGTCGGCTTCAACACGGTGAACGGCACCGGCAGCTTGGGCATCATACAGGATAACAGCGGCGGCTCATGGGCAGTGGACAGCAGCAACAACAGATATGTGACCGCCGCCAATGCATTGGCCTATTTCGCTGACACAGTGAACTGCTACACCAAGGCCGGCTCGCCGCTGATCGACGCGGGCGCGACGGAGGCTGCTGTCGCTTTTGACATCGCGGGCATACCGAGGCCGCAGGGCAAGGCATACGATATCGGGGCAAGGGAATACCTCTCGACATCGAGCTATGTGACCGCGAGCGCGGGCAACAGCCAGGCGATCACGCTCCCGACCAATTCAGTGAGCCTCAGCGCATCTGCATCAACAGCAACGAACTCGGCCATCTCATCATACTCATGGACAGAAGTATCAGGGCCAAACACGGCTGCACTTTCATCACCAGCTACTGTCAGCACAAATGCCACAGGCCTTATCGCCGGCACTTATGTGTTCAGCGTGAAAGTGAAAGATGCGAACAATGATTCTTCGACTGCTAACGTCACGATTACAGTAAATGCGGCCAATCAGCCGCCGGTTGTAAGCGCGGGAAGCAACCAGACTATAACATTGCCAACAAGTTCTGTAACATTGACAGGGACTGCAACGGATGCATCAGGCATCAGCACTGAATTGTGGACTGAGACATCAGGGCCTAACACAGCAACTATAGGCAGCACATCCACACTTGTGACTTCAGTCTCAGGATTGGTTGCAGGCACTTATGTATTTCAATTAAAAGTTGTAGATGTTGTTGGTTTATCTTCAACAGCAACCGTAACAATTACTGTGAACGCAGCATTACAACCACCTGTTGTAAATGCAGGAAGCAATCAAACCATAACATTGCCCACAAGTTCCGTGACATTAAGCGGAACTGCTACGGATGCTAGCGGTACTATCACAACATATGCATGGACGCAAACATCAGGGCCAAGCACTGCATCGATTACAAATGCTGCTTCTTCATCAACTACCGTTACGGCACTTGCTGCAGGCACATATGTATTCCAATTAAAAGCAACTGATAACAATAATTTATCCGGCACAGCAACAGTTACAATCACTGTGAACCCTGCATTGCAGCCACCTGTTGTAAATGCAGGAACTGCACAAACAATCACATTGCCCACCAGTTCTGTGACGTTGACCGGAACTGCTACGGATGCCAGCGGAACTATCACAACGTATGCATGGACCCAAGTGTCAGGTCCAAATACTGCAACTATTGCAAGCGCATCGGCTATAAAAACTAACGTTACCGGGCTTGTTGCAGGCACTTATGTTTTTCAACTGAAGGCAACTGACAATAATAATTTGTCCGGCACAGCAACAGTTACAATTATAGTGAACCCTGCATTGCAGCCACCTGTTGTAAATGCAGGAACTGCACAAACAATCACATTGCCCACCAGTTCTGTGACGTTGACCGGAACTGCTACGGATGCAAGCGGAACTATCACAACGTATGCATGGACCCAAGTGTCAGGTTCCAAATACTGCAACTATTGCAAGCGCATCTGCTATCAAAACAAATATCACCGGGCTTGTTGCAGGCACTTATGTTTTTCAACTGAAGGCAACTGACAATAATAATTTGTCCGGCACAGCAACAGTTACAATTACAGTGAATCCTGCATTGCAGCCACCTGTTGTAAATGCAGGAACTGCACAAACAATCACATTGCCCACTAGTTCTGTGACGTTGACCGGAACTGCTACGGATGCCAGCGGAACTATCACAACATATGCATGGACCCAAGTGTCAGGCCCAAATACTGCAACTATTGCAAGCGCATCGGCTATAAAAACTAACGTTACCGGGCTTGTTGCAGGCACTTATGTTTTTCAATTAAAAGCAACTGACAATAATAATTTATCCGGCACTTCAACAGTTACAATTACAGTGAACCCCGCATTGCAGCCGCCTGTGGTTAATGCAGGAACAGCGCAAACAATAACATTACCTTCTAACTCAGTTACATTAACAGGTAGCGCAACAGATGCAAGTGGTACGATAACATCCTATGCATGGAGCCAGTTATCTGGCCCGGGAACTGCTTCTATTTCTAATGCATCGTCTTCATCAACAGCCGCCACGGCATTAATTGCGGGCAGCTATGTATTCCAATTAAAAGCTACAGATAATAATGGGCTTTCGGGAACGGCAACCGTTACAATAACAGTGAACCCTGCGCCAAACCAACCACCAGTTGCAAACGCAGGAGCTGACCAAACAATTACTTTGCCTACGAATTCTGTAACAGTTAATGGCTCTGCATCAAAAGATCCTGATGGCTCTATTGTTTCATATAGCTGGACTGAAGTTTCAGGACCATCTACTGCAACGATTGCGACCGCATCGAGCGTAAGCACAGCAATAAATAGCCTGGTTCAAGGAACATATGTATTCAGATTGACTGTGACAGATAATAGCGGTGCAACGGGAACAGATACATTACAAGTTATTGTGAATGCAGCGCCAAATCAACCTCCTGTTGCAAATGCAGGAACCAGCATAACGATTACGTTGCCGACGAACTCAACTACGCTTAACGGAAGCCAGTCTTACGACCCTGATGGAACAATTGCGGGCTATAGCTGGACGCAATCATCAGGCCCGTCAACAGCAACTATTACGGGTTCAAAAACAGCAACAGCAGCAGTTTCCTCACTGGTCGCAGGTACTTATATATTTACACTGACAGTTACTGATAACCTCGGCGCAACCGGAACGGCTCAGGTGAAGGTGATTGTTAATCCTGCACCAAATCAACCTCCTGTTGCAAATGCGGGATCAAACCAAACAATAACATTGCCTGTTAACTCAACTACTTTGGATGGCAGTGCATCAAAAGATCCGGATGGAGTGATAGTTTCATTCAAATGGACGATGGTTTCAGGCCCTTCGCAGGCAACCATTTCAACTTCTACCAGTGTTACAACAATTGTAAGCAATCTTGTTCAGGGCACATATGTATTCAAATTAACCGTAACAGATAATGGCGGAGCAACTGGTTCAGACTCGGTAACAGTAACCGTAAACCCTGCGCCAAACCAGCCTCCTGTTGCAAATGCAGGCTCAAGCAAAACAATTACACTGCCTGTTAGTTCAACATCTCTTGATGGAACAGGGTCATATGATCCTGATGGAACTATTGCATCATATAGCTGGGTTGAACTATCAGGCCCTTCTACTGCAACAATAACCGGTGCTTCAACGGCGACACCAACTGTATCAGCACTTATAGCAGGCACTTATACTTTCCAACTAACGGTAACAGATAATGATGGAGCAACATCCACTGCACAAGTGAATGTGATTGTTAACTCTGCTGCAAACGTTAACCCAATTGCAAATGCAGGCGCTAATCAAACGATTACTTTGCCCCTTGATTCTGTAACCGTAAATGGCAGCGCATCTATTGCTCCAAGCGGAACGATTGCCGGTTACAGCTGGACTGAAGTTTCAGGCCCATCAACAGCAAGTATCGCAAGCGCCGGCAGTGCTTCAACATTGATCAATAATCTTGTTCAGGGAACCTATATTTTCCAATTGAAAGTAACAGACAATAACGGCAACACGGGCGTCGATTCAATTACTATAAAAGTAAATGCTGCAGTGAACATACCACCTGTTGCAAATGCAGGAACGACCAAGACAATTGTTTTGCCACTCGATTCTGTTACATTAGATGGGACAAAATCATACGACCCTGATGGAACAATAGCTTCTTACAACTGGGTAGAAATATCAGGTCCATCGACAGTAACTATTAATAATGCAACAACAGCCACTCCATCTATAAATGGCCTGGTTGCCGGTAGATATACTTTCCAATTAACAGTAACAGATAACGGCGGAGCAACATCGAAAGCCACTGTTAAAATCATAGTTATCGGGGCTGTTAATCAACCACCGGTTGCAAATGCAGGAGCTGATGTAACAATAACACTTCCTGTTGATTCAACAATTTTAAATGGAAGTGGTTCCGCTGATCCTGATGGGACTATCGCTTCATATAGCTGGGCTCAGGTGTCAGGCCCTTCTTCGAGCGCGATTGCGACTTCTTCAAGTGCAATAACCAATGTCAACAATCTTTCAAAAGGAGTTTATGTGTTCAGATTAACTGTTACAGATAATGATGGAGCGACTTCTTCTGACACCGTATCTGTAACTGTTAAAGCAGCGGCAAACCTGCCGCCGGTTGCGAATGCAGGATCATCTTTAACGATTAATCTTCCTGATGATTCAGCTTCTCTCGATGGCACAAAGTCATATGACCCGGATGGCTCAGTGGTGGCGTACAGTTGGAAACAATTGTCCGGCCCTTCTACAGCAACAATAAGTGGCGCTGCAACCGCAACACCAAATATTTCAGCACTGGTTGCAGGCACATACGTTTACCAATTAACAGTTACCGATAATAACGGAGCTACAAACAGCGCACAAGTCGATATTATAGTTGTAGCGGCTGCTAACGAATCGCCAATTGCAAATGCAGGCGTAAACCAAACCATCACTTTGCCTACTAATACGGTAAGTTTAGATGGATCTAAATCGTATGACCCTGATGGCACAATCAAAGCATACAGCTGGAGCAAGGTATCCGGAGCTGGCGCGGTTACTATTACAAATTCAAACACGGCAAAACCAACTGTTACAGGTTTACAGGCCGGCCTCTATGCTTTCCAATTAATTGTTACTGATAATAAGGGAGCAACAGGAAGTGCACAAGTTAACGTTACAGTAAACCCGGCATCAACATCAAGCCAGGCTCCAATTGCTAATGCGGGGACAAACCAAACCATTACTTTGCCTCTTGATTCAGTTGAATTAAATGGCAGCAATTCAAGCGATCCAAGTGGTGGTACTATTTCATACTATAGCTGGAGCGAAGCATCGGGTTCTTCAGGCATCAATATAAGCAACCCGAATACGACAACTCCTGAGATCACGAACCTACAGGCCGGCCAATATGTGTTCCAGTTAGTAGTGACTAATAGCAAAGGCGTAACTGATACTGCTGATGTAACCATCACCGTTAAACCGGCAGTTGTTAATCAGCCACCAGTTGCAAACGCAGGAAAGGACACAACTATAACTCTTCCTGCTGACACGGCAATATTGAATGGCAGCGCTTCCACTCCGTCATCAACGATAGTGAAATATCAGTGGACAGAAGTAAGTGGCCCGAACAGTTCAATTATTGCATCAGCGGACACAGCTATATCAAACGTAACTGGTCTTGTTGCAGGCACCTATGTGTTCGAATTAACAGTAACCGATAATACAGGCGCTACATCTACAGATACAGTTAGTGTGGTTGTTCAGGCAAGCAGCTTGCGCACGAGCTCAACTCAGTCGATGCTATTATATCCGAACCCGACAACAAACAATATTACTTTGCAGGTGAGCAGCCCTGTAACAGGCACGATGATGGCATATGTTTATGACATACGCGGAAAAATTGTGATGGCGAAACAATACAGCAAACCATCAACTAATTTGAGCGAAAGCATAAATATTGCAGTGTTGCCTGGCGGAACTTACACCATGCAGGTTTCTATTGCCAGGAAAACAATTATGGTTTCGAAGTTCGTGAAACAATAAATCAATTTAAATGAATATAAAGAGTGGTCATATCGGCCACTCTTTTTTATTTGTCGAAGAACATGCTTCCTGAAATATTTCTGCGCTCCGGCTAATTTCACATAACCATGCCCGTTAAAAAATCTTTATTGAATTTAATTAAGCCCAAAACCTTTTTGAAAATTTTACCCGACCACGCTTACTTATTTTTTATGAAATATTTTTTATTTTGCGGGAGACAAGGCGCTTAATTCTTTTGATAATTGATCTGCTCTGTTTTTATACGGAGAAGAAGACTCAGAGATTTTATTTGATATTTCAGAAGCAGATTTAATGTCATTTTCTTTCAACAATGATAAAACAGAATACCATTGAGCATCATAATACAAATCAGATTTTTTCGCAGCAGATTGCAGTACGATATTAAATTCCTGAATGGCATTTGAAAACTTTTTCTCATTGAGATAGGAAAGCCCTTTATATAATTTCAGATAATTCTGTAGCGATTTGCTTTTATCATCAGCGCCCATTGTTTGAATGTCCTTGTCAGTTGCAGCAATTACTTCACTATATTTTCCGCTTTTATATTTATCACGGTAATAACTTACTTCAACTGGGTCGTTGTTTCCAGAGTACGCTTTATAAAACTTTTTGTAAATGCTGTCCGTAGTTTGTTGAAAAGCCAAAATATTATTTTTTTGAGAAACCGAATCACTATGTTTTTTTGAACTGTCGTTAGACGCAATTATTGGCTGATGGGATTTATCGCTTGTATCAATCTGAGTTTGTGTTTGCGAAATCTCGCGATTATTTTTCTTTGATATCATCAAATAAATAACAGCAGCAGAAACAACCACTAAAAAAATCGCAGCAATATTTCTATAGCGCATGAACATATTTATAACAGGAGCCTTGCCCTCTTGTTTTTTTTCAAGCGCCGTCTCAATCATTTTAATGTGGTCATCTGCAGATTGTAAAAAAATATCCGCTTCCTCATTTTTATTTCCTGATTCATTTTTTAAAATAGCGCTTATAGCGAGCTCATCTTCGAACTGCTGGCGCAAATCATCATCACTGCTCAATTCAAGCATAAATGCCTCTTCCTCTTCAGGGCTCATTTTGTTTTCAAGATAATTTGCGATCTTCAGCGCATGCTCTTCAAAATTATCCATATAATCATTTTATCTTAATTCAATCCGCTGTACAATTCCAGAAATCTCTTTCCGCAACGGCTCAACATTTTTATAGATGAACTTCTATTAATATTTCTTCTTTCTGCTATTTCATCGTGGCTTAGCCCATCAATATGTTTCCACGTAAGCAGGTCTTTGCAATCAGCGCTGATTTTGCTTAAAGCTTTCTGAACCCTACGCGAAGACATATCAGTGACATCATCATTTTTATCTTCAACATCCGTCTGTTCTTTTTGAATGTCTTTTTTCATTT
The DNA here is from genome assembly GCA_963718975.1 of uncultured Bacteroidota bacterium. Lineage (GTDB taxonomy): Bacteria > Bacteroidota > Bacteroidia > Chitinophagales > Chitinophagaceae > Puia. Next base: position 162,411 of record CAVRBD010000006.1, on the reverse strand, counting down.
TTTCAACCCTGTTTTCTTTCTCCAACAATTTCAGGTAATGATTTTTGAAGACGATAAAAAAATATCCCGTATGCTCACGGCTGGCAAATTTTATTTTTCCGGACTTCCCATTTTCATTGAAGGCTACCCATGCAGATAGAAAAGCATTTTCTGCAAGCTCGTTCAGTATATCTTCTTTTATTATTGAATGCCTGTAAACAACTCTTCTGAAAAAAGGCTCCCTGTTGACTTTATAAAGGCATTCAAACATTTGTTGTTCTCCTGCCCCATCGTTTCTTTGCCATATCTCAAGGGCCGTTTCACTTAAAAAATAGTAACTGCAATTTATTTCCATGATTGCTTCGGGTTAAGGGTGAAGGCAAATTAATCAAAATAATTTTCTTTCATATTCTGTCTTTCACGCTCAACAGTCTTATAAGAAATTTAAGATGACACATTGCCCAATGAAAAAACAAATTGATGAAACAAAATAATCTTTATGCAATTATGATATAAAAATCTAAAGCTACTATATAAAATATTTTTCAGGTTCACTGGTATAATGACAATTACCCCATATTGCTGCATAAATTTTGGATTTATTTTGAGATAATATTTTACAGATTCATCCTGGCTTGTAAAAATCCGCTCTTTATCATTTTCATCAATCTTAACCGGGAAATGAATTTCTACAACAAATGGCCGCTCTTCTTTCCGATCAAGGTTTTGGCTCCGCAGCAGGTCATCTTTTAAATTGACAATATCTTCCGGCGGATCTGAATCTCTTCGCGGATACGCGATGCCAGTGTATTTACAGATCATTGCATAAATAAGCGGGTTGGCTACATAAGCCGTTAATATGATATTGCTGAAAGGATTGCGGAGCCAATATTGAATATACTTTTTATACAATTTCCATTTAGGCAACTTATTGCCGCGATGGGTTTGCAAGATGCCCGTGGCGGCTCTTCCTATAACATAATTTTTATCGCTGATGGTTGTGCTATAAAATGCCGCCGCACAAAAACCAACTGTAAATCCATCAGCTAATATGAATGTGACATCGATATACTTCAATTTTTCGGAATAATAATATTTTTTAAATTCAATGAAGCGCATTCCCGGCTTTAGCGTTGGGGCAAATATGTTGAAGAGATCTTGAAAATCCCTGTTCGTGTCGGAACAATCGGTAATAAAAACTCTTTTATATGTAATTTTATGTTTCATAAAATATCCCTTTCCTTATTGTTACCTGAAACACAAAAAAATCTACTGCCAACATTTTTTTTTATCTTTCATTTGCAATTGAAATCATTAACCCTTCACTGACTGCTTAAAAATGCGCAACCCAGCATTGATTACTGCCTTTATTTATTGCTCGCTCTTTTTGAGTTTCAACAGAACAATGGCGCAATCAGATACTTCAAAATCAGGCATCAAATCAATACTCTCAACTATCGAAGCCAAAGGCGGTAAGGCAATCTTCAAAGACAAATGGGATTCAACGCGGTTCTATATAGAAAAAATGGAAGCATCAGCAAAAAACAATTATGGAGAAATTTGCTTGCCACACACGGTGCTTTTTGAAAGCCACACAGCAAACACTGCAAATAATAAAAACTACAAATCATCTTACTATTACTTAAAGAGAGGTGTTGAAATTGGAGAAAAAATTAATGACACCATTAATTTAGCCATTATTAAAAAATGGTATGAGCCTGTAATTTTTGATTTTGGAATGACTTGCTATTTTATCGGCGATAATACTGAAGCAGAAACTTATCTTTTAAAAGCCGCAAAAATATATAAGAACAAGCGAACTGACAGGTATGCACAAAGCAATCTGGTGTTAGCTGCAATCTATGCTACAAAAGGTGAATATGGGAAAGCACAACTGCTCAATATTATTGCGCAGGAAGTATTGGATAAAACTAAGAAAGGCCCATTCGAATATTATCTGCTTGCATCAAGCTATAATAATCAGGGAATAATTCATGCAGAAACCGGTGACAGGCAAAAGGCATTGGCTTGCCTGAAAAAAGCAAATGAAATAAATGCAAATGCGAAGGGATATTTAGAAAACGAAGATATAAAAATGCTGCTCAACTTGTCAGAAGTATATGCGCTGAATGGCTATACAGACAGCGCTTTGCAGAAATGCAAGCTGGCTGAAGATAAATTGGGAAGCAAGAAAAACAGCATATTGAAAGCGGAGGTTTTAAAAGAGAAAGCACAGATCTACATTCAGCAAAAAAAAATACAGCAGGCAATTGTACTTTTGAAACAATATAAAAATATTACCGATACTTTGTCATTGAGGCTTGACGATTATGACGCCACAATATTAAACCTCGCTATTTGCTACACTAAAACAAAAGAATTCAAATTAGCAGATTCTCTTTTTTCAAAAGAAACAAAAAAGCTTCGCCAATCAGGGCTTCAATATTCTTATCAAATGCAGCAGGCATTGGTTGGCTTTTGCACCAATATAATTGCAGAAAAAAGATATGATGAGGCATTAGATAGCCTGATTGATTTATGCCATTTAACATTCAAAGCAATGAGCAGAAATTTTTATGGCATGTCTGAAGCAGAAAAACTGCTTTATAAAAACGGGCTTGATCAGATTTTTAATTTGCTATATGAATGTCTTTACAATAAAAAAAATATTAGCAAAGAAAACATTACAGAAATATGCGCCCTTGAACTGCAAAGAAACAGTCTGGTGCTTTTGAATGAAGTGAATTTGCAGAGCAGGCTCCGAAACTCAAACGACACCAGCCTTTCAGCGCTTTACAACAAATGGAGAAGCAATAAAGAAATTCTTTCAAACCAATATTCAGTTTCCATTGATCAGCGCATTTTTAATACTGACAGCCTTGAAGATATTTGTGAAGCGTTGGAGAAAAAAGTATCCGCAAAAGGATATGTTCAGGATATTGCCAATGACAATCAAACCCTTTCAAGTTTGCTCACTGATATACAGCCAATGTGCGCCAATATTCAGTTCGTTCGTTTTCATTATGAAACTTTAAATGGGCTGGATAGTATTTTATATGCAGCTTTTATTATTAAAAATGCAGACAGCACACCAGCCTTTGTGCATTTGTGCAGCGAAAGCGAGCTTATAAAAATATTGCAAAATAAAAATGGCAAATGGATTGATGAAGATTTGCTGACACAAAAGTTATACAATAGCCAGAGCAAAAGCTCGGATGATTTTTATCGCCTGATCTGGAAACCCATAGAACCTTATCTGGTCAATATTCAGGATATTAATTATTCAACGGCGGGCATACTCAACAATATTGCTTTTCATGCTTTGTATGATGGCAATGATTATTTATTGAAGAAGTATGTATTCCATCGTTTTTTTAGTTTGTCAGATAATAAAAATCAGAATGAAGTCTATCAAAAGCCTTATTCAGTAAGCCTTTGGGGCAATATGAATTATGATACGGCAGTGTATGATTTTACTTCCGCCCAGCAAGATGACGCAAAAACTGATTCATCTTTTTTAAATATCCCGCAGCATAAAAAAACAATTGCACAATCAAAAAATATATCTGTCACTGAACTAAATCCTTTTGATACAACAGAAATAGCACAATTAAAAAAAGTATTTACTGATGATAGCATAGAAGTAACATCATACCTAAACGAATACGCCACTGAAGAAGTTTTCAAGCGCCAGGCATCTTCAACAACAGATGTGCTGCATATTTCCACGCATGGTTTTTATACTCAATTCAACAAAGGGAAAGCGCATGAATTATTGCCGGGCAGTTTTATTTCCGGCATTGCAAACCCCTTGTTCCGTTGCGGGCTTGCATTTTCCGGAGCAAATTATTATTTGAAGAAAGGCATTGGGCGCGATGAACATGACAATGGAATTTTGACAGGCTATGAAGTTGCGCAGCTTGATTTCCGCAATGTGCAACTCGTTACACTGAGCGCTTGCGAAACCGGCTTGGGAGATGTAACCGACAATGAAGGCAATATAGGACTGCAGCGGGCTTTCAAAATAGCCGGGGCTAATAATATGCTTGTAAGCCTGTGGCAGGTGCCGGCAAAGCAAACTGCTGAAATGCTTTCTCTGTTTTATAATTTTTGGCTCAATGGCAAAACCATGAGCAACTCATTGAGGGATGCAGAATCTGCCATGCAAAAAAAAGGAGCGCCCCCTTTTTATTGGGCAGGTTTTGTTTTAATTGAATAGCGGTTACAATATTTTTTCTTTTTTTAAATACAATGCTACTGCCCTCACATCATTAAACAAATGAGTGAATGTGTTCCTCGCTTTCATCAATATTCTTTTGTTGAAAGTATCGATGGTTGATACGGTTACATCAAGAAGCACGGCAAGCTGTTTTCTATTTACAGATTCATCGGCAGCATAATGCTTCAATATCATAAACTCTTTTTCTGAAAAATATTTTTTTTCCATGAAGCCTTTTAAAACCATTTGAAAAACCATGCGCTCAAAATCATCTTTTTGAAACCCATTGCTTTCTGTAACCCTCGGCTTCATTGGCTCGCCTTCATACAAATCGATTTTGCTAAATTCATTCATCTGAGCAAGCAAGCGGTTATTTTCATCATATTGAAACACAGAAGTTGTTTTTTTAAAAACAATATACTCGCCATTATAATGTTTGAGGGCAATCATACTGATATATTTCTGAGTGGCAAATTGCAGCTTAAAAATGCCCCTGCAAAGAATGTCGTACATGCTATGCGCAATCATATTAAATTGTATTGCCTGTCCGGGATGGATGCAACTAAGGTATTTGCTCACAGTAAACTCATGATCAGGATATCCTAAAAGTTTGGAAACATTTTTTACATTTTCCAGCTCACAGCTTTGAAGATTAAAAACGAAATAAAAACTTTCATCGGACAGGCCTTCCGTCAAGGTGCTGAATTGTTTTAATTGCTGTTCCTTTTTTACTACGGGAACATAAACATGCTGGACCCGGCAATAAATTCATAAGAAGCTCCTGTAGTTCTTTGGCCGGGCTGTATTCCTTTTGAGGCATATAACTTTTTAGGGGATTTAACTTTGAGCTTTTGAAAAATCAAAAAATAATTGCGCTTATACTTGCACGATAATTAGTTCTTCTCTATATTTATTGATCTGACCGAAACAACTGATCCTATTTTTTTCAAGAGATATTCAAGCTCAGCTTATTTGAAGTTACAATTGATTATTAAATTATTACAAAAAAAATAATCAAAATTGTACTTGTAGTAATGACAAGTTATATAAACTGTTTATTGCAATTTTATTTTCTTATAGGCTGCATAAAATAAACCTTATCGTTCTGACAAGTAATTTCTTACCCAAGATCGCTACACTTTAATTGGCCATCCTCACCCACAAACAAGAAAGCTTTAATTAGGCGCTCTAAAGATTTTTTAAAAAAAATCTTTGTACGTGTAGATTATTTGACCCTGACAACAACTATTAGATAGAAGGCTAAAAAATCAAACATTTTATAAAAGCCTAAACTTAAATTTTTTTAAAATTCTTAAAACTTTACTTGTTTATGAAAACAATTATTCAAAACAGAGCATTTCTTCTCAAACAATTAGCAGGCGTTCTAACCAAACACAATTTAATGTTCCCAAAAAAGCATCTTAGATATGCTTTTATTTTGTTCGCCATGCTTTTGTCAATTAATTTTCTCTCCGCACAAAAAAAACCAAAGGAAGACAAAGTAACAGTTGTTGATGACCATCCGCTAAAACAATGTACCGATTTGCCACGTGAAAAAAGAGCCAGGATCCGCGTTTCACGTTTTGCTGTAACCACCTCCACCAGTGCTCAGGATGATGCAAGAAAAAACCAGCAGAGCAATGTTGAGGCATTTCGCTCAATTTTTGGAAGAAATAATAACGAGCCTTCTAAAAGCACTGGTGCGCAGCCTACTTTAGGCGAAAATTTAGCTACCATGCTCACTACTTCTTTGCAAAATGTGAATTGCTTTCGGGTATTGGATAATGTAAATGACGACAACAAAAAAGAAATCAACGATGATTTCAACAGCAAGAACAGCTCTGCAAAAGCAGGCCACGGGGTTGGTGCGCAAATATTAGCTGTTGGCGAAGTGACTGAATACAACATTCAATCTAAAAGCCAGAATATAATGGGTGTCGGTTCAGGAAAAAAAGTGGTAAAACTCGGGTTTCGTCTTAAAATTGAAAAACGCAGAAACAAATGAGATCATAGCAAACAATACTTTTCGCATACAATCTCAAACGGGCACAAGCTTTTCAGTACCCGGCTATTCTTCAAGTGATCAGGACCCTGATGTGGCTGCTGTGATGGCCAATGGCATATTGCAGGCAACAGAGTGGATGACGCATGTAAGAGATTCTCTAAATATAACGGCCGATGGGAATTTCGCAGGCAATGGCACTTCTGATGGCAACAAGGTGACAGAAATAACTTTGAACAATGCAAATTTTACGACATACAATGCCTTTGCAAATATTTTATCAGGCATTTCGGCTTACAAATCAATGGATAAATCTTTATCTGGCGGCATTGGCAGTTTTACTGTAACACATAGCGGTTCAACTGATGCCTTCGTTAACTTATTAACCAAAAAAATTGGTTCCGGGTATGAGATCACAGGCGCAGAAGCGGGAAAGATTGAATTAAAAGCAAAATAACGCGAGAAGCTGGAAAATGCAGCTTGCGAACATATTTTAATCCGTGCTCTTTTGAAAGCTTAACAAGTTTTCATGCTACGAAAATAAAACGTGAACAATAAAATGTTTTTGTACTCATAGCAGCTACAAATGATTTGCTCAATTCTCACCAACTTTAAAAGCCATTAAAAAATTTCAAACCTTATCTTCTTTTTCCCAACGATTTATTTCACTCCTCCATATTGACTGATTTTTGAAAAGGCTGTAGACTTTTTTTGGTTCGGGCGAACTGGAAAATAAATTATTCAAAAACTACCAAAACATTCATCTTATGAAAATTTACATACCAGCGCAAACTTCCATATCAAGTGCAAAAAACCATCAGATGTTTCTTAGATTAATAATGACGATGTTTTGTTGTGGTTTTGTATTGCAATACCATAAGAATATCACAAGAAGACAACTGTGATAACCCTCTAAACCATTCTTGAAACGATTTGTAGGATTGGGTAGAATAAGCTAAAACATATCAGGGGCCGTCATTCCTAATCCTGCGAAGCATAGGGCTATTAAATAGAAGCATATAGGATGAGGAATCTTTAGAGCTCGCAGACATATAATACGAGATTTCTCGCCCCGCTCGCAGATGATGATAACTGCTGAAAGCGCACGGGCTCGAAATGACAAGTCGCTAATAAGAGTAGGCTTTGCGCTTATTCTACCTGATCCTAATGATTTATTTTTTGCAGGCTGTAGATTTTTTTCAATTCGCAGGAACAATATATAAAGAGCTTGTATCAATCCTTGAAAAGCGAAAGAATACATCACTATTAAAATCAAATTTCTAAAACTATAACACATGAAAAAAATAATATTCAGCTCAGCATTCTTATTTGCAATCATCCTGTTACCAGGTGTTATGATAGCGAAGCAAAAAGAAGAAAAAATTGCACTTGTCATTCTCCCTTTCGTATCGCCTGCCAGTTCATCAACTGCTAACAAAAGCGATGTGGCCACCGTACAGGAAACCGTTGCTGCAGAATTTTCAGACAAATCTAAATTCACGGTAATGGACAAGTCAAAATTTGATAAGATTATGCAGGATATTAAAATTCAGGTTAGTGAAGATTTTTTAAACAGTAAAATCATAAAACAAGGGAAGCAAATGGGTGCAAGATTTGTTGTAACCGGCATAGTGAACGAATACAAAATAACAAGATCTGAAAAAATAAACCCGAAGAAAAAGAAAGAGAAAATAACTGCTTATCTCTGTTCTCTTAAAATAGCATTTGCCATTATTGATATAACCACTGGAAAATTATTATTTGAAGATCTCATCACTACCGCTTCTGATGACGCCAACGGAGCTGATTCTGCAAGTGCTTCCAGAAAAGCATTATCCGACATGCAAAATGAAGTAAAGTCTCAGATAAAAAATATCGGAGATGTAGCAGCCAGCAATACAAATGATGCAAAAGATAATCGGGATGAAGACCTGAAGATACTGGGTGTTGACAAGGCTGATAAGAAAGGATTACCTGAAACGATTTTATTGAACGGTGGCGGCACCATCATAAAAGACGAGCTGATGCAAAAAAAATAATAATCAGTGTATGTGTGCCCGAGGTGGTAGCCGGTTACAAGCGCGACAAAGAAATAGGCCAACTGAAAGTAACTAAGGTGGAGAACGAGGTTGTTATCTGCGAAGTAAAGAGCGGTGCCAAAGAAATAGGCGATGGCTTAAAAGCAAAAACGGCATTTATCGTAAAAATAATTCCAAAAAAATAAAATAACGCTCTCATATCTAGCTACTTCTAACGCTAATGTATAACCTGAGATAAATTCAAACAAAATAAATCAACCTTTCAAACATCTTGATCATGAAACAAGCAATTCGTATTCTAAGCACAGTTATTTTTTTTCTTGTCATTTTGGAGGCTTGTTCAAAAAGCAGTAGCAGTGGTCCAACTCCAACAAATAATGCAACGGTAACAACCATTGCAGGCAATGGCACTAGCAGGTTTTTTAGATGGTGGAGACTCAATTGCAGAATTTGGAAGCCCGTGGGGTGTGGCCGTAGATGCCCAAGGAAATGTTTATGTGGGAGATGAATCCAATAATTGCATCCGCAAAATAAGCGCATTAGGAGTAGTAAGCACGTTTGCAGGGAATGGAACTCCAGGATATGCAGACGGGATAGGTACCGCGGCTGAAATTTACGGCCCTAATGATTTAACAACAGATGCTCAAGGGAATTTGTATGTGTCAGATGAAAGCGGTGAACGTATCCGTAAAGTTACTCCGCAAGCTGTTGTTACAACTGTGGCTGGCAATGGCCTCTTAGGCGAAATAAACGGGTCAGCAGCTAATGCAGAATTCAATGCGCCGTCATCAGTGGCGATTGATGCACAAGGGAATATATATGTAACGGATCAATTTAATAATCTTATCCGAAAAATCAGCGCTGCAGGCTTGGTAACAACTTTCGCTGGCGATGGGAATGCTGGTTTTGCAGATGGTACAGGAACAAATGCAGAATTAAATAGTCCAAATGGTATAGCCGTTGATATTCAAGGAAATGTTTATGTTTCAGACCGACTGAACAACTGTATCCGCAAAATTACGCCTGCTGGCGTGGTGAGTACCGTGGCAGGAAATGGCACTGCAGGTTATGTAGATGCGACTGGAAAAGCGGCGGAATTCGATGGCTCTTTGGGATTAGCAATTGATGCAAAAGGAAATCTTTACGTAGGGGATTTTGGCAATAACGTTGTTCGCAAGATTACTTCCGGAGGTGTAGTAACCACTCTTGCAGGTAATGGCACCGCAGGTTACGCAGACGGGGCAGCGACTACTGCAGAATTCAATCATCCATGGGGTGTGGCAGTAGATGCACAAGGAAATGTTTACGTATCGGATTCTGGCAATAAGCGTATCCGTAAAATCTCTCAAAATTAATAATTCTTATTTCTCTTTAATTAACGCTAATGCATAACCTAAAACAAACATTCTAAAAAATATTCATCATCCTTTCAAACATCTTTATCATGAAACGGATTATTCGTATTCTAAGCTTTCTTGTTTTCCTTTTGAGCATTTTGCAAGCTTGCTCTAAAGGCGGTGGCGGCTCAACACCAACTAATAATGCAACGGTAACCACCATTGCAGGGAATGGCACGGCAGGCTTTGTTGATGGTGCTGCTGCAAATGCAGAGTTTAATCATCCTTGGGGGGCTTGCAATTGATCAGAAAGGAAATATTTATGTAGCTGATGAAGGTAATAACAGGATACGCTTAATTACCACTGCAGGGTTGGTCAGCACGCTTGCTGGTAATGGCACTGCTGGTTTTGGAGATGGAACAGGCATTAATGCAGAGTTTAATGTTACCAACAACATAAGTACCGATGCCCAAGGAAATGTTTATGTGCCAGATGAAAATAATGAACGTATCCGGAAAATTTCTGCTCAGGGAACAGTTATTACTATAGCTGGAAATGGCATTCAGGGCAACGCAAACGGACTTGCAAATACTGCTGAATTTAATGGGCCTTCAGCAGTTTGTGTTGATGCGCAGGGTAACGTGTATGTATCGGATCAGTTTAATAATATTATTCGCAAAATAACAGTTGCAGGAGTGGTAAGTACATTAGCCGGTACGGAATTCAAGGTTATGCAGATGGAATGGCCACAAATGCTGAATTTAATGGTCTTGGAGGGATGGTTGTTGACGCACAAGGGAATGTTTATGTAGGCGAAATTGGAAACAATCGTATCCGACGAATTACACCAGAAGGCGTTACAACTACTATTGCGGGTAACGGAGTGGTCGGTTATGTAGACACTACTGCTACAAACGCAGAGTTTCGCAGACCAATTGGGTTAGCAATGGATTCTCAGGACAATATTTACGCAACAGATTATAATAATAATGTTATCCGAAAAATTACTCCATCAGGTGTTGTAAGCACACTGGCTGGAAATGGAATTGCCGGATATGTCGACGGAGCAGCGACAAATGCAGAATTTTATCATCCGTGGGGAATAGCTGTGGATGCTCAAGGAAATGTTTATGTCTCAGATGGTTATAATAACCGCATCCGCAAAATCACCCAAAATTAATAGTTCTATTTCAGTTATAATTAACGCCAACGAATAACCTAAAAAAACATTTTTAAAATATTCACCAACCATTCAAACATGTTACTCATGAAACAAGCGATTCGTATTCTAAGCACTTTTATTTTCTTTATTGGCATTTTGCAGGCATGCAAAAAAAGCGGCGGCGGTGGCTCAACACCAACTAATAATGCTACGGTAACCACCATTGCTGGCAACGGCACTGCAGGCTTTGTTGATGGCGCTGATTCTATTGCAGAATTTGGGAGCCCGTGGGGTGTTGCGGTAGATAATCAGGGAAATGTTTATGTAGGAGATGAAACTAACAATTGCATACGCAAAATAAGTTCGTCGGGGGCAGTAAGCACGTTTGCGGGCAATGGCACTCCGGGCTATGCAGATGGGGTAGGCACTGCGGCTGGTATAGGGCCAAATGATTTAACCACAGATGCTCAAGGGAATTTGTATGTGTCAGATGAAAGCGGCGAACGGATCCGCAAAGTTACTCCCCAAGGCCTTGTTACAACAGTGGCTGGCAATGGTCTTCTGGGCGAAGTAAACGGGCCAGCAGCCAATGCGGAATTCAATGCGCCTTCATCAGTAGCGATTGATGCGCAAGGGAATATTTATGTAACAGATCAGTTTAATAATCTTATCAGGAAAATCAGTTCAACAGGTGTTGTAACTACTTTCGCTGGTGATGGCAACCCAGGTTTTGCTGATGGGACAGGAACAAATTCAGAGTTCAACAGCCCCAATGGTATAGCAGTTGATGCGCAAGGAAATGTTTACGTATCGGACCGTCTCAACTTCCGTGTTGGTAAAATAACACCCGCAGGTGTTGTTACGACAGTGGCAGGCAATGGCACTGCAGGATATGTGGATGCAACAGGCACAAGTGCTGAATTCTACGGGGCATTGGGATTGGCTATTGATGCCAATAACAATTTGTATGTGGGAGATTATGGCAATAATGTTGTGCGCAAAATAACTCCGGCTGGAGTGGTAAGCACACTGGCAGGCAATGGCACAGCGGGTTATATAGACGGGGTAGCTGCTAATGCAGAATTCATTCATCCATGGGGAGTAGCAGTTGATGCACAGGGAAATGTTTACGTGGCAGATTCTGGCAATAAACGTATCCGCAAAATCACTCAAAATTAAGACTTCATATTTCTGTTATAACCAACACCAATGTAAATACAGCTTTTCCAAAGTTTAGAACTTTGGAAAAGGTCGCTGCCATTGTTCCACAAGGGAATCTTTATGTAGCAGATCAGACTAATAATGTGATCAGAAAAATTACATTGAAATAAGAAACCAATTTTAAAAATCAACGCCCACGCACAACCTAAAATAGACATCGTTAAAAAATATTCATCAATCATTCAAATATCGTAATCATGAAACAGATTTATTTGTATTCTAAGCACTTTCATTTTCTTCATTGGCGTTCTTCAGGCGTGCGTAAAAAAACTTGTTGTGCCCACCAACACCACCTGATAAAGCAACAGTAACCACCATTGCAGGAAACGGCACCGCAGTTTTTGTTGATGGAACTGGCTCAGCAGCTAAATTTAATACATTCTTTAGGGTAGCAGTCGATGGACAGGATAATATATATGTAGCTGATGACGGTAATAATTGTAGCCGCAAAATAACGCAGTCAGGAATTGTAACTACCGTAGCAGGCAATGTAGTAGCGGGGTATGTGAATGGTGCTATTGCAAATGCGCAATTCAACTCCCCATATAACATTACGATTGATAAAATTGGAAATATGTACGTGACTGACAATGGAAACAATCGCGTTCGCAAAATTACTTTTCAATAAATACCCCCGGTGATCTAACGTGGATGCATGACCGATAATTAATTGGAATACTTCTTTAAGCTCAAAACAGTTATAAAACATTAAACAACCTTCTAAAAAATTCATGTATGAAATATTTCTCAAAAATTTTATTTGCCACATTTTCCTTTTCAGTTATTGCAATAGCATGCAAAAAATCCTTAGGCTCTGCCCCAACGCCAAGCTCCTATTATATCACTTATAACGTGAATGGAGAGTCAAAAGATTTTAATAACAGTATAGATGTTTGTGCTATTTCAGATACCAACTTCTATGGGCAAAATATAGCCACTTGTGTAATAACGGGGGCTTCAAATGTTTTACCCGCTGAAGTTTTGCAGATATCGATATTCGGGGATACTTCAAATCTCTTTAGCAATACCTTTATTGATACCACGATGGGTTCTGGATATACCTTGTTTTGTAATCATATCGTGCCAGGAAGCATTGATTACAGTACTATTCCATTAACTGACGGCACAGTCACATCGACAAATCCTTTTCAAATAACTTTTAATGGGAGCATCAATGGAACTGTCAGTGGCACATTTCAGGGAGATCTGATTGACTCGACGGGCACTAAATTGTATACTATCACAAATGGCAAATTTAACCTTCCGGTTAAACGTAGCTAATGCAAATACAGCTTTTCCAAAGGTTGAACCTTTGGAAAAGCTTGCTGCCATTTTTTAAAAATAAAACTGCAAACCTATTAAGCTGATAAATTATCAAGCAGATTATCAATGCGATCACCGTTTCTGGTTTCAACATTTGCAGTATTAAAAAGCAGAACAATCTTTTTGTTATGAAAAATATCGCCAGTGCTTTTATCGCAATCATTTTTATCAATATTGTTTTTCAATCCTGTATAAAACCTGTTTGCAGCCCATGCATGCCAACCCTACAAGCAGACAGCGCTAATAATGTTGCCTATGGCTCAGATCCGCAACAAGTTCTTGACATGTGGCTGCCCGCAAACAGGAGCAGCGACACCACAAAAGTGATGATACTGATTCATGGAGGTGGTTGGATAGGCGGCGATAAAACCGATTTGACTGCTGCTGCAGGAAATACCTTTGGCTTTTTTCAATTTGTTTATCCCGGCTATGCTTTTTTTAATATCAACTACAGGCTGGCAACCGCAACCACAAACCAATTCCCTGCGCAGGAAGATGATGTGAATGCTGCTGTTCAATATATCTACAACCACAGGAGCCAATATCATATTTCCGATAAATTTGTGATTCAAGGTTTCAGCGCAGGAGGCCACCTTGCATTGCTGCAGGCATACAAATACACATCGCCTGTTAAAATAGAAGCGGTAGGAGCGTATTATGCCATCACAGACCTGGTTGCGCTTTACAACAACCCGCCAAGCTTTACAACTTTTTATGCACTGAATACTGCGATCGGTGCAAGCCCTGCTACCGACCCTCAAATATACCAGCAATCGAGCCCTATTAATTTTGTGAATGCACAAACATGCCCGACCATCATTTTTCAGGGAGGAACAGATACGCTTGTATCACCGCAACAGGCATTCTCGCTCGATTCAGTTTTGATAAGCAAAAATGTTTCTCAGCAATTGGTTTATTTCCCTGCAGACGGACATGGGCTTGAGTTATAATGATGCTATCACATCTTTTTTTGATGCAGCTGCTTTTTTCAATCTATATGTTCATTAAAAAGTTTTTCGTAATGAGCATTTAAAGCAAATCAAAATGAAAATTAAATACAGTACCTCCCGGTTTGAAAACTTTGAAAAGGATTTTTATCAAAACAGCAGGGCAAACAAATAATTATACTTTTTCAGGGGATTAAATAAATGATATAAATCATCATGAAATATACAATACACTATTTCAGCGCCTATTTATTTCATCACAATTATTAATAAGCAAGAACCTGCCGCAACAATTGCTGTATTTCCCAAATGAAGGCCATTTTTTTACTGATATTAATGATATGAATTACTGATATTATTCCATTGCGCTTTCCCGGAACAAGTATGTGCCGAAAAATGTACACACAGCAATGACAAAGAGCACAGATAATTTATTGCACCTTTAATTTAATAGCGTTAGCACCAGAAATTATTAATGCTTACCTCTTCGATAATCAGCAACAAAGCTTGATCCATCCTTTCAGAACTAATTGGATTTATTTTTTAGCGTTTTTAAAAATATTTTCAAAAAAAACTTCATGCGCATGTAGATTTTTTTCAATGATGAGCAACTAGTATAATGAGCGCCATTAAAAAATATTCATTCCATTACTAAATCATTTAAGACATGAAACAAGTTTCTAAAATTTCAGGCAACTCCAATCCTGCTATCATTATGTTACAAGCATACAAAAACTGATAATAATTTTAAAAACTATAACTGCTATTTACAAATTCTAAAAAACTTAAAACATGAAAAAGGTATTTACGGTCACTCTTCTTGCAATGGCTATGGGATTTGCATCTTTCGCACAGGACAAAACTTCATTTGAAAAAGGAACAAACGTAATTAATGCAGGCATTGGCGTTGGTGACGTTTACTGGGGTGCCGGTTATGGCACTTCGGGCCTTCCGGTAAGCCTCAACGCAAGCTTCGAGCATGGCATCACAGACAAGCTGGGCATTGGCTATATCGGTGTAGGCGCACAATTTGGTTACGCGAGCCAGAAATATTATGACTATTGGAGAACCACAGGCATATTGATTGCAGCACGCGGCTCCTACCATTTTGCCATTCCTTCCGCGATTGGCGAAAAATTAGACCCTTATGCCGGCTTAATGCTGGGTTATGTTGTTACTTCTGTTACGTATGATGATGGGTACAGTTCCGGAGGAGCCAAGGCAGGCGGCGTTGTGGTAGGCTTTTACGCAGGCGCACATTACCATTTCAATGATCATGTGGGCGTGTATGCAGAATTAGGCTACACGAGTTTTTCCATACTTGGGCTTGGCGTGTCCTTCAGGTTCTGATCAATCATTCATACTTGCCGGGTTTTAATCCGGCAAGTATATAACTAATAAAAGTTTTTATTATGAAAAATATTTTAATTCTGTTTGTGATTTGTTCTTTTGGGTTTATTGGTTGCAAAAAATCAGTCAGCCCTACTCCTGTTCCTTCACCTTATTATATTACTTGCAGCATTAACGGGGCAGCCAAAAACTATAGCAACGCTGCCATATGCAATTTCTCGGATACTGTTATTGCCGGTGAAAATGTCGGTTCATTTTTAATTCAGGGAGCGTCACCCACCTTGCCAGTAGAAGGGATCCAGATTATTATATTGAACATAGATACTTCAAATGCGACTAAATGGATTTTTGCAGACACATCGACTTCGTATGGAGCAATCTGCAACCACTTTGTGCCCGGCAATATTGATTACTCAACCGTACCATTTGGCACTGATACAGTGAGCAGCATAAATCCTTTTCAAATTACCATTAACTCAATTAGTAATGGGATTATTAATGGCACGTTCAAAGGAAACCTTAATGATACAAACACCGGAACAACTGTGGATGCTATCACAGATGGGAAATTTAATTTGCATATTAAGTATAATTAAAACTATCCCGCAACAACTCATAAACATTCAATATTTCAATCATGAAAAATATTATACTTCTTTTTGTTGTTCTTTTTGCTATGCTTTCGGCCTGCAAAAATCAAGTGGCTCAGGCACTACTACAAATTCTACCTATTATATCAAGTGCAGCATTAATGGGGTAGCAACAATTTTTAATAACCCTACAGTTACAGGCTTTGCTTTTATTAATGACACAGTAGTTGCAGGCGGAGCATTAAAATATGCAGAAATACAAGGCGCTACATCTGTTCTTCCGGTAGAAACTATAAACATAACTATCGACAACTTAGATACATCGAATATTGTTGGCTCTACCTTTGTACAGGTTTTAGAAGATGGGCTAACGTTACCTGCTTATCCAATAGAATGTTAGTCTGTTCAATATATATCTGGTAAACCTGTTCAATTTTTAAGCAACACTTCAGATTCGGTGAGCGCTACAAACCCGATTCAAATCACATTTACATCTTTTACAAAAACGGTGATACATGGCACATTCAACGGCGATATTTTTAATTATACAACACCCGGCAGCCCTGGAGAAACTATTACAAATGGCGAATTTAATTTGCCAGTTGTATATCAATAAAAGAGTTCATCAATAATCTTAATATTATTAAAGGCAATTCATTTATGAAAAAAACATCCTTTTTATAGCCCCTAACCGAATACCTACTAAAGTTGCTTGGCTCGAAGGGATTCTCGGCGGCTATGGCGAATATTCATAAAGAAATAAAGGGTTTTCTTGTGGTCTTGTTGTGGTCTTGCAGTATCCACCTTGTGGTCGGCTTGCCTTAAACCACAAGCAGACCACAAGAAAACCACAACAAGATATAGTCGAATTAGCTTTTCTTCAGCTTAATATTTTCTGCAACCACGCTTATCCGATACTTCATAGTTAATGCACAAGCCATGATCAGTTCACCTATCTCTAATGGCACAAATCCTTCCATAATTTATTACATCTTTAAAAGGCTTTTAACAGCCATAAAACTGTTTCTTTCCTTCAATATATTTTGATAAAGATTTTCCCTTCATCCCACTTTCCAAAAATAAATCTGAAAAAAAATTCCCGGGCTGTAGATTTTTTTCTGTTGGCAGTAACAATAGTTATGTGAACAACAAAAACCAATCACTACTAAAACAATCAGCTCATGAAAAAGATTTTTAAACTGCTAACTGTAGCAAT
Source organism: uncultured Bacteroidota bacterium (assembly GCA_963718975.1). Lineage (GTDB taxonomy): Bacteria > Bacteroidota > Bacteroidia > Chitinophagales > Chitinophagaceae > Puia. Next base: position 145,025 of record CAVRBD010000006.1, on the reverse strand, counting down.
TTGCCTTCTTGCTTTTTTAAATGCATGCAAAAAAAATAACGGTGGCGGAAATCCAAATGGAAACAATTTTTCCGATTCAATCAAGAACATCGTTCCACAGCCAATTATAGATTCTTTACGTAGCTGGGGCATGAAAATCAATGACGGGCTCACGCCACCATCCGTTACAGGAATTTACGAGGAAACTCAGGACAGTTGTGAATTTGACAATTCCGGAGACAATTATGCAGGAACAATTTTCGCAAGCTATAAATTCAAATTCAGCCATCAAAACAATAACAAGCTAACAATAGAAATGGAAAAAAAGAATGTCAATGATTATTCAGACAGTTCATATGATTCTTCAGCTACGTTTATTGCAGGCAATGGCAAATACTTTACCATTTTCGCACAAGAAACCGGCCTTGAAAAAGGCATCAATTATACTGCGTTATCAATATGCAGTGGTGAGGTTACCGGATCTGGCATCATCAACCTGCAATACGCAATATACCTGAAAAGCAAAGTAAATGATCCAAATAATACTGTTTTAATGAGCGTTGGCAGCAGCAGGATTTTTACAAATGCAGACGGCCCTGCAATCCCAGCCACTGATTTTTCAATGAACCCGAATTTAAATACCCAATCTCCAGCTCCTCTTTTATTAATGAGAACCACAGCTGTTCCGCATCAGAGCGCACAATAATCAAACTATTTTTTAATCATAACTATCTGTTCATTCTTAAAATTTAAAAACATGAAAAAGTTATTTATCATCACAATGGCAATCGCAGTTTCTCTTTCTTCTTTCGCACAAAATGAAGATGCATTTCACAAAGGCAGCAATGCACTCAATGTAGGCCTTGGTTTTGGGAATCCTTATTGGGGAGCCGGTTATGGCACAACAGGTTTACCATTCAGTTTGCATACAAGCCTCGACCATGGGATCACTGAAAAAGTTGGTATCGGTTATGTTGCAATTGGCGGCCAATTAAGCTATGCTACTGCAAAGTATTCTTATTATGATGAAGTGGCATGGAGAAGCACAGGTATTTTGATAGCAGCACGAGGCTCTTATCACTTTGCAATCCCTTCTTCTATAGGGTCAAAGCTTGATCCTTATGCAGGCGTTCTTCTTGGATATGTAATCGCTAAATATTCATATAATGATGGCTATGGAAATTCAGGCGTTATCGGAAAATCAGGAGGCGTTGCAATGGGCATATTTGCAGGGGCACGCTATTCTTTAGGCGAGCATTTTGGAGTGTATGGAGAACTCGGTTATACCAGTTTTTCAATCCTTAATCTCGGTGTCGCAATAAAATTTTAGAAAATAGGGGAACAATAAAAAAAGGGTGGCAATCAACCACTCTTTTTTTATTTGTAAAATGCGTGAACCGGATTGGATTCGAACCAATGACCTGCTGCTTAGAAGGCAGCTGCTCTATCCAACTGAGCTACCGGTCCATATATAAAAATTCTTGCCAAAAGAACAAATCACCTTCCCGCCAAAAAGCGGGATGCCCTATCCAACTGAGCTACCTGCCTATATATAAAAATTCTTGCCAAAAGAACAAACCACCTTCCCGCTAAAAAGCGGGATGCCCTATCCAACTGAGCTACCGGCCCATATATAAAAATTCTTGCCAAAAGAACAAATCACCTTCCCGCCAAAAAGCGGGATGCCCTATCCAACTGAGCTACCGGCCCATATATAAAAATTCTTGCCAAAAGAACAAATCACCTTCCCGCCAAAAAGCGGGATGCCCTATCCAACTGAGCTACCTGCCTATATATAAAATTCTTGCCAAAAGAACAAATCACCTTCCCGCCAAAAAGCGGGATGCCCTATCCAACTGAGCTACCTGCCATATATAAAATTCTTGCCAAAAGAACAAATCACCTTCCCGCTAAAAAGCGGGATGCCCTATCCAACTGAGCTATCGGCCCATATATAAAAATTCTTGCCAAAAGAACAAACCACCTTCCCGCCAAAGCGCGGGATGCCCTATCCAACTGAGCTACCGGCCCATATATAAAATTCTTGCCAAAAGAACAAACCACCTTCCCGCCAAAGCGCGGGATGCCATATCCAACTGAGCTACCGGCCCATATATAAAAATTCTTGCCAAAAGAACAAATCACCTTCCCGCCAAAGCGCGGGATGCCCTATCCAACTGAGCTACCGGCCCATATATAAAAATTCTTGCCAAAAGAACAAATCACCTTCCCGCCAAAGCGCGGGATGCCCTATCCAACTGAGCTACCTGCCCATATATAAAAATTCTTCCCAAAGAACAAATCACCTTCCCGCTATAACGCGGGATGCCCTATCCAACTGAGCTACCGGTCCTTTTTCAAACAAGGTTGCAAAATTAAAAAAATGTTCGCCACTCGCCAAACATAGATTATAATCTGTGAAAACCACAAAAAATCATTTTTCATTGCAGCCTGCATTTCTTAACTTCCTCTACAAAATCCGATTGTTATGCCATACTTTGATACATCTCACGTAAAAAATATTGTTTTGCTTGGGCATGCTGGCTCAGGCAAAACAACACTGGCCGAATGCATGCTTTTTGAAGCCGCTCTTATAACTCGCCGCGGCTCAGTTGAAGAAAAAAATACAGTAAGCGATTTCTATGAACTTGAACATAATCGCGGCAATTCCATCTTTTCAAAATTATTGCACACGGAATGGCGAGGCTATAAAATAAATATTCTTGACACACCGGGTTACGATGATTTCTCCGGCGAAGTATTATCATCGCTACGCGTTGCAGACACGGGCGTTATGTTGCTGAATGCAAATTTTGGTGTGGAGGTTGGGTCTGATATTATCTGGGAATACACCGAGCGTTTTAAAACACCAATGATTTTCGCAGTTAATAAATTAGATCTTGACAAAGCAGATTTCGATAAAACAATTGCTCAGGCTAAAGAACATTTTGGGCGCAATGTGGTAGTTGTTCAGTATCCTTTAAATCAAGGATTAGAATTCGATTCGATTATTGACGTGCTCCGAATGACGATGTATAAATTTCCCGCACAAGGCGGCAAGCCTCAAAAGCTGCCCATCCCGGATAGTGAAAGAGCAAAGGCAGACCGCTTGCACAAAGAATTGATTGAGGCGATCGCTGAAAATGACGAAACCTTAATGGAAAAATATTTTGATAAAGATGAATTGGAAGAAGATGAAATGAAAGTCGGATTAAAAAAAGCGATGATCAATCATGATCTGTTTCCTGTGTTTTGTTTATCAGCAAAAAAAAATATGGGCAGCGGAAGGCTGATGGGCTTTATTGATAATGTTTGCCCAAGCGCTAATGAAATGCCCCCACAAAAAACAATTGCAGGCGATCTGCTTCCTTGTGATGCGAACGGCCCTGCTTGCATTTTCATTTACAAAACCATTTCCGAAGCACATATTGGTGATATGTCATTCTTTAAAGTTTTTTCCGGCACTATAAAATCGGGAATGGAATTGGTGAACGAATCAAATGGCGTAACAGAAAAATTAAACCAGCTTTTTATTTTAGAAGGTGGCAAGCGAACTGCCATTAATGAATTATCTGCCGGCGATATTGGTGCAACCATAAAACTAAAACACACACATGTTAATAACACATTGCATGCCCGCGGAAAAAATTATGAGCTCCCTCCTATTGAATTTCCTTCACAAACAATGAGCGTTGCCATTGAACCGGCACAAAAAGGCGATGAAGAAAAATTATCCCTGGCATTGCATCAGGTGCAGGAAGAAGACCCGACCGTTACAGTTGAAGTTTCTCAGGAATTGAAACAGACTATTATTCATTGCATGGGTGAGCTGCATCTTTCCGTAATCAAATGGAAGCTTGAGCATATTTCAAAGAACCTCGGAGTCAAATTCACAAAAACGCGTATCCCTTACCGTGAGACAATCAGAAAATCCGTTCAATCAAATTATCGCCACAAAAAACAATCAGGCGGCGCCGGGCAATTTGGCGAAGTGTATATGCAGGTGGAACCCTGGCATGAAGGAATGCAAGACCCAAAAGGATTTTCCGTTCGCGGGCGCGATGAACATAAATTGGAATGGGGCGGTAAATTGGTTTTCCTGAACTGCATTGTTGGTGGGGCAATTGATGTTCGCTTTCTTCCTTCTATATTAAAAGGCGTGATGGAAAAAATGCATGTCGGGCCGCTCACCGGTTCTTATGTTCGCGATGTGCGCGTGAGTGTTTACGATGGCAAAATGCATCCCGTCGATTCAAATGATATTTCATTTAAGATTGCCGGATTGATGGCTTTCAAACAAGCATTCCAGCAAGCCGATCCGCAAATTATGGAACCTGTTTATACAGTAACGGTTCTTTGTCCTGACGATTTAACGGGCGGCATCATCAGCGATTTGCAAACACGCCGCGCAATTATGGAAGGCATGGACGCTGAAGGCCATTTCACAAAAGTAATTGCCAAAGTGCCGCTTTCTGAATTAGATGATTACTCCTCCACATTGCGTTCTCTCACGCAAGGCCGCGCAAAATTCAAGATGGAGTTTTATGAATATGTTGCTGTGCCTTTCGAAATTCAGAGAAAGCTGATTGATGAATACAATAAAACATCTGTGAAAGAAGAAGCGTGATGATTTGATAATTTTTATTTTGTCCTGAGCAATAGTGCTGCTATTAAACATCGTGCAGCCTGCCCTGCTTTCATTGCGGGGTCGCACTCTTATACCGGATAAATTCTATTCACCACTGTGCAACCACCTAATTAAATGCAGCTGCATTATAATCCTAAAACTTTAGTTATTTTGCTTTCTCACCAATGCGCTCAAAAAAATAATGAACGTAAAAATTGAAGAAAGCTGGAAAGAAGTTTTGAAAGATGAATTTTCGAAACCATATTTCATACAAATCGTTTCTTTTCTTAAACAGGAAAAAAGCGAGAACAAAACCGTTTATCCACCGGGGCCGCTTATCTTCAACGCATTCAACACAACTCCGTTTGATAAAGTGAAAGCAGTAATTATTGGCCAAGATCCATATCACAATCCAGGGCAAGCTCACGGATTAAGTTTTTCGGTTCCTAACGGTGTGGCACAACCGCCTTCATTAATAAATATTTTTAAAGAACTGCATAAAGATGTTGGCATAAAAATCCCTTCGCATGGCAACTTAACCCATTGGGCTGAACAAGGTGTGATGTTGCTGAACGCATCATTAACAGTGCGTGCAAATGAACCGATGAGCCATTCGAAAATCGGCTGGCGAATTCACTGATTCGGTTATTAAAAAGATATCGGATCATAAAAATAATATTGTGTTTTTATTATGGGGAAAATTTGCCCAGGAAAAACAATTGCTGATCGATGACAGCAAACATTTGATTTTAAAAGCCGCTCATCCTTCTCCTTTTTCTGTAGAGAGAGGGTTTTATGGCTGTAAACATTTTTCAAAAACGAATGACTATTTAGCAAAAAATGGTATCCCGAAAATTGACTGGCAGGTTTAAAGCGTAAGGAATATTATTCATTATTCACAATTCACCATTGACCATTCACAACTCACCATGAAAATTCTCAGAGAAATATTTGGTCGCATTTGGGCAACGTGGGCGCTCATTGTTTTTGTTGCTACTATGCTGATTTTTCTGGTCCCTTTTTTCTTTTTTGCTATTATCGCAATGACCCGAAAAAAACAAGAATTTTCATTTCACTTTCACGTATATGGATGAACGTTTTTTTAACATTAGCAGGATGCCCATTGTCAGTGAAAGGAAGAAAAAATTTTAAGCCGGGAGAAACTTATGTGGTTGTTTGCAATCATAATGCTTTTATGGATGTGCCTGTTTCGTGTCCTTATATTCCCGGCGGAAATAAAACCATTGCAAAAATGGAGCTATCAAAAGTTCCGGTGTTCGGTCTTATTTATGCAACAGGCAGTGTGTTGGTTGATAGAAAAAACGAGACAAGTCGCAGAGAAAGTTTCAGTAAAATGAAAGAAGTGCTTGCCATGGGGCTTCACATGTCCATTTATCCGGAAGGAACGCGCAACACAACCAACGAACCTTTGAAACCCTTTCACGACGGGGCTTTCCGCTTAGCAATTGATACAAACAAAAAAATTATTCCGACATTAATTTTCAACACAAGAAAAGCAATGCCTTCAGACAGAACATTTTTTTTATTGCCTTTTCGTTTGTCTATGCATTTTTTAGAGCCTGTTGAAATTTCAAAAAATGATACTTCTCAAAGCCTGAAAGAAAAAGTGTTTGCGATAATGAAAGAATATTACGCTGCAAACAAAAAATAAATTATTCAGTATAGAAAAACCTTGACCTGTTCACCCTAACGTGCCCGAAGGATGGCCGACTTAGGGCTAATGGTAATATTAAATGACCTTGTGATCCCAATAGGAATAACGTTGATGGACATCTGCCAACAGTGAAGGTCTCTTGACAGAGATAGAGACAGGGAATTTATTTTTGCCAATTTAACATCATAAAAAGAACTCATCCCAACTTTCCACTTCGGGGTTAAATTAAAATCGCCGTTCCAGTTAAGACCGGAATTTATTGTTGTTGTATATCCTGTCAAATCTGGTTTTATCAACCTCGAAAAACTTAAAGAGTATGATAAATTTATTGACCACGCAATATTAAAATCAGCAAACTCAGCAGCATGTGTTGCAATGTAGTTCATCTGTGCCTGTTGGTCATCCGGCGTTAATGGTATTTGATCTTCCTGTTCTTTTTTCTTGTCTGCATCTGCTTTTGGATCTTTGGGCGCGCTTTTAAAACTGGTTGAAATTGCAAGTGTTCCCTGAGTAATATTGCCTAAAGAAAATTTTCCTTTTTGTTGCCAGGCATAAAAATTTTTCCTGTCATTTCCCAAAGAATCTTTCACATATGGATCAAGCGTTGTGCTCGCAGTGATATTTATTTTATTAAACAAGGTGCTTCGCAAATAAATACTTATCGGAGAAAGCCGGTTTGAATCTGCGAGATAATTATAGCTGCCGGAAAAACCAAAGCCATCCAGCAATTTTATTTTTTTAATGCCTGCGTCAGAAGTATCGCTTTTTGAACGCACTTTCATTTCAAGCGTGTTATCAAAACCAAACGACATGCCCCCGAATGTGCCTTCTGCAAATGGCGATGCGCCAGGGTTCCCGGAAAAATAAGATAACCTTCTCTTGTCGCCCGCAGTATCATATTGAGCCCAGTAATAATTCTTGCTCGTCAAATCCGGTGAATAACTGAAACTAATGGTCGGGCGAATGACATGCCGGATGCCGAGAATGGAACTGTTTTTTCCAAACTTATTGAAAGTCCCAAAAATGGCCGTGCTAAGGCCCACACTAAATGCAACATTGTTCTCAGTATAAAATCCTTTTTGCATAGTAGTATCGATAACACTTGATTTCCCATTCCACAGCAATGAAGTTTTTTTCGAAAACCAATTTTCCTGAAAGGCAACTCCCGGCGTAATTTGAAATGGCCCAAGCGCCGGCAATGCAAGTGAAATGGGGATGCTATGATGAGCGCCATATTGGAATGTATCAATTAGTTTTTTGAAAGAAAATAAGGAATCGTAAAGCCTTGCCTGATTGGTAATACTTGTGGTTAATCCAATGCCTAATTTTTCATACCATTTTGGAGTGCCGATAACTTCTTTATTTTGGAAAGGATAAATGGTTGTAACGGTGAAACCAATATTTGGGAATGTAATGGCAATTGATCCGTCATTACTGTTCTGGCTGTGGTTGGCACTTGTAGTAAGGTTAAATTTTCCGTTGCCCCAGGTTTTTGAATACGAGATAGAAGACCCTACACTATTTTGATAATTGGCGGTAGGGTTATTAACCTGAAGCTGGTTATATTTTTCAGACTGCAAATTTACATTCGCTGAAAAATTTGTGCCTGGCCTTGCTTTACTGTCAACCGTGTGGCTCCAGGCTAATTTATAAAGTTTTGAATCCTGGAACTCATTAGTGCCGAGACCTGTAGGATTTAATATTCGCACATCCTGCAAAGAAAAATCGATACGGCCCCTGTAGTGATAACGAACAAGATATTCGGGATCAATATACAATGCCCAACCTCCGTATGAATATAAATCTGTTCGAAAAGTAACATCAAAATTGTCATTTACTACTTTATAATAGCCAAGTCCGGTAAGGCCTAATCCAAACTGATCGCTCGCTGTAAATTGCGGTGGCAGTAATCCCGAATGCCTTCCTTGCACCAGCGGAAAAAAACCAAATGGTATATATATTGGAATTGGCACTCCTTCAAACTCAGGATGCACCGGGCCGGTGATCGCAAATTTTTTATTGATCAGCTTCATTTTGTTTGCCCTGAAAGCAAAATGTGGCGTGTCAAGATCGCAGGTAGTGAACCTTCCGCGAGATGCATAAAATTCTTCCGGCGCTATCTTTTTAATTTTTTCGCCATATACAAACATATCACCCGAAGTAGTATAACTGCTTATGGTAATCCCTTTTTGTGTTTTTGTGTTGTATACCATCGAATCTGACTCAACTGTATTATCTGCCTGTACCATTTTTGGCCTGCCTTTCATTTTCCCGCTATCAAGCAAGTGCGTTGCAACAACAAACTGTTTGGTCTGGTCGTAAATAATTTTATACGCTTCCAGGTTCACGTCTTTCTGTTTTGTGGTTGCTTTATTATAGAGCGTAATTATTTTTGAAGGCACATCCATCACAATTGAATCTGCAGCACTATAGCTGATGGGCGCTTCTAATGTGTCTTTGGAAACTTTCAGATCAAAAGTATCTGTCTTTTCATATACAGTATCCTTTATCGTTGTGTCTTTCGTAACAGTATATTTTAAGCTGGAATCATTTGTGACGTGTGTCCTTCGGAATTTTGCGCACTGGTTTGGCAGTATCGGAAAACGTAGTTAAGTTTTTGTAAAAATGCGGGGCATGCAAATAATTTGCAGGGCTATTAAGCGTTACCGATAAGAATAGCAATGCAAAAATCAATACAGGAAAATATTTTGAACTAATTTTGCGTCCGTTATTCATATTTTTATAAAGAGCAAACAGATTCTCAAAAGAAAAACGTTGTAGCTGAAACCTGTTTGCAATTAAAAAGCAGGAATTATTCAAAACCTGCTCTGCAATGGTACAAAAATAGTGTTTAGACCATTAAGAGTTTGTGAAGATTACTAACCATCAAAAATCGGAGACAGCATGATGAAAAAATTGGCTGCATTGTTAATTGTTATAATATCGTTTTGTTCTTTCACTTTTACAGGCAAAAAAATAAATGCGCCAAAGCTTGTCCCAATTAAAACCATTGTGATTGATGCAGGCCATGGTGGCCAGTTTCACGGCACAAAGGGATTGATTTCAAAAGAAGAAGATGTGACGCTCGACATTGCTTTAAAACTTGGCGAAGCAATCAAAAATGAATTTCCCGACATCAAAGTAGTGTATACAAGAACTGTTGCCGGGCCTGTTAATAATGCCACTACTCTAAAAGAAGATCTTCACAGTCGTGCGCAAATAGCAAACCAGGCAAAGGGCGATCTGTTCATTAGCATACATTGCGACGCAACACCACAGCCTGCCGGCGGCTATTATGCAAAACGCGTGATCGGGCATAAAAAGAAATTAGAGTATGTTGGCAGAGGGAGCAAGAAAAAAAAGAAAATGGTTACTGTGCCGATATATGAATCGTATTGGGTAAAGAATATGCGGATTGGCGCAAGCGTTTTAATATGGAAATCAGAAAAAATTTCAGATAAGATAAACGCGATAAATCAAAACAGCGAGGAAGGCGGCGGCGAATTTGAAGACAGCGCCAGCAACACAGCGCCAGAATTTGATGTCGAATCACCAGAAGCAAAAATCCGGGCGCAATTATACGAGCAAAAATATTTTAAGAAAAGTGCTTTGTTCGGCCAAATGGTTGTAGAAGAATTTGCAAAAGCAGGCCGTACTACTCTGGGCGTTTATCAAAGAGATAAAGGCATACAGGTTCTTCAAGCAACAGGAATGCCCAGTGTTCTTATTGAAACCGGATATCTTACCAATAAAGAAGAAGAAGAATATCTTAACAGCGATAAAGGCCAAAATGAAGTCGTTTCAAATATTGTAGACGCACTGAAGCGCTACAAATTTCAAATGGAAGGCGCAAAACCAGGCTCAGCAAGCCCTTCCACAGATACCTCAAAGCAAAAAGCATTTTGAAAAAATTACAGAGTTACCTACAACTAATTGTTATCTCATTTCATGCCTATTGATTTTAACGCTGTCTTCTCAACATCGCTTCACAATTTTGCTACATTTGTTGCCTGTTTGGATTTTTATTGTGAATTTTAACCAATCTTGTTATACCTATTTTTTTACTAAATGGCCTGTGAATGAAAATTTCTAATGAAACAAAAATTGGCGTATTAACTGCTATTTCAATAACACTGCTTATTCTTGGGTTCAATTTTTTGAAAGGCAACAAAACTTTTGAGCACAGCAAAAAAATTTATGCCGTGTTCAAAAATGTGGAGGGAGTGGAAGTTTCTAATGCTGTAAAAATAAACGGGCTTCCTATCGGAAATGTTTCAGCGCTTAAAGAAACAGACAAAGACCTTAACTCCATCGTTCTTGAGATCAACCTAAAAAAAGATATTCATATTCCTAAAAATTCAGTTGCAGAAATACAGACAAGTTTGTTGAATTCACCCGTCATTGTTATTAATAAGGGAAGCGGAACAGATTATGTTGAAAATGGCGACACGCTGAACACACGCGAAAAAGCCGGATTGCTGGCTTCTGTAGAAAGCAATATCGATCCCATTGTTGCCCAATTGAACGGCACTTTAAAATCCCTCGATTCGCTGATTGAAGTTGTTGGCTCTTTGTTCGATCCCAGAACAAAAAATAATTTTGGATCCATACTTTCAAACCTCGCGGGTTCATCAGCATCGTTGCAGCAAATGCTGAATGTGCAAACAGGAACGCTTGCAAAATCGCTCAACAATGTTGATTCGTTCACAAAAAATCTTTCAAAAAATAATGAAAGCATTAATGAAACATTGAACAATCTAAATAAAACAACTTCAAAACTGGCCAATTCAAAAATTGAAGAAACGGTTGAATCCATTCATTCAACCATGGGAGAACTGAACAGCGCAATTGCAAAAGTGAACAGCAACAATGGCTCACTCGGATTGTTGCTGAACGATAAAAAATTATATCTCAATCTTGAAAGCACATCACGAAGCTTGAACACATTGCTGGATGATGTTCGCGTGCATCCTAAACGGTACGTTAACATTTCTGTATTTGGCCGCAAGGATAAAAGCGGCCCGTTGACGAGCCCAGTCAGCGACTCGTCCTCAAAACCGGGCAATTAATACGATGAAGCGAATTGTCTTTCTAACATTTTTATGGTTCATAGTTTTTCATGCACAAGCCCAACAGCCTGTTCAGCCCAAGCCTGAAGCAGACAAGGATTCGCTGGTGCCTGTGAATATTATTTATGCTGATAAAATAAGAGAAGAAACCAAAGACTCGGTTAAATTTCAATCGCTCGTTGGCAACGTTAAATTACAACAAGGAAAAACTTTTTTTTATTGCGACAGTGTTGTGAAAGACAACAAGCAAAATATTATTGAAGCATTCGGTAATGTTCACATGAATGATTCAGATACCACAAATATTTTTTCGCAGTACATGAAATATTTCGTTGATAAAAAATATGTGATATTTCAAAAGAAAGTTAAGATGACCGATGGCACAGGCACTTTGTACACCGACGATATGCAATATGATATGGCGAATAAAATCGGCACTTATTACAACGGCGGAAAAGTTATTAACCAAACCAGTGTGCTCACCAGCAAAGAAGGCGTTTATTATGCCGAAACAAAAGATATCTATTTCAAAAAAGATGTGCTGCTGAAAGATCCTTCCTACGATTTAAAAACAGATTCTCTTTTGTACAACACGAATACACAACTCGCTACTTTCATCACCAAAACTTATATAAGAGATAGCAGCGGCAGCGACATTGTAACCAAAGATGGAAATTATGATCTGAAAAATCACAAAGCATATTTTGGGAAAAGACCAACGATTCACCAGGGCTCACAAAAAATAACAGGCGAGACCGTTCAATTTGATGACAGCACCGGAATAAGCATTGCAGATGGCAATGCTGTATATGTTGACAGCCTCCAGGGCATCTCTGTTCTTTCAAACCATATGATTGCAAACAGGAAGACGAAAACTTTTTTTGCAACCGAACATCCATTAATGATATTGAAACAAGAAGAGGATTCGATTTATGTGAGCGCCGATACTTTGTTTTCCGGAAAACTGTCGGACCTGCTTACAGCAGATTCGATAAAGAGGCACGATGATAGCATTGTTGCAGAGAAACTGCGCATCAGAGACAGCATTTACAGCGATAGCATAAAAATCGTGAAAGCAAAAATTTCCGATTCTCTGAAAACCGTTAGCGAGTTAATCGAAAAAGAAGAAAAAAGAAAAAGCGACAGCGCTGCGCTGATATCAGTTAATATCTCGAACACCGATCTTTTAAAAACTGTTCTTGCGCAGGAAAACGAACTGCTAAAAAAACCAGAAAAGAAAAAAACGCGAACAAAAAATAATCCACCGCCAAAGCAGGATTCACTTAAAAACGATCTTGCCATTAAAAAAAGCAATGTATCAGATAGCACCAAATTATCTCCGCAGGCATTAAATGACTCTCTTAAAAACAAAGATGCACTTGCAAAAAACGACAGCTTAAAAATTGATACTTCAAACAATAATGCTATTGTTACTGATAGAAGCAAATCTCCGCAACAAGCTTCAGCAGATTCTGTTGATGCATTAAAAAAAGATAGCTTAAAAAACGCAATGGTAAATAATTCGCCGCCAAGCGACAGCTCGAACCGCTACCTGCAAGCGTTTCATCATGTCCGCATTTTTTCCGATTCATTGCAGGCAGTTTCCGACAGCTTGTTTTATTCAGCAAAGGATTCTATTTTCCGATTGTACACAAACCCGATTGTATGGGCAAACAAAAATCAAATTACCGGCGACACTATTTTTCTTTTTACAAAAAATAAAAAAGCAAGCCGCTTATATGTTTTTGAAAATGGCCTTGTGGTAATGAGGGTTGGAGATAATCTTTTCAATCAGGTGAAAGGAACGACATTGAACGGATATTTCAAAGATGGCGTGATTGATTTTATGCGTGCAAAAGGAAATGCCGAAAGCATCTATTATGCACAAGATGAGAACAAAGCTTTTTTTGGCGTAAATCAATCAAAGGCTGATGTGATCGATATGATTTTTTTGAATAAGGAATTGAATAAAGTCGTGCTCCGAAATGATGGCGAAGGCACAATGTTCCCCATTAGAAAAGTAAATTTTGATGAGATGCGGCTACGCAATTTTAAATGGCTTGAAGATAAGAGGCCAAAGACAAAGTATGAGCTCTTCGGGCAGTAGGCTTGTCTCGCAAAGACGCAAAGGCGCAGAGTAGAACAAAGAAATAAGTCAGCAAATTTTATACTGAAGAAATCATGAAATTAATAATGAGCAATCATTGCGCCATCATCGCTTTGCGAGACAAGCCAAAACATTAAGAAAGTTCTAACACATCTGCACTAATACATTTGCCATTATTTGCGTTCCAAAGCAATAATATTTTTTATGCGCAAAATAACCTGCACGATTATTTTACTAACAGTATTCGGGATTTGCAATCAGCTTTGGGCACAGGATTATAAATTGGCGATTGGCGTGCGTTTGAGCAGCGCAGCGCCAACACTTAGCAATTCTGTGAGCGTAAAATATTTTATGAATGGTCGCGATGCAATTGAAGGCCTTGTATCGTTTGGCCCAACTCGTTTTGGCATCGGAGGCTTGTTTGAAATTCATCAGCCCGTTGGTGCGACGCCGGCATTCACATGGTTTTATGGCGGCGGCGGCTATGTTGGCTTCCAAAGTGGCAACACTTATCTCGGGCCAACGGGCGTTGTCGGCCTTGATTATAAATTCCAAAATGCACCTATCAATTTATCTCTCGATTGGAAACCCGAGCTTGATATTATTCCGGCAATAAATTTTGTGCCTGATGCATTTGCTGTTACTGCGAGGTTTACATTTAAATAAAATAGTTTAGAATTTTATTAGCTAAAGAGCCGCTGAAATGTAAGGAAAACTCAGTGGTAGTGTTTAGTAATCAAATTTTTTTCCGAAAATTCTCTGTGCAACAGTTTTTTCTCTATGGCCAGATTAGCTAATGATGAAAGAATAGGTAAGAAATTATTATCGCAGTTGTCACTCCTGCTAAATCAGCCAGCAAAGCCGCTGGCACAGCATATCTTGTTTTCTTGATGCCAACGGAACCGAAGTATAATGCAACGATATAAAATGTAGTATCAGATGAACCCTGCATCACTCCCGACACCAATGCAGGAAAAGAATCCGGGCCATATTGTTTCATCGTATCAATCATCATCGCTCTTGATGCGCTGCCGCTCAAAGGTCGCATCAAAGCGGTGGGCAAAGCTTTCACAAAATCGGTGTTGACCCCTATTGATCCAAAAAGCCAACTGAACCCTTGTATGATATAATCAAACACACCACAGTTTCGCAGCACACTGATGGCAACAAGCATACCAACTAAAAACGGGATAATTTTTACCGCTACATCAAACCCTTGTTTTGCGCCATCAATAAAAGCTTCGTACACGTTTATTTTCTTAATTAATCCTCCAACAATAAATGCAATAAATAAAATCAGAATAAGCCCATTGCTGACAAGTTTTGAAAAATTATCAATCTTGTCGGGATGAGTCCTGAAATAATATATCAGCACTCCGATCATCACACTTATGCCACCAATCCATGTAATTATAGCAGGATTAAAAAGATTGATGCGCTGTTTGATTGCAACAACAGTTAAGCCCGTAACTGTAGCCACAAATGTTGCGATCATGCATGGAATGAAAATCAACGTCGGGTCGCTCGATTTCATGATCGCTCTTTGCGCAATTACACTGATAGGTATCAACGTTAGTCCTGATGCGTGCAAAACCATGAACATGATTTGCGCATTGGAAGCAGTTCCTTTATCAGGATTTAGTTCGTGCAAACTTTGCATTGTTTTTAAACCGAATGGAGTTGCAGCATTATCAAGGTTTAAAAGATTAGCGGAAAAATTCATCATCATGTGCCCGATGGCTGGATGATTTTTCGGCACTTCAGGAAAAAGTTTATTAAAAAAAGGCCCTACAATTTTTGATAAAAATCTCACAGCACCGGCTCTTTCGCCGATATTCATAAAACCTAAAAAAAGAGACATCACTCCTATTAAGCCGAAAGATATTTGAACGCTTGTTCCGGCCGCATCAAACACACCGTCAATAATAGTCTTAAAAATACTGGTATCGCCAAAAGCAATTAATTTAATAAGCGCAACAACAAATGCAATCAGGAAAAAAGCAACCCATATAAAATTTAAAGCCATAGAATTATTGTTGAAAATATCTTCCCCATTATTAAAATTCTCTGCGCATTAAAACTACAAACTACTGTTCACAATGCAATGGCTGTTTTCATTACCTTTGCGGCTCAAAAAAATAGAACACCATGGGTTTGCAAGCAGGCATTGTAGGGTTGCCAAATGTAGGAAAATCAACACTGTTTAATGCAGTCAGCAATAGTGCGAAAGCGCAAGCGAGCAATTATCGTTTTTGTACTATTGAGCCAAATGTAGGTTTGGTGAACGTTCCGGACGAAAGGATTGATAAACTTGCGGAGCTTGTTGTTCCTAACCGCACGGTGCCAACACAAATTGAAATTGTAGATATCGCAGGGCTTGTAAAAGGCGCCAGCAAAGGCGAAGGATTGGGAAATAAGTTTCTGGCAAACATCCGCGAAGTAGATGCAATTGTTCACGTGATACGCTGTTTTGAAGATGAAAATATTTTGCGCGATGAAGGCGCTATCAACCCAGTTGCTGATAAAGAAATTATTGATACAGAGCTACAGTTAAAAGATCTCGAAAGCGTTGATAAAAAATTCAGTAAAGCTGAAAAGCTTGCCAAGACCGGCGATGCGAAAGCAAAAGCAGAATATGAAATATTAAAAAAATGCAAGGAGCATTTGGAAAAAGGAAAAAGCATCCGCGAATTGAATTTAAGCAAAGAAGATAAAGTTGCCGTTGCGGATCTTTTTTTATTAACAGACAAACCCGTGCTATATGTTGCCAATGTTGATGAAGCAAGCATGCATACAGGAAATAAATTCTCTGAAGCATTGAGAAAAGCAGTTGCTAATGAGAATGCACAAGTTATTGTTATGAACAATTCCATTGAAGCACAAATTTCTGAAATGGAAGATCCGGCAGACAAAGAATTGTTTATGGAAGAATATAAAATGAAAGAACCGGCATTGAATAAACTGATCCGCTCCACTTATCAACTACTCAACCTGCTCACCTACTTCACAGCGGGTGTTCAGGAAGTTCGCGCCTGGACTATTCATGAAGGATGGAAAGCGCCACAAGCTGCAAGTGTTATTCACACCGATTTTGAAAAAGGTTTTATTAAAGCTGAAGTAATTGCTTACAAAGATTTTATTCAGTACGGTTCAGAAGCGGCGTGCAGAGAAAATGGGAAGCTTCGCATTGAAGGAAAAGAATATATTGTAAAAGACGGAGACGTGATGCATTTCCGTTTCAACGTTTAATTTTATTAATCCAACATAAGAAAGCCATCCCAAAATTTTGAGATGGCTTTCTTATTAACAGTAATGTATAACCGAAATTTTAGAAAATATTATAAGCGAAACTGACATAATACAATCCTCCTATTGCAGGATTACCAAACTGAGATGTATAATATTGGTTTAGCAAATTGCTGGCACCTATTTTAATCATTGAACGAATGCCTTTGCATTTGTAACTAACCTGCGCATCAACTGTGCTAAATGCGCTCACATTGCCTTGCACAAAATCTGCTTCCGTATAATAACTGTCCTGCCATCTGTATTGAATATTAAAGCCAAATCTTTTTTGCCATCCAAACCCGCTATTGCTCAAACCTACATTCACTCTGTATTTTGGCGTGTTGAAATAAGTTGCAAAAGTAGAGTCAGGATTGTGGATCATGTCTGATGAAATATTACAATAGAGCGCAAAATTTCCATCCATGATATAGTCAATGCTTAACCCCCAGCCATAGGTGTTAACTTTATTTGTGCTGTTTGTAGAAACTGAATAACCCTGATAAGAGGTCGGATCGTTCGGGTTTATTGTTGCCGGATTGCCCGATGCTGATTGCACAACCTGCACGCGGCCAATAAAATCCTGGTATTGGGCATAATAGCCATACAAATCAATCAGCAATCTTTTTCCAAATAAACCTTTGTATCCAAGTTCGTATGAATTAACCGATTCAGGTTTGAACTTACCAAATGTCTGCGGTTGAAAAGTGGTTGAATTAAAAACCGGGTTGGTATCAAAGTGATAATAGTTTCTCAGCTGTGGCAAGCCTCCAATCAAGATTCCTTCACCTGTATTTAAATTGATCCATTGGTTTTGGTTTGAAGGAAAGCGATACGCATTTTGATAAGAGGCGCGAATATTCTGATCAGGCGCAACAGTCAATACCGCAGAAACACGAGGTGTGAATTTACCATCAAAATTATCGTTCTTGTCATATCTTCCGGAGGCGGTTAATTTCAGTATTTCAAAAAGCCTTTTTGATATCTGCAAATAAGCACCGTATTCATTAGTGTGTATGCGCCCGGCGCTATCAGCAAAAATCGTTCCCTGAGAATTGAGCACGTATTGTCTCCAGCTTGCGCCCACCAGCACTTCTGCAAATTTCACGATATCACTAAAATTATATTGCCCTTCTGTGTGAAACAAATTACTTCTATCCAAAAGCAGGCCGCCACCTTGCGATAATGGCCTTGATGCAACTGAATCAAATTTTTGTTTGAATTCAGCTGAGCCCGGCGCAGGCATGCCCTGATCAGCATAAGCCCTTGCTTGCTGATAAGCCACGCTTTGTGGTGCGCCCGCAGATAACGCCTGCACGTAAGCGCCTACATATTCCGGAAACCATGTGTTGCTTGACTTCCATGATTCATTAAACAACCTTGTAGTTATTGTTGCATCAAAAGTAGAGCCTGCATTTTCTTGCGTAGTGTAAGTTCTGATAAACCATTTATCGCTTTTTATTTCGAGCTTATACTGACCCATTGCAAAATCTTTTAAAGAATATCTGTCGCTTCCGGTGTATACAGTATTTCCTGTTCCCCAGTTACCGGTTAATGATGCTACAGTATTCGGAGTTAGTTTATAATACAATCCACCCGATGCTTTAAAGCTTACCGTGTTGTTATCGATGATCTGATATTCCGGATAACCGGTGCGCGAAACATTTTGATTTGGTATAGCTCCATAATGAAGCCCCACTGCAAATGGCAGAAGGTTTGTGACAGCCGGAATAAGCTGCTGTTGCTGCTGCGGTGTTAATCCTGCAGATAACGCAGTAATAAATTGTCCTAACTGCGCTTGTGTTGGAGGCGCAGTAGGATAATAGGCAGACAGAAAACCATTAAGCTGATCGACCACATTGAGCTGTCCGCCCGTAGCTGCTAATATTCCTGCGTTTGTTTGTGTTTGAACTGAAGTTGCAACGCCCTGCATGTTTGCAAAAGTTTCATCACCATATACATTCACTCCATTATAGTTGGGATCAGTTGCTCTTGTGCCCGGTATGGTATGGTTCGCCGAACCTGTTCCAAATGTTTGTGTATAATCTGAAGTATTATTGGCTACCCAATCTTTCGCTTGAATAAATTGAGCGCTTATTTTAAAAGCAAATTTATCACTCACTTTTTTTGCCCATCTGAAAGACCAGTCATAATATGGTGAAGGATTGATGGGATCATTTTTACCATCGCCACCGCCCATATGCATCACTCCTTGTTTCACCTGAACACTTAAACCCTGATATTTGAAAGGATCTTTTCCGGACACGAGCAAGGTTCCGTTCATACCGCCTGATCCATACAACGCAGAAGATGCGCCTGATAAGAGTTCCATATTGTCAACGTCTAATTCTGTAAGACCGACAATGGATGCAACAGAAAAATTTAAGCCCGGTGCCTGATTATCCATCCCGTCAACAAACTGATTAAACCTCGGGTTGCCGCTGCCGTTAAAACCGCGTGTTGTTATTGATGTAAAAATTAATCCTGAACTTGTAACGTCAACACCCGTCAGCGATTTTGCTGCATCATAATATTGAGGTACAGATAAATTTCTGATATTCGATGCACCGACCCGCTGCACAGTCACCGGAGATTCCAAAATCCTTTCCGGCACCCTGCTTGCAGCAACAACCACTTCCGCGCCCAGTGAAGATGCCGGCTTGAAATTTATTTGTATGAAATCAGATGCGCCCGCAACTTTTACTTCCTGAGGCTCGAAACCAATTGAAGTAATAATCAATGTAAGCGGGAACTGCTTGGTGGTGCTTAACCTGAAATTTCCTTTGTCATCAGTAAACGTGCCTTCCTTCGTGCCTTTCACGATTACAGATACAGCCGGCACTGCATCATTGCCCGTATTATTTTTTACGTTCCCGCTAATGGTCGACGATTGGCAAAATACCAAAGCAGGGATAATTGCAGCAATCGCGAGTAAGATAAGCCTGATGTGATTTCTCATAAAGCAAAGTTTCGTTAGTAATAATGAAGGGCAAAATACATATTGTAATTTTTACACAAAAATTTAATTTTCACGAAGCTCGGCAACTGTGTTGATATTTCGTGCATTGCATTCTGTTATCTTCCCAAAACTCAAATGTATATTCGGGTTTTAAAAGCAATTAATTTTTGATTATTTCTGTCCTTCATCTCAAATGATTTCAATGAAAACACTTCAGTTCCCACATCAAACAAATTTTTACCGAGGTAAAGTTAGAGATGTATATACCATTTCAGACAAATGGCTTGTGATGATCGCATCCGACCGCATTTCTGCATTCGATGTCATTTTGCCAAAGCCGATTCCATTTAAAGGGCAAGTGCTGAACCAGATTGCTGCTTACATGCTAAAAGCAATAAGCGACATTTGCCCGAACTGGCTTGCAGATGTGCCCGCGCCAAATGTTGCCATCGGAAAAAAATGTGTGCCTTTTCGTGTAGAGATGGTTGTTAGGGGAAATGTCACCGGCCACGCATGGCGCACCTACAGCAGCGGAAAGCGTGAACTGTGCGGAGTCGCAATGCCTGATGGATTGAAAGAAAATGATTATTTTCCTTCGCCGATTATTACGCCATCAACAAAAGCTGAAGTTGGGCATGATGAGGATATTTCCAGAGAAGAAATCATCAGCCGCGGAATTGCGGGCGAAAAAGATTATGCTGTGCTTGAAAAATATACGCTTGCATTGTTTGAGCGCGGAAAAGAAATTGCTGCCAGACAAGGATTGATTTTGGTTGATACAAAATATGAGTTCGGAAAAATTGGTGATGAAATTTATTTGATGGATGAAATTCATACGCCTGATTCATCGCGCTATTTTTATGCTGATGGTTTTGAAGAGCGCCAGCAAAAAGGCGAAAAACAAAAACAGCTAAGCAAAGAATTCGTTCGCGAATGGCTCATCGAAAATAATTTTATGGGCAAAGAAGGACAAACAGTTCCTGAAATGAATGAAGAATGGGTAACGGTAATCAGTAACCGATATATTGAACTGTATGAAAAAGTAATCGGAAAAAAATTTGCTCCGCAAAAACTAAGCGATGAAGAAACTTATCAGCATGTACTTTTTTCGCTAGGCAACTTAACTGATTGAATTTTGACATTTTTTGACATCATTCCTTTTTAATAAAGAGGTACAAATCTTGCCATTCATCATTCAAACAATATTTAATAATCTTCAAATATATATTCTATGTCAGACAAAAGTTCCTGGATCAGCCTTGCAAGTGTGATTGTTGCAGCCATCCCAATTGTGATCGGCGTTTATGAATATCGTTCTAACAATGAAAAAGAATTTGAAAAAAATTTCCTGAACCAGCAAAGTGCTGTGTATGATGATTTGCTTGGAGATCTTGGCGCAATTTCAACTTCAATCAGCAATCCGTCCGATTCCATTTCGCAAGCCAATTACAATACGGCAAAATATAATTTCAATCAACTGTATTACGGCAAGCTCAATCTTTATCAAAGCAACTCCATGGAAAAATTGACAGATTCTTTATACACGATGATTAATAATTACGACAGCATTCGCTCGGTTAGCGTGCGCCGGGAAGCATTAGATAATTTGATTGATACTATTCAAAGCAAAGTTTACCACTTGTCGGTTGAATGCAAAAAGTCTTTAAAGAACACTTACGATCTTGAATAGAAAGCTAAATCATTTTGATTTAAAAAATCAATAACTTCATCATTCAAAAATCATTTCAAATGAGAGATTGGCTAAGAGCATTGATAGCTGGATATGGCGCTCATAAATTAGGAGGCGGTTGCCTAAGTACTGTAGTTATTTTCGTTGTTATTTATTGGTTGCTCGGGCCGCACGGTTGTCATTAAGACTAATCCTGAAAATTATTTTATTGAAGCGACTACACCAATTGCATTTTCAATTTCTTCAGTAGTATTAAAATAATGCGGCGAAAACCTGATTGCCCAATCAATGCCTTTCCTGGCAAAGTCAATTCTGGCACTGGTTAGCGAGCTTATACTAAAATATATTTTTTCGTTTCGCAAAGCTTGCTCCAATTTATTTAATTCAATACCGGCCTTATTAAATGTTACCAGGTTTGCTTGTGAAGAACCTCTGTCAAGAACGCTAACTCCTGAAATTTCAGACAATCCTTCTCTCAATTTTTTTGCAATTGGCTTGTTATAGTCATAAATATTTTTCATTCCAATTTCATTCGCATATCTGATTGCTTCTGTAATACCAACAACTGTTGCATAAGAAAATTCCCACATTTCGAAACGCCTTGCATCCTTTGCTATTTCATATTCATCCGCGCTTAACCAGTTTGCCCCGCGCATATCAATAAACAATGGCTCGAGCTTATGTTCTAAAACTTCATCGCTCATATACAAAAAACCCGTGCCGCGTGGTCCGCGCAGAAATTTTCTTCCTGTCGCGCTTAAAAAATCGCAGCCAATCTTTTCAACATCAACAACTAGCTGCCCAACTGACTGACAAGCATCGACCAAATACCACGCATCATATTTCATACATATTTCTCCAATTGCTTCAACATCTTGTACAAGACCGGAATTAGTAGGAATATGCGTTACTGCAACAAGAACAGGATCGTGCTCTCTCATCAATTCTTCAAAATGCATTAAATCGATATCGCCATTTTCTAAATTATTTGTACGCAATAATTTAATCCCGAATCTTTTTTGCAAGAGAAAGAAAGGCAATCTGATTTGAAATATAATCATCATTCGTTGTCAAAATATAGTCGCCTATTTCAAATGGATATTGCGGATAATGCACGTGCATAGGCATCTGTAGCGTTATACGCAAATGCAATATTCGCAGGTTTGCAATTCAGCAGCTTCGCCGTTTCTGTATAGAATGTATAAATTTCACCAGCCTTTATTCTTTCAGTTTCATAGCCACCAATCAATTCTTCTTGTTTAAGGTAATCAGTCATCTTTTCAACAACTGATTTTGGAGGCAGTGAAGATCCGGCACTATTCAAAAATAATTTGTCGGAACAACCCAATGTTTCCTTTCTAATTTTTTCTATATCCATCTTAATTTCTATTTTATTTTCCATTGTCTCTCAATCTTGGTCTTAATCTTTGTCGTGATTTATTGAATACCATTATCCCATTCATTTTTCCTTTTCGCAGTTCTTTTTGTTCTCCTTCCGGCATATTATAAATTTCCTGGCATTCAGTGCTGCAGCAACCATCGTATTTTTTTGCGCATTCATCGCACTGAATGAAAAGCAAATGACAAGCATCATTTTTGCAATTGGTATGATCATCAGCAGGCTTTCCGCATTGGTGACATTTTGCAATCACATCTTCTGTAATGCGCTCCCCCAGCCTGTCATCAAACACAAAATTTTTTCCGATGAATTTACTTTCCAGTTTTTTTTCTTTAACCTGTTGTGCATAATGAATGATGCCACCTTCCAGATGATAAACATTTTTAAATCCATTGTGAAGAAGGTAGGCGCTTGCTTTTTCACAACGTATGCCGCCGGTGCAATACATAATGATGTTCTTATCTTTTTTATCATCAAGCATTTCAGCGCTCATTGGCAATTGCTCGCGAAAAGTATCCGATGGAATTTCAATAGCATTTTTAAAATGCCCTACTTCATATTCATAATGGTTGCGCATATCAACTACAATGGTATCGGGGTTTTCAGTAAGCGCATTAAATTCTTCAGCATTTACATATTTACCCTTATTGCGCATATCAAAAGATCTATCATTAATTCCGTCAGCAACAATTTTATCACGCACTTTTATTTTCAATACCCAAAAAGATTTTCCATCGTCATCAACAGCAATATTCAAACGAACATGATTCAAAGCTTCGATGGAATACAAAGTATTTTTCATTGCTTCAAAACTGCTTTGCGGAACACTTATCTGCGCATTGATGCCTTCATGCGCAATATAAATCCTTCCGAATACTTTTAATTCATTTAAGGATTTATATAAATCATCGCGAAATTGTTTCGCGTCTTCAATAAAAAAATATTGGTAGAATGAAATCGTAGTGCGGGGCTCAGTTTCCTGATATAATCTTTCTTTCAGTTCCGTTTGCGAAACACGGTTGTGCAATACTGCCATAGTTTTTGAAATTTTAAGGACACTTGCCTGGTGAACAAAATTTCTGAGATGCAAAGATAATAAGAATACAAACAAGCAAAAACGAAGACCCAAGCTTACAACTACATTTTTTCATTTCATTTATCTACATTAACTTAATCTCAAAATTTTGTATGCGCACGCCATTGCAGAAAGGAGAAAAAATTTTATTGGTCACTCATACCAGTTGGGTTTCGTTGGCAGGGCCGGCTTTTATTACGCTCATTCTTGCTATAGGCGGAATTTTATTACTACAGGTTTTCCCGTATGGATGGACGATATCTCTTGCAGCGATAATTTATTTTCTGATAAAATATTTTGAATGGAAGGTAAATATTTGGGTGGTGACAAGCAGCCGCGTGATTGATGAAACCGGCATATTAAGACATTTTGCAAAAGAAAGCCCATTGGAAAAAATAAATAATGTTTCTTACGACCAAAGTGTTTGGGGAAGGATTTTCAATTTTGGCCATGTAGAAATTCAAACTGCCGCACAAATTGGCGCTACGGATTATTTTAATGTGCACCATCCAAAAAGATTAAAAGACACAATCACTCAGGCACAAACAGATTTAGAAAATAATAAAGCTGTTCATCAGGCAACACAAATGGCTACTGCATTAAATATTCGCGGGAATTCATCTCTGAATATTTCAGCCGAATTGGAGAAATTATATGAGTTAAACCAAAAGGGAATTTTGTCAAACGATGAATATGCAAAAGCAAAAAATAAATTGCTGAATAATTAAGTTGACATTAATTTCTATTCCGAGTTTTCCCAATCATTTTTTGTCATTTCAAATTTTATTTCTCCGTTTTTTCTGGTGCCTGTTTCTTTCCAGCCGGCTTTTTTGTAAAATTTTTCTGCTCTTGTATTTGGTGAAGTGCCAAGCCAAATTGTATTATCTGTTTGCCGAAAATACCAATCCAGCATATCATCATGTAATCTCTTCCCAATTCCCTTTCCATCAAACCCAGGCTGGACAAACAAAGCCCACACATTATTATCTTTCAAATCTACGATAGCAAAACCCACAACCACATTATCAATTTCACAAACCCAACCTTTTCCGCGATGAAATAAAAATTCTTCACAATCTTTTTCCGTGACCAATAAAGGGTTTGACAACACATTTTCTTTTACGGCGAATCGCACCCGCATTAACTGAGGTATATCTGATATTTTCGCTTCTCTAAAAATCATTTATTTGTTTTATAAAAAGATAATGCCTCTTTCAAAATGGCATTGATTTTTTTTACAGGGATATTCTTTTCCGGGTCAATCAATAAAATTTTCATTCGCGAACGATTTTCTTTTATTAAATCCGGGTGATCAATTTTGCTGCCATCAACAATGCCAACATAAGGTTGATTGTATTTTTTATGAACCCAGAGATAACAAAATCTTTTCCCATTGTAATTATAAAATGGCATTCCGTATCTCCAGGTTTCTGTAATATTTTTATCTAGTTTAAGAATATGTTCGCGCAAAAACTGGATGCAGCTTTTTACAGGTTCTTCTTTATTCATAAAATATTCATCAATCTGTCGAAGCATAAGTGCATATTTAATAAAGCAATTTGCTTTAACTTCAATTTAAACTACGATCAATGAGAAAAAATATTTTCAGTTTACTTTTTTTAGTATTTGCCTTTTTTCATGGAATAAGCCAGTATGATAAACCTCAATTCAAAGTTGTGGCCTTTTATACTGCAAAAAGCGATCAGGCACATATCAGCTTTGTTCATGAAGCAAACAGGTTTTTTCCGAAAATCGCAAAGCAATATAATTTTGTTTACGATTCAACAAATAATTGGAATAATCTCAATCCTGATTTTCTTTCTCATTATCAGGTTGTGCTTTTTTTAGACACAAGGCCGGATTCGCTGCCACAAAGAGAAGCTTTTAAAAATTATATGGAACACGGCGGAGCGTGGATGGGCTTTCATTTTGCGGGCTTTGCGCTAACGCCTTCCGATTTTCCACAGAACTGGGATTGGTATCATAATGAATTTATCGGCGCCGGGCAATACAAAGCAAATACATGGCATCCGACGTCAGCTATTTTGCGTGTTGAAGACAGCACGCACCCAACAATGAAAAGTTTGCCGCATCTTTTTAAAGCATCGCCGAACGAATGGTACAGTTGGGAAAAAGATTTGACGAAAAACCCTGACATTGATATTTTGCTCGCGATCGATTCATCAAGCTTTCCGCTCGGCAATGGGCCAAAATTATATGAGATATGGCACAGCGGCTACTACCCTGTTGTGTGGGCGAATAAAAAATATAAAATGCTTTACGTGAATATGGGCCACAATGATATCGATTATGATCATCACACGAATAAAGAATTATCTTTTCAATTTGACAATGAAGTTTACGATAAATTTATTGTGGATGCATTGTTGTGGCTTGGCAATGGAAAGAAAAATTAATCCCAAACATATTTCCAGGACCCGTCTTTTTGCTTTTTCCAAACAGTGTGAAAAACTCCTTTGAACTCATTTGTTTTTCCGGTGCTGTCTTTGGATTGCCAAACAAATTTTCCATAAGTATATCCAAGTTTTCCATCTTCTGAAGCATCGACAAAATCGGGAGACCATATAAGTGAAACTTTGGCAAAATTTGGCGACGAATAAAGGTTTGCGATGGCATCTTTGCCTTTTATCAAGCTGTCATTATTGCCTTTTACCACGGCATCTGAATCTGCGTAAAAAGGAAAGGCGACCTTAATTCCTTTTTCAATGGTCATCTTTTGAAAATCTTTTTCTGCCTGAGCAATTTCTTCTTTGGCTTTTTCTTTTAAATCTACCGTTGCAGTTTGGCATGAATAAAATATCAGGCAAATAAAAATTAAATTGCACAAAATTAATTTTGAGATTTGCATAGCAGTTTTTTTTGATTATTAAATATAGCTGAATTTTATAAATTACTTTTGACTTCGTATGTCGTTATTTTTTGCATCATTAAATTCGGGAAGCAACGGGAATTGTTATTATATCGGTAATGATTCAGAAGCAGTGCTGATTGATGCCGGCATCTCGTGCCGCGAAACAGAAAAGCGGATGAAGAAGCTGGATCTTTCCATGCAAAAAGTAAAAGCCATTTTTGTTTCGCACGAGCATTCAGATCATATTTCAGGCGTTCCCGGCATTTCAAAAAAATATCAGTTGCCGGTTTATATAACCCACAAAACTTTTCAATCAAGTAATATTCCAATCGAGCAACATTTGCTTCGTTCATTTAATATTCATCAACCAGTTTTTATCGGCTCGCTTTCGGTAGCGGCATTCTCAAAATTTCATGATGCCATCGATCCGCATAGCTTTACCATTTCCTATAATAATATCAATATCGGTGTGTTCACGGATATCGGGCATTCTTGCAAAAATGTGATTAAGCATTTTAAACAATGTCACGCTGTTTTTCTTGAATCAAATTATTGTGAAGAAATGCTTGCGAATGGAAGCTATCCTTACGTGTTAAAAAAACGCATCAGCAGCGATGAAGGGCATTTATCAAACATGCAAGCGCTTGATCTTTTTTTGAAACATAGAAGCAAACAGTTAAGCCACCTTATTTTGTGCCATCTTTCAAAAAATAATAACAGCATGAAATTGGTTGAATCCATTTTTGATCAACATGCAGGCAGTACAAAAATTATTGTAGCATCGCGTTATAAAGAAACTGAAGTTTTTTGCATTGAGAAGTCAGGCAGAACATCAGTCGTTAAAAGCAAATCATCGCATGCACAGCTTTCGTTATTCTAGCAAAAAATCAGGAGGTCAATAAATTTGCTCATCATAAGCAATATCATCTTTTACAACCAGTTCTCTCTTTACTAAAAACTTGTTTTGCCATGCCGCAAATGCAGCAATCAATTCCATCAAAATCAACAATGACAGGCCTTTTGAAAGATTTGCCTTTTCTGAAATAAAACCAATGACCGATGGCCCGGTGAGAAATCCAATCAGTCCGCCTGTTGTCACCATCGCGAAACCTTCAACAGTGCTCACTCCTGGAATATTTGCAGAAGCGCTGAACAAAACCGGCACAATGCAACAGCAGCCAAAACCAATCAGCATATAACCCGCAATGGCAACTGCAACCACAGGCGCAAACACAACAATGGCGAATCCAATTGCGGCCAACAAGCATCCGGTAATAACGATTTTCTTTCCGCCTATTTTTGAAATCAATGTGTCGCCATTTAATCTTCCAACGGTCATGGCTACCGAAAAACCCGCGTAACCCAGGCTCACAAGAGCTTTGGGAGTGTTAAGCGTTTCTTTAAAATAGATTGCGCTCCAATCAGCCACACATCCCTCAGCCATAAAACTTACCATGCAAATAAATGAAATGCCCAATATTGCTAATGATGGCAATTTGAAATCCGATCTTGAATGAATAATATCTTTATTCCCGAGCAAATATTTTCTGTTTAAAATAATAACAATAATAATCGCAGTCGCAACAAGAATAATCTGTATACCTGATGGCACGTACACAGCGAACATCAGAGCCGCAAGGCCTGCGCTCACAGCACCTCCCAGGCTATACATGCCGTGGCATGTGCTCATCATAAACCTGCTGTATTTTTTTTCAAGAATATTAACTGTGGCATTTGAAGACACGCCATTTAAAAAACTGAACAGTCCATAACAATAAAGGCAAATCCAAAACATTATGCGGTTCACTGAATTTATTTGCAAAGCCATAATAAGGCAAACCGCCGAGTAACCAATCATCATCCATTTACCAACTGTGATTTTGCTGAAAACCCTTGTCGAAAATAGCATACCCGTAATAGCACCCAATGGCGAAAGCAATAATGACAACCCAAGGCTGCCATCCGTAAACCCAAGCCTGTACTTAATTCCGGGAATAGCAGCTACCCATGTGCCAAATAAAAGACTTGAAACTGAAAACAAAAAACCAACAGCTAGTGCAGGTTTTATTTTAATAAAAGAAGAAATATTTTTAATCATGGCGAAAGCCAAAATTAAATAATTG
This sequence comes from uncultured Bacteroidota bacterium, assembly GCA_963718975.1. GTDB lineage: Bacteria > Bacteroidota > Bacteroidia > Chitinophagales > Chitinophagaceae > Puia. The sequence goes on along the minus strand of CAVRBD010000006.1, from coordinate 116,165 downwards.
TGCAATTGATGCGGGTAATGATTTTATTAAGGCCTACATGTTCTTATAAATATTTTTAATGCTGTATCGGATGATCTTGTTTCCACATCTCTGCAAAAAGTTTGCTCGTATCCAAAATGTATTTATAAAATTCCCAATCATTCTCAAATGATTTAAGGAAATCGTAGCTCGGCCTGGATTGCACCATGAAGGAATCCAGCATGGGTGGTTCAAAACCCGTTACTCTTTTTACCACTGCTCTTGTAAAGCGGTGATCAATATAATTTTGCTGCTCTTCCTGCTCCAGCCTTTGCTGAAATGCAAGAATCCTTCTGTTGCTTTTCGCATTAAAAAACATATCCATATCCAGTCCAATACCGAGTCCTCCTCTTTTATTCGATTTCATATTATCAACATACTGCCCTCCTTCATAATCAAATATTTTTCCATATTCCTTTCTGTTAGTAAGTGAATCAAGCATATAATTCTTAGACCAAACAAGTACCGATGGCAATGAATCCACGCCGGCATCAATGCTCATATCAAATTCAAGATTGTCGGTTATCTCGCTCACGGGAAATTTTAAAGTCGTTTTACCGAGATAAGAAAAATAAATTGAATCGCGGGAAGGCAATTTGATACTATAATGCCCGGTTGAATCTGTAACAGTGCCCGAACCGGAGGTACCCATCACCGTTACTCCCTGCATAGCAAATTGCTGGGTGCGGTCATACACAACGCCCTTTATTAAAACCTGCGCAGTAATTGCATAATTGCTTATTGCAAATACGAGCAGACAGGCAATTCTTTTTTTTACAAATGCAGATAGCTTCATTACAAGTGAAAACTAAGCTACAACAGTTACCCGCAAAAAAAACCAATGAAGATTAACAATTTGTTTTCAAATAAAGGCCAGCCGGCTAATATTTTTTAGAAATTGCCGTCGAATTTTAAACATTCACCGATTGCGAAAAATTTTCATTTAAAGCAGCAATTTTATTTGCAAGAGCATTTGTCAATTTCTGACCAATTTTCGTTTTTAAAAATATCGCTGTATATTAAAGGCACAAACAGCAAATGTTATGATATCAAAAAATACTTACAGGCTATTATTTGTTTGCGCCATTGCGGCTTGCTGCTCATGCCATAACGAAGACACCCAAAGACCACCCGAACCTGCAAAAGATTCAACCGCAGTTGCACAAGGAGGCGCAGGCTCAAATGATTCAACAAAACGAATTGATTCAACTGCTGCCATAGCCGCGGCAAAAAACAATTCTGCAGCGTCAAGCACAAAACAACCTGCTACTTCTACCCCAACTACTACTGAAAAAACAAAAGCCAAACAAACCATAGCTGCCACAAAAAAGCAATCACTGAACACAGATAGCAGTGCAAAAACTGCTGCTGTAACAAAAAATAATTCAGCTACAACGGACAATGCAAAAACGGCTACGAGTGGAGATAACACAGCTGACAAACCTTTCGTTTCAAAGTATGGCATCATACCAAGAGATGCTACTGAAAGCAATGTCACCTCGTTCAACAATGCTTTCCCCGACAAGCAAATACTTGTGAAAATAAATTTCAATTCAGATCCTGATGCTGAAATGCAAAAGGTGAAAGCGCAAATAATAAAAGTGCTGAAAAAACTTGGCTACTCGAATGTCAGTGATCAGTCGCAAACATTTCACCCCATGCGTATTCCTAAGGATGTGCATTATGAATTGCAGCACGACGGTTCAGTGGTAATATGGCTGCCACCCGTTACATCGGAATAATTTTCGGTTATACTTTAACGTGATTATTTTAAAGATCCATCCGCTTCATTTCTTTCACTGCATAATCGCAGGCTCTTGCAGTAAGTGCCATATATGTTAAAGAAGGATTTACACAGGCTCCTGATGTCATGCATGACCCATCTGTGATAAATACATTTTTTACTTCGTGCATTTGATTAAAACTATTTAGCACAGAAGTTTTAGGATCCTTGCCCATTCTGGCTGTACCCATTTCATGATTTGCATTGCCAGGGTACGACATATTATTGCTGACGTGAATATTTTTAAAATCTGCTGCTTCAAGCATTTCTTTTGCAGTATTTTCTATATCCTTGTTCATGATTTTTTCATTCTCTTTAAACTCACAATTGATTGCAACAATCGGTCGCCCCCATTTATCTTTTTTGTCATGATTCAAAATGATGCGATTATCTTGATAAGGAAGGCATTCACCAAATGCATAAAGGCTCATTTGCCATTTACCGGGAACGCTCATAGATTCTTTTAATGATTCACCGATTTCAATATCTGCATGCTGCCTTGTTCTGTAGGCGCTTGCACCGTAATGATAGCCCCTTATAAAATCAGCATCTTTCTTTTTTATATTTTTGAAACGAGGGATATAAAGCGGTGTTGGCCTGCGCCCGAAATAATAACTGTCTTCAAAACCCTCAACATCAGCAGAAGCTGAAACACCTTTGTGATGATCCATTAAATTTCGCCCGACCTGATTGCTTCTCATTGCCGAACCCATTTGGAAAACGCGATGATGTTGAATTCAACAAAATGAAAGTTGTTGCAACAGTTGAAGCATTTAAAAAAATCAATCGCGCATAAAATTCAGTAGTCTGATTATTTTTTGTATCGATGATTTCAATGCCTGTTGCTTTTTGTTTTTGCTCATCATATAAAATCCGGTTCACCAGCGAATGAGGCCTTACGGTTAAATTACCGGTTGAAAATGCTGCTGGCATCGTGCTCGCATTTGTGCTGAAATATGCGCCATACGGGCATCCGCGATGGCACAGATCTCTTGCCTGGCATTGTCCTCTTCCTTTCACCGGCTGAGTTAAATTTGCAGTGCGGCCCATGATCACTTTTCTATCTGCATATTTATTTTCAATTTTTTCTTTGAAATATTTTTCTGCAATATTCATTTGAAAAGGAGGTTGAAAAATTCCATCCGGCAAATGAGCGATACCGTCTGCGTTCCCGCTTACTCCGATAAATGATTCAACATAATCGTACCAGGGAGAAATATCTTTATATCGTATCGGCCAATCAATGGCTATTCCATCTTTCATGTTCGCTTCAAAATCAAGATCGCTCCAACGGTAACATGCCCGCGACCACAGCAAAGATCGGCCGCCAACAATATCTCCTCTTATCCAATCAAAACGTTTTGTCTCATCATATGGATTTTCTTCATCATTGATATAAAAATGTTTATTGTCTTCACGAAAAGACCAATGACGGCTTTGCACAAAATTTTTTCTTTTATCTTCTTCTGATAAATGAAGGCGATGCGTGAAATCCCAAATATCTTTTGTTGCAGTAGCATAATTTGGATGAACAATATTTTCGCCACGCTCAAGCAAAAGCACTTTTAAGCCTTTTTCACAAAGCTCTTTCGCTGCCCAACCGCCTGTAATGCCCGAGCCGACAATAATTGCATCAAAACTGTTTTGCTTTTTTGCTTTGTTATTTAAAAGAAGAGAATCGCCGGGCATGATTATAAATTTTTTTTAAATTATTTGAAATGAGCGCTCATTGTTTTTGAATAATCGGCAATTGCAAGTTCAGGCGCGGCAATTTCAGGATGCCACATTTTTTCCCACTCAAAACTATAATAGCCTTTGTACCCTACTTTCGCCAATGCATCAATGGCTTCAAAAATCGGCACATCGCCCTGACCCAAGAAAACATAATTTATTTTTCCATCAGTAAGCCTGGCATCTTTAATATGAGTATGTCTTATATATTTTTTTAATCGCTCGAGAACCTTTGCTGGCGACTCTTTGGTGATAGCCCACATATTCACTATATCCCAAATCATTCCTGTATGCGGGTGCTCAGCTAATTTCATTACTTGCTCAATATCGTCAGCATGAACAAGATCTCCATGCGATTCTATCAGCACGCTCACATTGCTTTCTTTTGCATATTCAGCAAGCTCCAGCAATCCTTTCGTTATCAAATCTATTGTTGCATTTTTATCCTGATCTTTTGGAAAATTGTTTGGGAACACGCGCACAAAAGGGCAGTTGATTTGCTGCGCCAAATCGATAAACCGTTTCCCTTCATCAATGTTTTTTCTTCTCTCATCTCCTTCGGGAAAATGCAGTGTTGCTGATGAACCAAGATCAGAAAATCTCAAATTTTTATCTTCCATCATTCTCTTGGTAGCAGCAATATTTTGTGCGCTATTGAACTCGCTGCATTTAGTAAGATCTAATTGTCTTTTTATTCCGCGCATTTCAATTCCATCATAATTGTTCCGCGATGCGAAGTCTGCAATTTGTGCAAACTCCCAATCGGGGCAGCCAAGTGTAGAAAAAGATAATAATGGTTTGTACTTGATAAACTCAAATGAGAAACCCGCAAAAGCAGACGTAGCAAGTATTGCAGAAGACTGAAGAAATTTTCGGCGAGAAGAAGATTTCATGAGCTGAAAAATATTTTATTTCCAAACTTTTAACATTGAGAGAAATGAATCGCTCAAATTTTTTTCTCGATCAGCCAATGATGCCCGAACGGATCTTTAAGATTTCCCTGCCTGTAGCCGTAATCATAATCTTGCGGTGCACTTAATAAAATTGCTCCTTCATTAACTGCACGATCAATGATTGAATCGACATCATCAACAAAAACTCCGATAATAACGGTATTACCTCCGGCAGTTGCGGGGCACAGTTCTGATTTTTTTATTGATTCCTGATGAATATGAAACATGGCACCCTGAAAAGATAATTCTGCAACATGCACCGATCCATCATCATTGCACCAACGTCTAAGCTCTATAACATTAAATGCTTTTTTATAAAATTCAATAGCAGCAGCACCATCATTAATAATAAGTTGGGGAGCAAAAAAAATTTGAGAATCATTGTTTGTCATACAGCGTATTAGTAAATAAATCTAATAAATAACTTTCAAAATAATCATGAATAAGATCAGATCAAAGTTCATCAATATTATTTATTAAGCAGTTTCATTTTCTGCTTCAGGTTTTCAAATGTTTCAAGCGGGCCTTTGGTAGAGAACAAATTGATCAGCCATGTGGGCACATTTCCGCCGGGATCTAGTTCCAATATGTATTCCACATGAAGCCTTTTGTTGGGAAATGCAGTAATAGTCCAGCTTCCGTTTGATAAAGGTATGCGAACGATATTCTTTTTTTCAGGCAAAAAATTTTTAATGCTCGCCGACGTAACCCGTAATGTATGTGAAGCAGAATCGAATGTCATTTTGCAATGAGCATAAAAATCACGGTCGGTGGCGGGCCATGGAACGTCTATCAATGAATAATAAATAAAGTCATAGGTGCTTATTTTTTTTATCATCACACTTTGTTTGGTGCTGTAAGCCCATCCGGTATATTTTTCAACATCGGCAAGTATGTTTGCTATTTGCTGCAAAGTGCCTACAAAATCCGTTTCTATTTTAATATCATTAAAGCTTGAATGTTGCGAAGTGCGGTTATACATTTTAATACCATCCTGTTCTTTAACAAAAAGCCATGTGCCCGGCGTATTAGAAGATGGTAAAAAAGCCAAGAAAAAAAATATCAACATGCCGGCTTTTCATTGTTCGCTCAGTGATTTAAAATTTCATTGAAAAAGGAATCCGCTTTTAAAATTAGCCAAAAGAAACCCATATCATAAACAATCCATGTTAAATTTTAGGTCAAATAATGAATGTGATTTTGAAATATTGAATAATATTAATCAATATCAATAAAAGCCGTCAGTTTTTTTGGAAAAAGCAAAATGATATTTAAAATAACGTTGATGGGTATCTGCATTCGCATCCGTCAAAACACTTCTCCGAGGTTGGCAAAAATTCCTTTGGAGCCATGCAGGCCAAATCCGTAATCAAGCGCAACATTTGTTCTGGAAAATTTATTCAGCTTAATTCTTATACCTGCCCCCCAACCTGGCAGCACCGCTTCAAAACGGTTTGTAGTTTCTTCTGAAAAGGATTGTGCATTTACGAAAACAACGCCGCCGATAAAACCATTTGGCGTGATGCCAAATCTATATTCGGACTCCGCATATAAAAGATTTCTTCCTCTGAAACGGCCTTGGATATAGCCTCTTCCTAAATTATTATAGGTGTCGCTGGCTGTTGCCGGTAAATTAAGATACGGGGGCTTGCTGCCAAGCGAAAAATCATCGTATGTCCAAAACGCAAGTATATTTTTAGATGAGGCAGGAAAATTCTGATACTTGCGTATATCAAACAACAGCGATTGCCAGTTTGCATCACTGCCGAGGAACGTAAAATTATTTCTGTAAACAATATTTGCATAATAGCCTTGCTTCGGATTGATTGCATTTCGTCTTTCGTCGAAAAGAAGGTTGAGTGTAACGCCCGAAGAAACAGATTTCGATTGCAATCCATATTTTTCGAAATCTGTTACCACGCCGGCAGGCGGATCCACCTCAACAACATTAAAGTAATAATCCAAATCGTATCCAAAACCAAGATAAAAATCTGGCAAAATAGTTTTCAATAATGTTTGATAAAATCTCAAATAAGAATAATCAATTTGATAACCATCTGCGTCGGTTGTAAGGCCGCCAAGACCGTAAGTTTGCTGAGGGAATTTTTCGAAATGCCAATCGGTGAGAATATTGTATTTATTTCCCTTTGTCCAGATATTAGCCTCAACCGGCACTATGAATTGCTGCTTGGTGGTGTATTTTGTTACAGCAAGCACGTTTGAAATATTTGCCTCGGCATGGTTGCTTGTGTAAAATGCAAGATTGCCGTTGAGTGCGCCGGCAAAGCCTGTTTGCAAAGTGTATTCAACAGATGGAAGAACAGAGCCATATACTTTGCCGACTTTTGTTTTGCTCGTATCTGTCCTTAGTTCTTTATGTGCACCAAATGCATAATTAATTATATCGAAAATATCTGTTTGTTCGTGACCGGTTAAAAGATGTAAATGAACTTTCTTCCGAAAATTAGAATCTTGTTTTTTGATAGCAGAATCCTGAGCTTGAAGTTGCGCACCCAAAGCCTCCGTCATTAACGCCACTGCCAACAGTAAAACCACCCTTGAGGAAAAAAACAAGATCTGTTATTTTAAATTAAGATCAATCGATTTTGTTTCAACGGCCAGAGAGGATAATTCAGGTTGTTACAAAAATATGTTATTAATATGTACAAGAGCAATTTTATCAAAATACAAACCCCTTTCCATTTCTATTTTTTGAGATTAACGTTTATGAGTATCCAATATTCTGTCCGCACAAAATTATTTTGCCGGAGTTATTATTATATTTCTGTAATCAACAGGCCCGTGATCACCTTGTATCAATATAGGCCCGGGGTCTTCTTCTTTGCTGTTTATCGCTCCGCCGGTGATGCCCGGAATTTCACGGTTACATATCACCGTTACTCCATTTGCGACAACGGTTACCATTCGCCCCACTAAAGTTATGTCGTAAGATTGCCACTCGCCTGCATCTTTCGCCACCATTTCGCTGGGAGCTATGAAACCATATATAGCGCTGAACAAACCCACGGCAGGCTCTTTGCCTTTGCTATCTTCCACCTGCACTTCATAGCGGCCGCGGAGATACACGCCACTGTTGCTTTCTTTCGGATAACGGAATTCAATATGCAATTTGAAATCATTAAAAACCTGATCGGTCATTAAATTAGCGCCAGAATGCGGGCTTCGTAAAATGCCATCTTCAACCTTCCATTGGTTTTCGCCATAAGCATGCCAGCCTTTCAGATCTTTTCCATCAAAAAGCTGGATGGGTTCGCCCCAAACCGGGGCAGATGCGCGTTTCAGCAATGGTGCCCGATGCGCCGTCCAGTTAAAATTTTTACCGTCGCATGAAACACCTGTTCCTATTAAACTATCATTTTGCAAAGTTGCCTCAAATGAAACATCGTTGTCAGTCCGCTCCCACTGGGGCGGGATGGAGAAACTCATTTTATTGTTCACGAAAGTTACCCTCGAAATCGGTCGCGCACTTCCGCCGATGCCAACGTATCGCCCGACTAATGTTTTGATTCCCGAATGCATAACTTCAAGCCATGAAGGAAAATCTTTTCCGTTGCCATGAATAGTAATGTCCCACCGGCCTTCCAGCGGTGATCCTTTCCTGCGCAAACAAAAAATTATGAGCTGATAACAAAAGCAGCAAAAAAGTTAACATCAACAAATTCTGAAAGCTGATTTTTTTCATCGAGAATATCTTTTTCATATGAAATCTTATTTTTAAACTATTGCTGTAATGTACTAAAGATGTTTTAATTCCAAATCAGCATAATAGATAATAATGATAGTGGCTTGCTATTTATATTGGCAGAAGCCACACATAAGCAGTTAATTTCTTAGTTTCGTCGCAACATTTTTTAGGTTGGCATTAATTTATTAAATGAGGCATTTTTCGGCATTAATTTCGCTTTTGCCAACCGGCATAAATATTCCGGCGTTTATAATTTCAAATATTTAAAATCAACTATTCATCACTAAAACAAAAAATTATGAAAAGATTTTTTTATCCGGTCGCCGCTTTTGCAATTATGGTTGCCTCTGCATTTTCAGTTATCAAATCACAGGATTGGAAAATCAGCGAAGATTACTCGGTTAAATTCACCAGCAAAGATCCATCGGGAGTTTTTAGAGGTCTTAAAGGCAATATTAGTTTTGATGATAAAAATCTTGCTTCGTCAAAATTTGACGTTATTGTTGATGTCGCAACTATTAACACCGGCAATGGCATGAAGAACACGCATGCAAAAAGTGAAAAATGGTTTGATGCTGAAAAATATCCTATCATCAAATTTACTTCGAGCGAAATAACTGCCACCGCCATTGGTTATCAGGCGAAGGGCACATTAGAAATGCATGGCGTGAAAAAAGATATCACGATGCCTTTTACTTTTCAAAAAACAGACAACGGTGGCATTTTTACCAGCAGCTTTGATATAAACAGGCTTGATTATAATGTGAACACGGCAGAACCTGAACATGGCGCCAGTACCGTGAAAGTGGACATTTCTGTTCCTGTAACAAAATAATTGTTATGCGGAAAAAAGAATTTTGGTTTGGCATTTGTTCCGGGATATTTTCTGCTGTTGCATGCATTATTTATATGCGCGTTTATTTTTTTGCTTTTGAAATAAGTTTCACAAAATTAATAAACATCGGCAGTGTAAGCGGGCTATGCATATTAGCCTGCATGCTTGCAACAATCGGCTATGCGCTGTTCAGAAAATGGTTCGGGCAAAAAGCAGATATGATATTTAACCTGGCTTTTACATTGCTCACTTTCTTCAGCATTATTTTTCCGATATCAATTACGCTGCCGCTTGATTTGCAAAATCCCGAAATGTTCCCAGGTCTTGCAATACCGATGCATTTTTTTCCGGCAATAAGCTGGTACACGTTAAAACCATTCTTTTTTAAAGAAACAAATTGATTTCTCTAAAATGAAAATGCTGTCAGCAAAAAAACTGACAGCATTTTTCATTTAAAAAATAATCGCTTTTACTATGAAAATTTTAAATTAAATTTCCTTGATTTTTCAAACCAAATTATCTTATAAAATTTTATTGCATGCCAACAACAACTTCTGTTATGGGACTTCACCTGCGCTATCGGCTTTGGATAGCCGAACTGAATCTCGACATAAACATACTTCGCATTTTTGATGATTATCTTCAGGAAATAAAAAATAAAAAAGTAGAGCCTGAAGTAAAGAAAGAAGTGGAAGGCTTTATGAACCGTTTTGTTGCATTGAGAAAAGAAATTGACGACCTGAAGCACGTGATGCATTTGCACAAAATGAACCTTGCAGCCGAATCAAGAGAAGGCACAAACGCAAAACATGAAGAACAAAAACCTAATGATCACGCCGAATTAGAGAACCATTATATTGATTTCAGGAAGCTGTTTGAGAATACAAAAAATGAATTCATCCAATTTGAAGAAAAGTCTCTTCAATAGCACTACTCAATAATATAAAATAAAAAACCAGTTGAGTTAACAACTGGTTGACCCCGTCCAATAATAGTATTTTACTGAACAATCAATTTAAATGATTGTCTTGCGTTATTACTTTTATTAGTTACCGTTACAATATAAATACCCGTAACCATCGATGAAGTTTTTTGGAATATTTGCTCTGTTTGCGTTGCGTTGACCTGAATATTCTTTGTGCAGATATTCTTGCCCGTTATATCACTGATAAGAACTTCATAAATCCCTTCATTCATATTATTGAAATCAATCCTGAAAGTCGAATTCACAACAGGGTTCGGCATAACAGAAATTGATGAAAGTGAATTTGAATTTATTTGAACCGGCTGTATTTGTGAATAAGTAATGCCATCGTTATTATCAATGATCTTCAATTTGTAATAATTCATTCCCGCAACTGGCGAAAGATCTTTTACTGCATATGAAGAAGATAAATTTGATGAAGCATCATAAAAAACAACAGCGATTGTTTCGAAATAAATCCCGTCTGTGCTGCGCTGCAATTCAAAATGATTTAAGTTGACGGCATTGCTAACTGTCCAGTTTGTAAGAACAATCCCATTTTGTGGTGCAGCATCAAAATTTATCAATTGAACAGGCAGTGTAACATTATTTGAACCGGAAAAGCAACCAAAAAAAGAATATGCGCTGCCAACACTGTTCACGGTAATATAATTAATCGCATTTCCAATTATGCCTGTCAGCGTTGTTCCAAGATCAAGCGTGCCATTGGGCGCACCAATCAACACATCAGCTTTGCTGTCTCCATTCACGTCACCGGCGCTGCTCACAGAAAATCCTATCAAATTTGCAGCCGTCAAAGATGAAGTGGTATCTTCCAGATACCATGAAGCACTATTTGAAGGTTTGCTATAGCTACCGAAATAAACATAAGCCCTTCCAGACAAAGCATTGGTGTTAACAATTCCAAGAGGCCCTGTATTCAGGTTCACTGCAGTGCCGCCCGGCTCACCAACAATTACATCAGCAAGACCATCACAATTCACATCACCAGCATAACTTACGCTGAAACCAAACAAAAGATTTCCTTGCACCACTCCTAAAACACTTGGGCTTCTGGGGCTTGTTAAATCTGTAGCGCCAGAAGAACTTATACCGCTACTGCTTCCATAATAAATATGTGCTTTACCAACAGCAACAAGCTGCAATGATAAAGTTTGTTCAAGCGACAATGGTTCACCCACAATCACGTCCGCATAACCATCACCGTTAACATCGCCTGCATAGCTCACGCTGTAACCAAATAATGTTTGATTCAGCAAACCGGGTGCCTGTAAATTTCTATTGGCTGCAGAAGCGCTTGTGGCGGTAATGCCACTTGAACTTCCATGAAATATATAAGCCGAACCCACTGAAAGAACACCAATGGAAGCAGGCGCACCAATAATAATATCACCATAATGATCATTATTTACGTCGCCCGCTTTATTAACACTATACCCAAATAGTCCATTTAATAAACCACCTTTAATAATTCTGTTAGGCGTTGGTGCAATCCCTGATGCGCTTCCCTGATAAACGTCTACTCTGCCCGTTGCATTTAAAGTTGTCAAATCAATATACGCAGGAGCACCAACAAGAATATCGCCTTTGCCGTCACCGTTCACATCGCCTGCACTGCTTACGCTAAAACCATATAATGGATTAACAACAGTGCCGATAATAGATGAAAGATTAAGAATATTAGAAGTAAGATCTGAAGCAGTTAATTGCAATGTTGCTGAAACGGTTGGCAAAGTATTCACGTTGCCATCAAAAGCACCTGAAGGGCCGCCATAGAAAACGTAGGCTCTGCCAAGTTTTGCATACAATGTAAGCAATCCAACTTTTACTGAAGCCTGATCGCCCGGTGCGCCAATCACAATATCCGCATAACCATCACCGTTAACATCGCCTGCGCTGCTCACGCTGAAACCAAATAAAGCGCCTGCTGTTGTTGTAGGCTGCATTACTTCATCAGGGCTTGTTGACAGGGCCTCCCGGACGGTGGCCATAATATAAAAACGCTGCGCCCACTGCTACAGAATTAAATGTTCCCCCGCTCACGCTAACAATTTGTACAAAAGCAGGCGCACCTATAATAATATCATCAATACCATCTCCGTTTACATCGCCGGCACCACTTACGCTAAAGCCATATAGTACCTGTGCAGTTAAATCATTCAGCAAAGGAAATAAAAGCCCGTTGCCACTGGCTTGCCAATCAGGTGTTTTATTAAGCGGATCGATCGTAACGGGATACTTTGCATTTGCGTCATCAACAATCAAAGCAATTTCTGTATCATTCCTCAATTCCATGCGCGCATTCAATTGCCTGTGTTCAGCGTCCCATACTTTCAGGTCCTCATAAATTAACTGAGTGCTTTTTTTGTCATTGTTCTTACAAAAAATAATCTTGTTATTATTTATTTGCTGAAGACGAAGATCTGTATTTGCATCTATAACAACTTCAAGATGACCGTTGCCTTCAGGTTTGTTCTTTACAATAAAATTCTGGCGCAAGCCTTCTTCATTATTAAGATATTCTATTTTTAAAGAAGAAGATGTGTACGACAAATGATTATCATCAAACGAAATGATGCTATTGTCACTAATTATCTTATTTCCGTTTGATCTGGCAATAGATTGCAATTTAAAATCGACATGCCAGTTAAACTCTTCAACATTGCCCGGGTTAAATTTCTTCACTTCATATCCTTTTCCGGAAACCACGAATGCAAGATTTTGCTTTCTGTTAAAAGCGCTGAAATGATTTTGATCTTCAAATTTATTAAACTGATATTCTCTTTTTTGAATTGAATGCATCGCTTCTGCAAACCAATCAGAAGAAGTTCCTGAAGGAACCTGTGGCTGTTGGCGCAGTTTTTGAGATAATGCAACCTGAGATAAACTGTCGTTGTTGTTTTGATCAGCAAAACAATTGGCAAAAGAAAAAAATAAGCTCAGGAACAGAGGGTAGAAATAAGTTTTCATGACGTACGATTAAGGGTAAAAAATTTCATCAACAATCTGATAGCATTTTTTTATGCCACCAAGGCTGTTCTAAGGATAATCGACTTTACGGAAAAAACTGAAATTTGAGGGATAAGGCTCGGAAAGGTTTGTAAAAGAACGATAGTAATTTCGACACTGTAACTCTGAATGCAAGAACAAAGCTATATCAGCATCGGCATCAGGAATATTGCAATAAAATCAAAAAATGCCTTTATCCGGTCACAAATAGTACTATTACCAGAATTTTTGAAGTAGAAAAGATTAATAGCTTTGCAGTGATGTGGAGATAAATACTAAACCAAAATATTTTTTGTAATAAAACGTTTGATGAATTAATCGCTGTTACTTCTCTTAACATCTCCTTATACCTCTTAATTCAACCTTACTTCGGCATTGCACCACGCTGAAAATTTCCGATGAAATTGTCATTAATTATTAAACCTTTCAAATTCGCTTTGTATGGATTGTCCATCTCAGCACGTCTTTTTAGAAAAAGAATTGCTTATAACCATTTACGCCACCATTCCTAAAAAAGTGATGACTGTTAAATTCAACAGTCGCAAAACACTCAGGCATGAATGGTATACCATTATGTATATCAACGCACGCGGCCATTATATTTTGAATGGCAGCGATGAAAAAAATGATTCGATTATTGATAATTCACAAAACATCCTTCTTTCTTTCAACAATCCAAACATAGTTCTTCATACATCTACAACAACAGATTCCGAGCTTGTTGAAATAAGCTTTTCAAAATCCTGGTTATTGAACCAATACAGCAGCCAATCATCCATAAAACCTGAAATGCTTTTATCGCTTGCAGAAAAATCAAATAAAAATTATGCAACAGGTTTAATGGATAGAGAAGATAGAGACCATGTTCAGAAGCTGATCGACTCTTATCATTTGGGCGCAAATATTTTTCGGTTAAATGCTATTGCCCTTTCGCTGATCAACAATCTCCTGCAAAAAAATATCAACAAAGAAAATAAAATAATGCCTGCGGCGAAAAATGTACCAGATGAGATTTCAGCATTGGTAAAGAAAATCAAAGGGCATATAAACGGCCATCTTCCATCCATTAAAGAACTCGCAAAAGAGCTCTCCACAAGCGAATCGAGCTTGCAGAGGCATTTTAAATCTGTGTACGGGAAATCTGTTTATGATTATTACCTTGACATAAAAATGCAAAAAGCAAAAGACCTTCTTTCTGAAAATGAAACAAACGTGAAGCAAGTAGCATATCTTTTAGGATATGATGATGTAAGCAGTTTTATCAACACTTTTAAAAAATATACAGGCTCTCTTCCTGGCGACCTAAAGAAAAAAAATTCCTAGCACTACTAGGATGAACAAAAGTATTTTGTAAAAGGCAACACTGATTAGCAGCAAAATCACAAACAGTGACATCCTAAACTTATTGCCATGATTACAATTGATTTTATTGATGACGGCTTATCATCATCACTTGCCAGCCTTGCGAAACAATTCAACGCAGAAAAAAATGAAAACTATTTTTCCATTCCACCAGATATTGGAAACGGGACCGTAATCCAATCAAATGTTGGCGATGGCCTGATCATATATTTATGGGATATTAATTTATCGTATGATTTGCAAATTACGCGCATGCAACAACTATCTCAGAACAGTTATCGACTTTCCTTTTTTATTGAACCAACAAACCTGAAATTTCGCTTTGATTCAGGATCGGCGTATAGAGTTTCTGATGTAAGCCATTACTGCTTTGTTTTAGCAGCAAAGGCAAAAATCGATTTATTGATTAATAAAAATACCAGGTGCAGGTATCTTACTTTAATTGTTCCATCCTCGATGCTTCCGACAAACATAAAACATGAATTGCGAAATCAGGTGCAAAACAATCCTCTAGGCTTCAGGTTCTTTACACTGAAATTTGATGAATTTAAAGGAGTGACCGACTTGTTTGACACGGTCATAAAAAATGAATCATTGATACGCATAAAGCTCAAAGCCTCCGTGCTTCTTGATGCAATGATCAGCAATATTCATTTTCTTGCGAGCACGCGCTTAAAGAAAATATCAATGGACCAGCACAAAATGCTGAACATCGAAAAAAAAATTATTGATAATGTCGAGTCTACAATTCCACCTTTATCAAAACTGGCAAAAGAATTACAAATAAGCGAATCATCCATGAAAAGACACTTTAAAATGATATTCGGGAAAAGCATTTATCAATACTATCTCGAGAAAAAAATGCAGCACGCAAAATTATTATTGCTCAATAAACATATGAATGTGTCTGAAGTATCGGCAAAACTTGGCTATGAAAAAGTAAGCCATTTTATAAAAATGTTTAAAAAGCACATCGGCTATTTGCCTGGTAAGCTTAAGAATTAGCTGTTTGTATTGATGTTGATGAAGAAACGAAATTCAGTTGTTGCAATTTCAAATGAGATTTTAGCTTAACTTCAAAATACCAAACTCAATCACTGCTAAATATTTCATTATGAAAAAATTGCTTTTTGCTTCCGTTATTCTTGCATTTATTTTTTATAGCTGTTCAGCACCTGAAAATAAAGAAGAAAAAAAGAACCGTTTGGCAAAAGCTTTGCGGGAAAATAAAAATGGATGGATATATGTCCATCTTGAAGGCTCTCCTTCTGATGTTGGCTATCAGCATGGATATTTACTGGCAAATGATATCGATACAAATATTCAATCGCTTTCTTTTTTCCTTGCGCATGAAACGCACAGAGACTGGCAATTTTACAGGAACGCTGCAAAAAATTTTTTGTGGGATAAGCTTGACCGTGAATATAAAGATGAAATAAACGGAATTGTAGAAGGCTTGCAGGCGCAAAATAAAAAATATGACAGTCTTGATATTACCGCGCTGAATGCTCAGGAAGAACTTGCTTATTATTATGTTGCCATGCTCGACAATGCTGCAAAAGCTGGAAGCGGCATGAACAAAGCACCCGGAAACTGCAGTGCTTTTATTGCAACAGGCAGTTATACAAAAGATGGCAAGATTGTGATGGGCCATAATAACTGGACATCGTATATTGTAGGCCAGCACTGGAATGTGGTTGCAGATATCGTTCCAGAAAAAGGGCACCACATTATGATGGATTGCATGCCGGGCTATATTCACAGTGGCGATGATTTTGTGATTTCCGACACAGGCATTTTAATTACAGAAACAACCATTACTCAATTTTACCTTTTCGACACAACAGGAACGCCTGAATTTATGCGTGCACGCAAAGCATCGCAATATGCCAACAGCATTGATGATGTAATCAAAATTTTCACGAATGGGAATAATGGCGGCTATGCCAACGATTGGCTGATTGGCGATACAAAAACAAATGAAGTTGCAAAGCTGGAGCTCGGTTTAAAAGACTATCGCATTTGGAGAAGCAAAGACACTGCCATCATCGGCTCTAATTTTCCAAGCGACCCTAAACTGATAAAAGAAGAAACTGTTTTTAATGTGAATGATCAGACCACTTCACCTAACGCACGAAAAAAAAGAATGGAACAATTGGTTGAAGTTGATCTGAAAGGAAAGCTTGATATTGAAAGTGGAAAGAAAGTAGAAGAAGATCATGTGGATGCACTTCAAAATAAAAATGCAAACAACCGCTGTGTTATTTGTGGCCACATTGATGAAGATGCAAAAGGTTGTTCGGAATGGGATTTAAAACCATATTACCCGATGGGCGCAGTGCAAGGCAAAGTAACTACGTCCGGCCTTGCAGCAAATATGCAATTCTGGGCAAGAAGAGGGCACCCATGCGGGCAGGATTTTATCGGAGAAAAATTTTACAAGCTTCATCCCGAATATGCCTGGCAGGCAAAATATTTAACGAACATGCTCGCATATCCATGGACGTTATTTTCTGCAAAAAAATAGAACATCCCGCAAATAAAAAAGTTCCTGCAATTCTATAAACTTGCAGGAACTTATTATTAAAAACTTAAAATTCACTAGCGAACATCAACCCTGAAATCAACACCAGGTGGTGGCGGCATGCGATGATGATCATACCATGGCCGAGTGTGATGATGATAGCGGCGATAATAGCGAGACTCATAACAGCTCGACAAAAAAAACATTGCAGTGATGCATACAATCAAACCTAATCTGACTTTTGAGGTATATTTCATTTTTCTGATTTTATAAAGGATAGGCTAAAAGCTTGCCAATTAAAAAATACGCTTATTCAGTGTTTTCACAACAATTATAATAACAAAATGTGGATATTATTGCACACTAACAGGTCCTTAACACTATCCATTTCAGAAAAGTTGATTTATGACGAAAAGCAAATTTGCTTGAGCAGGAAATTTATTTGCTATTATAATACGCGCAAACTTTATTCATAATGCAAATTTCGCATTTCGGATTAGTAGGCCTGCATATTTCCCTACCTAAAAATGACATCGCCATTCCAGCGTCCCATTGTTTTTGAGGAAGGACTTCCATAATCTGCTTTTCAATTTTTTTAGGATCAGCGCCTGAAGCAATCCCAAGCCTTGGCGCAACCCGGATCACATGCAAATCAACAATCACTCCTTCAGCTTCCTTTCCCGATTCACGCAAAATTACATTGGCAGATTTTCTTCCGATGCCAGGCAATGCAGTGAGCTCTTCTAAATTTTGTGGAATGTTTTTATTGTCTTTAATTTTTTCTGCCATTTCCGAAAGCCATTTTGCTTTGTTGCCAAAATTGCGCACATCGCTGATTTGTTTTGAAATAATTTCCGGCGACGCTTTCGACAAAGCTTTCATGTCAGGAAATGCTTCAAAAAATTTTGGCGCAATTTGATTGATGTGCTTGTCAGAATCCTGCGCAGAAAGCACAACCATTATCATCAATTGATAAACGCTTTTGTATTCAAGCGGATGTTGCTTGTCTTTATATTTTTTTAGCAACGGTTTAATGGCTTCGGGCAAATCTATTTTTGCTGACATAGCTAATACTTTAAAAGTAAGAAATTGAGCAACCAAATTACGATAAGTTATGAATGAAAATTATCCTTTCACCCCTACATGTCAGATTTCTTTTTTAAAGATAATAGGAGAATTCAAACATAATTTTACAGCTTAAAGAATTATTTTTATAAGATGAAAACGACCTTGCTTTATTTGCTTGTTTGCTCCATTTTCATTGCATTTTTTATTTCTTGCTCAAAAGAATACAGCTATGAAGGCAATCTGGCATCAGCAGGCACATTGTTAAAAGATGCCAATGGCAATTGCAGCCCAATTACAGCGGGCGGCATTTATATTGCTGGCAAAAAATTAAATGACAGCAATTTTATTCAAGCCCAGGTGCATGTTACCGCCAAAGGAAGATATACAATAACTACTGACACCATAAATGGATTTTCATTTTCAACATCTGGTAGCTTCAGCGATACAGGAGATGTTTCTGTAAAACTTCAGGGAATCGGGTCGCCTGCAGCAATGGGCACTAACATGTTTATTGTGCGCTACAATTCGTCTTCTTGCAATGCAACTATTAATGTTACCGACAGCTTGCATGTTGCGCAGTACACTTTACAGGGGTCTCCGAATTCGTGCATCAGTGATAGTTTGACCGGCAGTTATATAAAAGGATCATTACTGGACACTTCCAACAAACTCATTCTTACCTTGAATGTAACAAAACCAGGAAGCTACTTCATTTCAACTGATACAGTAAACGGTTATAATTTTTCTGCTGCAGGAACTTTTGCTTCAACGGGAAATCAAACGGTCACTTTATTGGCAAACGGAACGCCCACAAATGCCGGCACAGATTTATTTAAAGTAAGTGGCGGCAGCTCGGGCTGCTCTTTTTCAAATACTGTTTACACAGCAATTATAATTACTAATAACAACGATCATTTTCCTTTGACAGCAAAAAGCTATTGGAATTATGATGACCTTAAGAACACCGGGGATACTATTGCAAGAATGATCTCAGATACAATCACAGAAAACGGAAATATCTATCAAATAATGACAGAAAATTTTAGCTATCCGGGAAATTCAGACCAATATTATTTCAGAAAAAGCGGCTCAGACTACTTCGAGTATGCAAGTGTAGACAAGTACACCAACGCTGTGAAATATTCTCCATCAGTTTATGCTGATCTCAATTTTTTGAAAGAGGGCTTAAACACAGGTGATTCATGGTATTCAACACAGTTTTCAGCACCTGCATCGTTTGGCCAGGTTATTTTGTTGCAGTATTATTATATATGCAGAAATGCGAATGCTGCAGTTGTTGTTAATGGCAAAGCATTCACAAATGTTTATATAATTGAAATGCATCCGGAAGTTTCTGCAGTCAGCTACACACCCGGGTATACAAACGAAACATACACGTATTATTATGCAAAAGGAGTTGGCCTTATTTATTACAACTTAAGCAATGGTTATTACACGCAACCTGAAATGCAAATCAGGAACTGGCTGGTCAATTAATTGAATGCAAAATCACAGCAAATAAGCTTTTTGTCATTTCGCAACAAGCTCTTCATCTGTAAGGTCATAAAAAAGATTTTGCAATTGATGAACGTATTCCATTTCTTTCACAACATAACACCACGCATCATATTCACTGTTGCTGAGCCAAAACTTATCGTCGAAAAATTGAATTGAATAATGCGCATCTTTTTTGCTAAGCTTGATGATCCAATTATGCTGAAATTGCCTTTCAATTTTTTTGAACCCTAATTTAGCCAGCCACGAATCTGTAATAAGTATACCATAAATTCTTTCAATTTTCGTATCGTTGATGGTTGCGGAAAACTTAAAGCCATCAAAGCTATTGTTGATGCGCTCAACTTTCTGCTGCAATCTGGCGCCGTTTGGAAGATCAAATAATAAAAAATTCCCGAGCCTTGCCTCATTTATTTTAATCATAAAGAAATTTCACAGAACATGAATTATTCTATTGCTGAGGTAATTTTTTTAACAGGTAAGGCGATGATATTTTGTAAAATTCAAAGGCACCCCAATTTAATTTTTGAGCGACTTTGTATGGACTAACCTTTCTTGCAGAATTAATTTATCTATTGATTATATGAAAGAAGAAAAATGAAAACCAAAACCTTATTTACAAAGTTGCTGCAAATTGATGCGTACGCTCTTAAATTTACTTCTTTTTTAAAAGAAAGCAAATTATTTATTGTTACGCGACAGTTAAGGCAAGTCGCTACAAACGGACATTGGCGCAAACGTATGCCTATTAAAAATTTTAAAAACTCGTTGAGTTATTATTATTTGTTTTACCTTTCTATTGACTATTGATTCTGGTGTTGAAATATTCCTTTTGAAAAGCCTTTCATAGAACTTCGCAATAAATTCAATTTCTAACAATAAAAATAATCAACATGAGAGTCCTTCTAACAATTGTTTTGCTATCACTTATCGGCTGCACAAGTACTAACAAATCCGAGAATGTAAGTATGCCCGGCGCATACAAAATGTTGTCACAATCCGTCAAAAGCGATAAAACAGATACCACTTACAAATCGATGCAGCAAATGAAAATTTTTACTGATGATTATGTAATGTATGCAAACGTTAATTTCCCTGATTCATCAAGCAGCTTTGGAGTCGGCACTTATAGTGTCAACGGCGACACCATCACTGAAAACATCATGTTCAGGTCCACAGATTCTATTAAGAGCGACGCTGTGAACAGCTTTAAGCTGATGATTGAAAAAACACTCACTGGTTACAAACAAGTCATCCCGCAATTTGAATCACAAGGCCAAAAAATGATGCTCACTGAAGATTATGATTCTGTTGGCACTGCATCAAAATCGCCATTAGATGGAGTATGGAAGCTTTCAAAAGCGTTTCATGTGAATGGAAAGGACACCGTAAATAAAAATATTACCGAATTTAAAGTGTACGAAGGCGGTTACTTTATTTGGGGCCTAAGCGGCCTTGGCGCTGACAAGAAAAATTATACCACCATTGGTTATGGCAAATTTGAAATTGATGGAAATAAAGTGAAGGAACTTCTTATGGCTTCTACCAGCTCGCAAATGAGAGACCTTGACTTTGCAGTTGATGTTGAATTCATTGGTGATGATGGCTTCAAACAAACCATCAATAATAAAGATGGAAGCAAGGACTTTGAAGTATACCAGCGCGTAAAAAAATAATTTTAAAAACCGATTACCTAAAGGCTGATTAAATGATTTTGTTTATTCAATCAGCCTTTATTTTTGCTTACTGCTTCAAATTAAACAATCAACATTCATTTCCTTCACACGAATTTTCAGATATGCAAAGCCGTTATTTTTACGCTTGATTAATCTTTATACCATCCAAATATTCGTGATCAGGCAAGACGTGCTTTAAATTAATAATTATACATTATCTTGTTTTATTTTGATATTAGTCTTCTCAAACTAACAATACAACCCTTAAGCCCAATGATCGCTCTATATATTTCTTATTCACAATACAGTTCATTATTGTATGCATGGATGGTTGTAGCTGTGATTGTTTTTTTGGTGCTCATGAAAATTGCTGCGCCATATGGCAGGCATACTTCAGAAAAATGGGGGCCGGCAATTAGCAACCAATTAGGCTGGGCTGTTATGGAATTCACGGTGCTGGCTGTTCTGGCAATATTTATTATACCAAATATTCAATCATTATCTATCGTTTCGTACATAATGATTGCTTTATTTTGTTTGCATTATTTCAACCGCACATTCATATTTCCTTTCAGGATCCATACCAAAGGAAAAAAAATGCCATTGCTGATTGTTTGCTCGGCCGTTTTTTTCAATATCATGAATGGCTTTTCGTTGGGATATTATTTTGCACATTATGCGCATTACAATTTGTTATGGTTAACAGATTTACGCTTTGTGGCCGGCACGATATTATTTTTTGCTGGCCTGATAATAAACTGGAAAGCGGATAATATTCTCATTCATCTCCGCAGGCCAAATGAAACGCATTATGTTATTCCGGAAAAATGGCTGTTTGAATGGATCAGCTGCCCAAATCTTTTTGGCGAGTTGATTGAATGGCTCGGCTTTGCTATTTTATGCTGGAACCTTCCCGCATTTGCTTTCTTTATATGGACCGCTGCTAATTTGATCCCACGTGCAATATCACATCACAAATGGTACAAAGAAAAATTCAGCAATTATCCGGCAAAAAGATATGCTATCATCCCTTTTCTATTATAAAAACATTTAAGAAAGAATAACATTATAGGATTAGGTGGAATAAGCGCAAAAGCAACTCTTATTAGCGACTTGTCATTTCGAGCCCGTGCGCCTTCAACGGTTATCATCATCTGTGAACAGGGCGAGAAATCTTGTATTATATGTCTGAGAGTTCTAAAGATTCCTCATCCTGTATGCTTCTATTTAATAGCCTGTGCTTCGCCGGATTCGGAATGACAAACCCCTGCTATGTTTTAGCTTGTTCTACCTACTCCAATAACGTTATTTCAAATAAAATTTTTGAAAAAAAGACCGTATTAAAAAAACCAGTAGCGTCTCAATTTGAAATTTGATTTGGGATTTGTCATTCCGACGAAGGAGGAATCCCTAAGATGCCTCGTACCTCGGCATGACAAGTGGCTGTAGTGAAAAATTCAAACTGAGGCACTACTAAAAACCCGATGTATTACATCGGCATTATTTTTATTTTCAGAATTTACACTTCAATTTATCAAGCATTCAATTTCGCATTTATATCAAGATCAAATTCCTTTGCAGTTTGCTTCGCAATTTCATAACCGGCGTCTGCATGTCTGATTACGCCAATGCCCGGGTCATTTCGTAAAACTCTTTTTAATCTTTGTTCTGCGTCGTCAGACCCGTCGGCAACAATCACCATGCCAGCATGAATGCTGTATCCCATTCCTACACCACCACCATGATGAAGGCTCACCCAGCTTGCCCCGCCTGCAGTGCTCATCAATGCATTCAACAAAGGCCAGTCTGCAACAGCATCACTACCATCGAGCATGGCTTCTGTTTCACGATTGGGAGAAGCAACACTTCCGGTATCAAGATGATCGCGGCCAATTACGATCGGCGCTTTCACTTTTCCTGTCCGCACCAGCTCATTAAATGCCAGGCCTGCTTTTTCACGCTCGCCTTGCCCGAGCCAGCAAATGCGGGCAGGCAATCCCTGAAATGCAATTTTTTGTTTTGCTAATTTTAGCCAGCGCTGCAACGATTCATTTTGCGGGAACATGTTTGCGACCACTTCATCTGTTACGGCAATATCATTTGGATCTCCACTCAGCGCAGCCCAACGGAATGGGCCTTTGCCTTCGCAGAATAACGGTCTTATATATGCGGGAACGAAACCGGGGAAATGCGAAGCAGTTCATTGTTTCGGGTTTTGAGTTTTGCCCATGTTTTGCCTTTGGCTATTCGTACTCAGGCACGTGCACGAATATTATTTCCGTAGTCAAAAGTGATAGCTCCTTTATCCATCAATTGAATCATCAGTTGCACATGTCTGAACATGGAGCGATAAGAAAAATCCAGGTATTCCTGTGGATTTTTTTCGCGCAGGACTTTTGCCTGTTCGTAACTGAATTCGTGCGGCCAATATCCAATGAGCGGATCGTGCGCCGAAGTCTGATCAGTAAGTGTATCGGGAATAATATTTCTTTCAATCAATCTTTGCAACAAATGAACAGCATTGCATAACACACCAATACTTTTTGTTTCCCTTTGCTTTGTACTCCTGCGCCTTATCAATTGCTTCATCAATATCCAAATATTTTTCATCCAGATATTTTGTTTCGATGCGTTTGTCAATCCGCCATTCTTCCACTTCTGCAATCAATGCAACGCCTTCATTCATTGTGATGGCAAATGGTTGCGCGCCGCCCATGCCACCAAGACCGGCAGTAACATTCAATGTGCCTTTTAAGAGCCGTGAGCCGTGGTGTGAACGGACGAAAATGTTTATTAGCGACAGCTGCATATGTTTCATAAGTGCCTTGCACAATTCCCTGCGAACCGATGTATATCCAACTGCCGGCAGTCATTTGTCCGTACATCATCAATCCCTTTTTTTCAAGCTCATCAAAATGCTCCCATGTCGCCCATTTAGGAACAAGCTGCGAATTGGAAATCAAAACACGCGGCGCATCTTTATGTGTTTTTAAAATGCCAACAGGTTTGCCACTTTGTATTAATAATGATTCATCATTCTCTAAAATTTTCAGCGCTGCAATGATGTTATCAAGTGCTTCAAAATTGCGAGCTGCTTTTCCGCGGCCACCATACACGATTAAATCATCAGGTCGCTCAGCAACTTCCGGATTAAGATTGTTCAGCAGCATTCGCAGTGCTGCTTCCTGTATCCAGCCTTTGCAATTGAACGTTGTGCCGGTTGGCGTTTTATATTTTATCGCATCGTATTTTGTTTTCTCTATAATCATATTTGATAGCAATTATTTAATTGAATATTATTTGGTACTCCATTTTTTTGCCATCTTCTTAAACTCTTTCAATGTAACAGGTTTGCCTATGTCGCTGGTTTCGAGCGCATCCTTCAAGCCCTTAAAATGTTCTGCAGGCAATTCATCATCTTTGCTTTCATTTTCTGTCACCTGGTTTTCTTCCGTCGGCTGCAACTTTGTTTTTTTTTGATTTCAATTCTTTCTTCTTAACGCTTTTTTTCTTAACTGATTTTGATTTCATGTAGTGGGATTTATATTTTCTGTATAATACTGAAACTGCGTAATTCAAAGTTTATATCCTGCAAAATTATCATTCAATTGAATATTTTTCTCATTCGCAAAATCATTTATTTTTTCAACAAAAGAAAAATCTTTAATAATAGCAGTAATGCTGTTAATATCATCTGCAAAAATTCTGTCTTCTTCAGCAAAACCTACAAATTGGCGCACGTGTTCATGCGCAAACTCAAGAACAGCGCTACTTTTCAAGGGTCGGCGAAATTCAATTGCCTGGCACGCGCTCAACAATTCAATAGCTAAAATATATTCAAGATTATCAAGCACACGGTTTGTTTTTCTTCCACTGATGCTGCCCATGCTCACATGATCTTCTTGCCCAAGTGAAGTTGGGATGCTGTCGGCACTTGCAGGAAAACACAATGTTTTATTTTCTGTTACCAAAGCAGCAGTGGTATATTGCGGGATCATAAACCCGCTGTTCAGGCCAACATTCTTCATCAGCAATAATGGCAATCCCCATTTTCCTTCAAGCAATAAATAACAGCGGCGGTCAGAAATATTTCCCAATTCTGCCGCAGCAAAACATGCATAATCCAACGGAAGCGCCAATGGTTGTCCGTGGAAATTTCCGCCGCTGATTGTATCATGTTCCCCAAAAATAATCGGGTTATCAGTCACTGAATTCAATTCAATTTCTGTGAGCTCTTTTAAATGCAGCCACGCGTTGCGGCTCGCGCCATGCACCTGAGGCATGCAGCGAAGCGAGTACGGATCTTGCACACGACCGCAATCAATATGGCTTTGCATAATGTTGCTATTGGTGAGCAATATGCGTAAACGCTGCGCAACCAATTTTGTTCCGTCATAAGAACGCAATTCGTGCAAGCGTTTATCGAAAGGAGCCTTAGTACCAGTCAAAGCTTCAAGACTCATTGCTCCGATAATATCAGCAGCTTCCAGACAATTATGCATTCGCTGAACCGCCTTCACGGCAAATGATAAAATAAATTGTGTGCCGTTGATCAGTGCCAGACCTTCTTTGGGCCAAGCTCGATTGGCTGCAAATGAAATTTTGAAAATACTTCCTGGGGTTTGCACCTTGCTCCTTTATAAAAAACTTCGCCTAAGCCAATCAATGGCAAAAATAAATGCGCAAGCGGAGCAAGATCACCAGATGCACCTACAGAGCCTTTTTCAGGAACAACGGGAATGATATCATTTTCAATATGCCATAAAATACGTTGCAACGTTTCCAACTGAACACCTGAATACCCCTGCGCAAGCGCATGTACTTTTGTAATAAGCATGATCTTTGCAACTTCGGGTGCAATCGGGTCACCGACGCCAACACTATGGCTTTGCAATATTTTATGTTGAAGCTTTACGGTGTCTTCTTCAGAAATTTTCGTATTGGCCAGAATTCCAAAACCGGTATTTATACCATAAACGGTGGTGTTTTGCTTTACAATATTTTGTACGAATTGCCGGCTTGCATTTATTTTTTCAACAGCTGATGATGAAATAGTTCCTTTCAATGAACCATTGCCCAATGCAATGACTTTTGCAATTGTTAGTTTATCGATTCCGTAATTGAAAGAGTTGGGCATAGATATTTTTCAGATTCAAAAGTAAGAATTAAGAATTGTTCTTTCTTCTTGTTTCATCACAACCCTAAACCGCTATTAGTAAGCCATTGCTCAATAGAATTATTATTGTACAAGTGTGCGACACAAGAATGTTCAATAGAATTTGCATGGCCGGCTAAAAAAAAGAAAAATAAGAATTGCAAAAAATAGTTCAACCAAGGGATTGACCCATTTTTAAATTGAGCACTTAAATATATTGATTGATCAAATTCTCCAGCCATTCCTGTTTACCGCTGATCTGTTTTGGTTCGCCATTTGCGATGGCAAATGTGCGCAAATCTTCAAGCGATAATTTCCCATCTTCAAAGTCTTTTCCTTTCCCGCTATCGAATGATGCATAACGCTGCTCGCGGAATTTTTTGTACGGAGATTTTTGCAAAATTTTATCAGCAATAATAAATGCACGCGCAAATGCATCCATGCCGCCGATATGAGCCAAAAAAATATCTTCGAGATCGGTTGAATTTCTCCGCGTTTTTGCATCGAAATTTACTCCGCCGCCGCCAATGCCACCCGCTTCCAAAATAATAAGCACTGATTCTATCAGCTCATTTAAATTAACAGGGAACTGATCTGTATCCCAACCATTTTGATAATCACCACGATTTGCATCAATGCTTCCAAGCATTCCGGCATCTGCGGCAATCTGTAGCTCATGCTGAAACGTGTGCCCGGCAAGGGTTGCATGGTTCACTTCAATATTTATTTTAAAATCTTTATCCAATCCGTAATGCCGAAGAAATCCAACCACAGTTGCGGAATCATAATCGTATTGATGCTTTGTCGGTTCGCAAGGTTTTGGCTCGATAAAAAATGTTCCTTTAAAACCTTGCTTACGGGCATAATCACGGGCTATGGTTAAAAATTTTGCAAGATGATCAAGCTCACGTTTCATATTTGTGTTCAACAATGTCATATAGCCTTCTCTGCCACCCCAAAAAACATAATTTTCGCCGCCCAATGCAATCGTCGCATCTATTGCATTTTTTATTTGTGTACCCGCATACGCCACCGTTGCAAAATCAGGATTTGTAGATGCTCCGTTCATATAACGCGGATTGGAAAATACATTTGCAGTGCCCCATAATAATTTAACGCCGCTTGAAGCTTGCTTTTGCTTTGCATAATCAACTATAGTTCGCAAATGCGATTCATATTCATTAATGGAATTCCCTTCATCAACCAAATCAACATCATGAAAACAGTAATAAGGAACGCCCAGTTTTGTAATAAACTCAAAAGCCGCGTCCATCTTATCTTTTGCACGTTGCACTGAATCTGCAGATTGGTTCCATTCAAAAATTTTTGTTCCCGGGCCGAAAGGATCACCGCCTGTGTTGCAGAATGTATGCCAGTAACAAACAGCAAAGCGAAGATGTTCTTTTAAAGATTTGCCTGCAACAATTTTAGTTTCATCATACCATTTGTAGGCAAGCGGATTGTCAGATCCTATTCCTTCAAATTTAATTTCGCCGATGCCTTTAAAATATTCTTTGCTGCCTGTAACAATGCTCATATGATTTGATTTTATTTGATAAGAGATAATAATTCTGATTTCCACTTCTGATAAACGTCTTCTGTGTGCTGGTGAAATTTTGTTTCCGGTTCAATTCTTTTTATCACTTCCATGCCTTTGAAACTTTCAGCAAAATTTTTATAATAGCCTGCGCCAACACCTGCTGCTCTTGCTGCACCGGCGGCTCCGTCGGTGTTGTATAATTCAACTACGCAATTTGAAACGTTTGAAAAGGTTTGGGCGAACACTTCGCTTAAAAACATGTTTGCATAACCTGCACGAATGTTTTTCAATTCCATTCCCATCTCCCTCATTATTTCCATTCCATAATTTAATGCAAACACAATACCCTCCTGTGCTGCGCGTGCAACATGGGCACGGTTGTGCGTGTTGAATTGCAAGCCTTTCAAATTTGCAGTGATATTTTTATTTGCAAGAACTCTTTCTGCTCCATTACCAAATGGGAAGAATTGCAAGCCTTCAGCACCAATAGGGATTTTAGCAGCTTCATCGTTCATCTGTTCATACGACAGATCAGCAAGAAAATTTTTTCGCAGCCAGCTGTTCAAAATTCCAGTGCCATTTACGCAAAGCAATATCCCGTAACGTTTATCCCTATCCGTATTGCTTACATGAACAAATGCATTCACCCTGGATTGAAGGTCATATTCGGCTTTATCAGTAACGCCATATACAACTCCTGAAGTTCCGGCTGTTGCAGCAATTTCGCCCGGCTGCAGCACATTAAGGGAATATGCATTGTTTGGCTGATCACCTGCGCGATAAGAAACGGGCGTTCCTTCAGTGATACCTAAAATTCTTGATGCTTCTTTATTTGTTCTACCCTGCTCGCCAAACGTTGGAACAATTGGTGATAAAAGATTTTTATCTATCTTATAATAATCCAATAATTCTTTTGCAATGGAATTGGATTTATAATTCCAAAAAATGCCTTCAGATAATCCGGAGATGGTTGTAGCTGCATTGCCTGTTAATTTTAATGCGATGTAATCTCCGGGCAACATAATCTTATAAATCTTTGAATAAATCTCCGGCTCATTTTCTTTCACCCATTTTAGTTTTGATGCTGTGAAATTTCCGGGAGAATTCAGAAAATTCTTTAAACAAAATTCTTCGCCTAAATCTTTGAAAGCCAGGTTACCGAAATCTACAGCGCGGCTGTCGCACCAAATGATTGAAGGGCGAAGTGGCTGCAGGCTTTTATCGACACAAACCAACCCGTGCATTTGGTAAGAAATGCCAATCGCAATTATTTCATCGGGCTTATAAGCTATTTTTTGTTTTAGCTTATTTGTTGCATTCACTAATTCCGCCCACCACTTTTCAGGATGCTGCTCAGCAAAACCCGGCTTCACAGAAATAATTTCCATTTCAGCGGCTGGAGCAAATGCAGCAGCAGCAAGCTTTCCAGAGCTTGATTCGATTAACGCTGCTTTTACAGATGAGGAACCGATATCAAAACCTAATAAATATTTCAAGCGGCAAGTTTGAGCATCAGGCAATTTATAAAACTATTTCTAACTGCAACATATACTTCAATGAAAAAAGCTTGGTATTTTTATCGCATCAAAAAAGTATCATGTACGAACATAAACGACAGCCGCTGGCACCTAGAAGTGTTTATTATAAACGGATGATGAAAAATCTTGCCTGGGGAATAGCTATTATTTTTTTATGCCTATTCATTGGGATTTTCGGATATCATTATTTCGCAAATATTGGCTGGCTCGATTCACTGCACAATGCTTCGATGATATTGAGCGGCATGGGGCCTGTTGTAGAAATCAACACTGTGAGCGGAAAATGGTTTTCTTCTTTTTACGCACTTTTTAGCGGAGTTGTTTTTATCACCAACATTGGTTTTATATTGGCTCCGGCAATACACCGTTTTTTTCACAGGATACATTTGGAGTATCAGGGATGAGATGGTGAATGGTCAATTGTGAATA
The DNA here is from genome assembly GCA_963718975.1 of uncultured Bacteroidota bacterium. GTDB lineage: Bacteria > Bacteroidota > Bacteroidia > Chitinophagales > Chitinophagaceae > Puia. Next base: position 86,338 of record CAVRBD010000006.1, on the reverse strand, counting down.
ATGACATTATAATTTGAAGATTACTGCCTTATTCTTTTTTTACCAGAACAATTTTTGAACGGTCTGCTTTATAGACATCTTCGTAGAATTTTGCGATCAGCGTATAATCTGAAGGAAGAAATTTTCCTCTGTATTGTTCCCTGGTGCGATAGTATAAGATTTTGTCAGGCATCAGCTTTACATAAGAAGAATATTTGCCAAATTTATTCTCGATCTTCACATCTTTTGGCATTGCTTCTGCCTGAAATCCAGCAGGGATATTAATCTCAACGCTATCAATTTCTCTGTACTCGTCTTTAATGACAACATCATATTTCCTCGATTCTTCTGTTTTTAGTTTATCATCAGATCGGGTTAAAATATTGGGTACTATAAACAAACGCCTGCCACTTACTTGTGCATAATTTGAAGCCGTGAGCACAAGCGTTTCATAGACACTTGGGATAATATTTTTTTCTTCTTTATAATCGAATTTTACAACATCATAAGTTGGAAGGCTGATTTCAGATTTTAGATACTCCATCATCTTATCTTTTGATAATCCATTTATATTCATTTCCAGCTCGTCCTGGCGTTCGGCCTTATATTGAGTGTAAACCGAAGTAGATAAATTTCCTTCTTCATTAATCGTAGCATTTATTTTCCGCAATTGCAGATTGTCTGCTGCAAAATAGGATGGAGTTTTTACAACATGCCCGCCAGTTTCATCAATTAAAATTGCTTTTCTATTTCCGGTAAATCCACCTGCGTAGCCGGGCGATTTTGTTTGACTGGTACATTCCAGCCAGATACTATCCTTGCCCATCGGTATACAGCATGTGGCATGATTGAATTGAGAGCAAGAGAAGTCTTCAACTAAGTCAGATGGGTTTTCGCCGGCTTCTATTTCAACATATTTTGCAGTGATCCCCGCCTCTTTCAATAATGCTATCATATAATTTGAGAGCGCCTTACAATCGCCATAGCGTTTCGTGGCAACATAAGTTGCATCAAATGGCTGCCAGCCGCCAATGCCAAGCTGTATGCTTATATAGCGTGTATTTTGCTGAAGAAAATTATATAAAACATAAATTTTTTCTTTCTTGTCTTTCAAATTATCAGTAAGCTCGTGAACTTTCTTTTTGATATCATCCGGTAAAACATCTCTGCCCTTCACTAACTGATAAATAAATTTGCCATAGTTTTCCCATGTGCTCATATTCCCGCTATAACCCTGCGCTGCAAAATCAGATGGAGCAATCATAACATAAGGCACTAACTGATCCCATGATGGAGCTAATGCTTCTCCGCTTTTAGCAGTAAGGTTTTCCATTTCCCATGTATATATTTTCTTCCCTTGCTCTTCTTTAATAACTGGCTGAATGGAACAGTTAACAGGTTTATATCTTAACTGATAATCTTTGGGGGCAATCACAACATATTTAGTGTGCTGCACTGACGCTTTGTTAATTCCCTGAGGCACCCAATCTCCTATATTAAGCATGCCATTTATTTCATCTTCTTCCTGATAATCTACCGTGTATGGATATGTTTTATTATAAAAATCATATTCTTTATACCTTTCGCTATTCATTAGGCTAAACCCATCATTAACACTAAAATCAGACATATCCTTTAGCTTAATATGCTTCAACTGTTTTCCTGAAGCATCATAAAGATACCCGGACATGCTATTAATGCTTGTAAAAGCACCGTAGAATGTTTTATATCTTCCTAAATAATCTCCTGACTCATTTAATATTGTATAGACATGGCGCTCGTGCTCTATTGCTTTGCCCGGAGATTTTATTTCAAAAATTCTTTCCTCATAGCGCGTTACCACATTTGCATTTTTCTTCAGCGAGTCTGGTATCAGCGAAACGTTGAAATCCTGCGCAGATAATACAGCAGGGATAGAAAATATCAATACTGACAATATTTTTCTCATAGATTTATTTTTTCTTTTTGAATACAATCTGCTCGCTTTGTTTTTTTACAACATACCCAAAAAATTCGCGCAAAGAATTATAATCTTCGGGCGAAAATGTTGCTTTGTTCAATTTTATTCGAAATCTAAGCTGAACATCGCTTTCGCTTTTTTGTATTAAATATTCGAAAAAGCCCTGATCGCCATTGTAGCTCACTTTCACAGATTTTGGAAGCTCATCTACCACATAGCCATTGGGTATCTCGGAATTAAGAATATAAGTTTCATCGACAGGATAACTCATTTCAACAGGATATTTTCTCTCAGCAGCTTTAAATGGATTTTCTTTATACCCTCCGTTGATAATAGGTGAGAAATAAATAACATCCTGACCGATATCATTTTTGTAGCTGAAGTCATAATGTATTTTCACCCCCTGCTCATATTCCTGCAGCAAATCAATCGCCTGGCTATCTATCTTGATATCATCGCCGATATGAGGCTGAAAATTCTTAAAAAATTCTTTTGTCCCTTTTTCACGAATAGACGTTGATTCGAAATAGCCGGGGGAAGATTCAAAAGTCCCTTTCATCTCGCCGTTATTTTTTTCATCGTTCACAATAAACACTGAAGTAAATTTTGAATCTTTAATAGAATCTGCCCTGAAATAAACCGATCCCGAATCTGACTTACAGATGATGCGCGCATGGCCATTGTAACAGTTTTCTGCAAGCCTGCCAAAACCAAGCATTGGCCTCGCTGCATCTAAATAATAAACGGCGCCGCCTATAACAATCCTGCAGATCACATAATTAAGCCTGTCCATAACTGGATAGTATGGAGAGTTAATGCCGAATTCAGTGGTGCTTAGCAAAACAGGGTCTGCATGTATCTGCGCATTCCTTAAGAAAACGGCAAGCAAAAGATTTATTTCACCAACGTTCCCATTTTTGTTTTTGAAAACACTGTTCAAAGAAGTATTGATGTATTTGTCGTAAAAGTTAGTGCATGTGAAATTGTTCTGGATATAATAATATATTTTTTTTGCTTTTGCTAGCCTGTCGTTTTCATCACCTACAATTTTATTTATTTGGTCTGAAAATTCGGCGTTTTCTGATGTAAGCTGCTCACCAAAATAATCAGCAGCTAATAATTCCTCATTTGCTTTTGCCCAATTGTTTTTTACATCCCTTGTGGATTCGCCATTATAAGTTTTCGAGAGCTGGAATTCTATTTTATCTACATAATTATAAGGCGTGGAAATATAATTTTCAGCACTTAATCCCGGAACATCTTTCATTACCCACATGCGTTTGTAAGTATTTGCACTTACCAACAAATCATGATTTATGCTTCCAAGCCCTCCTTCCTGTTGTTCTTTTACATTATATGTTTGATGTCCTTCGCTCGACTTGTCAATAAAAAAAGGATGAAGGCCTTGTCTCAATGATACATAGACTAAAAGACTCGGGGACTGTTATTTCATATTGGCTCCATAAACAAGGGTGATGAAAATCCTGAAATTGCCATTGAGGGATAACAAGTACATAATCTGAAGTGATGGTATAAGAATATTCGATGATCGTTCCTTCTTTGACAGCAGGCAAAGTGAATTTTTTCTGCATACGTTTTTTGTCATACCTGTCTTCAAAAATATCTTTCTTTTCTAGCTTTGATTCTACAACTTCACCATTTAAAAGATTGTAAGACGATGCCTGCACATTGCTAAGCACTTCTTCAACATTCTCATCCTTATAAAGCATCAGCTTAATCGTAGCTAAATTGAATGCTTGCTTATTAATAATTTTTATTCTCTTTTTTCTTTTAAATATATACGACACCCATCCATTTTTATTTCCTATAAAATCTGTGTTGCCGACATCAGCAATAATTACCGCGTCGGTGTTGCTATCTATAACTTTTGATGGTGGCAGGTTAAAATCAGCCGGTGAAACTTTGCCAAAAGTAATCAGTCCCTTTTCCTGGCAAAAGGTAACCATTGGCGTTATGATAATAAACAATATAAAAGTAAATAAATGTTTAACGCAGTATTTTTCGCGCCTTTCAAATCTTGCTTTATTCTTCATGCAATCATTTTTTCTTTTTGAAAACAATCTGCTCGCTTTGCTTTTTTATGATGTAAGAAAAGAAATCCCTTAATGTATTGTATTCATCAGGAGCAAACGTTGCCTTGTTTAATTTAATGTGTGCCCTTAGCTGAATATTAGATTCAGATTTTTGAATGATATATTCATAAAAACCTTCATTCTGATTATAGGCAGCTTTTACAGATTTGGGCAGTTCATCAATAATATAACCATTGGGGATTTCCATATTAAGCACATATAATTCATCAAGCGGGTAAGGCATCTCAACCGGATACTTCCTGTTTTGTGGCGTAAAAGGATTATGAGAGTAACCCTGATCGAGAAACGGATCAAAGTATATTATATCAGATGTTGAATCATGTGGAATTATCACATCACAGCTCACTTTAACAGGGTAATTTATATTTTCTAAAGAATCGATTGCCTCGTTACTAATAACTATATCGGATTGCATGTCTGTTTTCAGTTCTTCAAAAAATTTTTTCCTGCCTGCTGTTTTTATATATGCCCGGATTTCGTCTGAAGAAAAATATCCATTACTTTTTTGGTATGAACCACTTAACTTACCTTGCTCATCATTAACAATGAAAACAGTTGTTGATACTTGTTCTTTTATTGACCCGGGATTAAAATATACAGAACCACTGTCTTTGTCGCCAACTATCCTTGCATGGCCATTATAGCAGTTCAAATATAGTCTTCCGAATTTTATGCCCGGCTGGCTTGCGTCAAGATATATGGTATCACCGAAAATTTTTACCATGCATACTACGTAATTAAATTTTTTTATTTCAGGATAACTGGGTGAATTGACCGCATATCCCCGAGTGCTCAAAATCACCGGGCTGGCATTAATACCTTTTTGGCGTAGCATGTCAGTTAACAATAAATTTATTTCTGCAACAGTTCCTTTCTTTTTTTTATTGATTGTGAACATGTCGTCATAAGTATAAATATCGTCTTCTTCTTCAGTTAAGAAATTATCTCTTATATAAGTATATATGCTTTTTGCTGCCTGAAGAAGATTGTCATCCTTTGCAGTTATTTTCTCGATTGTCTTCATCAAATAAGATGTTTTATCAGGATCAATAGCTCCGATAAAATCGTCCCTTTCAATCAGCTCATGATTAACTGCGCTCCAATTATTTGCAAAATTGGTAACATCTCTGCCGTCATAATATTGCGCAAGCTGAAATTCAATCTTGTCAACATATTCATCAGGATTGTAGAGGTAATTTTCGTTTTTGAATGCAGCAATATTTTTCATGACCCACAAATGCTTTTTAACGTTTGCAGTGACATCCAATGTTGCCATTCTATAGCGTTCTTTGCTCTTATCAGAACTATTCACGCTAAAAGAATCGATACCGTGATAGAAAGTAACATAGCCAAGCATCTCAGGAATCGCAACTTCAAACTGGCTGTACAAACAAGGATAATTAAAATACTGAAAGTGCCAAGCAGGAAGGTTGCCAAGATAATGGGAAGTTATGGTGTATGAATATTCAATGATGCTTCCTTCCTTTATTGCCGGCAGAGTAAACTTAATATTGATGTTTGCTTTAGAAATGCTATCCCTGAAAATATCATTGGTATCCAGTTGCGATTGCACCACTTGCTCACCTTCTAAATTATATGTTTTAGCTTTCAAATCGCTAACCTGATCTTGCCTTTTTCCATAGCCCCACAAATGGATCTTTACTGTTGCAAGATCAAACGCTCCTTTATTGATTATTTTGATCCGGATGTATTTTTTGTAGACATACGAAAGCCAATTGTTTTGCCTGTTGCCTATAAAGCTTGCCGAGCCTGTATCAGCAATTATTACTGCACTTCCATTGCTGTCGATTACATTAGATTTGGGAAGATTAAAATCTTCTTTCGAAATTTTCCCAAAGTTTAGAGGGCGCTATTCTGAGAAAAGACATTTCCATTTCCAATCAAAAATAAAAATGCAAAAAAAATTACCTGCTTTTGTTTTAAAGGATTTTGTGGCATGAACTTTTTTTTATTCATAGGCTATTTTTTCTTTTTGAATACAATCTGCTCACTTTGTTTCTTAACGATAAGGCTAAAAAAATCTCGCAGGGAATTATAATCTTGTGAAGAGAAGTTTGCTCTGTTCAATTTGATCCTTGACCGCAATTGCAGGTTATTGTTATCTGCCTGAAAAATATATTCAAAAAAGCCATCCGTATCATTTAATGAAACTTTTATCGACTTCGGAAGTTCGTCCACAACATACCCTGTAGGTATATCCATATTAAATACATAAACCTGATCGCTTGTATAGGGCATTTCTACCGGATATCTTCTTTCGGCCGATTTAAATGGGTTTTCATTATATGCTTCTGACAGCATGGGGCTGAAATAAACAATGTCTTCAGTAAAAATATTTTTCAAAGAAAAATCGTAATGCACAGTAACAGGATAATCAAGTTGCTTCAATGAATCGATGCCGCCATTTTCAATTTCTGCTCCAGAAGCAAACGGATATTTGATATCTTTAAAAAAATCTCTTTCATTTTTTTTCCTGAGTTTTTCTCTTAGCTTATAAGATTCAACATAGCCTAAATCAGATCTAAAACTTCCATCCAGCGCTCCTTTTTGTTTTTCATTGTTCACTATAAACACAGATGTCAGTTTCTCCTCTTTTATCGAATCAGGCTCAAAGTAAATAGGCTGTGCTGCTTCTTTAGCAAGCATCCTTGCGTGGCCGTTGTAACAATACTCTGGCAGATAACCGAAACCAATAACAGGCTGGCTTGCATCGAGAAAGTAATAAGAGTTATTAATATTTGCGGCACAAACAACATAATTGAACCGGTTTATCAATGGATAAAATTCGTCAGTCTTTCCATGAGAACGTGTGCTAAGTATAACGGGCGTGGCAGTAATATCTTCATGACCCAACATAGCTGTAAGCAATAAATTAATTTCAGCTTCGCTGCCTGATTTATTTTTAAAAACCGTTCTCAGGTTATTCGCCATATATAACCCCGAGTGGCTAGTGCATGAAAAATTATCACGAACGAAAGCAAAAATTTTTTTTGCTTCCATAAGCTTGTCTTTTTCGCCATTGACTATGTTTTTGATATCATCACTGAGCCAGCCATTGTAACTGTTAACATCTGCCCCAAATTCTTCGTTCAGCATTAATTTTTCGTTCAGCTGTTGCCAATTGCCCATAATGTTTGTTAAAGCGGCATTTGGATATTTAATAGAAGAAAGCTGAAATTCAATTTTTGATATGTGATTTGCGAGTGTTGTTGTAAATTTTTCTTCTTTTAATGAAGGGATGTTTTTCATAACAAACCGCGAGTCCGTAGCATTTGCATCAAGAGGCACTATCTTGCTTCTTTCTGCTCCCCTGTTGATGTTTATTTGATAATGCTGATTCAGCATATAGCTTGTCTTGTCAAACTTCTGATAGCCCTGCGCGAGTGTTACATAATCAAAATATTCGGGAATCATCACTTCATATTCGCTCCAAAGCTCCGGGTACTCTCCTTGAAAAACCCAGGGCTGAAGATTGAATAAAAAATCTGAAGATTGTTTGTAAGAAAATTCAATGATAGAACCTTCTTTAACGGCAGGAAAAGTAAATTTCTTAATGATTAGATTTTTGTTTGACCTCTCGGTGAATATTGATTTCTCATCCAGCTTTGTTTCTACCACCTTACCGTTCTCAATGTTATAAGTAACGGCTTTAATGCTTTCCAATTTTTCTTCGGCACTGCCACTTGTATACAATGGTATTTCAACCGTTGCAGCATCGATGCCGTTCTTATTGATTATTTTCGTTCTTTTGAAATGTGTGAAAATGATGGCGAACCCGCTTTTATTATTGGAACCAAATTCCGATTCGCCGATGTCGGCAATTACTACTGCTGCGGCGCCAGAGTCGTATTGGCTTTGGGAAAGATCAAAATCAGCAACTGAAATTTTTCCAAACTTGGCTTTTGATTTTTCCTGTGAAAAAACGGGGCTTTTAAAAATAAAAATAAATGATAGTGCAAAGACTAATAATGGCTTAATGGTCATATGAAGATACTTAAGGTTCGCGCTAAAATTAAAAAAAATAACGAATTTATCAAATTCCTGGATAGATTTAATTCGTTGATGGATATAGAAGAACGCTCAGAATTTATAAAAAATCAGTAGAAGCAGCTTTTGATTGTTGCAGTATAGCAAAATCGGAGGTTTCAAAAGAAGATTCCCGAAAACTGTGAAAGAAATAAATTTTACTACGGTTGGAATAATTATAAACAGAAGGCTTTGAAAAATATTTCAAAGCCTTCTATTGTAAACAACAAAATATAATGGCATTAAAAGAAAGCAAGATTTGTTGAGGCAGTTAAAACACGATGCCTGCTTTAAGAACGAGTCGATTTAAATTATAGTTGATTTTTTCTGGTGAAGGATTATCATCTACAGGAAATCCTACAGGATTTGTGATATAGTTTAGACTATAATTATTTCCCGTTTCAGTAAGTTTCTTGTAACTATATCCTCCGCTAATGAACAATGCAATTTTTGAATTCAATCTAAATTTATATCCTAATCCTGCTTCACCATAAAAGCCGTTTTTGACCTTATCATTAGCTGGAAATTGCTTTACGTCTTTATCTCTTTCCCAATAAAAATTTGTGCCGGCATCTGCATATATAAAAAAATGATTTCCGTTTTTCCCAAATTCTTTTCTGATATCTGCAAACAAGGGTATTGACCGCAGCCTGTAATAATCAAGCCCAACGCCTACTCCGCCAAACCACGATTTATATTGAACCCCATTTATTGTTTGAGGCTGAAATGCTGAGCCGGCTTGCCCTTCAATTAATCCAACGCTATTAAAAGAATGGAATTTTAAAAAATTGCCTGCTGTTTTTTGCTGTGCTGAACAAGTAATCGAAAAGATTGCCAATAGACCAATCATTACAAATTTTCTTTGTACCATATTCCTGTATTTAAAATTTGCTGACTAAATAAATATTGCTCAAATCAGAATAATCGTATTGATATATGCCATCGCTTGCAACAACAACAGCCAAGCCGTTTTCAGCAATCACATCCATTGCTTCGCCGCCTTTTAATTGTTTTATCAGTTGAAGATTGCTCACATCCGCAGCGTTATAAATTTTCAGTCCATCGTTTCCATCGCATACAAATAAATTATTGCCATCTTTTGAAAGGCCAATGGGATGCGTGAGCTGATAAGATTGCACCAAAAATGAATTGCCAAGTTCATCAATATTGACAATCTGCAGTTCATTATTAAATCCAAGGCATGCACTTGAATCATTAATTGTGACATACGCATAATTATCATCGGCAACCACGGGGTCACAGCCACGCACATGCGTAAACTCACCAAGCGGCGCAGGGTTTGAAGGCGATGCCTGAGCATCGTACATATAAACACCGTTGTTTGTGCCAACAAATAATTTTCCTTTGAAAGGATAAATCGTTTCAACATGCCAATCAACATTAAAATTACTTTTGAAAACCGGGGCGAAAGCATTGCTTATATCGAATGAGGTAAGCTGCATATTTGAAACAGTATATAAAAAGTTATTGAGCACTGCAAACCTCGACAAAGAGCCGCTAACACCTGCCTGGCTTTGGTTTGACGAAGGCATGTTAGTTGCTATAGTGGCGCAATTTGCGCAACTTGCAGGATAAGATGTAGGATGATTAAATTGTCCTGAACTTGGCACATAATCAACTGTAGTGTCTTTTATTATCCAATCAATAACCACATTTATGGAATCGGGATCCGTATAATAATTTGTAGCATAAATGGAATGATCGGGGAAAACATTTGCAGCAAAGTTTTTTGCAATAGCGTTTACAGGATCACTAATATCAAATGCAACAAGGTCTGAATACGCATCGGCATATAATGTGTTGCCAACAATAGCCATATCCTCATTTCCGGGAACATTAATAAAGGAAACATTTTTAGGCTGCGAAGGGTTGCTATTATCAATCACATGAATGCCTTTGAATGGTTCTGACAAAAAAATATAATTCCCGGTAATAGCGATTTTTCCGAGGCTTACGATATTTGTTGCAGAACCGCTTTTCACCTGCTCCCGGAATTTTGAAAGCACTTCATAAACCGGTGTCACAATCTGATAAGTGTGAGTGATCTTATCTTTCATGCAGCCTGACATCAGGATTGCAACGGATAAAAAAAATGTTTTGCAAACCCGGGAAATTATTTTTTGCATACTATTAGTTTTGCGAGTTGACTTCCAGGCAAAACAAAACGTTGCATGAAGAATTTATTTTTTATTGAGGGTAAAAGAAATTTTTAATCCGGCGACAAAAAGATGCTCCGAATTATTTTCGCTCTTTTTAAGCAATCCTGTTAACCCGTATTGCAATTGAGGCCCAACCTGCAATTGATTTTTGCCAACCTGAAAACCAATCATACATGCGGATGCGGCATTGAATTGCATTTTATTAAACTGCCCATTGTCTTTATAATACGCTCCTTTATATGAATCGAAATTAAGTGCGTTGCTATTTAAGAGATACAAAGCCGAAAATCCGGCTTCAAAAAGCAAAGGGAATTTCACGTTTTTATTTAATTCAAAATTAAACGTTACCGGAAGCTCAATAAAATGGTAATGATTGATGTATGCATTTGTGCTTCCGCTTTTATAATATGAATTAGCAGGAAATGAAACCCCCGACGGAGAATATAAATATGTTGAGCTGTCAACATAATTGCCAGTGAAAATTTTGGAAGAATAATAATGATAGTTGATGCCGGTTGAAAACATTATTCGTTTGGAAAGTATTTTGTTTATTGACAAACCTGCAGCAAATGAGAAGCCCGATTTTATTTCAGAAGGCTGGTAATAGGTTGCGGTTGGTGGGGTATTAGGCAAATTCGTTGGCGAGGAGTACGCATTAATATTGCTGGTTTTAAACAAACTTTGATGAATACTTGAAACTCCAGGTTCAACTACAAAGCCTATTTTCCATGCTGAAGATTTTTTTTGCTTCGCATCTGCTTTTACAATTTTCTTAGTTGCTGCGGAGTCGGTTTGGCTGGTCTTATCTTCAGGATCTTTTTTCTTATTATCAATAACAGCATTTGCAGTTTTATTCAAGGCAGAATCATCGACAGTCTTTTTTTCATTTGTTTCTGAGATGTTATTATGAATTTCTTTATTGCTAATTATAATTTCACTTTTGCTTTTCTCAGGATTGTTATTGCGAGCGAATTCCTTTTCAGTGTTGTTAAAAAGCTTTTGTTTATTGCTGAACGATTTTTCTTTCTTTGTTTTTAATGCCAAAGAGATTTTCGCTGTTCTGTTTTCTTCAACATTCTTATTATTCAATTCAGCCAATTTCTCAACGTTGTCTTTTACATTTCTTTCAGTTCCTGATTTTAGATTGTCGTCAACATTTTTTTTTGAGAGGTTATTTTTTATAACAACATCTTTTTCTTTTTTCGACAAAGGCTCATTTTTACTTTCATCAGATAAAGACTGTTCTTTTTGGATTGCTTCATCTTGCCTTTTTGCTTGCTGATTATTGAAAGCAATTTTGCTTTTTTTATTATCTACAACAAAATAGTATCCACTTCCTAAAATCACCAAGCCCAAAAAAGAAAAATAGCCAGAACAAAGTCCTGCGGCGGTTTTCCTTCCTGTTAATTTCTTTATCTACTTTTTGCCAAACAGCATCTGAGGGAGCAAACTGAAGTTCCTCCATCTTTTTTTGGACCTGCTTTTCAAATTCATTTTCGTGCATATTTGCCCGTTTTATTTTCTATAGCGTTTTTTTCAATCCAGCTAATCAACAGAGCCCTCGCTCTTGAATATTGCGAACGCGATGTGCCTTCATTGATCCCAAGAATATTTCCAATCTCAACATGTGTGTAACCTTCCACTGCGTAGAGATTAAATATTGTTTGATAGCCTATCGGCAATTGCCGGATTAGTTCTGCAAGTTCTTTTGCACTAAGCATTAGCTCCGGGTTATAATCTGAAATAGGATGAAGGCTGCTTTCTGCATAAGAAAGATCGTATTGATAGCGGCTTTGGCTCTTTAAATAATTGATCGCTGTGTTCACCATAATCCGCCTGATCCAACCACCGAGCTCGCCGGAGCCTTTGTATTGATGAAGATTTTTGAAAACTTTGATAAAGCCTTCCTGCAGCACATCTTCCGCATCCGGCAATGATTTGGTGTAGCGATAACAAACGGCAAGCATCTGCCCTGCAAATTGAGCATAAAGCTCATGCTGGGCAGCATTGTCCTTTTTCAGGCATCGGTTCACCAATCTGATATCATCCATTTCCATTTGGCTGACAGTTTATTTTTGTAAAGCGTTGCATTAGCTTTGTAAAAATGAAACAATTATCAGGAGCATTATTTTTTATGTGTGACCAGCCAAGGATTTCTGTTCAGCATCCTTGCGTCGCACTCTTGTACAGCAGTACTGATATCGACTTCAGGCTGCAATTCATAACTTCAAATAAATATCTAAATCCCTTTCCCCGAAACACGCACCCAACATTCAAAATCCATTTCTGAAAATGAATACATCTCATTCTCATATCATCATCCTCGCAATCGAATCATCATGCGATGAAACTTCTGCTTCAGTCTGTAAAAATGGAGAGATATTATCTAATATCATCGCCACTCAAAAAATACACGAACAGTATGGCGGCGTAGTTCCCGAGCTTGCTTCCCGTGCGCACATACAAAATATTGTTCCAACTGTTGATGCAGCTTTGAAAACCGCAAACATTGCCCTGCAATCCATAAATGCTGTTGCATTTACACAATCGCCGGGGTTAATTGGTTCACTTCTTGTCGGAAGCGGATTTGCAAAATCACTTGCATTTTCGTTGAATGTTCCGCTTATTGCAGTTCATCATATGCAAGCGCATGTGCTGGCAAATCTTATTGGCACTTCAAAACCTTCGTTTCCTTTTTTATGTTTAACGGTAAGCGGTGGACACACACAAATTGTTGTTTGTAATTCGCCATTAGATATGAGAGTAATTGGGGAAACAATGGATGATGCAGCAGGCGAGGCTTTCGACAAATCTGCAAAATTGTTGGGGCTGCCCTATCCCGGCAGCCCAGTTGATTGATAAATATGCACAAGCCGGAAACCCTGACCGTTTTTTATTTCCGGAGCCGCAAATACCTAATCTCGATTTTAGTTTCAGCGGATTGAAAACTGCGATTTTATATTTCCTGCAAAAAAATGTAGCTGATAACCCAGATTTTATTCAGGAAAACCTCAATGATATTTGTGCGTCAATTCAAAACAGGATCATTACTATTTTACTGAACAAACTAAAAAAGGCATCTGCACAAACAGGCATCAAAGATATTTGCATTGCCGGCGGCGTTTCTGCAAACTCCGGCCTGCGAAAAAAATTTTCAGATATGGGTGAACGTTATAAATGGAATATCTTCATCCCGAAATTTGAATACTGCACTGATAATGCGGCGATGATCGCAATCACCGCATATTATAAATATCTCGCTAAAGATTTTGCTAAATTAAGCGCCAGCGCCAGCGCCAGCGCAGAATGGGGGTAAGAAAGTTCGAAGTCGGGAATTACAGTTGTGAGCGAGAACTTCCCGCTCTTAACTACCAGCCTTATCTTTGCTCTATCTATGCCAAACACTTATTTTCAGTTTAAGCAATTCATTGTTCATCAGGATCAATGTTCAATGAAAGTTTGCACTGACGCATGCATATTAGGCGCCTGGTTTGCAGAAAAAATTCCATCTTATTCAACAGTGCTGGATGTGGGCAGTGGCACAGGTTTATTGATGTTGATGCTGGCACAAAAAAATAAATCAAAAATTTTTGGTGCCGAAATTGACTTGGGAAGCTGCAAACAATCAAAAGAAAATATTTCCCGAAGCCCATGGCATGAGAGGATGAAGGTTTTCCCGGGCGATGTGCGCACACTTTCATTCCCTGATAAGTTTGATTTCATAATTGCAAACCCGCCTTTTTTTGAAGGTGATTTATTATCGCCGATCAACGAAAAAAATATTGCGAAGCACAGCACTTTTTTAACGCTTGAAGAATTAGTTGATATAATTAGTAGAAATATTTGCACATCAGGTTCATTTGGTATTTTATTACCTTATCACCGCACTGGATATTTTGAAGAGCTATCAGCGCAAAACAATTTTCATCTCATTGAAAAATTATTGATACGTCAGACGCCAACACGCGATTATTTCAGGAGCGTGCTGCATTTCTCACGTAATAAGAAATCGAAACCAAACGTGTATGAATTATCTGTTCTTGATGAACATGGAAGCTTCACTTCTGAATTTGCAGAGCTTTTGAAAGATTATTATTTGCATATATAAAACAGGATTTGTGCTGATTTTAAACTTGTAGGAAATTTCATAGTCATATCTCATTACTTGTTTTCGAATTCAAAAGGTTTTTGGGTATTTTTAGCCCAAATGTTTTTTTTAGTCCAACTACATTTATCTTTGATAGCATCAACATCAACAATGGCACAAACCCTTCCTTTGATTGGCGCTGATAATAAAAACCGAAATCTATCCCTATGAGCCTTTTTGACAAGCAGGCCTTTTTGTCGGAGCTTATTGACAGAACAGAAATTATCACGTCCAACACGAGATCATTTTTCAAACTCAGTGATGAACAGCTTAACTACAAGTTTTCATCGCAATGCTGGAGCATTTGCCAAATTTACACCCACATTAATATTACCAACAAAGTTTATAATCAGGCTATCCTTAAAAAAATTCAGAAGGCGCCTGACGTAGACATTGAGCATTGCACAAGTGGCTGGTTTGGTGATTGGGTATATGAGAAAATAATGCCGAAGGCAGATGGGTCCGTTTATAAAATCAGCTCAAGAAAAAATCTCCAAATAGCAGGCAAGCCGCCTGATGCAATCGATGTGCTAAATCAGTTCCTGGAGCAGCAGGATGAGATGCACGATATATTGCAACATGCATCAACAAAAAATCTCGACAGGATCACCATACCATTTTATTTTTCAAAATATCTGAAGTTCAGGTTGTGCGACACTTTAAGGTTTATTGTAGCGCACAATGAAAGGCATTTGATGCAGGCTTATCAGGTAATGGAAAAGTTGCCCAAGTTTCAAAAAGGGTAAACAATTGTGCCTGTTTTTTTGCCAAGCTCAATTTGCATTAGTTTCAGGTGCATGTGAACTTCCTGGTAATGCTTTATTTCATCAATTGTTGATGCAGGTTTTTTGAGGTCTTCTTCATTTAATAATATTAATCTTTTTATCTTTTTTAATTTCAGGTAAATAAGAACTCCGTCTGCCTCTTGTTTATAATTTTCATCTGTACTCAAAGAATAAACTTCGCCGGAAGCATTCTCATTATACAAAACCCTTTTTTTGAATTCTTCATATTTGAAATCCCATATTGATCTGTTCACGGTGTGCGCACGATCCTCGTCATTCCATCGATGGCTGATCTCATAAGGATGATTGGTAGCTTCAATTACCAGCTTCACAATTTCATGATCTTCGAAATATGCAAAATCAGAAACTGATAATTTTTGTCCTTCCTGATATTTGCTTTTATAAATTTTTAAAACTTCTGCTACTTTTTTGTTCTTGAACATTTCTTCATCCACCTCATCTTCAAAAATATAATCTGCGATTGTTTTTTGTTCATCCCATTGTTTGAAGCCGAAGGTCAGCAGCACTCTTACCAAAGCACGTTCCTGCAGTTCATCCTGAAAAAGAATGCTGAAAGTTTCATCGCTCAAATCTGTTGATTCTGCAGATGGCTGCTGAATATCTTTTTTATCTGCAATTTTTTGAGCCGACCTGGATTCTTCTTTAGAGATTTTTTCACGGATGAATTTATTTACCAGCGTATGCAAACCTGCTTCTTCAATTCCCAATATCTGAGAGCATTGCTGAATATAATCTTGCTGTTTGGTGAAATCTTCCACTTTATTCATCCTGGCAATCGTCTCGGCAACCTGGTTCACAACGGCCGCTTTTCTTGCAGAATCGCTTCCTGCTTCTTTTAATGAAACTTCAAGCTGAAAAAGAATAAAATCTTTTTTATAGGAAGCAACAAAATCTTTAAATGCAGATGCGCCTATTTTATTTACGTAACTGTCCGGGTCATCTTTATCAGGAATCAAAACAAGCTTTACATTCAACCCTTCTTCCAAAGCCATATCAAGCCCGCGCAGCGCGGCTTTCACGCCAGCAGAATCGCCATCATAAATAATAGTGAGGTTGTTAGTATATTTCTTTATCAGCCTAAGCTGATCTTGCGTAAGCGAAGTGCCGCCGCTGGCGACCACATTTTCAATGCCTGCCTGATGAAGCGAAACGACATCGGTATAACCTTCAACTAAAAGACATTCATCACTTTTATCAATTGCCTGGCGTGCAAAATAAGATCCGTATAAAATTTTGCTTTTTACATAAATTTCATTCTCAGGCGTGTTGATGTATTTCGGCGCTCTGTCGTTGCTCTTAATAATTCGTGCACCAAAGCCAATTATTTTTCCTGTTTGATTTTGCACGGGAAAAATAATCCTTCCCCGATAATTGTCGATAAGTTTTTCATCCCTGATAACCGAAAGCCCGCTCTTTTGCAAATACTCAGGGTTATATTGATTGGATAAAGCAAGTTTTGAAAATACATCTCTTTGCTCAAGACAATAACCTAACTGAAATTTTTTGATGATGTCTTCGCGAAAGCCCCTTTCCTTCAAATAACCAAGCCCTACATTTTGCCCTTCTTCATTGTTGAAAAGAACATCACTAAAATATTTTTGTGCAAACCCATTAATGATAAAGAGGCTTTCTGCAACTTGTTGTTGCATTTTCATTTCAGGGCTTGCTTCGGTCTCTTCTATTTCAACCCCATATTTATTCGCAAGCCATCGCAGTGTTTCAACATAAGAATATTTTTCATGCTCCATCAAAAAACTGATGGAATTTCCGCTGCGGCCGCAGCCAAAACATTTATAAATTTCTTTAACCGGGGAAACCGTGAATGAAGGGCTTTTTTCGTTGTGGAACGGGCAAAGGCCAAGATAATTTGTGCCCCGTTTCTTAAGCTTCACAAAGCCGCCGACAATATCAACGATATCTATCCGGCTTAAAATCTGTTGTATGGTTTCCTGAGAAATCAAATGTTGACGTTAAAAATCCTTTTTACTTATTCCTGCAAAAATAGGCTTGAATTTTATTGGTTCAATATTTCATTTCAGCAATTAAAAACAAATGGCTTACAAGCATTTGCAAAAGTCATTTTCGGTTATGCATGACCGATAAATTATCTTTTTCAACTTGCTTGACATTGAGCACAAATAGCTTTATCTTGTTTTTCGTTTTAAGCGATTGCGGTTATTGCATTAGTAATTAAGGTAGAAACTAAAGTAGTTTTACTGATAATAAAAAGGTGCTTTGATCGCTTATATATAGTCGTAAACCTTTATTTGTGAAATCCGGACTGTTCCACTTATTGAATATCTCAGTTACTAACATTGCTATTATTTTCTGCCTTGCCCCCTTCGTTCTGGTAATCTGGAAAAAATTGCAGTATGAACGCGTTTATACATTAATAGGTATTTATTGGCTTCTTACCGGGCTGCTGAATCAATACAATTGGGTCTGCAATTCCCAAAACTATCATTTGCAGGCGCAGCTTATGTTCATCAGAAATATTATTTGCATACACTTTGTATTTTTTATTTTTTTTATTTCATCGAGAGATACAAAAAGAAAAAGCATTTTTTATACCGTATTATGTTTTATACTGTTCGAGCTATTGTTGATAATCTGGAACGGGCTTGATGAAAATTCAAATGTCGTAATAATTGGTATAGGTTCCCTGATAGTATTGGTATATAGCGTGATCGCCCTTATAGAATACATCAAGGAAATTGAGCATTCTCCATTTGAAAATGTGATGGCTTTTGCAAACGCCGCATTTTTATTTGCTTACGGCGGAATAACAATGATATATATTCTCAACTACCTGAATGTTGCTACAACCAGCGACCCCGATGAATTCTTTCTTTATTATGTAGGGCTTTTATTATCATCATTGCTCACCTGCTTTGCCTTTTGGCATTATGCTGAAGCGCCTTCATTCTACAAATCAAAAAAATAGCTTTATACTTTAGCATCCCTGATTTATTTTTTTTGCATAAATTACCGTTCATTATATCACCTTAATAAGTAATGAACATGACACAGATTGTTTGCCACTATTTCAGAAAGACAACTTTTTTAGCTTTTGTTTTTGCATTGGTTTCCACGAGCTCAGTGCATGCACAACAAGGCGACCCTAAATTGACAGAAGTATACAGCCCGGTGCCACCAGTTGTCACGCCTGGCAAAACGAACAGTGACGCGCCTTCTGACGCAATTATTTTATTCGGGGGAAAGGATCTGGATATGTGGCGTTCAGTAAAAGATACCACGCAACCGGCAAAATGGAATGTGTCAGATGGTATTATAACTGTAGATAAAACCACCGGCAATATTGAAACGAAGCAGTCTTTCATGGATTATCAATTGCATATCGAGTGGCGCATACCGTCAAATATTACAGGGGAGGGACAGGCACGCGGGAACAGCGGCGTTTTTCTCGCCTCTACAGGCCCAGGTGATGGCGGTTATGAGCTTCAGGTCCTTGATAATTATAATAATTCAACGTACGTGAACGGGCAGGCTGGAAGCATTTACAAACAAAGCATACCCTTGGCAAACGCATGCAAAAAACCAGGCGAATGGCAGAGCTATGATGTAATATGGACTGCGCCCCGTTTTAATGATGATAGCACGGTTAAAACCCCCGCAAGAGTTACTGTTTTGCATAATGGCGTGCTGGTGCAAAATAATTACGAGCTTAAAGGGCAAACTATGTATATCGGTAAGCCTTTTTACAAAAAACATGGCGCATCCCCCATTAAATTGCAGGCACATGGTGATAAAAGTGAACCGATTAGCTATAGAAATATTTGGATAAGGCCATTATAAGAAATGTCTGATGTCCGGATGTATGATGTTAGATGTGCTTGATTTCAACCTGTGTTTAGGGTTCAAAACTTTAAATTCTATATACTCGTTGGGAATATGAATAAATCATACTTCTCACATCATAAATCCCAATTTTTTTCTTACCTTTGCAAACTCTTTAAAAAGCGCTCATGGGCAAAAGGGATTTTGAAATACCATTCGTGGGGCTAAAACCCGGCATTCATGAGTTTAATTATAAAATAACTGATAAGTTCTTTGAGGCATACCAACAGCAGGATTTCAGGAATTGCGATGCTTATGTAAAGCTTTCTTTAGATAAAAAGAATGGTTTTATGTTGCTTTCTTTTGAAGTGGGGGGCAAAATAGAAATTACCTGCGACCGTTGTGGCAATATGTTGCCAATCGACCTTTGGGATGAATTCAAAGTGCTGGTGAAACTGGTTGAAGAACCTGAAATCATGAACGACCAGGAAGAAGACCCTGACGTTTACTACATCTCAAAAGGCGAAAGCCATTTGCATATTTCTGATTGGGTTTATGAATTTATCAACCTCAGCATTCCAATCCAAAGAATGTGCAAACCAGAAGAAATGGGCGGCCCAGTATTGCAACAAAGAAGTGTTGGAAATGCTTAAAAAGTTAGATGTAAAAGCAAACAAACCACAAAATACTTTGTGGAAAGGATTAGAAAAATTTAAAGATTTAGATAAATAAAACTGAAGCGTTATGCCAAATCCGAAACGGCGCCACTCGCAGCAGCGCAGCGCCAAAAGAAGGACGCACTACAAAGCTGAGAAAGTTACTTTAAGCAAAGACAGCACAACAGGTGAAATACATGTTCGCCACCGTGCGCATGTAAGCGAAGGAAAATTGATTTACAAAGGAAAAGTAGTAGCAGAGAAATCTCCTATTAATTAATGTTGTGAATGGTCAATAGTGAATAGTGAATAATTGCTTATCACTTTTTACTTACCACTTATAACTCCATTAGTTGCCGCAGATGAATATTGGCCTAGATATGATGGGTGGTGATTTTGCACCGCGGGAAGCCGTGAAAGGCTTGCAATTATATCTGTCAGAAACCACATCTCCGGCATTTTTATTTTTAACCGGTGATGAAGCGCTGCTCAATGGATTGCTGCAGGAATATAATATCTCATCTTCACAGGCTAAAGTAATTCATGCACCTCAGGTAATCGGCATGAATGAACATCCCACTAAGGCACTGAAAGAAAAACAACAGTCATCCATAGCCGTAGGTTTTCATTTATTGGCAACAGGAAAAACAGATGCATTCATCAGCGCCGGAAATACCGGAGCAATGATGGTTGGCGCGCTGTTCAGCATCAAAGCCATTGAAGGAATTCAAAGGCCTACTATTGCAACTATGATCCCAAAAGAAAATGGAAATACAGGCATGTTGTTGGATGTTGGGTTGAATGCAGATTGCAAGCCGGAAAATCTGAATCAATTCGCAGTTCTCGGCTCATTGTATGCACAGCATATTCTGGGCATTGATAATCCAAAAGTCGGCCTGATGAATGTTGGCGAAGAAGAAGGCAAAGGAAATATTCTTGCACAGGCTGCTTATCCGTTATTAAAAGAAAACAGCAAGATAAATTTCATCGGCAATATCGAAGGCCGCGATGTGCTTTTGGATAAAGCAGATGTAATGGTCTGCGAAGGCTTCACTGGAAATGTCATTCTGAAACTTGCTGAATCAATCTACGATATCACTCAACAAAAAAATATCCATCACGAATATTTCGACCGCTTTAATTTTGAAAACTACGGAGGAACGCCAGTACTTGGCGTTGCAAAACCAGTCATCATCGGCCACGGCATCTCTCAGGCAAAAGCTTTCAAGAACATGATTCTTGTCGCTCAAAAAATGATTGAAACCGACTTGCTCGGAAAAATGAAATCGGCATTTCAGCAATAAAAATTTTAGGTTTTTATTATGTAACCAGCGATAGTAATTCTATTATACATCGTTGCGTCGCACTCTTGTACTGATGGGACTTCTATTCAGCTCCAGCTTCCTCTGCAATTTTCATTATCAATATAACTTTTTCACTCCACAGAGAACCGCAGAGTTTGATTGAGACCCCACAGAAATTCTCTCTGCGATAGGAGCTAAAATTCTTTATATACAGAATTAACGGGAACGCACAACCGATTTTCGCAATTTCCGACCAATCCCAAAAATCCCACTTCAGACTTACAAAATAACCACCAACTCATAAGCCGGATTCTGTTTCTAAACTATCATTTATCTGCCCTCAACATTACTGTTGAGATGTAGCTGCCTACCCGCAAGCTCGGGCGAGCCGCCCTCAAACGCTTGCCTATGTGGCATTACAGCATGCAAGGTTTACCCGCAATTATTGTTGCCAATAAATGCCGTGAGCTCTTACCTCACGTTTTCACCCTCATCTCGATTGCTCGGGACAGTTATTTTCTGTGGCACTTTCTGTTGGCGCCTAAGCGCCACCCGGCAATTAACCGGTGCATTGCTCTTTGCTGTCCGGACTTTCCTTCTCCCGCTTGTTAGCAGGAAACGATAGCTCGGTTGGTGGTTGATGCGAAGTTATGTGTTGTTTTTGACTCTATTAATTAGCCCACAGAGAACCGCGGAGATGAATCAATAAGAGAACAGCAGAAAAACTCGTTACTAAAAATTTTCTGCGAACCTCTGCGCCTTCACTGCGGTTCTCGGTGGGCTAACTCAATACTGCAGATATACTTCAGTTGCTCCATATCCATACAAAGGATGATATTGATTCACGAAAGTTTTCACTTCTTTTTTTAACCGCAGTAATTCATGCAGTTCATCACGCAGCTTTCCTGAGCCAAGCCCGTGAATAAAAATAATGGAAGGAAGATGATGCGCTACAGCAAGCTCATAATATTTTTCAAACTCTTTCAACTGAAGAGTGAGCATTTCAAAATTGCTCATCCTGTTATGTTCGTCAGTCAGTTTCTCAATGTGCAAATCAACTACAGAACGCGCCGGAGGCAGATTCTGTCTGACTTTGGAAGCTTCATAAATTTTATAGTAAGGCGATAATTTATTTTGGATATCTAATTTTTCTTCTTCCACTTTCTCCGGAAATTCATCAAACAACTTATAAGAAAATGTAGCTTCTCCTTTTTTTCTGATTTCTTCAATCCTTGCAAAAACTTGTTTCGCCTTTAATTTTAAATTTGTTTCAAAATATTCTGCTTTCTTTTTATTGGGAGACATCAAGGAAAATTCGAATTCAAAAACGGGGCTATCATTCAAATTCTCAAAAGGAATATCGTGCAGATAGAAATCTTTAAAAGAAAAAATTTCATTTTCGATTTCAAAATCTTTACCACGCAAATATGAAATACGATAGAAAAATTTTAGCCCGTTATTCGAATTGTTGATCAAATGTATTTTTAAAGTTTCAACTACGTCATCACCAAATTCATCCATTCCCGATATTGGCAAAAATGAAAGCCAGACTCCGTTGGGGGTTTTTACAGTATTTTCTTTTTTCTCCTTTGGCAATTCATCAACATATTTCTTCTGTTTTGGAATAATTTTCTTGTCGGTAAATCTTTTGAAATAAGGAAAATCAAGCTGATCGATATATGCAGGAAACCTGACGCCCTGCACATCTACCATTACCATTTTATTATTGATAATATCAACTACTTCACCTTGTTCGTTTGAGTGCAGCAGAAGCACAGTATCCCCGATTTGAAATTTCATAATGCAAAAATACTCATTGCCCGCATTAGTGATTAACTTAAATAAAAAAGCCCCCGCAGAAATTACAGGGGCAATGAGAACCAAAACTGCATTAGTTTAACAGCTATGTGTAACCGATTTTTTTATTTATGAAATTGAGGCATCATTGGTTTTTTGTCAGCCTTCATTGCATTTGCTTTTCTTTTTATTTCACCGCTTTGGTATTTAGTTTTAACGAAAGATAAAATTTCCTGTGGCGTATAAGCATTTCTGTTAAGTTCGCTTACTGCTGAATTGTATTTTGACTTTCTTAAAGTTGCTGTATTTACTTCGAGCGGGTTTTTGTTTGAATCATGTATGCCGCCTGATTTTGGATCGTAGCTTGTTATCACTCCATTTGCAAAAGTGGCAGGCAACTGTCCCGTAGTATAAAAAATATTGTTCTGCCTGTTCACATCACCTAAAACATTTTGAGGGTCAGCAACAAGCACTAAATAATAATAGCCGCTCAAACTGCTTGGCACAAAATAGTTGCGGTATATTTCAGGATCACCAAAGGCTGCCTCCGCAAAATTTGAGCCTGCGGGAATTGTAAGATTATAAATACATGCATCATTATTCGCGCACGAATAAGTATTGGCAGCTATGCTTGTACTGAACTCATCATGAAATATAATACCGTAATCATTTGCGTTAAAAGCATTGTAATAAATATAATAATAGCTCCAATTGCTCGATGGGCTTACATCGCTCTGGCCAACGTTATAAATATTCAACCACATTTTTCTGGCGGTAGGATCATTAGTTGGGTTATCAGTATTATCACCAATAGTTGAATAATCAGAAAATACCCATGCAGCAATATCAACAGAGGAAGTAGTTGTAGTTGGTATTGTGTCAGTAGTAGTTGTGCCTGATGATGCCATATAATAAACATTGCCGTTGGAAATATATTGATTCACCAATGTGTTGTAGTCAATCCAATAATAACCGCCAAGCTGTCCCCATGTTGTTCCCCATGAATTAACAACATGAAAAGCACCAGAAGGGCCTTGACTGTCATCATAACCAACAATGCACTGTGCATGAAGCCCCACCGGATTGGGAAAAGTTGCTGATGTTATTACACCGCTACTGTAGTTTTGAAATTCATTGCTCACTTTAATTGCCATTACCACCGGAGTATTTGCAGCCAACTGCTGTTTGATGCCGTCGACAGTTGCAGTGATTGTTCTGTAATAAGCAATTTTATGATTGGCTGCATCTGTGTTCCACGAAGTCTGAAGCTGATTTTGAGAACAATTGGTTATTGACGGATCCCACGGAACAGTTGCCACAGTTGCAACGCCATTCGAAACCAACTGATCCATTGCACTTGTGATCTGAGTTCCTGCCTGGCAATCGGCTCCTTTATCAGCGTCGGGTATTTCCAAAAAAAGATCTTTGGCACTTAATTGATTGTTTGTAGAATTTGTTTGTCCTGAATTATAATTTAAGGCGATTGCCTCTGAAACCGTTTTAGCGTAATAACCGGTCGCCCAGCCAACGCAAGTCTCGGTCTGGCCCTGATCTCCAACGGGCGGGCAATATGGCGTTAAATCAACTTTGGATGGCAGCGATGCAGAGGCGCCTGTAAGTGCTGCAATATTAACTGCCTGCGGCACTGTTGATGGATCATCCTTACCTGTAAGCCCGGTACCGTGAGTTGTGGTTGTTGTGGTGGTAGTTGTAGTGGATGAGCTTTTCTTGCAGCTAAAAGGAATAAGAAAAGCAATCGAAACTAAAATCAGTAATGTTGATTTTTGAAGGAATGCAAATTTCATAAGTTTAAAATAAATAGGGTGAAATAGAAATGATAAGTTTTCAAAGAAGGAAAACAGTTATAAAACATGTTAAAGGTAGAAGCGCTAAAAATCCCAATCAATAACCAATATGTAGTATTTTTTTAGCTAACGGAAAGAATAGAGAACATACAAAAAAGAAGAATCTGTTATCCGGAAATCAATTAGCAGTAATGCATAGCGAAAATTGTTTACGAAATTATTATTAAACGCCAATCAGTTTAATAAATTCAGGCTGATGCCAGTTTGCTTTTTCGATATCCATACAAAAAATAGATCATCAGGCCAAAAGCCATCCACCCAAAAAATACCATCCAGCTTTTTGCGGGAATTTCAATCATCAGGTACAAACAGCATAATGCGCCGAGAACAGGGATAAGAGAATAATTTCGAAGAAAACTCAATATAGCTATTATGATTGCAACAATCACAAAAACGAGGAACAAAACTTCCTGATATCCTTCTGCGTGAATATTGCTGCATGCGTCGCTGAGCCTGGCTCTGAAAAGAAAAATAAACCCCGCTACTAAAATTGGGAGAATAAATTTTGCATTGATATAAGGGATCTGAAATTTGCCGGCTTGCTTTTCCATTTTCGGCAAATAGAGAACACCGCCGCAAACAAGAACAAATGCAAACAAAGTGCCTATGCTTGTAAGGTCTGTCATCAACTTATCATCTACGAACAAAACAGGGACGCCAACAAGCACTCCTGTCATAAATGTTGCAAAACCAGGTGTTTGAAATTTACGGCTCAATGTGCTGAAACGCTTTGGCAGCAGGCCATCGCGGCTCATGCTCATCCATATGCGCGGTTGCCCGATCTGAAAAACAAGAAGCACGCTCGTTGATGCAACCACTGCGCTGATTGAAATGATGAACCCAACTTTGTGCATGTTTATTTTATCGAACACATAAGCAAGAGGATCTGCTACGCCATTAAATTCTTTGTAGTTTACAAGACCTGTTATCACCAGCGCTGTGACAATATAAATTACAGTGCAGATCAACAATGAATAAATCATTCCTTTTGGCAAATCTCTTTGCGCGTTCTTGCATTCTTCCGCAGTTGTTGAGATCGCATCAAAGCCAATATAGGCAAAGAACACAGATGATACGCTTTGTAGCACACCTCCCATTCCTTGCGGCAAAAAAGGTTTCCAGTTGCCCGTTGTCCCTCTTGAAAAAATTAGCCAAAAACCTATAATCGCAATAAAAACAAGAACAATAATTTTAAGTCCCACCATAAAATTTGCGCTCTTGCGGCTTTCATTAATACCAACATATGCAAGCATTGTAATGAGCCCGACAATAATAAATGCAGGCAGATTGATAATAAATTTGAAACCGAAAATTTCAGGTGCATTTGTATATACCAACCCCGCAACAGATTGCCCTGCATTCATCGCTTCTTCATAAGCCATCTTCGCGGTTTGATGACCGATGGTGAGCCAATCAGGCAAATTAATCCCAATCGTTTTTAAGATGTTGTTGAAATAAGCGCTCCAGGAAATTGCGACAACTACATTACCGATTGCATACTCCAGGATCAGCGCCCAGCCTATGATCCAGGCAATCATTTCGCCGAATGTAACGTAGGAATAAGTATATGCGCTGCCAGACACAGGCACGCGGCTTGCAAACTCAGCATAACAAAGCGCCGTGAAGCCACATGTTACCGCCGTTATCATAAATAAAAAAATAACGCCCGGCCCACCATGATACGCCGCTGTGCCGATGGTTGAAAAAATACCGGCGCCAATAACCGCAGCAACACCCATAAAAGTAAGGTCCCGAACACCGAGCACTTTGTTCATGCTTTGGCCATGCGCATCTCCATGTCCTGCTTCCGCATCCGCAATAATTTTTGATAATGATTTCTTCCTGAACAATGAATTGGCCATGCAGTTTTGGTTTGGTGATGGAAGGTAGGGAAAATATGTTTACAAAAGCGGTGAGCAATGAGGCTGATAGCATTTAGATTTTAGCAATTAGTTTTTTATGTAACCAGTTAATGAATTCTATTAAACATCATTGCGTCGCACTCTTGTACGGAGGGAATTCTATTGAGCGGTTTATTAGCGGCGAGTGAGTTTAGATTCAGTTTCGGTCGGTGAAGACACTGACCGATAGAAAAAAAATCAAAATAAAGATTCCCTGATTTTGGTAAATAAAGTTCTTTAACATCGCAGAAATAAACAATCGTCTAATTTTCAAAATCAATAGATGATAATTAAGTTCAACAACGCTTATCTTCAGAAAATATATGAAGCTAAGCAACCCGCTGGTAAGCCGAAATACAACCAGGATGTTATCCTGAGATTCAAGAAGACGGTTTTAATGCTTCAGAACTCCGAGAGCATTAAGAGAATTGAAAAAATTCAGAGGATTGAATTTTGAAGCTCTGAAGGGTGATTTTAAAAGTTATTATTCAGTCAGAGTAGATTTACATTACAAGCTGATTTTAAGTGTGGAGAAAGATTCTGTTGTGGTAACAGACATATTGATAATAGAAGACCTGACAAATCATTATCAATAATATAAAGCTGGAGATGTGGCAGGCATAATATATAATCGGAGTTCAGTCTGCCACATCTTATCAAACAAAATACAAATCGAAATATTAAGTATGTCTAATTACAAAGTTGTTAATTCTCGTGGCAAAGAAATCTTTACTGATGTAACGCTTCATCCCGGAGAAATTTTGCAGATGGAATTGGCAGCAAGAAATATTAAAAAAACTGAATTTGCCGAGTTATTAGGGATGAAGGCAGGACATTTGAGCGAATTGCTACATGGCAAAAGGCATGTAAGTGCAGCCACAGCACTTAAATTGCAAAAACTTTTGGATATTCCCGCCGAATATTGGATGAGAGTGCAAGTGTATCATGATTTGTTTATAGAAAGAACCAAGCAGTTCGAAGCAGCTTGATATTGTTAAAAAGTGTTATCAGAAATTGTTTTTTCACTTCATCCAATCGTCAACACGAAAATCGCCCGAGGGTCTAAGTAGCTTCGACAACGCAAATTTAAAACCGATGAGCAAAGAACAAACAGATAACTTATTAAAATTTCTGAGCCCATTCCCCGCAGACATTCAGGAAACGGCATTGTGGCTAAGAGAATTTGTCTGGGATTTATATCCGAAAACCAACGAGCTGATTTACGACAGTTATAATGCTGTCGCTTTTGGCTGGAGCACCACTGATAAATTAGGACAGATGTTTTGCGGTGTCGGAGTTTATCGAAGCAACTACAATATTCATTTTAGTTTCTTTTACGGTTCAGAATTTTCAGACCCTGATAAAATTTTATTGGGCAAAGGTAGGAGATATAGATACATTCTTGTAAAGCGCAAAGAAGATTTTCCAAAAGCATACATAAAGAAACTCATGAAAGAAGCTCATACGAATTCTCTTATGAAAATCAAAAACCAAAAACAGATTATCAGCGGAGCAACCATTACAAAAGCCATTTACGAAAAGAAAAGAAAGCACACGGAAAAAAAGAAGTGATGAATAAATAGTTTTCTTTGATTCTAAAGCAAGTCTCCACCACAAGAATCAAAACAATTCTTGATTGATACAAAACTTGCCAGAAAACCTAATACATTCTATTTCTCGCCAACATTATTTACCATTCATTGATTTACCATCTGTAATAACAACTTTTGTGTTAGGCGATTTTCACTAGTTTCTTTTGTCACTTCGATGCTTTTAAATTTCAATATTTTGTCAGTCAGTGATGGATTAATGATATTTCTGATAATTCTTGATCGCGTTTGCTTCAATCTGCATCATTAATGCAATCATTTTTTTGTTTTTCAATCGAAAACTTCAATTCTTTTTCTTTAGTCTCAATTTCAAAATTCTTCCTGTTCTCGTTTTGTTTGCTATTCAAGTTTAGTCAGTTTAGCTATTTGATCTGCTTTAGCTCTTGTCTTCTATTGCCTGAAGTACCTAGAGCTTGCATATCAATATCTTTAACCAGCACATCATCCAGCACAATCCCATATATCCAACCCCGGTTAACCCATGGTTAATTGCATGCAATAGTTGCTTAACTTTTTCTTAAAACCAACCATCAGCTAACTGAAGTTGTTTTGTTTGATCAAAGAGCGAATTATAAGCTCTCCATAATCTTCTCATGACAATCCAACGACAAATAATATTTGCAGAACGCGATTCTTGGTTAATGATGGCTTCATTAATCAATTTTTTATTTTCTGACGAGCCGAGACTGTGGCGCAAGCGTCTGCTTATGCGTTTCGTATAACAAACATTCTATTAAAATTCATTTGTGCTTCGCCGTTAATATAGCGATGAATAGAATTGCTTCCGTACAAGTGAGTGACACAACGATGCTCAATAGAAATTCCATCGCCGGTTGCCAAATAAAACAGCTTCGTAATCATGCTATCTGATTTTAGTATAACCACGAGTTTGTGTGAATGTAAATTTTAACATTATTATTAAGCTTTTTTCACATTGCATTTTCTAGTTTCAGCGTTTATATTGCGCAATCAATCAACAAATGAAAAAGCTCATTCTTAGTTTCGCACTCATCCCATTTGCCGGAAAGGCTGGTCTCAATTCTGTGCGTTTTTCCTCAACTGTTTTAGTTGAGGCGCGTTCGGGGGAATGGCCGATCAGCCTTGAGCAAATAACTGAAAAATCAAAGTTCGCCTACTTTCTTCAATTCCGCGATCAGCAAGTGCTGACAGGCATTGTACTTGACACACTTCCATTTTCAGATTTAGCGCAATTAAAATATTTTGAGAAAGCGCTTAGCACTTTGAAAAAAGGAACAAACGGAGACATTGCAGAATTTAAAGACTATTCAATTAAAAGAGCTGAATCAAGAGCTGAAGGGAGATGGTATATATTAAGATATCAATGGGGGCTCACGAATTTTCAACAACCCACAGCTGACAGTTTGATTAATACAATAAGAAAATTATAATCGCAAAATAATAATGCTTTCAGCAAATTAAAATAATGAAGTTGGAATGGTATTTTTTTGTGTTGAATGATTTAGTTTTTTTTAACATTTTTGACTGCATAAAAATGAAATAGATTTTGCTTTTACCCGTTTTATAAAACCGGAAATTATTTGAGCATTAAACGTTTTGATAACCCAAATTTTCGTCCACCTTAAAAAACAGCATTGATATGAAAAAACTGATGTTGATTTCTTTGTTCATACCTTTTGCCGCAACGGCACAATTCAAAATTGTAAATACGGCCACCATTAACCTGGTAGAATTGCGCCAGGGAACATGGCCGATCACTTTACAAAGAGTGACAAAAGAGTCGGATACCAGCTATGTTTTATTGTTCAGGAATCAGCGTGTTACAGATGATGTGATTATGGCAACGTTTCGCTTTCGCGATATGGAGCAACTGAAATATCTTCAACAAGGCTTAACTGCTTTGAAAAATGGCTCCAACGGCGACATGGCTAAATACAAAGATTACACCATCAAAAGAGTGGACGTAAGAAAAGAAGGCATCTGGTACGTTTTAAATTGCAACGATGAAGCGGTTACCAATTTTCAGCAGCCGGAAGCTGACAGGCTCATAGCCACCATCATTAAATTATAAAGGCATTTTAGATTTAGAAAAGCCCGCTAACGCACTATGCTTAGCGGGCTTTGTTCTTAAAATTATATTGTTAAAACAAGAAGTATCAGCTATAACGCTAATGTATACACGTAAAATATTAATGACTGATTATATTTCACTTTACCAACTTAGCGATTTAATATTTTCTTACATTGAGCCATTAAAGAGAAAATTGGCGTGACTAATTCTTTTGCTTTTTTATTTTCATGCCTGATTGCCGGCATTATCTTCATCATCATCTTAACAGCCAGGTTTAAGATTCCCGCTTTTTTTGCATTGATAGCAGCTTGTTTTTTGGTAGGCCTCAGCGCTCAAATGAGTTTGGCAACTGTAGTGACTACAATTAAAGATGGGTTCGGCAATATCATGAAATCGCTTGGGATGATTATTGTGCTTGGCACTACACTTGGCGCCGTGCTTGAGCGCAATGGCAGTATAGCTGTGATGTCAGATTTCATCATTAAAAAGATGGGCAAAAAATATATTGCACTATCCATGAACATAATTGGCTTTATTGTAGGCATGCCTGTTTTTTGTGATTCGGGCTATATTATTTTAAGCAGCTTGAATAAATCTATTTCAAAACAAACAGGCGTCTCCCCTCTTGTTACAAGTATTTCCCTTGCGTCTGGCCTGCTCTCAGTTCATTGCCTTATTCCGCCGCATCCTGGCGCATCTGCCGCAGCAGCCTTGCTTGATGTTGATTTTGGAAAATTATTATCGCTCGGAATTTTGGTTGCAATACCTGCTTCATTTGTTGGATATCTGTGGTCAGTTTATGCTGGCAAAAAAATAAAAGTTGAATTGCCAAAAGATGAATCTGAAAAAATTGCAACGTTTGCTTTGCCTTCTACTTTCCAATCATTTTTGCCAATAGTAATTCCAGTGTTGCTAATGGCTGTGCGTTCATTTGCAACATGGAAAAAATCTTCATCCGGCTTTTTGTTCAATATTCTCAATGCTTCTGGCGAACCTATTATTGCTCTCTCCCTCGGCATTTTACTGGCTTTGCTAATTTGGAAGGATAGGAAGATAAAAACCATTAGCATATTATTGGCTGAAGGCGCGGAAAAAGCAGGCGGCATATTGGTTATTATCGGCGCTGGCGGCGCATTTGGCGCTATACTAACTTCTATGCATTTTGGTGAACATTTCAGCAAAATATTGCCGCTTGCAAGCATGGGCATTCTGTTCCCTTTTTTAATTACATCTCTTTTAAAAACAGCACAAGGCTCCTCAACTGTTGCAATTATTACTGCTGCATCTCTTGTGCAACCATTGCTGCCGGCATTGAATTTGAATTCAGAGAATGGCCGCTTGCTTTGCGTGCTGAGCATGGGCGCCGGGTCAATGATTATCTCACATGCAAATGATGCGTACTTTTGGGTGATAGCAAAATTTTCTTCTTTGGAGCTTCGCCCTATGTTTAGAGTTTATTCATTGGTTACTCTGTGGATGGGGCTTGTGGCATTTGGTGCAGTATGCCTTTTATCTTTTTTTCTGCCACATTAATTTTATTCTGTCATGCATATTCTTGTTGCTCCAAATGCTTTTAAAAATGCGCTGGCGGCAGAGGATGCAGCAAAATATATTATTGATGGATTAGCCAGAAGCAAACTAAAATTCGCTGCTACCAGTTTTCCGATAGGCGATGGCGGTGACGGCACTGGCGCATTGCTCATAAAAAAATCACATGCATCAATCATCAGCGCGATAGCAAGAAATCCCTTTGGCAAAAAAATAAATGCAACGTTCGGATTGACTGATGATGGAACAGCTATTATTGAACTGGCTGATGTTTGTGGATTGCGATTAATAAAACAAAATGAATTCGACCCCTTGCACGCAGCTACTTATGGCGCAGGCGATTTGATAAAAGCCGCACTTGATAAAAATGCAAAACTGATTTTGCTTTGTATTGGCGGAAGCTGCACAATTGATGGAGGAGCTGGCATTCTCCAATCACTTGGTGTAAAGTTTTTAGATATCCATGACCGTGAATTACAAAGGATACCAGAAAGTCTTGCTCAGCTTGATAAAATCAATTTATCAAATCTGGACAAAAGAATAAAAAATATTGAATTGATTATTATCTGTGATGTTGAAAATAAATTATTGGGCGAAAATGGAGCTGCTGCAATTTTCGGCCATCAAAAAGGCGCAACAAAAGGTGATATTGAAAAATTAGAAAATGGTCTTGCAAAATTCACCGAAGTTGTATTTGCACAAACGGGGATTGATATGGCAACACTTCAATATGGTGGCGCAGCAGGTGGAGTTGCAGCCGGTCTTTCGGCTTTGCTAAATGCACGATTAGTAAACGGCGCAAATTATTTTTTAGACCGTACTCATTTTGATAATGAATTGGGAAATGCAGATTTTGTGATTACAGGCGAAGGGAAACTCGACGAACAAACATTATTGGGAAAAGCGCCTTATGCCGTTGCGCTTCGTGCAAAGCAGCGAAAAATTCCTGTTATTGGTGTTGCAGGAAAAATTCCTGATGAAGCAAAAACTTTACTGGAACAATATTTCGATATGATGTTCTGCATAAACGATGAGCCTGTAGAAATTTCAACCGCAATAAAACAAACTCCTGAAAATTTGTTGCGGGCCGCAGAAAAAATAGGCAACCTGCTTGCATCGGCGCAATCTTAATTTATCGGTTATTGATTATCGTTAAACCAATTTTATTTTTGAGAAATTATATTGTTATTTTTCAAAACATCATTCAACTGATGGGGTTCTACAGAAATATTTATGCCCAATAAGTCGAAAGCATTTTTTGTTTTCATTGGTTGAATGCAAGCCTAAATCATTAAATTAGCGATTGTAATAACCATTGAATTATCCATGACCGGAATCATAGGTTTCATATTAATTATCGCAAACGTTATTTTTTCATACAAAGGATTTGCAAGCGATATTTTTTTTGATCGCTACAAATTTGAAGTAGAAAAAATATTGATTTATAAAGATTATAAACGTCTTATTACTTCAGGCTTTCTTCACGTGAACTGGCTTCATTTGTCTTTTAACATGTTTAGTTTATATGCTTTTAGCGGCCTCGTTGAAGGCACTTTGGGAACAATAAAATTTGTGATCATTTATTTTGTAAGCCTTATTGGAGGCAATTTGCTGTCTTTATTTGTACATCGAAACGATTCGGCATACAGCTCGGTAGGCGCGTCCGGAGCCATTTGCGGGATTATGTTTGCATCTATTGCATTATTCCCCGGAATTGGCATTAGTTTTTTTGGCCTGTTCTCTCTTCCAAGTTGGTTATATGGAACATTATTCATTGCATTTTCTATTTATGCAGTCAGGTCAAGAAAAGATAATATCGGCCATGAAGCGCACTTAGGCGGAGCCTTAATTGGTATGCTGATCGCGCTTCTTATGCAGCCATCTGCTTTCCTGGAAAATTATATCACTATTTTAATCATCCTGATCCCCACCATCATTTTTATTTATTTGATCATTACCCGACCTCACATTCTATTCGTTGATAATTTATTTTACACTGAACATAAAAATAATTATTCAATAGATCATAAATACAATGAACAAAGAAACATGAACCAACAAGAGATAGATAAAATCCTTGACAAAATCAGCAGGAAAGGGATGAACAGCCTTTCGAAAAAAGAAAAAGAAACGCTGAAAGAAAATTCTAAAAAAATAAGATAACAGAATTCAAGTATGTTATCATCAATATTCTCTTTGAACCAAAAATTCTGCAAGCTCCTGCAAAGGTTTTTTTCTTACAGATAATACAGCAATGTCTTCAAGATGGCGAAATGCAGAATTGATATATTTCTCTTTTAATTCTTTTGCCCATTCATCAATACCACAGGATTCAAAAATAGAAAGCATCTTTTTTACTTTATCAGAATCATTTGACTGCATCAGTTCTTTTATTTCCTTCTTCTGCGGATCTGTGGCTGCTTCCATTGCTTTGATCAACAAAAAAGTTTTCTTGTTGCCAAGAATATCGCCACCAACCTGCTTCCCAAATTTTAAAGGGTCGCCGAAGGCATCCAGATAATCATCCTGCACCTGAAATGCGAGACCAAGATTTTTCCCAAACTCATATAAGTGTTGCTGGTTGCCATCTCCGGCCCCACCGATGATGCTTCCAATTTGCAAGCTACCTGCAAGCAGAACGGAAGTTTTCAGCATAATCATATTTTCATATTCAGCGAACGAAACAGATTCTCTTTTTTCAAAATCCATATCAATCTGCTGGCCCTCGCAAACCTCTTTCGCAGTTTTATTGAAGATGTGAATAATTTTTTTTAAATGAGGAACTTGCACCTTATTCAAATAATCATAAGCTATAACGAGCATCACATCACCTGAAAGCAGCGCAGATGATGAACCATATTTTTCATGAACAGTTTGCATGCCACGACGAATAGGCGCTTTGTCCATAATGTCATCATGTATTAAAGTGAAATTGTGAAAAAGCTCAATAGCCGTTGCAGCATGCCATGCATCATCATGAATATTATCGAACAATTCATTTGCCATCAGGCACATTACCGGACGAATCCTTTTCCCGCCAATTGAAAGAAAATATTCTGCAGGCTCATACAAATTCACAGGCTGCGTCGGGAAATGCTTAATATCAAATCTCTCTGAAAATTCTTCTGCAAGTTCTTCGAATGAATACATGTGAAAGTGAAATTATTTTAGTGAAGAGGTGAATGGTCAATGGTGAATGCTGAATAAGCACCGATTAAATTAAAAATCATTTTCCACATTCACTGTTAACCATTCACTACTCATTATTTATTATTTTTTTGTTTTTTCTTTTTCTTTTCATCTACTTCATTTTCTTCTTTCACGGTTGATGAAATTACCCACTCATAATCCAGTTGTCGCTTGGCTAAATTTGCGGAAACTACTTTAATGGTTATTTTGTCACCCATTCGAAACCTTCGCCCACTGCGCCTTCCAGCCAAACAATATTCTCCTTCAACCAACCTGAAATCGTCGTATTCCATCAAGCTGTTCAAACTAACCAATCCTTCACATTTATGCTCAACTGTTTCCACCCAAAAACCAAATGATGCAACGCCGCTTATTATACCTTCAAATTCATCACCCAAAAAATTCTGCAGATATTCAACTTGCTTGTATTTATTAGCAGCCCGCTCGCTGTCCATTGCAGCACGTTCACGCTCACTGGAATGCTTACATTTTATTTCCATCTTTTTATCTGCTTCAATCTCTTCATGCAAGCATTCTTCCAAAATACGATGCACCATCACATCAGGATAGCGGCGGATTGGCGAAGTGAAATGGCAATAGTGTTCAAACCCCAACCCATAATGCCCGATATTTTCAGAAGTGTAAACCGCTTTCGCCATTGTGCGGATGCCTAATTGTTCAAGCACATGCTGCTCCGGTTTTCCCTGAACATCTTTCAGCATTTGATTAAATGATTCTGCAATTTTCTGAGGTGTTTTTGTATCAAACACATGCCCGTATTTTTTTGCAAATTCAATAAATGGCAAAAGCTTTTCTTTATCGGGCATATCATGCACGCGATAAGGAAATGGAATTGGTTTCTTGTGCAATTTTATTTTTGACACATATTCAGCAACTGTTTTATTGGCAAGCAACATAAACTCTTCAATCAGCTGATGCGCTTCTTTGCTTTCCTTCACAACAATTCCGATTGGCTTTCCTTTTTCATCGAGCTTAAACCTGACTTCTGTTGATGAAAAATTAATTGCTCCTTTTTTAAACCGTTGTTTGCGCATTCGTTGTGCGAGGTCATTCAGAATAAGCACTTCATCTTTATGAACGCCTTCTTTCTTTTCAATAATCTCCTGCACTTCTTCATAAGTGAACCTATGATCGGAATGCATAACTGTTTTGCCGAGCCAATAATGTTTTATCTCGGCCTTATTGGTCATTTGGAAAATGGCAGAAAAGGTGAGCTTGTCTTCGTGCGGCCGCAATGAACAAAGCTCATTCGAAATCCTTTCAGGCAACATAGGATTTACTCTGTCTGGAAGATAGACTGACGTTGCTCTACCATAAGCTTCTTTGTCAAGCGCAGAATCTGTTTGCAAATAATGGCTCACATCTGCAATGTGTACGCCGATCTCGAAAATACCATCCTTTAATTTTCTGAAAGAAATCGCATCATCAAAATCTTTTGCATCCAGCGGGTCAATGGTGAATGTAAGAACATCACGTATGTCTTTGCGCTTTTCTATTTCTTCATTTGAAATGGTATCAGTTAATTTTTCAGAAGCATCGAGCACTTGTTGCGGGAAAAAAACAGGAAAGCCATTCTCCAGCAAAATCTCTTTCATGGCTTTGTCATTCTCGTCATCTTTATTCATTACCTCAATCACTTCTCCTTGCGGCTTTTTATTTTTTTCCCATTCTACGATTTTTACAATCACGCGATCATTATCTTTCGCGCCATTTAATTTTGATATCGGAATGAAAATATCAGGCATCGGCTTATCAGTTTCTGCAATAAAAAAAGCAAAGGAAGCGCTCATTTCAATTCTGCCTAAAAATTCTGTTTGTTTGCGCTCCACCACTTCAGCTACGCGCCCCTGCAAGCGGCCGCTTTTTGAATGATTATTTATTATTTCAATACGGACCGTATCTCCATTCAATGCAGTGTTAAAATCATTTGGGCGAACGAGGATATCCTGTTCCCGATTTTCTATCACCACGAAGCCCATCCCTGAACGCGTAACATCCAGCACTCCTTTCGATAAATAAGATGAGCTTTCATTTTTCTTTTTGTTTTTTTGTTTTTTATTAGACATTAATCTTTATAGTTGTTTTTAAAATTTTTGATAAACCCGGTTATCATTTGGTTGAATTTTTTTTCTTCATCGAACAAAAACTTCGGCTCAATTGGCAATACAAAAAATGGCAAATGCGTAAGTTCCTGTTGAAATTTTATTAACCGTACTGCGTCTTTTTCGGTTGTTAAAATTATTTTATTGTGCGCCTTAATATCATTGAACCGCTGCATGATCTCATTCAAATCATCAATGGAAAAAATGTGGTGATCGCTATATGAAATTTCGTAATAAATATTTGAGTTGTTCAATAAATATTTTTTTAATTGTTCCGGATTTGCGATTCCGGTAACTAATAATACTTCTGTTTTTTCATTAATAATGTATGCGCTTTTATTAATGATATGATAAACGTTACCATATTGGATCATCGAGAAGAAAACATTTTGCCTGGCAAGCGGGTCAATTTCGCGAATAATTTTCATTTTTTCTGCTATCTCCAAATCTCCTTTACATTTTGTAACTACAATAATATCCGAGCGTTTATAGCTTTTCTTTTCATCACGCAAATCACCAGTTGGCAAAAACCAGTCGCGTGTAAAAAGATTATTATAGTCTGTAAGCAAAATATTTAATCCTGCCCGCACGCTCCTATGTTGAAATGCATCATCCAGAATAATTGCTTTCGTATCCGGCCTGTCGTGCAGCAATTGCGGAATGGCTACAATCCGCTCCTCGCCTACCGCTACGGCAACATCAGGAAATTTAATGTGAAACTGCATCGGCTCATCCCCAATATCAAGCGCGTTGGAACTTTCGTTAGCAAGCGCATATCCTTTTGTTTTTCTTTTATAGCCCCTGCTCAAAATGGCCACTTCAAAATTTCCTTTCAGGCTTTTTATCAGGTATTCAACCATGGGCGATTTGCCGGTTCCACCAACAGCAAGGTTACCGACACAAATAACCGGAAGGTTGAAAGATGAGGATGCAAAAATGTTTTTATTGTAGCACCAGTTGCGGATAGAAACAATTAAACCATAAATCAGCGAAAGAGGGAATAAAAGAATCCTTATTGGCTTTAGCAATGGGAAATTAAGATTCATAGACTCAATTCGTAACAAAAGCTGCGCAAAGGTACGTTTTATATTAAGAATGGGTAAAAGTTGATTTTTGCGTAGTGTTTCACTTCGGATGTAATTGATTTTTAAATGCCCGACAAGTTGAGCATTCGTTTTTTATATAAGAAAGAATAAACTATGAGCAAAGCCTGAAAACCGCAACTCATTTATTCACAAAAAAAGAAAACACCGTTGTTCCATAATTTCTTTGCGTTGCAAAAAGCGGATATCCTTCATAGTTATTTCGTGGAGTATGTTCCAATACAAACCAGCCGTTCTTCATTAATAATTTATTAACGACAATTTTTTTTGGCAAATCATCAATATTCTCCAGCGCGTAAGGCGGCCCGGCAAAAATAAAATCAAACTGCTCATTGCGTTGCTCAATAAATTTGAACACATCCATTTTAATGACGTTGAAATTTTTCAGTTTCAATTCCTGTGCAGTTTTTTTAATGAACTCATTCATTGTAAAATCCTTTTCTATAATAGTGAGTTCACTTGCCCCTCGTGAAGCAAGTTCGTAACTGATGCTTCCGGTTCCACCAAACAAATCGAGTGTTTTTAAATTTTCAAAATCAATATTGTTTTGAAGTATATTGAACAAACCTTCTTTTGCAATATCTGTAGTTGGCCTGGTGTTTGGCATTTTTGACGGCGGATTTATTTTTCTTCCGCCCAAGTCGCCGGCAATTATACGCATGCGGCAAGTTTCAAAAGCGATGAAAAATAATGTAGCGGATATTCCTCCAGCTTGTCATTAACCAGAAAGCTGTCGCCGGTTTCTTCAAAAGAAATGTTTGGGAAATATTGTGCAATCTCATGATAAATGGCAGATTGCTTTTCAATAAAGCCACTAATCTGAAGGCTTACCTGGTTTTGTTGCAAATCGAACCGATTGCAGCAATTCAACAAATGATAAGCAACATCCATTTGATTGGCATATTCAAAACTCTGTATCAGTTGCAGTTGATTTTTTTTATACACGGAAACAATCACCTTTTCCTGATAAAAAATAACGAATATACTTTCAGCCAAACCGGCGCTGAATTTTTTGTGGCTCTTTAACAACAGACTGTAATAATGAAATTGCTTTGCGGAAGTAAATTTGAATTGCAACAGTTTTTGTATGTCCGTTGGAATTCTATACACATTATAAATATCCCACCATGGGATTTTTTCATTCTGCACCAAACCCTTTTCTAAATTGCCGTACATCAGGTTCGTAAATTCTTTGTTCAGGCCCTCATCAAAATATGCATCAGGCACAAGCGTGCTTTCCGGAAATCCGTAAACTAAAAAAGATTCGGCAACCTCCATGGACAGCATAGGATCCACGTAAATAATCTCGCGAATTATTTCTGTTTTTTCTTTATTTTTTATCTGGCTGAAATGAAAATATTTTATGCACGCCGGCTGTTTTGTTTCCGGATTGAAAATTACATAGCTCATCGATTCATCGTCTAAAAGAATCAACAATCGGCAAACTTTAACATTTTCCGTTGCGATATTATCTGCTTCAACATGAAATGTAGGCTGCAACATAAACATGCCGCAATAATACTAAAAACTTTTTCTTTCACACAAACTGACCAAGGAATACAATGAGCACCAACAACAATTATCGTACATTGCTGTCCTTTTCAAAAAATGGCAACCGCTCCTAATAATAGTTTTAGGGTTGAAATAACCAACAGGCAAATTTTGCAAATTGCTTTGCCCATCAGCCTTGCCATTTTGGTTCCGCAAATAAATTTTATTACCAATAATATTTTTCTGGGCCATCTTAATGAGCAATCGCTGGCAACAGCCGGTATTACCGGCGTTTTCTATTTAATTTTTGCCGTTGTTGGCCAGGGATTAAATAATGGCTTGCAAGCATTGATTGCACGCCGCGCCGGAGAAAACAGGATTGATGAAATCGGGAAATTATTTTCACAAAGTCTTATTATCAGTTTATCGCTTGCTGCTTTTTGTATTCTATTCACTTATCTTTTTGCTCCATGGATCTTACAATTTTCATTAAAAGATAATGCGCTAAAAGAACAGGCTGTTAGTTTCTTGCGCATCAGAATTTGGGGATTGCCTTTTTTGTTTATTTATCAAATGCGCAATGCATTGCTCGTGGGTACCAACCAAAGCAAATTTCTGATTTATGGCACGCTTGCTGAAACCATTGTAAATATTACTCTTGATTATAGTTTGATATTTGGGCATTTTGGCCTGCCGAAACTTGGTTTTAATGGAGCAGCCTACGCATCTATTATCGCGGAAGCGTCAGGAATGTTTGTTGTTTTTGCAGTGATACATTATAAAGGAATAGGCAAACAATTGCAGTTGTTCAACAAATTCCATTTCGATGCAAAAAATACAAAGCTCATTCTCACACAGTCATCACCGTTAATTTTTCAGTATTTTATCAGTGTAGCAAGCTGGGAGTTTTTTTACATTATGGTTGAGCACCACGGCAAGCGCGATCTTGCCATCAGTAATACTATGAGAAATATATTCGGCATTTTCGGGGTGTTCACGTGGGCATTTGCGTCTACCACAAACACCATGGTGAGCAATATCATCGGTCAACAAAAAAAAGAAAGAGTTATTGAGCTCATTTTGAAAATAATCAAGCTGAGTTTATGTTTTTCGATAACGATGGCTACATTGCTGAATATCTTTCCAACAGCATTTCTATCGGTATTCGGGCAAAGCGCC
Source organism: uncultured Bacteroidota bacterium (assembly GCA_963718975.1). Taxonomy (GTDB): domain Bacteria; phylum Bacteroidota; class Bacteroidia; order Chitinophagales; family Chitinophagaceae; genus Puia. The sequence goes on along the minus strand of CAVRBD010000006.1, from coordinate 45,491 downwards.
GATTTCGCAGAAGCCGCACTGCCAGTGATTCGTGTCGTTTCGGTTGCATTGATAATGATGTCGGTTTCAACGGTGTGGCTTAATGCGGTTACAGGAACGGGCAACACAGATGTAAATCTTGGCATTGAAATAATCACCATTATTTTTTATTGCATCTATGTTTATCTCACGCTGGAATATTTCAACCTGCCAATTTTGTATGGCTGGATGAGTGAATGGGTTTATTGGATTTCTACATTCACGTTTTCATTTTTCTATTTAAGAAGCGGAAGGTGGAAGAAGAAAGTTTTATAAATGTTTTTATATACCCGGCTAAGTACTAATATTAAACATCGTTGCGTCGCACTCTTGTGCAGAGGGAATTCTATTGAGCGCTTTATAAATAGCAAGTGCATTTTGATTTTAATTAATCAAATTTCTTCTTCATGTTCACTCCTACGCTGCCGTGAAAATTTTCAATTGGCACATTGAGTTTTTTGATGGAGATTTCAATCTCGCTAACAATTGGGAATTGCTTTTTTATTTTTGAAATAATTTCTTTACAGATTTTTTCCATTAAAGGAGTTGCAATTTTCATTTGCTTTTTCACAATTCCATAAAGCACAACATAATCAATCGTTTCATCAATATTGTTGAATTTGCTTTTCTTTTCATCGTACGTTACAGCAAGGTTCACTTCAAAACTGTTTGCCGTCAGTTTCTCTTCTTCATGAACACCATGATGAGCGAAGAAAATGAGATTATGTAGTTGGATGGTGAGCAAGAGAAATTAATAATTAATAATGCCAAACAAAATTGAGCTGCTACTTTCCTATTCTCTACGCTATTCCTTTCGCCGACAAATATCTCTCTGCATCCAGCGCAGCCATACAACCACTACCGGCCGCGGTCACAGCTTGCCTGTAAATTTTATCCTGCACATCGCCTGCTGCAAAAATGCCTTCCACATTCGTTTTGGAACTGCCGGGAATTGTTTTAATGTATCCGGCTTCGTCCATGTCAATCCATTCTTTGAAAATATCAGAATTCGGTTGATGACCAATCGCTACAAAAAAACCACTAACGGGAATATCTATCTTATTTCCGGTTTTATTGTTTTTTATGCGCAATGCTTCCACTTTATTTTCACCAAGCACTTCATCAGCTTCGCTGTTCCAATAAATTTTTATGTTGACAGTTTTCTGAACTCTGTCCTGCATTACTTTTGACGCACGCATCTGGTCTTTGCGAATAAGCATGTGCACTGTGGTGCAAAGTTTTGAGAGATACAATGCTTCTTCTGCAGCCGTGTCGCCGGCTCCTACAATTGCCACTTCTTTTCCGCGAAAGAAAAATCCATCGCAAACCGCACAAGCGCTCACGCCAAATCCATTCAATCTTTGTTCGCTTTCAAGGCCAAGCCATTTTGCTGTTGCGCCAGTTGCAATAATAATCGCATCTGCTTCAATTAATTTCTCATCATCAATCCAAACTTTGTATGGCTGCTGAGAAAAATCAACTTTTGTAGCAAGGCCGAAACGAATATCCGCGCCCATTCTTGCCGCCTGCTTTTCAAAATCAACCATCATATCCGGGCCTTGAACTCCATTTGGATAGCCCGGATAATTTTCAACCTCCGTTGTAATAGTTAATTGTCCACCTGGCTGAATGCCCTGATAGAGCACAGGTTTCATGTTTGCACGTGCAGCATAAACCGCAGCAGTGTAACCAGCCGGACCGGAGCCGATGATAAGGCAATGAATTTTTTCAACTGAATTATCTGTCATTTCTATCAATATTTTTCTTTGTTCAAATTTTTATGATGTTCGATTTTGTAAGCCGCTCAATAGAATTGTTGCCTTACAAGTGAGTGACACAACGATGTTTAATCTGAGCGAGAAAGCCGGTATCAAAATCTTTATTCAAGTTTTAATTAAAGCTGACAAATTTAAATGGAAAAGATGAAAAGATAAGTCGCTTGCGCGACTTGTTACTTATTTGGGGATTATTATTGGCACATACTGCGCCGCATAACCACAAAACGCGCCAAGCGCATTGTTAGAAATATTTCCGAGCACAGTTGTGGGCGATGAAAAGGGGTTGCCGATGCTTTGATAATCGTACTCGATTGTTCTCCAAAAATCATAAGTAGCTTTATCGATATTGCAATATTTTACTGTCACTGTATCACCTTTATAAAAGAACGAGTAATTATTTACATCAATACTGGCATTTCTGTTAACGCCTTGAGGTATCTGAATGCCGAAAGTGGTGCCGTCAGTAATCTGGTCGTCAAAAACTGAAGTGAGACCGGGATAAAAAGCACTGTCGTTAACGCTTGTATAATATCGCGTGTAGTCGCCATAACCTTTAGGATCAGTTATGGTAGCTATCACGATTACTTTTGTAGTGTCCGAATTATCTGGCGCTTGCTGCCATTGAAGCGAATCAATTTTTTTTCTGACAGAAGTGATATGCGTTTGAGCGGTGTATGTTTGTCCGTTCGACTGAATATTCAAAGTATAAGTAGTATTGAACTCTCCCAAAAAAGCATTAATGATATTTGAAGTGTCGGTTGAATAATAGTACAAAGTATAGCCGGTTGTATCGGCAGGAATAGAATATTCTTTTAACTGCTGTGTTTGAGTTCCGTTGGAAACAGTGACGACAGCGTTGTGAACAAATGAGTTTTCAAGAATAGGCTGATTAATCTGGCTAAAATAATTCAGGCTTGATGAGAGAACAATTGTCGGAGGCTTGCCATTTTCGATAGAGCCATCCACAACAAGCTGAGAGGGCGACGAAGCAAGATTGAAATTGATTGCTTTGTCACAAGAAGAAAAACTCAAAGCAATTAAAATTATTAACAGGATAAATTTCATTGATTTCAAAAATACAAACTGTTATGGACTGCTTGTATTTTGTTTATTGATTTGAAATCTCATTAACAAAAATTCAAACAAACAATTCAGCTGAGGAACGAACAGATAATCGTTCAAGGCAAATAAAAAAGCCCCGGTAAAACTGCCAGGGCTTATTATCGAAAGATAGATTTTGATTAACCAAGATATGCTTTCAAAGCATTGCTGTAACGTGCTTTTTGCAAGCGCTTGATAGCTCTTTCTTTGATCTGGCGGATGCGTTCTTTTGTAAGATCATATTTCTGTCCGATCTGTTCAATGGTAACACCATTTTCACCATCCAAGACCGAAATAAGCATTCACGATTTCAGCTTCACGCGGGCTCAATGATTTGAACACGCGGCGGATTTCCGCACGCAGAGAATCTTTCATCACATCGTCATCAGTATCGTCGCCACCTTCCAGCAAATCGCCCATCGCTACATCTTCTGCTTCGTGCACCGGAGCATCCAACGAGCTGTGACGGGTGTTGCTCTGGAAAATGTTGTTGATTTCTGTTTCGCTCATTTCAAGCAATTCGGCTAATTCTTCTGTGCTTGGCTCGCGTTCATGTTCCTGTTCGAAAGCCATGTAAGCCTTGTTGGCTTTGTTGTAAGTGCCAATTTTGTTTTGAGGCAGGCGGACTAATCTGCCCTGCTCTGCCAACGCCTGCAGGATGGACTGGCGAATCCACCAAACGGCGTAAGAGATAAATTTGAAACCTTTGGTTTCATCAAAGCGTTGTGCCGCTTTAATTAAGCCGAGGTTACCCTCGTTGATCAAGATCACTCAGCGATAAGCCCCTGGTGCTGATATTGTTTTGCAACGGAAACCACGAAACGCAGGTTGGCCTGCACCAGTTTGTCCAATGCCCTCTGGTCGCCCATCTTAATGCGCTGAGCCAAAACGGTCTCCTCTTCGGGAGTGATCATCGGGATTTTGGAAATTTCCTGCAAATACTTCTCAACCGCCTGGGAATCGCGGTTCGTAATCTGTGTAGCAATTTTAAGTTGCCTCATATTGAATAAATAAAAAAGATGACAAAATTAATGTAGGGTACAGATAAACAACAAATAACAAGGTGCGGGTGTTCAGGGAAGTGCAAAAAAAGATAATTATTAATGCGAATCCGTCCAGAACTACGGACAAAAGTAAACTCCAATTCTGAAAGTTCATAGCGTTTGGGGAAAAAACTCAGCAAACATCTCGTTAATTAAGCTTTTGAATTGTTTGTGCAAACGCTTGTGTTAATATCTGTTGAATACACATAACGCTTTACAGTATTGATTTTCGGCTATTTTTTTTGCATTCGCTGAGTATTTGAATCTGTTTTTCCACATTGAAAAAAAAGTTTAAAAAATATTTTTCAAACTAAAAACTTAGTTATACATTCGTTTTAACAACTAAAAATATAGTTATGACGAAACAGCTCACAAAGGCAGAAGAACAGGTGATGATGGTGCTTTGGAAATTAGGAAAGGGATTTTTGAAAGATATTATTGACGCGACACCGGAGCCAAAGCCACATTCAAACACCATTGCTACCATCCTGAAAATATTGATAGAGAAGGGCTATGTTGATTATCAGGTTCAGGGCAGGAACAATTTTTACAGGCCAAAAATCGCAAAATCGGATTACGCGAAAAAAAGCATCAACCAATTGGTAAAAAGCTATTTCGAAGGCTCGCCTGCAAAACTGGTTTCACAGTTCGTGAACGAAAACAAACTAAGTCAGCAGGAATTGGAAGAATTGCTCAAACAAATTGAATCATCCAAAAAACAACAGCCATGAGCATCATCCTTTTTTTATCAAAGATGATTTTGATTTCAGGAATGCTGTTTTCTTATTACTGGTTTTTCCTGCGTAATAAAAAATTCCATCAATACAACAGGTTTTATTTGCTCGTCCTTCCGATAATTGCGATTTGTCTTCCCTTGATAAATATTCCTATCCCCGGATTTTATTCTGCAAATCCAGGCGCCGGAATAAAGCTTCTGAAAGTCGTCACAATCGGTAATTGGGAAGAAGCGGTAATTATTACGGCAGGCCACAATTATTTATATCATTTATTGTCATGGCAGAATATTGCATGGTTTATTTTTTTAGTTGTTGCATGCACACTACTGTTCATTTTTGCAAGAAATTTATTTTACATAAAAAAAATTGCAGCAGCTTATCCACATACAGAAATTGATGGCATACATTTTTTTCAAACTGAAGAGCCAGGAACTCCTTTCTCTTTCCTGAAAAATATTTTTTGGAACGCAAAAATTGATACAGGCAGCGAAAAAGGGAAACAGATTTTCAGGCATGAAATGTATCATGTTAAACAAAAGCACACTGCTGATATTTTGTTCATGGAAGTTGTTTCGATCTTTTTTTGGTTCAACCCATTTTTTCATCTAATCAAAAAAGAAATAAAAACGGTGCACGAATTTCTCGCCGACCAATTTGCTGCTTCAGAAACTAGCAGGCATGATTATGCGGAATTACTTTTATTATCTGCAGCAGCCAATAACTATTTCCAGTTAGCCAATCCTTTTTTCAATAATCAAATTAAAAGAAGAATCGTTATGCTCACTCAATTAAAAAAACCGCGTTATAGCTACATCAGCCGCTTAATGGCATTGCCATTATTATTTGTTTTGATCTGCGCTTTTGCAATGAAGATAAACAAGCCGAAAAAATCGACATCCTCATTTGCCTATAAACCTATAACTGTTGTGATCGATGCCGGACATGGGGGGATCTACAATGGCACAAAAAGCACAAATGGTGTTCAGGAAAAAGATATCAACTTATCAATAGCAAAAAAAATTCAGTTATTGAGCAAGGGGTATAATGTAAACATCGTGATGACAAGAGATAAAGATGCAGCTGTTGGCAATGCAAATTCATTAAAAGAAGATTTACAAAATAGGGTAAAAATTGCTTCAGAAAATAATGCCGATGTTTTTATATCGCTGCATGTTGATGGAGATACGAAACCTATTTCTGAAAAAACAGGCTTTTCCGTTTCCATTCCCAACGATGCCGACAACAAGTATTATTTCAAAAGCAAAATGCTCGGCTCAGCAATTGTCGGAGAATTGAAAGACATCTATGCTACGGAAGAAAATCTGGAACAGAAAGATAAGAATGTAATAGTGCTCGATAAAAATAATATGCCTTCTATTTTAGTTGAGTGCGGTTACATCAACAATAAAAAGGATCTCGCTTTCATCACTGACCAAAAAAATCAGGAAAAAATTGCGAGGAATATTTTAGAAGGGATTATAAAATATAACCTGAGCATGAATCAATTCAAGGATTCGGGGAAAGATACTGTTTCAGCAGAAGAACTAAACAAAATTAATACAAGTGACGTAAGCAGTATGAATGTTTCGAAAGAGAAGAATATCATTGTCGTGAAACTGAAAAGCGGGGACAGCGTGATCGCTAAAGCAAGTGAGTATTCGGAATACATGAAAAAACATAAAGCAGAAACCCAGGATGGCAACGATAAAATATTTACAAAAGTTGAAGTTGAAGCAGAATATCCCGGAGGTCAGGCTGCATGGATTGATTATCTTACCAAGAACCTCAAATATCCCCAAGAAGCTGTGAGCAAGAATATTCATGGAACAGTAGTCGTCCAGTTTATTGTGGGGTTAAACGGAAGTTTGAGCGAAATCACTGCTGCAAAAAAAGCTTCGCCCAGCCTTGACAAAGCAGCGATTGATGTGATTAGAGAAAGTGGGAAATGGGTGCCAGCAATGCAAAACGGCAAGAAAGTAAGATCATACAAAAAACAGCCTATTGCTTTCAAGCTACAATATTGATTAAAACTCAAAAAAATATCATTCCTTTTGTTTTCATTATTTTAATCATATCTATGATTTAATGAATTTCATTCTCAAGGAAACAAGGTGATTACCTTTAATGTATTTTATTTTGTTTTCATTAAAATATATTGAATCAATAATGCCTTTTTCAGAATGAGTTGAATCAGGAATTAAAGCAGCGTAATTCTTAAGTTGCCTTAATTCTTTTTTTAGTTGACGCATACTTTTTCTTGAAGTTATAGTGTCATTAGGATTATATATTGTATATAAATCATATACCTTAAACATAGTATCATACTTTTTCAATTCATTGATTCCGTTAACCACAAGTCTTTGCTTGCTTTTCAAACTATAACAAGAAATAAAACAAATTGCTAATAGGCTAACATACAAAGTTCGAATTAGAATCATATTTTATTAATACTCTTTTGAATGAATCATATTTAAATAAAACATCTATAGAACTTAAGTATTAAAAGTCTATAGACGTTAAGTTAACCTTCTGAAGCTACTTGTAATAACAAGTAAATTGACCACCACCACAGACTTGGGCAGCATCTAAAGTGCATGATATAGGTTACCCACGCATATAAAAGCCGTACCATTTGCACATGCACATGTAGTTGTTGTGCCTCCAACTATTTTCTTCTGTTCATCCTTGCTTAAAGGTTTCCCCAAATTTTGAAGCTTTTTCATTTTAAAAAATTTTTGATGGAAAAATGATATTTACATCAACAATTTAATTCAAAAAAGCAGCGGGAAGAGCAAGTCAGAGGTTATACTTTATAACCTTTCAAAAAAATTACCCAAATTCATTAGAATTGAAAGTCGATTTTGAATGGAAACGGCAATAAGAAGTATGGTTTAATAAACAATTTCTTCATCGCCAACTTTCAAAATCAATTCTTTTTTATCGCTTGCTTCTACCCTTCCTACAATCTTTGCATCGATATCAAATTGTTTTGAAACATTAATAATACTTTCCGCATCTTTCTCATTAGTGAATATTTCCATTCTGTGGCCCATATTAAACACCTGATACATTTCCCTGTTATCAGATTTTGAAGCTTGCTGGATCAATTGAAAAATAATCGGCGGCTCAAATAAATTATCTTTTATAATCCGAAAATTATCATGCAAGTATTTCATGCACTTGGTTTGTCCGCCGCCACTGCAATGTATTAATCCATGAATCTTATCAAAATGTTCTTTTAATAAAACTTTCATCACCGGCGCGTAAGTTCGCGTCGGGCTCAGGAGCAATTTTCCGACTGCTAACGGTGAACTGTTAACTGTTATTTCATCGGTCATTTTATGCGGGCCAATATATACAACATGATCATCGAGCGATGTGTCATACGATTCATGAAACCTTGCTCCATAAGTTTTGTGAAGAACATCATGTCTCGCACTTGTCAATCCGTTGCTGCCTATTCCGCTATTGTATTCTTTTTCATAAGTTGATTGGCCAAAACTGGCGAGCCCGACAATAACATCGCCGGCTTGTATTTTTTCATTTGTAATCAATTTATTTTTTGGCCAGCGAACAGCCATCGTTCCATTGACAGCTATTGTTCTCACCACATCTCCTACATCAGCAGTTTCACCACCGAGATATTGAATGTTTACGTTAACCTTTTTCAGTTCATCAAAAAAATACTGCGTGCCATTAATGATTTCTTCAAGCACTTCACCTGGAATTAGTTTTTTATTTCTGTCGATGGTTGATGAAAATAAAATCTGATCATGAATCCCTACGCAGAGCAAATCATCCAGATTCATGGCAACGGCATCTTGCGCAATTCCTTTCCACACAGAAATATCTCCTGTTTCTTTCCAGTATAAATAAGCCAAAATGCTTTTTGTGCCCGCACCATCTGCATGCATCAGGTTCACAAAATTTTCATCATTGCCTAAATAGTCAGAATAAATTTTACAAAATGCAAATGGATATAAGCCTTTATCTAATTTTTCAGTTGCTTTGTGAACTTCTTCTTTCTGAGCCGAAACGCCACGCTGGGAATAGAGAGACATTGATGATTTGTGATTTATGATGTTAGATGTAGGGTGCAAAAATAAGATAAAGTACGAAAGTCGGGAAGACAGAAAGACTGTGAGAATTTTATTGATAAAGCATTTCTTCTTTCTGGCTTTCAGCCTTTCTCCGACTTTTCTGACTTTCAGACTTCTACCGTATTTTCGCAAACAGCTTTTAAACAATGAATGTACACAGAGATTTAGAGCAACTCCCTATTTTAAAAAATGCAGTAGTCACAATAGGAACTTTTGATGGCGTTCACACCGGCCATCAGCAAATCATCAACCTATTAAAAGATGAAGCAGCAAAAATAAATGGCGAAACAGTTATCATCACTTTCCATCCTCATCCAAGAAGGATTATCGGATCATCTTCAGGTGAAATAAAACTTATTAATACGCTGGAGGAGAAGATTGAATTACTGGAAAGCAAAGGAATTGACCATTTGGTAGTGGTGCCTTTCACAGAAAAATTTTCACTGCTTACTGCTGACGAATATATCCGCGATTTTTTGATTGCAAAATTTCATCCACACACAATTATCATTGGCTATGACCATCGTTTCGGTAAAGGAAGAAAAGGTGATTATCATTTGCTGGAAGATTGTTGCAAGATGTTCAATTACGAACTGAAAGAAATTCCGGTTCACGTATTGAATGAGATTTCAGTTAGCTCAACAAGAATACGCGAAGCAATCACAAATACTGATATCGAAACTGCCAACAAATTATTAGGATACGATTTCTTTTTTAAGGGTACAATTATCGGAGGAAATAAATTAGGCAGAACAATCGGCTATCCGACTGCAAATTTGAAAATAGAAGACGAAGAAAAAATTATTCCGGGAAATGGAGTGTACGCAGTAGAGTTGTCAATCGTGAATGGTGAATGGTCAATTGAAGATTCTACTGATAAAAGTTCTTATTCACCATTCACCATTCACCATTCACTAAAAGGCATGATGAACATCGGCAAACGCCCAACTGTTGATGGAAGGAACAAAACGATTGAAGTAAATATTTTTGATTTCGATAAAGATATTTACGGAAAAGAAATAATAGTGTCAGTAAAAAAACATTTAAGAAACGAGCAGAAATTTTCTGGCCTGGATGCATTGAAACAACAATTAATGAAAGACAAAATGAATGCTATTGAAGTCTTGAAGGAAGATTAATTCATGCGATCATTTTCACTACCAATTCCTTCAGCAGCGAAGCGTCTTCTGTAGCAATGCTGTTCACACCGATGCTCTTGAGATTATAATCATGAAGCAATAACAACGCGGCTTCAACTCCTTCATAGTTATAATTCCGCGCAGCAGCCATATAATCTTTCATGAAATAAGAATTTACGCCAATGCTTGCTGCTATAGATTTTTCATCGTTTCCTAATTGACCGAAAATCATATAAGTTTTGCTGAAGAAATTATAAAGTGATGGCAATATCAATTGTATTGGCGCGGCTTTTGGATTCGCTTCAAAGTATTGTATAATGCGGATTGCTTTTGATAAATCTTTTCTGACCAATGCATCTTGCAATTCAAACGCATTGTATTCTTTGCTCACCCCAACAAATTCTTCAATGTCATCTTCCGTAATATTTTTTCTGTTTGCGAGGTTCACGAGCACTTTGTCAATTTCATTATCGATCCGGCTTAAATCGTTCCCGATATGATCAACCAATAACATTAATGCCCTTTGTGAAATCGAAAAGCCTTTCGACTGAACAAGCTCGCTTGTCCATTCAGGCAATTGGTTGTCGTACATTTTTTTTGAAGTAAAGACCTCGCCTTTTTCTTTCAACAACTTAGCGAGCTTGCTTCTGCCGTCAACTTTTTTTTCTTTATAAGAAACCACAAAAACAGTTGATAAAAGCGGATTATCTATGTATTGCTCAAGCTTGTCAATATCGCGCATTTGCTGGGCTTCTTTAAGAAGAACAACCTGCCTTTCTGCAAACATGGGATAGCGCATGCATGCGTTGACAACGGATGCCCAGTCAGCATCTTTGCCATAGAAAACGCTTAAATTAAATGAGGACTCAGCCTGCGAAAGAATATGGTGTTCTGCGTAATCAACCAACTTGTCAATATAATATTCTTCTTCGCCTTCAAACCAATACACGGGCTTAAAGCTTTTATTTTTCCAACTGGTAATAATTTTTTCAACAGACACGATGCTGATTTTTAATTGCAATATTATATCAAATCATTGTTTGCCGCCCTTTTAGATCTGTTTATTATTCTACATTTTATGTTAATAAACTACACAGCCTAAGGACTTTAAGGGCGTGGAATAAATTTTGGCACGGTTTTAGACGACGGAGTGTATGAAAGCAAAACTCCTTTGAACTTTCAGGATTTACCAAACTTTTAGAACAAAAAATAAAAATTTATGAGCACAACCAACTATCCATCGGCAACTTCACAAAACGAGCCCCCAAAAAAAGATTTTAAAAACCTTATTATCGGCTTGTTAGCTGCAGGGTTTTTAGGCACTTGGGGATACTTGCTTTACAACAACAACAAACAAGAACAAGTTCATCAGGCAGACCAAACTCAAATTGCAAAGGTTACTGATGAAAAAGGACAAGTACGCAAAGATTTTGATGATGCGCTTGTTCGCCTTGATTCATTGACTGGCAATAACAATAAGCTACAAACTCAGCTCAATGCCGCAAATTCTGATGTTGCTAAAAAGAAAGCAGAAATCCGCAATATCCTTAACAAGAAAAATGCAACAGTTGCCGAGCTTACTAAAGCAAAACAACTCGTTAATGATTTGAACAACAAAATTTCTGACCTTGAAAAACAAGTTCAGGATTTAACGACTCAAAATACACAGTTGACTGCTGACAAAGCACAGTTAACTCAGGATAAAGACAAATTGACCCAAGATCTTCAAACTACCACTACGGCTAAGCAAGATCTTGAAAAGAAAGTTGACATCGCTTCAACTTTGAACGCTACAAACATTGCTATCACTCCGGTTCACGAAAGAAAAAATGGCAAAGAAAAAGTTACAACTACAGCTAAAAGAGTTGATAAACTTGTTATCTCTTTCGATGTAAACAACCGCATCGCACAATCTGGCCAAACTGATGTTTATGTTTGTATCACTGGCCCGGATGGCAAAGATATTTCAGTTCCTGCTTTAGGTTCTGGCTCATTCACAACACGCGAAGATGGTGACAAACCTTATACAGCAAAAGTTCCGGTTGATATCGAAGCTGGAAAAACAAAATCTGTTGAATTCGCTTGGAAAAACCAACAAGGTTCAGATTTCCAGAAAGGCATGTATAAAATATCAATTTATCACAACGGATTTAAGATTGGCGAAGGCACAAGAGAATTGAAAAAAGGTGGGTTGTTCAGCTAATTTAGCAATCTCTGAAAAACCTGATATAACAAAAGCCTCGCACAGTTTGTGCGAGGTTTTTCTATTTATTGAGGATGAAAAATTGAAGGCACAAGCTTGAAGGGAATAAAGAAGCAAGGAACAAGACCTATCATTAAAAATCAAGAAATGATTTTCACTCTTGTGCCTTGAACCTTGTTCCTTGATTTCTTGAATTATAATATTGCTCTTAATGAAGCCCTTCCCGTATTTACAACCGGGCCTTCACCTGGCTTGCGGCCTTCATATTGAATGCCGAGTTCCAGATTTCCGCCAAGTTTTTTTGTAAAATCAAGGCTCCATATATAGTTTTTGCCCGGAAGCAAGCCTTCTAAAATTATATAAGCAACAGGCGAAGTTGTGTTGGCTGAACCCGTTTTGCCACCATTGTAAAAAATAGTATTAAGACTGAATTTAGCTAAAATTGAAGTGCTTTGAAGGATATTATATTTCACTTCACTATTTAACGAATTTGACGAATAGGTTTGGCCTCCGTATTGATCTGAATTTTGTTTTGAGCTCATGATGTAGCCAATCAGTATCCTCATATTTGATTTGCGGGTATAGGTAATGTCAGGCGCAAATGAATACTGTTTTAAATTATAGTCGCTGCTATCGATATCTGCGCTTGAGCTGAATAACTGATTGATGCCGCTTTTAAAAATTGTATTGAATACGAAAGATTTGGACAAATTCAATCTCGCACGAAGTGTCCATTCTTTTAACGCTTTGCTTTCATAACCATATGTAAGCAATGATTTGTTTGTGTTTTGCGAGTTGATAACATCAAAGCCCCATTTTGAGCTTGATTTGTTGAATGAAAATGTGTTTGTAAAAATGGAAGACCTTGTTATTAATGAAGTATCATTCAGCGAAGTTTTTTTCAGCGGGTTTAATTGCACGAAACCTAAAGCTTGTTCCTTCTCGTTCAATTGCAAAGATGATTGAAGCGTCATTCTTGCAACAATATTTTTAACGCCCTTGCTTTTTTGTAAATTAATTACGGCTTTAGGGTTTAGCGTAATGCTGTAATTAAAAGTGTTGTAATTGGCTTTTATATAATCATTAGTCGGAGTAAATATTTTAATGAATTGCGCCTGATCGGGATATTGTGCAAGCACAAATTCATTTAATTGTTGAATGCCATCATGGTTCAAATCAATCCATTCATATTGGCCGGTGCCTGTTGGCACTTGAAGATATGAATAAGTCTTAGCCTGCTCCTGCCCTGACCCTACTTCGTAAAATGCATTACCGACTAAAAGCCCTTTCCATTCATTCACTAAATATTCAACTCTTGCCAATAATGTTTTGTCAGATTTCTGTGCCGTCACATTACTGTCTAAAACCTGTAAGTCTCTGTAAGTAGCAGTCACGCGAAGCTGTTCGTGCTTGTTCTTTAAAAACTGAGCTGTTAGTTTTAGATTATTGCTCTTGTCGCCCTTTACCATTTCTTTGCCATAAGCATAATAATTTACGCGCTGTGTATAATCGAGAGCCCAATGGTTTGGCTTTTGTTCCGAAGATTTTAAGTAAACACTAATAGTTTGATATTGAAAACTGCTTTGCGAAGCAGTATCGGTCAATTTATTCCTGATAACATTATCCTGAAGGTCATAACTTCCGCCTAGTGTATAATTACCAAATTTTGAAAACTTTTTGAATACTTCAATATTCGGCCGAAAGTAAGTCCCTTTCGCAGTATCGCTGTTGCTGTTTGAAAAACTAACCATATCATTAATATGCCAGTTATCGATTACCCTGTTGCTTGATATGGAATTTCGTATGCCTTGAAAGCTGCTGCCACGGTCATAACCATCAAACTCATATTTCACAAAATTCTTTTTCTTATCACTCAGCTCAAATGAAGAAGCATAGATGGCCTCATTTTGAGGCTGAAGCTGCTCTTGAATCGGCAAGCCCCAATCTCTTGTAAACTCGACCGAATGTATTGGCTCAACAGGATTGAAATTTGCATTATCATATTCGTAACTGAGGTTGGTTGTTAACTTCAAGCCTTGCCATGCAGTATCAAAAGGGTGAACATTTTTCAGTGTAACTCTTGCTGCATAACCATCATCAGCAGATTTACCAAGTGTAGAAAGCGTGTTCACATCATAATGGCTAAACGCCAAATCGGTGCTTAGCGTTGTTTGTTTGCTTATGTTATAATCTGCGCCGAGCGTGATCACTCTTTGCGTTTTAGGCGTAACCAAAAACTGCGCAGCTTCAAACTGGCCTTGCTTTTGCCCATTTATTGGGGCAATCCATTGATAAACGTTTCCATTCACTCCATTTAAGTTTGGGATGTAATCACCATTGCCAATGCCCACATCCGCGAACACAAGATTGTATAAAACGACATTGGGATTAACAGAATAAACATAAATGGAATCATGAAATACAAAACCGTTTGCAGCAATATAAGTTGTATCAATTTTTTGATATAATATTTTGCCTGCTGCGAGTGTGTCAATTGGAGCAACCGGATAGAAAGCTTTACTAACGCTGTCTCCAATCGAGTACAGAAATTTTTTCTGATCGGCATCCAATGTTTGATTGATAGGAGAATTTCTTGCGTCGCTGTTGCTGAAAACGCCGAACCTAAGCTTTAATTTAGTGCCGAAATTCGTTTCATTGTACAAATATAAATTTGAGTTCAGATAATTTTGATCGGAATATTCAAATTCAACCTGTATCCTTGAATCCTGCGTTATCATTCGCTTTGGGGTGAATGTAACTTCGGCCGTATTGTAATTAATAATATAATCCTGATCGGCACCGCGCTGCATTTGCTGGCCGTCAATAAAAACTTTTTCAGTTCCTGCGAGCACTATAAAATATAATTCATTACTTGCACCCTGCAAGCGGTATGGCCCTTGGTTACCTTCAAGCCCCTGAAAAATATTTCTGTTGAATTTCCCTTTAGCAATGGCGCCGCTAACCAAAGTTTTGTTTGATATATTTTTCGATATCTGTTCGGTTGTTTCAAATGTAGCTCCCTGAAGCCGCTTATAAAAACCAAGAAAATAATTCTGATTCTGCCGTAGATCAATATCACCAAGGCTTAGCGACCAAGTCTTCTTTTTAAATTGAAGAAAAATTTTGTCAAAGTCGCTCAATTGCGCCGTGCTTCCATCGGGCTGAATCGGGATATTGTTATCAGTAAGTGCTGCAGTTATCTGAATGCTGTCGGCAAGATAACCGCTCAATTGAAGATTTAAGTTAGATGTAACAACCGCATCCTGGCTATTGCCAAACGAAATTGACCTACCGAAACTTCCGTTGTAAGTAATATTTCCGAAATTAAAAAAGTTGTCGTTGCCATACGGGTCATTCTTAAAGGTTGATGGCTTGACGAGAAAATTTCCTTCAATGCTATCGTAGTTCATCCTCTTTGTAACGGCATTCAATTTATAAGGAAACGTTCTGTAAATAACAACTACGCTATCCAAATTTGGCTTTCGTTTCCATGTAATGGTGGCGTTCACATAATCCAAAATATAAGCACTGTCAGGAAAACCAACAACAGAAAATGTTTGTGGAATGATGCTTATCGAATCGATTGCAGTGACCTTTTTTGTTACCGGTATATATTTTTTGTGAAGATTTGAAACAAAAGTTTTCGGGCCTTCAACAATATTTTTTTGTTGTGGTTTTTGCGCATTTGCGGCGAAACAAATAACACAGAAAAATAAAACAGCTATAAGCAGTCTTTCACACAAGAATCTGTGGTTTTTTATTAAATGCTAAAACTGCTATTTTATTGTGTTAACAAAACGAAATCAGTAAGTTATGTGAGTTTTTAGGAGATAAGAAACCGTTTTGTTGACAAAAAGCAATTTTATATTCTAAGAAATATCTTAACGTTTGTGTTGCAGCAATACGTAAGTGATTTGTGTCAATTTAAAAACTCGCTCCTCTAACTGAATTTTAAACTACCTGATTTATGAAAAAGAAGACAGGCATATATTGCCCATTTCTGTTGCTTTTTTTAAGCGGTTGTTTTGAGAGCTCATACTTATACAGCCCCAACAATGCGACCTCAAATCCTTATCACGCAATTCCTTTAAAATCTGATTCATTAAAAGGCGCAACTTATATCAGCGCCATATTCAATTCCGGCCGCGCAAACCAAGACTTGCGCGACGGTGTTTATGCCTTTCAGGCGAGGGTTCACAGAAGCAATAATTTCGGAAATTTTCAAGCTTATTATGGTGCCAATATGAGCGTTGGCATTTATTATATGGCTGATTATTATGATCACCATAATTTCTACGACACTGCATATCACGCTTCGAATAATTTTTTTGGGTCATATGGATTTAACGGAGGATTTGATGCCGTTGTTCCGACGAGGCATGGTGGCGAATGGCGAGTGCTGGGGATCGAGACATCTGTTCAGAAAGAATTCGGCAACTATTACAAATTCAGAAAAAACCTTCCGGATTCTGCTGCTGATGTTATTTTCAAAAAGAATGTAACAGGCACTGTTGGTATATTCACAAATATTATCAACAGATCAAGGCATGGAATTGAATTTGGCTACAAAATGTCGTTGGGCTTAATGCTCAATCCGGAGTCTGATTATACTCATTTTTACAACCCATATAATATCATTAACCCGATTGTTTATTTTTCACATGTTTTACATTTTTCAAAAGAAAATGTAACTGGCTTTGTTCAATTTAATTTTACCAATGGCTACGCTGCCAATGTTCAATTTGGAATGAACTATAGACCAGGAAAAACAAAAAAAAATTAGTTGCTTATTTCTGCTAATAATCCGTGCAAATCCAATGGTTCGGTGAACATGTGCAAATTTCCTTGCTCATCAACAGGCCACTTATCTTTCGGCCGGTCCCAATATAGTTCAACACCGTTCCCATCAGGATCATCTAAATAAATTGCTTCTGAAACACCATGATCTGATGCGCCTGTTAATGGATATTTTGCATCAATCAATCTTTTCAACGCAATGGCTAAATCTTTTCTAGTTGGATAAACAATAGCTGTATGAAATAAGCCGGCAGAATGTTTCGGAGCTGGCGGAGCGTTTTTACTGAGCCAGGTATTCAATCCGATATGGTGATGGTATCCTCCTGCGGAAATGAATACTGCGCTATCGCCATAACGAGCTGTAATTTCAAACCCCAACAAATCTTTGTAAAAAGATAATGCCTTATCAAGATCTGAAACTTTCAAGTGAACATGGCCGATTCTTGTTTTCGGAGGAATGGTATAAGACATGATAATGAGTTGTGAGTTGTGAATGGTCAATAGTCCTTAATAAAATAAATGTCATTTGCCAATGAAGCTTTCCGTCACTCATTATTTTACCATTGACTATTGATCGTTTATCTAAGCTATTGCAAATTTCTGATTGGCATATAATTCATCGCGCAATTGCTTCACGCGTTCATCTGCAAGGTATTCATCGAATGACATTAACCTGTCAATGGTTCCGTTTGGTGTTAGTTCAATCACGCGATTGGCCACTGTTTGCATGAAAGTATGATCATGAGAAGTCATCAATACAATTCCTTTAAAATTGACCATGCCTTCATTGAAAGATTGGATGGATTCAAGATCAAGATGGTTTGTCGGTTCATCTAAAATCACAACATTAGGATCTTGCAGCATCATGCGGCTGATCATGCAGCGAACTTTTTCACCACCGCTCAACACCGCAGTTTTCTTCATCACTTCATCTCCGCTAAAAAGCATCTTGCCGAGAAAACCGCGAAGAAAAGGTTCATCAACATCCGTTACATGCGGCGGAACATATTGACGAAGCCAATCCATCAGGTTTAAATCTTTATCAACAAAAAATTCGGTGTTGTCATTTGGAAGATATGCAGTAGTGACCGTTGTTCCCCATTCATGTTTTCCGGTATCAGCTTTCATTTTTCCGGTAATGATCTCAAAAAAATTCGTTAGCGCCAAATGGTCTTTGCTCACAAAAGCAATCTTATCGCCTTTGTTAATGCTAAAGTTCACTTTTGAAAATAACAGCCTTCCATCTTCAGATTTTTTTGAAAGATTTTCAATATTCAAAATCTGGTTCCCGACTTCTCTTTGTTGTTTAAAAATAATTCCGGGATAACGGCGGTTTGATGGCTCGATTTCTTCAATCGTTAATTTTTCCAATGCTTTTTTTCTTGATGTTGCTTGTTTTGATTTTGATGCGTTCGCAGAAAACCGTGCAATGAATTCCAAAAGCGCCTGGCGTTTGTCTTCTGTCTTTTTATTCTTGTCGCTCATTTGTCTCGCCATCAATTGCGATGATTCGTACCAGAAGGTATAATTGCCGGTGAAGATTTTTATTTTCTGTCTGTCAACATCTGCAACATGCGTGCATACTGCATCTAAAAAGTGCCTGTCGTGCGACACAACGATCACTATGTTCTCGTAATCAGCAAGAACATTTTCAAGCCAGCTGATTGTTTCAACGTTCAAATCATTGGTCGGCTCATCCAAAATCAAAACATCAGGGTTGCCAAATAAAGCCTGCGCCAACAGTACGCGCACTTTTAGTGCACCAGGCAATTCTTTCAGCAAAGACGCATGATATGTTTCAGGAACATCCAATCCGCTCAAAAGTGAAGCAGCATCGCTCTCTGATGTATAACCGCCCATTTCTCCAAACTCAGCTTCAAGTTCTCCGGCTTTAATGCCATCTTCTTCGCTGAAATCTTCTTTTAAATAAATCGCATCTTTCTCCTGCATCACGCTCCACATTTTTGTGTGGCCCATCAATACTGTATTCAAAACGGTGCATTCGTCAAATTCAAAATGGTTCTGTTTGAGCACTGCCATGCGAAGGCCTGGTGAAATTTCAATAGATCCTTTGTTCGGTTCAATTTCTCCTGATAATATTTTTAAGAAGGTTGATTTGCCTGCTCCATTTGCGCCAATCACTCCGTAGCAATTGCCTTTTGTGAATGCAAGATTCACTTCATCAAATAAAACTCTTTTGCCAAATGAAAGTGTTACGTTATTTACCTTTAACATGCTTCTTTTTTAGAAGCCGCAAAGGTACAAAATTGCAATGAGTTTCAATCTTGAAATTATGAAGTAAAAACCGCCGGATTATTTCAAACTGTAAATCTGCAACAAGCTTATTAATCTATTTGTTTTATCGATTTTAGCAATTGCCGTATAGAAACCAAATGGCAGAAAAAAATCAGCGGCACAATGAATGAAGGCAACCACACAAATGGAAAATGAAGCACTGCTATGTTTGGTTGAAGAAAAGAAAAGACCTGGATTACAGATGGTGCTGACAAAATACCAATCACCAAAATATTTAATAAAAGAAGAAGAGCAATAACATTCCAATACAGAATGAATTTGTTGCTTATTTTTTCAGCCTTAAAGCCAAAGTATGCGATGAATGGAGCGGTGATCCCGGCAATAATATCAAAATTTCTTCCCTCGAAAGTCATCAATTTTGGAACAGCCTTGTGAATGAAAAGCCAATAAAGAACAATCTCAACAAATATTCTGATAGTGCTCAGGTAAGTGATATTGATTAAAGGAAGGTTATCAATAAATGAAAGCCCGCTTTTTGTTAAAAACAATATCAATATGGTAATAAGTGGCGGCAGCAAAGCGAATACGAGCCTGGGCGGAAAGCCCGTAAGCTCTGCTGAATAAAAATCGTTCAAACTTAGCAATGCCTGTATTACCAGCCAAAAACACAATAAGCTGAAAATCATTTTGGCATTTCCCACAGAATTATCTGATGTTGAATGGAGTATTGCAACGTAAAAAATAATTAATGCAACAATTGTTATTGCGCTAAAAACAATAGTAATATAGACTGGCAAGTTTTCAATCATAGCTTTTAATTAATCAGGTTTAAAGGATAACGATGCCCCATACAATTCTAAACGTAGCTAAGCCACCATTGGTAATGATTGCTTTTATATTTATTGTACCACTTACAAAGAGGATAAAGTATGATTATTATAGAAACCCATATGCCATATACAACAGGCAAAGAATAACCGAATGTATCAGGACGGAAAAGAAAAGGCGTTCTTTTGGGAACAATGTCTTTCTGAGAATATCCTGAAGCAAAAAATGCGACCACAGTTAATAAATGAATCAGGAAAAAATGAATTATATAATAAAAGAAAGGTACACGCCCGAAAATTATAAAGAAATTTGTGATCTTATTATGCGCATGTTCAATAAAAGCAAGAGACAAAATTGCTGGCCCTAAAGTCATGCACAGGTACATGAGCGATGGCGGATATTTTGTGGTATTCAAAAATGAAAGCAAACTATAAACAACATTTTTTTGATGGCTCCATGGAGCGGGTCCCCATATAAATTTATAAACCGCAGGATTATAAAAAGCGAAATGAGGCTAAGCCCAATCTGAATCAATATTTTTTTTCTTTTTATTTCAGGAAAGCCTTTCGCATACAACTGGCCAAAATAATAGCCGCAGCACATTACACCAACCCATGGCAAAAAAGGATATAGGATAAAAAGAAAATGTTTTGGAAACATAGTAAATAAGCCACGTTTATGAAGCAAGCTCCAAAACATGCCAACATTTCCATTTCTCGCTGCTTCAGGATAGTCTAATAAATTGTGCAGCAGAATAATTGATAAGCCAATTAAAAAAATAACGTTGATGGGTAACCGAACAAAAAAAGATAATAGCACCATGCTTATACCGATTGACCAAATTACCTGCAGAATGACGACATTGTAAAATGGGTTGAAAGTGAACATAAAAGTCATGATGAGCACCTCAACTAATATCAGCCACAGGCCTCGCTTTAAGAGAAAAAGGCTTAATTCGTTTTTTGTTCTTTTTAATCCTGTGAGATAAGCGGAAGTTCCTGCCAGAAAAACAAAAACAGGCGCACAGAAGTGAGTGACCCATCTTGTAAGAAAAAGCTGAGGAGTTGTAGTAGCCATGTCCGTTGGGTCGCCTGTAGAAGCCTGAATGTGAAAAAAATCCCGTACATGATCGATTGCCATAATAACCATAATGATGCCTCGCAGAAGGTCAATCGATGAAATTCGTTGTTTGGCAGAAACAGTTAGCGATGTCATAAGAAAGAAATGCAGAATTAATCAGCACGTCCGATCAGGCATAACGGGTTCACGAGTCTAAAATACGCAAAAATTGCTGGAAAAGATTTTGATAAGCAGGATAAGGATGTTAATTATAAAATATCTGCCAATGAAACTCCGTTTTCAGGTGAACAAGTATCTTGACACAAACGAAGAAATTAAGCTATCAAAAAAATCATGATATGCCTTCCAACTGAAGCTTATTGAGGTTTTTATAAAGCCCGTTTTCAAGCGAAAGCAATTGTTGGTGCGTGCCAATTTCTTTTACAGTGCCTTTTTCAAGCACAATTATTTTGTCTGCATTGCGAACGGTCGAAAGCCGGTGCGCTATTACAAATGAAGTTCGGTTTTTCATCAAATTATCTAATGCTTCCTGAACAATAGATTCCGAGGCAGAGTCAAGCGAGCTCGTGGCTTCATCAAGAATTAATATCACCGGATTTTTAAGTATGGCCCGCGCAATAGCAATGCGCTGCCTTTGTCCGCCTGAAAGTTTGATGCCTCTTTCTCCAACAATCGTTTCATATTTTTCAGGAAAGCTTGCGATAAATTCATGCGCGTGCGCCTGATGTGCGGCATTCTCAATTTCTTCCTGGGTTGCATCGGGCTTGCCGTATGCAATGTTTTCACGGATAGTTCCGCCAAATAAAAGCACGTCCTGCGGCACAAGCGCCATCTGCTTTCTTAATTGCGATAAGGGTATTTTCTTTGTAGACTTATCACCAAAAAATATTTCACCTGTACCGGGTTCATAAAACCGCAACAGCAATGCTGCTAATGTTGTTTTGCCTGAGCCGCTCGGCCCAACAATTGCAACCTGTTCGCCGGGCTCAACTTTCAAATTAACGTTGTTGAGTACACGTAATTCAGGCCTCGATGGATAATTGAATGATACATTTTCAAAACTGACATCGCCACTCAATTTATATTCTTCCAACAATGGCTCGTCAATAATTTTTACATCTTCAGGTTCTGCTTGTAATAATTCTCTCACGCGCTGTGTTGCGCCTAATGTTTTTTGCAATTGACTATATAAATCTGCAAAACCAGCCATACTTCCTCCAACAAATGCAGTGTACACAACGAAGGCTGTTAGATCTCCAAAAGATAGTTTTCCCAATTGCATTAAGCCAGCGCCGTACCACACAACAAGAACAATAGCCCCAAAAATGCTGAATATCAAAAACGATGCAAACAGACCACGGTTCTTTCCATTTTTTACTGCCATGCTCACTACGTTTTTCAGGCTTGAAGAATAGCGTTTAATTTCATACCACTCATTTGAAAATGCTTTAACGTTGCTGATCCCTTGCAAAGTTTCCTGAACTATAATATTAGAATCTGCAAGCTGGTCCTGTGTTTGACGGGAAACGGCGCGAATTCTTTTGCTGAAAAAAATAGCAATCCCCACAATAACAGGAACCACAGAAAGCATTAGCAAAGCAAGACGAGGCGAAATATAAAATATGAGGCACATGCCGATGATCAATATGAGCACCCCGCGAAGCACTTCTGCAAGAATGCTTGTGACCGCATCTTGTATTTGTGAAAGGTCGGCACTGATCCTGCTCGAGAGCTCTCCTACTCTTCTTTGTGCAAAAAATTCCATCGGCATGGTGATCATTCGCTGATAGATGTCCTTGCGCATATCTGCAAGTGCATTTTCGCCAACTGAAGTGAAAACATAAATGCGCATGAAAGAAAAAAACATTTGCACAGCAAGAACTGCAATCATTGTGAGCGCGATATTTCCTGGAGTAAAATGGAAAATTGTTTTTGATGAATTATTAGCACTGTCGATAAGCTGTTTCAACAAGTAAGGGAATGCCATTGTTGTGATGCTCGACAATGCTATAAAAAGCAAGCCGGCTGAAAATATCCAGCGATAAGGCTTTACGTAAGTGAAAATCAGCAAAGCCTGTTTTAAATTTTCTTTATTAAATTTTGCTTTCGGAGCTTCATTCTTCATCGAACCATTGCTATTATAATTGGGTCTTGCCATTGATAGATGCTAATTTTTTATTTCACATGCATAAAACATGCGCACTTTTCTAAAAAGACGAACGAGAATGGAAAATATTTTACAGTTTTAAATGTAAAGTTATGCAGGCAGTTTTTATTTGTGTTACCAGCTTTAGTAACTCCGATGGAACATTGTTGCTACGCTCCGTTCAACTGATGTGGTGCTATTGAGCGGTGATTGGCCACAAAGAACCGCAGAGAGGAACCGAGAACCTCGAAGGCTTGCAAAAAATTATACATGCTCTGCTGTCATGACGATTAATCGCTCATTTACACTCAAAAATTTTTTCCGTTTAAATTTTTTTCTGCACTCGCCGTCATTCCCGCGTAGGCGGGAATCTGCTGACTGAAAACTTATGCAACTCGAATTTATAAATCGCTTAATAGAATTCCTTCCGTACAAGAGTGCGACGCAACGATGCTAAATAGAATTGCCATCGCTTGTTACAAAAAAATAAAACATCAAAAAAAATGCTGCAGAATTTTATAAAGTGCTTATCATTTCCACATCTTCCTCTCCCACTTGTTCAGCGCTTGCACGATCAACAATAATCCTTCTTCCGAAAGTGAAAACAGAAAATGCGGTGATGGCACAACAAGCCATTACGCCTGTCATTGGCAATGCAGTGTGGTTTTGCAAGATGCTCACTAATGCAGAAGTGAATGCACCGATGCTCATTTGAATGGCGCCCATTAATGCCGAAGCAGAGCCTGCGTTGTGACCGAATGGCGCTAAAGAAAGCGCCGATGAATTCGGGAATGTGAAACCCTGGCAACACAAAAAAATAAAAATGAGAAAAATAGTGCTGAACAATTCGCTCCATCCGAAAAGCGTGATGAGAAAAAGTGTGATGCCTGTAATGCTCTGGCACAGCAATGCCACTTTAATAATTTGCTCGCTTGTATAATTTTTCAGCAGCACGCTGTTCAATTGACTTGAACCGATTAGTCCCATCGCAATCAGCGCAAATATCCATCCGTATTGCTTTTCGCTTACTTTAAATAATTCCATGAACACATAAGGTGAGCCACCGATGTATGCATACAATCCCGAAGCTGCGATAGCACCTGTAAATGCATATGTATAAAATTGCGGATGCCTGATCACGCTTGCAAAATTTTTAATAATCGGTTTTGGCTTCAATGAAAAATTAGGGTCGGGTTTTTTGCTTTCGGGAAGCAACAAATAAATTCCGATTAATATTATTATCGCGACAATAATCAACATCACAAAAACAAATCGCCATCCCAAAACTGCGGTTACATATCCGCCTAATGTGGGCGCAATAATTGGCGACACGGCAACCACTAACATTAATAATGAAAATATTTTTGCGTTTTCTTTCACTTCAAATAAATCCCTCACCATGGCACGAGATGCAACCATGCCCACGCATCCGCCAAGCGCCTGCAATAATCTTAATACAATTAATGCATCAACTGATGATGCAAGCGCACAACCCACAGAAGCGATGAGATAAGCGCATAATCCAATATACAATGGCTTTTTTCTACCGAATCTTTCGAGCAACGGACCGTATAATAATTGTCCGGCAGAAATGCCAACAAAAAAACTTGATAATGAAAGTGTAACTCTTGCAACATTTGAATGCAGCCCTTCAGCAATTGCAGGAAATGCAGGCAAATACATGTCGATTGAAAAAGGGCCAACTGCAGAAAGAAGGCCTAGAATAAGAATGAGATAGAATTTATTTTTTTTGTCGATGCTCATAAGCATCGCGAAGCTAAGACTTATTTGGAGTTCAGCGTCGTGAGTACAGAGCCGAGATTTCTGACCATGAACTATTAACAATGAACTATGAACTCACTCACATTTCACCAAAGGCTCCGTACCAGGCCGCGCCAATCAAAGCCGCCTTTTCATTTGTGATGATGCGGATAGGAACTTGTTTCAATAAATTTTGCATGCGGTCGCAGTCAAGATAATTTTTGTAAAAATTTTCTTGTTGCAGCAAAGAAGCAATTTTTGGAGGGATGCCGCCGCCAAGAAATAAGCCACCTGTCGCTTTCATTTTCAAAACGAGATTGGAAGACTCGCGGGCGAGATAGCGAACAAAATGCTCCATCGTTTCAACACAAACGGCGTCTTTATTATTAACAGCAGCATGACTGATAACTGCAGAGGGGTCGTCTTGTCTCAGTACGTCGCCAAGCCATGAGGGTTCTTCAACATTCCGGATGCTTCTTAAGAATAAATAAATATCATGAATGCCAAGTGCAACAACTTTCTCCCAACTGACTATGCCATATTTTTTTTCAAGCCAGTGAAACAGATCAATATCAAAATTTGTGCGCGGGCAAAAATCACAATGGCCACCTTCGGTTGGGAATGGATGGGAAGATTCGCCATCCCAGTATAAACCAGCCTCTCCCAAACCCGTGCCTGGCGCAATGATGGCGATATTGCCTTTCACTCCTGCATCTCCATCGCAAATAGAAATGAAATCATCTTCTTTCAATCCCGCCAGACCAAAAGCCGTTGCTTCGAGATCGTTTAGCAAATGAACTTTTTCGACACCTGCTTCCTTTTGAATATTTTTTTTATCCAATTCCCACGAAAGATTGGTGATCTCTGCAACACCTTTGGTGATGTGCCCGGCAACACCTGCACAAATTCTATCGGGCAACTGTAATTTGTTTTCAGAAATAAAAATTTTCAGAATGTCAATGAAAGAAGAATATTTTGCAGAGTGATAACTTTTATCAATCTGCATTTGAAGATTATTGTCAGTTAATTTATAAATCGCCAGATTCGTTTTTGTCCCACCCACATCGCCTGCGATCACAGTCAATTCTTTTCCTTTCATTTTATCTTTATTCGGAAGCGCTAAAGGAATTTGCCATTTTTCATCGCTCATATCGCAAGAAATTTTTATTAAAATTAAGCAAGCATTAGAAAATACAATTCTTAAAATTCATCTTTCAATTTATTATACAACGAAGAAAACTTCTTCACAGCTTCCTCATATATTTTATGCCTTGCAGGATCAGGAAAAAATATTTCCTGAATGGTAAATGTATTTGTCAATTCACTAAAGTCATTGATCATTCCAATTGCTTTCATTCCTACAATCGCAGCACCAATGGCAGAAGCATCTGAAATGCTGAGCACGGCCACTTCTTTATCAAAAACATCGGCAATGATCTGCAGCCATGTTTTCGACTGAATAAAACCGCCGCTTGCAAATATTTTTTTTATAGGGCCGATTGTTTCTTCAAGCGAAATACCAATTTGACGAATAGAAAACGATATGCCCTCAACCACCGATCGTAGAAAATGCTTTTGCTGATGATTTGGTTGAATGCCGAAAAAAACTGCTTTCGCGTTTTCATTCCAAATCGGTGCTCTTTCGCCAAAAAGATAAGGTAAAAAAATCAAGCCTTCAGAACCGGCTTCCACATTATCAATCATGCTCATTATTGTAGAAAATTTTTTTTCTTTCAAAGCTGATCCGGCAAGAAAATTATTGATATACCAATCAATAACAGAACCGCCGTTGTTCATTGCACCGCCGGAAACGTATAAATCTTTTGTAAGGATATAATTGAAAATTCTCTGCCGCGGATCATAATTAGGTTTTGAAGAAGTCATGCGCAACGCACCGCTTGTGCCAATCGTCAAAGAAGTTTCTCCTTCATTGATCGTGTTGCTGCCAAGATTTGCGAGACAGCCGTCGCTGCTACCGATAATAAAAGGAATATGGTTTATTCTGAATTCGTCCTGATATTTTTTTAGAAGATTTGTTTCTGCATGAAATGGTTCAACCGGATCGGAAAGTTTGCGCGAATCAATGCCTGCATAATGCAGCGAATCATTATTCCATTTGAAATCATAAATATCAAACATGCCTGTTGCAGACGCAATGGAATAATCAATTTGATATTCGCCAAAAAACTGATGCCACAAATATTCTTTAATCCCGATGAATTTTTTTGTTCTTGAGAAAATATCAGGTTGATTATTTTTAAGCCACACTATTTTGCAGAGCGGCGTCATCGCATGAATCGGTGTTCCACAACGTTCATAAATTTTATTGCCTGTTGCCGTGTTCTTCAATTTTGAAGCTTCGCCTGTGCTTCGCAAGTCAGCCCATGTCATGAAATCTGTTAATGGCATATCGTTTTCATCGACGGCTGCTAAACTGTGCATAGCGCAGCTAAAACTGATGCCGCTTATTTCTGATAATGGTTTTGCTTCTATTATTATTTTTTTCAGAACAGTTGCGACTGCATGTAATATTTCAGCAGGTATTAATTCATGATATCCTTCTTTTGCTGAAACAGCGGAGTAGCCTGCATTTGCAGAAGCAAGCACTTTTCCTTCTTTTGTGAAAGCAATTGCTTTTGTGTTTGTTGTTCCAATATCAATACCAATTATTGATTTCATTTATCAGCGATGAAAAACTAAAGTAGTTAATTATTCAGCATTATAATCGTATACAATAAATCCCCATGGCTCAATATTGAAATGCGAACTGGTATTAATCTTTGAATGTGTTTTCATAAACACATTCAAAGGATTTCCCGCAAGCGAAGCATCTGATATTTTTATCGCCTGCTCTTTGCCCGAAAGATTTAATATGACTAATATTTTATGCCCGTTTTTTTGCCTGACAAAAGCATATACAGCATTTTCATCGCCTGCATTTATTTTTTTGAATGATGCATCAGCAGACAAAGCAATATTGCTTCGCCTTAATTTATTCAGTGTTGCATAAAAAGAAGACAGCGCATAATTTTTCCACTCAATGGTGTCTTTCACGAAAAACTTTAAGCGCTTTTTATTGGGCTCTTCTTGTCCGCCGTAAATGAGCGGCACACTATTCTTCATTGTGAAAGCCCATACAGCAAAGGTTTTGTAGCCTTCTCCGAATCTTTCAAACTCAGTTCCGTTCCAACTGTTCTCATCGTGATTGGTGGTGAGATATAATCTGAAATAATTTTTGGGATATGCATTGTCGATACTATCAATCGCTGCATCCAATTGCTTCAAAGTCGTTTTGCCGGAATAAATTCCATAAGCCACGTTCATCACGCTCCATGGATATGTTTCGTCAAAGCCTGCTTCATGCAATGTTGCTTTTTCTCCTTCAGCCAGCATGAACACATCTTTTATTTTATGCAATTCAGCAATGCACTCTTTCCAGAAATCATCGGGAACATTCCACGCAACATCACAGCGAAAACCATCAATATCTGTTTTATTAATCCACCATTTCATCGCAGCAATCATGCTGTCGCGCAATTCGCGGTTATCATAATTCAATTGCCTGGTGTCGCTCCAATCGAATGGGATTGCAGGATTGCCAACGCTGTCTTTCTTATAAAACTCAGGGTGGTTTTTTATCCACGGATTATCAGGTGATGTATGATTTGGCACCCAATCTGTGAGCACTTTAAATCCCATTGCATGCGCATGTTTCACCAACGCAATCCAATCCTGCATTGATCCGTAATCAGGATTTACCGCGTTATAATCTTTCACCGAATAATAACTTCCCATTTCAGATTCTGTTCCTTTTCTACCGACAATACCAATTGGAGTGATTGGCATGAACCATAAAATTTCAACGCCCATCTTTTTCAATCTTGGCAAAGATTTTTCGAATGCTTTGAAAGTGCCTGCAGCCGTGTATTGCCGGAGATTCACTTCATAGATATTCGATTGATAGCTCCACGAAGGATGATGAGCTGTGTTGGAAAAATGATTAGCGAATGAATTACTAAATGATAAAATACTAATAAATAAGAACAGGAGAATTTGTTTATACATGGCAAAACATTTTCGGAAAGTTAAAGAGAATATTTCATGCCAAGGCGCGAAGACGCAAAGCAAAAAAAGGTTTTTTCCGCTTATAACTTTTCCAAAGCTTTAAATCGATTATAAATTTTATATAGAATAGTTAAGCTTTGGAAAAGTTTGGCTGATGAAAAATAAAAAACATTTCAACTAAATCAATCCTTTCAATTTTTCAACCACAATATCAACTTCTTCTTTTGTATTGTGCGTGCTGAATGAAAAACGAATAGCGATTTCGTTCGGATTATTTTTGATGGCGCGGATAACATGCGAGCCCTGATCAGCGCCGCTTGTGCAGGCACTTCCGCCGGATGCACAGATATTATTAATATCAAGATTGAACAAAATCATTTCCGATTTTTCTGTTTTCGGTATCGCCACATTCAAAACAGTGTACAAACTTTTTCCGGCAACATCACCATTGAAAGAAATATTTTTTATATGCTGTTTCAATTGCTGCATCATGTACATCCTAACGTCGTTGATATAGGCACTTTCTTTTTCATAATTCGCGGTTGCCAATTCAAGTGCTTTTGCAAAGCCGACAATTCCATAAATATTTTCAGTGCCCGCACGCATGTTGCGCTCCTGCGAGCCGCCATGTATGTAAGGATTGATTTTTACATTTTCGTTGATGTACAAAACTCCAACGCCTTTCGGTCCATGAAATTTATGTGCTGCAGCCGTAATAAAATGAACAGGCGTGTTACGCAAATCAAAAGGAAAATGACCGACTGTTTGTACTGTGTCCGAATGAAAAACGGCGCCGAATTGTTTGCACAAATTTCCAACTGCATGAATGTCGAGAATATTTCCGATTTCATTATTTGCATGCATGAGTGTAACCAAACATTTTTCAGTACTTGTTGATAATAACTCTTTCAAATCATCCAAATCAAGATGACCATTTGCCAATAATTTCACATAACTCAAAGCAGCTTCGCCTTTTTTATGAAGATGTTCAATTGTGTGAAGCGTTGCATGATGCTCAATGGGCGAAGAAATAATATGCTTGCAATACAAATCACGCACAGCAGCATGAATCGCCGTGTTCGAACTTTCTGTTCCGCCGGAAGTGAAAAAGATTTCTGCAGGATGTGCGTTCAGGATTTTCGCTACCGTTTTGCGCGCTGTTTCAATCGCAAGCCTGCCTTCGCGGCCATAAGAATAAATTGAAGAAGGATTACCAAATTTTTCAGTGAGAAAAGGCATCATCACTTCCAATACTCGCGGATCGAGAGAAGTGGTTGCCGCATTATCAAAATAAATTCTTTGCATAAACTTTCAAAAAGATGGCAAAGATAAGAAAAGAGTGGTCAATGGTGAATGGTCAATAGTGAATAAAAAAATTGAGCTTCTACATAATATTATTTCAACTCATGAGTGTTTTTTAAGAAACTATAAAACACAAGAGCTATTCACCACTCACTATTGACCATTCACCAAACAATATTTCTCAATTCCACAATCACTTCCGCAACGCAGCCTTCCAGGCTTTTTTTAATTTCATGTTCCCAGAAACGAATCACTTTCCAACCATGACTGATCAATGTTTGCGTCACTTCCATATCACGTTGCATGTTTCTTTCAATCTTTGGAATCCAGTATGCTTTATTGGTTGCAATTTTTTTCTTCTTATTTTGCCAATCATATCCATGCCAGAAATCACCATCAACAAAAACCACCAATTTATATTTTGAAAAAATAATATCAGGATTGCCGAATACTTTTTTTGAATGCAGGCGATACCTGAAACCATGATTCCACAAAGCTTTCCGCAACATCACTTCTGCTTTTGTATTTTTTGCGAGAATGCGGCTCATTACTGCTGAGCTTTTCGCCGATGCATAAAAACCTTCTTCCTCTTTAAATCGAGGCACTTTGATGATGAACTCATCGGAGGTTTTATATGGTTTGGGCTTGTTCATTAATTAATACCAATCTCACGTAGAGGCGAAGAGGGCGCGGATTTATTGATACAAATTGCAAAATCTATTAAACTTTTCCAAAGCTTAAAATGACTGATGAATCAAGAATGCAAGCTTAAGCTTTGGAAAAGTTAATGCTAACCACTGATTCAAAAAATACAATTCAAAGTTAGCAAAGGAAAACTCAAATGCTTTCCCACCATTTTGAGAAAACTTGTGAATCACTTTTCAAATCAACTTCTTCTCCAATCATCGGAGTTATTAATTTAACGCTTTTATTAACAGATGCCGCAGAAACTCTTTTTATAGAATCGTTCCATGCATGATTTGCTAATGAAAACTTTGCCCAATGAACGGCTAATAATTTTTTCGCTTTCAATTCTTCCGCCGCCTGAAATGTTTCTTCAGGCATCATGTGAATATATTTCCAATTCTTATCGTATTGTCCGCATTCGAGAATGGCAATATCGAATGGGCCATACTTCTCACCTATTTCTTTGAAATGAACATCATAGCCACTGTCGCCACCAAGATATATTTTCATGGTTGGTGTTTTCAAAAGAAACGAAGACCAAATTGATTTATCTCTTTTAAATCCCCTTCCGGAAAAATGGCGCGCCGGAAGAATTGTCGTTTCAAACCCATCATTTAAAATCGCCTTTTCATTCCAGTCTTTTTCGATCATTATATTTTTATCAAAACCCCAGCGCTCAAAGTGTGAAGCAACCCCAAGACCACAAATCAGTTTTTTAATTTTAGGTTTTAGCTTCATCACTGTTTCATAATCCAGATGATCCCAATGATCGTGCGAAATAAAAAGATAATCAATCTCAGGAATTTCATCTGCTGTATAAACATCGCTGCCCGGAAAACTTCTTGTAGTAAATTTTATGGGAGATGCTGATCCGCTAAAAACAGGATCAATCAAAATCTTCTTTCCATCCACCTGAATAAAATAAGATGAATGCCCGAACCAAACAAGCACGTTTTTATCCGAATCTAATTTTAATAAATCTGTTTTTTTTGATGGTAAAGGCTGTTGAGGTTTTTTGTTTTCATGCTTCACAAAAAAGAATTCTTTCAAAACGGTATAAAAACTTACTCCTTCCGCTAAATTAGGCGTATAGCTGAGGTTTTGAAATTTTTCATTTCTATAGTTGGGTGATTTTTGAATTTGTTCCAAACCCTTACCAGACGGCACTTTCCCAAACTTTAACTGATGTGTGAAAATATACACTGAAAGAATCAATATAAGAATTATGATCAGGATTATTAACATGATTTCTTTTTTATTTCATTATGCGCGACATCAATCTATCGAACATTTTGTCTGAAAGAATTCTTTTTACAAATAAAATTGGCTTGGCGCCCGAACCAACTACATATCTTGTGCCGGGATTTTTTGCCAACACTGATTTCTTTATCGCTTTTGCAATGACAATTGGGTGAGAGCCCATTTTATCTGCATTTGAAAACATCTTTGCATGTTTTTGTACTGATTGCTTGTAAGCTGTATTACCTGAAGTCTTGAGCATATTATCCGTTGCTATTTTAGTCCATTCAGTTTTGATAGCGCCGGGTTCAATAATGATCACATCAATCCCAAATTCTTTCAACTCCATCCTGATGCTGTCGCTCAATCCTTCGACTGCAAATTTCGTGGCATGATACCATGAGCCATGCGGCTCTCCGAATTTTCCACCAATGGAAGAAACATTAATGATTTTACCCGAATGTTGCGCACGCATATAGGGAAGTACCAATTGAGTCAATCTTGCCAATCCAAAAATATTTACTTCAAATTGATATCTCGCTTCTGAAATAGGAACATCTTCTAACGCGCCGTAGGAGCCGTAACCGGCATTGTTCACCAAAATATCTATTTGCTTTTCAGTGTTGATGATTTCCTGAATGCCATTCACCATCGATGCATCATCCGTCAGATCCATTTGCAATAAGCGCACACCGGCATCTTTCAAATCCTGCATTCTTTCTACTCTTCTCGCCGCTCCATACACAATGAAGCCACTTTCAGCCAACAGCTTTGCGGTATCTTTTCCTATCCCGGAAGAAGCTCCCGTAATTAATACTACTTTTTTCATTTTTATTTATTTAAATATTTTAGATTGATTACTCACTCTATTTTTTGACAAAAAAAATATTCCGATGTAGGATATTATATAGTCAACATGTCCCAAAGCAATTCATAAGACTCGTTGATGACTTTCTTTTGTTTAGCTGAAGAAAAATGATTACTAAGCAAATATTGATTGATGCCATATGTGAAGCTGCTTACTATCGCAAAAATAAAATCGACAGGCATTGGCTTGATGATTTTGGATTTTATTCCCTTTGCAAACAAATCAAGATGTGGTTTTATTGATTTCTCCAGTTCTTCCGGTGAAATGGCATGAATGAAAGGCGAAGCGCTGAATAATTGTATAAACAAAAACTCCGGCTTATTTTTTTGAGCCCAAAGCAAGGACTGGCGAAATATTTCTTTGAACAATTCCTGCATGGATGGGGCTTTTCCTGCGATGCCTGCAACGCCAACTTCTTCGGCCATTCTTTTCTTGATATCAATATATAAAGCAACGGTCAGCTCATCTTTGGTTTTAAAATAGTGAAATAAAGTGCCGTTCGCCACGCCCGCTTCATGAGCAATTTTACTGGTCGGCGTTCCATGGAAACCGAACTCCACAAAGAGTTTGAGCGCAGCATTCAGTATTTCTTTTTGTTTGTCCATTTTTATAATGATTGACTAATCACTCCACAAAGCTAGTATTTTTATTTTTACTGCAAAATTTTATTTTGCAAAGCTTGGGAGAAAGAAAGTTTTACTGCACAACATATTTATAAATTATTTCAGAAACCGTAGCAAGTGCAGCCACTGAAGCTTTATCATCTTCTGCATTTTTTGAAAGCAGCACCAGAACATATTTTCTTCCATCAGGCAAAAACACAATTCCCGAATCGTGGTTCACGCCTTTGAACCAGCCTGTTTTATGAGCAACTCTAACATCTTTCGGCAATCCTGCAGGAATGATTTCATTAAAATGCTGGTCAAGCAAAATTTTTATCATTGCATCTGAAGATTCCTTGTTTACCGCTTCACCTTTAGCTATTTTTTCAAACAGCAACATCAAATCATAAGAAGTGATGACATTATTCAATCCTTTTTGATAAGCTTTATTATCTTCCACGCCTCGCAGCACCTGCAAATCTTTCAATCCCATTTTTCTCATGGTATGCAGTCACATTTTTTGCGCCGACCAAATCAATCAGCATATTTGTTGCGAAATTGCTGCTCACGGTAATCATTAAATACACAAGCTTATTAATCAGTCGTTTTCTGACCGACTTTTTTATAAAGATCGAATTCGCTATCATCATCAGGCGTTAAACTATATGTGCTGCTGTCAACAATGCTTTTGAATTCATTTTTGATAACGATAGAATCATCCAAAGAAAATTTCCCGGCTTTTGCCTGCTTATAAACCTCAACAAGCACGGGCGTTTTCATAGTGCTTGCTGCATGAAAAATTTCATGCTCATTAATAAAAACAGTTTCATTGTTTGAAAGATTTTTGAATGCAACCGCAAACTTTCCTTTTTGCTGTTGCAGCAAAGTATCAATCTGAAATTTTAATTGCTCAATTGATTTTATTTTCTGGCTTAGCAATGAAAAAGGCAATCCAATCATCATGATAAAAAACAAATTCCTGTATCGCATTCTTAGTAAATTTTTATAAAGATAAATGTAGGCAAAGTTTTAAACGGTTATTACCAGAAGTCGCATTACGTGATAAAAGGTTTTGCCAAACAATCTTAAATACCAATCTTTACCGCTCTTTTAAATAAACTTAAATAACCAAGACTAATAAATCCGATGCCTTTTTGCAACGCACGATTTATTAAACAAACAATTTTGTTATGAGAAACATTTTTCGAATGATTTCCTTAGTTGCTTTTTCAATAAGCGCTATCAGTATTTACGCACAACCTTCGCCATCTCCAGCAGCGCCGGACACCATTCCTAAAGCAGACAAATCGGTAACGCACCATTCCGCAAAAATTGGTGACAAAATGATCAATTACACTGCAACTGCCGGAACACTTCTTTTAAAAAATGAAAAAGATGAGACTGTGGCGTTGTATGGTTTCACGGCTTACACAAAAGATGGCGAAGCCGATCTTTCAAAAAGGCCTGTGACTTTTGTTTATAATGGCGGCCCCGGTTCTTCATCCATTTGGCTTCACATGGGCGCTGTAGGCCCGCGCCGTGTTGTGCTCAATGACCCTGATGTTACGCCACCGCCGCCTTACAAATTGGAAGACAACAACAATTCAATTTTAGATGTAACGGATATCGTTACGGTTGATCCTGTGGGCACAGGTTTTAGCCGCGCTGTTGGCAAAGCCAAGAACAAAGATTTTTGGGGCGTTGATCAGGATATAAAATCTGTGAGCCAGTTCATTAAACAATATGTTACGGATAACGACAGATGGAATTCTCCAAAATATTTGCTGGGCGAAAGCTACGGCACCATGCGCTCTGCGGGCGTTGTAGATTATTTGCAGGAAAATATGGGCATGGAAATCAATGGTGTGATCTTGGTTTCTGTTGTGCTTGATTTGCGCACCCTCACATTCCAAAACGGTGATGATATTTCATACGTGCTTCATTTGCCAACATATGCGGCAGTAGCTTATTATCATAATAAACTTGCAAATAAGCCGGCAAGCCTCGAGGCATTTTTGAAAGAAGTGCGCGAATTTGCAGGAGGCCAATATTCATCAGCATTATTAAAAGGAGATAGGATTGACCCTGCAGAAAAAGAGCAGGTGCTTACAAAATTGTCTGCTTACACAGGGCTTAGCAAAGATTATCTCACGAAAGCAAATCTTCGTGTAAATGAGCCTCAATTCACGCAGGAATTATTGCGCAGCGAACATCAGACAGTTGGCCGTCTGGATTCAAGATATAAAGGTGTGAACCAGGATTTGCTCAGCGAATTTTCAAGCTATGATCCACAAAGCTCATCCATCAGCCCGGCTTATACAGCATTGTTCATGAATTATTATTACGGCGAACTTAAAGTGAACAAGAATTATGATTATCACGTTTCGGCATACGGAGCAGGAGGTTTTGATTGGGATTGGAAACGAGGCAACGGCGGTGGCGGAGATCCTTCAACACCCAATACCGGCGTGGATTTGGCGGATGCCATGTCTAAAAACCCTAACTTAAAAGTAATGACGCTTAACGGTTATTACGATTTGGCAACACCTTTTTATGCTACGGAATATACAATGGAACATCTTGGCCTGGAAAAGAAAATTAAGGACAATATCAGTTTCAAATATTTTGAAGCAGGCCATATGATGTACATCCACCCGACCGCATTGGCGCAGTTCAAGAAAGAAATCGCTGCATTTATTACCGGCGTGAAATAAAATCTTTAATTGCAAAAAAATAAAAGCCACTCTTTTGGGTGGCTTTTATTTTTTAATCATTTTTGCTTTATCAGCTCTCTGTTATTGTATATGTTTTGTCTTTAAGAGTTTTAAATTCTATTGTTCCATCTTTTAATTTTTTGGTAGGTATTTTTTTGTTCATGCATTTCACAACAATATTTGCACCTGAATAAATCCTGCAAGGCTGGCCAGCGTTGGATTTTAATGTCGCGAAAATAATTTTTTTGTTTTGCCATTTCATGTTCAATTCAAATGCTCCGCGCAAAAGTATTCCATCAACTTCGCCATCGCCCCATTCAGCAGGAATGGCAGGAATAAAATGAATGATCCCATCATGCGATTGTACAAGCATTTCTGTAATGCCTGCTGCAGCGCCGCACACAGCATCAATTTGAAATTGCGTTCCGCCTTTAGCGAACAAAGAAGAAAAACATTGATTTTTTAAATACCCTTTAAATAATTTGAATGCGCTATCTCCTTCGCAAAGCCTTGCCCACAGAGCCATTTTCCATGTTCTTGAAAATCCCGGGCCTTCATCGCCACGTTCTTCCAATAATTTTTTACAGGCATTTATAAACTGCGGAGTTTTGTTGAGTGAAAAAACATTCCCTGGATATAATCCATAAAGAGGCGACAAATGGCGATGAAGATTTTCAAGCTGAGCCCAATCTTCTGTCCATTCCTGTAGCATACCATCTTTATTGATCAAGGCTGGCCTCAATCTTTTTACAGCAACGCTCACTTTATTTGCGAAATCATCATCAATATTTAATGTTTTTGCAGCAGTAATAAAATAATTAAAAAGATCAGTCAGTATTTCCATATCAATCGAAGAGCCTGCACAAATGGTCGTTCCGGGAAGCGTTGATCCTGTTACTTCATCAAAGTATGAGCCATTGCCAGGTGAGCCGGGAAAATTTTCAGGAGATGTAGATGGATTTGTGACGAGCCATTTTGTTCGCGGATCTTCAACAAGAAAATCAATAAAAAATTCTACTGAACCTTTTATGACCGGATAAATTTGTTTGAGATAATTTGTGTCCATCGAAAAAAGATAATGCTCCCAAAGCTGTGTACAAAGCCATGCGCCGCCTGTTGTGAATGTTCCCCAAGTCAGGGCCGTCCATTGGGGCTGCCACTCTCCACAGATCGGTGTTTTGGTGAAATACCCAGCCCTTGCATCCATAATGTTCTCTTGCCACCTGCGCTCCCTGATCTGATAATTCGCCCACCATTTTTATGAGTGGCTGCGCACATTCAGTAAGATGCGCTGTTTCAACAGGCCAATAATTCATTTGCAAATTAATATTGGTTGTGTATTTCGAATCCCACGCAGGGTTCATATCCTGGTTCCAGATTCCCTGCAAATTGGCAGGCTCGGTTCCTGGCCTTGATGAACTTATTAAAACATATCTGGCAAATTGATAACAAAGAGCCGCCAGTGAAGCATCAGGAGATGTTTGTATTTTTTCAAGCCTTTCATTTGTCGGTAAATAAGAATTTTCTGATGTGCCTAAATGAAATTTTATTCTTTCAAAAAGCTCACGGTAATCTGTAACCGCAGTTTTCAATATTTCATCATACGATTTCTTTTCGCTCTTTTTTAAATACGATTCTACCCTCGCATGCTCGTCTGCGCTCACATCTTTACAATTCACAAAGTTGGTAGCAGCTGTAAAATAAAGCGTCACGGTATCGGCGTTTTCAACTATCAGGTCAACATCATTTATTTTTACCTGCCCACCTTTATGAATTGCTTTTAATCTTGCTTCATAGCGAAGCTTGCCTTCAATGCCCATGTAATCGGCCGACTTGCCTTTAATAACCAATTCATCATCGCCTTCGCCATCCATTTTAAAATAATCCGTTGCATAATTTGAATGTGCCTGATTTCGCATTCCACGCAGGTTTGCTTTGAATGAAATACTTCCGGGCTTGCTGCTAAAAATCCGGATCACTATTATATTATCCGGATATGACGCAAATACATCTCTGTGGCATATTACGCCTTTCACAGAATATTCAACAGAAGCAATGCCTGTTTCCAAATCGAGCCAACGTTTATAATTATCAGGTTTTCCATTATTACTAAAAAACAATAATAGGTTGGCGAGGCATTGATATTTTTGTTGCTCCACCGGATAACCCATTAAATAGCGGCCAAATAAATTATGCGCCTCCAGCATTTTGCCTTCAAAAACCTTTTTTTGTATTTCGGGCAGCATTTTAAAGCCTCCTTTTACAACCGTTGAATAGTGCTTCTGGCCAATATGTATCCTCATTTAATTGAATCCTTTCCTCATTTGTATTCCCAAAAATCATAGCTCCCAAACGGCCATTGCCAACAGCAACGCCATCTTCCCATCTGGCGGCAGGCTGATCATACCATAATAATGTTGAAGGATCAAATTTTTTTGAATCGATATTTTCAGAAATTATATGTTCCTGGCCGTTAACTTCAAAAGCAATCAGGATGCTCACAAAAATTATCAGCGTTTTGTTGGCATTAAACATAGTTTTTATATAGATTTGTCGTATAGTATAAATATAGCGTTAATCGTATATTTTATATACAAAAAACGCATGTGAAGCGTTTACACAAAAAGAAAAAAATCCGTAACAAATGAAAAACCCAAACCTCGGGGCTTGCCTGCTTTTATTGCTTATTGTCGTGTCGTGCAACCCTTCTCAAACAAAGGTTGAAGATATAAGCACTGCCAATGCTCCAAATAATATCGCACATTTTGCTGTCGAAAAAATCGAATCTTCAAGTGACGAACCGCCAGTTACTGCGAATGCCTCAAATATTTTGAGCAGAAAACAAATACCGATTTTGTGCTATCACCAAATACGCGACTGGAAAGCCAAAGACTCCAAAAGAGCGAAAGACTATATTGTTCCTGTGAATGCTTTTAAAGAGCAAATGAAAATGCTTGCTGATAATGGTTATCACACTATTTTGCCCGACCAGCTATACGATTATCTGAATAATGGAACTGCTTTACCTAGCAAACCGGTGATGCTGACTTTCGATGATACAGATCTTGGTCAATATACAGTTGCGTATCCCGAATTAAAAAAATACAATTTCAAAGCTGTTTATTTTATTATGACCGTTTCGCTGAACAGGCCTAATTATATGAGCAAAGATGAAGTGAAAGAATTAAGCGACGCAGGAAATGTGATTGGCTCGCACACATGGGACCATCATAATGTGAAACAATATAAAGGCAACGATTGGCAAATACAAATAGATAAACCGACAAAACAATTAGAAAATATAACGGGCAAGCCCATCCGTTATTTCGCATATCCCTTCGGGCTTTGGAACCAACACGCAATACCGGAATTAAAGAAAAGAAATTTTGTTGCCGCATTCCAGCTTATCACCAAACGCGATGATCAGGACCCATTGTTCACCATCCGCCGCATGATTGTTCCCGGTTACTGGAGCTTACCAACATTGGAACATTCGATGGCACAGAACTTTTAATGCATCATGCTGTCAGCTAATTACTGTTATTAAAAACAGTCTCAGCTAACGTCCGCGTTCATTTGTGCCGCTGCAATTCAATTGCATCGCCAAAATTTATTATCCATAAATTGCGTGTTCAAATAAAAAAAGAACACAAAAAAATGGATTTAAAAATCGACGCAGGACAATTCAACGAACTAATAAAATCGCGCCGAAGCGTTTTCCCACGGCAGTTTGTAAAAGGCAAACATATTCCCGATGAAATAATCATGCAGTTACTGGAAAATGCAAACTGGGCGCCGAATCACAAAAACACAGAGCCATGGCGCTTTCACATTTTCACTGGTGCCGGATTAAAGAAATTTGCAACATTTCAGGCAGAACTGTATAAAAAAAAATCAGGCGAAAATTTCAAGCAGGACAGATATGAAAAATTGCTAAACAATCCTTTGGAGGCTTCTCATATTATTTCTATTGGCATGAAGCGCAGCGTCGAAATTTCAATTCCTGAAGTAGAAGAAATTGCTGCGGTTGCATGCGCCATTCAAAATATTTATTTATCAACAACAGTGTATGGTATTGGCGGTTATTGGACAACGGGCGGCGTTACTTTCGATGAAGAAGCAAAAGAATTTTTCGGTCTTGGCAAGCAAGATAAATTACTTGGTTTTTTTTATCTCGGTTATATTGAAACGCCATCAGTTCAGGGAAAACGCGGAGCGATAGAAAATAAAACTGTTTGGGTGAAGGATTAGTTGAAAGCCCGCAGTTGCTTTTTAATAAACTTCAAAATTTTTTATGGTAACTTCGTTCCAATCCTAACACTTCCCAAAACTTATCGGTTGTGAAATTGAAGCTCAATAGTAGCAATTCAGATGAATCCGCCTCAGGCGGGACGACGCAACAATGTTGAATAGCGATAAAATGTTTGTATCAAAAAAATCTGTTCGCACAGTTTTATATTTGCGATTGTTATTAATTTTTAAAAATAAAATTCATCATGAAAAAATTAAGATTTCTTCCGGCAATTTTGATTCTCGGATTTGCTGCATGCAGCGGTGGCAGCGATAAAAGCAGCACAGACTCAACAGCTACGACTGTAAGCGCTGATACTACGCACAAAATGGCTGACACCACACAGATGGTAACTCCGCTTCCCGATGTGCCTGCGGGCGCAAAAGTTTTCTTCAAAAATTTAAAAGATGGGGCGACCGTGACATCGCCACTAAAAGTAGAATTTGGCGTAGAAGGAATTGCGCTTGACACGGCTGGGGCCATCAAACCTGCGTCGGGGCATCATCATTTGCTGATTGATGCAGGCGACTCGATCGCAGCAGGAACTGTTGTTCCGAAAGACTCCACTCATTTGCATTTTGGAAAAGCGCAAACAGGAACAGAAATCAAATTGACTCCGGGCGAACATCAGCTCACACTTCAATATGCTGATGG
Source organism: uncultured Bacteroidota bacterium (assembly GCA_963718975.1). Lineage (GTDB taxonomy): Bacteria > Bacteroidota > Bacteroidia > Chitinophagales > Chitinophagaceae > Puia. The sequence goes on along the minus strand of CAVRBD010000006.1, from coordinate 4,082 downwards.
GATACATCGCTCATACGGAGCTAAGCTGTCTGCAACTATTAAAGTGAAAGTGAAATAATATTATTTCGGTTTGTATTTGAAACCCTTTGCTGTGGCCATTTACAGCAAAGGGTTTTTTATTTTTAGTTGCCACAGAAACACTGAATCACAGAACTAATTCTGTGGCGATAAATCATGCGCTTGCCTTATTCAAAAGCTCAATTGCCTCATCATCCAATTTTATTTCTGTCGCTTTAATCAACTCGCTTAACTGTTCAACTGAAGTAGCGCTTGAAATAGGTGCGGTTATACCTGGCCGTGAAATTACCCATGCAATGGCAATTGAAGATGGGTTTGTATCATAAGTTTTTGCCACTTCATCCAATGCGCGAAGAATTTTAAAACCACGTTCATTCATATACTTCTTAATCCCGCCGCCGCGCTTGCTTTTGCTTAAATCATTTTCCGACCTGTATTTACCAGAAAGAAATCCGCTTGCCAAAGAATAATAAGTAATGACACCAATATTATTGTCAATGCAAATCGGTTCTATTTCTTTTTCATAACCTTCTCTGTCGTACAAATTATAACCAGGCTGAAAAGATTGATAAGAAGGATAGCCATTTTTCTTGCTTGCTTCTAAAGATTTTTTCAATCGCTGGGGAGTGAGGTTAGATGCGCCAATCCATCTCACCTTTCCTTGTTTCACCAATTGAGCATATGCCCGAGCGTTTCATCAATAGGCGTTGCGTCATCATCCCAATGCGTTTGGTATAAATCGATATAGTCAGTTTCCAATCTCAGCAAAGAATCTTCAACGGCTTTCAGGATATATTTTTTGCTAAGGTCTTTATGCCCTTGTCCCATATCTGAACCAACCTTTGTTGCGATAATAATTTTACTGCGATTATTTTTTTGCTTCATCCATTTGCCAATAATGGTTTCAGATTCTCCGCCAGTATTTCCTGGCGCCCAACGTGAATAGACATCTGCTGTGTCAATAAAATTAAATGCTGCATCTTCAAAAGCATCAAGCACTTTGAAAGATGTGGCTTCATTGATTGTCCAGCCAAAAACATTGCCGCCTAGTGCAAGAGGCGCAAATTCCAGATCTGTATTCCCTAATTTTCTTTTTTCCATAAATTCAATTTTTCTCCGGCATGAATGCCGGAGCTAGTCAAAATGTCTCTAATGTTATTAGTTCGACAATTGTTGTAAAATAAATTTTCTCTTCGCACGAAATCCTTTTATATCTGTATCATATTTTGCAAAATCATAAACAACCTGCCTGCAAACTTCTTTCGCGACTTCAGGTTTTTTTTCTGCCAGCATTTTCAATAATTCATAATCCACAATCCCATCTCTCATTGCCTCCAATCGAATAGAGCTCAAAATTTTTCCATGGCCGGGATAAGTGATGAACGCATCTCCACCTGGCATAATATTTCCTGCTTCAGGAATAATGCCTGCAGTTTCATCGAAACAATTATCGCTCCAAAAATTCCATCCCCAATGCAGATAACCGGTCTGCGCCAAAACGGAAATTTATCCAATGAAGAATGCGCGTTTTGATTAAAGGCAGCTCAATAAAACGATTTGCATATTCGCCTTGCGGAGACAAGCAAGTGTAGAACCAGACTTCATTTCCCGCCTTTTGCCTTTCCTGATAAAACGCATAATTGCTGTCGTACATTTCTAATTCAGGAACCCAAACATCAACCGTATTATTCACTCCGTGCGAATGAACCGCATCAATTAATTTTATATCAGGCGATACAGATTTTATATAAGAAGCGATATCTGCATACGTTTTTTCATTACCTGGTTCGGGTTCATCGCAAACATGTTGCATATAAATTTTATCCCAGCCTTTTTTCTTTAGATGTTCTGCAAGTGCCGGAATAAATTGCTTATAAAAATTTTTTGCTTCATTTTCATTGATTGCTAAATTTTTAAATTTAAGCGAATCATTTTTCAAATAAGGAGTATACACACCAAACTGCGCATACCAATTTCCCATTCTTCCACCAATATGGCCGCCTTCAATTCTGGCAAGTGTTCCTTCATCAATAAACGTTTGAACGAATTTGTCGAATTTGGAAAAGTCGAAGAAAAATGAATCTTTATGAATTGTGATTCCCGTAAGTGAAAACACCGGCGTCATAATCACATTCTGGTCATATTCCTTCATTTTTTTTGCAGCAACATGAAGCCATTTCCAATAACTGTCAGAAAATTCAACAGAATCTTTTCCGCCACTCAATTGTTTCAATTGATTTTTTCCAAGCCCGAACCAGTTGGTCACTAGCAGGCTTGTTTTATTAATGGTGACATTATAAACCCTGACTGTAAATCTTCTGTTCAATGAAAAGCTTTCTCCATCAAGGTTTCCTTTGATAGTCAGCAATCCTGTATAGTCACCCGGCGGAAAATCAACCGGAATATTAACCGTTATCCAAACCGGTTGCGTGGTGAAATTACGTATGTCCATTGACGTTGTATCTAAAATCGGGTCCGGGAAAAATCCGGAAACAGGGCTCAGTTTATCTTTCGAAGGATTCGGCAATGGCCGCCCAACTCTTGTGTAGCCAACAAAGCCGACGAAGGCATTTTTCGAAAGCAAATCCATATTTCTCGACAACTGAATAACAGTTGCTGTAACATGTTTTAATGTTCGCGTACTTCTCAGTGCAAATTGAAAACTTGCATGTTCGCCTCTTGCCACATCAGCGATGGCTTCGGTTTCTTCAAAAAAAGCAGTCTCCTTAAAAACTTTTTGCAGCGGGTCAACTGCTGCAAATGTGATGACGTCGTTCAATTGTTCTTCAGTAAATTTTTTTTGCTGTGCTTGTGCAAACTGAACACTGATAACTGTTGCAGCAATTATCAAAAGGATTTTCTTCATGGTGAAATATTTGTGTTTATTGTTTGACATTTCAAGTTTAAGGTTTGAGGTTCTGAAATTTTAAATTTTCTGGTTACTGTTACATTCGAGAACATTAAACATAAAACTTCAAACTTTAAACCCTTAAGCAAGCACTCGAAGGATTTCGCTTATTTCATTTTCATTGGCTATGACCGAAGATAAATCTTCTTGCATATTTTCATTAATGAAATGCATGTTGCTTTTTACAACCATTCTTGCTGAAGTATGAAATTCTTCTGCTGTTGTTTTTTCTTTTAATTCAAGAATATTATTTGCACGCACCCCAGAGCCGGGCATAATAATGATGCGGCTTTCAGCTTGCCGAATTAATTCATTAAGCAATTGCGCTCCTTCAATCGCAGTTGGCTTTTGCCCTGATGTAAGAATGCGCTCGCAACCAATATTAATAATATCTTCAAGTGCTTCAAAGGGATTAATGCACCAATCAAATGCCCGATGAAAAGTTACACCTAACGGATATGCAAGCTGCACCAATCTTCCGCAACGTTTTTTGTCAATCGTTCCGTCAGCATTCAATATTCCGATTACCACACCATCACATCCAAGCTGTTTGCATAATGAAACATCATTCAGCATAATTTCAAATTCTTCATCATTAAACAAAAAATCTCCGCCTCGTGGCCGGATGATTGTATATAATTTGATATGCAATTTCTCTCTCGCGGTCTTAATCAAACCAAAGCTTGGTGTTGTTCCACCACTGGCCGGATCGGCGCATAATTCACGCCATCCTTGCCGCGCACCCGGAAATTCTTCGGATAGCGGACTTTCGACGCCTCCACCTTGCCGTCCATGATGTCGTGCGGAATCTCGAGGAACCCCGGCCCGGGGGCGCCGTTGTACATCTCGCGCAGCGCAATGCCCATCATTTCGGCCACCCGGTCGGTGGTCATCACCAGCGACGCGAATTTGGCGATCGGCGTCATCATCTCGGTGTGACGCAATTCCTGCAACCCGCCCATGCGGTATTGCTTGAGCGCCGAGTTGCCGCCGATCAGCAGCATCGGGCTCTCGGCGCGGAACGCGTTCGCCATGCCGGTCACCGCGTCGGTGGTGCCGGGACCCGCGGTGACCACCGCGCAGCCGAGTCCGGTGATCCGCGCGTAGGCGTCGGCCGCGTGCGCGGCCACCTGCTCGTGGCGCACGTCAACGATCT
>CAVRBD010000005.1:0-36105 GCA_963718975.1 uncultured Bacteroidota bacterium | reverse complement strand
CTCATCCAATATTATTAATGCTGTGAAAGGAAAAATTAATTCTGCAAAAGGAGGATTATTGCTGAGAAAAACATTGTTGGTTGTGCAATTCACATTAGCCATAATAATTTTTATCAGTTCGCTGAATGTTTCAAAACAGGTTGCTTATTTTTTTAATAAAGATTTAGGTTATAATAAAGAACAGATAATGATTATTTCTTCGCTTCCCCGTCATTGGGATTCAACAGGCATCGTAAAAATGGAAAATATCAAACCAGAATTACTTCAAGTGCCGGAAGTCGGCAGTGTTTCCCTTTCTGCTGATTTTCCTAATGGCAGTGGCGGTTTTGTAAATATTTATCGGGAAAACAGCAGCAATTTCATAAGCACTATATTATCATCCTCAGATAAGGATTATGCAAAAGTGTACGGGCTTAAAATTAAAGAAGGTTTTTTTTTGAATAATAACAACGGTAATTATATTCCGGGCCAGGTTGTATTAAATGAGACCGCAGAAAAAGCGCTGGGATTGAATAATGCTGTTGGAAAAACAATCAGGATGGGAGCGGCAGATGGCACGCAGTTGACTGTAGTGGGTGTGGTGAAGGATTTTCATTATGAATCTTTGCAGCAACCTATTCAACCACTTGTCATAGCCAATTTGAATGAGCCGTTTACGAGAAGTTATCGGTATTTTTCAATTAAATTGAATACATCAAATATAAATGCCAGTGTAAGCGCATTGCAGAATAAATGGAAAACCCTTTTCCCCGACGCAGGTTTTGAATACACTTTTATGGATGAACAATTTCAGGCACTATATGCTTCAGAACTACAACTAAAAAAAGCTGCCGGCGTTGCAACAGCGCTTAATTTGATAATTGTATTTCTTGGCATTTTTGGTGTTGTTGCTTTTACGCTCACCAAGCGAACAAAAGAAATCGCTGTTCGCAAAGTGCTGGGTGCGGATGCACGCAGGATCATCTTGCTATTTATTAAAGACTATTCCTGGCTGATATTAATTGCAAACATCATTGCCTGGCCAATTGCCTATGCTATTACCAGCAAGTGGCTTGAAAATTACGCTTGTAGAATGCAGCAGGATATAATTCCTTATTTATTTGTATGTGCATTTATTTTTATTACGGCATTTGTTTTAATTGCTGCACAGTGTTTTAAAACAGCTCCGGGTAACCCGGTAAAAAATCTGAGAACGGAATAATTAATAATTCAAGATTCTCCCCGACTGGCGGGGCATTCCGTCCGCGTTTCAGCACTTTTGCCTTCTATTAAATAGTTGCTGTATCAATTACTCCAACTAACGCTCACGAACAACCGGGAATCAACAAAGCGCTCAATAGAATTCATACTGTAAAAGAGTGCGATCCCGCAATGCTGCGGGACAGGCTCCATCGGAGCTTCATAGTAGTACTATCGCTGACTACAAAGAATTATTAATTAATAATTATTAATTAATAAATTCTCAACCATTTAGTTTGTTCCGCTGTAACCTTCTTTCCCGCTGAGCCGTCAAACATTTTTCTTCTTTCATTTTTCTCCAAAATAACAGCGATGATCAAAAACTATTTAAAAACTGCGCTCCGCAATCTGTGGAAGAATAAAAGTTATACCGCACTGAATATTATTGGCCTCGCCATTGGGCTGGCAACATGCCTGCTGATCATGCTTTACACTACCAATGAATTAAGCTATGACAAATACAACAAAAAAGCAGATCGCATTTATCGCATCAATAATGAAATAAAATTCGGAGGTAATAATTTTGATCTTGCCGTGACAGGAGCTTTAATGGGCCGATTCGCTATTAAAGAACTGCCGCAGATAGAACAATATTGCAGGCTGTCAAGAAACTGGAGCAGCATCTTAATAAAAAAAGAAAACAGAAATCTCCGCGAGGACAAAGTGGTTTATGCCGACTCCACGCTGTTTGACATTTTTACATTGCCGATGATTGCAGGCAATCCTAAAACTGCATTGGTAGCACCGCATTCCATCGTTATTACAGAAACCATTGCAAAAAAATATTTTAACCGCACAAATGTTGTCGGTGAATCCATGATCATTGATGATACTGTTCCTTATCGCGTAACTGCTGTAATCAATGATATGCCGGTTGAATCGCATTTTCGCTTTGATATATTTCTGCCGATGTCGCAGGTTGTTGATAGCCGCACCGGGAGCTGGCTCAATGAAAACTTCAATACATACCTTCTTGTAAAACCAAATGTGTCCATTTCAAAACTGAATGACGATCTGGAGAAAATGCTCATTCGCGAAACAGCACCAGAACTAAAGTCAGTGACAAACCAGGATATGGCTGAGTTCAAAAAAACGGGTGGCTTTATCAGGAATAGTTTGACACCGCTAAAAGATATTCACCTGCACTCAAACCGCATTGGCGAATTGCAGCCGAATGGAAGCCCTGAGTATGTATATATTTTTTCTGTGGTCGCGATTTTTATTTTAGTCATCGCTTGCGTAAACTTTATGAACCTGTCAACCGCACGTTCTGCAAACCGTGCAAAAGAAGTAGGCGTGCGCAAAGTGCTGGGATCGCTTCGCCAGAATCTTATTGGCCAGTTTCTTACTGAATCATTATTGATGAGTTTTATCTCGCTTATTTTCGCGCTGTTGATTGCATGGTCGTTGCTTCCTTATTTTAATATATTGTCTGCAAAGAACATTCATCTCAACATGTTCTTTCATTCCAATATGCTATTTGCCATTCTTATTCTTGTGCCATTTGTCGGTTTGCTGGCAGGAAGCTATCCTGCGTTTTATCTTTCGGCCTTTCAGCCCATCGATGTGTTGAAAGGCAAACTGGCCAAAGGTTTTAAAGGTTCTTTCTTTCGCAATTCATTGGTTGTTTTTCAATTTGCCATTTCAATTATTTTGATTGTAGGAACGATTGTGATTTATAACCAGCTTCATTTCATACGCAATAAAGACATTGGTTTTAACCGCGAGCAGGTGTTGATCATTAAGGGCACCGATGCATTGAACGACCAAACCGATGCATTCAAAAACGAATTGAAAAAAATGTCCGGTGTGAAAGACGTGACCGTTACAGCCTTTCTGCCGGTTGAAGGATATCGCAGCAACGACACTTATTTTACTTCGCCATTGATGGATATGAAAACGGCGATCTCCATGCAGCGCTGGAGAATAGATGATCACTATATATCAACACTTGGCCTTCATATAGATCATGGAAGAAATTTTTCTGCACAGTTCCCGACGGATTCTGACGCAGTTATTATTAATGAAGCTGCTGCCAGATTTCTCGGCTTAGCGGGAGCATTGCATAAAAAATTATATGAAATAAAAGAAGTGACGCCAAAAGCAATTATTAAAGAGTGCGAGATCATCGGGGTTGTAAAAAATTTCAATTTCAGTTCGCTGCGCGATGTTGTTACGCCATTATGCTTTCGGTATGCGGAAGACAACAGCAGCATCGCAATAAGGTTGAACACTTCGAATTACAATGGCCTTATTGCGCAAATACAAAAAAAATGGGAGTCGCTTGCAGCCGGGCAGCCTTTTGATTATGCATTTATGAACGATCAGTTCGACAACCTTTACAAATCCGAGCAGCGCACCGGACAATTGTTTATCACCTTTGCTGTGCTGGCAATTTTTATTGCAAGCCTTGGCTTGTTTGGTTTATCAGCATATGCGGCTGAACAGCGCACCAGAGAAATAGGCATCCGCAAAGTGCTCGGTGCTTCGGTCGGTAACATAACCCGCATGCTTTCAAAAGAGTTTTTAAAACTGGTGATCATTTCCGCAGTGATTGCTTTTCCGCTTGCATGGTGGGCAATGAATAAATGGCTGCAGGATTTTGCATATCGTGTTCAAATCGGTTGGTGGATATTTGCAGTGGCGGGAATAACTGTATTGATGATTGCATTGCTGACGGTAAGCCTTCAGGCAATAAAAGCAGCGGTGGCAAACCCGGTGAAGTCACTTAGAACAGAGTGAGAGGCGGCGCAAGAATCACATGTATCATATCCGTACGCAAATTGTCCATTTGCGGACATTGATTTTCCAATTGTTAATGCTAATTGTTTCATTGTCATGTGCTGATTTTATTGGTATATTTTTTATGGTTTTTAGATGCATCATCCAAAAACTTCAGCATGTTAAAGAATTATCTCAAAACAGCGTGGCGCAATCTGACAAAGAATAAGTTTTATTCTATCATCAACATTGCCGGATTAACGTTGGGCTTAGCCATCGGTATACTGATACTTCTGTGGGTGCAGGACGAATTGAGCTTTGATACTTTTCACAAGAATGCAAAAAATATTTATCGCCTCGATATACAAGGCGGCACAGGCGCAACAAAACAGATATTCAATTCCGGGGTTGCTCCGATAGCCACACTGGCAAAACAGGAATTGCCGGAAGTGACCGATGCAGTACGCATAACCTTCGACGTTAATTTTTCGACGTATAAATATCAGGACAAGAATTTTGCTGATGAAAGAGTTGCATTCGCCGATCCTTCACTTTTTTCCATGTTCGATTTTCCGATAGTTGAAGGAAATGCTTCCAGGCCTTTTGCCGACGACAACTCCATTGTGATCACTAAAACCACTGCGCATAAATTTTTTGGCGACGCTGATCCAATCGGCAAACTGATCATTGCCGACAACAATCAAAATTTCACCGTGAGCGGTATCATCAATGATCCTCCTAAAAATTCGGATTTCCAGTTGGATATGGTTTTGCCGCTGAGTTTTCATTTCAAGGCCATGCTGGCTCAGGGAAATGACATGAGGAACAATTTCAGCTATCTGGATTATGTTGCTTTTCTTTCCGTGAAGCCAGGCGCTTCCACCAAAGCACTTGAAGCAAAAATTTTGCAGATACATCTTAAGCACAAGCCTGATGATACAGATGCATCATACCTGCTTTATCCATTGGCCAAAATGCATTTGTACAATGCAGATCTGAGTGATAAAGGAATTGGCACGGTAAGGATATTCATGGCGATTGCTTTATTGATATTTGTGATCGCATGCATCAACTATGTTAATCTTGCCACTGCACGTTCAATGCTGCGTTCCAAAGAAATCAGCATGCGCAAAATAGTAGGCGCAGAAAAAATGCAATTGTTTTTGCAATTTATTATTGAAACTGCCGTGCTGTTTTTAATAGCAGCGATTTTAGCTGTCGGCCTGGCTTATACGTTGATGCCGCTATTTAATTCCATATCAGGCAAACAAATGGTTTTTGATCTCACTGACTATCATATCTGGCTCATGATATTGTATTGCATTGGAGGCACTTTAGTGGCTTCAAGTATTTATCCTGCGTTGCTGCTCTCATCATTTGAGCCGTTAAAAGCAATGAAAGGAAAAATTTCTGCAGGAATCGGAAATACCAGATTCAGGCAAATTTTAGTAGTCACACAATTTTCTTTTTCCATTTTGCTCATCATCAGCACGCTCGTGATCACGCAACAGTTAAAATATATTCAATCGAAGGATCTTGGTTACGATAAAGAACATGTGCTCAGTTTCTGGATGCGCGACATGCACACACTATGATGCAGCCAGAAACGAGCTTATGAAACAACCGGGTATATCAGGAGTAACAAGATCTAATCAGAATATTGTGAGGTTCGCCGGATTTACCGGCAGCGCAGATTGGGATGGAAAAGATGCCAAGCAAAATTTAATAGCACATGTAATTTCAATCGATAAAGATTTTGTCCCGTTCTTTAAATTTAAAATGTTGCAAGGCGCTTCATTCACGGGAGCGCCGAATGATTCCGCGCATTATATTTTGAACGAAGCAGCTGTTAAAGAAACCGGCATCAAAGATCCTGTGGGAAAACGCTTTACCTTAAATGATATCAAAGGCACTATTATCGGAGTAGTGAAAGATTATCATTATGCTTCTATGAGAGAAAAAATTACTCCGGCTGTTTTTTATTATCGCCCCGATTATTGGAGAACTGTTTACATTAAAACAACCGGCAAAGATGCTCCCATCGCCATCAAAGCTGCTGAAGCGCAATTCAAACAATACAATAGTGGATATCCGTTCAGCTATCGTTTTCTGGATGATGTTTTCAACAATATTTATCAGGGGGAACAACAACAGGCAACTTTGTTCAACTATTTTTCAGGCATCGCTATTTTCATTTCCTGTCTGGGTTTGCTTGGATTAGCCACTTATACAGCACAGGTTCGCACGCGTGAAATAGGTGTGCGCAAAGTGCTTGGTGCAAGCACAGCGAATATTGCTTCCCTGCTTTCATTCGGTTTTTTGAAACTCGTGATCATTGCCTTTGTTCTTGCAAGCCCTGTTGCGTTTTATTTGATGAATAAATGGCTTCAGGATTTTGCTTATCGTATAAATATTCAGTGGTGGATGTTTGTTGTAGCAGGATCGATAGCTGTTATGATCGGATTAATTACAATCAGCTTCCAGGCCATAAAAGCCGCCCTTGTTAATCCGGTGAAGAGTTTGAGAACTGAATAGGCAGGGCGGAGCACCCCAAATTGTAAATTGAAATGAAAAAGTAAGCAAGTTCTTCCTTTCTTAGTTTCTCGAATATGCATGCACGTTAGGTTCACCAATGGTGTTGTGAGAATTTTCTCTCACTGTTTCAGGTAACGAACCGCAACAAATCCTGATTTGAAAATCTTTAACTCAAGAAGTTCTAATTGTAATTTCTATTGCAGGCTAATGCCTTGAGTGAATGCGGTAAAAGCTAAGGGTTATTGGGTATTGATGTGCCTACACTACATTTTTTTATAGCTTGAACTATTTTTAAATTAAATTATGAGCTAATTTCAATCCCACAGAATTAAATTTATAAACCTAACACATCACTATGAAAGAAATTACATTATCATTCACACCAGATGAATTGAGAGAACTTGCCAAACAACTTTATCTTGCCGGCTATTTTTTAATAACATGCGATTATGATAACCAGGCCATGGTTGACGACATCGTGACACGTGTGTGCGGCACAGGCTTTGTTGAAGCTCCCGAAACGGGCGCCTTTACCCATGGTGGCCCTACTGAAACCTTATTTACTATAAGCCGGGAGGTTTATGAAGAGTGTGGCCCTTTGATCGAGCTGTTCGAAGCCGATGCACTGAAAGAACATTTGCCCTATGGACTCGCATACAGAGATTTTGTAGAACAGTATGGATTCCTAGAAGATAAAGCAGTTTTAGGTGACCCTGCACTATTTGATGCGCTTAAAGCATTGCAAGCTAAATACATTAAAGAGTTCGAAACTTACGGTGTTATGCATCTAAGGCTTGAAGAAACAAAATAGCTATTTCTGCGAATAAGGCACGTCCGCGCAACATTTGCGCGGATGCTTAGGTGTTTAGGCTGGCATCTGCGGCAGCTTCAGTGCTTCCCGTCATTTCATAAAGTTTTTTGTTTATCGATAACCGGAGCAAATAAAACGCCTCATTAGTTTGAGGGCGGCGCCGTAGCTGCTTTATGAAAATGAAAAATGAATTATGCTGAGATTCCTTCTGAGAAAAATATCTATTAGTAAATTACATCTCACTACTACTTATGCCATTTCAAACATTGATGCTATGAGAAAACATTTCACTTCATTAACCCTGCTATTTTTTTTATTCGTCGCATGCAGACATCAGGAAAATGTCGCGGCAAAATATCTTAATGATTCGCGGCTTCCTTTGCAATCTTTCAGGATTGATATAAAAAAAGACACGGCAATTACAACCAGCAATGGAATTGTTATAACCATTCAGGCTAACTCCATAGAGGCGAATGATTCGATGATTACCCTGCAGGTAAAAGAAGCGCTCTCAATATATGAAATTATTAAAGCCGGATTAACTACAGTTTCTGTGAATGGAATATTGAGCAGTGAAGGCATGTTCTATATTTCAACTGTTGAGCATTCGGTTATCAAAAAACCAATCCATGTTAAAATACCAGTTCAGTTTGCTGACGACAAAATGAAACTATACAAAGGATCCATCAATAAAAATAAAATTTTATGGGAGCAGCCTGCTGCAATCGCCAAGGCATTTACGTCGTTCACTGATTCCGGAAGAATATTATTTGAAAGAAACTGTGCTCCATGCCATAATCCGGTGAAGGATGTAACAGGGCCGGCATTAGCATGGATAAGAAAACGAAGAAGCTTGGAATGGATATTCGAATTCACGCACAACAATGCGAAACTGCTTGCAAGCCATGATAATCTGGCGTGCTGCATGTATAATCTTTATTCTAAAACACCCATGACTACTTTTCCAACGCTCAGCGAAAAGGAGATCATGATGATCTTAAATTATGTTGACAAAGAAGCAAAGCTGAAGGGCATTCCGGAAAACATAGACCCAAATCCTGAATGTGACAGTTGTGCTTATTATAAAAGGAATTACTCACGTCTCGCAAAAAGCCTCGACTCTTTGCGGCAAACAATGATTGACAGCAATGGGAAAATGACAGAGAAACATATTATAGAACCACCTGACGCAGATCCCAATGCCGATAAAGGAACAATTCCGATCAAAGTGAGGCCTGAAGAATTTAAAGCGGAATATTATGAAGTGAAGGTGAATGCCTATGGCTGGTATAATATTGATGACCTGGTGAAAGGAAGATTTAATGCAGTGCCATGTGAATTAAAAGTATCTGTTGATAAAAGCTTTACCGACCGTGTGAATGTTTTTATTGTGCTTCCCGAGTATAAAGTTTTTACTGAAGGCGGTTTGCTCGATAACGGCGATGAATATGGTTTTTATATTAATAACGGGCAACTATACCTGCCGCTCGGCGCGAACGCATATGTTTTTGCCGTTGGTGAAGAGAATGGTCATCTTTATTTCGGCAACACTCAGTTCTTTGCTACATCCTCACAAAAATTGCAAATCAAATTGGAAGAAAGCACAAAAGAAAAGATGGAAAATTTTTTATCATCTATTGGTTCTGAAAACATATCCATGCATGTTGAGAAATCAAAAAATTTTGAAGACATCAGGAAAATTGATGATGAGCTGAACCGCATCAAAAGCAAACTTGCAGTCTGTTCTTGTGGAGAAAGCGATACAACAAGCCTTCGTTGAACAAAATATTAGCACCCCACATTTATATAAGGCTTTCGTAAAGAACAATAACAACTTGATGCAACGGAATCGGAATATTACATGTCATGCTTGCAAATCAAAAAAATGATATGAAAAGCATAATGATAATTTGCCCAGGAATATTTATCGTTTTATTCCTGACTTCCTGTGTTAAAAATTCAAACATCATTGAAAATACTTCCAATATTCTTTTTGGGAAATGGAATCTTGTTTACGATTCTACATTTGTCGGAGTTGGCGCAGGCAATCATTCTGCAAATTATATTGGAAAAGCCGGAGATTATTTTGATTTCAGGACAGATGGGAAAGTTTATACAAGCGAAAATTCAATTTTGGATACATTAAATTATCATTTCACTTCAGGTTCTACCATTATTATTCAGTCATTCGGCCTTATATTCAATGGAGTTCCGGAAGTAAGCAATATCACAACAATCACAGCTCACAACGCAACAATTGATGCACCCGATTCTTACACTCCCGGTGGAATATTTGGGAGAACAGTTGAGCTAAGCAGATGAAAATATTTCCCGCTTTGTTTTTATTCACATATGCATTCGCGTTAGCCATCCCAACAACTAAAATGCCATCCCGTTGATAAGGCAGTGCAAAGACAAACCGCAACAGAAGCAGCGGCGAGCAATATTCGTTTCTTTCCAATCTTCCCATCACTAAAAGCTGTTTTTGTTATGCTCCTCACCAACAGCTATCTTTATAACATCACTGCAACTAATCAATCATGAGACAACTATTTCTTTCATTAACTGTTTTATTTTGTATGACCCAAATAAATGCACAACTCCCAAAACTGAAAGCTCCCGTTGCAGATAAAAAAGAACATTGGCGCACCATTCATGGCGACAGTGTGCTGGATAATTATTATTGGATGTATGATTATTTTGGCAAAGGGCCAGACAGTACAAAAGCGGTGGATTATCTGAAAGCAGAGAATACGTATTTAGACACAGTGATGAGCGGCACTAAACAAATGCAGGCCGATCTGTTCATCGAAATGAAATCGAGGATCAAAGAGAAAGATGAAAGCGTGCCTGTTTTCAAAAATGGTTATTACTACTATACGCGCACGGAAGATGGAAAACAATATTACAAATATTGCAGAAAGAAAGGAACGCTTTTGGCAACTGAAGAAGTATTGCTGGACGTTGATAAGATTGCTGAAGGTCATGCATACTATTCTGTAACCGGTTTTGATGTGAGTGAAGACAATAAGCTGTTGGCTTTTGGTGTGGATGAAGTGAGCAGAAGGCAATACACGATTCATGTAAAAAACCTGGAGACAGGGGAGATGATGAAAGACGCAGTCGCCAATACTTCAGGTGATCCGTGCTGGGCCAACGACAACAAAACTCTTTTTTACACTGCAAAGAACCTCGTCACTTTATTATCAGAAAAAATACAGCGCCATGTGCTTGGCACCGATGCTTCTGTAGATGTGGTGGTGTATGAAGAAAAAGATAAAAGCAATTATATTGGCGTGGGCAAAAGCAAAAATGATAAATATATTTTCATCTATTCGCAGGCAACGCTATCAACCGAAATCAGAATGATCAATGCATCAAAACCAAATGATGCTTTTACCCCTTTCCAGCCGCGCATGAAAGATGTGCTTTATACGGTGATCCCGTTGGCAGATAAATTTCTGATCCGCACTAATAAAGACGATGCAAAAAATTTCAAGCTGATGGAATGTCCCTTGGACAAAACTGATGCAGCACATTGGAAAGAACTCATCCCCGTGCGCAGTGATGTGCTGTTGCAGCAGGTGGAAGAGTATAAAAATTATATAGCGATCAGTGAACGCAAAGATGGTTTGGTGAAACTGCGCATCATCAATTTAAAAGACAAGGCAGAACATTATCTTGATTTTGGTGAAGCTACATATGCTGCAGGCATTGGCGCCAACGAAGAATATAACAGCACCACTTTGCGATATATTTACACATCGCTCACCACTCCGAGCTCCGTTTACGATTATAATATGGTGACCAAAGAAAAAAAACTGATGAAGCAACAGCCAGTGCTGGGTGGCTACAATGCAAGCGACTATAATGCCGAGCGTTTGTATGCTACAGCAAAAGACGGCACCAAAATCCCGATCTCTCTGGTTTATAAAAAAGGGTTTAAGAAAGATGGCAATGCACCATTGCTGCTGTACGCTTATGGCAGTTATGGAAGCAGCACGGATGCAAGTTTCAGCAGCAGCAGGTTAACTTTATTGAATAGAGGTTTCGTGTTTGCCATTGCGCATATTCGCGGAGGGCAGGAGATGGGTCGCCAATGGTACCTGGATGGCAAGCTGATGAAAAAGAAAAACACCTTTACTGATTTTATTGATTGCGGTGAATTTTTAGTGAAGGAAAAATATACCAGCAAACAACATTTGTATGCACAAGGCGGCAGCGCAGGTGGCTTGCTGATGGGCGCTATTACCAACATGGCTCCGGATCTATGGCATGGTGTTGTTGCGCAAGTGCCTTTTGTTGATGTGGTGAACACAATGCTCGATGAAAACATTCCGCTTACCACAAACGAGTTCGACGAATGGGGCAACCCAAAAGACAAAGACGCATATTTTTATATGAAGAGCTATGCGCCTTATGAAAATGTTGAGAAGAAAAATTATCCGAACATACTTGTTACCACAGGCCTTCACGATAGCCAGGTGCAATATTTTGAACCGGCAAAATGGGTAGCCAAGCTCCGCGACATGAAAACGGATAACAACGTTTTGTTGCTTCACACCAACATGGAATTTGGCCATGGCGGCGCAAGCGGGCGTTTTGATTATTTAAAAGATGTAGAACTTGTATATGCGTTTTTATTTGAACTGGAAGGGATAACGAAATAATTTATTTCATTTGCTGGTTTTCGGTTATGCATCGACGTTGAGGAATTATTAATTAATAATTAATAATTCTATTAAGCGCTTCACTAACGGCGAGCGCAGACATACACTTAGTCTAAAGTCTTGAGAAAAAATGTTACCTAAATACATAAAGCTCACATTGCGCAATCTGATGCGCAACAAAGTGCAATCTTTCATCAACATTTTCGGTCTTGCGCTTGGTGTTACTTGTTGCTTGCTGCTATCCCTATACATCTGGGACGAAATGAGCTACGACAAACATCATAAACGTGCAAATGATCTGTACAGGATCGTCACCAATTTTCAGTCTGGGTCAGTTGTGGATAGAGTGGGAGCTACTTCAGCACCCATTGCGATGACAATCAAAAATGAAGTACCTGAAGTGGAGGCAGCGGTGCGCATTTTAAATCCTCCCGGTGTGAAAGAATATTTTACTACAGGTGATAAAGAAAAGGCACAGAGCCTGATGCGATACAAGAATAATTTATTCTATGAAAATGATGGTTTTCTTGCAGACTCAACGCTTTTCGATGTGTTCACTTACGAGTTGAAAGAAGGATATTCTAAAAACGCGCTCGATCAACCAAATTCAATTGTTCTCTCTGAAAAACTAGCCCGCAAACTCTTCGGTGAAGAACCTGCATTAAACAAAATAATTACCATAAGTCAAGGCGGAAATCCAGACGAGTATAAAGTAACGGGCGTGTTCAAAGAAAAATACAACAGCATCATCAAAGCAAACTTTTTCACATCCATCAATAGTTCCGGACCGATTGAAAATGTTTTAAATGAAAATGAATGGGCTGGTCAAAATTTTGTTCCATCATATTTGAAGCTTGTGCCAGGCCATGATAAAGCCGCTGTTGAGAAAAAAATAAATGATGTTCTTCTTCGGCATGGTGCAGAAGCAATGAAAGCAGAGGGCATTCGCAAGACTTTAAGCCTCGAACCTGTAAAAGATATCTACCTCAAGTCCGACGTTGGGCAAAGGCCACGGATTAGGTATTTGTATGTAGTGGGATCTATTGCATTATTTATATTGCTGATTGCCTGCATCAACTTTATGAACTTATCAACCGCAAAGGCAACCAGGCGAGCCACCGAGATCGGTATCCGTAAAACCCTGGGTGCGCAACGTTCTTCTCTCATCAAACAAATATTAGCAGAAGCGATGGTGACTGTTTTTATAGCGATCATCATCAGTTTTATTCTAATAGAATTGTCTCTTCCGCTTTTTAATCAATTAACGAATAAAAATATTTCGATCAATGCAGAGAACATCAGGTTCTTCCTTCTTGCAGCTCTCGCGCTCACTATAGTTACAGGTCTGCTTGCAGGAAGCTATCCGGCATTTTATCTTACATCGTTTCAGCCTGCACAAGTGCTGAAGGGAAAATTCAACCCCGGCGGTTCTTCCGGTAGATTGCGACAAACCCTAGTTGTATTTCAATTTATGATTGCCATTGCCCTGGTATGTTGTGTATTTATTATCTCACGCCAGGTGAATTTCATGATCAATGAAAACCCCGGCTTTAATTCGAATGCAAAAATTGTATTGCCCCTTCGCACCGACGAAGCGCATAAACAATATGATGCATTGAAAGAGCAAATCAGACAAAACAACAATATCAATGGTGTTTCAGGTTGTTCTTTCATTCCCGGCACGCCAATTTACAGGGACGAGGATTTTTATAGCGATGGGGGGAACATGAATACGACTGTGGATATCAATCGTGATGTGGTTGATGTCGGATATCTTGAGCTGCTCAATATCAAGATGGTCGCCGGGCGATCTTTTACAGAAAGCCGCAGCCTGGATGCTAACCGTAAATTTATTTTAAACCGCACCGCTGTTTCCAAACTTGGGTTCACGCCGGAAAAAATCATTGGCCAAAACCTGCATTTCGACTGGCTGGGAAAGAGGTATGATTTTGAGGTTATTGGCGTGATGGAAGATTTTCATCAGAACTCGCTTCATGAAGAAATCAAACCAACCTCGTTTGAAATGGAGAGGAACAACAAACGTTATGACTATATAATTGCTTCCGTTGTTTCTGCCAATTTTGAGCAGACAGTAAAAACGATTGAGCAGACCTGGAAATCGCTGATCCATGATACGCCTTTTGAATATTCTTTCCTTGATCAGACAATTCAGAAGCAATACGATGAAGACAGAAGAGTGTCCAAAATCATTTCAGGTTTTGGGATCATCGCTATGATCATTTGTGCTCTGGGCTTGTATGGCCTTTCTTCCTATATGGCTGAGCGGAGGTTTAAGGAAATTGGGATCCGCAAAGTGTTAGGCGCGAGTGTAACGCAGATTGTGGTAATGATGTCCACCGAATTTGTAAGATTGGTTTTGATTGCTTTTGTCATTGCAGTTCCTGTTGCTTATTATGGAATGAGCAAATGGCTTGAAGGGTTTGCTTACAAAATTTCCATAGGATGGCTTGTATTTGTAATGGCAGGATTAGTAGCCCTGGCCATTGCTTTGATCACCATCAGTTTTGAATCTATCAAATCTGCCATGGCCAACCCCATTGATAGTTTGCGAAGTGAATGAAGTAGTTGAATATTCCATAACAATTCAACACAAATAATAACTTTGAGATGGTTCGTGCGGAAACGAACAATGGCGCTTGAATACTAAAATATAAACCATGAACAATTCCAACACACATGATCAGCGCATTGCAAAAATCACGTTCGCATCGGTCTATCCTATGTACCTCTCAAAAGTAGAGAAGAAGGGCAGAACAAAAGAAGAATTGCATCAGGTCATAGAATGGTTAACGGGTTTTGATAACAAGAAGCAACAGGAGCTAATAAAAGAAAAGGCAACTTTTGAAATATTCTTTCAGCATGCTTCGCTGAACCCCAATGCTCACCTCATTACCGGAGTGATCTGTGGGTATCGAATAGAAGAAATAAAAGATGCTTTGACGAAGCAGGTAAGATATTTGGATAAGCTGGTGGATGAGTTGGCGAAGGGCAGAAAGATGGAGAAGATTTTGCGTGGCTCATAAAGCATTGCACTCAGCATCCGCACGCTGCGTAGTTTGCGCTAACAAATAATAAAAACTGTTACTCGGCTCACGGCTGTGCCCAAGCCCGAAGGGCTTCAATATTAATAGCCGTCGGTGAAACCGACGGATGAAAATAAATGCAACGACATGCAACCCTGAAAGGGTTGAATATTCCGTAACAATTAACAAGAAAAAATAACTTTGAGATGGTTTGTGGGGAAATGAACAATGGCGCTTGCACATTACAATTATTTTCTTATGCAACAAAAACTTCTCGACCCTTCTATATCGGAGATGCTTCATAGCTTACGTGAATTCAATCTTGGAGATGTAATCAAAACAAAAAACGCAGGCATGCCTATTGCTACATTTATTTTAGGCACATGCTTTATCGACCACTTAAGTAGAATTAGTTATTTTAACAAGGATATAAATGATGCGGAAAGGTTTGAATCATTTATAGATAATTATTTCCCACACGAGTATAAAGGTCTTGGTAAAAGCCTTTATCTATATTTGCGATCGACTTTGGTTCACAATTATTCAGTTAAGGGCAAATTTTATTTGGAATTTGAACCAAGCTACCGACATCTTAAAATAGCCCCTGATGGTAGAACTTTTTTGAATGTAGACAATTTCGTTAATGATTTGGTCTTCGCTTTTACAATTTTTAATAATCTTCTTATTAATGATGTTGGAGATGCCCGAAAGAACGCAATGGATCACAATAAAAAATTTCCAATTTTGATAGATAAAAAAATGTCTTTATAGATATATCTCAACTTAAAATAACGTTCCCGACTCAGCAGAAGCATGTTAAAAAAGCGAGTGCTAATTGGTAAATAATTATAAATTGCTTTTATGCAAATAAGGCTTAGTTACATAATAAAACCCCTTCATCTTGGCAAAACAGATAAACTAACATTTGAAGTCGTCACCAATGATGGCAAGCAGGTAACGATTGATTTTGAAAAAATTCCTTCTGAAAGGATGTTAAAAGATTATGATGCAAAAGACTTAATAGTGACAGCTACAATCCAATTAAAACTTTCTGATAAGAGAGAAAAACAATTTTCCGAAATTAAATCCCCCCTGTCAAACTCTTTGCGGGATTTTATTGGCTCAATTCAACTTTCTTTATATGATTGCATTCTTAAATCAATCAGGGGATTGCGTTGGCGACTGAGAAATGAAAGTTCGTCAAATCCAATAAAGTTTTGGAGCGGATATAATTATTCTTCGGATGGGAAAATATGGACAAGTTTTCCGGATCGGGTAAGTCTAATAGTAAATTTCGGGTTTCCTGTGAAAAAGGAGTACACTGGCGATGAACTTCAAAGTGTCCAAGAATTGACAACAATGGGCAGTTACGAACCGCTTGGTCATGAATTATTTCATGAAGCTTGGGAATTAAGAAATGATAATCCTCGAAGTTCTTTGGTGATAGGCTTAGCAGCTGCAGAAACTGGATTTAAGCAGTTTAGTAGCAATCTCATACCAGAAGCTTCTTGGCTCATTCAAAATGTGCCTTCTCCGCCATTGGTTAAAATGCTTCAGAATTTCTTACCTCAAATACCAACAAAAAACAAGATTTACGGAAAAACTCTCTCGCCTCCGCAAGATTTCTTGGATATCTTAACAAAAGGAAACAATCTAAGAAATGATATTGTACATGGCAAGAAAATAGAATTAAAAAAAGATACAGTAAATGAAGTTTTAAATACCGTCAGAGATCTATTATATCTTTTAGACTACTACAATGGTTACATTTGGGCTTGGAGCTATGTCAATAGCATCACACTTAATGCACTCGTAGAAACTGCTAAAAAAATAACTTAAAATACTTTCCACCGTTTCGCCTTCGTTGGTGTTCTTCAGTAACGAATAAAAGCTTGTATAAACGTTGCTGGTGAAGAACACCAGCAACGGTGTGAAACAAAAACCATTTTAAGATTTACTTCGAGAGTTCCCGTCATTCCTGCGCAGGCAGGAATCCCATTCTTCTATTACCATGATTTGATCAGTGGGATTCCCACCTGCGTGGGAATGACGGCGAGAGCGTTTATTATTTTTGAACAGCAACCATTTGGGATTTAGTCAGAGAGTTCCCGTCATTCCTGCGAAGGCAGGAATCCCATTTCTTCCATCACCATCATTTGATCGGTGGGGTTCCCGCCTGCGCGGGAATGACGGAGAGAGCGCTTATTATTTTTGAACAGCTATCATTTGAGATTTAGTTAGAGAGTTCCCGTCATTCCTGCGAAGGCAGGAATCCCATTCTTCCATTACCATGATTTGATCAGTGGGGTTCCCGCCTTCGCGGGAATGACGGCGAGAGCGTTTATTATTTTTGAACAGCAACCATTTGGGATTTAGTTAGAGAGTTCCTGTCATTCCTGCGAAGGCAGGAATCCCATTCGTCTATCACCATGATTTGATCAGTGGGGTTCCCACCTGCGTGGGAATGACGGCGAGAGCGCTTATTATTTTTGAACAGCTATCATTTGAGATTTAGTTAGAGAGTTCCCGTCATTCCTGCGAAGGCAGGAATCCCATTCTTCTATTACCATGATTTGATCAGTGGGGTTCCCGCCTTCGCGGGAATGACGGCGAGAGCGTTTATTATTTTTGAACAGCAACCATTTGGGATTTAGTTAGAGAGTTCCCGTCATTCCTGCGAAGGCAGGGATCCCATTCGTCTATCACCATGATTTGATCAGTGGGGTTCCCACCTGCGTGGGAATGACGGCGAGAGCGTTTATTATTTTTGAACAGCAACCATTTGGGATTTAGTCAGAGAGTTCCCGTCATTCCTGCGAAGGCAGGAATCCCATTCTTCTATGACCATGATTTGATCAGTGGGGTTCCCACCTGCGCGGGAATGACGGCGAGAGCGTTTATTATTTTTGAACAGCAACCATTTGGGATTTAGTCAGAGAGTTCCCGTCATTCCTGCGAAGGCAGGGATCCCATTTCTTCCATCACCATCATTTGATCGGTGGGGTTCCCGCCTGCGCGGGAATGACGGAGAGAGCGCTTATTATTTTTGAACAGCTATCATTTGAGATTTAGTTAGAGAGTTCCCGTCATTCCTGCGAAGGCAGGGATCCCATTCTTCCATTACCATGATTTGATCAGTGGGATTCCCGCCTTCGCGGGAATGACGGCGAGAGCGTTTATTATTTTTGAACAGCAACCATTTGGGATTTAGTTAGAGAGTTCCTGTCATTCCTGCGAAGGCAGGGATCCCATTCGTCTATCACCATGATTTTATCAGTGGGGTTCCCACCTGCGTGGGAATGACGGCGAGAGTGTTTATTATTTTTGAACAGCAACCATTTTGAGATTTACTTCGAGAGTTCCCGTCATTCCTGCGAAGGCAGGAATCCCATTTCTTCTATGACCATGATTTGATCAGTGGGGTTCCCACCTGCGTGGGAATGACGGCGAGAGCGTTTATTATTTTTGAACAGCAACCATTTGGGATTTAGTCAGAGAGTTCCCGTCATTCCTGCGAAGGCAGGAATCCCATTTCTTCTATGACCATGATTTGATCAGTGGGGTTCCCACCTGCGTGGGAATGACGGCGACAGCGTGAGGAGTTTCGAATTGAATAAATTTTATAATTTGCGTTCATGCAATATGGAGGTTCTATATATATCATGGCGAATGATCTGCATACAGTATTGTACATCGGAGTCACTTCAAACTTGCATTCACGAGTAAAAGAGCATAAAGAAAAATTTTATCCTGATTCGTTTACGGCAAAATATAATTGCCACAAATTAGTGTACTACGAAAGTTTTTCCAGGATAGAAGAGGCTATCGCAAGAGAAAAGACACTTAAGAAATGGAAACGAGAATGGAAAGAAAATATGATCGTCAAAATGAATCCTTCGTGGCAAGATCTGTTCAATACCTTATAGGGAAATTTCCAACAAAGATCATTTAAGATTTCCTTCGGGGCTTCCGTCATTCCTGCGAAGGCAGGAATCCCATTCTTCTATCACTATGATTTCATCAGTGGGATTCCCACCTGCGTGGGAATGACGGCGAGAGTGTTTATTATTTTTGAACAGCAACCATTTGAAATTTAGTTAGAGAGTTCCCGTCATTCCTGCGAAGGCAGGAATCCCATTCTTCTATCACCATGATTTCATCAGTGGGATTCCCACCTGCGTGGGAATGACGGCCAGAGTGCTTATTATTTTTGAACAGCGACCATTTGGGATTTAGTTCGAGAGTTCCCGTCATTCCTGCGAAGGCAGGAATCCCATTTCTTCCATCACCATGATTTGATCAGTGGGTTCCCGCCTGCGTGGGAATGACGGCGACAACATGAGAAATATTGAGCAACAATAATTTTAAGTTTCCTTCCACCTTCGTTAGTGTTCTTCACCAACGAAGGGAAACTTGCATAATCGTTGCTGGTGAGGAGCACCAGCAACGGCGTTAAACTATCCCATTTGCCGTTAAATTTTCAAGAGAATTTATTGTCTATTGATTCCGAGCTGTTTAATGATTATTCTTTTTTCCCAAAGCTTCAACAGCAATAATAAAATGAAGAATAGCAGCTTCTAAATGGCCAACTACAGTGCCATAATTTCAGGTGGCGGCTTATAAATGAGAAATGACGATCGCTAAATCGATAGCGTCAGGAGTTTAGTCGATGCTGGCGATCAATAAATCGATAATGACAATTGCTAAATGACCCTTGACAGTTGCTAAATGAATATCAACAACTCCTAAATGGACGGCGACAACCGTTTAGTCGATACTGACAATCGCCAAATCGATAACTGCGATCACCAAATCGACAACAAAATTGTTATTATGGCAGACAACACCTGCGTTGTCGTTGATTGCATTCTGCTTTCGTTAATCTTCTTCACTAACGAATAAAAACTTACATAATCATTGCTGGTAAGGAACACCAGCAACGGCGTCAAAAGCAACATCTCAACCTACCAACATTTCAACTTATTAATCTTTCCATCTCCATTCCCCTTCTATCTGCAATGCTTCTTTCAAGTTGCTTTTCAATAATTTTTCTTTAAGCACATCATCATTCATGTGAGTTGCATTTAATGTAGAAGCATCAGCAAGACCGTACAAAAGCATCGATCCAAAACGCACGGTGTTTTCAATCTCATCTTTTTTTACTTTATCGAACAGATCGCAGTCGGCGTGATAACAGTCGATGATCGCTTTGCTCAAACTTCCTGATGCGCCTGCTGTTGGCACGCCTTCAAGCATGAATGGTTGATGATCGCTATGCAGGCCAAGCCCTGAATGAAATGTATTTTTAAACGAAGTATCGGTTTGCGCCGCCATCGATCCGATTGATTTTATCAATGTTGAATCTTCTTCCGTTCCCGAAGAATATCCTTTGGGATTATTGGTCATATCGAAATTGAGCATGTAGCGCACATTAATCAATGATCCGTCTTTCATTGATTTTTGTACAAATGCTTTTGATCCCAGCAATCCTTCTTCTTCACCCATAAACAAAATAAATTCTACAGTGCGTTCCGGTTGCAGGTTCAAAGCTTTGAAAGTGCGCGCCATGTCCATTACTGAAAATGAACCGATGCCATTGTCGATGGCGCCGGTAGCAAGATCCCAGCTATCGAGATGTCCGCCGATAATAATTTTTTCGTTGGGAAGAGTTTTGCCTTTAATGGTTGCGATCACATTTCTCGCTTTCACCATTCCCGAAAAATTGGTCATTGTAATATGCGCGGTAGCTGCTGCTGTTTTCAATTGTTCTTTTAATTTCATTCCATCATCATTGCCAATGCACACTGCAGGAATTGGAATTAATTTTCCGGTAACGGATGCTGTGCCAGTGAGCAGGATCGCTCCGGGCGCACCATTAAAAAGAATAATTCCCTTTGCGCCATATTTAATAGCAAGTGCCGTTTTTTCTGAGCGGTGAAGGTTGTGCAGTCCTTCTTTTGAGCCAGGCAATATTCCCAAAGCAGTAAAAACAATTTTGCCTTTTGCTGCATCAGGATTTATTTTATAATCATCTTCCAAACCATTTCCCATATCAACCAGTTCACCAGTTAGGTCTGCTTTTACAGGAGAGTGAGCCAGCGTGACTGCTTTATATTTTACATTATTGATTGTTACTTCTATTGTGCCTCGGCCCCAGCTCTCCGCTTCGAAAGTTTGGTACTCAGGTTGAAAGCCATAAGACTTCAACAGATCAAATGCAAACGCTTCCGCCTTTGCGCCATTAGGCGAACCGGTAAGACGATGCCCGATAGTCTGTGTTTCTGTTTGCAAGGAAGTATATGCTTTGGAATTTTGAGCCACTTCATCGCTGATGCGATTAAAGATTTCCTGCCATTCTGTTTTCGCCTGTGCGAAAGAGATGCTTGCGCTAAATAATGTAAAGAGAAAGATGAATATTTTCTTCATGCAAATGGATTGATGTGAGATGATTGATTGATTTGCTAAGATATTGATTTGAGAGGAATCCGCTCATTTGAAATTTTTGAAAGATAGGATCAGTGAAGCGCACAATAGAATTGTTGCAGTACTGACTATAGAGATGACATCTTTCAAAAAGATGTCATCTCTAAAAAAATAATTCCTGCGATTGCAGGAATCCTATTCTAGGTTCTCAGGCGAGTCTCCGCTTCAGGGATTTAAAGTGATTTGAAAACTGCGCGGGACTCGCCGTAGGTTGAGAAATCTATCATTTAGTAAAGCCATCTATAATTCGCGGCGAGTCTCCGCTTCAGGGATTTAAAGTGATTTGAAAACTGCGCGGGACTCGCGGTAGGTTGAGAAATCTATCATTTAGTAAAGCCCTCTATAATTCACGGCGAGTCCCGCGTTACTCTCTGAGGTTAATTGATGCGCATAGCGGAGACTCGCCTGAGAACTGAAAATTTTTGTCTCAGGCGAGATCTTCCGCATAACAACTTTAGTAATTTCAGACACTGTTGCAGAGTGACGGTATTCAGTGATCATTCAACTCCTACAATTTGCAGCATAATATCTACCTCTTTTTGCGATAAATAATCTTTATATTTCCGTATAAATTTCCCCTCATGCTCAAACGATTTTTTATCCCCGCATTATTATTAGCCGGTTTATTTGTGAATGCGCAAACAAAAGACAGCAGCAGTATAAATGATTATTTCAAGTCTGTAAAATGGCGGTGCATCGGGCCTTTTCGCGGTGGCCGTTCCAATTGCGCAACAGGTGTTGTTGGCAATACGCAGGTTTATTACCAGGGTTCCACTGGTGGTGGTGTATGGAAAACGGATGATGCCGGGCTGACATGGAAAAATATTTCTGATGGCTATTTTAAGACTGGCTCAGTCGGCGCGGTGACTGTTGCGGAAAGCGACCCGAATGTGGTGTATGTAGGCATGGGCGAACATGCTGTTCGGGGTGTGATGACATCTTACGGCGATGGCGTTTATAAATCAACTGATGCAGGCAAAACATGGAAGAAGATGGGGCTTGATGCCACGCAGCATATCGCAAGGATCGTTATTCATCCCAAGGACCCGAACATCGTGCTTGTAGCAGCACAGGGAGCGTTGTATGGCAGAACAAAAGAAAGAGGGATTTATAAATCAACTGACGGTGGCGCTTCCTGGAAAAATGTTTTGTATGTAAATGATATGACCGGCTGCAGTGAATTGTCAATGGACGCGAACAACCCTTCTATTATTTATGCTGCTATGTGGGAACATGGCCGCAAGCCCTGGCAGATCATCAGCGGCGGGCAGGGCAGTGGTTTGTATAAATCAACCGATGGCGGCGAGCATTGGGAAAAATTAAAAACAGGATTGCCTGAAGGAATGGGCAAAATGGCAATCGCTGTTTGTCGTAGCAATTCAGAAAAAGTATATGCTTTGATTGAAAGCGATTTTAATAAAGAAGCGGGCGGCCTTTATGCGTCTGAAGATGCAGGCAAAACATGGAATCATGTTACCAGCGATCATCATCTTATTCAACGTGCATGGTATTATATCGAACTTTTTCCCGACCCGAATAATGACAATGTTTTGTATGTGATGAGCTCTCCTGCACTTAAATCTATTGACGGTGGCAAAACATGGGATGATATTTCAAATACTCACGGCGACTATCATAACCTTTGGATCAACCCGAATAATTCAAACAATATGGTCATCTCAGATGATGGTGGTTCTGCCATTACTTTTAATGCAGGTAAAACATGGAGCAGCCAGAATAATCAGCCTACTGCGCAATTTTATCGCATTAATGTAGATAATGATTTTCCCTACAATATTTATGCAGGCCAGCAGGATAATTCTTCGGTAAAAATTGCAAGCAGGGCCTTAGGGTCTTGGGGCATCAACAACACCAACTGGTCAGCATCTGCAGGAGGTGAAAGCGCTTTTCTTGCTTTTGATCCTGACCATCCGCAATATGTTTTAGGCGGAAGTTATCAGGGAACAATCGAAGTGCTGAACACTAAAGCAAATGCCAGCACCAACATCATGGCTGCGCCTATTCAATATCTTTCACGCGATGCAAAAGATATGAAATATCGTTTCGACTGGAATGCCCCAATCATCTGGAGCATGCATGAGCCCAATGTATTTTATCATGGCTCGCAATATTTATTACGAACTGCAGATACGGGAAGAACATGGACCGAAGCATCGCCCGACCTTACGAGAAATGAAAAAGAAAAACAGGGCACACCAGGAGTGCCATTTACCAATGAAGCAGTGGGCGCGGAAAATTATAACCTGCTTTCTTATATCGCGGAATCTCCGCATGAGAAAGGAGTGATTTATACCGGCAGCAATTGCGGCCTGGTTTACATAACAAGAGACAATTGCAAAACATGGCAGAACATTACGCCACTGGGCTTGCAGGAATGTTTGATCAATGCAATTGAAGTATCGCCGATTGATAAAGCAACAGTTTATATCGCAACAACAAGATATCGGTTCAATGATAAATCGCCGGGATTGTACAAGTCGACTGATTATGGAAAAACATGGGTTAGCATCAACAACGGTATCCCTGTTGGCGCCTTCACAAGAGTGGTGAGAGAAGACCCTGAGCATAAAGATTTATTATATGCTGGCACAGAAACCGGGATGTATATTTCATGGAATGGCGGAAAAAACTGGGAACCATTTCAACTGAATTTGCCTGTGTGCCCGATCACAGATTTGAAATTCCATAAAGGAAATTTAATTGCTGCCACTTCAGGCCGCTCGTTCTGGGTGTTGGATGATGTGAACCTGATTGAGCAGTATAAAAAAGATTCATCCTTTACTTTGTTTTCTCCGTCGCCCGCTTACACGGTTAGTGGTGGAAGCGAGTTGGATGGAACAAATAATGAGTTTAAGGGAACATCTCTCGACCACGGCATCAATCCATCATCGGGCATAGTGATGTACTACCAGCTTCCAACTTTAAAAGAAACAGATGAATTGAAAATGGAAATAAAAGATGCAGCAGGTAATACTATTCATTGGTACAGTTCAAAAAAAGACAGCACATACCGAAAATGGGATGGCGGGCTCAGGCTGAACCGGTATTGCTAAAGTCAAAGGGCTTAAACCGTTTTGTATGGAACATGCGATACCAAACTATGCCCGGAGTGCCGGATGTTTACATCGAAAGCAGCTACCATGGGCATAAAGCAATTCCTGGCAAGTACGCTGTAACATTAATGTATAATGATAAAAAAGTTTCAGCCATTGCAGAGATACTTGCCAACCCGCTATACGCAACTACTGCTGTTACATACAAAGAATACGACAACACTATGGCAGCAATGGAAAAGGAGCTTACTGTCATGCATAAGATGGTAAATACGATGAATGAAAAAAGGCTGCAGCTTGAATCGCTGCTTAAAACATGGAAGGATAATAATGAGGCATTAAGAAAAGATGCCGATTCATTAGCAAAAAAAATGAAAGTATGGGATGAAGATATGGTGCAGCGCAAAACGAAAGTGTATGATGATGCAGATAATTTTCCCGCAAAATTCACGGCCAATTATTTGTTCCTAATTAACCAGACTGAAGGTGAAATACCACGTGTGAACCAACCTTCCATTGACAGGATGAATGAGCTGAATGCACAATGGGCGTTGCTTAAAAGCAGGGGAGCAGAGATTTTGGAAAAAGATATTCCTGCTATGAACAAGAGATTTTTTGAAGCAGGCGTTGGCGCTATATGGGAGAGGTAAAACCTGCGAGCCCAAACAGTTATAAGCTTGTCGCCATTACTTCTCAGGCGAGTCTCCGCATTTGAGATTTGCAATTTCAAAAAGTTCCTGCGGGACTCGCCACCTAAGTAAAGTGCTCTCAAAGTCCATTATCATTTGTTTATAAAATAAAAGCTGCAAAAAATGGCGGCGAGTCCCGCGACTACTTCATGATGATGTTTGTTCGTACGTCGGAGACTCGCCTAGAAACCAAAAAAACAGACACCACTGTGCGAAAATGAACAATAAATATATATCTCATTCGCTTTCCCAAGTGATTTTCAATGATTTAAGTTTCGGTTCATTAGTTGATGTGGTTATTCAATTACTTGAAATGTAAATAAAATAAAATCATCAATATGATTAAGAATTACTTCAAGATTACCATGCGTAGGCTTTTTAAAAATAAGATTTATTCATTAACCAATATACTCGGACTTACAGTTGGGTCAGCCGCCGCCATTTTAATTTTTTTGTGGGTACTGGATGAAATGTCGTTCGATAGGTTTCATGCCAAAATAGATCGCATTTACAAAGTAATGATAAATGACGTCTATGCTGATGGCAGGATGGAAACCTATGAAGCCCCGACGGTGCTGATTGGCGAAGCTCTGCGAAATGATATCCCTGAAATAGATGAAGTGGCGCAAGCGAGTTGGGGTACAGACATGCTCGTTAAATACGGAACAAAAAAAATTATGGAATCCGGGCTTTATGCCGATTCAACTTTATTCACCATCTTTTCGTTCCCGATTTCAATGGGCAACAAACTTAACCCGCTTTCTGGTATCAACTCAATAAGCATTTCTGAAAAGCTGGCTCGTAAATTATTTAATGACGATAACCCGATAGGGAAAACAATGAGTGTTAACCTTGCTAATGAGTTTATAGTGACGAGCGTTTTCAAAGATGTGCCGCAAAATTCTTCGTTACAGTTTGATTTTGTTATTTCATTTGAAAGATGGGAAAAAGAAAACTCCTGGGCAAACCATTGGCGAAGCGGGGCTACACAAGCTTTTGTAACGCTTAAGGCAAAATCAGATTTTATATCAACTGACTCAAAAGTCAGGAAACTTGTCAAAAGAAATTGCAGTGATTGCAATCGGGAGGCATTTTTATATCCATTTTCCAAATTATATATGCATGGGAAATTTGAAAATGGCAAAAATGCAGGAGGTCGTATTAGCCAGGTTATACTTTTTGGGTGCATTGCCCTGATAATACTTATAATGGCCTGTTTCAATTTTACCAATTTGGTTACTGCCCGTGCCTCAACGAGAACCCGTGAAATAGGAGTAAGAAAATCTGTTGGTGCCGATCGGTTCTCTATCGGTCTTCAATTTATTGGTGAATCGCTCTTGATATCTTTTTTGTCTTTGTTTTTTGCCATTTTATTAGTTCCGCTATTTCTTCCAATGCTTAATGAAATTACCGGGAAAGCATTGCGAATCGATTACGGTAACCCGGTTTTAGTACTGGGTGTTATTGGCATCGCGCTACTATGCGGTGTGCTGGCGGGCTTATACCCTGCATTTTATCTGTCATCACTCAAAACATCAACCATTTTAAAAAACAACAAGTTGGTATTAAAAGGCGGAGGCATTAGAAAAGGATTAATCGTTACTCAGTTTGCGGTTTCTGTTGCACTAATTATAGGAAGCATAGTCATATACATGCAGCTTGGGTATATTTTTAAAAAAGATCTGGGATTTAGTAAAGAAAATACAATCGTTGTTACCCAAAGAGAAGGATTTAGCAAAAATTATTACCCGTTTAAGGCGGATTTACAGCAAATACCTACAGTTAAAAATGTTGCCTTTGTTGGGAGTGATTTGTTCCAGGTGCCTATCACCACTACCGACCCTGTATGGCCGGGCAAGCCGGCAAATTCATCCATTTCATTCAAAGTGCTTCGATGCGATGATGGATTTATCCCTGCTATGAATATTAAACTTATTGCAGGAAGAAATTTTAATAATAACAGAGCAGACTCATCAAATTACATCATCAATGAAAAAGCGATGCTGGCCATTGGGCTTACTAAACAAAATGTAATAGGCGCAAAATTGGGAATGTGGAATGGTAAAGGAGAAATTATCGGCCTCACAGATGACTTTGTTAATGGGAACCTGCATCAGGCTACTGAGCCCCTTATTTTAATGTTTACTACCACGAATGGGTTTAATTATTATATCAAGACTATTGAAAATACCAATGTTGACCAAACGTTGGCAAGGATTGAAGCAGTGGCTAAAAAATATTCGCCTGAATACCCGTTTGAATATTCTTTCCTTGACGGAGATTATAAGAAAGAATATAAAACCGAGTCGATTTTAGGTAAGCTTTCTTTCGGGTTTACATTAGTGGCTATTGTTATTTGCTGCCTGGGGCTATTTGGATTAGCCACCTTCGCTGCTGAACAACGCATCAAAGAAATTGGTATTCGCAAGGTGCTCGGCGCAAGTGTGCCCGACATTGTTGTTTTGCTTTCAAAGGATTTTACGTGGCTTGTCCTCATCGCAATCCTCCTTGCGATACCAACTGCTTATTATTTTATGAACAAGTGGCTTCAGGATTTTGCTTATCGAATTGATATTTCATGGTGGGTTTTTGCTTTGGCAGGTGTGCTGGCTTTGCTGATTGCGCTTTTAACGGTGAGTTTTCAAGCGATTAAAGCAGCAGTTGCCAATCCGGTAAAGAGTTTGAAAACGGAATGAAATGATCTAAAATGCTTTCTTCAGTTATTCGTGTTCAGATAGGCATGTACGTTAGCCGTACCAACCAAACTATAATGCTGTTGGTGAAACCGCACTCAAAACCAAGCAACCCAACTGAGACAGGAGCATTATAAAAAAATAGAACTTGCGTATATTTATAAGTTAACAGTAAGCTGGTAACGACGCCAAAAGCGAATCAAACCAATAAAAAAGCAAGTTGATAATACAACCACTCATCGAATATTTTAAAAATTATCTTCCTTTAAGCGAAGAAGAAATAAACTTGCTATCTGCACGGGTAACAGAAAGAAAGATCAAACGTAGACAAATGATATTGCAGGAAGGCTTTGTTTGCAGGCATTATACATTTGTGCTGAAAGGCTGTTTTAAGATGTATGGTGTAGATGAAAAAGGAAGTGAGCACAACATAAATTTTGCTGCAGAGAATGATTGGATCGCCGATTTGGGGAGTTTCTATTCAGAAAAAAACAGCAAGCTGTTTATTGAAGCAATTGAACAATCAACAATTCTTCAAATTGAAAAGCAGGACTTAATATTTTTATTTTTAAATGCTCCAAAGTTCAATCGCATTTTCAAAGTGATTGTGGAAGAGAAATTTATTGAACTTCAAAACCGTTTGTTGCAAAATTTTAGTTCAAACGCACAACTGCGTTATGTTGGCTTTTTAGAACAATACCCAAAACTTGCATTACGCTTGCCTAACACTCAAATAGCTTCTTACTTAGGCATCACGCCGGAATTTCTAAGCAAAATCCGCGGCGAAAAATCAACAACATAATTTTTACCCTTAATCTACATTAAGGCTATTTCTTAACGCTGTTTATTGGCAACGCGAACAGGGGCAAAGCATCTTTGCACTGTAAAAAATTAATCGATTTTAGAATTTATCGCTACAAAAAAATAAATATTATGATAAAAAGATTTGCGATACTTAATTTGTTAAGTATTTTTTCTGCAGTCGTGTTTGGGCAAACCATAACATTCAATAAGCAAGAATTTGAATTGAAGAATGTAACAGCGTCT
Organism: uncultured Bacteroidota bacterium; assembly: GCA_963718975.1. GTDB lineage: Bacteria > Bacteroidota > Bacteroidia > Chitinophagales > Chitinophagaceae > Puia. The sequence continues at coordinate 7,099 of CAVRBD010000005.1, read as the reverse complement.
ATCGATACGTTAGGCGGAGAGAAGGTGTTGAAAATTGAGCGAGATTTAAAAGCATTACCGTTCGATGTTAAGAACCTGTCTCGTACTGTTGATGAACCTACCTATATTAAATTGAAAAATTTAGATTTTGAAAATGGAGTTATTGAGGTAAAAGTATTTAGCCGTATTCAAAACCCTTCACCATTTGACATGGCGCAAGGATTTATTGGAGTTGCTTTTAGAATTAGCAATAATGATACAGCCTTTGAATCTATTTATCTGCGCCCAAAGGTTGGCAGGTCAGACAATCAATTTTTCAGGAACCACACTGTTCAATATTATTCATATCCCGATTATAAATTTGACAGGTTACGAAAAGAATCGGAAGGTATGTATGAAACAACAGCACCTGTAAATTTAAATGAATGGATCACGATGAGGATAGAAGTTCAGGGACAAAGAGCGAACCTGTTTATAAACAATGCGAAGTATTCGACTTTTATCGTGGAAAAAATGAAAGGAAGCACCATGCACGGCGCTGTTGCTCTTTGGGTTGATATTGGTACGATTGGATATTTCAAAGATTTGCGTATCACAAAGAAATAGCAATGGAAGTCTTCGTTTGCAAAAGCAAGACTATTCGTAGTTTGCAACAACAACAGCTTGAGCTATTAAAGACTGAACGAAGGCTCTCTTTATTGTTGTTAGTATTCAGATAGGCATCTGCGTTAGCCGCGCCAACAACATTAGAATAATTATTTTAAGAAGAGAAAAACTTACTTGCCCGCTTCCGCGATCACTTCCTTGTTCAGCCGTATGTACTCATCACTTTTTGCATCGGTCGCGGCTTTAACTCCTTCCTGTGCTGTAGCAATAGCTGCGGTTTTGTCACCCTTCTTTAATTGTACACGTGCCACCCAAAGCTTTGCCACCATCAATGGCATGCCGTGTATCTTTTCTAACTGGTTCGCCCATTCCAATGCCTTAGTCATATCTTTATTATTGTTCCAGTAATATATAACGGCATCGTAATAAGGTTTTTTATCGGTCTGCATAGCTGAGTCAATCCTCGCCATTACCCGAGCATCAACATCGCAAGTAAGGTGTATCACCAATGCGCTGTTCTCCCACAACAAATGCAACTCGCCGCTTGTCGGGTAAACATTGGCAAACTGCAACGTAAATGTTTCTACGGGTTGTTGCAATTTTGCGGGTGTTGCAACAAAACGGAGGAAGTCATCGCTTTCGCTGTAGCTATATGCTCCCCATTGTTTTGGTTTTTTACTTAATATAATTGTCCATTGTTTTTCTCCCGGGATGCTGAACAGTCCATACTCTCCGGCGGGCACTTTATGTCCTTCTATAGATACGTCATCGCTGAACTTTATCACTGTAGCCGAATTAGCTCCCGTGCGCCACACTTTATCATATGGTTCTACATAACCAAAGATCTTGCGGCCTTTTGTATTTGGCCTGGAATAGGTGAGTGTGATGGTGCCTAATCCGAATCCCTGCACAATGGTTTGGCTGGAACTGGGCTGCGGTGTAAGCTGAGAATAGCTATGAAAGAAAAGGAAAAAAATTGCAGTAGTTAAAAAAATGGAGCGTTTCATGTCTATGAGTTTACCGCAATTTATAAAAGATTGTTCATTCGCTTCGGCGGAATCTTTTTCAAGTAGTGTCTCAGTTTGAATTTTTCACTACAGCCACTTGTCATGCCGAGTCACGAGGCATCTCAGAGATTCCTCCGCAGCTTGTGCTGAGGTAACGAAGCATCGGAATGACAAATTCCTGATTAAATTTCAAATTGAGACACTACTCTTTTTCATAATGGTCTGGTAAGTTTCGCCATTACTTGTATTCAGATAGGCATACACGTTAGCCGTATTCACAATGAAAGAATGTTTTAGTAACTAAAGAGATTATTGCGGAGATCAGGCGTGGTGATATTTTTTTATTAATTTCATTCACTTTTTAATGCTGTGTTAGGCTGCACCACACCTTGATAGATACAAACTTTTATTCAAGAGCCAGGCGTGACTTTCACAAAAAAATCAATAACAAAAATACTATGATAAAAATCGACCCGATAATTGCAGTAAAAGATGTTGAAGCCAGCTCAATCTGGTACCAACAGGTTTTTGGGTTTAGAAGAATGCATGGTGAACAAGATAGTTTCGCCGTTTTAGTATCGGAAAATGATGAGATTTTATTTTGTCTTCACGAATGGGAAGAACATCATCACCCTACAATGATGAACCCGGGCATAACGCCGGGAAACGGGCTACTCCTTTACTTCAGGACAGAAAATATGGATGCTGTGCGACAAAATGTTGAGAAAACAGGTAGTGTTGTGGAAGAAGATATTCATGTAAACCCAAGCTCAATGAAAAAGGAGTTTTCACTTAGAGATCTGGATGGATACTATTTGACAATAACTGAGTTTCATAAGTATGAAGGTTAAAGTTAAATATAAATCATCACCTTTGTTGGTATTCAGGTATGCATGTGCGTTAGCCAACCAACAACTAAAATATTATGCTGTTAGTGAAGCCGCACTCAAAGGCAAAGGCAAAGCACAACAGCGGCTGACATCATTTTAACAAGGTATATTCTATTTTGCCGCTCCATAGCTTGACGTGTTGTACCTGGCCAGCCCCTTCAAAGAAAATTTTGGTGCCAACGATATGGCCGAGCACTTTTCTTTCAGGAGCTGTAAACACCATCTTATCATTGAGAAAGACTTTTAGCATTTGGCCTTCAACCTGACATTTCAGATCCTGAAACTTCGAAAAATCGCAGCCAAATGCACTAAGGTCATGATCAGTGCCATTTATCGGCGCATCACCTGTGAAAAGATCCAGTTTGGCGATACAACCAGCATCAGCTAATGGCAAAACAATGGCATCATCTGTACCCAACACCACCACTCTAATTTGGCGGCACAAACATTCTTCAACTGTTGAGGCATTACGCAACGTTACTTCAAAAGTGAAGTCCCTTGAATCAATTCCGGGGAATTCCCTGACATTGTCGAACTCAATTAATTTGGTATTCAGATCATTGGTGCTGAGTGCCTTTTCCAGTTGGCCTGCAGAAATACCAATAAAGCCCTTCTGGTTTATGTCGCTGTCATTAAAATAAACGGGCAACGGTTTTCGGTCCGCTATAGCCTTCCATCCTTTTGTATGGATAACAACAGGGCTTTCTTTTACAACCCTGTTATTCACAAATAATTTAGCTTTGAAATAGCCCGGATAATAATAAACCGATGTGTGCTGTTCACCAGCCGCATCTACTTTTACCAGCTTGGTAGAATCCCAATCTTCTTGTATCATTACACTATCAGCCCTCTTAGTGCCTGCGTACGTAAATACCACTGAATTCGGCAGGTTGTCAGTTACTTTCCTGCTGGTGAATTTATAAGATGAATCCACCTCTTGTCTTTTTTCTCTTTTGGAGTAAATGATAATTGCTATGGCCACAACAGCCAAAATGGCCGCCAATGCAACCCCGTTCCTAAGTAAATTAATCCTGGTAAATATTTTCAGGTGGCCTTCATTTGTTCTCTCGCGATCAGTAGCTGTGGTTTCCTTGTCCAACCCATTTATTGCTTTGATCTCAGGTAAAGGGTGTTGATTGCAGAAATCCCTCCAGTTGGAATAGCCCAGGAAAGCTGCAAGGGCGTTGATCGTAACACTATTAGGGAAGTTTTCATATTTCACCTTTCCCCATAACCGTTTCATAGTTGAAAGGCTTAATTTGACATTGGTTTTTTCCCAAATCTTCTCGCTTAACAGCTCGAGATCCTCATTGTTCCATTGGGCACATGCGCCCCATCCCAATGATTTTTCTATGTCCTCCCGGCACATTGCCAGCCATTGTTTATTCTGTTCCACTTCTACTTTGACTTCTGTTAAAAATACGATTAAATCGATTAAATAAGACCGTTCAGGGCATTGACATAAAAATGAAACGCTTTTGAACCATTAAATCCTTTCATTATGTTGAGCTTTGGCTAAAATAAAAATATGAGACTGAAATTAGCGACCCTTGCATGCTTTGCATTGGCAATTATAACCTTAGCCGCAGGCAAACCAAATCAATCTAATGATGATCCTGAAAAATTAAAAAATGGTTTAGACGGCTTTTTTCAAGGTGTCGCAACGCAGGACTTCGAAAAATTAAAATTGGTGACCACTAGCGACTTTATACTTTACGAAGATGGAAGATTATGGAATATTGACAGCGCATTTATGAATATTAGAAATCGCATGCCTTATACTGTAAAATTCCAAATGCGCAACCTGAAGTTTTTTGTCGATCGGAAATCAGGCGATGTGACTTATACCAATCATGGCGATTTTGTATTCAACAATACACAGAAATTAAGCCTCGACTGGGTTGAGAGCGCAACTTTCAGAAAGATAAATGGCATTTGGAAAATTAATTTTTTACAAGCCACAGTAAGGAAGTGAATGGAACGGGCAAATTGTATTTACCCTTTATAAATTTAAATTTTTATGGAAAGCACAACAAATGATTTGTTTAAAAGCCCTTTAAGGAGGCCGGAAGCTGGCCTGAAAATAGTTCGGATAGCCATTGGGCTTATTATCGGCGTACATGCAGTTCACGGCTTGGTTAACCCGGCAGCAACTAACGGTTTTGGAGGATACCTTAGCTCACTTGGATTTCCTTTTGGTGTTGCATTGGCCTGGTTAATTCAGATAGGGCAGCTTTGCAGTTGCATAGGGTTGATCGTGCGTCGCCTTGTAATCCTGTCTTGTATTTTTCACCTTGTCATATTAATAGTTGGGATAGGGTTGGTTCACTTCAGCAGCGGATGGTTTGTGGTTGGGGCAGGAAGAAATGGCATGGAATATAGCATTACACTCTTGGCTTGTATTACTGCAATTTTATGGGCTTATTGGCCTCTAAGCGTTAGTAATAGGGAATAAAATGGAAAGATCGAATGGTTCTTTGTCAACCCGTGTCTGGATTCCCCTTGGAGCTGGGCTTTTTCTTGTAGCCCTGGCAATTTCAGCGATTGTAGTTCCACAGCTTCGGCTTCTTCACTTCCTCCAGTCACTTATTTATATTGCGATCGTTATTTTTGCGTGCGGCAAAAGTGCTTGGGGGTTTGGCGCAGGCGTCGCGATAGGTGTCGCCTGGAATAGTCTTAATCTCTTCGTCACCCATCTCATGCTGGCGGGAATAGCCGCATTCTGGTCTTTTTTGCAAACCGGACATGTGCAGCGCGTTGAGACAATGATGGTGCCGGTCGGCGGCATCGCACACTTTATTATTATTATTGCTTGCCTGGCCGCATTCTACAATCAGCCTAAGGACAATAAAAAGTGGTGGAAGTTCGCTGGTGGAGCTGTGTTGACGATAGCTTACATGGTTCTGATCATTATCATCGCCCGTCGACAATAATCACCCAAACCTGGCGTAGTTTGCAATCACATTTAATAAAGAATGTTACTCGTCTTATGGCTCCCGCTAAAACGCGGGACAGGTTGGCCTACGAAGCTGTTTTCTGTTGCTTGTAGCAGCGATTGATTCTTTTGCCATTGTTGGTATTCAGATATGCATGTGCGTTAGCTGCGCAACAACTAAAATATTATGCTGTTGGTGAAGCCATGCTCAAATGCAAAGCGCAACACTAACAGCGTTGGAAAAATGGTCGTAGCTTTATTGCAGCGGTACAATGTTGTGCTTCATTATAAAATCCAATATTTCATGGATAATACGGAACACTCTCTCAAAAGGACTGCAAGGCTTGCTGGCTTTTTGTATGTTATTATGGGTATCCCGGCTGCCTATGGGATTATGTATGTCCCATCACTAATTATGGTCCAGGGGATGCTGCTGCAACAGCCAACAATATCCTTGCCCATGAATTTTTATTTCGCACTGGTATTGTCAGCCAGTTTATCAGTAACACACTATTTATATTTTTGGTATTGGTTCTTCATAGATTGCTGAAACAGGTGAGCGAATATAAGGCTAAACTTATGGTTGCATTTGTGCTTGTGCAAGTCCCTATCGGTTATCTTATCGAGACATTCAATATCACTTCCCTTATGATATTAAATGGCGAAATAATGAAAGCTCTTGAACCCGCACAGAAACAAGATCTGGCTATGCTATTTCTTAATATCCACAAATATGGGATGATAGCAATAGAGATATTTTCGGGGCTTTGGCTTATACCATTTGGACAACTGGTTTATAAGTCGCGGTTCATCCCAAGGATATTAGGCGTATTGCTGATTATTGGCGGCATAGCTTATATAATTGAAAGCCTTTCATTTTGGCTTTTTCCCAGCTACCAGCCATTTGTTTCCCGATATATGATCCTATTGTACTCGATAGGAGAAACTCCGATAATACTATGGCTTTTGATAAAGGGTGTAAAAAATAATATACCAGCAGTTGACAAAAAATAATGAAAGGACAACATTCGGTTCTTGCCGATGTTGTTGTTCGGATAGCCATGTGCGTTAGTAGCACCAACAACTAAAATATTATGATGTTTGTGAGACATCGCTCAAAACCAAAGCGCAAAACGAACTGTGGTGGAATAGCTGTTTTGAATGTGTCATTGAACAATCATTGCAGCATATGGGGAGGCGTGGGCCGAACAAACGGCTGGAGGCGCGTTCATTTGCTAAGTAGTTATTATTATGGTTTTCTTGTGGTGTTGTTGTGGTCCCCCTGTGTATTAACACAAGAAGGACACAAGCAGACCACAATAAGACAACGATGAGACCACAATAAAACCACAAGAAAAGGGAATGATGTCTGGATAGCGCAATGAGAAAAGCATAAATTATTTTCTGCAGTTGCTGGCTTAGCTACGATGAATAGCTTACAAAAATAAACGTTACCGCCTTGGGTCCCTGTCTGCAGAAACCGAAATATTATTTTTTTTAGAAGATTTGTGAGGGCACGAACCAAAGCAACGGCGCCCTGCGTGGCTTATTTATTTCGCCGGCCCGATTTACGCCACTCTAATTTTAGCTAAATTCACAGCAACAAAAAATCCAGCCATGCTCCCCATTGAATACATCGCACAACAGGCCGCCGAAAGGCAGCAATTGCTATCGGACATTCA
>CAVRBD010000004.1:0-39351 GCA_963718975.1 uncultured Bacteroidota bacterium | reverse complement strand
GGTCTCGGCCAGCGAGATTTCCTTGCGGCCGAAATCGGCCAGCGAGATGTCCTTGACGATGTAATCGGTGAAGGCGGGCTTGGTGGCGGTGGCGGTCATGTGATTTTTTCCTGAACGGATGAATTCGAATTCTCGTTACGAGACTAAACTGGACGCATTGTGGCGCGATCTTACTCCCTCTCCCCGTTCTTCACGGGGGAGAGGGTTGCGGTGAGGGGCTCTGTCAACAAGCAGACTCGCTGAGAGTCCCCCTCACCCGGCGCTACGCACCGACCTCTCCCCGCAAGCGGGGCGAGGTAAGAAACAATCAAACCGCGCCCTTCAGCGCGGAGGCGAGATCGGTTTTCTCCCACGAGAAGCCGCCATCCTTCTCGGGCTTGCGGCCGAAATGGCCGTAGGCCGCGGTGCGCCGGTAGATCGGCCGGTTGAGCTTCAGGCCGCGGCGGATGTTGGTCGGCGCAGCGGGAAAATGTCGGCAGCACTTTCTCGAGCTTCCGCTCATCGACCTTGCCGGTGCCCTGGGTGTCGACATAGACCGACATCGGGTCGGCAACGCCGATCGCGTAAGCGACCTGGATCAGGCAACGGTCGGCGAGACCGGCCGCCACCACGTTCTTGGCGAGATAGCGCGCGGCATAGGCGGCCGAGCGATCGACCTTGGTCGGATCCTTGCCGGAGAAGGCGCCGCCGCCGTGCGGGGCGTAGCCGCCGTAGGTGTCGACGATGATCTTGCGGCCGGTCAGGCCGCAATCGCCGTCGGGTCCGCCGACCACGAAGTTGCCGGTCGGGTTGACCAGAAAAAGTCGGAGGTCTTCTTCGGCATCCAGCCCTTGGGCAGCGCCTACTCGACCTCGCCCGTGATCATCTCCCTGATCATGCCGGACTTGTACTTCTTGCCCTTGCGGCTTTCTCGTGTGCTGCGTCGAGACCACCACCTTGGTGCCGCCGACCGCCTTGCCGTTGACGTAGCGCACCGTGACCTGGCTCTTGGCGTCGGGCTGCAGGTCGGCAAGTTCGCCCTAGCGGCGCTTGTCTGACAGCACTTTGAGGATCTTGTGCGAGAAGAAGATCGGCGCCGGCATGAACGAGCCCTTCTCGTATTCTTCGCTCTCGTGCAGGCGTAGCCGAACATCATGCCCTGGTCGCCGGCGCCTTCCTGCTCGCCGCTCTTCTTTTTCTTGGCATCGACGCCCATCGCGATATCGGGCGACTGGCCGTGCAGCAGCACTTCGACGTCGGCGCCGTGATAGGAGAAGCCGTTCTGGTCGTAGCCGATGTCATTGACCACGTCGCGCGCGATCTCGGTGATCAGTTCGCGGTCGACCACCGACTTGCCGTGAATGGCGCCGAACAACTGGCCGCGGCCTTCGCCGGCGATCACGATCTTGTTGGTGGTGCACAGCGTCTCGCAGCCGAGCCGGGTATTGACCGGACTGTCGTCGGCAATGCCGAGCTCGACGTCCTTGGCGATGAAGGCATCGAGGATCGCGTCCGAGATCTGGTCGGAGACCTTGTCCGGATGACCCTCGGAAACCGACTCACTGGTGAACAGATAAGACTCGCGCATCAACCAACCCCTTTTTTCCGCCGGACCTCGGCGGTCCCTATCGTGTGTGTGTCCTGAAATGTCAGTCGCGACGGCGCGAGATGACGTAGGATTCGTCGTAGAACCAGAGCCCGTTATGCTTGCGCAAAACCTCCCTGGCGGCATCGAGCGTACGGCCGCTTTGGGCCATTTCCGTCAGCCGGTCGTCTTCGATCTGGGCGACATACACTGCCGCGTTCCAGGCTGCAAAGGCCGTCGAGGTTCCGATCGAGCCGGTGACCTCGTTGGGCAGCGCTTCCATATCATAGCGAAAGATCGAACGGTTATCGGCATAGGCATTAAAATTAAGGTCCCGCCCGGCCGAGCCCAGCTCGTATTTCACCGCGCGCAATAGCTCATGGCGGCTCACCGCGAAAGGATTTTCTCCCGGCCACACCGCCTGGATCATTTCGAGGCCCGGATCCTGCCCGTGGGAGTGAATTCCGATCAAACGGCCCCCTGCCCGCAGCGCCCGCGCCAGCGGTGCGATAATGCGCTTGGCGCGGAAATTCACCGAGGATTTGGCCCGATACGGCTGGGAAGCGATGATCAGGTCGAAATTGGCCTCGGAGCGGCCGGCCCGCGGGATGATCGAATTCAAGCAGGAACCGGTGGTCCTCCCGGTAAAGCACGATCGCCACCGGCCGCTCATAGACCGGCATGCCCGAGCGCGGGCTGACATTGGCGCGCCAGTTCTGCTCCAGAAACGGCCCCAGTTCGGCGATCTGGGCCTCGAATTCGCCTGACGAGGCCCCGCGCAGCGCCACCTCGTGCCAGATCATGCCGGAGGCAGCAGCGGGTGAGGCCGGCGTCAGCCACGGCGCCTCGGCGTAGTACATGTTGGTCAGCACGAAGACGGTCGCGGGATGCTCGAACAGCCGGTCCGGCACCTTGTCGAGCGTCAGGCGGACGTCCTCGAGGCTGAGCTCCTTGCCCGCGATATAGAGCGGCATATGCGGAAAGCGGCCGTGCATCGAGCGCATCACCCGCGCCAGCACGGTGCCGTCGCCGAAGCCGGCGTCGAATACCCGCAGCGCCGGCGGCCGCGGATGGATGCTGGCGAGCTCCAGCGCCACCCGCTCCGCGATCACCCGCTTCTCGCTGCAGGTGTGGACGAACAACAGATATTTCTGCCGGTTCTCGAAAAACCGGAAATTGCCGCGGGGGTCGCGCTTCTCCGGCGGCACCTCGAGGCCGCGCGGCGGCGCCATGCCACCCGGCGTCGAGGCCGCGATATAGGCCTGGATACGATCCAGCGTATCGATGGTGATTCGCTTGCCCTCGCGCAACCGATGCACCAGCTTGCCGTCATTGACCGCGCGGCGGCCGAAAGTCGATTCCGCCATATCGGCCTGGCGGCAGAACTCGGAGATCTGGCTCAGGATCTGGTCGTTTTTCATCGCGCCGGCTGTCAGGGAGCATTGGGATGGAGGGTGGGCAGCCGCTGAGCGGCGCGGCTGTCCTACCATCATCTGCCCAACGGGGTAATGAGGGTGCAAAAGAATTCTCCGCCGGCGCCGTCCCTGCAAGGAGGAGGCCCCGCAATGTCAGAGCACGGCTTCGCGATCTCGCCGCGGGTTTCGCGCGAGTTTTGCCTGTTACGTTCCGCCCTCTGAAAATCAGAGGGCGCAGGGAATGCCGGGCGCTTGATGCGCCCGCAGCCGCACGTGTAGAGTAGTAAACACGTGCGTTAGTCACCACGGTCACACCGGAAACACCCGGCATTCCCTACGCAATGGTTTACGGCTTATTCCGCGCTCTCCCCGGTGATCGGGCTTTCTTGTCACCGTCGCTTGCGAAAGTCTGCCTCCACAAACTTGACGCCAGCGTCGAGGCGTCAGGACCACACGTCTTCGCCGTCCGCTTCATGCGCCGTTCGTCAGCGGCACCATCCGCGTCCACCGCATCCCGCCCCGCGTCCGTGACGATCGCGAAACGCCCCTCTGTGGGGAGCGGGACGGCGGAGAATAAGCCGGTGATTTGGGTCAGACGAAAAGCAGGAATATTTTTCAACCGAGGGACTGGACAGGGCAAATCAGCTTGATCTGTCACGGCAAATCAGATTTTGGGCGCACGTCGATGGAGCCGCTTCGACGGCGTGACTTGCGGTCGCGCCAATTCCGACCCAGACTGTGTAAAAACGCGGTTTTTGGTTGGAGAGCGGGCCGGATTGTGAAGCATTTCATGCTCGGATCGCCTCCATCAATCCGCCAACGCCCAGAATGCGCATTACCCGTTTCATGTTGTAGGCCAGGACGTGCAGCGCCATTTCGGTACCGACGTTCTTGAGCGTTTTCATCTGGAAGTGCGTCGCTCCCATCCAGGATTTTATCGTACCGAAGGGATGCTCCACAGTTTGGCGGCGCAGGCGCATCTTTGCCGGGTTTCGATCGAGCCGCGCCTGCACGGCCTCAAGGACGGCTTCGTGCTCCCAGCGTGAGATCCGCCGCTCCTTGCCTGTCGTGCACTTGCTCTTCAGAGCGCAGGCCTCGACAGGCGGTGGTCCAATAGCGACGCAGTGTCTTGCCGTCCTCTTCGTTGGTGTAGTGATAGGTCAGCTGCTCTCCGGCCGGACAAAGATAGACATCGTCCGCGGCGACATAAACGAAGTCCTGCTTGCCGAAGCGTCCCTTGGCGTAGAGGCCCGAGGTCATCGGCTTCGGCAGATAGACGGTGTTGCCGGCTTGCTCGCAGGCCACGATTTCCTCGCCCTTGTAATAGCCGCGATCGGCAACAACCTCGATGGTCTCCGAACCAATCGCCGTGCGCGCCCGCTCGGTCATGTCGGATAGTTGGCTCCGGTCGGAGCCAACGTTGGTCACCTCATGGGCAACAATGAGATGATGCCTGGTATCGACAGCACTTTGCACATTGTAACCGACCATCCCGCTGCCGCGGCCGCTCGTGGCCATCGAGCGCGCATCGGGATCGGTCAGCGAGATCTGCTTGTCTTCGGTCTGCATCATCTGGGCGTTCAGCCGCGTTCAGACGTCCGAATCTCCTGGACGCAGCGTCGCAATCTTCTCGTTGAGCCGGGTGATCTTGGCCTCCGGCACCGCTTCCCCTGGCGATCGGCGCTGTCGAGCTGCGAGAGATAGCGGGCTATGCTCTCGTCGATCTGCGCCAGCCGCCGCTGCATCTTGGCCTGGGTGAAGTTCCGGTCCCGCGTGTTGACGGCCTTGAACTTGCTGCCGTCGATCGCAACGCTCGCCTCGCTGAACAGCTCAAGGCGTCGGCACAGCACCACGAACTCGCGGCAGACCTTGCGGATGGCCTCGCCATTGTCCTTGCGGAAGTCGGCTATGGTCTTGAAGTCCGGCATCAGCCGCCCGGTCAGCCACACCAATTCGATGTTGCGCTGGCACTCCCGCTCCAGGCGCCGGCTCGACTGCACCCGATTGAGGTATCCGTAGACGTAAATCTTCAACAGCGTCGCCGGATGGTAGGCCGGCCTTCCTGTCGCCTCCGGCTCGACGCCGCCAAAGCCGAGCTTGGCCAGGTCAATGCCATAATGAACAACTTGCAAAAAAAGAATATCGATACCAAAAGAATTCATTTTTCAGGCAGCCGTATTGGCATTTATTATTTGCAACAAGGCTCAGATTTAAAAAACACAGGGGTTATTTATGATAGAAATTTTTCTTCTTTTTCTGAACTAAAAACGGGCACTATTGATTGGGATGAAATCTTTAATGATGTTTCATGGTTTCATTTCAGCGCCATCAGCCCCGCATTAAATAATAATGTAGCAGATGTATGTAAAGAAGCACTGGAAGCCGCTTCCAAAAAGCGCATAACCATATCCGTTGATTTGAATTATCGCTCAAAGCTTTGGCAATATGGAAAGAAGCCCACCGATATTATACCGGAGTTGGTGCAACACTGTGATGTGATTATGGGAAATATTTGGGCAGCAAATATGATGCTTGGCATTGACTTCGACAATAGGATAAATGAAAAAGGGAAAAAAACCGATTATCTTGAACATGCGAAAGCCACGTCACTAGACATTAAAAGCAAATTCCCCAAATGTGAGGTAGTTGCAAACACATTCCGGTTCGATTATCAAAAAGAAGGCATTCTATATTATGCGTCACTATTCCAAAATGGAAATCAGTATCATTCAAAAGAATTTTTTACGGAAGTTGTTGTAGACAAAGTAGGCACCGGTGATTGTTTTATGGCGGGATTGATTTATGGCCTTCATAAGAACATGGGCTTTCAGCAAATAATAGATTTTTCTGCTGCTGCTGCTTTTGGGAAGTTTCATGAAATCGGCGATTTTACAAATCAGGATATCCAAACGGTTCAATCAACAATGGAAAAGTATAGATAAATTGGAGTAACGGTTATGCATACCAGTAAAAATTACAGATGGGTTGTTGTTGCTTTGTTGTTTTTTTCAACAACCATAAATTACCTGGACAGGCAAGTGATCGGTTTATTAAAAGATAATCTCGCAAAAGATTTTGGCTGGTCTGAAAAAGATTACAGCAGTATCGTGATGGCTTTCTCTGCTACATATGCAATAGGTCTTCTTGGTTTTGGGAAGCTCATTGATAAAATCGGGACAAAGCTTGGCTACACATTGTCTATTGTTATTTGGAGCATCGCTGCTGCCGCACATGCACTGGCAAAAAGCACTTTTGGTTTTGGAGTTGCACGAGCAACCCTTGGTTTAGGTGAGGCAGGAAATTTTCCGGCTGCCATTAAAACGATTGCAGAATGGTTTCCTAAAAAAGACAGGGCATTGGCGACCGGCATCTTTAATAGCGGCACCAATATCGCAGCTATTATCGGGCCGCCTTTAATTGCGTGGATATTTACTGCTTACGGATGGCAGCAAGCTTTTATCTGGACCGGAGCACTTGGTTTTATATGGCTGATTTTTTGGTTTTATTTTTACGAAATCCCGGCTAAGCAAAAGCGTTTGAGCAAGGAAGAATTCGATTATATACACAGCGATGAAATGGGGGCTACGACCAATGAAGCAGTTAGCTGGATGAAAATGCTAAGCATCAAACAAACCTGGGCATTTGTGCTTGGAAAATTTTTAACCGACCCCATCTGGTGGTTTTATTTATTTTGGATTCCTTCTTATTTCAATACCACTTATTCTTTGGATATAAGAAAATCGGCTGTACATGTTTCAACAGTATATGTTGTTGCAGGCTTCGGCAGCATATTGGGTGGTCATCTTTCAGGTTGGTTTATTAAAAAAGGATGGCCGGTGTATAAAGCAAGAAAAACAGCCATGCTTATTTTTGCTTTTTGTGTAGCGCCAATCGTATTAGTCCGGTTCACTACAAATATCTGGGCTGCTGTAGCATTGATAAGCCTTGCTGCGGGCGCACATCAGGCCTGGAGCGCAAATATTTTCACAACAGCATCAGATATGTTCCCTAAAAAAGCAGTTGGCTCTGTTGTCGGCATCGGTGGCATGGCTGGCTCGGTAGGAGGTATTTTATTTCCTTTATTGATCGGCATTTTATTAGATCATTTTAAAGCATTAAATATTTTAAGCGCAGGCTATAATATTATTTTCAGCATTTGCGGAAGCGCATATTTAATAGCCTGGTTAGTTATGCATTTTCTATCTCCAAAAATGAAAGCTGTCGCTATCTGAAATTTTCGGTTGATTGCTGATTGTATCATTCGCATATATAATTTCTGTCTTTTCTTTATATTTCAGATATGCATTGTCGTGAATAAAATGAATGTATTTCTTTTGATTCTATCTCAGACTGTATGCTTAAGGAAGCCATCCTGAGCTTTTCAAATATTCAATCAGTCGTTGATCATTTGCAGACATAGCGGGCAACCATGTGTCGCCAATTCGCTCTCGTTCCCAATAATGATGAGACGGATTCCCAGGATCTGCGAAATGGTAACGATACAAAACAGCACGCACATATCGCGGAGGCTTTTCCGGAAAAGGATTTCCGGCAAATAGACTTAGTGCGCCTGAGTCGTTGTGAAGCAGTTTCCAAACAAGATTGAATGTCCATGGATATTCATCTGGTGTTGACATGGACGCGAACCACATTTGCCAATCCAGGTGCAATTGATAAGGGGCAATCTGCGGCGGCGACTGATCAGGAGCAACCGGAAGGCCTTTATACGGATAGGATTTCCAGCTAGCGCTGTCATCCGGATTGTCGTCCATTGTTCCTTCAAAAACAACGTTCAGGCGTTCTTGCCCAACCCATCCAAATGCACCATAAGTATTTACAATTTCAAGCGGATCGAAAGAAGTATTCATAATCTGGCGTGGAGAAAGCATATTGAAAACCGGCTGAATGCTGAGCAGCGCAATCACACAAGCAACAGCCCATGAAGTGACTCTTATCGACCGGGATGATTCAGCATGTTCATTCGCATATGTTGCTTTTTTCACCAAATAGCGTGGCAGAAGCATTGACCAAAAACCATCATCAAAACATGCCAATACTGGAATGATGGTTACCCAATTAAGAAATGAAAGATTACCACTGAAGATGAGAAAAATTTGCAGCAGCAAAATGATGCACCCGGCAATGTGACGGCCGATGCGCGGCCAAAAAATAAACCACGGTGCAGCAAGTTCAGCCAGCCAGTTAAACCACACGCCAAATTTTAAAACAATGCGCGGAAGAAAATGAAACCACCTGCTGAACGGGCTGGGAATGGGTTGCGTTTCGAAGTGATAATAAAGAGCTGTAGCATTGCTCCACACTTTATCGCCGCGAAGTTTAATAAGCCCTGCGCCTAGCATAATCCTGAAAATAAGCCAGCGAAAAAGTGTGATGATGATAATGGGTGGCGCTGTTTTCGGAAAAGGCCGCACATCAAATAAAGGGCAAAGAAAAATAGCAAGGAAGCCGGTTTCCAGCAATTGTATTTCCCATCCGTATCCATACCATTCCTGCCCAACATGCACAAAAGACATATACAAAAACCACAACAGGGCAAGCAGCCATGCGTTTGCAAAACCAGCGAGCACGATACATGAAAGCAAAAGCCCGACCCATGCTGAAGTGAGCAGACTGAGATCGGAATGCGTGAACCAAAAAATGGATGGATAATGAATAAACCCATTACCCTGGGACCCAAATGCATCGGCCGCCTGCTTCAGAAATATTCCAACAGGCAACAGCCCGTTGGAACCGATCAAAGGTATGATCTGATTGATTGCTATAAGAAAAGCGATTGCATATACCGCTCCCAAAAGCCGCAATATCAAAAAGCGTGTGAGCCAGTAAGAAGGCTGTGCGTTTTGGCTGCCCAATGTTTGTTGCGCGAAATGGTCCATCGTATTTTCTCTTTCTGCAAAAAGACTGAGATTGTTTTATCTAAAATGCAATCGCAAATAAACACGGCAAAATTAACCATAAACGATTGTCGTGTTCATTACTGATTCGTACCAAGCAGGTAAATCCTTCGGATCAAGTGCGTCAATTGACGCACTTGTGACGCACTTGAGGGCAAGAAGGTAGGAAGAAAGTATTTAGCATTTATTGAATTGGAAAAGGAAGGAATTAAAAATGTAAACTATGAACGTCTCAAAATAAAAAAAGCACTTTGTGAGTGCCTTCATTTCTAGTAGCGAAGAGGAGATTTGAACTCCCGACCTTCGGGTTATGAATCCGATGCTCTAACCAACTGAGCTACCTCGCCAAATGGATCGCAAAATTAAAAAAAGCTTGCTTAAAAGCGAAAAGTATTTTAAGCAAGCTTTTTTGTTCAGGTCTTATTATCAAAGCCCCACTTTCTTTTTTAAATTGGCATCAATTGCATCCAGAAAATCTTCAGTATTTAAATAGTGCTCACCTGCTTTTACATTGTTGCCATGAACGCAAATAGCAAGGTCTTTTGTCATTTTTCCGCTTTCAACAGTTTCAATGCAAACAGCTTCCAGTGCATTTGCAAAATCAATCAAAGGTTGATTGCTATCCAGTTTTCCACGGAACGCAAGCCCTCTTGTCCATGCAAAAATGGAGGCGATCGGATTTGTTGAAGTTGGCTTGCCCGCCTGATGATCGCGATAGTGGCGCGTTACAGTGCCGTGTGCGGCTTCTGCTTCAAGCGTATTGCCATCGGGAGTAACTAAAACAGAAGTCATTAAACCAAGCGACCCAAAACCTTGTGCCACCGAATCGCTTTGAACATCACCATCGTAATTTTTACAAGCCCATACAAAATTGCCATTCCATTTTAGTGCGCTTGCTACCATATCATCAATCAATCGGTGCTCATACACAATTCCGGCATCTTTAAATTTTTGAGCGAATTCATTTTCGTAAATCTCAGCAAAAATATCTTTGAAGCGGCCATCATATTTTTTTAAGATAGTGTTTTTTGTAGAAAGATATAAAGGCCATTTTTTGCTCAGCGCCATATTGAAACAGCTTCTTGCAAATCCTTTAATTGATTCGTCGGTATTATACATGCTCAGTGCAACACCATCTCCTTTAAAATTAAAAACTTCAAAAGTTTGCGGAGCGCTGCCATCTTCGGGAGTGAAAGTCATCGTCAGTTTTCCTTTTCCTTTGATAACGGTGTCAGTTGCGCGATACTGATCGCCGAATGCGTGGCGGCCGACAATAATCGGAGCTGTCCAGTTTGTAACTAGTCTCGGAACATTCTGCATCACTATCGGTTCACGAAAAACTGTTCCGTCAAGAATATTGCGGATAGTGCCGTTCGGGCTCTTCCACATTTGTTTGAGGTTAAATTCTTTTACACGTGCTTCATCTGGAGTAATGGTGGCGCACTTGATGCCGACCCCGTATTTCCTGATAGCATTTGCTGCGTCAATCGTAACCTGGTCATTGGTCTCATCGCGGTATTCGATCCCCAAATCATAATATTTGATATCGATTTCGAGATAAGGTATAATCAATTTGTCTTTGATGAATTTCCAAATGATGCGCGTCATTTCATCGCCATCAAGTTCCACCACCGGGTTTGCAACTTTTATTTTCTGTGCCATGGTTTTGAATTTTATTTTTTCAAAAAGTGAACAAACCTACATGAATAGAATGAATTAAACAAAGCAACCGTTTGCTATTAAATCAAGTATTGTATCGGTAATCCGCCAAATTGGGATTTTTTTATAATCCGGTTGTTATGGCAATCAAAAATTTCTTAAAAAAATATTTAGTCGTTAACTTGTGTGTAACAAAATGACCCCCCCAGAAGTATTGGAAAAACTACGTCTCTATTTATCGGCGTATGTAGCATTCACCGATGAGGAATATATTGCATTTTCTCAATGGGCCGAAATCAGGGAATTCGAAAAAAAACATCATATCGTTAAAGTAGGGGAAAAAGAAATCTATCTGAATTTTGTAGTGAAAGGGTTGGCAAGAAAATATTTCCTGAGGGGAAAAGAAGAAGTGATCACCCAACTCGCCAAGGAAAATGATATTATCAATTCCACTGCATCTTATGAAGAAGAAAAGCCTTCTACATATATTATTGAAACGATTGAGCCGACAATTTTTGTTTCTATCACAAAACGGAACCTGGAAAATTTATTTTCTAAAAGCCATAAGCTTGAACATCTTGGCAGATTGATAGTAACTGCATTGTACCTGCAAAAAGAGAGATGGGAGTATGACCGCATGCGATTGAATACACGTGATAGATTTGTACAGTTTGTGCGGAACAATCCTGATTTGCTTCAGCGTGTGCCACAAAAATATCTTGCTTCCTATCTCAACATCAAGCCCGAGACTTTTAGCAGGATGAAACATTTGCTGCAGAAAAAAAAGTAACAGCGGTATTCACTTGACGGTTTTCAGTCGTCAGCCTTCAGAAGCAACATTCATTACAAATTTTATCTACGATTTCGAATAGAGCGCTGCCGACTGATGACTGTTTTCACAAATTCACAATCAGCACAGGTATTTTTAATTCATGCCTTACGCTGTTCACTGTTTCGCCGAAAATAAAATCTTTGATGCCGGTATGGCCGTGTGCGCCAATCACCAGCATATCTGCATTTTCTTCTTTTACAATTTTTACAATCTCTTTCGTTCTGTTTTGGTAACCTAGTTTTATTTTTGAAGCAAAGCCTTTTTCTTCCATTTGCATTCTGTAAAAATCAAGCTGCTCGCGGTCTTTGCGTGTTTCATAATCGTCGCTTTGTGCGCCCAATATTTTTGCTGAAGCGCTTTCAACAACATGTATTAATAAATACCTGGTGTTTTTATTCCCTTGGCCAATTGCGTATTCCAATAATTTTTCATCATGCTCGCTAAAGTCTAGCGCAATGGCAATATGATTGAATTGAGGTATGCTCAATGTTTTAATGCCGGTAGGATGGGCGTGTATTTGTATGGATGCATTTTTTTGTTCTTTGCTGATCCATGGATGAGCAAAAACATACACCAAAAGAAATAATAATAGCAGTATAGAAATAACAATGACAATTTTCCAAAATAAATTTCCCGGCTCAGCAAAGAAACCGGCTGCTTCTTCATACACCAGTTTAATATTAAGGTAAATAAGAGTTGATGCAACAAGCCACGCAAAAAACTTTGTTGTGTTTTTAATTGAAAATGCACCCATCGTTTTTTTATCGCTCACAAAATGAATGAGCGGGATAATTGCAAACCCAAGCTGCACGCTGAGTATAACCTGGCTTAGTATTAAAAGACTGTCTGCTTTTTCTTCACCTGCAATTAAGATAACTATAATAGAAGGGATGATTGCGAGCAATCTTGTAATCAATCTTCTCAGCCATGGGTTAATGCGCAATTGCAAATAGCCTTCCATAACAATTTGGCCGGCGAGCGTTCCGGTGATGGTAGAACTTTGTCCGGCTGCAATTAATGCAACTGCAAAAAGAGTGGAAGAAATTTTGGTTCCCAGTTGAGATGGCAATAAATGATATGCTTCTTTTAACTGAGCAACATTTGTATTGCCATGTTTAAAAAACACAGTGGCAGAAAGAATTAAGATGGCTACGTTTACAAGAAAAGCAATGTTCAATGCAACTGCGCTGTCAAGAAAATTTAATTTCAATGCTCTGCGGATATTACTATCTCCAGGCAAAATTCTTCTTGTTTGCACCAGGGCCGAGTGCAGATATAGATTGTGGGGCATCACCGTTGCTCCAATAATGCCAATGGCAATGTAAAGTGCTTCCTTATTTGGAATGGAAGGCACGAAACCTGTTGCTACTTCTCTTAGATCTGGTTTCGCCAAAATAATTTCTACCAAAAAAGAAAATGCGACAATGCCAATCAGTCCAATAATAAATGCTTCCATTTTTCTCATGCCTAATCGTTGAAGAAAAAGCAATAGGAAAGTGTCGAGCACTGTAATTGAAACGGCATATATTAATGGGATGCCTGTTAGCAATTGTATCCCAATTGCCATGCCGAGCACTTCCGCAAGATCACATGCGGCGATGGCTATTTCGGCGAGAACATACAACGCGATGTTTATATATTTCGGATAGGCTTCACGGTTAGCCTGAGCAAGATCGCGTCCCCGGATGATGCCAAGCCTTGCCGACAAATTTTGCAAAAGAATTGCCATCAGGTTGCTCATCAGCAAAACCCAGATAAGTTTATATCCGAATTGGCTTCCGCCTGCAAGGTCGGTTGCCCAATTGCCAGGGTCCATATAGCCCACGCTTATCAGATATGCGGGGCCAAAGAAAATGAACAATTGTTTCCACCAACCGCTGGGTTTAGTGGCATCAATGCTCCCGTGCACTTCGCTCAATGAAACGTTTCTTTGCAGCTTATTTATCATCTCTTACTAAAATATTTTTTGCCACCTGTTCACTAACGGTGATGGGTGCCTGATTTCTGACTTTTAATTCAACTGAATTATCGAAAGGGAATTTCTTTTTTATTTCAAGCCTGGTTCCTATACGAATATTTTTATGTTGCAACAGCTCAAGCATTTCAACGGTTTGAGTGGCAACCCCTGAAACCTTGAATGATTTATTCATCGGCAAATCCAGTAAGCTTACTTGTTTTGGATGATTGAATTTGCCCTGACTGTCGGGAATCGGGTCGCCATGAGGGTCTGTTTCGGGAAAATCTAAAAAGGCATCCAGGCGGTCAATAAGCTTCTTGCTGGTAAAGTGTTCAAGTTCTTCAGCCATTTCATGCACTTCATCCCAGCCAAACTGCAATTTTTTTACAAGAAAATATTCCCATAAACGATGCTTCCTGATGATTTGCAGTGCTACTTTCTTGCCTTCATTATTTAGCCTGAAACCCTGATATCGTTCGTATATCAATAATTTCTCTGCTTTTAATTTCTTCAGCATATCCGTTATAGACGCAGGCTTCGCCCAGTAAAGCGGCAGCGAGTTCATTTGTCGTTACAACGTTTTGTTCGCTTTGTAAATGATAAATAGCTTTCAGGTAATTCTCTTTGCTGGCTGAATATTTCAACTTAACTAAATTTTAATTTAGACAAATCTAAAAAAAATATTTTAAACCTTGCACTTTATTAATTTATCATTAACGCATGAATCTGTATTTTTAAATATTGAATAAAATGTTGTCCCGTTTTTTTATGAAGAAATTTATCTGCTTAATGCTGTGCCTGCATTTTTAGTTTGCTGCAAAAGCAAAAAGGTTTCTTTATCCGGTAATGAAAAAGTGAGCACTGAAGATTTTATGGAATCTTTTGTGACCGTTAAAACACCGTTCCAAATAAGCGACACTATTTTTGATAAAGAAGAAAGCGATTCCGGATTGATCAGTTACAATGTGCTTACTCAATTTGTAAGCGACACGGTCATTACAAAACACTATCCAAAGGGCATTGAGCCGGATTTGTATCCGGTTGCTAAAATTGTGACTGAAAAAAAAGAAAAATACCTATTCTGCAAATCACTTACTGAAACAAAGGAGATTTTATATTTATTATGTTTTGATAAATCGGATAAATTCATTGCGTCCAAAGTGTTGTTTGCTTACGATGAAAATATCAACAGCTTTGCAACGGTTGATAATAAGTACACGATCACGATCATGCACCAGCATAAATCTCCAGAAGGGGAGATGCTGTATAAAAAAGACGCATACGTTTTGAATGATGCAGGAGGTTTTACACAAATACTTACCGAATCAAATGATGCCGCAGCGAAAACAGTGAGCATTATTAATCCGATAGATACGCTGCCCCGCAAACATAAATTTTCAGGCGATTATGTGATCGATAAAAAGAATTTCATTTCTATCCGCGATGGAAAGACGGCTTCCGCATTTTTGTTCTTCGTTCATTTTGAAAAAGATGGCGGCACCTGCAATGGTGAGCTGAAAGGAGAAGCGAGATTTAAGTCGCCAACAACTGCGCAATTTCAGGGCAATGCGGATCCTTGTGCCATCAATTTTTCTTTTAAAGAGAATTCAATTGCCATGAAAGAGATTGAAGGATGCGGCAATTACAGAGATATAAAATGTTTTTTTGAAGGCACATTTGTGAAGAAGAAAGAAGTGAAGACAAAACCGGCAGCTGCGAAGAAGAAAGGTCATTAAGTTTCCAGTTTTCAGTCTGCAGTTTCCAGTTCTTAGGACAGAGTTTCATTATAAAATTTATAGTGTAGATCAAGGCTCATCGTCATTTCGAACGGAGCGGGCAAGAACCTGCTTTATCAGTAATCTTATGGCGAAGTGAGAAATCTGACTGAAAATAGGGAGCAGATTTCTCATCCCGCGCAAGTTCGATTAAATAATAAATTGATGGTGCAGGATTCGAAATGACGATTATGATTTGGTGCTTGTTGCTATTCCTCACCATGACGTGTTGCTTGATGATTGTTTGCGGTTTTGATGAGGGCTTGTTTCGGTCGGTGTCCTCACAGACCGATAGTTGAATAGAGTTAAAACACTTGAGGCTTGTAAGTACATCCAAGTTTTCTTATATTTTCTAAGATAGCTTAGGTGGTTCATTTTAATTTTGAGTTTGCCGCTCTGAAACTATAGCTTAATAGCACCACAACCGATGAACGGATTGCGACGCAACGATGCTCAACCGGAGATCCGGTGCTGGTATCAAAAAAGTCCTCAGTTAGCAGTTGACAGTTGGCAGTTCTTTATTCCAAATTGCTGAACAAATTTGTAATGCCTGATGCATCCACAGAACTGGAAACCGGATACCATAAACTGGCAACTCCCAAAATTTTTCCCTTTAGCAAACGTTTTAATAAAGCGGTAATACCGTTTAAACAATTGAATTTCATTTTTTCCGTTATATTGCGTCCCCTTTACACACTATAAACCATATTAAGAACAAAAGATTGGGCTATGAGCTTTACAAACTACAACGTACCTTATTCTGCTGACGAGCGCTATGCAAAAAAAGTGGCTTACTTTTCAATGGAGTTCGCAGTGCACCAACCGCTCAAAATTTATAGCGGCGGTCTTGGATTTTTAGCCGGATCACATTTGCGCAGCGCATATGAATTGCGCCAGAACCTCATTGGCATCGGCATTTTGTGGAAATACGGCTATTACGACCAGGCACGCAACCAGGACCAAACACTTCAGGTAACCTGGATGGAAAAACAATACAGCTTTCTTGAAGATACAGGCATCAAATTTCAGATTGATATTCACGACCATCCGGTTTGGGTGAAAGCATATTATCTCAATCCTGAAACTTTTAAATCTGCCCCGCTGTTTTTATTGAGCACTGATTTGCCCGAGAACGATTATGTTTCTCAAACAATCACTCATCGTTTGTATGATGCAAATGTTGCGACGAAAGTTGCTCAGTTTATTTTGCTGGGCGTTGGCGGCGCCAAGCTGGTTGATGAGCTGAATTATAATCCTGAATTATATCATTTGAATGAAGCGCATGGAGTGAGCGCCGCGTTTTATTTGTATAGAAAATATAATCATGATGTGAGCGAAGTGAAGAAAAGGCTTGTGTTCACAACTCACACGCCCGAAGAAGCAGGCAACGAAAAACATGATATTTATCTCTGTGAAAAGATGAGCTATTTCTGCGGGCTAAGTGTTGATGAAGTGAAAAAACTCACGGGCATGGACGATGATGCCTTCAATCATTCGCTGGCAGCACTTAGGTTTGCCCATATTGCAAATGGCGTTTCTGAATTGCATGGCCATGTTTCCAGAGCGATGTGGAGCAAGTATAAAGATATCTGCCCGATTATTTCTATCACCAATGCGCAGAACTGGCAATATTGGGCAGACAAACAGTTGTACAGAAAAATGGAAGAGAGTGATGATTTTTGGTTTGATGACAGAAAAAAGTATTTGAAGAAAAGAGCATTTGAAATTGTCGCAGATCAAACAGGGAAAATTTTCGATCCGAATATTTTCACTATTGTGTGGGCAAGAAGATTTGCAGGTTACAAACGCGCTGAATTAATTACCAGAGATATCAAGCGTTTCAATGACCTTACAAGCAGCACAAAATATCCGGTGCAAATTATTTGGGGTGGAAAGCCTTACCCCATGGATTATCCGGCTATCAACGATTTCAATCATCTTGTTCATTTGAGCAAGGGGTATAAAAACGTAGCTGTTGTTATTGGATATGAATTGTCGCTTTCAAAAAGAATGAAGCAAGCGGCTGATTGCTGGCTCAATAATCCGCGTGTTCCGCGTGAAGCTTCCGGCACAAGCGGCATGACTGCTGCGATGAACGGCGCTGTGAATTTTTCTACTGATGACGGATGGATCCCGGAATTTATCAATCATGGCAACAATGGTTTTGTGGTACCGAAAGCCGATTATGCAAATATGAACACGCAAGAGCAAGACCAATATGACTTAGATAAATTGTATGAAATCTTATTGAAGCAGATCCTTCCATTGTATTACGAACAGCATGACACATGGAGACAAATTGCAAAGAACGGCATGCGCGATGTCCGCTATCAATTTGATTCAGGAAGAATGGCTGATGAGTATTATACGAAGATGTATAAGTAGTCGGCAGTTTTCAGTCGGCAATCCTTACTCGAAGTTTCAATATCAATTTGTAATTGTTGAAATTTATACGGAATTAAAAATATTTTGAAGATGCATTTAGGTGCGTCTTTTTTTATTCATGTACCGAAACGACATTGCTACTATTGAGCTTTGCTTGCGTCGCACTCTTGTACGGTGGTAATTCTATTCGGCAAAGTGCAACTTCGTTTCAATTCCTTAGCAACTTTGTGATTATGAGGCACTAACTATAAGCTATAAACTACAAACTCAAAACTCGCGTTGCCGCTCATCCCAATTTCATTTGCGGCGCAGTCCGGAACGCACAAACTTTGTGTATTCAATCATTCCTGATATGGAAAAGAATCAAAAGATATTGCAGCCCGAACAGATGAATTTTCACCTGTCTTCCTTTGTGGCATTTCCGCCTTGGGCTTAAAGATTCTCCGCTAACTGGATTCATTTGAATCTGCTTTTTCAAGCTTTATTTTTTCAATCTATCCAAATACGAGCTGCCCGCAAACTTGTGGGCTTAAACTTTTCCAAAGCTTAAGCCGGATTCGCAAATTTGTCAGTCATTTGAGCTTTGGAAAAGTTGAGTCGGAGCAAATAAAACTTTTGTATTGTTGTGCAACAGCACTTCATGAATATTTTTTCTTAACCTAAAACCTACATTTAAAATGGAAAATTCAATGTTAATGCAATGGGGAATAATCATAGGAATTATTCTTTTCTGTTTATTGTTCTACAGATTTATCCTGCGCGTATTTTTCGGCGTAGTGATTGTGCCGCAGGACAGGATTGGTCTTGTCACTAAAAAGTTCGTGCTCATGGGCAAGCGCAGGAATTGCCCGAAGGGCGAATTATCGCGACAAAAGGCGAAGCCGGTTATCAGGCGCAGACATTAGCGCCGGGCGTTTATTTCTGGAAATGGATCTGGCAATATCAGATTACATTCCAGCCATTCACGGTGATACCTACCGGAAAAATTGGATTGGTGCTTGCTAAAGATGGTGCTGAATTGGAAACAGGTTCTATCCTTGCACGAAAAGTGGATTGTGATTCATTTCAGGATGCAGAAGCATTTTTGCAAAATGGCGGTCGCAAAGGCCGGCAGACAGCCATCATCACGCCGGGTTCTTATCGTATCAACACTTTCCTGTTTGAACTGGAAGTGACTGATATGGTAACTATTCCTGACAATGCAGTTGGTGTTGTCACCACTATGGAAGGAAAGCCGTTGGAAGAAGGGCAAATCGCCGGAAAGATTATTGAAGGCCATAGCAAATTCCAGGACGTGGATTTGTTCATGAACAAAGGCGGCTATAAAGGCTTGCAGGAACAAGTGATACTTGCGGGTTCATACTTTCTCAACCCATGGTTCGCCAAAGTGGAAATGGTGAAGATGACTGAGATACCAATCGGAAATGTTGGTGTCGTGATTTCTTATGTTGGTAATGATGGAGTAGATGTAAGTGGCGCTGAATTCAAGCATGGCAATATTGTCGGCAGAGGGTTCAAAGGCGTGTGGGCGGAACCGTTAGGCCCGGGGAAATATCCTATCAACCCATATATTATGAAAGTGGAGTTAGTGCCAACAACAAACTTAGTGTTGAACTGGGCATCTGCAAGAAGCGAAGCGCATCAGCTTGATAAAAATTTATCAACGATTACAGTGCGAAGCAAAGACGGTTTTCCATTCAATCTCGACGTTGCACAGATTATTCATATACCAACAAATGAAGCACCAAAAGTGATCGGGCGTTTTGGTAACATGACGAATCTTGTGAGCCAGGTTCTGGAGCCAACGATTGGTAACTATTTCAGAAACTCTGCGCAGGACAGTGATGTGATTGCGTTTCTTGGAACACGTAAAGAAAGACAGGAATCTGCACGTGACCATATTGGAAAAGTGTTAGAGCAATACAACGTGTTTGGTGTTGATACTTTGATTGGTGATATCGTTCCGCCTGAAAGTTTGATGAAAACATTAACCGACAGAAAAATTGCGGAAGAACAAAAAGTGACTTATGAAACACAAATGAAAGCGCAGGAAACAAGACAAAGCCTTGAAAAAGAAACTGCGATTGCTGAGATACAAAAAGAAATTGTGAAAGCGGATCAGGGCGTTTTGATTGCAGAAAGAATCGCAGATGCTTCGGTGAAGAAAGCAACCGGTGATTCGAATAGCGTGCGTTTGCAGGCAACAGCAGAAGCTGATAGATTGAAATTATTAGCAAGCGGCGAAGCAGAAAAAACAAGATTGCTCGCGAAAGCGGACGCGGAAAAAATCGAATTGCTCGCAAATGCCGATGCAGAAAAAATTTCTGTGACTGGTAATGCGGAAGCAGAAAAGATTTTAGCGATTGGTAAATCAAATGCAGAATCATATAAGCTTTCTGTAGAAGCAATGGGTGGAAATAATTTCACGCAATTGAAAGTGATGGAATCCATCGCAAACCAAAATGTGAAGATTATGCCTGATGTGCTGATTGGCGGAAATGGAGATGGGGCAAATGGCGGAATCAGCGGATTACTTGGTTTGCAGATTTTGCCGCAGTTGGGAAAGAAAGTGAATAACGGAGATGGTGAGAAAAACTAATCTTCACCCTAAAAATAAAAGCCTCTCGAATTTTCGGGAGGTTTTTTGTTTCACAGAAAGAACGCAACGGGTTTCTTGAAAATTTAAAGGCTGTTTGAATTATTTTTAAACCGCAAAGAACACAAAGAAATACACGCAAAGATGTGCAAAGCCTTCGCGTCTTTGCGAAAAACTTTGCGCTCTTTGCGGTTAAAATGTTCTATATAAAATTTTCCTATCGATTAGTGCCTTCAACTACCGAAACTAAATAATGGTCAGTGAAGACACCGACCATTAGGACAAAGAACACAAAGAAATACACGCAAAGATGTGCAAAGCCTTCGTGTCTTTGCGAAAACTTTGCGCTCTTTGCGGTTAAAATGTTCTATATAAAATTTTCCTATCGATTAGTGTCTTCAACTACCGAAACTAAATAATGGTCGGTGAAGACACCGACCATTAGGACAATTAATCTTCATTTTTATTTCACGCAAAGAACGCAACGGATGCAAAAGGCGCAACGAATTTCGAAAATTAATCTTTGTCCCTTTGTATTCGTTGTTGCGTTGTGTGAAATTTCGCTCTAATTATTTTCTGTTTGAATAACTGTCTTTTCCTGTTGATGCTTCCACAACTCATTAAAGATTGAGCTTCTTTTTTTCAAATCTTCAAAACTTCCTTCATCAACAATATGCCCACTTCTCAAAACATATACATAATCAAAATAACTTAATAAATATAAACGATGAAGACTTGATACAACAGCTTTGTCTTTGCACTCTTCAAACAGTTTTTCATAAATCTGAATTTCAGTTTTCGTATCAACACTGCTAGTCGGTTCATCTAGTAAAATAATTTCACTGCTTTTTGCTGCAAGAATTCCACGAGCCAATGCTAACCGCTGTTTTTGTCCGCCGGAAAGATTGACTCCTTTCTCCTGAATATTTGATTGCAATCCTTTTGGCAAATGATGAACGACTTCTGTAAAATGTGCAGTCTCGCAAACATCCAAAATATCTTTTTCTTCAAAAGGAAGACCAAGTGTGATATTATATTGAATCGTGTTCTCGAAAATTTCAGGTTCTTGCGGAAAGAGTGTGATCACATCTCTCAAACTTTTTACATCTGCATTTGCGTTATCAACTTTGACGAGAGAACCTCGCTCTGGTTCGTATAATCCTCTCAACAAAGCCATCAGCGTGCTTTTGCCGCTTCCGCTTTCTCCAATCAATGCTATGCGTTTTCCTTTTTCAAGATTAATATTAATATCATGTAAGCTGTGGGCTTTTT
Source organism: uncultured Bacteroidota bacterium (assembly GCA_963718975.1). GTDB lineage: Bacteria > Bacteroidota > Bacteroidia > Chitinophagales > Chitinophagaceae > Puia. Next base: position 17,981 of record CAVRBD010000004.1, on the reverse strand, counting down.
CTTCTGATGAATATTTTTCTTTGTGCGAAAAATTTAAGTTGCTGATAGAAATGTTTTTCCATTTTTCCGGTAATTCATTTGCCTCATCTGCGAGATGATTTTCTTTATATGCTTCTGAAATAAATCTTGCCGTCTGCACATTTGTGTCATATTGCACAATCTGTGTGTATTGCCATGCAATATCATGAAAGACACTGGTGAACTGATTGACGAAACCGACCAGCGTTACCAAACTTCCAAGAACGAAAATATGTCCCGGTAATGTGTTCTGATAAATAAATCCAAGTGTAGTAATTCCATAAATTATCGCAACCAATATATCGGCAACAAACCATTTCCATTCATTTATTTTTACAGTGCGCATAAATGGGTCGTACACATCCTTTATTTTTTCCATCAGGCTTTTTTTAATTCTTTTTTCAAGCCTTAATGTAATTACTGTGATAATATTTGAAAGGCTATCGAACAAAGTGCTTGACACGACATGTTCTTTTTCATTTGTTTCATCAACGGCTTTGATGAAAGGCTTGTCGAATTTGAAAATCATAAACACAGTAAATGCGCCAATCAAAATTCCGATGCTTCCGAACAACGGAGAAAAAATAATCATTGCAATAAATGATGAAAGAAATTTTGTAAGCGTGTACATATACATGAAGCCATTTTGAAAAAATTCCTTTAATGCTTCATAAGCTTTGCGGATTCGGTTAATGGTTGCGCCACTGTGATTATCCTGATGCCATTTCACAGGAAGATGCAGTATTTGGTGATACAGCTCCTGCAAAAAATTTCTGCTCAGATTAAATGCGAGCCTTCGTTCGAGAATTCTTGCCTGCCCATGAAAAGCCCACTCTAATAATTTTAATAAAAGATAAATGCCGACATATATAAATGCATAATGCAAATGATCCACCCCTTCTTTTTGAATAGCATTGATGAACCATCCATATAACAATGGATACATTGCAAACACACAGCTTGACAGTAGGAAAAGCGAATACGTAAAAACATATTGTTTCTTTTCCTGCCTGGCATATCGCCACGCAGTTCTCATTAATGATATATAGGGGTTCGCCATCGATGCTAAATTAGAGATTATAAATTTCACGAAGATGCCATCGCTGCGAAACAAAAAGCCTCATGAACTTCATGAGGCTTTCATCAAAAATATTTTAAAAAAATTATTTCACAATATCTATGAGTTCTACATCAAAAATCAAAGTTGAGCCGGGTGTGATAGCTCCGCTGCCTTGATCGCCATAAGCCAGATCGGATGGAATAAATAATCTCCACTTGCTGCCAACATTCATTAGCTGCAGTGCTTCGGTCCAGCCTCTGATAACGCCTGTCACAGCAAAATCAATCGGTTGGCCGCGTTTAATGGAACTGTCGAAAATTGTCCCATCAATCAATGTGCCCTGATAATGACATCTTACTTTGTCTGTGGCAACAGGTTTTGGCCCGGTTCCTTCTTGCAAAACCATGTACTGCAACCCGCTTGGCAAAGTAACAACGCCAGGCTTTGTTTTATTTTCAGCCAAAAATGCTTCGCCTGATTTTTTGTTCGGCCCTGCTTTTTCAGCTTTTTCTTTCTGCACAAAATTGATAATGCAAGAATTTGCCTGCTGATCATTCAATAATGGCTTACCTGTTTTTAACACATCATTGATCGCTTTTGCAACAAGCGTTGAATTTACCGTTTTAATGCCTTGTTCCTTATAAAAACCTGCTACGCTAAGGCCAATGGCATAACTCAATGAATCTTCCGCGGTTTTCAGCACAGGCTGCGGCGCCGTTGCAGGCTTTGCGGCAACAGGTTTCTTTTTTGTCTGGGCAAAAGAAGCAATGCTCATTATCACAAAAGCAAACAGAAAGATTTTTTTCATAATTTTTTTTTGAAGCTGCAAAATTAGGGTTATTCACTAACTTAAAGCAGTGCTAATTATTTTGCAACAGGCTCAATTTTTTTCTTGTTTCTTCTTTTTTGGGATCGAGCTGCAAAGCTTTCTCATAATTTTCTTTAGCAGAAGTTGAATTATTGTTCTTTGAATAGTAATCACCAAGGCTATCAAAAACATTTGCGTTATCGGGAAACAAAATTATGTTGACCCTGAAAGCAATCTCTGCTTTCTCCATTTCACCCGAAGCCATCTTCACATATCCGAAAGTGTTTAGTTCATTAGCAGATTTTGAGAAAGGTTTTATCGCACTTGCCGTGGATATGATTTCATCGCTGGAATTTTGTATTTTATTTTTTTCAAGCATCTCATTCAATATTGCAACGATTTTGTAATTGGAAGAATAATTTTCAGTGCTGGTAATAGCCAGCAAATCTTTTTCCAATGAAACAACAGGCTCTTCAACAATCCGGCCTTCTTCTTTTTTATTTTCAAAAACGATCAGGTCCGGAACGCGGTGAATATTCATTCCTCTTTCTTCATGTTGCGGGCTTTGTTTGTAAAATGAGTCTTTATTGTTTAGCATGATCAATTGAATCTTTGAAGATTTTATTCTGCAATAATCAAGGATCTTAAACATTCTTGGAACTTCTCTTCTGCTATCGCCGCACCAGGTGCCCATAAATATTTTAAAACTCTTTCCTGCCAGTTTTTGTTTTAATAATTCGCATGTAGCAGTATCAATTTTATAATCTGAATAATTTTTATTGAACCAATCTGAATATGGTTCTTGCTCTAAGGCTTTTCTGTCGCATGAACCGAGCAACATTTTATTTCCATATTTATCTGTTGTCTCATAGTTCATAGATTTTGAACCAATCATTTTTTTTGAGCAAGACGAATTTGATATAATAGCAATAAGCATGATGAATGAAATAATCGTTCTCATTATAATAAGTTTTTGAGTTGATAGTAAAATGCATGAAACGATAATTGCTATTGCATTTTTTAAAAATCTGCAATAGCATCTATCTGCACAAAAATTTTGTGAGCAATAAAGTTTTTGAAAAATGCTTATGCTTTTGGAGGCTGAAAAATAATTGAATGAAATCCTGAAGGGATTTGAGAAATGTTATTTAGAGAAAAAGTTAATCTGCTTTTCAAACTTTGAGTTGTGAACAGCGATTTATTGTTCAGCGTAAAAATATGATCAGTACCTTTTTCTTTGAAAATATTTTTTTGAGCGGTATTGTTTTGATTGATATCACTATTGTCAGTGACTTGTTTTTCGCAATCGCAATATGCAGAACCGGTGCTGATGAAGTTTTCAATTTGGCAATTCAAATAAGTTATTGCTTTTGCGTAGTGAAGCAATAAAAGAAGGGAAAGAAAAAATATGGAGCTTATCTTTTTCAAGGGAGTTTAAATGAAAATACGCAATGTTTATTCGCAAAACGAATAATTTTATAATTCAATTGGAATAACATGAATGAATATTTGAAGCCGATCCAAATCCGATGGGCAGATCTTGACCCTAATTTTCATCTGCGCCATTCGGTGTATTATGATTATGGCGCTTATTGCCGTGTGTGCTTTTTGGAAGAATATGGTCTTTCAAATAGTAAAATGCAGGAATTGAGCATTGGCCCGATTTTGTTCAGAGAAGAAGCCGTTTTTAGAAAAGAAGTGAGGCTCGGCGACAACCTTTCTATCAATTTGAGAGTATTAAAAGCAAGAAAAGATTATTCGCGATGGACGATAAAGCATGAAATCATAAAAAATGAAAATGTTTTAGCCGCGGTTATTACTGTTGATGGCGCATGGATCAATACATTGCAAAGAAAACTTGCTACGCCAGGCGAATTAGCAGCTTCCGTTTTTGAAGCAATGCCAAAAGACGATGCATTTGAATGGCATGGTTTGTGAATAGGCATTCATCATTTAGTATGAAATAAGTTTTGCCTTAATTCGTTGTAATTTTCGGAAATTTCGTCTTTTTAAAATTACTGATTATGAAAAATTTTTGTTTGTTATTGCTTGCATCTTTTAGTTTATTTTTTTCCTCTAATGCGCAAACCGATTTGCTCAAGACTGTGAAAAACGCAGTCAGCGGCAATTCAAATGCAGGCGCGGGTTTAAGCAGCGATGAAATAGTAAGTGGCCTGAAAGAAGCGCTTACGCTGGGAACACAAAAAAGTGCAAGTAAATTATCTGCTGCTGATGGTTTTTTTAAAGATGCTGTTGTGAAAATTCTGATGCCGCCTGAAGCGCAAAAGGTTGAAAAAACGCTGCGCAGCGCAGGTTTGGGCGATTTGGTTGATAAGGCTATACTAAGCATGAACCGTGCTGCAGAAGATGCTTCAAAATCTGCTGCGCCTATTTTTGTTGATGCAGTTAAGAACATGAGCATTACTGATGCGCTCAGCATTTTGCGCGGATCAGACACTGCAGCAACTTCTTATCTTAGAAAAACTACCTCGCCACAATTAACAACTTCATTTAAGCCTGTAATTGAAACCTCGCTTCAAAAAACAGACGCGACAAAATATTGGAAAGATGTTATTGATGCATATAATAAAATACCATTCACTAAAAAAGTGGAGAGCGACCTGCCAACTTATGTAACGCAAAAAGCATTGGTCGGAATTTTTTATTATGTGGCACAGGAAGAAGCAAAAATCAGAAAAGACCCCGCTGCCCAGGCAACTGATCTGCTGAAAAAAGTGTTTGGCGGGAAATAATATTTGCTGCTCCAAAATCTACAGCAAAAAAAATGCAGGCTATTATTTCTAAAGCCTGCATTTTGCAACTTATCAAACCCTCAACCGCTGCTTATGCTTAATCCATTATAATAAACCTGATTTTTGGTAAGCCATGGTCAGGCAATTATCCTGCAAAAGAATGTAATTATTTCATATTAAGAACGATCAAACGTTTGCGCTATTTTTGGTTATAAAACCATCTGAAATCATTGCTGCATCTTCGTTTGCAATCTTTGCGAAAAGCATGGATGTTTTTTTTGTATGCAAGTATTTCAATCTCCAAAAATTCATCTGTTGCATCGCAGTTATAAAAAAAACTGAACAAAACTGTTTTGAAACATTTCCTGTGCTATTTTTGCAGGCATCCGGATTTTCATTTTCAATCACAACAACCAAAGCGCATATGAAATGGTCTGAGTTTTTTACTTCATCGATAGGCAAAAAGTTTGTGATGGGTCTAACGGGTTTGTTCCTTATTTCTTTTTTAATTGTGCATGTTGGAATTAATGCGTGCATGTTCGCTACCATTTTCAATCCTGATGACAATGGGCAGATGTTCAACAAAGCCGCCCATTTCATGGGCTCAATGGTACTGATCAGGATTATGGAAATTGGATTGTTCGTTGGTTTTTTCATTCACATCATTCAAGGTCTTGCGCTCACATTTCAAAACCGCAGCAAAAGAGCAATTGGGTACAGCGTGCAGATGGGCAACAAAGGAAGTAAATGGTATTCGCGCTCTATGGGGTTGCTCGGAACGATCATTCTTATTTTTTTAATTATTCATTGGAAACAATTTTGGATCCCATCCCGCTTTACAGGAGTTGAAGAAGTTGTTATTGATGGCAAGCCTGTTCATGATTTGTTCAGCTTAATGAAAACAACTTTTGCAGAGCTCTGGGTTGTTGTATTATATGTGCTCGCATGCATTTCGCTGGCGTATCATTTGCTGCATGGTTTTCAAAGCGCATTCCGTTCAATCGGTTTGCACAACACAAAATATTTGAAGCTTGCGAATGCAATTGGCATTGCATATTCGATTATCGTTCCGTTATTATTTGCGCTGATGCCAATATCAATGTATATGGGCTGGGTGCAGTAGAACGATAAATAGAAAATTTAATGTGTCGACGCGATAAGAAGAATTAGGTTATCAGCTAAGAATTATTATTGAGCATTGTTGCGTCGCACTCTTGTACTTTTAGTTCTTTATTCAGCTTCAGTTTCATAAGTCGCTAATGGTCGAAACCTGAAGTTCACAGTTGCGTTACAGTTGAAGAGTGCAACGCAACGATGCTGAAAAGAGAACAAATGTTGGTCAACAAAAAATAAAAATGCAATAAATTTTATACAGAAGATTATAGAGCAGTCATTATCACATTATCGAATTATCAAATTATCACATGAACATGCTGAATTCCAAAATACCTTCCGGCGATTTAGACGACAAATGGAACGATTATAAAGGCCACGTGAAATTGGTGAACCCTGCCAACAAGCGCAATCTTGAAATCATTATCATCGGTACTGGTCTCGCCGGTGCTTCCGCCGCTGCATCGCTTGGCGAGCTTGGCTATAAAGTGAAAGCATTTTGTTTTCAGGATTCTCCGCGCCGTGCGCACAGCATTGCTGCGCAAGGTGGCATCAATGCAGCAAAAAATTATCAGAATGATGGCGACAGTGTTTTCCGTTTATTTTATGATACAATTAAAGGCGGCGATTATCGTGCACGCGAAGGAAATGTTCATCGCCTTGCAGAAGTGAGCGCAAATATTATTGATCAATGTGTGGCGCAAGGTGTTCCTTTTGCAAGAGAATATGGCGGATTATTAAGCAACCGCTCATTCGGCGGAACGCAAGTACAGCGCACATTTTACGCTGCCGGACAAACCGGCCAACAATTATTGATTGGCGCTTATCAGGCTTTGGAAAGACAAGTTGCATTGGGCAATGTGAAAATGTACACACGGCATGAAATGCTCGACATTGTGATGATTGATGGAAAAGCACGAGGCATTATTGCAAGAGATTTGGTAGACGGAAAATTGGAAAGATATTTTGGTCATGCAGTTTTATTATGCAGTGGTGGTTATGGGAATGTATTTTATCTTTCAACAAATGCAATGGGCTGCAATGTTACTGCCGCATGGAAGGCACATAAAAAAGGTGCATATTTCGCAAATCCATGCTTTACGCAAATTCACCCGACTTGCATTCCTGTTACAGGTGATCATCAATCGAAACTTACATTGATGTCTGAGTCGCTGCGAAATGATGGAAGGATCTGGGTTCCCAAAAAACAGAACGATACACGAAAAGCAAGCGATATTCCTGAAGATGAAAGAGATTATTATTTGGAAAGAAGATATCCCGCATTCGGAAATCTGGTTCCGCGTGATGTTGCATCTCGTGCCGCGAAAGAGAGATGCGACGCAGGTTTTGGGGTTGGTACTTCAAAGCAGGCGGTTTATTTGGATTATGCTGCGGCGATCGACCGATATGGAAAAATTGAATGCAGCAAACATGGGATAGAAAATCCTTCTGCAGAAGAAATTCGTCATCATGGGATAGAAGTTGTAAAAGAAAAATACGGTAATCTTTTTGACATGTATCAAAAAATCACCGGAGAAAATCCTTATGAAATCCCAATGCGGATTTATCCTGCAGTGCATTATACCATGGGCGGGCTTTGGGTGGATTATGAATTGATGACAAATATTCCGGGATTGTATTCATTGGGCGAAGCAAATTTCAGCGATCATGGAGCGAATCGCCTCGGCGCATCTGCATTGATGCAGGGTTTGGCTGATGGTTATTTTGTGATTCCATATACTATAGGAAATTATCTTGCAGATGAAATCCGAGTGAAAGAAATTCCAACTTCTCATCCTGCATTTGAAGAAGCAGAGAAAGCTGTTGCAGATAGAATTCATCAACTGAAAAATATCAACGGCACACAAACTGTTGAAAGTTTTCATAAGCGCCTTGGAAAGATCATGTGGGACAAATGTGGCATGGCTCGTAATGAACAAGGGCTGAAAGAAGCCATTGATGAAATAGGAAAATTGAAAGAAGAGTTTTGGAAAGATGTCCGCATTCCGGGTGAAATAAATGAAATGAATCCTGAATTGGATAAAGCTAATCGTGTTGCAGATTTCATTGAGCTCGGTCAATTGATGTGCATTGATGCATTAATGCGCCGCGAAAGTTGCGGAGGCCATTTCCGCGAAGAAATGCAGACAGAAGATGGCGAAGCAAAACGTGATGATGAAAATTTTTCTTTTGTGGCAGCTTGGGAATATAAAAGCGATGGCGCTCCGGAGTTACATAAAGAGCCATTGATTTTTGAAGTAGCACATCCGAGCCAAAGAAGCTATAAGTAAGGGTTTTTACGATTGCTTTGTTTGGGATGATTTTCTAATTTATGTGGATTATCTGGCAATTTACTCAATATAAAATGCGTTGTAAATTAGGAAAAAAGGCAAAAATGTTTGCCATCCCAAATTATCTATGAAAATACCAAAAGCATTTCAACTCTGCTTATTAGCTCCTTTTTGTATTGTCTTCAGTACACATGCTCAATCTATCTCTGGCGTTGTAAATTCTTACTATCAGGTTACGGCTATCAATACTACTGCGAATAGTATTACTGTCACCAATGCATCAGGTTTAACAGCAAAGACAAGAGTTTTATTAATTCAGATGAAAGGTGCAACTATCAGTTCAGCCAACTCTTCTTCATACGGGAATATAACAGCCATAAATAATGCTGGCAATTATGAAATGAATACCATTTGCAGTGTGAGTGGCAATAATGTGGTCCTTCAGTATCAAATATTAAATTCTTATACGCCAGCAGATACGGTTCAGTTAGTGACTGTGCCGTCTTATCAATCAGTTACTATCAGCGATTCGATAACAAGCACTCCATGGAACCCGGCTACAGCAACGGGAGGCATTGTCGCCATTGAAGCTGCAGACACAATTTACCTGAATAGCGGCATTGATGTGATTGGCCAGGGTTTTACCGGAGGCTCATTATTTAATTACAGCACCGCTTTAGGATATAATTGCAACTTTACTGTTACAAATGCTTACTATTACGCAGATCCACCAACCGATGCTGATAAAAACGGAGGCACAAAAGGTGAAGGAATTGCTGATTACATAGCAAATGAGCAATGCGGAATGGGGAAGCTTTCGAATGGCGGTGGTGGTGGCAATAACCAAAATACAGGCGGTGGCGGTGGCGGAAATTATGGCGCTGGCGGTATCGGAGGCACAAGCAATGTTTCTTGTTACGCTTCAAGTCCTGGTATCGGGGGCGCGGGATTATCTGCTTACGGCTATTCTACTGCTAATAACCGCATATTTCTGGGCGGTGGCGGCGGAAGTGGCCATGAAAACAATGCTGTAGGATTGCCCGGTGGCAACGGCGGCGGCATTGTGTTGTTGTCAGCCCCAGTTATATTAACCAGCGGTATGTCCATCCTGGCCGATGGAGGAAGACCATATAATGCCGCGCTCGCCGACCCATATCAGGCAAGTGGCGATGGTGCCGGCGGTGGTGGTGCGGGCGGCACTGTTATTATTAATGGAACAATCAGCGGTACTCTAAATATTTCTGCTGATGGTGCAAATGGTGGAAATGCGAGTTATCCATTTTCATCTAAATGTACCGGGCCAGGGGGTGGGGGAGGTGGTGGTGAAATTTGGGTGTCTGGTTCGTCATTCCCTTCATCTATTACATCATCTGTTGTAGCTGGTCAAAATGGAATTCAAAGCCCTGCTAACAGTGCCACATGTGGAGGCTATTCATCGGGAGCCACTGCTGGATCTAACGGCAATGCACAACCGAATTATGTGCTTCCGGCAAGCGCAATGAAAGTCTGTACTCCTTTGCCGATCCCAGGGCTACAATATTTTACCGGTAGCCTTACAGGCAATGGCGCAGTTTTTATCTGGGTAATGAATAATGTTGATGAAGTTTTTTCCTATCAGCTTCAAAGCTCAGTTGATCAATCTGTATACAGCACAATTGCAACGATAAAAAATAACGGGCAATTGAATTTAAGTTATACTGATGCAAGATTGATCGATGGAACAGTCTATTATCGGTTGATGATGACAAAGTCAGATGGCTCAACTTATTATTCTGAAATCGTAGTGCTCACAAGAAATATCAACGGAAGTTTGCAATTCGTTTCATTAAGGCCAAACCCTGCAACTGATAACCTAACCATTATTTTGTACTCAAAAAAAATGTCTCCGGGCAATGTGATTATTTATAATTCGTACGGACAAATTATATCGTCGATTTCAAATCAATTAAGTATTGGATACAACAAAATATTCTTGCCACTATCTTCGTTTGCATCAGGAGCTTATTATGTAAAAATTGTAGGGAGTGATTTTTCTACAGTGAAAAGTTTTATTAAACGATGACTGCGCTATTCACATCTTATTAAAAATCAGTTGTTCATAAATGTCGAAAGCGGCTCTTAACATTTTATTAAACTTAACACTTGCATGATAAAAAAATAAGTTGTACATTTGCACTCGAATTGAGCCAAAGTACAGTACTACAGCGGGAAATGTAAAAATGACACTTTCTTTTTTTAACGATTCTTCAGTGCCTTCTCCGTCATCAGCTCAACATTAACTAATAGTATTTTTAAAAACAAAGGAGATATATTATGAAAGGGAATCTTATGTCCTCTCTCGTACAGATGGACAACCAATCGTTGCAACAATTAGTTGCAGAAGTAAAAGAAACAGTAGCTACGGATGTTGATTTAGCAAAATCCGAAAAATCAACTATCAAAGTGGTAGACCTATGGAACATTCAAAGAAACAGAAAATCTGCAACAAGAAAATTCGCGCAGAAAAGAAACTATATTCCATTTATCTAAGCAACCATAAAAAATAGCTACCTCTTTTATCAAGACCTTCATTGAAGGTCTTTTTTATTTGCGCTTATTCGCTCTAATTCGTGAAAATTCACCTCAAATAATTTGCATCTTTTTCATTAGGAATGAAGCATTCCTGTTTTTTGCAACTCCCGCTTGTAATTTATAATCGAACAGAAGTTCGCCGTTTTGTATAATGCTTTCGAAACAATAATTGCTGACCTTATCAGGAAATTCATTTTCTAATTTACTGAGCGCAAGGTCATGCGTTGCAAACATGGACAAGCAATTGTACTGTAACAATTTTTTTACAAATTCTTCCGAGCCAAAAGTTTTGTCTTCTGAATTTGTACCGCGAAGAATTTCATCTACCAAAACAAGTGCCGGCTTCTCATTTTGTAATTGCAAAATAATTTGCTGCAACCTTTTCAATTCTGCCATAAAATACGAAGTGTGTTCTTGCAACGAATCACTTACTCTGATGGAAGATAGAATGTTCATCGGCATAAAAGAGAAAGAAGTAGCAAAAACCGGAGCGCCGCATTCAGCCAGCAAAAGATTGACGCCAATGCTTCTTAAAAAAGTTGTTTTGCCCGACATGTTTGAGCCTGTTAATAAATGCAAACGGCTTTGTTTGCCAATTGAAAAATCATTCGCCACATTTTCATTTTCAGGAATTAATGGATGGGCAATTTGTGTAGCTTCAATGATAAAAGTATTTTCACTAATAGAGGGGTATGAATAACCTGGATGATTATGCGCAAAGCACGAAAGCGAACTCAAGCTTTCAATATCGCCGACACAATCAATATATTTTTCAAAATTTTTGCTATTTTTTTCTTTCCATTTTTCGAGCGCAATGATGCATTGAATGTCATAAACCAAAAAGCTATTCAATAAAATATTCACTACCATGTTTAACCGTTGGTCGAACCAGGAAGATAATTGCGATAGTTTATTAATGATTTGGTGCGCATGAACCGAATCATCATGCAATTGTTTTAACAGTATTGATTGCAGCGAATCAATGCTGGTAAATATTTTCAAAATATCGGCATACTGGCTCAATATTTTTTGCTTTTCTCCTATCAGAGAATGTTGATGATTGATATACTTTGCAAACGAACCGACTGTCATCCAACTTGCAATAACACCGATTGCTAAAAGAAGATAATTATCCGTTTCAAGGTAATACAAAATGGCAGCAATATTGTATAACGGCAATGCCCATCTGATTATCAATAAGAATTTATTCTTGCTGATTTTTGCCGGTATTTTAAGCCAGTCAAGAATGCCATATAAGTTTCCTTGTTTTTCCTGATGCAACAAACCGTAAGCAGCAAGCAACTGCCTTTTATCTAATTCTTGCGATAGAATTTTTATGGCATCCTGTTGATTAAGGATTTTTTCTTTTTCTAAAATCGGATTTTTTAACAGATTTGAAAGCTGCGCAGACCCATGGCTTGTTGTTGTTCTGTTCAAAACATGGTATAAAGAGTTTTCTCCGAAAATATCCAAATCATCATAATAGCTTTCGTGTGACAAAAAATCTTTTCCATTATCAAATTGATTAGCTTTCCCGTTAAGCACTCCAAGCTCATTTGTATTGATAAAAAGCAGTTTTGCGGCCAGCGATTTTTTATCTTTCAGATTGAAATAAATTCTTACTAAAATGATGAAGGCAATAACAAGCAATGCTGTGATAAAAAGAAAAGAGTATTGAAAATTTTTCACACAAAAATAAATGCTAAGAGCTAGTGCGGCAAAGCAAGCAAGTCTTAATACCGCGACAATGTTCACTTTTTGCTGAATGCTTTGAAGCTGTGATGAATAGTCGTCAATTTTTTGTTGGTATATTGAAGTCAATGATTGCATGAGTTTATATATTTAACCGCAAAAATGCGAAGACACGCAAAGTAACTACAAAAACCTAAGCGCCCACTCGCACCCTTGAGCCTTCACTGATAAGTTTCAAAATAAAAAAGCCACCAGTACAGGTGGCAAATATTTATTGATAAAGAATTCAAAATTTCACATAATGTCCAACGCCTTTGCAAACCAGGTGCAAACAAAAGGAAGCGTCAAAATGCAGACGCCGCCTATATAGCGATAAAGAATAAAAAATGCAGCTACTGATATGAGAAAAAGGACCCAATATAAGCCAGTTGATTTTTTTACTTCTTCCATTTCATAAAAATTTTCACGAAAATAGGGCAAAAGCCTTAATCAGCAAAAGCAAAAAATTTCAACAAAGCTATTGGGTTAATAAAAAGGTAAATAATAGCTTATCAAATCGTTTTATTATAAATTCGCGGCTTAATGTACAAAGAACATATTATATTAGACTAGCCATTAAACACCAAAACTTTTACCCACAGATGAAAATCCAATTTTATATACGTTTCCACACCAAGTTCGGAGAATCGATTTTTGTTAAAGGAAATATTGAAGCGCTTGGGAACAATGATTCTGCAAAAGCATTGCCGCTCATATATGCCAACAACGAATTTTGGCAAGTCTCTGTTGATGTAGACGATGCTCAAATAGAAAATATACAATACAGTTATTTTTTTACTGAGCAGGATGGCACTAAAATATATGAATGGGGGCATGACCGCGTAGTAAATATATCGAAGCCCGGCATTGACGAAATTCAATTGTTCGATACATGGAACCATGCAGGTGAATATGAAAATGCTTTTTATTCATCGCCGTTTCAGCACACTTTGCTCAGGCATCATAAAGCCATATCGAAACAAAAAAATGTAACTACTTATACGAATATATTCAAAGTAAAAGCACCCTTGTTGAGAAAGGATGAAGTGCTTTGTATTGCGGGAACAGGCAAGACTTTAAAAAACTGGAATACTGATTCGCCTACATTGATGTCAATAGAAGGAAATTGGTGGACATGCAAACTCAATCTTCCGAAAGAATCTTTTCCACTCACCTATAAATACGGTGTCTTCAATGTGAAGGAAAAAAAACTTGTTCGGCTTGAAGGTTATGAGAACCGTATTTTATATGGCGATGCACAAAAGAAAAAACTTACGATTGTGCATGATGGCTTTGCACATTTTCCGAACGATACCTGGCATGGCGCAGGAGTTGCCATCCCTGTGTTTAGTTTGAGAAGTAGAAGTTCATTTGGCATTGGCGAGTTTACCGATTTGAAATTACTGGTTGACTGGGCAAGAAAAACAGGATTGAAACTGATCCAGATTTTACCTGTGAATGATACAACGGCAACGCATACTTTTTTAGATTCTTACCCTTACGCCGCTATCTCTGCATTTGCGCTTCACCCTGTTTATATCAACCTTGAAAAAGTGGCGGGAAAAAAACATGCGGATATTGTAAAGCCTCTTTTCAAAAAACAAAAACAGCTGAACGATTTACCTGACGTGGATTATGAGCAAGTATTGAAATTCAAATTGTCTGCCATCCAGGAATTATACAGCATCCAGAAAGAAGAATTTTTTGAAGATGAGGATTACAAGATTTTCTTTGAAGAGAATAAACATTGGCTTATTCCTTATGCGGCATTTTCGTATCTCAGAGACAGGAATGGAACTTCTGATTTTTCAAAATGGCAATTGTACAGCGAATATAACAAAGCATCAATCAATAAATATGTTTCGCCGAAAGCAAAACATTATGATTCCATTGCAGTTCATTATTTCGCCCAATATCATTTGCATTTGCAGTTGCTCGAAGCGACTGATTATGCGCACAAGAATGGCATCATTGTGAAAGGAGATATCCCGATTGGTATTTATAGGAACAGTTGCGATGCGTGGGTGAGCCCGAGATTATATCACATGGATTTTCAAGCCGGCGCCCCGCCTGATGACTTCGCGGTTAAAGGGCAGAACTGGGGTTTCCCTACTTACAACTGGGAAGAAATGGCGAAAGATGATTTTGACTGGTGGAAGAAAAGATTCGAGCAGATGTCGAATTATTTTGACGCTTTCCGAATCGATCACATACTCGGCTTCTTCCGCATTTGGAGTATTCCCATGAGTGCGGTGGAAGGCGTGATGGGGCATTTTGGCCCTGCTGTTCCGGTGCACATGAATGAATTCAGTGAGAGAAATATTCCATTTAATTATCATCGCTATACAAAGCCGTTTATTAATGAAGCTGTGCTCTGGGAGTTTTTCAATAACGATTATGAGTATGTGAAATCAGAATTTTTGCAGCAGAATAAAGAGGGCTTGTATCAATTAAAGAAAGGTTTCGAAACGCAGCGTGAAGTAGAAAATTATTTTGCTGAATCAGAACCAAGCGAATTCAACCAGAAAATAAAAAATGGCCTTTTCAATCTCATCTCAAACGTGATTTTGTTTGAAGCGGAAGGTTCGGCGGGAAAGCAATTCCATTTTCGCATTGAGATGGAACGCACGCCATCATTCCGTTACATGGAATGGGATAAGAGCAGCCTTCATGATTTGTATATCGATTATTATTATCGCCGGCAAGATAACTTCTGGAGAGATGAAGCGATGAAAAAATTACCGGAATTGAAATCTGCCACCAACATGCTCGTGTGCGGAGAAGATTTAGGCATGGTTCCCGCATGTGTTCCGGATGTAATGAGCAGGCTTGGGATATTGAGCCTCGAAATTCAGCGCATGCCGAAAGGGACAACTAACAAAGAATTTTTCCATCCTGCTGATGCGCATTATCTCTCTGTCGTAACTCCTTCCACGCACGACATGAGCACCATCCGCGGATGGTGGGAAGAAGACCGCGGAAAAACACAGCGCTTCTATAATTTCGAGCTCGGCCAATGGGGCGACGCGCCTTATTTCTGCGAGCCCTGGGTCAACAAAGCAATCGTTATACAACATTTATATTCACCGGCAATGTGGAGCATTTTTCAATTGCAGGATCTGCTTGGCATGAGCGAAATCATCCGCCGTGAAAACCCGCACGATGAGCGCATCAACATTCCATCGGACCCGAAAAATTATTGGAAATACCGCATGCACATCAGCCTCGAAGATCTGATCAGGCAAAAAGATTTTAACGAAGAACTGAGAAGTTATGTGGAAAGCTCAGGAAGAGGTTAACCATTTTCAGTTATCAATTATTAATTGCTATTGCACAAACACAGCGCTTGCAACAGCTGTTAATGCGAGCTGTATTTCTTTACCGTTATTCCAATAGCACGCAGCGCCATTAGCCGTGCCGGCAACAAATACAGCGCTGCCTTTTACAAAAATGGAATAAGCATCTGAATTGCCTATGCCTGTTCCTAAATTAACAGGAGTGCCATTCTTCCAATAAGTAGCTACGGTGGTGTTATTGATTGTTTGATTGCCACAAACGTAAACATCGTTCCCCGAAATATATATTGATCTGCAAATGGAATTGCTGTTCGCTGCAACAGTTAAATTCTCCACAGTCCCATTCTTCCAATATCTGGCAGCGCTGGCATTGCTGTCGGTTTGCTGTCCTGCTACATACACATCGGAGCCCGAAACAAAAATGCTATTGGCAACTGTGTTAGCATCCGTTGCAACGGAAGTGGCATTACCGTTCTGCCAATAGCATGCGCCGCTATGCCCATAACCCGCGGCATACACATTATTGCCCGAAACGTACAATGAATTTACAGAACAGGGAAAATAGTAAAGAGTATAAAGCAAAGGAATAGAATCGAGGATGTTCATAATGCCATCTTTCCATATAACAGCATAAGTGGTAGAATCAGATATTTGATAGCCCGCAGTGCCTGCAGCATATACGTCACTGCCGGAAACAAAAATGGAATTTACAATGCCTGTAGAGTTATTGCTATCGGGCAGGCTAAGGCTTAAATAATTAGCATTCCCATTTTTCCAATAAACGGGAATGTTGCCAAGACCGTTCAGGAAGATGGCTCCTCCAATATAAACATCGCTTCCATTCACATAAATACAATTGGCGCTGCTGGCAGAATCGACGGTAAGATAATTCGCCTGGTTGTTGTTCCACAACACAGCCGAATAAGCCGTTGAGCCTGCTACATAAACATTGGAAGCTGTTACAACCGAATTGCCTTTATTGCATGCTGTTGTTAGCAAACTAATCAATAAACAAAACACCAACGATTGGTTAATTCTTTTTTCCATGAATTTATTTTGAATTAAAAATGGTTGCCCGAGGAGTTAAGGCAACGCAATTAAGTCTGTAAACGGCATTCGCATCATTTTGTTATTCAAAATACTTGCATTAACAATCGGTGGAGAGGCATTAATTATTAATTAATAATGGGCAATTGATAATTAACCTCTATTTGCAGCACAGTGCTTTAGATAAAACACGGCATGCCGATTAATTAGCGTATCTTGACGCGATGAGAGCTGATAAAATTGTTCAATTTGTTTGTTTTGAAACTTCACTTAACCTAACCGATGAACAATTCATCACACATTGGGACCAATACACAAAATCTTCAAACAGTAATCACCACATTACTTTGCAGCGTTCAGAAAAGAATGGCTTATTCAAATATATTTCACAGCATCGCCTGCCTTCAAATGATGTTCAGTTTGTTTTTGAAAAACCAAGAAGGTCATCGCGCATTCCTGAACTTGAAATAAGGGCACGACAGGCCGGAGGATATTTGAGCTTGCAATTGCAAAGAACAAATGATGCGCATGAAGATGAAAGCAAGGTATTTTCTTTCTTTATGCACCCGCCTGCCGATCTTGAAGTGTACAAACACTTATCAGCACATAGCAAGCTAAATATTTATGAAGCATATTATGAGAATTGCAAGTACGCTTGTATTCTGGAATTTTATGTGAAGGATAAATTTCTCCCTGAATTGCTTGAACAACTGAAGCTGAACAAAGCAGACGATATTGGCGTGTACAAAGAATGCGCATTGCAGGAATCCTAATGCAAGCTCCCGCATTGAATAATCAAGAACACTATAGCTTGCTTAATAACACATATCCCAAATGAATTTCATCTTCATGTGTTTCGCCTGTATGTTGTAAAATAATTTTATAGTCTTTTTTGAATTTAGCAGGAAGTATATCTTCAATAGAATACATATCATCCACATCAACTCCGTATTTTTCGTCAATGTGCGACTCAGCGCCTTTTACATTATAATGTTTATAAAAAGCAACTTGTTTTGATTGTTGAACAGCAACGCCTTTATCGGCAGCAGCAACAATCATTTTATAATGAAATTCTTCAAACTCATTTTGTTTGTAGCCCCCGAGGTTAATGAAAAAAAGTTTCTTTTCGGAAACAGCACCAGAACCGGCAACGACAACAGAAACTTTATATCCATCAACAAAATTAACTTCGCGCCATGCATCGATATGGATTTTTGCAGGGGTCTCGGGCCAGAAATTAATGATATCATTTTTGAGAGCAGCAAGGTTTTCTCCAATAGCAAAGAAAACATC
>CAVRBD010000003.1:0-274486 GCA_963718975.1 uncultured Bacteroidota bacterium | reverse complement strand
GCATGGCCGATTGCGCGGCGGTGCCCGCACTTTTTTACAGCAGCGCGCTTGAACGCTTCCCGCAAGCGCACGTCCATTTGCACGCGTATTTCGACAGGTTGATGGAAAGACCATCGGTGCAGCGGGTGATCGAGGAGGCCAAGCCCTACTTCTCGTTATTTCCTTTTGCGGAAGCCATTCCGGAGCGATATCGTTGATCGTAGACTCGCGGACGGCTCACCGTCAGCGCAAGGATGCCCATGAACGAGACGGATTCCGGAATTGCGCAGCTGGCCTATCGCAAGATCTCCTGGCGGATTCTGCCGCTGATTGCCCTGGGTTATGGCGCTGCCTACCTTGACCGCGTCAACATCAGTTTCGCGGCTCTGCAGATGAACCGTGACCTCAAGTTCAGCGGCACCGTTTATGGTCTGGGGGCGGGCATATTTTTTATAAGCTACGCCGCTCTCGAGATTCCCTCCAATCTGCTTCTGTACCGTTTTGGAGCGAGGCGCTGGCTGGCGCGAATCATGGTCACGTGGGGACTCGTTGCCATGGGCATGATGTTCGTACGTACGCCGATGCAATTCTATGTTGCCCGATTTCTGCTGGGCGTTGCCGAGGCGGGATTCTTTCCCGGGGTCATCTATTACTTGATGCAATGGTTCCCTCCCGAGTTGCGTGGCCGCTCCATCACGCGCTTCTACGTGGCGTGGCCGCTCAGCGTCGTGGTAATGGGTATGTTGGCCGGATTCCTGATGGGCTTGGATGGAAACCTGGGTCTCTCGGGTTGGCAATGGTTGTTTCTCGTCGAGGGCTTGCCCGCTGTCGTGCTGGGAGTCGTCTTCTTCATGATTCTTCCCGACACCCCTGCCGATGCGCGCTGGCTGAGCGAAGCCGAGCGCGCGGCGGTCGCTGCGGACATACAGCGGCCGCGCATCGAGTCGATGCGCTCGGGCAGCGTACCCACCGGTTCAGTGACGCAAGACCCGCGCATTTGGATGATCGGCGGGTTCATGTTCCTCATGCTGGCCTCGAGCTATGCGTACTCCTTCTCCGCGCCATCCATCGTATATAAGCTCACGGGACTCAGCATCCGTGGCACCGGTTTCGTCATCGCCGCAATGAATCTCGCCGGCGCCGCCGCGATGGTACTCAATGGCTGGCTCTCGGATCGTTCGCGCGATCCATACTGGCACGTCATTCCGGGATGTCTGATGATGTCGGCAGGGTTTCTTGCCTTCGGCCTCTCATCGGAGCCCGCGGTGGCGCTTGGTGGACTACTCTGCCTCATCATGGGGCACATGTCGTTGCAAGGGCCGATGTGGACCATCTCTACGAGTTTTCTGCGCGGCCGCGCCGCCGCCGTCGGCGTTGCCGCCATGAACTGCACGGGCATCCTCGGTGGCTTCGTGGGCCCGTATTGGGTCGGTTTCGCGAAGGACCTGACGGGCAACGAACAGCGGGGAATGGTGCCGATGGCCGCGCCCATGTTGTTTGGGGCCGCCATTATGCTGTACCTGCGCCATCGAACCCGACAATCGGCAGCGCGGCTCGCGGCCGGACCCGCATGCCCGGTGCGGGTATAGAAAAGGCGCAATAACCCGCTAACCGACAGACTTGACGCTTGCGACGTCAATTTCGAAGCATAAGGAACAAAACGGATCTTGGCAGCGCGCGACCGAATCCAGGTAGCGCCTAGGCTCCGGGGCGAGAGGCACCTCGAGCGAGCGCAAATTCGCACCGATACTCGGCCTTGAGCGCCAACGCTGGATGAAGCTACGCGTGGCGCGCCCGCAAGCGGTCACGAATTGAGGACTTCAGGATCCATTGATCCGCGCCGCGACCAAATCTTGCTGCAGCGTGCGCACATACCATTCGACAAACTTGATGACATCCGTCTCGTGGACCTGGTTGTAAGGCCCGGGAAGGTAACCATCGGTGTTGATGCCACGTTGATTGCGTTCACTCAAGATTGCATCTTGCTCGTTGGTGGCATCCCACACCTGCGTAAGATCGCGAAGGTCGTAGTGACGACCTTCCTCTGCATCCCGATGCACCAGCCAGGTTGCCGTGACTAACGTGCGTTGCGGCCCTGCCGGCAGCATGCGATAGAACATGGCGTAGTCGTTGTATACATGGCCGAACATGGTGGGAAAGTGATGCCAGCGCAGTTGGCCAATATCCGCAAACGGCAGCTCGGCAAGCGGCATGCTCACCGCCGCGCCGCCCTCCAATGTCGTTGAGACAATGCCCTCATTAAAGGGGATCCGGCTGACGCGAAAATCCGGGCCGTTTATCAATCCAGCCGTGATGCCCGCCGCTTCGCATCGTTGCCAGAGTGCGGCAACCGCGGGATTATCAGCCGGTGCGGCGCGGCTGAAGTCGTTTTTAAACGTGCGCAGCAGCTCAGGGTGTCCTGTCGGGCAGTGGTAGCATTCGCGCGAATTCTCATCGACCACTTTCCAATTCGCGTCGACGTAGACCGATGTGCGGTGCGCGACCTTGGCGTTGATCAATTGGTGTGACTGCAGAAACGGCAGCACCGCCGTCTTGTGTGCATTGAAGTCGGGTGGGTCATCGGCGAGACACACCCAAATGGTGCCGGCGATTGTTTCGGTCGCGACGCTGCGCAAGGTCAGCGCATCGCGCTCCAGGCCCTCGTGCATATTGGGAGCCGCGGCCAGCGTGCCATCCAACCGGTAAGCCCATTGGTGATAGGGGCAGACAAATCGCCTGACTTTGCCGTTCGCGCCGTCGCATATGCGGGAACCCCGGTGCCGGCAGGTATTATAGAAACTGCGAACCGCTCCATCCTCGCCCCGTACCACGATAATCGAGTTGCGGCCCAAATCCACGACGAGGAATTGGCCGGGTTCGCGGGTTTCACATTCGAAGCCGGCGAGAAGCCAGCGGCGGCTGAAAAATAACTCCTCTTCGATCGCGTAGAAATCGTGATCGGCGTAAAACCTCTGCGGCAGAGAAACGCTCGCGCCTGCCCTGCAGCAACTCGAGCATGGCGTCGCGAATCGCTAACATTCAAAGTCTCCTGGGTCTCGGGGCCAAGCGAATTCGATTCCATACGCGGCAGTTGTCGTTCTTTCAGACAGAACCGCGTTCTTTTTTATCATTTAGGCGCCCAAGAGTCAATTCAGCCGACTTCAGCGAATGCAAATGAACGCGGGTTAAAACCGACGTGATAGATAGAGAACGGCGCTCTCGATCTTGTAGAAGCTGTCCGGGCTCGCGACCCTTCGGGTCCGTCGGGAGCACGTGGTCGCGGGCGATGTTTTGGCCGTAGCGGTGAGTCCAACCCCAAGTCCCACTTGGCAGCAATCACGGCAGGAAATTGCGCCATTGCGCGCCCGACGCCGCCGTACACCGAGTAGGCCGGCGTCGCGAGATTGTAGCGATCGACTCCGGCGAAAAGACCGAGTGCAAACGAATCTGCCGAAGCGATGCCGATAATCGAGGGCGCGAAAGCCGTATGAGCGCATGTGCGGCGACCTCATCGAATTCGACGCGCACGCCCAGATCATTCTTGCTGCGAGACCGCCCGGCGGGCACCCACGCCAAGTGCGGACCGACGCCGGGCGTGGTATTGGTCTGCGGGATTCCCGGCTGCAGATCGATGCGCACCTTGCTGACATTTACGCCCGCGTCCACGAACAACTCGCCGCCGCGTGGATTCCGGCGACGCTGTCCGCATCGTCATCCGGACCTGCCGTCATCACGGCGTGCTCGTCGCCGCCGTCCATAACGCACGAATCCCGACAATCGCCAGAACGATCTGCCCGTAGACATCGCGGCCGGCCAGGACCTCGCCGCCCACCGTGACACCGTTCCACGGCCGCGAATACATCACCGAAACGTCGTAATAATGATGATAGGGATACGCCGCGGCGGCTTGGACGGAGTACATCGCGGCCCGTCGCCGCCGTAGTAGGATTGGTTTGCCACAGTGCGCACGCGCTCCTGCAAGTAGCCGCCGAACGGCGGCTCCCAGCCGATGCGCAGCATCTGGGTGCGCGCGCCGACGCCGTCGCCGAAGTTGCGCTGATCCGCGCCCCAGTTGCCGAGCACGAGTCCGTCGTTGGTCATGCCGTCGAGGAAGATGTTGTGGACGTACCAGATGTTCTGCCACTCGGAGATCTCGTAGGTCAGATCGAAGTGGTGCCAGATGCGCGGAAAATCGATGCCGGCCGAGAGCGCCGCGTTGCCGAGCAGGTAGCTGCCGCCGTCGGAGTTGTCCTCGCCCGCGTACTGAAAGTAGACGGCGAACGGCGTCTTGCCGGGAAAGATGAAGCGGCTGACGTACGAGGCTTGTTGATTGCCCTGCGTCTGCGACAGTGCCGCTCGGCTTGAAGAAATCGCGCAGCAAGAAACTGGCGCGATTCCGGCAAGCCGCTGCCGCCGCCGTACTCGAGCACGCGGTTGACGCCGAGCGACCAGCCGGGAAAGGGCTCGATCGAGAATTGCGCGCCGAACAGATCGCGGATTGCCGCGGCTCGAGACGCCGTTGTACAGGATGTTGTCGCCCGGCAGGATTGCCGCATTGTCCCGGTCTGGTCGAGCGTGCGTCAGGAACAATTCGTACTGGAATCCGAGCCGCGTCAGCGGTTCGTAATTCGAGAGCGTCGCCGACGGCGTGGTCGGCGCTTCGGTGCTCATCATCATGCTGCTGTCGGTCATCGGCGAGAACCAATGGATCCCGATAGCCGATATCGAGCTGCGCCCAATTGAAGCCGAGGCTCAGCAGGTCCCGGTGGGCTTCGGTGCGGCCCTCGTAAGCGACCACGCCCGCCGTGAGCGAGCAGATAGTCGCTCGGCTGCACGAAGCGACTGCACCGAGAACTCCCAGTCGCTGGTCGATTGCATGCCGTACTAGTTCGGCACGGGCGTTTCAGCGCCGTGCGTGTTCGAAGCCGGTGGCGCTCGCATGGGTTATCCCGTAGTCGCGCGAATAGCGCTCGAGATAGCGCTGCACCTGCTCGCACAGGAACTTGTCGACCTTGCATGCCTGTGGCAACGCAAGCTTGCACCAATTCGATGGCGATCGGACGTTTCAGTATCGGCTCATCCGCCAGAATCATGCACCCGCTCGATCTGGCGCTCGATCTCAGGCTCGAGATTCAGCGGCAGATAAGCGGTCACGCCCTCGGCCCAGGCCGAAAGTGCCGGGAGGCCGCCCACGCACAAAAGCGCGATAGACGCGAGTGCCGCCGCCCGCCTGGTTGGTCTGTTCGAAGCTACGATGATTGATGAACTCTAGTTGCTGTTCGTCGGCCGCAAGTGCGGGCAGTACACGATAATACGCGATTGACGGTCAAGCGCTTTATGATCGAAAGTGGCGCTGCCCGGGTCGAAGCATTAGGCTAAACGCCGCGCATTCGCTTCCGAGGGCCCCTAAGTGTATTTGCCGACGCAATTCGAGGAAACACGACTCGACATTCTACACGCCTTGATGCGTGCCCATCCGCTTGCCGTACTCGTCACGGTCGGCGAAAACGGCATCGCCGCGAACCATATTCCGTTGGAACTCGATTCCGCGCCTGCGCCACTCGGGGTATTGCGCGGCCATGTGGCGCGCGCCAACGCCGTCTGGCGGGATCGGCTGCAGTTGGAGGAATCACTCGCCATCTTTCAGGGTCCGCAGGTCTATATTTCACCCTCGCTTTACCCGATGAAGCAGCGTACCGGCGAGGTAGTACCCACCTGGGACTACGCCGTCGTGCATGTTCGCGGCACGTTGCGCTTCGTTCACGATGCCGCGTGGATGCGCGCGCTGGTGGCGCGTCTCACCGATGCAAACGAATCCAAGCGGGCGGCCCCGTGGAAAATTGACGATGCACCGCCCGAATATATCGCCGGGATGCTGCAGGCGATCGTCGGCTTCGAGTTGACGATCACTTCCCTGCGCGGGAAGTGGAAGGTCAGCCAGAACCGCGACCGCGCCGATCAACGCGGCGTGATCGAGGGGTTGCGCGCCACCGCGGAGCCGCAATCGTGCGAAATCGCGGACATGCTTCAGGCGCGCGGCGCCTTGAAACTGGTCGAATAACCGTGAAATGGTCGGTGCTCGATCAATCGCCGGCTTCCGCGGGCAGCGGAGAAGATGTTGCCATCCGCAATTCGCTGCTGCTCGCGCAGGACTGCGACGCGCTCGGATACGAGCGATTTTGGGTGTCGGAACATCATAACGCCGCGAGCATCGTCGGTACCGCGCCGGAAATCTTGATTGCGGCGATCGCCGCGACGACACCGCGCATACGCGTCGGCAGCGCCGGCGTGATGCTGCCGCACTACTCAGCGCTCAAAGTGGCCGAGCAGTTTCGCGTTCTGGAGGCCATCGCGCCCGGTCGCATCGACTTGGGCATCGGCCGCGCGCCGGGCTCCGACGGGCTCACCGCGCGCGCTCTTAATCGCGCACGCCAATGTCGACGAATTTCCGCGACAGCTGCAAGAATTGCAATGTTGGGTCTCCGGCATCGCCGCTGCCGCACGGCCATCCGTACCGCGGATCACCGCGCACCCCACAGGTACCACCAGTCCGGCAGTCTGGGATGCTGGGAAGCTCGGCCTATGGAGCGCGGTCTCGCAGCACTATTTTGGACTGCCCTATGCTTTCGCCTACTTCTTCAACGACGGGGCGGGCGTCGACGAGGCGCTTGCGCTATATCGCCGCCACTATCGGCCGAGCGGAACGCCACCCCGTCGCCGTACGCGACCATCTGCGTCTGGGCGCTTGGCCGCCGACACCACCGCCGAGGCGCAGCCGTCTGCTTCACGCGCGCGAGCATTGGCGGGTGGGGTTCGAGAAGGGTTTGCGGCTGCCGTTGGCTTCGCCGGAGCAAGCTGCGGCGCACTCCGTATACGCCGCGCGAGCACGCCATGATCGAGAAGCTGCGCGCAGTGTCATTCGCCGGCACTGCCGGTCAGGTCGCCGGACAAATTGCACTCGCTCGCGGAACGGCTTCGAGCTTTCGGAAATCGTGATCAATACGTGGACCTTCGATCCTGAGGCGCGGCGGCATTCCTATGCGCTGCTGGCGTCGAAGCTTCGGCTTCGCGGCAGCGCGGCGGCCCATGATCATCGTTCGTTCGGAGCGCTTGCAGTTGCGGGAACTAGAATTGCAAGACGATGAATTCATTTTGCGATTGTTGAATGAAGCTTCGTTCCTACGCTTCATCGGCGACAAGGGCGTTAGAACCTGTCCGACGCACGAGAATACATTTTGAAAGGACCGATGGACAGCTATCGGCGGTTCGGTTTCGGCCTATATCTGACCAGCCTTGGCGCCAGCGGGTGCCCATTGGGATCTGCGGTCTGGTGAAGCGGAGGCGCTCTCGCGGACGTCGATGTCGGCTTTGCACTTTTGTCGCATTATTGGTCGAAGGCTATGCCGCGGAATCGGCCGCCGCGGTTCTCGCCTATGGCACAGCAGATCTGACAGCTGAAGCGGATCGTCGCCATCACGGCACCCGATAACCATGGATCAATCGCCGTGCTCGAGAAATCGGGCTGAAGTTCGAGCGCATGGTCAACTCGCGGACTCGGGTCCGGAACTCAAGTTGTTCGGTCCTGCCTCCATCTAAGGTAGGCTCTACGACAACATGCGAATTGCGCACATCATATTATCGCGGGGATTCGCCGGATCCGAGCGCGCCACCGCCGAAATGGCCAACGCGCAGGCAGCAGCCGGCCACTCCGTCATGGTGGTCATCAAGCGCAACCACACGAACCGCGCCGGCATCAGCATTCGTCAGTGGATTGATCCCGGCGTCGGAGTCGCGGAGGTCGGCGACTGGTTTCCGCGTGCGGGAATCGGCAGAGCGCTGGCCGAATTCGTTCCGGATGTCATCCACGGTCATTTGCGCCGTTCGACCCGCATGCTGGCGCGTCTTGGGCCGCCCGCTCCGACGGTCGCCACCTTGCACATCAGCGTAAACGGTCCGCACTTCGCCTATTTGGATGGCATCATCTGTATCGCACGTTGGCAGCACAGCGGTATCCCTGCAGGTTATGACGGGCTGGTGTTCGATATCAATCTTGCCTACGTGCCGCACCGGCGTTTGTCGCCGGAGGAAATCGCTGCTCTGCGTCTGCGGTTGGGCGTCGGCCCAAAGGACTTCCTGGTGGGCGGGGTGGGGCGGCTCGCGAGGAGCAAAGGTTTCGACACGTTGATCGAGGCGTTCAACCGTGCCCGGCTCGCGGATTCGAAGCTCGTTATCTTCGGCGATGGCCGCGAGCGCTCCAAGCTTGAGCGCCTGTGCACCGAGGCCGTGTCGCTGCCGGGATTCAAGACCGACGTCAAGGACTACTACCAGGTGTTCGATCTGTTCGTCTGCCCGTCGCGCCGCGAGCCGCTGCCGTATGTGTTGCTCGAGGCACTGGACGCCGGCGTGCCGATAGTCGCGTCGCGGGCACTTGGCAACGTGGAATTGCTGGAGACGTATCCCGGCGATCTCTTTCCTGTGGAAGACGTGGGGGCTTTGGCTGAACTGCTCAAGCGACATCATGCGGCGCGTGCGCCGCGCGTGCGGCACGATCTGTCGGCCTATGCGTTCGACACGGTAATGGCCCGCACCGAAGCTGCCTACCGCGCGCTCATCGCGCGCAAACTGGACAAATAAACCGAAGGACACTCATGCATCCGTTTCCCCATCTCTATGTCGTCAACGCAGCTGTGCGCCCGGATGGCGACGTGCCGCTGTCCGCCGAAGGCGTGCGGATCATCGAATCGGCGCCGCCCAAGGAGTTCGACGGTCCCGGCAATCAGTGGTCGCCCGAAGGGCTGCTGACCGCCGCGGTCGCCGATTGCTTCGTGCTGGGATTTCGCGCCATCGCGGCGGCCTCGAAAGTTCGTGTGGCTCAGCCTCGAGTCGACGCACCCGCGGGACGCTGGACCGCGTCGAGGGCAAGATGCGCTTCACCCGCTTCGACACCCACGCCAAGCTGCATGTGCCGGCCGGCGCCGATATGGAACGGGCGCGCAGGCTGCTGGAAAAAGCCGAGACCTCCTGCCTGGTGGCAACTCGCTGAACAGCGAACGGCACCTCACGCTGGAAGTGCTGGAGGACTGAAAATCGCGGGACGGGGGCCTTTGGCGGTCTCAATCGTCCATCAAGAAGCTGCGCAGCTGCTCGCTGCGGCTCGGATGGCGCAGCTTGCGCAGCGCCTTGGCTTCTATCTGCCGGATGCGCTCGCGCGTGACATCGAACTGCTTGCCGACTTCCTCGAGGGTGTGGTCGGTGTTCATGTCGATGCCGAAGCGCATGCGCAGCACCTTGGCTTCGCGCGGCGTCAGCTGCGCGAGCACCGAGTGCGTGGTCTCGCGCAGCGACTCGGTGGTCGCCGAGTCGATCGGCGAGGACACCGAGGTGTCCTCGATGAAGTCGCCCAAGTGCGAATCCTCGTCGTCGCCGATCGGCGTCTCCATCGAGATGGGCTCCTTGGCGATCTTCAGCACCTTGCGGACCTTGTCCTCGGGCATTTCCATGCGCACGGCCAGTTCTTCCGGCGTCGGCTCGCGGCCCATCTCCTGCAGCATCTGCCGCGAGATGCGGTTCAGCTTGTTGATCGTTTCGATCATGTGCACCGGAATGCGGATGGTGCGCGCCTGGTCGGCGATCGAGCGCGTGATGGCCTGGCGAATCCACCAGGTCGCATAGGTCGAGAACTTGTAGCCGCGGCGATATTCGAACTTGTCGACGGCCTTCATCAAGCCGATGTTGCCTTCCTGGATCAGATCGAGGAACTGCAGGCCGCGGTTGGTGTATTTCTTGGCGATGGAAATCACCAGGCGCAGGTTGGCCTCGACCATTTCCTTCTTCGCGCGGCGCGCCTTGGCTTCGCCGATGGATACCTCGCGGTTGATCTCCTTGATCTCGCTGATCAGCACATGGAACAGGCCCTTCGAGGTCCTTGAGCTTGTTCTGGCGGCGCTCGACCTCGTCCTTGAATTTCGCGAGCGGCGCCGAATAGCGCTTCTTGGCCTTGATGTGCTTGTCGAGCCAGCGCGTGCTGGTCTCGTTCTTCGGGAACGTCGAGATGAAATCCTTGCGCGGCATGCCGGCCTGCTTGATGCAAAGGAACATGATCTCCTTTTCGAGCAGGCGCACTTCGGTCACGTGCTGGCGCAGATTGTCGATCAACTGATCGAACATCTTCGGCGAGAGCTTGAGCTCCATCAGCTCGCCGCAGATCTTCTTGCGGATCTTCAGCGTCTTCGGATCCTTCGAGCCGAGCTTGTCGAGCGCGTTCAGGAACTGATGATGCGCCTTCGCGATCGAGACTGAAGCGCTTGCGCCGCCTCTTCCGGATCCGGACCGGTGTCGATGGCCTCTTCGTCCTCGTCGCCGTCGGCCTCGTCGTCGTCGTTGGCGGCTTCCTCGCGCTCGAGCGCCATCATCTTCGGATTCTGCGGCTGCGCGATTTCGTCCGGCGCGTTCGGATCGACGAAGCCGACGATGACGTCGACCAGGCGCATCTGGCCGGCCTTGACGGTCTCGTAATGCCGCAGCAGCAGATCGTAGGTGCCGGGATAGCTGCCGAGCGCGATCTTGACCGCCTCGAGGCCTTCTTCGATGCGCTTCGCGATGCGGATCTCGCCTTCGCGGGTCAGCAATTCGACGGTGCCCATTTCGCGCATGTACATGCGCACGGGATCGGTGGTGCGGCCGAATTCCGCATCGAGATTGGCGAGCGCGGCGGTGGCTTCTTCGACCGCTTCCTCGTCGGGCGCGGCGGTGGCGTCGGTCAGCAGCAACGACTCGGCATCCGGCGCCTTTTCGTACACCGGAATGCCCATGTCGTTGATCATGTTGACGATGTCTTCGATCTGTTCCGGATCGACGATCTCGCTCGGCAAATGATCGTTGACTTCAGCGTAGGTGAGGTAGCCCTGCTCCTTGCCGCGCGCGATCAACAGTTTCAGTTGCGACTGACGCTCGTCCGCGATTTGAGTCGCTGTGCCTGCTGGCGCTTTTTTGATCAAGGTGGACGCCTCGTTGAGAGATCTGAGACATTTAAATGCAAGCCGACAAGTATACGATTCTGGCCATTCCGTAGCCACTAATGCTTGCGGATCTTAAGTGGGACGCGCCGGGGACGGCCCTTGGACTTGAGAAGTAGGCTTAATTCGGCCTTTTCGTCGTAATTCAAGCCCATTTCCTCCGCTTTTCGCAATAATTCGTCCATTCGGCGGCCCGGACCATACTCCTGAGCAGCTTTTCCACCGCCATTTGCAGTTCTTTGGCGGCGCCGCTTCGCGTCCGCGACCAGGGTTCCGCCATGGCCAGCTCGGCCAGGCGGCCGTATTCCGGCCGATCCCGCCAGCGCTCGAGCAGCATGGCGGTGCTGGGCTGGGCATGCCCAGCCGGCCTGCTCGAGCAGCTCCTTGAGCACGGCGACACCGGGTTTGTCGATGCGCGTCGAGCGCCTCGGGGTCGTCGACCGCCGGCCGCCGCCGGGTGATGCAGCACCAGGTGATGGCCTGGCGTCAGCAGATTGCCCCGCCCGGCACTCATCCGACCGCGCGTCCGCATGGGTCGGTTCCGGCGCTCGCGCGCGGTCTGCCGCGGGCGATGTCCCGGCGCGCCGCGGTCGGCCGGCGGCAAGAAGGCTCCTTGAGCTTGCGGCCGCCGGCATGCCGACCCGGGCGGCCAGCCGCTCGGCGAGCATTTCCCGATAGACGCCCTCGGGCATGCGCGCAAACAGCGGGCGCGGCCAGCGCCGCGAGCTTGGCGCGGCCGTCGACGTGATCGAGGTCCACTTGCGGCCAGCAGCTGCTGGACCAGGTATTCGGATAGCGGCAGCGCGTCCTTGATGCGCTTCTCGAAAGCCTCCGCGCCTTCCGCGGCGACCAGGGTGTCGGGATCGTGTCCCTCGGGCAGGAACATGAACTTGAGTTCGCGTCCGTCGCGCGCCAGCGGCAGCGCGTTCTCCAGCGCGCGCCAGGCGGCCTGGCGGCCGGCGCGATCGCCGTCGAAGCAGAACACCAGCTTCGCTGGTCAGGCGGAAGATCTTGTTGCAGATGCTCCTGCGTGGTGGCGGTGCCCAGCGTGGCCACCGCATAGGTGATGCCCGCCTGATGCAGCCGCACCACGTCCATGTAGCCCTCGACGATCATCAGGCGCTTGAAGTCGGCGCGCGCCTGGCGCGCCTCGTACAGGCCGTACAGTTCGCGGCCCTTGTGAAACAGCGGCGTTTCCGGCGAATTCAGGTACTTCGGTTCGCCCTGATCGATGATGCGGCCGCCGAAGCCGAGGACGCGGCCGCGCGAATCGCGGATGGGAAACATCAGCCGGTCGCGGAATCGGTCGTAGATAGCCGACGGCCCTGGCCCTGCCGGCGCGCGGTTCGCGCTCGATGATCAGCCCGAGCTTGCAGCAGCCGGCGCCGCTCCTCCTCCTGCGCCGCCGAAGCGATTGAGCAGCGCATTCCAGGAATCGGGGGCGTAGCCCAAGGCGAATTTGGCGCGCGGTCGCCGCGTCGATGCCGCGCGCCTGCACGTAGTCGCGGGCGCGCGCGATTATCCGCGAGGTTTTGCTCGAAGAAACGCGAGGCGCGGCCCATCACTTCGTACAGATCGACGCTGCCGGGATCGCGCGCGCCCTGCGCCTCGCGCGGCAGTTCGAGTCCCGCGCGCTGCGCGAGGTCCGCGACCGCATCGAGGAATCCCATCTTCTCGTACTGCATGAGAAAGCCGACCACGGTGCCGTGCGCGCCGCAGCCGAAGCAGTGATAGAACTGCTTGTCGGGACTGACCCAGAAGGAGGGCGTTTCTCGCTGTGGAACGGGCAGCAGGCCTTGTATTCGCGGCCGGATTTTTTGAGCGGCACGCCGCGCGCCGATGATCTCGACGATGTCCGAGCGCGCGACGATCTCGTCGATGAACGGCTGTGGGATGCGGCCGGCCATGGACCGGTGCGCGATCAACCGCCGAGCTTGGCTTTGATCTTGGCGCCCGACGGCGCCCATGTCGGCCCGCCCCTGCGCCTTGGCCTTGATGATGCCCATGACCTTGCCCATGTCCTTGATGCTGGTGGCGCCGGTGGCGGCGATCGCCTCGGCGATCAACGCATCGATTTCGGCGTCGCTCAGCTGCGCGGGCAGGTAGGTCTGCAGCAGGGTGATCTCCGCGGTTTCCTTGTCGACCAGATCCGGGCGATTGCCGGCCTGGAACTGCACCAGCGATTCCTTGCGCTGCTTGATCATTTTCTCGAGCACGGTCGAGCACCTGGGCGTCGTCGAGCGTGATGCGTTCGTCGACTTCGCGCTGCTTGATGGCGGCGGTGATCATGCGGATGACGCCGAGCCGCTCCTTCTCGCCGGAGCGCATCGCCGCCTTCATGTCATCGGTAATTCGCTCTTTCAGAGACACCGAAGAGCGCGGTATCGAAGGGCATCCTAGTAAGGTCGGGCGCGACGAGCAGCCGCCGGCGGTGCTCGCGGGGGCACCGCCGCCGGTGCCGCGCATGTTCTCGCGCGACAGGCGCTTCAGATGACGCTTCACGGCCGCAGCCTTCTTTCGCTTACGCTCCTGGGTCGGCTTCTCGTAGAATTCACGGCGCCGAAGCTCGGTGAGGACACCCGCTTTTTCGCAGGCACGCTTGAAGCGACGCAGGGCGGCATCGAAATACTCGTTCTCGCGAACACGAACGCTGGGCATTCAAACCTCAATTTTGGACAATAGGCCGCCGGCATTCGGCGACAGGGGGGCGCATTCTAAAGTGCGCCCCGGCAAAAGGCAAAGGCGGCGAGAAATGGCGCGGCATTAAGCGGCTTCAGGTATGCGCGTAATCGGAATCGAAAGCTCCTGCGATGAGACGGCGGTGGCCGTCTACGATCGACCGCGAGGGCTGCTGTCGCACCGGCTCCTACAGCCAGATCGCGATGCACCAGGCCTACGGCGGGGTGGTGCCGGAACTGGCCTCCCGGGACCATGTGCGCGGCTGCTGCCGCTGGTGCGGGAGGCGCTGGCGGCCGCCCATCCGGACCCGAGTCCATCGACGGCGTGGCCTATACCGCGGGCCCGGGCCTGATCGGCGCCCTGCTGGTCGGCGCCGGCTTCGCCCGCAGCTCTGGCCTACGCCTGGGGCAAGCCCGCCATCGGCATCCATCATCTGGAGGGCCATCTGCTGGCGCCGCTGCTCGAGGCCAAGCCCCCGGCGTTTCCGTTCCTCGCGCTGCTGGTCTCGGGCGGCCATACGCAATTGGTCGATGTGCGCGGGCCTCGGCCGCTACCGCATCCTCGGGCGAGACGCTGGACGATGCGGCGGGTGAGGCCTTCGACAAGACGGCCAAGATGCTGGGGCTGCCCTATCCCGGCGGCGCCGCGCTCGCGCAGTTGGCCGAGCGCGGCCGCGAGCGGCCGCTTCAGCTTTCCGCGGCCCATGCTCGACCGGCCCGGACTTGGACTTCAGTTTCAGTGGCCTGAAGACCGCCGCCCTAGTAGCCTTGCGGGGCCGCGCATTGGACGAGCAGACGCGGGCCGACGTCGCGCGCGGATTCCAGGAGGCGGTGGTCGACACGCTGGCCGAGAAATGCGCGGCGCGCGCTCGCCGTCACCGGGCATCGGCGCGCTGGTGGTCGCCGGCGGCGTTGGCGCCAATCGGCGGCTGCGGCAGCGGCTGAAGGACATCGCGCGACGGCGCCGGAGCACGGTTGTTTTTCCCGCGGGCGGAGTTTTGCACGGACAATGGCGCCATGATCGCGCTTGGCGGGGTGCCTGCGCCTGCGGCCAAGGGCGCGCCCGAGAGCACACGCTGGCGTTCGGCGCGCGCGCCGATTGGGAACTCGGGGATCTGTAGCGGCAACGAGGGGTTTCGAAATTCCAGATGGATAAGATATTCATACACGCGCTCAAGTCCGAAGCCATCATCGGCATCTTCGATTGGGAGCGGCAGGTCAGACAGACCGTTCTCATCGACGTCGAGATCGGCGCCGACATCCGCAAAGCCGCGCTGACCGACTCCATCGACGATACCTTGAACTACAAGCGCGTGGCCAAGCGCGTGTTGGCGTTCGTCGAGGCGTCGCAATTCCACCTGGTCGAAACTCTCGCCGAACACATCGCCATGTTGATACTCGAGGAATTCGGCGTCGCCTGGGTGCAGCATCGTGTTGAACAAGCCTGGCGCCGTGCGCAGTTCGCGAGACGTCGGGAGTCTCCGTGCAGCGGGAGCGCGATTCCCTGGAGCAATGGCGCGCACACCGCGGCGCGGCACAACCTTAAAGTCATGGCCGACCGAATCCGGCTGGATAAACCGCTCTCGTGGCGGCAGATCGCCGCGATCGCCGAGGGCGCGACGCCGGCGCTCGAGCCCGCTGCGCGCGAGCGGATCATTGCCGCCCGACGCCGCGTCGACTCGATCGTCGCCCGCGGTATCCGCGCGTACGGCGTCAATACCGGAGTCGGCGCTCTGTGCGAAGTCATCGTGACGGAGTCAAAGCAGCGCCAACTGTCGCGCAACATCGTCATGAGCACCGCCGTCGGCGTCGGTTCGCCGCTGGAACCGGCCGCCGTGCGCGCCATCATGGCGGCTGCGGTCAATAATTTCGCCCATGGTTATTCCGGCGTGCGTCCGGAAGTAGTGGATCTCTTGATCGCGCTGCTGGCGCACGGCTGCATACCCGAAGTGCCGAAAGGCGGCTCGGTGGGCTATTTGTCGCACATGGCGCATATCGCCTTGGTGCTGATCGGCTCGGGTCATGCCCATCTTCGAGGCGGGCGGTACGCCGGCGATGCCGCGTTGTCCGCATTGGGATTGCAGCCGCTGCGGCTCGAGGCGAAGGAAGGACTCAGCCTGGTCAATGGCACGCCCTGCGTCACCGGCTTGTCCGCACTCGCGCTCGCGCGGGCGGAGCATCTGCTCGGCTGGGCCGACGTGATCGGTGGCATGACCTTCGAGAATTTGCACGGGCAGCTTTCCACCTTCGATGCCGAGGGACTGAATCTGCGCGCCTCGCCGGCGTTGCAGCGCGTGGGCGAGCGTCTGCGCGCCATTCTCGCCGGCAGCGAGATTCTTGCCGACTCTGCCGGACGCCGCACCCAGGACGCGTTGAGTTTGCGCGCCATTCCGCACGTGCACGGCGCCGTACAGGAACAGTTCGAGCATGCGGTGGCCGCCGTCGACACTGAGCTCGCGTCGGCCACGGACAATCCCCTGGTGCTCGGCAGTGTCGAGGCGCCGCGTTCTTTCTCCGCGGCGCACGCGGTCGGCGCGGGCATCGGACTTGCCGCCGATTCTCTCGGCATTGCGATGGCGGAATTGGCGGCAATGTCGGAACGGCGCATCGATCGGCTGGTCAATCCTTTGGTGAGCGGACTGCCGGCATTTTTGGCGCCGGACGGCGGAGTCGATTCGGGATTCATGATGGCGCAGTACACGGCGCTGTCGCTGTCGGCGGATAACCGCCGCCTGGCTGCGCCGGCGAGCCTGGACGGCGGCGTCACGTCGGGACTGCAGGAGGATCATTTGTGCCATGCCACCCCGGCGGCGCTCAAGCTTCTGAAGATCGTGGCCAATGCGGAAATGATCTTCTCGATCGAACTGCTCGCCGCGGCGCAGGCCTACGATCTCCAGCCCGGTGGTTTGTCGCGGGCTCCCAAGACCGACAGGGTCTACCGCCGATTACGCGAGAAGGTCGCGAAGTATCAGGACGATCGGCCGCTCAACGAGGATTTCGAGCGCGCGCTGGCGCTGCTTCGCGGCGCGCGCGCCGAAGATATTTAGGAAATAGTACCGGCAAAGAACGGGACCTGTAGCAATCTGCCGGCCGGGACGTCTCCTGCATTTTGCGCCGCGCTTCAGCAGGGATTGCAGAACGCTTTAAATGCGCTCAAGCGTAAGCCGTGCGGCAATTTCTACGGTGGCCAAGGGCCCCAGACCTTGGACAGTACCCAGTATCGTTTCTTGGATTTGCATAACCCGACGACGGGTGCTGCGACAATTGCGCCGAATAACGTGTTCGTCAACTCCCAGGGGCCGTACATGTCATATACGCCAACACCTGGCCAAACTGGACCTTTTGGCCGCTATTGGACTCAAGGACAATTTCGCGGGTTCATTTTGCTGCATGAACTCGGCCATCAACTCAGTCCAGTTACCGGCTTCAGACCTGACGCGGGTAGCCCCTTAAATCAACAGCAATCCCAGCAGGTATTGAACGCATGCTTCTAAATGACTTGACCAGAGTTATGGGTATGACTGGCGCGAGCCGAATTGCCGCTCTATGGTTGCTTTGCTGCTCGGCTGTACTGGCCGCCGACACCAGGATCAACGGCACCGTCCTGGATTCTGAAGGCGCAGCTGTTGCGAAGGCGCATGTAATCATCCGTGCAGATGCATCGGGAAAGCGGGAGGTGCCCAAGAATTCCACTCTGATAATCGAGACCGATAAACAAGGGCACTTTTCAGCGCTGGTGAGCGTTGGCTTCTTCGACGTTTGCGTTATGGCGGATGCTTTCAGTCCAGAGTGTCAGAAAGTCTTCGTTGGCCGAGAAAGTGTCACACCGAAAGTTAGTTTGAAGGCTGACCCGGAGGTCATTAAACGACTTGGCGACCAGTTCTGAATACACGGGTGCGATAGTACCGGCAAAGTCAGGGACGCCACCAACATTCAATGCATGTATGGTGGCGCATGCGAACGACGCTAGCATCCTTGGAGCCATAAATGCCGGAACTAATGCCCTGTTCAACAGGCAAGACACCTACAAGAACAACGTTGTTCTCGGAGCCCTAGGCGGGAACTCCATAACAAGTCTGCTGTACGGTTCGACGGCTGACCGCCAGGGGAACGGAGTCAGCGCTGGCCCCCACAATCGTAACGGCGGCCATGGGTACGGTGACCTCCTACGGCAGGAGGACCTTAACAATCATGGCCCTCAACATCGCGGGTGAGAAGGAGGCCTTCCACTAGCGCTCGGCGCGTCGTCGGCAGGCGCTAAAGCTGCTCTTACATCAGCGGGAAAGTGGCTGGGCTTAGGCTTTGACTTCGAAGTCAAACTGGGCATCGATGCGGCCTTCGCCGCAGGGGAGGCTGCATATTGCTACAGCCAAACGCAATGAGCGAGGGCACCATGAATCGAGCTTGGATTCATCCTCGGCTTCAAAGTGCGCTATCTATTTTTCTGTTTTTCGGGTGCGCAGCTTGCGCGGGGGTGGGTGCCACGGTAACGTTTATTGATCCCACTCGTCCGAGGGCTGTAGGTGCTATGGCTATGATTGCGGCAGGTGCGGTTGCGATTGCAACAGCGCGACTTTGGAAAAGCGTGCTGCCGGCAATCTTCCTTTGCGGGGCTCTAAATGCTGTAATAATGCTGGGCGAGGGTCATGCGCTGAATTCTCCGGGGATTCCCGTATCTCGCCTCATTGGAGGGCTAGTGACCCTTGCAATGATTGTTGGAGCCGTGCTAACTGCTGCAGCCAACCGTTAACCATTCGCGCCCGTAGAACGGCTGTCATTCTCAGGAGTCTTCCTTTTTTGCTTCGCCCTCCTCTTCTCGGCATTCGAACTTCAGGCGGTAGCGATGGTCGGAGCTCTTTGCTTTGCATGCATTCCAATAATTGGCGACTTGGTCTTTCATCGACGTCGGACATCGCGCGTGAAGTGAAGGCCGTGCTTGGGAAAGTATCACCGGCAAAGAACGGGACACGGAATTGTTCGGCCAGTTCGGCTAGCGCGGGGCAATATGCGATTGCGACTGCGGCAATAGCAGGTATGACCGCTGAGTTCTTCAGGCGGAATCGGACGCACAGGACCGAACATTTGGCGCGGATTCTTCTGTGTCGCAGGTCATGGCTCAATCTGAGCCTGTTCAGGATGTGCTCAACGACTACACCATGACCGGGCGGACCCAGCAATCTGTATACGTTCGGGGCGACCGGCTACGTTGCCGCAGGTGCGAATCCAGTGGCTCAGTTCGTTGGTTCGTTCAGATATTCGATCAGCCCCGCAAACGGCGGCATCAACCTGAGGCTCACGAATACGACAAGCTTTAAGTCGCTGACCTATGACAAGGGGCCTCAGTGGAATCGGCGCACGACGTATCCGGGAGCGGGCATTCCTATGGGTAACACTCATCAGGTTTATAACATTTTCGTGCCGTGCGGCTGATTATGACAAACCTGCATGTCCGGCTAGCTTTACTGGGGTGCTGCGCGCTAGCCGGTTGTAGTGTAATTCAGCCCATCAAGCGAGGGATGCTCGTGGGTACCTACGTGTACAAATCCGAAGATCCTGAGGATAATCCCACTAACCACAATTTTGATCGGTTGACGCTTCAGGCGGATGGGAGCTATGACTTTGTCCAGGGCCGGCTCGACAAAGGCAAAAGCGGAGCACACGGGCACATGGCACTTCTATGAGGCTGGGCGTCAGCCAACCGTTGACCTGGATCACTCCGGCTATCCCGTGGAGGTGAAGGGCAAAGAGGTTCGTTTGCTAGTGGATAACGACACCGGCATCTGGTACCAGAAGGTAAACTGAGGCCGCAAAGAGCAAAACGGTGCTGCGCACCGGCTTGTTGAGTGACACGACACCCCTGGGGAGGTTGCTGTCTGGGAACTGAAAGTTCCTAAACAGTAACCATTGAAAAAGAAGGGGTTTTGGGTTTAGCGGCTAAAAACGTTCCTGAATGGGAACGTTTTGGTTCCCGGATGCGAACGTGTTGAAACAAAAAGACTGAACAATGTTTGGCGGGAATGCGTCCATCGCTTTCAAGTAAGCGTCTGATGAACCACCCTTGAAAACTGCACCCAGCCACGGCGAAGCTGGCGGAATGAATGAAAACCGAGTCCCGTATTGGACAGGCGTTATCAGTGAACAAGAAAACAGCGGGCAAAGCGTAAGAAGATTTTGCCGGGAGCGCAGCGTAGGCGAGCACTCCTTTTATATGTGGCGGGCCCGCCTTCGTGGGAAGCCGCGCCAACAGAAGAAAGCCGAGCCAGTGCGCTTTGCGCTGGTGGATTCTGGTGAAAGAAGCAAAGCAACGGGCGAAACATCTTCCGCCAACCTGGAGTTGCTGTTGCCGAATGGCGAGCGGCTGCGCATCGAGCGCGGCGTGGACGCCGAGACCTTGCGCCTGGTGCTGGAGGCCCTGCGCGCATGATGCATCTACCGGCCAGCGTGCGCGTGTACTTGTGCCTGACGCCCTGCGACATGCGCAAGAGTTTCGACAGCCTGCAAGCGCTGGTGCGGGACCATTTGGAACTGGACCCGTTCGCCGGACACCTGTTTGTGTTCAGCGGCAAGCGGCGGGACCGGGTGAAAATCCTTTACTGGGATCGCGACGGGTTCGCGCTGTGGAGCAAACGCCTGGAAAAGGGAACTTATGCGCTGCCGGTGGGAG
This sequence comes from uncultured Bacteroidota bacterium, assembly GCA_963718975.1. Lineage (GTDB taxonomy): Bacteria > Bacteroidota > Bacteroidia > Chitinophagales > Chitinophagaceae > Puia. Next base: position 254,150 of record CAVRBD010000003.1, on the reverse strand, counting down.
AATCGCCTGAAGAAGCAAGGCGGGAGATCACCACGCAAGAACTGGGCGCGCTGCTGAGCGGCATCGATCTGGCGAGGGCGGTACGGCGAAAACGGTATCGGCGTCCGGCAGCATAAAACATTTCGTGCCTGTTCTGTTTTTACTTGGAAACAGCGGCATTTGCGGTTAAGCTGGAACCAAGATGCCGCTTGACGCCAAGCAACTGCCGCGCGATGTAGCCACGCTGCAGAAGATTGTGCTGGATCTGGCCGAGCAACTGGACCGCTCTCTCACGGAGCAGAACAAGTATCAGAACCTTTTGCGTGAGTTACTGGAAGCGCAGCACAACCGCAAGAGCGAGCAGTTATCGAAAGAACAACTGGCACTGTTTGAAGCCGCGTGGAAGGCAGAGAACGAGACGGCCAAAGACGCCGACGACAGTGATGACGATCTGGACAGCGCGTCAGGGCAACCCACGAATTTACCCGGCGAAAAGAAGGCGCGCGGCCGTCAGCCGCTGGCGCGCCACTTAAAGCGTGAACTGGTAGTGCATGATTTAGCCGAAGCCGAAAAGCATTGTGAAGGTTGCGGCCAGGATCTGCACCTGATCTCTGAAGAAATCAGCGAGCGCTACGAATACATTCCGGCCTCCATGAAGGTGATTCAGGATGTGTGCCTGAAGTACGCCTGCCACTGCACGGTGAAGACGGCCACGAAGCCACCGCAGCCGATTGAGAAAAGCACGGCGGGCGCGAGTTTACTGGCGCAGGTGATTGTGGCGAAATGGGCCGATCATCAACCGCTGCACCGGCAAGAGAAGATGTTCGCGCGGCACGGTATCGATATTTCACGCAAAACCATGGGGGGCTGGCTAGCACAGAGCGCTGCGTTGCTCGCTCCGCTCTATCAGTTCATGAAAAAGGAACTGTGGGAGAGTAAAGTGATCGGCACCGACGATACCAGCGTGAAAGTGCTGGACCGGAAATTGCCCTTTGCCCGCAACGGACGCATTTGGCCGTATGTGGGCGACAGAGATCATCCGTTGATTGTCTACGATTACACGCCGACACGGGGCCGAGCCGGACCGGCGAAATTCTTAGAAGAGTATGAAGGATATTTGCAAGCCGATGCCTATGCGGTCTACGACGCCTTTTTCCAAGAGGCGCGCGGCATGATCGAAGTCGGTTGTTGGATGCATGCACGGCGCTATTTTTTCAAAGCGCTCGACAGCGATGAGGCGCGTATGGGCCGGGCCTTGCACTTAATCGCGCGTTTTTATGCGGTGGAGGAGCGGGCCAAGGCGCTGGCCTTGACGGCCGAACAACGGTTGGCGCTACGGCAGCGGGTGTCGAAGAAGGTGTTGGATCAGCTTCATCGCTATCTCTTGCAACTCCAGCAAGACGTATTGCCGAAGAGTCCGGCGGCTTCAGTATTATTTACAGTGCCAGCAACCAATTTGACCCGATCACTAAAAACAATCAGCAATATTTTATTAATTCAGATACTATTAGCTATGCAGGAAAATATTTGAGCGAGCAATACAGTTTATCATTGAGGTATTATTACAGGCCGGCTCTTAAAACCAAACACACATTCAGGCTAAATTTTGCGAGCCTTAGAATTGACAGTGCTGTTACTGTTTATAACCCTGATTATTTCAATAATGGCAGAAGGCAGATTTTTTATCCCGAAGCTTCTTATCAGATGGATTATACAAACGTTGATTATGTTGCCTATCCACTAAAAGGTGTGGCAGCAAATCTTGTGTTTGTGAAAAGAGGCATTACTTCAGATATGAACATGTGGCAGCTTTATGCACAAAGCTCGGAAAGCTGGAAAATAGCTTATAAAACATATTTTGTTACTCAGAATATGGGAACACTTAAGTTGCCACTGAATCAGCCATTTTATAACCAGCAGCTTTTTGGCTATGGAAATTTTTATTTGCGCGGGCTTGAAGAATATGTGGTTGATGGTGTGGGCGGATTGGCTGCGCGGAATGCCGTTTTGCGTGAGGTTTTTAATTTTAGCTTGCCCATAAAGATCCCGTTTCTTGGATTGTACCGTGTGCCATTTAGAGTAATGGCAAAGGCATTCAGCGATGTTGGGTACGTTTATAACAACAATCCAGACCCGACAAATACGTTATCCAATCAAATGCTTTACACAGAAGGAGTAGGCATTGACATTGTCACTTCTTACGATTTTGTTTTCCGTATTGAATACAGTTTTAATCAATTACACCAAAACGGATTATTTTTACACATCCATAATGATTTTTGATTGCATGCCAATCAATATTTAAATTTCATGAATGAAAATAGCTATTTATAGCCGTGTTATAGATTATGAACAAAGGAATGAGATCCAGCATTTGTTCGACGAGTTGGCAAAGCAGCACATTGAGCCTGTTATTTATCACCCTTTTTTGGAAAAAATTCGTTCGGAGTTCGTGCTGCCATCAAATATTTCAAGCTTCAGCGAATCGAAAGACCTGAATGCTTCTATTGATTTCATTATAAGCCTCGGTGGTGACGGCACTTTGCTGGATACGCTTTCGCTTGTCCGAGACAAAAACATACCCGTAATGGGCATAAATTTTGGGCGGTTGGGCTTTTTGGCAAGCATCGGAAAGGAAGATTTAAAAACGGCAGTCCTGTCTTTGGTGAATCGCACCTTTGTAGTTGACAAAAGAACTTTGATCCATCTTGATTCAAACAAACCATTATTCGGAAAAGTCCCTTATGCACTGAATGAGTTCGCCATTCACAAAACGGATACTTCCCCGATGATAAAAATTCATACTTATCTCAACGGGGAATTTCTGAATACCTATTGGTCAGACGGCCTTATTGTTTCCACGCCCACCGGCTTAACCGGTTACTCATTAAGCTGTGGCGGCCCGGTTGTTTTTCCAGAGTCTTCCAGTTTTGTGATCACTCCCGTGGCGCCGCACAATTTAAATGTGAGGCCAATAATAGTTCCGGATAACAATATCATATCATTCGAAATTGAGGGCAGGTCCGAACAGTTTATTTGCTCACTTGATGCGCGCCGCGAAATTGTTGATAAAAATGTTCAGTTGGCGGTGCGGCAGGAATCTTTCAATATAAGCCTTGTGCGATTGAACGAGAACAATTTCCTTCAAACACTTAGAAATAAGCTTTCATGGGGGCTGGATGCGAGAAATTAAAGACCCGAACAAAAGAAAAACATTTTAATTACGTTTACTCAAAGCATAACACTTTTTATGATGGTAAGTAAGAGATTTATTCTGTTGGCAATTCCTTTTTTTGTTTTATCACTTAATGCAATTTCTCAGCAGCAAAGCACTGTTCAGGAAGGTGAAGTTGGTATTTCGGCAGGTGCTGCTCATTATTTTGGCGACCTGAACCCGAAGTTAAGAGTGAACCGCCCGAAAGTTGCCTTTGGTGTTTATGCCAGAAAACAATTTGGTGAATATATTGCGGTAAGGCTTAGCGCTAATTTTGCTCAGCTTGGCTATTCTGATATTTATAATTCGTACAACACCTTTATGCACACCCGCAACCTGAGCTTTAACACTAACATTTATGAATTCACAGCGCAGGGAGATTTTAATTTTTTCAAATATATTCCGGGTGACCTTTACAAACGCTATACACCCTATATAACTTTTGGCATAGGTGTTTTTAATTATGATCCATACACCTACTACCAAGGCCAAAAAGTGTATTTGCGCCCATTGGGCACAGAAGGCCAGGGCTCAGCAGCATATCCGAACAGGAAAACTTATGGCAGTTTGGCCGCATGTTTTCCGATTGGCGTCGGCTACAAATACAGCCTGAACTCAAAAGTGAACCTGGGTTTTGAAATTGTTTATCGGTTTACAACAACAGATTATATTGATGATGTAAGCGGAACTTATGCCGGGGCAGCCACGTTTCCTGCATTGCCGAACGGCCAACCTTCGCTTGCGGGAATTTTGCAGGACAGATCCTATGTTTATGGAACGCCCATCGGTGTTGCCGGCCGCCAGCGTGGCTATTCAAATCAAAACGATAGCTATGTAACAGCCGAGCTGATGGTTTCAATAAATCTTACTTCTTACAAATGCCCAACGGTGAAACCATAGGACTTTTTTAATGCTGTACTTTTTTTACTACATTTATTTCATCACTCGAGCATTTTAAAATATCCATTATTTTCTTAAGCTGTTCAGGGTTTACTTTTTTTCTTTTCTCCAATTTGGAATAAGCTGGCTGGGATATGCCTAGTTTTTTTGCGATTCCTTTTGGCTCAAGTCTTTCAAAAGCCGCAAATGCTTTAAAGTTTCTCCTGTGCACATGAGGATTAGGTTTAATCTTTATGAAATTAACTGAAAATAATTTCATCACCAATATCATCTTGTGTTGGATTTTATAAATGTCAGTTAATTTACCTTTTGGTTATAAAGTATAACCATGCACGAGATGTTTCGTATTATTTAAAGCAAGACTTTTATGAGCCATTAATTTTTAAACCATCCTATCATGGCTCAAAGCTTCAATACCAGCCTTAAAAATATTGCCGGCTATTATCTACAATTGCTCCAGGCAAAAGTTACAGTAACAAACGCTCAGAAGAATATTGAGGAGAACCCCTATTACCCAAGCTTGCTAAGCCTCAGCGACACATTCAGCAGATACAAAATCAATAACAATGCTTTTGAAGTGACTAAAGAAAATTTCGGTCAGCTTGAAGCTCCTTTTGTTGCTTTTGTAAACATGCCAGGCATCGGGAAAGATTTTGTGCTCGTTACAGGCATGAGCAATAACACCGTAAATTTTTTGCACAAAAGCAAAAACACTCAAACTATTTCTAAAGAAGAATTTTTAGAAAGATACCAGAATATTATTTGGGTGGCAGAGCCGGATGAGCAAAGCGGGGAAACAGGCTATGCGGAAGAGCTTAAAGAAGAAAGAAAATTAAAAACCAAAAAGATAGCATGGTATTCTGCATTGGCGGCGCTCATTATCATTGCGCTTGCAGCAAATATCGGCTCGAATGATTATTTAGCTTTTGGTACGATTGCATTATTAAAATTGGCAGGCACTGCTGTTGCAATCATGTTGCTTGTTTATGAAACTGACAAGAGCAATGCTTTTGTGAAAAATTTGTGCAGTGCCGGCGGCCATGCCAATTGCGATGCAGTGCTTGGTAGCAAAGGGGCAAAAATTATGGGCATAAGTTGGGGAGAGATTGGTTTTTTTTATTTTGCCTCAACAACATTGCTCCTGTTAGCCCCCTCCGCATCATTTGTAGATAAAATATTTTTGATTGCGTTGGCAAATGCGTTCGCAGCACCATATATATTATTCAGCATTTATTATCAGTGGAAGGTTGTGAAGCAATGGTGCCCACTTTGCCTAACGGTGCAGGCTATCCTCTTTTTGGAATTGCTCTGGGGTATTATCAATTTTTGGTCGCATCCTTATCGGTTTTCATTTTCATTAGATGACTTGGCATTAGGTATTCTGCGTTTTGCGTTCTGCATTTTGCTTCCCATCATATTGTGGTATGCCATAAAGCCAATGTTTGCAAAAGCCAAAGATGCTGACTTATATTTATCAGCCTATAAACGGCTTCAATATAACCCCGAAATATTCAATAGCCTTTTGCAAGAACAGCCAAAAGCTCCTGACGGATGGCAGCATCTTGGCATTAGCATCGGCAACCCTGATGCAGCCAACACAATCATAAAAGTGTGTAACCCTTATTGCGGCCCTTGTGCGAAATCACACCCTGAGCTTGAAGAAATAATTAAGCATAACAAAGATGTGCAATTGAAAATTATTTTCACATCGAGAAATCATGAGCATGACAAAGGCGCAATTGTCACGAGGCATTTGCTTGCCATCGCAGCGCATGGCAATCTAGCAAAAACCCAACAATCTTTGGATGACTGGTACCTAGGTGAACAAAAAAATTATGAAAAGTTCGCGACAAAATATCCCATGAACGGCGAAATAAAACAGCAAGATGCGAAGATTGAAACCATGAGCAAATGGTGTGAAGAAGCAGAGATAACACACACGCCTACCATTTTTGTGAACGGGCATCGCCTGCCGGAAAACTACAATGTTGGAGAATTGAAAAATATTTTATAAAAATTGTCTTGGCCAAACAAAAGGGGAAGCCGAAAACCTTTAGAAAAGAGTAGGCACAATTAAACAATTTTAAATTTTCAGTTATGAAAAAGATTGAAAACTTAGGTAGAAACCTTAGCAAAATTGAACAAAAGAAAATTGCTGGTGGAGGGTCTTGCTGTGCACATTCTGGCGATTGGTCAGAATCATCCTGTGGTTTATCTCAAGCACAGGCTCAACAAGGTGCCCAAACAATGGGGTACTGGTGTTGTGCAAGTTGTCCAAAAACATAGGCGTAAAGTCTAAATCACCTGCTATAGTTGAAACTATGGCAGGTGATTTAATTAATCGAATACATTTTATGAAAAAAATATCGTCTTTTTTTCTTTTTTTCTTTGGTACTATTATCAGCTTAAACGCTAAAATTGTCAATGATAGCTGCAGTTTAACCATCATCAACAAAACTGGGCATTTGCTAAATTTATATTACCACGACATTTTTTACAAAGGCATTCCATTGCATATAACTCAAAACAAACCTTTTTTGTTAATATTAAACACACTACCTACCTTTTTAATAGTTGCCGATGACTCTCAACACTTTTATAAAATATCAGGTTCTGACACTTTGATTTTTATTGAAAATGGATCTGTCAAGACCATTGGGATAGATGCAAAAATTAATTTAGCCCTTCAAAAACTTTATGACAAAAAATTTCAGTTAAGATGGGTAAGTTTTGCAAAAAGCAAATCTTATTATGAAACTTTTATTAGTTATCGAAAGCACTGTTTGCTTTTAGAAGAGAGTGCTAAAAAAGAGATTATGAATTTTGGGTTTTTAACCGATAAGGAGAAAAATGAAATGATCTCGTATACAGATGCATTTTATTTTTCATCCTTAGTAGCTCCTTATGGGGGGGAATTCAAATTTTCGTACAAGGATAGTTTGACCTATTTCTACCCCCATATTTTAACAAGCATCTCAAAAAAAATTCCTTTCAGCCAGACCGCCCCATTTATATTTCCCTATTTCTATGCAGCAACAATAAATATGGGCAATAATATTTCGATTGCCCGAAAAATATCTGTGATAAATAAGGACACAATAGATGCTGTTGCCAAACAATATATAAAAAGCAAAATTATTATTGATAGTATGGACAAATTCACTGAAAAAAAATTCGTAGAAATGCTAGATCAATATATTGACGATACAGCTGTTAAACAAGAAGCAAAATATTATTACCAAATAAAAAAGCAATCCACTAACCTTGCTTTAAACAAAAGCGTGGTTTTAGGTTATAGTGATCAAATGTTCCAAATGGATAGCATCTTGTTCAAACAAAATGAAAAAGTAACAATAATCGATTTTTGGGCAAGCTGGTGCCTGCCTTGCATGGATGAATTAAAATACTATCCATCTCTCATCAAGAAATATAATGATTCGGTTCAATTTATTTTTGTAAGTCTTGACAATGACAAGAATGCATGGAAAATGATTTGCAAAAATCATAACGATATCATGTTTAGCAACTCTTATTTATTAGCTGGAGGATTTAATTCTTCATTCGCTGAACATTATAAGATTACAGAAATACCTAGATATTTTCTTATTGACAAGAATGGCAAACTAGTTAATTCAAATGTACCTCGCCCAAGCAACCCAGAATTAATTCTCTTATTAGATTCAATTCTTAGACAATAATGCCATTCCCATTCTACCACCAACTCGATTCCATGGACTGTGGACCATACCTGCCCACAGGTGATTGAAAAATATTTTATAAAAATTTTCTTTGGCCAAAGAAAAAGGGGAAGCCGAAAACCTTTAGAAAAGAGTAGGGATAATTTAAACAATTTAAATTTAAAAAAATGAAAAAAAATCAAGGCTTAGGAAGGCTGCTGAATCGATCAGAGCAAAGATTGATTTTAGGAGGAAAGATAACTCCTCTTGCGACTTGTTCCGCAACGTGCTCAAACGGGGTAAGTGTTTCATGCACCGGAGATAACTGTACAGCGTCTGATGGTTTTGGCTGTTCATCTTCTAATGGAGAAGCTAAATGCCCCAAAACTTAGTGATAATATGATAAGTTATCTTGTTAGTAAGCTAAACAGAAGATAAAGAATTTTGAGATATAATGAAAATTAGAACTATTCTTTGTTATTTAAAAATTCTTTCACTATGTGGTTGACTAACAAAAGCAATCTCTTTGGAAACGAAGAGATTGCTTTTCTAATATTAATACTTATAATCATTGTATAATTTAAAACGCGATTGATGTATAAAAAGAAACTTGGTTTTTTTGTTTCTCTTTTTTTTATTTTCCTTGACCGGATGCCTGCCCAGCATAGTTTTCCTCAGTATAGGATACATTTAGAAAGCGTAAGCTATAAATATTCTCCATTTCCAGTTAATATAGAACTAAGTACCCTCTATAATGAAAATTATCAAATCCAACATGCAAAAATACCTGAAGGCTTATCTGATTTGTGCTTGTTGAGCCTGCATCTTCAGCCCTCTCAGAATAGGTATTATTTGTATAAAATAGGTTTATTAAAAGACTCGTTTCTTACATCAAAATTTAAGAACTCGGACAGCTATGACTTTGCAGGAGTTTATCTCCACGAATCAATTAATATTTTGACCGGAAAGAATGATCTTGGAAAGAAAGTCATTATAATAGATTCAGATAACAATAACGATTTTACCAACGATAAGGTTTTCAATGAATCTTTTTTTAAAATCAAAGAGCCAAAATTTATCAGGGTGAGTAATATTCAATTTTATGATAAAGTCATAAGACAAATTGATAAAGCAACAATATATGTTTTGCCTAACTTGAAAGAACCTCGCTTGTATACTGTCTCAAGCCCTGAGCTTAATCGTTGTTACATGGAAGTGAAAATGAGAAATGACTTTAAGGAAGGAACATTTGTTTTAGAAAAAGGCGTTCTGCTTTCTTTCAAAATAAATAATAGCGATATGATTAATAAGTCGTTCAGCCCAGAGAACACAGAAATCTATCCCTATGTTGATGGTAAGCTTCATTTAAAAAAAGGCTTTAACAACAGTTATTTAATTGGCGATACTGTTCACGTTGACAATCATTTCGGATATATCCATTTTTTGAAGATAACGCCAAGTGGAGATAGCTTGTATTTTGAATATTTAAAACTGAAACAAGCCGCAGTAGGGTATCAGAAAAATTTTCAAGCAATGCCGATAAACGGAATTAACATAGCGAATAGCGAATACTTTTTCAAATAAAAATAGCTTAGGGAAAAAGTATGTTTTACTGGATTTTTGGGGCACATGGTGCATTCCGTGTAAAGAAATCACGCCCGAATTAGTAAACCTTCATCGTTTGTACAATGCACAAATTGATTTTGTAAGTATTGCTTATGACAAAAATATTGACCTTGTTAGTAAATATATTGCCGAAAACAATATGAGTTGGTTTAATTTGTTTGAGACAGGCGGCAAAATAGCTCCAATAGCAGGAATCGCAAAAGCATATAGAATATCTTCATACCCAACTTTAATTCTTATTGACCCAACTGGCAAAATAATCTTTCGAGATACAGGTACGGATGGTTTTAAAAGATTAAAAGATTTGATAAAGAAAAAAATGGCTCACAAGTCATAACAGCAGAATTATATCTTTCCTTTCATAAAACAACTCAATTCTATTGACTGGAGGCACACATGCCTACACCCCTTCAGTTTTCAGGGGTAAGGTTATAAAGTATAACCATGAACTTGATTGGTGATATTATTTTATTGTAGAGTTTTATAGTGGCAAATATTAAAGTATGCTTTAAAGATCGGCTTTTTGTAAAAGCCGGAAAATAATGGATAGAAGAACTGAAAATATTTTATAAAAATTTCTTTGGCCAAAGAAAAGGGGAAGCCGAAAACCTTTAGAAAAGAGTAGGCTGATTAATAATTTTAAAAAATGAAAAAGTTAAGTATTGCTAACGCAAAGCAATTGAGCAAGGTTGAGATGAAAAAAATTATGGCTGGGAACTTTGCTTCTTCTCTGAAATGCTGTAATGACTCAAACAATGCTTGTAGCGCTTGCGTAACAGTCTGCACGGGATGTTCAGCTTCATGTAGTTCTGGTTCACACATAGTAAGTTGCTGGTGTAAGCATAAATTAACGAGTTGACGCACTTAACTGTTGAGATGCGTTAGCTCGTTACTTAAGTTTTGCTAAATGATTTATTTTAAAAATATCAATAGCCATTGCTTGAAGTTATCCAAAAAGGCATTTCATACCTTGAAGATTTCGATGAGTTGATAACCTTAATTATTTTCAGTTTGCACTTAATTTATGAATAAAATAATTATATCTGTATTAATAACAGCCATCGTTTACTCTTCATGTTCTGAAACCTCAAAGGGAAAGCTCTGGATTATAGAGCCTGCAACAATTTTAAAAAGTATTCGAAACTGGCAAGTTTATAATAGAGATTATTTACGGTTATCAGAAAATTTCACAGCATTCGATTCAGGTTTGAATGAGATAAGTAAAGAACAATTCCTAAAATTATTATCGGTTGGAAATTATTTGCCATTAAAACTAATATCCAAAGATTCTTTGGCTCAATACGAACTATATAAATTAGACTCATCCGTGAATGAAGATATTCGGGGTGTAATCAAAGACTTCGGCGAATTGGAATATATGCATTTCAAAATGGAGGGAAAAGAATTGCCAAATTTTGATGTTGTGGATCTAAATGGAAATATCTATAATAAAAATACAACTACAGGGAAAATATTAATTTTAAAATGCTGGTTCATAAAATGTCAAGCCTGCAATGAAGAAATACCAATATTGAATGAATTGGTAAAAAAGACAAGTCACGCAAAGACATTCAATTTGTGAGTCTGGCTTTTGACAAAAAAGAAGATCTCAGCTCATTTTTGGCAAGAACGACTTTTAACTATGCGGTAGTGCCTAATCAAGAAGATTTTATTTTAAATAATTTAAAAATATCGATGTTTCCAACACATCTAATAATTAATAAAGAAGGGTTCATAGTAAAAGTCGTCAATACCGCGGATGAGCTTATGGTTGCATTACAGAAAGAGAGTTCAAAGAGTACTGTCAAATTCTGACTTAGCAACTTTTTTTGTTTTTTACGCAAACCTTTGTTGGTTATCTATTCTTTGGGCATGTAGAATTAATTTTTATGGGAACAACTTGATTATCCACTGCCTGCTGACTGGTTATGAATAATTATTTTAGAAAAAATGTAATTGTAGTAAATTTTAGAGAAAAAATTATGAAGCCTTTTCTATTCTACCGCCAACCCGATTCCATGGACTGCGGGCCACATGCCTACAGATGATCGCGAAATATTGTTGAAACAATCGTTTATTGATATTGTCATAACTGATGCTATAAAGCCACGCCAAGGTCCTTGCTGATTAAAGTTCATTTATTGTGAAAATATATTTTCAAGTTGGTTATAAAGTATAACCATGCACATGTGTTTCGTATTATTTTAATGGAGAAATTCATTGATTAATTTGAAAACTACACAACAATTTATTTATCTAAAAAATGAATAATTCAAAATATTAAAAACAAGTTGGCCAACAAAAGGTGTCTGCTCCTTAATTAGCAGAATAAGCAATAGCCGAAGCTGAAAAATGAGGCTATATTTTAAAAATTATAAAAAATGGAAAAATTATCAAATCAAAAGTTCAAAACTCTTGAGGCAAAAGAATTAGTAAAAATAGTTGGCGGCAGTAAGGTTACGCAAACCCTGCCTACAATTACAGTAACACCAAGTGGAAATCAAACTGATGCCCCCGGAAGCTCAAATGATGGCATTGATGGTGTGAATTAAGTTTTAGTTAGTTCAAGGGCTATTCAATTAAATTGGATAGTCCTTTTCATATATTTCTGAGCAACTGCATTTCATACCAATAAATAATAATTTGAAATGATTTTAATACTCAGCACTGATGGAGATGCTTCGACAAATGATGTAATTAATTGGTTATATCATAATAATGAGATTTTTTTTCGATTAAATGATAATGATATTCTTAAATATGAATTTCATTTTCAATTAAATGAAAATGAAGATTTATTTTTCAACATTAAAACAGAAAGAGGCAATCTTCATTCTAATGATATTTCAATTGTATGGCTTAGAAAATTTGGTTATTATTCAGCCATCCCTAATTTTAATTTACTGCATAAAAAGTATGGCGGCAGCCTAATTCAACAAATCAAAAGCGAATATTTCGGAGCCTTGAATTTAATCCTTCTTTCACTAAGGAATAAGAAATGGTTTATGAAACCAACTTATGCGGAACCTGACAAAATCAATGTATTATCTCATGCAGTAAAAGTGGGGTTGAAGATTCCGTACACTACTATAGTGAATTCAAAAGAAGGTTTGATGAAAGCATTGCAAAATCACAATATGATTACTAAGTCATTGAAAGATTGCCACAGCTTTGTTTTACCACAGCATTTTGTAACAATGTATACAACTTCAATTTTTGAAGATATAGTAGATAACATTCCTGAAATTTATATGCCCTCATTAATACAAGAAAGACAAGAAAAAGAATATGAGATTCGAATTTTTTATATTGACAAATTATTTTATTCAATGATAATATTTTCTCAAAACGATACTCAAACAAAAGAGGATTTCAGAAAATATAACTGGACTAAACCTAATCGAAATGTGCCTTATAAATTACCGAAAGAAATTGAAAACAAATTGACTCAATTAATGATAAATTTAAATATAGAAACCGGTTCAATTGATATGATATACACTATTAAAAATGAGTATGTTTTTCTTGAAGTAAACCCTTGCGGTCAGTTTGGGATGGTATCAAAACCTTGTAATTATCGGTTAGAAGAAATAATTGCTAATTATTTATCAAAATTAAAAAATGAAAAAATTCAATGAAGTAATAAAGAAAGAGCAAACATTAAAGGCAATCATTTCTTTAAATATTTTTATGGGAGAGGTTTCGAAATCTGAAAAGTCGTATGAAAATCACGAAATTAATTATATCCACTCCTCTCGATACCAAACAAATATTTTATTTATGCAAGCTTACTTCAAGCCTATTTCCAGACTTTCTTCAAAAAAATTCAAAAATGCCAGAAACAACATTCAAAAATGACAATCATTATTTTTTATTGTATTCATGCTGTATGCCTGTAAAAGGATTCCAAAGGAGCATTATCTGCGATACTCAACGAAATGATTTTGTTTTTATACCAAACTCTTTGTATGAGATCCTAACGAATTGTAAGGGTCTGTCAATAAAAGAAATATATGATTTCTACAAAAATGAATATAATAAAGAAATAGACGAATATTTTCAGTTTTTAGCGAAAAAAGAGTATGGGTTTTTTACAAAAACTCCTAATTTATTTCCTGAGATAGAATTAAATGATAAAAGTTATTCCTTAATTAATAACGCAATTATTGATCTCGATGAAAATTCTAATTATAATATAAAAGAGGTTTTTCACTTTCTTGATGAGATATTTTGCGAAGCAGTTCAAATAAGATTTTTTGGATCGATAACAATTGATTTCATAAATGGAGTTGTTAGGATGTTAGAAAGTACTGCATTCACAACAGTCGATGTTATTATTAGCGAAGGACATTTTTTCAAACCGTTTCAAATAAAACTACTTCTCCAAGAATACCCCAGAATAACCGGCATAATGCTTTTCAATGGGAAGCGTGAAAATTTTTTTAGTGAGAATGGACGATTTGTAAATTATTCAATTCAAAAAATTCAATCAGCCAATGATTGTGGCTGTGTTTCGCCAAAATTTTTTTCTACAGATTTAAGGCATTTTATTGAAGCGATTTCATTTAATACTTGTCTGAATAAAAAAATATCAATCGATGTAAACGGAGAAATTAAAAATTGCCCTTCCATGGATAAAGGATATGGCAGTTTTAATAGAAAAAAAATTTTTGAAGTATTAAAACTGAAGGAGTTCAAAAAATTTTGGGCTTTAAACAAAGACAAAATAGAGGTCTGCAAAGATTGCGAGTTTAGATATATCTGCCCTGATTGTAGAGTTTTTATAAAAGATAGAAAAAATATTTATTCCAAACCTGAAAAATGCAATTATGATCCTTACACTGCGAAATGGGTTTAGCTTAATTTTGGCCATTATCTTTTTCTTGGCATGTAGAGTAACGAAACCGACCTCAATTGAGTGCAAATATGTACTTCCAACTTTTGATGGATATTCTATTGTTCGATTTCCCGAGAAACAAATCGAGGCAAAATTTTATGGAGATTATATTTTTTATAAGCCTACTACTGTTGGTTATAAAAAATTCAAAAATGATTTCAATTTCAAAATTCAAAAGCCTTACAGTCTTTTGCTTTGGGGACAAACCAATATTCCTCAATTCTATAGTTTTTATATAATTGAATCTAAAAATAACCCTTTTGATGTTCCTTATTTTATTCAACTTAGAAGCTTAACAGATTCATTTTATATTAATAACTCAAAAGTTTTTGAATATGTTATTGAGAATAATAAATCTGATGATATTTTTATTCAGTACGTTGTTCATTCCTCAAAATATTATGCTTTTTTTTTAAAGCTAATTATATCACTTCTTATGTTGGCTACGAAGTGCCCCCAATAATTTTAAGCAAAACTCAGAAAAAAGAACTTTTTCTAACTGAAACTAGAGTGATTATGAAATCTGTAAAACTGGAAATACCTGACTATGATATAGATTTCTCTGATGTAAATTTTGAGGATAGTTCGATCAATGTTTATTCAAAATATGATAATATTATTCGTAAGCTTGAGAAGTATGACAATAAAGAATTGACTAAATATGAGAGGAATATACTGTACCAATTTCTTGCAACATATAATACATTTATTTGCAATTATGAAAAGGCCTTTTATTATGATAGTTTATTAAACCCACGTGTGATTAAATATTTAGCGAAAGATGATTCTATTTCTTTTGTTGACGCAAAAAATGCTATTATAGAAAAAGCCGAGGAAAATAATATTCTTTTTTTTAATGAATCTCATGTTGATGTAAGGATGAGAGCATTTTTGATCAGTATTTTACCTCATTTAAAAAAGTTGGGATATAAGCAACTTGCGATAGAAGGACTCTTTTATAGGGGGAATGATAAAAAATACCCTCAAATAAAGTCCGGCTTTTATACTCAGGAGCCGACTTTTGGAATTTTATTACGCAAGGCAAAATCTTTGGGTTTTGAATTGATACCTTATGATGACACCACATTATTCAATACTAGCTTTAACAAACGAGATTCTATCCAAGCCGAAAATTTAATTAAAGCCTTTTCAAAAGAATCTGACTCAATAAAGAAAATTGTTTTAGCTGGGTATAGCCACATTTATAAAAAGATGGACAACCCATCTTTCATATCTATGGTTCAGTATTTTAAAGAACGAACTAGTATAAACCCATATTGCATAGATGTAGTAGACGGGAATAGAACTAATTATATAAACATTTCATACCCGTTTCCCTTTCTAATAGTCAGAAAAAATACTTTTATAAATGAATCGCCTTTAAAGTATGATATGCAAATCCATTTCCCTGGATCCTATTTTAAAACAATAGATTTCCTCGGCTTATATCCTTTTAAGCTAAAAAAAATTAACCTGCTGGATTATAGTATTCCAACTTACTTAAACACTTTGCTAGTAATTTATTCATATGACGAATATATTAACTCGGGAAATATTAATTACTTAATCCCGTTTATGTAAGCTCTTTTGGAGATGAATGTTCATATCCACAAAACATTTATTTGGAAAGGGGAACCTTTTTGTTTTGCTTTTTTAGTTCTTCAGGTAAATTACTTACAAAAAAAAAGATTGATGTAGAATAGCTATGCCTTTCCCATTCTTTCGCCAACCAGATTCCATGGACTGTGGGCCAACCTGCCTACAGATGATTGCAAAATATTATGGCAAAAATTTTTCGTTACAGGAACTGAGGGAAAAATCACAAATAGGTAAACAAGGAGTTAATATGCTTGGCATCAGCGAAGCTGCTGAAAGTATTGGTTTCAGAACGCAGGCAACAAAATTAAATTATCAGGCATTGACAAACGATGCGTTGTTGCCATGCATATTGCATTGGAACCAATATCATTTTGTGGTGCTTTGCAAAGCAAAAAAAAGTTTGTTACATATTGCTGATCCTGCGCATGGATTAGCAACATTCACCAAAAAAGAATTTTTACAACGATGGATTAGCGATAAAGACGAAAATGGAATAGAAGAAGGTATCGCCTTATTATTGGAGCCTACTCCAAAATTTTACGAAAATGACGATGACCTTCCAGATATCAAAAGCTCAGAAGGCCTTGCCTTCAAAAATATTTTCAATTACATCCTTCCTTACAAAAAATTAGTTTTTCAATTAATGCTTGGTCTTGGCGTAGCAAGCATCTTGCAATTGATACTGCCTTTTCTCACCCAGAGTATAGTAGATGTTGGAGTGAACACCGCCAACATTCATTTTATTTATATTGTGCTGCTAGCGCAAATTGCATTGGTCATCGGCAGGCTCGTCACAGATTTTGTAAGAAGCTGGATTTTGCTGCACATCAGCACACGTATCAACATTTCCATTCTCACTGATTTTTTGATAAAACTGATGAAACTACCGCTTTCATTTTTCGATAGCAAAAAGACAGGCGATATTTTACAAAGAATGAACGATCACCAGCGCATCGAATCTTTTCTTACCGGATCTTCTATTAATGTCCTGTTCTCACTTGCTAATCTTATTATTTTTTCAGTAGTGCTTGCTGTTTTCAATATGTATATTTTTTCTGTTTTCATCACTGCAAGCATTTTGTACTCGTTGTGGGTAATTGTTTTTTTAAAAAGAAGAAGGAGGCTTGATTACAAGCGCTTTGATATCGCATCAAAAGAACAAAGTGCCACCATTCAATTAGTCCAGGGCATGCAGGAAATAAAATTGAATGGTGTTGAAAAACCGATGAGATGGAACTGGGAGCGATTACAGGCAAAATTATTCAAACTGAATATGAAGGGGCTTGCACTGAACCAATGGCAGCAGTCGGGTGCGTCATTTATTAATGAGGGGAAAAATATTTTCATCACTTTTCTTTCTGCAAAAGCAGTTATAGATGGACAAATGACACTTGGTACTATGCTGGCTGTTCAATATATCATTGGTCAACTGAACAGCCCGATTGAACAAATGATTGGATTTGTTCAAAGTTGGCAAAATGCAAAAATCAGCATGGACAGATTGAATGAGATCCATAAAATAGAAGATGAAGAACCTCAATATAAAAGTTTATTACAGGAGCTTCCTGCTACATTCACAAAACAATTAGCTGGCGGCAGAACGTCTTCAGCCTATCCTAATTATTTAATAAATGATGATTTGCAATCTCCTGTCTTTGAGAACCACAATAATAATTATGTCAGCAACTTTGATGATTCGGGAATATCATTTAGTAAGGTGTGCTTCACTTATTCAGGTGCTGGCAATGAACCTGTTTTAAAAGATATCAACCTGAAAATTCCTAAAGGAAAAACAACTGCAATAGTTGGCGTGAGCGGCAGTGGAAAAACAACGTTGTTAAAACTTTTGTTGAAATTTTACGAACCGCAAAAAGGCGATATTCTTCTTCTCCCCTCTCCCCGAGGAGAGGGGTCGGGGGTGAGGCTCTCCAATATCAGTCACAAAACATGGCGGTCAAATTGCGGAGCAGTGATGCAGGAAAGCTTTATTTTTTCTGACAGCATTGCAAAGAACATTGCAGTAGGCGAAGAAAAAGTGGATATGGGAAAATTGAACCATGCAGTGATGGTGGCCAACATTGAAGAGTTTATTCAAAGCCTTCCATTGGGATTTAACACAAAAATTGGGGCAGAGGGAAATGGCATCAGCATGGGACAGAAGCAACGTATACTAATAGCCAGAGCGGTTTACCGGGATCCCGAATTTATTTTCTTTGACGAGGCTACAAACAGTCTTGATGCAAATAATGAAAGAATCATTATTGATAATCTTGCATCATTCTTCAAAAACAAAACAGTTATCGTGGTTGCACACCGGTTAAGCACAGTGAAACATGCTCACCAAATTGTGGTACTGAATAAAGGAATTATTACAGAACGCGGAACTCATCAGGAATTAGTGAATTTAAAGGGAGAATATTTTACGCTGGTGAAAAATCAATTAGAATTGGGGGAGTAAAATTTCCTCTACTTAATTTGAAAATTTTTATCAAAATATTTTATGCCATCAAACGAAAACGTTTCTCAATCCAATAAATTAATCAGTGATGAAGTTCAGGAATTAATTGGTTACAGGCCTCATTGGATAATAAGAAAAGGCAACGCTTTATTCTTTTTTATCTTGTTATTGTTACTGGCATTTACATGGTTCATAAAATATCCGGACATTATTAAAGGCTCCATGAAATTAGTTGCCATTAATGCACCGAAACTTGTGGTATCAAAAGCAGATGGCAAGCTCGAAAAATTACTGGTCGATAATGAACAAGATGTAAAACAAGGGCAACAGTTGGCCTTTTTGCAAAGCACTGCCAAACACGAACAGGTAATTGCTTTACAAAAATGGATAAATGAAGTAGAGCCATTCATCATTAAAGATAGTTTTGAGATTTTGTTAACTGACCCGCTCCCTATTTTTGATCAGCTTGGGGAAATTCAGACTGTTTATCAGGATTTTCAGAATGTTCAGAAAGAGACTTTACAAATTCTATCGAATGGTTATTATCAGCAAAAACGAAAGGCATTGCTAAAAGACAACTATTATTTGTCATCGATTAAAACCAATGAAAATGAGCAATTCAAATTAATAAAACAAGACTACGAGCTTCAACAAATTGAATATAAAGCCAACGAATCTTTAGCTGAGGATAAAGTAATCGCGCCGCTTGAGTTGAATCAAAATAAAAGCAAGCTTATTAATAAAGAACAAAGCATCCAGCAGGCAAAAGCTCAGATAATAAATAATGACATGGCTTCGCTCAACAAAAGAAAAGAAATCATGGACCTTGAAAAGTATGTCATTGATCAGGAGCAGAAATTCCGTTCAGAGTTTTTTGATCTTAAAAGTAAAACCGAAGCATGGTTTCAACAATACATTGTCGTTGCCCCGCAAGCGGGAAAAGTATTGTTCATATCTTTTTTGCAGGATAACCAGCTACTGGCAACCGATCAGGAACTATTTTATATTCAGCCGGAACAAAGCCAATATTATGGGCAAATGACGGTTTCGCAAACCGGATTCGGAAAAATTAAAACTGGACAAAAAGTGTTGATAAGAGTAGAAAGCTATCCCAGTTCAGAATTTGGATATTTGTATGGAGACGTGAACTATATCTCAGACATCCCAACAGTGAGAGATAGCTTTTTAATAAAAGTGAACTTGCAAGAGGGTTTGCAAACGAACTATAATAAAACAATTTTCTTCAGAAATAACTTAGCCGCGAGCGCCGAAATAATGACAGATAACAGAAGATTGCTTGATAGGTTTTTGGGACAATTGAGAGATATTTCAAAACGCTGACTGATTAATTATCCCGATTGCTAATTCAAAATAGCCATATTATACTGTTTATAGTAGTTTTCTTGGGTGTTCCTGTGGTCTTCTTGTGTTCATGCTGTGTTTTGCTAAAGGCCGAACACAAGAAGACCACAACAATACCACAACAATAACACAGGAAGGTAGTAGTGAGACAACAATGAAGGCCACTAATAATAAAGCAAAAACGGTCTATCTTCTTTTAATTTTTCCTACCTTCGCAGCCTTCAAAAATTGAAGGATAATTGTCTTTAAAAGATAAAATAAACGCGCATCAATTACCCAGGCACATTGCAATTATAATGGACGGCAATGGGCGATGGGCAAAAGAAAGAGGCCAGGACAGGCTTTTCGGGCATTATCATGGTGTTGAAAGCGTAAGAGAAATTGTGGAAGGCTGTGCTGAGATTGGTATTGGTTATCTTACTTTATATGCTTTCTCCACGGAAAACTGGGACAGACCGGAAGATGAAGTGACTGGTTTAATGGAGTTGCTGGTTGAAACCATTAAAAAAGAGGTAGAAACGCTCAACAAAAATAATATCAGGCTTCATGTAATTGGCGATGTGAGCATGCTGCCTGATTTTGCAAGAATGGAATTAAGTGAGGCGATAGACCAAACATCGAAAAATACAGGCCTGAATTTAATAATGGCATTAAGCTATAGCAGCCGTTGGGAAATTGCAGAAGCAATAAAGAATATAGCTGTTGATGTTAAAGCAGGCAGGCTTGAGCCATCATCGGTTACTCAAAAAACATTGCCGGAATATCTGTGCACAAAGAATTTTCCAGACCCTGAATTGATGATAAGGACCAGTGGAGAGTACAGGATCAGCAATTTTCTGCTTTATCAGCTTGCATATACTGAATTATATTTCACCAATGTGCGATGGCCCGATTTTAGGAAAGAAGAATTGTATAAAGCAATCCTCGACTTTCAGCAAAGAGAAAGGCGCTTTGGTAAAACAAGTGACCAGATCCAGAAGCAAATAGATTTGGAACCGAAGGCCGAATAACAAACTAAACCCACAAAAGCTTTATTCTGACTGTTTTTTAACAAACCCTTTTACATAAATCAACTTAATTTGCCCCACTAAAAAACCGACTGGATGCTACGAAGATTACTGATTTGTGTTCTTGTTTCTTTTCTTTCTCTTTTTCTTACTAATACTTCACATGCTCAGGTAACCGATACCACGCATCCTGCTTCCGTTGACCCAGAATTGTTGGCTCTCTATAACTCTAAGACATCAAAAGAATATACAATCGCGGGCATAAAAATAACCGGCACAAAATATCTTGATGAGTCTTTGCTTACCTCAATATCTGCGCTAAATGTTGGTGATAAGGTCGTAATCCCCGGCGGTGATAATTTCAGCAAAGCCATTAATAATTTATGGAAACAGAACCTGTTTTCAAATGTTGCCATTTATATTACCAAAATCAATGGCAACGATATTTATCTTGAAATAAATGTTACTGAAAAACCGCGTTTGAGGGAATTTGATTTTAAGGGCGCCACAAAATCTGAGTCAGACGACCTTCAAACAAAAACAGGCCTCATTAAAGGCCGCGTTGTTACTGAAAATATGAAGCGTTCTGCGATTGACGCCATTCAGAGATATTATGCAGACAAAGGCTTTCAAAATGCTTACGTTAAAACACGCGAGTTGAAGGCCACAAGCGCCAATTATGAAACGCTCACCTTTATTATACTGAAAGGACAAAAAGTTCATATAAACCAGATCAGCTTCTTTGGCAATGAGGCGGCTTCAGAAAGCAAGCTGAAGAAACAATTAAAAGATACCAAAGAGCTTACACATATCACTCTCTTTCCTGTTCATGACTCAAGCACTTACGGGCCGAGAAAATCGATAGACTTTAAAGCGTATGTTTATAATTGGGGATTTTTATCTTTCACACAAACAAAAGAACTGCTTGACCCTTATTTCAGGTTTAAGCTTTTTAGCGGCTCCAAATTCAATGCAAAAAAATATTCTGACGATAAAGAGCACATCATCGAATACTACAACTCTTTAGGCTACCGCGATGCCACCATTGTTGCAGATACGCAGTATTACAACAAAAAAGGCCAAATGGATATCGACATCAAAGTAGATGAAGGCCATAAATATCGTTTTGGGAATGTAAGCTGGAAAGGAAATACAAAATATTCCGATTCGATCCTCACCGTTATACTTGGAATAAAAAAAGGAGATATTTATAATCTTGATGTGCTTAATAAAAAATTAGGCAAGCAGGTTAGTGCGGAAGGTGGCGATATAAGCCAGTTGTACCAGGATGATGGCTATCTTTTCTTCCGTATTGATCCCGTTGAAACAGCAGTATATAACGATACGATTGATTTTGAAATACGGATTGTAGAAGGCCCTCAGGCAACAATCAAAAATGTTACTATTACGGGCAATGAAAAAACAAAAGAATACGTCATCAGGCGCGAGCTTCGCACAATACCCGGCGAAAAATTCAGCCGAACAGAATTGATTCGCTCACAGCGCGAAATTGTGAACCTTGGTTTTTTTAACCAGGAAAAAGTAATACCGAACCCGGTACCGAATCAGGAAGATGGAACCGTTGACATTAACTGGAGCGTTGAAGAAAAATCATCCGATCAACTGGAATTTTCCGCAGGCTGGGGCGGCGGCATTGGCTTAACAGGAACGGTTGGGATTTCTTTCAATAACTTTTCCATCAAACAAATTTGGAAAAAATCTGCATGGGATCCATTACCAACGGGCGACGGGCAAAAGCTGAGCCTGCGAATACAATCTAATGGGAAAGCTTATCAATCTTACAATGCGTCTTTTACTGAGCCCTGGTTTGGTGGAAAGAAAAATAATTCTCTTACAGTAAGCTTATATAGAAGCGTTTTCAGAACCGGTGGATTTAATTATTCAACCAACACTTATAAATTCAGCGATACCAACTCATTGAAAAATGTTGGTATCACTGTAGCATTGGGCAACAGGCTAAAATGGCCGGATGATTATTTTACACTGACATACTCTGTGAATTTTGTGCAATATGATTTGACTAATTATTCCCTTTTCACAACCGCTTTTAGAAACGGCAACTCAAAAAATCTCAGCTTCAAATTAGCTTTGAGCCGCTATTCGCTCGACCAGCCCATTTTCCCGCATAGTGGTTCGAATATGTTGCTAAGCGTTCAGTTTACGCCACCGTATTCATTATTTGATCCAACGATCACTACATTGCAAAATTTTGAATTGCCGGAATATCATAAATGGAGATTTACGAATGAATGGTATATACCTATTGGCAAGCCGATGGGGGCAGACAAGACCCGCCAGTTTGTATTGAAAGCATCTGTTAAATATGGCTTCATGGGCCGCTATAACAGCTCATCTTGGATTTTCTCCGTTTGAACGCTTCCAATTGGGCGATGCAGGGTTGACCAATAACTTTGGATTGCTGGGATATGATATTATTTCGCAACGCGGATATCCGGTGTATCAAAATTCCGACCCGTAAAGTCAATCCGGAACACGCAAACAAGCCAACAATTTTTTGTGCATGTTCAACAAATATACACTGGAAATGCGTTATCCATTTGTCACCAACCCAAGCAGCACCATTTACGGAGAAGCATTTTTTGAAGCGGCCAATGGATGGTATCAATTATCAGGATTATAACCCCTTCCAGTTGCGCAGAGATGTCGGCGTGGGTTTGCGGTTCTTCCTGCCGATGTTCGGGTTGCTTGGATTTGATTATGGCATTGGGCTTGACAGGATACAAAATGGTTCGCATTAAAAACGCGAAGGTTCCGCTTTACCTTTATGCTGGGTGTTGAACCGGAATAATTGCTAAATTCCCACAAGCATTAAAACAATTATGAAAAAAGCTTCTCCTGGTTCTATTTGCATTTGTTACGCTTTTGCATCGCTTGGCATTGCTCAGCGTTATGCCGTCGTGGATACCAAATATATTCTGATAAAATGCCTGAATATACACGACGCGCAGAAAAAGCTGGATCAGATCAGCGAGCAATGGCAAAAAGAAATTGACGATAAACAAGAAACCCTTTCGAAAAATGTATAAGGATTTTGAAGCTGAACAAGTGATGCTTAGCGATGATTTGAAAAAGAAAAGAGAGGATGAATTGTTTAACAGAGAAAAAGAAGTGCGCGACCTTCAGCGCAAACGCTTTGGCTTTGAGGGAGATTTATTCAAAAAGAGGCAGGAACTTGTCAAACCCATTCAGGACAAGGTTTACAATGCCATCCAAAAAATTGCCATTAGCCGTATGTATGATTTTATTTTAGATAAAAGTGAAGGAATTACCGTTATCTTTGCCGACCCAAAATTGGATAAGAGTGAGGATGTGCTGAAGGAATTAGGAATAAAATAATCGTTGGTTACAAAATTAAATTTGTAACCCTCTATTTATATCTGAATAAAAAACAAACATGAGAAAGCCCTAAGCTCTGCATGTTGTATTAAAAACAAACATTAAAAAAAATGAAAAAGATTGTTTCAATCGTGATGGCAGCCATCATTCTTTTGGCGGCAAAAAACAACGTGAATGCACAAACGAAAATTGGTTATGTCAGCGTGGCTGAATTTATGCCGTCGATGCCCGAATATAAAAAAGCCGATACCTCAATGGTTGATTTCAGAAACGCATTGGGGCAACAATACGAAGAGCTGAAAAAAGAATTCAGCGAACAAGATAGCCTCCTCTCTACAAAAGACACGCTTAAATATACCAAAGCAGTGCTTGAACTGAAAAGGAAGACTTTGGTTGAATTGTACACTAGGGTGCAAGGTTTTCAACAGCAGGCAAGCGACCAAATGCAACAAAAACAGCAGGAACTTTTAGCACCTGTGCAGAAAAAGGCAATGGATGCCATACAAGCTGTAGCAAAAGAAAATGGCTACACGTATGTAATTCAGAAAGAAGCTTTGTATGCATACCCTATTGCTGATGATTTATTGCCTTTGGTGAAAAAGAAATTGAATCTTAAATAAACCAGTAATATTATAATATTTAATCGCCCTGCATTTTTGCGGGGCGTTTTTTATTTTTGCAGAATGCATTCTTCTCAACCAATTGGCGTGTTCGATTCAGGCTATGGCGGCTTAACCGTTTTAAAAGAAATAGCGGCAAAGCTTCCGGGGTATGACTATATTTATTTAGGCGATAATGCACGTGCGCCTTACGGCACAAGGTCTTTCGAAAGCGTATATAGATACACGTTAGAATGTGTGCAGTGGTTTTTTAAGATGAATTGCCCGTTGGTAATATTGGCTTGCAACACAGCATCCGCAAAAGCTTTAAGAACCATTCAACAAAACGACCTGCCAAAAATTGATCCTGAAAAAAGGGTGCTTGGCGTTATCAGGCCGACAACAGAAGTCATCGGAAATTTTACCAAAACAAATAATGTTGGCATTTTAGCAACCAACGGAACAGTTCAGTCAGAATCTTATCTTGTTGAAATAAATAAATTTTTCCCTCAGGTAAATGTTGCGCAACAGGCTTGCCCCATGTGGGTGCCTTTAATTGAAAACAATGAACATAATGATGATGGCGCCGATTATTTCGTAAAAGAATATTTGGATAACCTTCTGAAAAAAAACGATTCGATTGATACCATTTTGCTCGCATGCACTCATTATCCTTTATTAAGAAATAAAATTATCCAAAATCTCCCCACGAATATTTCTATTATTTCGCAAGGCGAAATTGTAGCCAACAGCCTTGCTGATTATTTAAAGCATCACCCTGAAATTGAGAACAGCTTAAGCAAGAACGGCTATATTGATTTCTACACGACTGATTCCAATGAAGATTTCGATAACCACGCCACGATTTTTTATGGCAAAAAGGTGAAATCAAAACATATTGAGCTTTAGAAATTTTTTGCTTTTACATTAAAAATCTAAGATTATTCTGTTACCTTTGCCGACCTTTCACGGCTATGAGCATGGTGGCTCTGGCATGAATTGATAACCGCCTGTTTCTCCACAGGCATTTAAAAGCAAAAAAATGAAACGTACATTTCAACCGCATAGGCGCAGGCGCAAAACCGTTCACGGTTTCCGCAAGCGCATGCAAACAGCTAATGGCCGAAAAGTGCTGGCAAGCCGCCGCAAAAAAGGCCGCAATAAACTTACTGTTTCCGACGAATCAAAATTGAAATAGCCAAAGCTTTATTCGATATTATATATTTTTATAGCTCCGGTTTTTCCGGGGCTATTTTTTTAAACTGATTATATCAGAAAGCAATTTACTTTGGGGAAAAAAGAACGGCTGAAAAGCCGGAAGCTTATTGAGCAATTGTTCAAAGAAGGAAAAAGCTTTGCCTCATTTCCGTTCAGGGTTTATTATATATTAAACAAACCATTCACCATTCACCATTCACTATTCACCACTCAATTTGGAATTGGCGCAAGCAGCAAAAATTTCAAAAAAGCAGTTGACAGAAACAGAATAAAAAGACTAGCAAGAGAATCATATCGCCTGCAAAAAAACCCACTTCAGGATTTATTAAAAGATAGAAAACAGGCGCTGTATTTATTTGTTATTTACACAGGCAAAGAACTGCCTGAATATAAGATTGTGTATGAAAAGATGGGAGTAATTTTGCAAAAGCTTATTAATATCATCAGTGAAAAAAATCCTTCAGATACTTAGTGTTCCTTTTATATTGCTCATCAAGCTATATCAATGGATCATTTCGCCTATACTCGGGCCAAAATGCAGGTTTACGCCAACATGCTCACACTACGCTGTAGAAGCATTGAAAAAACATGGAATTTTTAAAGGCTTATGGCTTGCGTTGAAAAGAATTTTGCGCTGCCACCCCTGGGGTGGCCATGGTTATGACCCGGTACCGTGAGCAAATGTGGGATTAGAAATTAGCAATAAAAAATTAGAAATCGTTTACCCTAAAAAGGAAATCTCGAATTTTCACTTACTCATCGCAGTTAGTTTCTCAATAATCTCTCTTTCTTCTTTCAGTGAATAAAATTTATAAATCTCAGGAACTGAACCTGCATCAAATCCGGAAGGTATAGTAGTAAATGGGCCAAATATTTTTGCATCTTTTTTATCGGTAATTTTTTCGATGGTATTTGGCTTTATGAAATAATTTCTGTTCGCAGCGCTCACATTTGAGTCTGCAATAAGTTTTCTTAAACTGTCAATCCTTGTTTGCAGGCCTTCAGCAGTAATTTTAACTTTGCCGTTATCTGCACCAACATGTTGATAGCTTCCAACAACCGTATCTGGTTTTAGGTTAGCAATATATAATCCATCATCGGTGGCTTGCAAAGTAAATTTTCCCGAAGGCGATTGAACATTTAGTGTAACAGGCCCACTGCCACTAAACTCAAGCAATTTTTCATGATGCGTTGTGCCTTCCGTGATTGTAATATTTTTCTGGCTTTCATCAACCTGAATGTCATTACTGGCATACACCAAAACCTTTTTGCCATGGCCGCACGAAGTGATAAGCACCAGCATTGTAAACCCTAAAATAAATTGTACACTTTTCATAAGTTTTTTTTGAAAATAAAAATCCCGACAAATTCTGTCGGGATTGAAAGTAACAATTTTTTTGAAACAAAATTTACTTCGATGCTTTTGAAAAATGCTCAGCCACTTTGTTCCAGTTTATCACGTTCCAGATAGCGCCAAGATATTCAGGCCTGCGGTTTTGATATTTCAAATAGTACGCATGTTCCCAAACATCCACCCCAAGAATCGGGGAGCCTTTCGTTTCAGCTACATCCATCAAAGGATTGTCCTGATTTGGCGTAGATGAAATTTCAAGCTTGCCATCTTTTACAATCAGCCATGCCCAACCGCTGCCGAAACGGCCAACACCTGCCGCGCCGAATTTTTCCTTGAAAGTATCAAATGAACCAAAGGCAGCATTAATTGCATCGCCTAAATTTCCTGAAGGCGCGCCACCCGCTTTTGGGGCTAATATTTCCCAAAAAAAACTATGGTTCCAGTGACCACCGCCATTGTTGCGAACTGCAGGGCTGATGCTGCCTGCGCTTTTCACCAATTCTTCAAGCGATTTATTTTCGTTCGGTGTGCCGGCAATTGCCTTGTTCAAATTATCAACATAAGCCTGGTGATGCTTGCCATGGTGTATCTGCATGGTCGTTGTATCAATATAAGGTTCTAATGCATCGTGCGCATAAGGAAGCGCTGGTAATGTAAATGCCATAATATTCAGTTTTAGATTATTGTTTTATAAGGAGAACAAATGTAAGGCTGATAAGTTGATTGCTCAAAACTAATGCCATTGCAAAATGAGGAAATTATCATACTCACAAAAAAGATTCTGCATACACAAAGCTTCAACCTGATGTGGTTGTTGTAAAAAATCACGAACTTTAGTTCCTGCAAAAATGATTTTCTCATCATCGAAAATTTATTTAATGAATAAGATTGCTGTGATTGCATCCATACTATTTTTATCAATGTCATTTAATAATATTATTCAAAAAAAAGACAATGAATTAAATGATGCAGAAAAAAAAGCGGGATGGAAATTATTATTCGATGGCAAATCAACCAATGGCTGGCACGCTTACAAAAATTCAGTCAACGACAGTTGGCAGGTTGTGAACGGAGAATTGTATTGCAAAAAAGACGGCGTAAAAAAACGTGCAGACCTGATTACTGCAGATGAGTATGCAAGCTTCGAACTTCAGTTCGATTGGAAACTGACCAAAGGAGCAAACAGCGGCCTTTTGTATCACGTGCAGGAAACACATGAAGGCAGTTATGAAACCTGGCCCGAATATCAATTGATTGATGATTGGACTTTTCCGGAAAAATTAGAAGAGTGGCAGAAAAGTGGTGCTGATTATGCAATGCACCCTCCTTCGAAAATTATGTCGAAGCCTGCAGGACAGTACAACCACACGCGTATTATGGTCAACGGCAATCATGTTCAACACTGGCTTAATGGCGTGAAGGTTGCAGATTTTTTTGCCTGGACGCCCGAATGGGAGAAATTGAAGAAAGAAGGAAAGTGGAAAGATTATCCTGATTATGGCAATGCAAGATCAGGATACATTGCATTGCAAGACCATGGCGGCGGCATTTGGTTCAAAAATATAAAGATCAGAAAACTGTAACTCTTACATCATCAAATCCGGAAAGCGGCTACCTTCTTGCTTTAAAAAATTCCTTCATTAGCAAAGCGCATTCATCTTTCAAAATGCCATTTGCAACTTCAGTTTTTGGGTGAAAGGGCCAGGGCTAACGCCGGCTTCTTTAATGGATGGAAGCGGGATCACATATTTTTTATACCCATTTTTTTCATCATCAGCACCATACACGATTCGCCCGATTTTGCTCCAATACAATGCGCCCGCGCACATCAGGCATGGCTCAAGCGTTACGTATAAAGTAGCATCAGGCAAATATTTGCTCCCTAAAAAATTAAATGCAGAAGTAAGCGCAATCATCTCTGCATGCGCACTTGAATCGTTCAGCTTTTCAACATGGTTGTGCCCGAGTGCAATAATTTTTCCACCCATCACCACCAAAGCACCAATTGGCACTTCGCCAATTTCATTAGCTTTCCGCGCCTCTTTAATGGCTTGCAGCATATAATACTCATCCGTCATGATTAAACTAAGTTAAAAATTTTATTGCGCTTTGAAGTAAATTACACTTCTTATAATAAAAATTTAATGAGCAATTTTCTTCTTCTGCAAATGCGCTCGTATTTTGAAACAGGCGCAACCCGTTCATATGAGTTTCGCAAAGCACAATTACAGTTGCTAAAAAAAACAGTGCTACAACACGAAGAAGAAATTTATTCAGCACTTTATGCAGATTTGAAAAAAAATCGCGAAGAAGCTTATGCATCAGAAGTTGGATTATTAATCGCTGAAATAAATGCTGCCTTAAAAAATCTAAAAAAATGGATGAAGCCGAAATCAGCCGGAACTGATTTGGTAAATCTCCCATCCTCCAGCAAAATTTATCGCGATCCTTTGGGAGTTGTGCTGATCATTTCTCCCTGGAATTATCCTTTTCAATTATTATTAATTCCATTGGTTGGTGCAATCGTCGGTGGCAATTGTGCAATGCTGAAGCCTTCTGAATTTGCTAGTGCAACCGCAACTGTTGTAGAGAAAATTATAAAAGAAGTTTATAAACCTGAATACATCAATGTTGTGCAAGGCGATGGTGCAGAAATAATTCCTTCCATGATGAATTCGTTTCGTTTCGATCATGTTTTTTATACTGGCAGCATTCCCGTTGGAAAAATTATTTATCAGCTTGCCGCAAAAGATTTGGTGCCGGTTACTTTAGAGCTTGGCGGGAAAAGCCCGGCAATTGTAGAAAGCGATGCCGACATTAATGTCGCCGCCAGAAGAATTGCTCTCGGAAAATTTTTAAATGCTGGCCAGACTTGTGTTGCTCCTGATTATGTGCTGATACATGAAAGCATTAAGGAAAAATTCATCGAAAAATTAAAAGATACCATTCATTCATTTTATGGTGAAGACAAAATGAACAGTGAAGCTTATGGAAAAATTATTAATGAAAAGAGATTTGATAAGCTCCTGAGTTATTTATCTGCAGGAAAAATAATTTTCGGCGGAGAAAATGATAAATCAAAACTTTTCATTGCGCCAACTGTTATGGAAAATGTTTCTATTGACTCCTCATTAATGAAAGAAGAAATTTTTGGGCCGATATTGCCTTTAATGAGTTTCAACAATGATGATGATGCATTTAAAATAATAAATCAGAATCCAAATCCTTTGGCATTTTATTTATTTACGTCAAGTGCCGATAAAGAAAAAAAATGGATCGAGTCGGTGCCTTTTGGTGGTGGGTGCATAAATAATGCAACATGGCACTTCACCAATCATCATATTCCATTTGGCGGCATTGGCAACAGCGGCATTGGCGCATATCATGGCAAAAACACATTCGATACATTTACGCATGCAAAGCCGGTTATGAAAACACCGACATGGTTCGACCCAAACATAAAATATCCGCCTTTCAAAGGCAAGATGAAAATTTTAAAATGGTTTATCAAGTGAATATTTATTTTCATCTGCGTTTTAAATAAATTGAAACATGACCACGAGACAGAAGATTATAAAAAAAATTTATCCTCTTTTTTTATTCTTATCCAAACTTAAAAGGAAGAAACAGATGCTTACTAACGAAGATAATGTTCAACCAAAAAAATCTTTTTATGATTTGACTGTACAGCTTAATAATGGCAGTCCATTTCCTCTTTCTTCGCTAAAAGGAAAAAAAGTTTTGCTGGTTAATACTGCGTCTGATTGCGGGTATACGCCTCAATATAATGATCTTGAAATTTTGTATCAAGAAAATAAAGAGCACTTGGTGATTATTGGTTTTCCTGCCAACGATTTTGGCGAACAGGAAAAAGCAAGCGATGAAAAGATAGCAGATTTCTGCAAAGTTAATTTTGGTGTCACGTTTCCACTTGCGAAGAAAAGCACAGTTATAAAATCACATGAACAAAATATTATTTTCAAATGGCTGAGCGATAAAACACAAAATGGCTGGAACAGCCAGGCGCCGGTTTGGAATTTTTCAAAATACCTGATAAATGAAAATGGAGCATTGATGAATTACTTCGATCCGTCTATTGAGCCAGGCAGCGAAGAAATAAAAAAAGCATTAGGGTAAATAGTTCCGGAATTGCGCGTTATTTGCAAAACAACGCGCATTAAAACTTTACCTATAAAATATGTTCACCAAAACTGATATTGAAAAATATTTCTTCGTAGAAAAACAAGAAAGCCTTTTTTTTCTGATAATCGGGATAATCGCGATTCTACTAGCCATCACATTTTATTTTTTTCTGAAAAATAATTTTTACAAAGGAGCAGCCATTCCTTTGCTCATCATCGGGTTAATACAAACAGTTGGTGGTTTCACGGTTTATGCAAGAAGCGACAAGCAGCGAATTGATAATGTGTATGCTTACGATATGAACCCAAGCCAATTAAAAAATGAAGAATTACCGAGAATGCAGGCTGTCAATAAAAATTTTATTATTTATCGGTGGGTAGAAATTGCATTTATTATTACCGGCGTTGGCTTGATGATTTATTTCAAAGACGATAAAGAAAAAATTTTCTGGCTTGGCTTTGGAATGGCACTTACCATTCAAGCTGCATTGATGTTAGGTGCTGATTATTTTGCCGGGAAAAGAGCGAAAGTTTATACAGAACAATTGGAAAGTTTTGTAAAGAAGTAAAATTTTGCCGCAGTTTATTTAATCAATCGGGCATTTCTCATGATAATTGATCAGCTCAACCACATTCTGCTGAAATTCAAAGCCGGCATATATTTCAGCAACTTCGCCTAAAACTTCATCAATCTCATCGCCGGTTTTTAATGTAACAAGTTTGTTGCGGTATTCTTTAATGTTTGGCAATCCTTTCAAATAATTTGCATAATGCCTGCGCATTTCATTCACGCCAACAACCGGCCCTTTCCATTCAATAGATTTATGCAAATGTTTACGGCAAACTTCAATGCGCTGTTCAATAGTTGGTGGCGCAAGATGTTCGCCTGTTTTGAAAAAATATTTTATCTCGTCAAATATCCAAGGATAACCGATGGCTGCACGGCCAATCATTATCCCATCAACTCCATATCTGTTTTTATATTCAAGCGCTTTTTCAGGGCTGTCAATATCTCCGTTGCCAAAGATCGGGATTGTTATTCGCGGATTATTTTTCACTTTTCCAATCAGCGCCCAATCAGCTTCGCCTTTATACATCTGTGTGCGCGTCCGTCCATGAATGGCGAGTGCCTGAATGCCGATATCCTGCAAACGTTCTGCTACTTCTTCAATATTTTTTGTGTTGTCATCCCATCCCAATCTTGTTTTTACCGTAACAGGAAGCGAAGTTGCTTTTATAACGGCGCTGGTTAACCGAACCATCAAATCAAGATCTTTTAGAACGCCCGCGCCTGCACCTTTAAGCGCCACTTTTTTTACGGGGCAGCCATAGTTGATGTCAAGCAAATCAGGATTTGTAACATCAACAATCTTTGCGGCCAGCGCTAGGCTTTCTTCATCACCACCAAAAATTTGTATGCCTACAGGCCGCTCATAATCGAAGATGTCGAGCTTTCTTCTGCTTTTAATTGCATCGCGTATCAAACCCTCACTGCTAATGAATTCAGTATACATCAAATCAGCGCCATTGTCTTTGCAAACAGCGCGAAATGGCGGATCGCTTACATCTTCCATCGGCGCGAGCAACAGAGGAAACTCAGGCAATTCAATATTTCCGATCTTAACAGGCATAATTTTTTTTGATTCAAAACGCTTAACGCAAACCACTGCATAAATTACTTTCTATCACGTATCTTGCAACCTTTATCCACGCTGCTTTGCAGCGAAGCGCGAATTTACACACTAATCGCCAAAAGTTATAATGCGGAGCTATTTAAGAATATATTCACCCTGGTCCCAGCTTGCGATTTTGATTATGTTGCTTGGCGGTGCTTTTATTCTTACTTCTATCATTAGTTTTATTGTGCTTTTTTTAAAAGGAGTGAACCTTGAGGCCATCAAAAACTTTGATTTTGGCGACCCGAAAACCATCGGCGTTTTAAAACTGATACAAGGCATTTCTACCATCACCATTTTTTTATTGCCCGCTTTAATATTTTCGGTTGCCACATTCCGGTTCAGGCAATTTTATTATTTGGGTTTCAGGCAACAGAATAAAGCGAGCTTATATCTTGTGGCAATTGCTATTGTTTTTTGTTCATTTCCTTTTGTTTCATGGCTTGGGCAATTGAATGAACATATTCATCTTGCAAAATGGATGGTTGATGCTGAAAAAGATGCAAGCAAACAAATGCAGGCATTTTTAAAAGTGAACAATTCATCAGATGTCATCATCAATATTTTGCTTGTTGCATTGCTGCCTGCAATTTGCGAAGAAGTATTTTTCCGTGGCTGTCTGCAGCGTGTTTTAATTTATGCTTTCAAAAGCCCGTGGGCAGGGATCATAGTATCGGCTGCATTGTTTTCTGCGTTTCACATGCAGTTTGAAGGATTTCTTCCGCGCATGTTCCTTGGCATATTGCTTGGCGCTTTGTTTTGGTACAGCAACAGTTTGTGGCCAAATATTATAGCACATTTTTTTTATAACGGCATTCAGGTAATTGCAGTAATTTTTTATCCTAAAATGATTGATGAAAACCCATCTGTTCCTGTTTATGCAGCTTTAATAAGCGGCAGCCATTGTTTTGGGAATGTTATATTTTATGAAAAAGCAATCGACCGTGACTTATGAAAAAGTTTATGAAACAGAAAAGGTTAATGATTTTGGCGAGTTCCCTTCATAACGTTTTATATTTGATTTAAACAAGCATCAAACAATAACAAATTCAAAGTAATATTTCTTCATGGCATTCAATGCAGCTGTTTTTAGGACACGTGCAATTACAGCACTCATTTTTGCAGCAGTAATGCTAATCGGATTGCTTTGGGATTTTTGGGCTTTTTTTATTTTGTTTTCGATTATCCATTTTGGTTGCTGGCTCGAATATCAAAAACTAATTGGTAAAATTGACGGGGGTTATTTGCAGATCAGCAAGCTGCACAAATATGGTGTAATGATTGCCGGTTGGTGCCTGATGCTTTTTTTTAGTGGTGAGTCATATGTGATTGGTAATATTTCATTGCATGCAATTGGCTATTGGCTCGGCTTGCTTTTTTGGTTCGTGCTCCCAATTGTTGATATTATTCTTACGCGCAAACTGAATTTGAAAAACTCAGCATATTCATTGTTAGGCATATTGTACATTTCGCTGAGCTGGGCGCTATTTACAAACTTGCGAACGAGGTTTGACAGCCAGTTTGTTGGAGATTTTTTTGGGAAGATGTATGTGGTCATTATCGTTGCCAGCATTTGGATAAATGATACGATGGCATATATCGTCGGTTCGTTTATTGGTAAAACGCCGCTCACAAAAATTTCTCCCAAAAAAACATGGGAGGGAACTATTGGCGGAATTATTTTATCAATTGTGGTAATGGGGTTGATTGGATATTTTTCTAATAAAGAAGTTGAATGGGATCTGGTTGTTCAGATAATGCTAATTGCAGCAGTTGCATCAATTGTAGGCACTTTCGGTGATTTGCTGGAAAGCAAGCTGAAGCGACTTGCTGACGTGAAAGACAGCGGCCACATTATGCCGGGCCATGGCGGATTTTTGGATAGGTTCGATTCATTATTATTAGCAATCCCTTTTGTTTGGGTGTGCTTAATTTTGTTTTTAAAATGAAGATATTTCAAACAAAAAAAGAGATTTTTTAATTGTCTTAGATTTTAAAAAAGCTTTGTTTCTCTTATCCTTTCTCGAAAAATAAAACGGTTTACATTTGTAAAATCAATTTCAATCAATGACAATCCACAGAGAAGGATACAAAACAATTGCAATTAGTTTCATCATTTTTGCTATCATCAATCTGCTTTCATTTTATTTTATCAGTTTTCATTTGCCGTGGCTCAGCTGGCTCATTTTTATTGTCACGCTCGGGCTCGTGCTTTTTTTGATTTCCTTTTTTCGCGTGCCAAATAGAAAACTGACCACCGGAAATAATTTCATTGTTTGCCCTGCCGATGGAAAAGTAGTGGTGATTGAAGAAACTGTGGATGAAGAATATTTTAAAGAAAAAAGATTGCAGCTTTCAGTTTTTATGAGCCCCGCAAACGTTCATCAGAACAGGCTTCCCGTAAGCGGCGAAGTGGTATATAATAAATATCACAAAGGAAAATATCTTGTTGCCTGGAACCCAAAATCATCCACTCAAAATGAGCGACATAGTGTGGTCATAAAAAATGATAAGGGAGAAATTCTTGTGAAGCAAATAGCAGGCGCTCTTGCAAAACGAATTGTAAATTATTTAAGCGTTGGCCAAAAAGTGGAGCAAAGCGCTGAGATGGGTTTTATAAAATTCGGTTCGCGGGTTGATGTGCTGCTGCCAATTGGAGCAAAAGTAAATGTGAAATTAAATGAGGTTGTTCAAGGTGGCGTTACTGTGCTGGCAGAATGGTGAGGTGATGAATGGTTAAAAGTGAATGGTGAATTTTAGTTTGACTATTAAATTTCTTTCTAAAATATTTCTTCCAATTCTTTCAACGAATAGACCGTGTAAGTTGGCTTCAGCGCTGTCGTGCCCTTAATATGGTTCACGTAAATCTGGTCGATGCCTGCATTTATTGCACCTTGAATATCTACATCAATACTGTCTCCAATCATAATGCTTTCTTCTTTCCCGGCGCCGGTTTTTGCAAAAGCATAGTCAAAAATTTCTTTATGAGGCTTTAAGCTATTCGAGCTTTCTGATGTAATAACTTCCTGAAAATATTTATCAATTCCTGAATTTTTTAGTTTACTGTGCTGCGTTTTTTCAAAACCATTTGTTATTAAGTGAAGCTGATATTTTTTTTCTGATAAATAATTTAATATCTCAACTGTATAAGGGAATAATAATTTTCTGGTGGGCAATAAATCAAGAAATATATTTCCCATTTCCCTTGCCAACGCTTCATCACCGATTTTAAAATCAAGCAAAGTGAGCCACATTCTTTTCCAGCGCAATTCATCTACTTTAATAAAGCCATTGCGATAACGTTCCCAAAGTTTATCGTTATGAACAAGATAGTTTTTATGAAATAAATCAAAGTCATAAACACCTTTGTCTTGAAGTTTAAGCGTAGTATAAATTTCGCCTAACGTTAGCTTGCTGTTCGCTTCAAAATCCCAAAGTGTGTGGTCAAGGTCAAAAAAAAGATGCTTATATTTCATGTGTGAATATAGTGCTTGCAATATAAGCTGATTTTGCATTAGCAGAGATCATGAATCAAAAATCGAAAATATGAAAAATGTTATCGTCACGGGGGCTTCACGTGGATTGGGAAAAGCAATTGCTGAAAAATTTGCTCAGAATAGTTTCAATTTATTTCTGAGTTCAAAAAATGCAGTCGCGTTATATAAAACAATGGAAGAATTTCAGGCAAAATATCCTGCCATAAATATCAAAGCAAAAGCATTCGACATCAGCAATAGCGAAGAAGCAAAGGGCTTGGGCAAATGGCTATTGGGTTTGAATGTTTCTATAGATATTTTGGTTAATAATGCAGGAAATTTTCTTCCGGGCAATGTATATGATGAAAAAGAAGGCTCGCTTGAAGAAATGATGAATATTAATTTATACAGCGCATATCATTTATCCAGAACATTATTGCCGAAGATGATGAAGCAAGAAACGTTGAATGGCTCAAGAGGACATATATTTAATATGTGCTCCATCGCATCATTGAAGGCTTATGGCAATGGCGGATCTTACAGCATCAGCAAATTTGCGCTTGCCGGGTTTTCGAAAAACCTTCGTGAAGAAATGAAACTGTTTGGGATTAAAGTCACATCAGTTTATCCCGGAGCGACCTACACGGATTCATGGATTGGCAGCGGGATTGATGAAAATCGCATCATGAAAGCAAATGATATTGCCGATATGATTTATGCAGCCTCTCAATTATCGCCGCAGGCAACGGTGGAAGATATAATAATCCGCCCACAGCTCGGCGATTTATAGAAACCTGAAAGTTTCTTAAAAAATGCCAATAATCTCACAAAAATCCTGATCTTGAAAATTTCTAAAGCCATCAATTTTTATATTTGCAATAATAGACGAGAAGGATTTTGCTATGGTTGTTGAACGAATAAATTTTAAAGATATAGCCCGAACTGTACGCTTTTCTTTTGCTGCTGTTTTTATCTTGCTTTTTTCCGCTGCTTCTATAGTGGCGCAGCAAGTAAAATTCACCACTGTTATCAGCAGTAAAGAAATCGGTAGGGGAGATTATGTTCAGGTAGAATTTGTTGTTGAGAATGCAAAGCAGATCGATCAGCTTTCTCCGCCCGCATTTCCAGACTTTCATATTATTGAAGGGCCGATGCAATCAAGCGGCATGACCGTCGTGAATGGAAACATGTCGCAATACAAAGGAGTTTCATTTATTCTTCAACCCATTAAGACAGGCAAGTTTACTATTCCGGGAGCTACTGCAGAAATTGATGGCAAAGCAATGCGCTCAAATGTTGTTTCTGTTGAAGTAACAGCAAACAGTATCGGAAATTCGGCAGGCATTAACCCAATGCTTATGCCTTCAATGCCGCGGGAACCAATGCCAGACGATAAGGATTATGTGCTGAAGCCCGGAGAAAATATTATTGAGAAGACGAAGAAAAATTTATTTATAAAAGTTCAGGTTGATAAAAATACCTGCTACGTTGGCGAGCCAATAGTTGCAACTTATAAATTATATTCAAGGCTACGCTCGGAATCAAAAGTTGCGAAATACCCGTCGCTCAATGGTTTCAGCGTGTATGATATGGTTGACCCAAACAATGATGCGGCATCTGTTGAAACGGTTAATGGCAAACCTTTTTCTGTTCATGTTATACGCAAAGCACAATTGATACCATTGCAGGCTGGCCCTGTTGAGCTAAGCCAGGTTGAGGTAGAGAACACAGTTCATTATATAAAATCAGATAAGTCTCACAGGTCAAATAGCGTTTTGCAAAACCTTTTGGGCCAGCTCGGTGAAGATGAATCAGGAGAAGATGTTCAACAGCACATTACACTTACAAGTAAGCCACTCACCATTTTGGTAAAGCCGTTGCCTGATATAAACCGGCCTGCTGATTATAACGGAGCTGTCGGCCAGTTTAGCATTGACGCTGTATTGGATAAAAAAAATATCTCAGCACAGGACGCAGCTAAATTGCAGGTAACAATCAAAGGATCTGGGAACCTTCCTGTTATTGATGCGCCACAAGTTCAATGGCCTGCTAATGTTGATACATTTGGAACCACTTCAAAAGAAGATATCGACAAAACAGTTGTGCCCATGAAAGGCTCGAAAACGTTTGAATATGTATTTACTCCAAAAGCTGCCGGTAGTTTTAATATCCCGGCAATTAATTTTTCTTATTTTGATCCTTCATCAAATTCATATAAAACTTCACAAAGTGCCGCTTTGCATATTGATGTGTCGGCTGCCAAAAAGCAAACATCATCTTCTTCTAAAAGCATTTTATCCGGGCAACAAAGTGATGATATGATCAACAATATTAAATCATTTACGATTGCACATCTTGAATGGATTTTTGCTGTAATCATTCTTTCTTGTGTTGGTATTTTCCTGTGGATACATAACACTACATCTTTGAAAAAAGAAGAAGAGAAAAAGCAAATTGCAGTTTTGGAAATTGCAAAAAAAGAAATTGAAATTCCTGTAATACAAAATGCTGTTGCAATAGACCCGTTGGCAAGAACAAAGCGATTGCTTGAATACGGCGACTATAAAGGATTCTACGCTGAATTGAACAGAGCATTATGGGATGCGCTTTGTAATAAGCTTTATTTGCCAGCCAGCGATTTGAACAAATATAATATCGGGTTGCAGCTAAAAGCAAAAGGTTGGGATGATGATGCCGTTTATCAGTTGCAGGATATTTTTGACAAGTGCGAAATGAATTTATATACGCCCGATTACAATTCTTCAGATATTGAGCACACGCTTCAAAACGCAGCATACATTATTAAATATATCAATGAAGTTTAGTAGTGAATGGGCAATGGTGAATATTTTTGAAGTGCAACGCTCAATTGCATATTGACTGTTCATTATTGACATTTCACGATTCACTATACTTATATCCCACACCTCTTACCGAATGAAAATATTTGGGGTTGCGGCTGTCTTCTTCAAAATATTTGCGAAAGTTGAGAATGAAATTGTCGATGGTGCGTGTTGTTGGATAAACGTTGTATCCCCAAACTGCCTGCAAAATTTTTTCTCTGGTCACTACTTCATTTTTATTTTCGACGAGCAGTTTTAACAACATCGTTTCTTTTTTGCTAAGCTCAATTAATTTTCCTTTTTTATTTTGTGCTTGCTGCGCTTTAAAATCAACCGTGTTTTTACCAAATGAATATTTATCGCCGACAGATGTTTTTGATTCTATTTTTTGCCTTTTTTCTACCAGTTTTTGAATGCGCAATAACAGCTCTTCCAGGTTAAAGGGCTTGGTAAGATAATCATCAGCGCCTTTTTTTAAGCCAAGCACGCGATCGGTGCTTGTGTTTTTTGCGCTGAGTATTAATATCGGCACATCGTTATTTTGTACA
This sequence comes from uncultured Bacteroidota bacterium, assembly GCA_963718975.1. GTDB lineage: Bacteria > Bacteroidota > Bacteroidia > Chitinophagales > Chitinophagaceae > Puia. Next base: position 214,197 of record CAVRBD010000003.1, on the reverse strand, counting down.
CGCACTGTTTCTGTAATGCTTATCCCATCAATGCCGGGAAGCATCACATCTAAAACAATCAGATTGAAATATTCCTGCTCAATTGCTTTTAATGCCTGCCCCCCATCAAATGCTGATGTAACTTCATAGCCTTCCAGCTCAAGGTTAAGCTTTAGCGCTTCGTGCAGGTTTTCTTCGTCTTCAACCAAAAGAATAGATATTTTCTTTTCTGTGCTCATTAAAATTTTACTGTAAAAATACTGCCTGCGGGTGAATTGTCAGTGACGATAATTTGCGCCGAATGATCTTTGGCGATTTTTTTGCACAGATATAAACCAAGCCCTGTGCCTTGGGCAGTTCGTGTAGATTCACTTCCCACGCGATAAAATTTTTGAAATATTTTTTTCTTTTCGCGATCAGGAATCCCAAAGCCTTCATCTTTTACTTTCAACAGAACATTGTTATTTTCTTTTTTCAATTCAATACTGATAAGCGCATTTTTTGGCGAATACTTAATTGCGTTCTCAATAAGATTATTGATAAGCATTTGAAGCAACATGGTATCGCCTTTCACTGCACAATCTGGCTCAATATCGGATTGCCATGCTTTTTCAGGGAAACGATTTTGATAATCCTTCATCACATTTTCTGTTAATGCAGAAAAATCTATTTCTTCTTTAGCAAGACTGTAGTTGCCTCCTTCCAATTGCGATGAAATAAGAATATTAGTAGCAAGCGTGTTCAGCCGGTTTGTTTCCTGCAATGCAGAACTGATCATTTTCTTTCGCTTGTCTTCATCTAAATTATATCGCTGCAAAGTTTCAAGATTGAGCTTTGCAACAGCAATCGGTGTTTTGAGCTCGTGGGTAACAGCCATCATAAAATTCTGTTGCTGCTGCTGCATTCTGAATTGCCTGCGCACGGCGCGGTAAATAAATGCGGCGCCAACAATAATCACAAATAGAAATGTGCTTCCTTCACCAACATTGCGTGCCGTTTTTCTTGCTGCCTCAGATTGGATGCGCTCTGTTTTTTCAATATAATTAATATCGTCTTGCTTAAGCTGGCGTAATTTATAATCCATCATCTGCATATTCTGTTGCTGCAATGCAATGAACCACCAGCCTAATGCAACGATAATGTAAACCAGCAGGAACCAGTAAACCAATGTTGCCATAGTGAGCCTTTTGTTTTTCATGCAAACTGAAATGTGATTGTGAAGATAAAAGTAATGAATCAGTGATTTAGAAAACCGAAATAATAGATTGTGCGGTTAATGAGGCGCTCAATGGAATTGTTTCAGCTGAAGGGTGCGATCCGCCACGGCGAACACGTGCAAGAATAATTTAGTATTATCGTTCAGGACAAAAAAAGAAATTTATAATTCAGTGAGCCGCTCATTCACAAACATCTATTTAATACTGACCATTCACAACATCATTTTGCTTTCTCAACGCGAACGCCAACATTCAGCACATGCTGTAGCGGGTCTTCCCGCATGGCCTGCTCAAGCGTGAAATGATAATCGCCGGGCTTTGTAAATTTTGTTTGAGGCTGTATGAGCACGCGCTGCTCATAAATATCATCCATAGCACTTCCAAGCCAGCCTTTTTCATTAGTTGCCAATGGCAGGTTGTATCGTTGGCTGTGTGCGCTTGCATCGCCGGGCTGCTGAACGGTTGCTTTGATCCAGATATTATTATAGTTAAATGCATCCGTATGGCGGATCACCAAATACACATTATAGCTGGAGGCAGTGTCAGTAATAGAAAAAGTAACCTGCGGCTGAAAACTACTGAGCCATTGTTGATTTGGAATCGCAACATCTTTTTCAAAAACATCGATGGTGGGAATGCAGGAAACAAGAGACAAGAAGTAAGGTGCAAGGAACAAGAGACAAGAAACAAGTGATGGGCGATGCACAATTAATAAAGATTTTCTTTTCAATGAAGATTTTTTACAAAAATAAGATTCTCTTATTTACTACTTCTTAAAGCACATTTAAAATCTGCTCCTTTGCTTTTTCGAGCTCATCTTTCATCATCACTACATATTTCTGTATCGTCGAATCGTACGCTTTGGAACCCGTGGTGTTTATCTCTCTGCCAATTTCCTGAAGTATGAACGAGAGCTTTTTCCCTTTGCTGTCATCAGGTTCTTGTAAGATTGCTTTAAAATAATCGCAATGGTTTTTCAGGCGCACTTGTTCTTCGCTGATGTCGATTTTTTCTATATAATATATGATCTCTTGCTCTAAGCGGTTTGCATCATAATTTTCTTTGCCAACATTTTCTTCAATCATTTTTTTAAGGCCGTCCCTGATTTTTATCTGGCGCAGTGGCTCAAGCTTAATTATTTCATCCTGCTGTTTGCTGATATTATCGATGCGCAGCACCAGGTCCTGTTCAAGAGATTTTCCTTCATCAAGCCGGTGAACGTTGAGGTCGTCAATAGCCGATTGGATCACTTTTTCAAATTCCTTCCATTCTTCATCAGATAATGTATCGCTTGTTGGTGTGATCACTTCAGGCAATTTCACCAGCGTGCTCAAAATGTTTGATGGGTCAAGGTTTAGCTCGGCTGATAATTCGGCCAATGCTTTATGATATGCTTTTGCAAGATCGGTGTTGATGCTGACAGGTTTTGCATTGCCGGTTTGTTTCAGGCTTATGGCGCAGTCTAAAGTGCCACGCCCTAATTTTTCGGAAATCAATTTTCGGATTTGGAATTCGAAAGGCTTTAGAAAACCGGGCAACCTTAATTGCAATTCAAATTGTTTGCCATTAAGCGATTTTATATCAACCAAAAATGTTTTGCCTCCAACAGTTTGCTCGGCGCGGCCAAAGCCTGTCATTGATTTCAGCATGAATGAAAATTTAGTTTGGAAAGATAAGGAATAGTTTAGAGTATGGAGTTTAGAGTTAACAGTACATGATCAAAAGCAAATGATTCGTATGTAGGTTTGTTTTTTTTGAAACCAGCTTTTGAAATTCTATTAAGCATCCTTGCGTCGCACTCTTGTACTGTTTGAATACTTATCTTCTATTGCAAGCAATCGGTAAATTTCACTTTTGCTTGCTTCTCTCATTTCACCAGGCTGCAGGCCTTCAATCGTTATTTTTTCTATCCTGTGCCTTATTAACCGTAATATCGGAAAGCCAACAGCAGCGCACATTTTTCTTGCCTGCCTATTTTTTCCTTCGGTCAATATCAAGCGCACCCAACTGGTAGGCAAATTTTTTCTAAACCGGATAGGTGGATTGCGCTCAGCAACTTTCGGTTCTTCAGCAAATATTTTTGCAGTGCACTTTTTAGTCTTGTAAATTTTTCCATCAGCAGAAATTTCCACTCCCGACTCAAGACTGTTCACTGCTGACTGATTTATTTCTCCTTCCACTTGCGCCCAATATTCGCGCTCATGTTCAAATTTTGGGTTCAGCAAGTGATGATTAAGTTCTTTATCATTGGTAATGATCAGCAATCCCTCGCTGTCATAATCAAGCCTGCCAACAGAGTATGCATCTATCGGTACTTCAAAAAAATTTTTCAACGTTTGCTTTCCTTCCTGGGATGTGAATTGCGAAAGCACATTAAATGGTTTGTAAATAATAAAGTATTGATGCGCTTTCATGTTTGAATTAAAAATTGATTGTGCATTTTAATGGAGCAGGTGAAATAAAAAATCCCGCAATTCGCGGGACTTTTTAATATATGGATGGGTTAGTAAGTACCAGGAAATAAATTTCCCTACACAATATTAAAAATAATTTTCTCTAACTAAAAAAATATTTCAATAAATTTTATTCACATTTTTTTTTCGCGTGTGGAAAATCGCTGTTCAAAATCGCATGCTTCAAAACGATCGGTCACTGTAATAAAAAAAACTTCCAGCTTTTCATTGCACATTTATTTTTTCATTCCTCTGAGATGTTGATGAATGCTATACTTCAGGAGATTTATTTTTTTATGAAAAACCTTCTTCCGTTTTTTTCAATTCATTTTATATTCTTCTTTCATCATTAACGATGGTGCATAACATCCGAAAAAGAAGAAAAATATTTTTTCAGTGAAATGTTAATAATGACCGCAAAGAATGATTTAGTGAGTTGCAATCACAAAAAATCAAAAATGCATTCCCTAAATGTAGTTCTCGTTCTTTGTGGTTTATCAGTAGGTTTGCGAAAAATATTTTTATGAAGTTTCCTTCACCTGTTGCTGTAAACTGGATCGCAGATTTTATTAGTGCTGAACTTTTCGGGAATAAGAATGGTTTTGCTACCGGCATTAATGAAATACATAAAGTGGAAAATGGAGATATTGTTTTTGTAGATCATCCAAAGTATTATGACAAGTGCATTGAATCGGCTGCAACATTCATAATCATCAATAAACAAACAGATTTTCCTGAAGGAAAAGCATTGCTTGTTTGCGATAACCCGTTTGAAGCGTATTTAAAAATCGTAAAACACTTCAGGCCATTTGAGCCGGCTACAAAACTCATCAGCGATTCTGCAACGATTGGTGAAGGAACTTATTTATATCCAAATGCATTTATCGGCCATCATGTTAGTATTGGAAAAAATTGCCTTATTCATCCGAACGTAACCATTCTAGATCATTGTGTAATTGGCGACAATGTTATTATTCAAGCCGGAACTGTTATCGGCTCCGATGCATTTTATTACAACACCAAAAAAAACAGAGATGTATGGTATAAAAAAATGGAAAGCTGCGGCAGGGTTGTTATTGAAGATTACGCGGAGATTGGCGCCGGTTGCACAATTGACCGTGGGGTGAGCCATGATACGTTAATAGGCCGCGGAACTAAAATTGATAACCTGGTTCACATTGGCCATGATACGGTGCTTGGAAAAAATTGTTTGCTCGCCGGACAGGTTGGAATTGCAGGCGCTGTGGAAATTGGAAACGGTGTTATTCTTTGGGGACAAGTTGGTGTGAGCAAGACTTTAGCGATTGGTGATAATGCTGTTGTGTATGCACAAAGCGGTGTGCCATTTTCATTGGAAGGAAATAAAATTTATTTTGGATCACCTGTAGAGCCGGCGAAAGAAAAAATGAAAGAGCTGATTTGGATAAAACGCATCCCTGAATTATGGAAGAAAGTGATGGAGTAGTTTGTAGTTCTTTAATTCGAAATTCATAAACAATTTCACCTTCATTCATCGCAAGTGGCAATTAGTAGCTGCTTTAAGTCTGGATTTATATTTTACATTGAAAGTCGGTTCCGCAGAACTACAAACTGAAAACTATGAACTACAAACTCCCTCATTCCGGGTTATAATCATAAGGCAACAGTTCTGCTAATTTTTTCCAGGCCCAATAACCCATATTTGTTACTTCTGTTTGTTCGTAGAAATATCCGTTTTCTTCAATCACAAAACCATCAGCAATATCCAGCGCAGAAATTTGCACCGTAGCTGTGGCAGAGAAATTATTTTCACTTAAATATTTTGGATCGGGTGCATGGTTTGCATAATTAACGCGCAGCCTTCCTTTAATGTTGATTACGACATCGCCGCTATCAACAGAATAATATTTGCTGTCGTAAGGATTTTCAATACGAGTAGCTTTATTGTTTGCATCGAGCAATTCAAGCATGAAGCCTTCATCTTTCAAAGTGCTGTCATAATAACTGCGCATGAAATGAAGCCGCGAGCCGATATAAGAAGTGAAACGATTTTTCTTCCATGTTTCTGTTTGCTCAGTTGTTCCTTTCAATTCCTCAAACAAAGGATAACCAGCATAGCTGCCAACTTTGGCAGTATAATCGTAAACAAAAGAATCCAGTTGATATGTGATTTTGTAACCAAGCGCATTATTGGTCACAATCAAATTATCCTTTGCTTTTACTTTCAGCTTGTTCCTCTTTTTATAAAAATAGAAATGCAATGCATCTTTATTTTCAAGAACACTCTGCAATGCGTTTGGTGTAGTGCCGATAAAATTGTCAATAAAAAATTGCCCATATTTATTCCAGCCATCTGCCACTTCAGCGCTTCCAGCTACCACTACTTGTTCCAGGCTTTTATCTTTTTCGCTCATTTCAATTATAAGAGAATCATTTTCCGTATTGCCATTGCTGATGCGCATGCTTTTTGTTTCATAGCCCGTATATGAAATCACCAAATCATATCCGCCATTATTTAAGCGCATAAAAAATTTCCCGTCTTTATTTGTGATGGTGCCAATTGTTGTGTTCTGGCAGAACACAGATGCGCCGGGCATGGGCTGTTTTGATTTTGCATCGACTACAGTGCCTGCTACCGGAAAAGTTTTTTCCTGTGCCAAAAGAGCAACCGAAAATAATAATACTAAACCGGCGCCGAGAAATTTTTTCATAATATTTATTAAGTGACGAGTGATTAACGTTCAAACGAAATTCAAAGTATATAAGCAAGTATTCTGCCATTAATACTTAACAAAGATTTTTAAATTGCTTTGACTTTTTATGGCAGTTGTTTTTATTTTGTTTCCAGCTTTGGTGCTACTATGAAGCATCGTTGCGACGCTCCATTCGTCTTATGTTCTTTTTTGAGCGATGCTTAACATGCTTTATCATTTGCTGTTTTCATGAGCCGCATACAGGCTGCATGCTTTTTCAATAGTCTGTTTCAAAGGAACGAAAGAAAAATTTGGGAGCGCCTTCAATATTTTGCTGTTGTCAAAATAAGTTTTTGTCATTGCAAGCATAGCACTTTCTTTGGTTAATATAGAAGGCTTGCCGGTAAATAATGATTTTATTCTTTCAATGCGCCAGGCTATTGCAGCTAAAAATGGAGTTGCCTCTAATGTCGGGCGCTTTTTTTTGAATTCATCAGCAATCAAATTAAAAATTTCACGGAACGAAGCAGTTTCGGCGCTTAAAATATATCGTTCTCCGGAAATATCGCTATCAATCAACTGGACTATTGCTTTTGCAACATCTTCAACATCTATGAACCCATTGACGCCGTTGGTGTACCATGGTAGTTCTTCATAAACGCTTTTAAAAATCGCACAGCTGGTAGCATTCCAATCGCCATAGCCAATAACTGTGCTTGGGTTAACAATCACTGCATTCAATCCTTCGCCGATAGCCCGCCATGTTTCCATTTCGCCGTAATATTTGCTGATGGAATAATTTGTGTTCTGCTTGCTATCCTTCCATTTTTTTGTTTCATCAACGTGCTCGCCATTTGCTGTTCGCCCCAATGCAGCAATTGAACTAACATGAACCAATTTTTTTATGTTCAACGAAAGAGCCGTGTTCACAACATTTCCTGTGCCCTCAATATTTGTTTTGTGCATTTCCTTTCTTTCATTCGGTTGAAAAGAAACTTTTGCTGCTGCATGAATCACTGCATCCGCGCCATTCATCGCTTCTTCCAAAGCAATTACATCAAGCACATCACCATCAACCCAATCAACTTTATTCAGGATGTCTGCAGAAATAAAAAATGGAAGTTTATTGCTTCGTCGGATGGCGCGGACAGAATAATTTTTTTCAACCAATTCTTTAATAATATACGCGCCGACAAAACCTGTGCCGCCGGTTATAAATACTTTAGTTGCCAAGTTAATTTGTTGAATTGTTGATGCTCGCGAAGATAGCCCTTCTGTTTCAAGTTGATATTTGCAAAGTTGAAATGCCGGGCTAATCAACTCATCAATATTTCAACTATAAATATAATATCCCTTACCGCTTTTTTTTCCAAGTTCATTTTTAGTAACTCGCTCTTCCTGTATTGGCGATGGCTTTAAGCGTTCTGGTTTATTCATCGCTTCATAAATGGAGCAGCTTACTGCATAATTAATATCGTTGCCGATGAGGTCCATTAATTTGAAAGGCCCCATCTTAAAGCCTGATGATTCCATTAATGCATCAATGGTTTCAAAATCGCTGATGCCCTGTTCTATTAATCGCAAAGCTTCCAAATAATAAGGACGGGCAACATGATTAACAATAAATCCAGGAGCATCTTTACACAGCACTGGCGTTTTTCCAAACTGTTTTGCAAGCTCAATGATAATGCGTGTTGTATTTTCATTCGTGTAATCCGTGTTCACTACTTCCACCAATTTCATTATTGGTGCAGGATTGAAAAAATGCATGCCAATCACTCTTTCGGGATGAGCAATTGTTTTTGCAATTTCAGTAACAGATAATGAAGAAGTGTTGCTGGCGAAGATTGTTTCGTGGGAATTGATTTGTGATAACTGCGAAAACAGATTTTCTTTTGCTTCTATTTTTTCAATAATCGCTTCGATGATAATATCAGCTTTGCAATCATTGATATTATTGATGAAATGAAGCCTTCTTAAAATAGCTTCTTTATCCGCGAAATAGATTTTATTTTTGTCAACTAAGTTTTGTAAATCTTTTTCAATTTTTGTTTTTCCTTTTGCAAGAAATTTTTCGCTCACATCATATAATATAGTATGAAAGCCGCTTTGCGCAGAAACCTGTGCAATGCCGCTTCCCATGGTTCCTGCTCCGCAAATGCAAATTTTTTGAGACATGAAAATGGTTAAGAGAACATTAATTATTTTTCATAAAAATTAATCTGAAGTTCTTCGATTTTTCTGATCTGTTTATCCGAAGTAACCAAAGGCAAATCAAGACTGGTTGCTGTTCCCGCAATAATAGCATCAGGAAGTTTTAGAGAATATTTCTTGCGCAATAATATTGCCTGCTCTTTAATCGATTCATCGATTGGAATAATTCTCAATTGCTCAAGAAAGTTTTTTATTTGTTCTTCTTCGCCAGATGTAAGATTTCCAAAACTGACCAACTCCATTTCGGAAATAACTGAAATGTAAAGTCTCTGCTGGTATAAATACTTAGAGATTATTTTATCACCGGAAAGGATATGCAAGATGATATTAGTATCAATCAGAAATTTATCGCCACTCATCTCTTAGACGTTTTTGAATGGCTAGAGGGTCTTCGTCTAAATTGATAACCCCGCAATATTTGAGCGTATCGACTCCCTTTTTCTCTGATTTTTTCTTTTTACGGATACGTATTATTTTATTTGAGCTATTTTTTCTCTTTGCTTCTGCCATATCAACAACTTTTCTGCTAATTTACAAAATTAATCCTATTGCTTCGAACCTAACAGGGCTTTTCGCTCTGGGCTAACAAAGCCTATTCTTTCTCCTATTTGCCTTTCAAACGACCGTTCAGGCTTGATTGTATCATCGCAAAAATCCTCCTAAGCGCAATTGAATTACGCAGCTCGACAAAATTTTCTTGATGGATGTTGGTAAAATCATGTAGCCTGAATTATAACCAATGCAACATTTGAGTAGCTGATAGCTAAAAGCTCACCGCTTCGTCATCACACCGCACTCGTAAACTGTTTCAAAAACCGCACATCATTTTGCGAGTACAACCGCAAATCATTAATGCGATATTTCAACTGACAGATTCTTTCAATGCCCATTCCGAATGCAAAGCCTGTGTATTTGTTGCTGTCAATACCTAAGTTATCCAGCATTTTTGGATGCACCATTCCGCTGCCAAGAATTTCAACCCAACCCGTGTGCTTGCAAACATTGCAGCCAACACCACCGCAAATGCGGCAATTGATATCCATCTCAGCGCTTGGCTCAGTGAAAGGAAAATAAGAAGGGCGAAAACGAATCTTCACATCTTTGCCAAACATTTCCTGCACAAAAAAATAAAGTGTTTGTTTAAGGTCTGCGAACGAAACATTTTCATCAACGTACAATCCTTCAGTTTGATGAAAAAAACAATGCGCTCTTGCGCTGATGGTTTCATTGCGATAAACTCTGCCCGGACAAATAATTCTTATCGGCGGTTTTTGCTTTTCCATCACGCGCGCCTGAACATTGCTCGTGTGCGTGCGCAAAAGCCAGTCAGGATTTTGATGAATATAAAATGTATCCTGCATGTCACGCGCCGGATGATTTTCGGGAAGATTGAGCGCTGTGAAATTATGCCAGTCGTCTTCAATCTCCGGCCCTTCTGCAACAGAAAAACCAAGCCTCCCGAAAATGTGAACGATTTGATTTCTTACCAAACTGATTGGATGTCGCGTTCCTAACGGCAACGCATCTCCGGGGAGTGTTAAATCAATTTCGTTTGCTGCCGACTCTGAACTGCCAACTGCCAACTCTTTCCATTCTTCATATTTCGATTCGGCGAGTTGCTTGAACTCATTTAATATCTGCCCGAATTCTTTTTTCTTTTCATTCGGCACATTGCGCATCTCACTAAAAAGATTTTTTACAATTCCTTTTGTGCCGAGAAATTTAATTCTGTATGCTTCCAAAGAATCAGCGCCATTAGGCGTGATTGCTGCAATTTCTTCTTTATATGCTTGTATTTGTTGTAACAAATGTTCCATGCAGCAAAGATAATGGGTAGATGCGGAAAGTTCGTAAGTTGGTAAGGTCGGAAAGCCAGAGTAATCTTGAAAAGCCTTTCTAATTTAAAATGGTATGATCATTTTCATACAAATATTTCTTCCCATATTGTATATGCCCAGATGGCCATTTGGAGACTTGGTATAGTATTCAAAATATTGCAACCTGCTCAAATGATTTTGATAGGCAGTATTGAAAATATTATTCACTGACAGTTGAATTGATATGTGCTGTTTTGGGGAATAGCTGATATCTGTGTGAACCGAAGCATTCATCAATGTATATGCTGCTGTAGGCGTTTCGGTTTTATATAAGCCGAGGTAACGGTTCTGCGCAACATTATAATCTGCTTCCGCTTTGAAAGAAAATAATTGAAGTATTTTGTTTTTTACAGGAACATTATAATTAATACTGCTTAGCCATCTTGGCGGCGGAATGAACGGCAGGTATTCTCCGTCTACTCCGTCTCCTTTATATTTTGGATTCAGGTTGTATCCATACACTAACGAAAATGAATTGTTGAACTGAAATGCTTTCCAATATTTGGGATGAAAATTCAGCATAGCATTCATTCCGTATAACCTGGCATTGGTTTGCTGATACTGGAATGTTTTATTGCCAGGCACAATAACAACTGGATTTCCATTTGCATCTACCTTCTGATCTTCATAAATATAATTCTGGATGTAATTATTAAAAACACTTAGACTAAAAGACATATCAGTGAAAGTTCCGAGCACACCAACATCTTCCTGCAAACTGAATTCCGGTTTGAAATCCAGGTTTCCGATATAATAAATATGTGCGCCCGGATCTAAACCATTAGAAGCGATCTCAGTGATATTAGGCGAACGATAGCCTCTTGCAATATTTGCTTTAAGGCTTATCTGATCGTTTAGTTGATAAGTGCTGCCGAAGCTTCCTGTTATCCCTTCAAAGTTTAATTTGAAAGGATGAAATGGCTCGATACCTCCGCTTGAATCGCTTAATGAAACCTGATGATAAAAACCAGTGATTGAATCTGCCTTTGTGTACATTGCCCTGCCGTTCTCATTTCGGTGATCATATCGGATGCCGCCTGCAATTGTCCACTTTTTGTGTTTCCATTTGCCATACACATAACTTCCAATATCAAATAAATGGTAATCAGGAATAGGGAAATCAGTGGCATTTTTGTTTGAGTTAGTTTGGTACATCCCATTTGCGCCCGCAGATAATTCTATGTTTAAAAAAGCAGGGGCATTGCATCGCAAACCATAATCAATTGTATTCAGCACAATATATTCGCCTGCCTGCGCAGGATCAGTAGGATGGTCAAACTCTCTGCGGATGTTTTGTTCATAACCAAGAATAAATTTTATATCGCTTTGTCCAACATGATAATAATTATCAGCATAAACACGATAATCCTGGATGCGTTGTGACAAAGGGCTAAGATGATAAGAATTTAAAACATTTTCCGGCACAATGGGACGATTCTTGATCGTATCAACCTGCGATTGCTTGACATTTTCTCCCTGTGATTCATAAATCTGGTAAGTGAATTTTCTGGTGAGCGAATCCCTGCTGCCATCGGGAATGCCCTGGCGGTTATCGTAAAAAGTAAAATTCAGATGCGAATAGCCACTTGCATTTTTGTATCCGAAAAATGCAGAAGCATTTGTCATTTTAAAATTGGTATTATAAACTCTTCCATCAATAGGGTCAATATAATTTTTTGCGATTCTTTCCGAACCACGCAATGCATATGACCAATGATTGAACCCCTGTGTTATGCTCATACTATTGCCAATTAGAGCATTGTTTGTTTGGTATTCTGATAAAAATTTTCCGTGAATGCGCCCGTCCGTTTCTTTTGGTAAGGCAGTGAACATGCTCAGCACGCCTGCTATTGCATCGGAGCCATACATCAGGCTTGATGGGCCTTCAATTACTTCGGCTTTATCAATGATATAATCATCCATGGGCACACCATGCTCATCGCCCCACTGCTGCGTTTCCACACGAAGGATACCATCATATAATGTTAGCACTCTGTTATACCCCAAGCCGTTGATAAAAGGTTTGGAAACATTCGGTCCGTTTTTACTGTTTGCAATCCAGGTGCATTTTTGGCAATGGCATCAATGGTGTTGTCTTCAATGGTTTGCTCGATGGCTGTTTGAGAAACACTTACAATAGCAACAGGATTTTCTCTTATCAATGTTGCTTTTGAAACGCCTGTAACTACTACTTCATTTAATATTCCGTGATTAGGCCTTAATGTTATGGCGTAAATATTTTTTTCCGGCAGGATAATTATGGTATCTGTAGTATAACCAAGATAAGAAGCTGCTATTTTCGGTGAAACGATTTTTTCGGGAATGCTTAATCTGAATTTTCCGGTTGCGTCTGTTGTTATTCCTGATGCGAAGTTCAGAAGGATGATGCTACAGAACCCAATAGGGCTGTGTGTTTCAGCATCTGTTACCATTCCGCGGATAATCCGGCTTTGCGCTGAAAGATTACAATCTATAAAAATCAGGACAAGAAATAAGCTGCAAGTATGGGAAAAATATTTAGTCATCTAATAATTTAATTATTAAAGCAAAAATATAAAGTTAGATTAATCTAACAAATATTATTTTCCTGAAAAATTCAATTGTATTAGTTTTAAAAGATGAATTCCCTTACAGAAGAAAATTATCTGAAAGCATTATTCAACATTGCCAGCGAAGCCGGCGAAGTAAATGTGAACGAGCTTTCCAAAAGGCTCGGTATTAAAATGCCAACCGTAACCAGCATGATGAAAAAACTGGCGGAGAAAAAATTGGTGCATTATGAAAGTTATAAGCCGCTGCACCTCACTGAAAAAGGGAAGAAAGAAGCAGGATTAATTATCAGAAAGCATCGCTTAACGGAAATGTTCCTTGTTGAAAAAATGAATTTTGGATGGGAAGATGTGCACGATGTTGCTGAGCAGATCGAGCATATACAATCGCCTGCTTTTTTTGACAAAATGGATGAATTGCTTGGCTATCCGAAAATTGATCCGCATGGATCGCCGATACCAGATAAGAATGGAAAAATCGTTTGGAAAGAATACAACAAACTGAGCGATTGTAAGGCAGGTGAAGCAGTGCGGTTGGCTGCAGTGATAAATACCTCATCTGAATTTTTAAAATATCTCAACAGCCGCGAACTGCGGCTGGAGATTAAAATAAAAATCAAATCCGTTGAGGCATTTGATAAATCAATGATTGTCTCTTATGGAAAGCGGAAAACTGAGATACTGAGCAATATTGTTTGTGAACGACTGCTGGTGGAAAAAGAATGAGATACACGTTTTTGCTTTATCTCCTCTTCTGTTAACAGTTCGCGTGTCATATCATTCTTCTTCAGATTTCCTTCAGATTCCTTCTTTTTATTTGTAACCGGATTTTTATGTCCGGCAATCAAATATGAAGTTTATCATTTCAATTTTTTTTGTAACGCTCATAGGTAACCGAATATCGGCTCAGGATATGTCGCTGGATCATTATGTGAATGCTGCATTGCAGAGTAGCCCACTTCTGAAAGATTATAATAATCAGGCACGCTCCAATTTAATCGACAGCCTTCGTATCCGTGCATCATACAAACCTCAGGTTGCAGGCAACAGCATCAATTTCTACTCGCCGGTGATCAATGGCTGGGGCTATGACAATGCAATTACTAACGGGGCAAATATCAGCGAGCTTGTAGGTGTAACTCAAAAATTAGTGAGCAAACAAAATTTGCAAAATCAGTACGAATCCATTCGCCTGCAAAATGAAGGGTTGAATGTTACCGGAAAAATCAGTGAACAAGACCTAAAAAAAACAATCACTTCTCAATACATTACTGCATATGGCATTTGGCAGCAATTCAATTATAATAATGAAATGCTTGGTTTGCTAAATAAAGAAGAAGCTATTTTAAAACAATTGGCAGAAAGAGGCGTGTATCGCCAAACAGATTACCTGACTTTCCTGGTAACGGTTAAACAGCAACAGATACAAATCAATCAGATCCGTCAGCAATATCAAAATGAATTTGCAACGCTAAATTATTTGAGTGGCATTAATGATACTTCTTTTACCGCATTACAAACACCGTCACTTGATTCAAACATGTTGCCGGCATTGGAGAACACGGTTTTCTATCATCAATTTGAAGTGGATAGTTTAAAGCTTCGTAACAGTGATGCGCAAATTGATTTCAGCTATAAACCAAAAGTAAGCTTGTATGCAGATGCTGGTTATATTTCTTCATTGATGTATTTGCCTTATAAAAATTTCGGAACAAGTTTTGGGGTTAATGTAGCCGTTCCGATTTATGATGGCCATCAGAAAAAAATGCAGCATGATAAAATTGCGATTGCTGAACAAACGCGACAACAATATCGCAATTTCTTTAAGACACAATATAGTCAGCAGATTGCGCAGTTAGTTCAACAACTCCAAACAGCTCAGCAATTGATCGACGAAACCTCAAGCCAGCTTAAATTTTCGCAGGGTTTGATTGATGCCAACAAAAAATTATTAGAAACAGGCGATGCAAGAATTGCAGATTATATTATTGCGATTGGCAATTATATTACATCAAAAAATATCATTACGCAGAATACCATTAATAAAATGCAGATCATTAACCAACTGAATTACTGGAACAGAAAATGAATAAGAAAATATCAATAATAAATTTATTGACCGGTTTGCTTTTTGCAATTGCATTATCCGCGTGCCAATCAAAACCTGCTGAAATTGCAAAGGAAGAAAAGCCAGATGATTCAACAAGCGAAGGAACGCCTGTAACTGTCGCTCATGTTCAATCCGGCACAATGGATGAAACAGTTGAAGTGAACGCGGTTTCTTCCTTCTTGCTCAAAACATTTGTGAAAGCTAACGCCAATGGATACCTGCAAAATGTAAATGCTCAATTAGGTAAATATGTTTCAAAAGGTCAGGATTTATTTACCATAAAAACAAAAGAAGCGCAAAGCCTCGGGAATACAGTTACATCTCTTGATACTTCTTTACATTTTGAAGGCGTTATTCATATTAAAGCACCGGGAAGCGGATATATCACTCAGCTTACTTATCAGGCTGGCGACTATGTGCAGGACAATGAACAGCTCGCTATTATTACCGACACAAAAAGTTTCGTGTTCATTCTTGACTTGCCTTATGAACTAAAACCATATTTGCAGAATAACAAAAATGTGCAATTAAAACTTCCGGATGGAAGTATGCTAAACGGATATATCAGTAACGCTTTACCAACAGTAGATGCAGTTTCTCAAACGCAGAGTTATGTTATTAAAGTAAATACCGATAAACAGATCCCTGAAAATCTGATTGCAAAAGTGAGCCTGATAAAGGCTGCAAAAAAGAATACCGTGTTTGTTCCAAAAGATGCAGTATTAACCGATGAAACACAAAGCCAGTTCTGGATTATGAAACTTATTGACAGCACAACCGCAGTAAAAGTTCCGATACAAAAAGGGCTGGAAACGAATTCTTCCATTGAAATACTCTCACCGTCATTCTCACCAGGCGACCAGATATTAGTGACCGGAAACTATGGTTTAACAGATACCGCAAAAGTATCCGTTCAAAAATAACGTTAATGAATACACGTAATTATTTTCTGGCGTATAAAAATCCAATAACAGTTGTTGTCGTAATCATTATTCTTGGAGGAATGTTTGCGTACAGCAAAATGCAGACATCGCTTTTCCCTGAAATCACTTTTCCAAAAATCAAGATTATTGCAGACGCAGGCCAGCAGCCGGTTAAGAAAATGATGATTACCGTTACCCGTGAGCTAGAGAATGCGGTGAAACAAGTTCCCGATCTGAAAATGATTCGCAGCACTACAAGCCGCGGCAGTTGTGAGATTTCTGCGTTTATGGATTGGAAAGCGAACATTGATATTAGCGTGCAGCGCATCGAATCAAAAATAAATGAAGCAAGAAATAATCTTCCGCCAGATATACAGATCACTGTAGAAAGAATGAATCCTTCCATACTTCCTATCATCGGCTATTCCATCGAAAGTAAAACGAGGACACCGATAGAAATGAAGCTGCTTGCACAATATACCATCAAGCCATTTCTTTCACAGGTTGAAGGGGTTTCCGAAGTGCGTGTAATTGGAGGCAAAACAAAAGAATATTGGCTGGTGCTTGATACACGAAAAATGGGCACGCTTGGAATTACTCCGGATAATATTAATACAGTGCTGAGTCAAACTAATTTTATTAAATCCAATGGTTATATAAGCGATTATCGACTGTTATATCTTACAGTTACCGATGCTTCCGTAAATTCAAAAGATCAATTACAAAATATTGTCATTAGCAATAATGGCAAAAGAATTGTGCTGCTTAAAGATATCGCAGATGTGCAAATCCAGGAGGCGAAAGAATATATCAAAATTAATGCGAATGGGCATGAAGGCATTTTGCTTGCAATTATTAAACAGCCAAATGCGAATCTTATTGATGTGTCGGACAAAATGCAGGCAAAGCTTGAAGAGCTCAAAAAAATTCTTCTCAAAGATGTTTCTATTCAACCCTATTATGTGCAGGCAGATTTTGTGAAAGACTCCATAAAAAGTGTTACTGATAGTTTGTGGATTGGGCTTGCGCTCGCCATATTTGTTGCTATTATTTTTCTCCGTTCCTTCAAGGCAAGCGCAGTTATTCTTATTACAATTCCCGTTACGTTATTGTTAGCGATTATCTGCATCTATGCATTCGGGCAAACATTTAACATCATGACGCTCGGCGCGATGGCTGCTGCTATCGGATTAATCATTGATGACGCTATTGTTGTGGTGGAACAAATCCATCGCACGCATGAAGAACATCTTGATGAACCTTCAGGAATGTTGGTGCAAAAAGCTATTCATTATTTGTTCCCGGCAATGGTAGGCTCGTCATTAAGCACGATTGTAATTTTTGTCCCATTCGCATTAATGAGTGGCGTTGCCGGCGCATATTTCAATGTAATGACGAATGCAATGATTATTACACTGATCTGTTCATTTTTTGTTACCTGGATAGGCTTGCCTGTTATATACTTATTGCTTTCAAAAAAAGTAACGGAAAAAAGCGCGCAACAAACACTCAGGAAATCGCATTCGGTAAAAAATCAGCAGTGGGTAAGTTTTTTTATAAGAAGACCTGCCATCAGTTTGATAATAATGATTGGCTTTGGCTTCGCGATTTATTTTATTCTTCCAAAATTAGAAACAGGTTTTTTGCCGGAGATGGATGAGGGAAGTATTATCCTTGATTATAATTCTCTCCCCGGAACTTCTCTTGAAGAAACTGACCGGCAATTACAGCAAGTAGAAAAATTATTAATGCAGGTTCCTGAAGTTGAAGCATATTCGCGAAGAACGGGAACAGAGATGGGTTTCTTTATTACTGAGCCCAATAGAGGTGATTATTTAATCCAACTGAAAAAATCACGGTCACGCACAACCGATGAAGTAAGTGATGATATACGCAAAAAAATAAACGCCACACAACCCTCGCTGCGTGTGGATTTCGGCCAGGTGATTACCGATATGCTTGGCGACCTAATGAATTCAGTTCAGCCTGTTGAAGTGAAAATTTTTGGAGATGACCAGAAAACATTGCAACAGCTTTCTAAACAAGCAGCGGGTATTATTTCAAAAGTGGATGGCACAGCCGATGTATTTGATGGTATTGTTATTGCCGGTCCTTCTGTTGATATTGAGCCGAATTATTCAAAGCTTGCTCAATTTGGCATTACGCCTTCAAATCTTCAATTCCAGTTGCAGTCTGCTTTGGAAGGCAATGTTAGCGGTGCTGTTTACGACCGCCAGCAGCTCACAAATATTCGTCTTGTCTACCCCGGCAACCGAACATTAAGTGTTGATGATGTTGGCAAGCTGCCGATATTTCTCCCTAACGGTAAGCTACAACCGATAAATCAATTAGTGGATATTCATGTCAATTCGGGCGATGCAGAAATTCAAAGACAAGATTTGCAGTCGATGGGAGTTATCACCGCACGCCTTGAAAACCGAGACCTCGGAAGCGTGATGAAAGATATTCAAAAAGAAATTTCTGCGAAACTTGTATTGCCACAGGGTTATGCAATCGTGTATGGTGGTGCTTATGCCGATCAGCAGCAATCATTCAAAGAATTATTAATGATTCTTATTACATCAAGTCTTTTGGTATTTGGTGTTATATTATTTTTGTTCAAAGATTTTCGCATCGCATTTTTAATTTTAATCATTGCAGTGCTTGGCATTGCTGGTTCATATCTCGCATTGTATCTCACAAAAACACCGCTCAATGTTGGCTCTTACACCGGCTTAATAATGATTGTGGGCATTATCGGCGAAAATGCAATCTTCACATTTTTGCAATTCCGCGAATCATTAAAAACATCAAGCAGTGTTGATGAAGCCATCGTCTATTCTATCTCAACACGCCTCCGTCCAAAATTAATGACAGCGATTGGCGCAATTATCGCGTTATTGCCTATCGCACTTGGAATTGGTGCCGGCGCCCAGTTGCACCAGCCATTGGCGATTGCTGTTATCGGCGGTTTCGTATGTGCATTGCCGTTATTATTGATTGTACTTCCAAGTATGATCAGGCTGTTGTTCAAAAATGATAAATTAGTTGAGGGCTAAATTTTGACGGGAGTTTTTTGTGTTCCTTGCAACGGTGCTACTATCAAGCAGCGTGCAACCTGCCCCGCATTTATTGCGGGGTCACACTCTTGGACAGAAGAAATTCTATTGTGTGATCTGCAAGATTCGCCATAAAATATTACAATTTATAATAGCTCATTTCGTTTCTTTTTAATAATAATGCGCAGAAAAAAACCATAATCTTTTGATTATGGTTTACGTATGATCGGTTCTGATGGTTTCATTCACAAATTCCCCGCCCGCCGATAATTATTTTTTTACAACGAGTATTTGAAAAGTTCCCGGAATCATTTTCGGCCTTTCTCCGGCTGCCCCAGGTTGTGTGTCTGCTGCGGGCAAATAAACTTCATGTTTGGTTTCATCCACGGCAATTGTTCTTGCGCTTTTTTTTGTGGCAACATTATCTATCACTTTAAATTTATCAGCGCTCAATTCTTCAATAATGCTCAGTTTTCCTTCTCCGCATGATGCAAAAACATATTTCAGGCCACTATCAAAACCAACACCATCGCAACCATCAGCAATCGGAAGCTTGTCAACAATTTTTCCATTTGTCGCATCAATCACCATTAATAATTTATCACAACCTGCAAATAATCTTTTGGTTTTTAGATCAATCGCCAATCCTGTCGGCCCATCACCTGGTGCAATGCTCCAGCTTGCAACCACTTTATTACTTGTGATATCAACAACATCAATTTGATCCTTGTCTTCTATGTTCACAAAAATTTTTCCCTCGTTATCTGAAACCGCTGTCTCAGGTTTGCCACTCACAGGAATTGTAGCAACCACTTTATCAGTTGCGGGATCAATCACAGAAAGGTTTTTGCTTCTTCCATTGCATGTGATAATTTTTTTTGAGAATGCATCAAACATAATGGCATCAGGGTTTTCGCCGGTTGCGACTTGTGAGAGTATTTGATTTGTCGTTAAATCAAATACCGTAACAGTATTCAATTTTCCATTACTTGTATAGCCTTTGTTTAATGACGGCGCAAAAGCAATTCCATGCACACCTGTTGTACCAGCGATCACAGCAACCGAATCACCAGTTTCCTGATTAAGAATGTTTACCTGCCAACTATGGCTAACATAAAGCATGTTGTTATGTGGTCCAACAGCAATATAATCCCATCCGCCACCGCTTGCAATGTGAAAAGTTTTTGAAACATGGAAGCCGCTCGTTCCTTGAGCATTTAAAAAATTAAATGAATTGAGTAATAGATAACATGTGATCAGACTTGCCAGAAAATATTTCATGGTATTTTATTTTTATGATTGTAATCGCGGAACTTAGGCAAATCTGAAAGAAGATTCTGAAGGAATACTGAAGTTTCGTATGTTGAACCGCGGAGACGCAATAGCACTCGGGAAACAGACATTTTTATTAGATTTTTATTTCCGAAGTTTATGAAAGAATAGCATTATGAAAATCCTGATTATTGAAGATGAAAATTCGTTAAGCGAAAGCATTATCACCTGCTTAAAACAAGAAGGTTTTATTTGCGAAAATGCGGATGACTATAAATCAGCATTGCTAAAAATTGAATCTTATGATTACGATTGCATTTTATTGGACATTAATTTGCCGGGCGGCAGCGGACTTAATATTCTCAGCGAACTCAAGAAAAATAAAAAAATGGATGGTGTGCTCATTATCTCTGCGAGAAATTCCCTGGAAGATAAAATCACCGGCCTGCAATTAGGCGCAGATGATTATCTGCCAAAACCTTTTCATTTATCAGAGCTTGTTGCAAGAATAACAGCGATTATCCGTAGAAGAAATTCAGGCGGGAACAATCTTCTTCAATTTAATGAACTTACTATTGACACATTAGCAAAAACAGTTAGCATTAAAAATAAATTAGTTGAATTAACGAGAAAGGAATATCAGCTGCTGGTTTACTTCGCTTATAACAAAGGTCGGGTGATTTCAAAAAATGCGATTGCCGAACATTTGTGGGGCGATGAAACCGAAAGCGCCGCCAATTTTGATTTTATTTATACGCATGTAAAAAATTTACGAAAAAAATTATTAGCATCTGGTTGCGGAGATTATATCCAATCTGTTTATGGAATGGGATACAAGTTTACAGGTTGAATGTTTCGTAGCAAGAAATTTATGAAATTAATCGCAAAATATAATCGCATTAATATCATCGCGACAATCATCGTGCTGCTTGTCGCGAGCATTTGTTATTATTTTATTGTGCGTTATGTGTTGATCCATCAATTAGACAACACGCTAAAAGTGGAGGAAGCAGAAATTTTAAATTACGTCAACACAAATAATCATCTTCCTGAAGCAACTAACTACCGCGATCAGCACACAAGTTTTGAGGAAACCGATAAGCCTTTCGAAAGAAATTTCAGCAATATCGATTTGTATGAAGAGCGCCGCCATCATCATCATGAAAGCGGTTCTTATAGAGAACTTTCATTCCCGATTTCTATCAACGGAAAAAATTATAAAGCTTCCGTTACAAAATCGGAAGGAGAAATGGAAGATCTGGTTGAAATGATTGTGCTGATCACAATTGGCATTATCATTTTTCTATTGCTGATTTTATTCATTACCAATCGTGTTTTGCTTACGCCGGTTATGGGAGCCATTTTATGGCACACTTGATTCTATTAAAACATTTAATCTTTCCAATAAAAAAAATCCGGTCATTCAAAAAACAAATATTGATGAATTTGATGAATTGAATATTGCCGTGAATTCTATGCAATCAAGGATTATAAAAGATTATGAAGCGCTGAAAAATTTTGCAGACAATGCTTCGCATGAAATGCAAACTCCACTGGCAATACTAAATTCAAAGTTGGATTTATTCATACAGGAGCCAAGCCTTAATGAGTCTCAAACAAAACAATTGCAATCGATGTACGATGCCATGAGCAGGCTTTCTAATCTGAACAGATCATTATTACTACTTTCAAAAATTGAGAATAATCAGTTCAGAAAAACTTCTGCGCTTCAATTGGATATATTGATCAGAGAAAAATTATCTCAGCTTGAAGACCTCATGAATGCCAAACACATAAAAGTAAATACTGAGCTGCAGCAAACAGTGATTGAAATGGATGATTATCTCGCTGATATTTTATTAAATAATTTACTTGGAAACGCGATCAGGCACAATATTGAACATGGCATTATTAATATAGCACTCTCTGGCGAAAGATTTATTATCAGTAATTCCGGAACTACACTTGATTTTGATAAAGCACATATTTTCGACCGCTTTAAAAAACATGATGAATCTGAAGGCATCGGCCTTGGCCTTGCCATCGTGAAACAGATATGCGACAATTATGCATTTGAAATTTCTTATTCTTTTAAAGACAGCATGCATTTTTTTACAGTCCGTTTTCATTAAACAGAACAAGCCATCTTTTTTCTTTGCAGGTTTTTCAAGATATGTGAATAACCAGCACGGGCATAGGATTTTTTTTTCTTATAAGTTTGTGCAAATACAGAAATGATGAGTGATCTTTTTAATCTCATAGATTTTTTACAGCCGGTCCAACTTCATAAAACATCTATCAAGGACGAATATAAACAAGGGCAAATTGGAAAAAACATTGAAGTGCATGAAAATGCGCTGCCCGATTTTTTTGATAAGGATATAATTTTAGTTGGCTGCAATGAAATGCGCGGCAGCGACCTCTATTCATCGGGCATGACGGCGCCAAACGCAATACGCGAACAGTTCTACAAACTTTTTTACTGGCATAAAGATGTGCAGATTGCTGATGCAGGTGATATTAAAGCAGGCGCCGGATTGAACGATACTTATGCTGCCTTGAAAACAGTGATCAAAGAATTGACTGCTCTTGGAAAAACAGTAGTTGTGCTTGGCGGCTCGCATGATCTTACCCTGGCGCAGTATAATAATTATGCTGACAAGAAAAAAGTAATTGAAGCAGTTTGCGTAGATGCGCTTATCGATCTTGATATTGATTCTCTAAACCGAAGCGATAATTTTTTAATGGAAATGCTCACCAGCGAGCCCAATTATATTCGCCATTATAACCATATCGGTTTTCAAAGTTTTTATGTTCATCCTTACATGCTTGAAACGATGGACAAGCTTCGCTTCGATTGTTTCCGCGTTGGAAATGTGAAAGAAAATATTGAAGAGATGGAGCCTGTGATCCGCAATTCATCATTGTTCAGTTTCGATATTTCTGCCATTGCAAATGCTTATGCGCCTGCAAATGATTTTTCACCCAACGGTTTCAGTGGCGAAGAAGCTTGCGCGCTCATGCGGTTTGCAGGCCTCAGCCCGAATGTGAACACCATCGGCATCTATGGTTATGTTCCGGAGAAAGATGTGAATGGCCTCACTGCCAAACAAATCAGCCACATGCTCTGGTATTTGATCGATGGCAAAAGCCGCGGCAGGCGCGAAGCGGCGCTGGATGAAAGGGATTCTTTCATCGAATACCACACCGCATTTGCAGAAGTAGAAACTGTTTTTTTAAAGAGCAGAAAAACAAACCGCTGGTGGATGCAGTTGCCCGATAAAAAATACATCGCATGTTCTTATAAAGATTATCTGTTGGCAAGCAGCAACGAAATTCCTGAACGTTGGCTGCGTGCGCAGGAGAGAGTCTAAAAGGTTTACGATTTTAGATTTATGATGTACGATTTTTCCTGATGCTGTGTCACTAAGCAATTATTAATTACAAATTATTAATTCTTAATTTTTTGTACCAATCGAAATTGCTACTATCATGCATCGTGCAGCCTGCCCCGCATTTATTGCGGGGTCGACTCTTGTACAGTTGAAATTCTATTCGGCAAAATGTAACTCTCTGCAAAAAATCTTACATTCATTCTTTGTAATCACTAATCAATCTTTAATAATATTAGATGCATATCATCAAAAAAATTTTTCATTCTTTATTTTTCATTTCTTGTTTTTTATTCCTTGTTTCCTGTGCTTCTCAGAAAAGCATTCCCAAACCTGATTATGATGATTTGCTGAATACGCCTGCATTGCAATCGGCACACGTGGGCATTTCAGTTTTTGATGCAACATCAAACCAACAGTTATTAGATTATCAGGGAAATAAATATTTTACGCCGGCCAGCAACACCAAATTATTTTCTTTATATGCCGGCATGAAATATCTCGGCGATTCCTTGATTGGCATTCGCTATATTGAAAGAGATACCGACATATTAATACTCCCAACCGGCGACCCAACTTTTCTTCATCCTGATTATTTGAAACAGCCCGTTGTTGATTTTTTGAAATGGAAGAATAGAAATATTTATATAGCAGATGCAAATTGGAAAGATGAAGCCTGGGGTGCAAGCTGGAGCTGGGATGATTATAATTATGATTACATGGCAGAAAGAAGCCCGATGCCTGTTTACGGCAATGCTATTAAATGGGCACAGACTCAGGTTGCAGACGGCAGCTTCAGCAGCTTTTCCATTCCCGATGTGAACTGGAAAGTTGTTTTTTCAACAGACACAAGCAAAAAGTTTTTTGTAAAAAGAAAACTCGCCGAAAATGTTTTTGAAATAACAGAAGGGAAAGAAAAATACAAAGAACAGCTCGTTCCATTTGTAACAAATGTTTTGGAATCAGCGGTTGAGCTAATGAAAGATACTATTACAAAAAAAATATTTATCAAGCATACAGCACTGGCTGTCGAACGTTCACAATTCAAGATCATCCATTCTCAGCCTATCGATTCTCTCTTCTGCCCAATGATGTGGCGAAGCGATAACTTTTTTGCCGAACAAACATTATTAATGGCAAGCAACGAAAAATTAGGTTTCATGAGCGATGAAAAAATAGTTGACACATTATTAAAAACCGATTTAAAAGATTTACCTCAAAAGCCTGAATGGGCTGATGGGAGCGGGCTGAGCAGGTTTAATTTATTTACGCCGCAGGATTTTACATGGCTGCTCAACAAAATGAAAAACGAATTTGGCCTTGAAAGAATGAAGCATATCTTGCCAACAGGCGGACAAGGAACGCTTGGCAACCGTTACAAAGCAGACAGCAATTTTATATTTGCAAAAACAGGCAGCTTGTCGGGCGTTGCTGCATTAAGCGGCTATCTCATCACTCAAAAAAATCATCTGCTTATTTTTTCAATTCTGGTAAATAACTATAGCGGAAGCGGCGCACAAATCAGGGATGCTTTTGAAAAATTTGTAGGAATATTGCGCAGTAGGAATTAAAATTTCAAGCTTCTGGTTTCAATAACTGATCTAAAAGATATTTAATCCACAATAAAAGTACATTGATAAAAATTATTTACTGCACTAAGTGGCTTTAGCTTTGTATAAAAAGATTTCTGAAAAATATCGAAAGCAAAAAATTCATGACTGGCCACACTGAACTCATCAAAAATAAACATGTCGCCTTTATTTAGATAAGGATAAAGCTGTGAGAGCACAAATAAAGTTGCCGAAAAAAGATCGGCATCCATATGAATTACTTTTCTTTTTTTAGATTTCAGCTCATTGATGTTCTCTTCAATAAAGCTGCTCAGCGTATCTTGAAATAATCCTTTAATGAATTTATATCTTGTGTCGTCTATTTGCGCAACCTCGTGGCTCATATCTCCTTTCTTATAAAAAAAGCCCCAGTTTTCGGGCAAGCCTTCAAAAGTGTCAAAACCATAAAATTTCGATTCGCTGTTTTTTGATTTTGACAGCCACCAATTAAACGAAACGCCGGATGCAACACCAAATTCCATATAGGTAATAGGCTCATCGGGGCTGCAATTTTCAAGCACTGTTTCAAATCCTTTTACACGGTCAGGATAATTGCGGGAAACACGAAAAAAATCATTGCGCAAAAATTCTTTTCTGTTCCTGGATGCCCAGACAGATAGGTTTGAGAAGTTGTATAAAAACAAAAACAGCTTTCTGAATGGATATAATAAATAAAACAACCTGCTATAAATCAAAACGTCCTTGCAAAAACTATTGATCTTTCTGAACATCATCTAAAGTTTATTAGGCAAACATACATTATTTTAAATTTTTAGCTTTTTGGATACACTTATATATCAGGGCTTCGTTTTAATAAAAAACTTTTAAATAAACCCAACCCTTTGGCTCAGGAAGTTGTAAATGATTTTGGACCATTAAATCTTATTTTTTAAACCATCTATTTAAATTAAAAATTATGTTACGGAACACCAGCTTTTTCCTATTCGCATTTTTATTATTTGCAACGAGCTGCAAAAAAAGCTCGATCACATCAAAAACGCTCACTTTGCAGCCACAGAGTAATCCTACTGAGATGAACCTCGTAATTATCGGCGGTCAGGATGAAAGTGGAACAACTGGGCAGGATCTTCCGATAGAAGCATGGACCAATCAAAGTGCTCCGGAGTATGTTCGCGTATTGATCCAATTCGACTTGAGCAGCATCCCTTCAAACGCAACCATTAAAAGTGCCACCCTCTCGCTTTATTCGGATACTCTTTTAACAAACGGGAATTTTATTGATGCTAATTTTGGCAGCAACAATTCACTATGGCTGGAACAAGTCACCTCAAATTGGTCAACTTCTACTGCCAATTGGACCAATCAACCTACTGCTTCCTCAACAAACCCAATTTCAATCCCATCAACATCGAGCACCTCTCTCGACATTACCGTTGATGTTACAAGCATGGTGGCAAGTATGGTTAAGAGCAGTGCCAATTATGGGTTTTTTATAAAATTGCAAAATGAAATAGCATACACGTGCAGGATATTTGCATCGAGCAATTCTCCCTATCCAGCCAAACACCCTAAGCTGGTTGTAGATTATCAATATTAGAAAAGACTTTTTTAGCATAAAGAACCGGGCTAATCTTGCAACCCCAGATCAACCCGCTTCATGTAAACACCGGGAATACTTTTTCAAAGAATTATTATATGAAGCATTAAATTTTTTAAAGAAATGTGTCATTAACCATTAAGCCTTATTATTTTGCTGGCTCACAGTATCAAGATCTAAACTTGCTAAATGCAGATGATGACATACCAGCATTGATTGAGGGTTGCAAGAACAACAATCGCAAGGCACAGGAACTATTGTACAAAAAGTTTTATGTAGCTATGGCTTCGCTATGTATCAGGTATATAAGGAATGAGCAGGATGCTATGCAGGTATTGAACGACGGCTTTTTGAAGGTGTATAAAAATATCAGTTCATACAATCCCGGCAAAGCAAGCTTGTATACATGGATAAGAAAGATTGTTATAAATACCGCCCTTAATTTTTTGAAAAAACAGCCTATTTTCTTTGCAAGCGATTTTCTGATGTGAAAGAAGAGCCCGCTATTGAAAATAGTTTTATTCAAAAAATGAACGCTGACGAGCTATTGCGCCTTATCAGGAAACTGCCTGCCGCCACTCAGCTTGTGTTCAATTTATATACTGTGGAAGGTTTTAATCACCCGGAGATATCAGCTATGCTGACCATCAGCGAAGGCACGAGCAAGTGGCATTTGAGCGAAGCCAGGAAACAGCTAAGGCAATTTATTATGATGGAGAAAATAAGAGTATGAGCGATTTGGAAAATATCAACCCATCGGAGCAAAAACTGCAACAGATCGGCATTCCAAATGCTGATCAGGCATGGCAGGCTATGCAAGCCACGCTTGATGGAGAAATGCCTGTTGAAAAGAAAAGAAGGCGCGGGCTGTTGTTCTGGTTTTTATTCCCTGGCATACTGGCCACAGGAGTAAGCCTTCTCTTTCTATTACCATCAACCAAGCCTGCAAAGAAAAATGAAAAAATTTCAAGCAACACATCTTCTGTTAAGCACATTGTTCCAGGCAACTCAAACGATTCTCTCAAACATAACGCGGAAAGCGGATCAGATAGAAATGAATTATCTCAACAAGCAATAATCTTGTCAGAAAAAAATGATAAAAACATTTCTGCAAAATCAGCAGCACAGAAAGCATTAGCTGAAGAAAATATACCTGATAAAAAAATAGACAACGCAGCAAAAAAAGAAAATACGGGCAACAAAAAATTTAATAAGACCGGGATCGCAGAAAGCACAGTTATCAGTAAAAATAATGGAGATAAAAAAACTGTTTCTGCTATCATCATTGAAAAGAAAAAATTAAATAGAAAGGATGAAAAACAGGATAACAAATTATTTTCAAAAGCTGATGACCAGATAATTTCAACAGAGCCCGCCCTTTCTTTTAACGGCAAAAAACCCTGGCATCAAAAATCAAACAAAGCAATATCAAATATCAGCAAGCCTGACAAAAACGATAGAAAGATCTCAGCTTTAGAAAACCCGGTTGCTGCAAATACAAGATCGAAGGAATCCGGTAATGACGACATCAAACTAGATGATAGCGCTCAGGAAAACGAGGCGATAAAAAATGATTATTTGGCAAACGCCGAGAAGAAATTTAATATCGATTCATCCTTCATGAATAAAAAATCAGCCATTATTTCTGATTCATCAATCGCTATAAAAAAGATCGACAGCTTGAGCAAACTCCTTGCTGCGGTCACAAAAAGAGATTCTGCAAAAAATAAGAAAAGCAAAGCGGTTGCGCTGGCCGCAGGCATTGGCATGAACCAGCTTATACCCATTGCAGGCCAACAATATTCAAAACTAAATATAAATGGCAATAGCGGTGTTTTAACGGATTATATTCCCGTTCCAATGTTAAGGCTTTATCTTTCCAGAAAGCTGTACATTCAATTGGAAGCTGAGATCAATTCGCCGCAATTCACCAAATATTTATTGCTCACAAACGACCCAAAAACGGATACTGTTGGAAGCTCATTGATCGTCAGCAGCCAGGATTCTGCAATTATCAGAAAGCTATTTTATTTCAATGTGCCTGTGAGTGTTCATTACAGTCCTTTCAAAAATTTTTATGTTGGGGCAGGGCTGCAATTTTCAAAGCTTACCAACAGCGTGGGCACTTATGCCAGCAGAAACGATACTTCCACCAATGGCTATTCTACTTATTTGCTCACATCGTTTAAAACAGGCAACCTGAAAAATGACCCAATCCATGATGAGATTAAGCAAAGCGAATGGCGCTTTCTGTTCGATGTAAATTATAAATGGAGAAATTTGGAATTGGGATTAAGATATACACAAGCATTCGGCAACTTTATCGATTCGCAAATTTCAGGCACACAGGTTGTGCAGGCAAGAAATAGCTCAGCCAAATTCTACCTCAGGTATATTTTGTGGAATAACAAACGCGCACAGAAAATATTTTCTAAATAAGAAGGTAAATTTCGCCGGAAATTTTATTTGCGCAAGTTTTTGTAAACATCAAATCAGGATACGATTTTTCTTGGCAATACGATTTCCTACATGTTGAACAGGCTTATTATAGTATAATGAAACAGGCTCCGATTTAAGAAGCGTTTTCAAACCCATCCTGCAACGATTTTCTAACTTCATATTTTTTTTCTGGAATAACCCTCTTCACACCCAACGGTTGTGATTGGCAACTCGTAAATACATCAGTAGCCATCTTCCCAACCATCAAAATCAGCTATTATGAAGAGAATTTTATTCGCCTTATTCATTATTGCCAGCGTGGGCACAAAAGCACAAACCAAGTGCAATGCTGCATTCACTTACACCATTAATAAAAATATAGTTTCTTTTAGTTCTGCAGATTCATTGCCATATGCAGCCTCCATTTGGTATTTTGGTGATGGAAACATTGGCTGGGCAAGCTATTATACATATAATTACAACAGTCCCGGAACTTATACAGTAAAACATGTTGTCACTGATTCCTCTGCAGGCTGCGCAGATTCATCGGTGCAGATAATCAATGTTAATTTTACGCCGAGCTGCGCTGCAGCTTTTCAATATTCGAGAGACTCGACTCACTTGTCAAATTATTTTTTCTATGATGCCTCAACAATTGTCGGCGGCTCAATATCCAGCTACTCGTGGACAATTAATAATAATGTTGTTGCAAATACTCAATCATTTGGCTATGCATTTCCTCAAGCAGGCACTTACAATGTTTGTGAACAGATACAAACTTCATCTGGCGGCTCATCACAAAGTTGCCAGAATGTTATTGTTTCAAGCACAGATTCATGTTCATTGAAAGTCAGTTTCACCTATTCTCCGCAACCTTCCAATCCGCTTGCGGTTCAATTCGCATCTATTGTAAATACAAATTCAACTGTATCTTATTCCTGGAATTTTGGCGATAGCACGTCTGATAGCACAAAAAATCCTGTGCATGTATATTCAAAAGGAATTTATTACCCCATTCTGTATGTATTTTCAGCGGATAGCATTTTAAATTGTTCTGCTTATTATACCATTCCTGTTTATGTAAATATTGGCCCTGCCGATACTTGCTCGGTCAGCTTTACTTATTCGGCAAATCCTTCTAACCCAAATCAAATTTCTTTTACAGCAAACAGTGGTCAACCAATTGCTTCGCAAAACTGGACTATCGTCAATGCATATGCGCAATTTGATAGCCTTCCTTTTAATTATAATAACCCGATTGATTCTTCAGGTTTCATTCATATAAATGGCAACAACCCGACGTATGTATTTGCCGATTCCGGAACTTATTCAGCAATGGTTCAAATCACAACTCAAGCTGGCTGTGTTGTTTCCTCTGGCTGGCAATATATAGGCATTGACAGCATTGCAAAAAATGCCTTGGCGCCCGATAGTTCTTCGCAGGTGACAGCTTATCCGAACCCTGCAACCAACAGCGTGAACCTAAATCTTGCATTGCCGTCAAGTAGTAATGTCATCATTAATATTTTTAATTCAATGGGTAATTTAATATTGACACAACAAAGTGCAGGAACAGCGGGGAGCAATCAAGTAGCCATACCTGTTCAAACATTAAAGCCCGGTGTTTATTATGTAGAAATAAATTACGGTGGCTATACAAAGCGAAGCCGCTTTCAAAAGATGTAAAAAATTATAAAGCCATTAAACCTTATAAATTCGTTGGCAAATAAGAGCCGAAAAAAAATTGCCACCTGTTGAGGATGACATACAAGCGCTGATCAAAGGTTGTAAACAGAACGACCGCAAAGCACAGGAACTATTGTACAAAAGGTTTTATGTGGCGATGGGATCTTTATGCGCAAGATATATCAACAATCAGCAGGATGCAATGCAGGTTTTAAACGATGGTTTTTTGAAAGTGTTCAGCAATATCAAATCATATGACCCGGGCAAAGCAGGCATATATACATGGATGAACAAGATCATGATCAATTCGGCAATTGATTTTTTAAGAAAACGGCCCATCATTTACTCAAGCGATTTATCTGATAGAGAAGAGCCGTCTATTGAAAACAGCATTATACAGAAAATGGATGCAGATGAATTATTGAGCCTGATTAAACATTTGCCCACAGCTACACAGCTTGTATTCAATCTTTTTACAATAGATGGATTTAGCCACCGTGAGATTTCGGAAATGCTGGGCATTAGCGAAGGCACCAGCAAATGGCATGTTAGCGAAGCAAGAAAACAATTGAAACAATCAATCGGGTTGCGTTATATAAAATCATGAGCGGGCAATTTGAAAATATAAATGTATGGGCTGAAAAGCTGCAACAGGTAAGCTTGCCGGATGTTGCTATGCAATGGCAATCCATGAATGCTATGCTTGACCTGGAAATGCCAATTACAAAAAATAAAGATTGGAAGCGCTGGCTGTTGCTGATTATTTTGTTGCTATTGCTGATTGGCGTTTGCAATTGCCCAGGCATAATTGGATTGCATAAATTTTCAGATGAAAAAAATATACCGTTGAATACTCAGTCTGCCAGGGATGATAATGAATCGAAACCAAAAACAAATCATTCTGCAAGCAAAGGAAACGGTTCAAAAAATATTAAGGGCGGAAGCAAAACGGAAAATGCTGATTCAAATTCAAAAGCTAATAATATTTTAAATGAAAATAAAAAAATAAGTAATAATAATAAACTGATTTCGGCAATCCCAGATTTACCATCAAGCGCCAATAAAGAAAATCTCAATCCACATAAAAAAAGAACGACCGAAAGTGGGACAAAGAAAAACATTTTAGAGAAAGATGGTGATGAAGGTGGTTCGATCAATTCATTAACAATCGCAAAGAAAAATAGTAATCAATATAAAAAACGAAAAGGACAACTATCTGACAATACCAAAGCAAATGAACAGATTGCAGAACAGAATGGAAACACAAAATCAAAACTAAACACGCGCAATCGCAGGGATATAAAACCAAATGGAAGAGAAGAATCTAGAAGTTCGGAAACGACAAATATTGATAGCTCAAAAGCCGAAAAAGCAACTACTGTTTTTAACACTGATTCTGTGAAGAAAAAAACAGATCCCGATAGCCTGAAAAAAAATCAGATTGCGATAAATAAAGAAATAAAAAAGCAAAAAGACTCTGCAAAGAAAAAAGAAATGAAGCCTGACTCTGTTGAAGATGCCAAAGGCTTTTTGTTTGCGGTCGGGCTAAATCAGTTTTTCCCTATAGGTGACCAGCAAAAATCAAATTATAATTCAAGCGGCACAACGGGCGGCATTGGCGATTATATACCCGTTCCTGTTGCCAGATATTATTTTCATAAATGGCTGTATGTTCAAGCGGAGGCTCAGTTTAACGCGCCTCAATACACGAAGACCTTATTGGCTAATCAATCTACTAGTGGCGGAACATCCGGACGGGACACAGCGACATCTATTTTTATAAAAAAGCTTTTCTATTTCAATGTGCCTTTTAGCATTCATTATAGTCCGGTCAAAAATCTATATATCGGAGCAGGCCTGCAATATTCTTTGCTCACCAATGGAGTAGCGCTGCAGCAGCAGTCCAAACCAATAGGCTTCGGAAATGTTAATACGAATGTGCTGTCGCCGAGGGATACTTTGTTCATATCTTCAAAAATCGAAAATTTCAAAAGCGCACCTGCATACAAAGAATTAAAAACGTATGAGCTTCGGTTTTTATTTGACATCAACTATCAATGGAAGCAGATAACTTTAGGATTGAGATATAATCAGGCTTTCACGAATTTCATCAACGTTCATATTTCCAATGCAGTAGTTACGCAAGCACATAACTCTTCGCTACAACTTTATCTTCGCTACACAATTTGGGATCACCGAAAGAAGTTTTTACTTCCCAAATAAATGTTCCAGATAATCTTTTTTGAACTCGATATAGGTAGGCTTTCCGTTAGCAGTAATGTTCGGTTGAGAGCAATTGAAAAGTTGTTCTGCCAATGTTCCCATTTCTTTTTCAGTAAGAGAAATTCCCGGTTTAATGGAATGTTGCCATGCCAATGAGCGGATTAATCTTTCACGCTTTGAAAATTTCATCTCACTGCTAAAATGCTTGAATTGCTCTAATAAATTTTCAATGGCATTTTTTTCATTTCCCTGAAAAACATCAGCAGGTGTTCCTTGAATTATGAATGCATCTTTTCCGAATGGTTCGATCAAATAACCAAGCTCAGTCAAATCGCTCATCAGATCATTTAGTAAAGCTGAATCTTGTGATGATAAATTCATCGTTACAGGAAACAAACTTCTCTGCACAGCAATTGATTTCCCCAATGATGCGGCAATATATCTTTCATATAAAATACGTTCATGTGCCAATTGCTGATGAATTAAAATGAATCCGCGGTTGGTTTCAGCAACAATGAACGTGTAATGAATTTGGCTCAGATTTTTACTATCAATTACTTCAATGAGCGAAGTTCGTTGGCCAATAAATGATGATTGAGAACCTGCTTCAGTTAATCGTTCACTGCTAACTGCTAACTGCTGATTGTCGGCTAATTTCGGCTCTTCATATAAATCTTTCCAATGCTTTAATTCGCTTTTGCTATCGCGCTCAATAAAATGCGCCTGATTTTTTTGAGTGAACGTTTTATATAATGAAGAAGAAGCAGCTTCCGATTTTTTTTCTTCTGTAAAAGGTTTACTTATTGCATCTAATTGTTGAATAGCAGGGTCAAGATCAAAGTCTAAAGTTGGTGTGATGCTGAATTGCGCCAGCGAATGCTTCACTGCTGCCTGAACAAATGCATACACAATTTTTTCATCCTCAAATTTTATTTCCTGCTTGGTCGGATGAACATTAATATCAACTTGTGCTGGATCCAGGTCAATGAACAAAACATACAATGGAAAACTATCTGATGGGATCATTTGTTGATAAGCGCTCATCACCGCATGATTTAAATAAGCGCTTTTGATGAAGCGATTGTTCACAAAAAAATACTGATCGCCTCTTGTTTTCTTTGCTGCTTCCGGCTTTCCGACGAAACCATAAATATTCATGTAATCGGTATTCTCTTGTACCGATACTAATTTCGGATTGAGATTATCCCCGAGTATTTGAACGATGCGTTGTTTCAATGTTCCTCTGTCCAAATGGAAAATTTCCTGGCCATTACTGGTTACTGAAAAGAAAATTTCAGGGAATGATAATGCTACGCGGATCAATTCCTCAATAATATGGCGCATCTCCGCCGCATTGCTTTTCAGAAAATTTCTTCTTGCGGGAACACTGAAAAATAAATTTTTCATTGCAATGCTTGTGCCATTCATGCCCGCAACAGGCTCCTGTTTTTTTACAATGCTATTTTCAATTTCAATATAAGTTCCTGTTTCTTCATCTGCTTTTTTTGTTTTCAGTTCCACTTGTGCAACAGCTGCAATAGAAGCAAGTGCTTCGCCGCGAAAGCCCATTGTCTTAATGCGGAACAGGTCCTCAATATTTTTTATTTTAGAAGTGGCATGCCGCTCAAATGACATGCGGGCATCGGTCTCGCTCATGCCTTTCCCATTATCAATAACTTGAATCAATGCTTTTCCTGCATCGCCAAGTATCAATTTTATTTCTGTCGCACCTGCATCCACAGCGTTTTCCAAAAGCTCCTTTACCGCACTGGCAGGGCGTTGTATCACTTCACCCGCGGCAATCTGATTCGCAATATTATCCGGCAATAATTGAATGATGTCTGGCAATTCTATCTTAATTTGTGACGCAATTTACTGCTTAATATTTTAAGCCATTTTTAAGTCAATAACATGAAAAAAAGCCTGGTTTTTTCGCTTCTGATTATCATTTCAATTTCATCCTTCGCACAATTCAGATCCAATCTTTCTGCTGATAAATGGGTTGACAGTGTTTTCAAAAGCTTAAGTGATGAACAAAAAATCGGGCAGCTGATCATTGTCCGATTATCAGCTATTGATTTATCTACAAGAAAAGTTATTTTTTATAACAAAGAAGTTGAAGATGCTGTCCGGAAATATAATGTTGGTGGCATTTGCTTGTTTCAGGGTGGGCCAATAACACAAGCGAATTACATAAATTATTTCCAAAGCATTTCTAAAACGCCCATTATGATTTGTGTGGATGCAGAGAATGGTGTCGGGATGAGGTTTGATAGTGTTGCCGGATTGCCGCGGCAAATGATGCTTGGTGCCGTTCAAAATGCGGAGCTGATTTATCAATATGGAAAAATTGTAGGTGAGCAATGTAAACGGATAGGCATTACTGTGAATTATGCGCCTGTTGTTGATATCAATAATAATCCTGATAATCCTGTTATTAACGACCGTTCATTTGGTGAAGACAAAAACAAAGTGGCTGAATATGGTTTGCAATATATGAAGGGCATGCAGGATGTTGGCGTGATGGCTTGCGCAAAACATTTTCCGGGTCATGGCGATGTATCTGTTGATTCGCACTTGGATTTGCCTGTTATTAATAAAACAGTGAAACAGCTTGACACGCTTGAATTGTATCCTTTCAAAAAAGTTTTTGATGCAGGAATCGGAAGCGTGATGATTGCTCATTTATATATCCCGGATATTGATAATACACCAAATCTTGCCACTTCACTTTCCAAAAAAAATGTAACAAAGCTTCTCCGGAAGAAATTAAAATATAATGGAATCAGTTTCACAGATGCGCTGGAGATGAAAGGTGTTTCAAAATATTTTCCAGGTGGTGAATCATCTGTTCAATCATTAATTGCAGGAAATGATATGTTGTGTCTTCCTGAAAATGTTGACACAGCAATCATGAAAATTAAAGAAGCCATTGATGACAAAAAATTAAAGTGGAAAGAGATCAATGCACATGTAAAAAAAGTGTTGCTGGCGAAATACAATTATGGTTTGGCAAATAGCCAACCCATTAAAACAGATTCTCTGACAGAAGATCTGAATAAAGATGTGAAAGAAATGAGAAAAAGAGTTGCAGAAGAAGCCATCACTTTATTGAAGAATAATGATGCCGGCATTTTCCCTTTGCATGCTGCGCCAAAGAAAAAAATTGCTTATGTGGGAATCGGTTTAACAAATGACAATGAATTTGCCCGCCGCATGCGAAGCGATTATCATGCACATGTTTATTATTTTGATAATTCACTTGACAGCCTGAAAGCCTTGGCTGTTCTGGAATTGCTGAAAGACCGTTATGATGTGGTTGTTATCGGTCTGCACAGTTATAATCGTTTTCCTGCAAATAATTTTGGTATGAGCAACTCCGCATTGTGGCTCATTAATCAATTGCAGCAACAGAATAAGTGCGTAACGATGGTATTTGGAAATCCTTACATCATCAAAAATTTCTGCAATGCAAAAGCGCTGGTTGCCTGTTATGAAGATGATGAGATTACTGAAGGCGTTGCTGCAGATTTATTAGAAGGAAAATTTTCTGCAAAAGGGAAACTGCCGGTTACTGTTTGTGAAAATTTAAAATACGGAACCGGAATTTTGAATGCAGGTGGATTATTGCCAACAGTTCCTGCGATATCAGAAGGATTTAGCACAGAAAAATTAATGGTGATTGATTCCATTTGCAAAGCAGCGATTGCAAAAGAAGCTTTTCCGGGCTGCGTTGTTGTTGTTGCAAAAGATGGGAAAGTAGTTTATAATAAAGCATTCGGATATCTTTCTTATGATAAAAGAGAACCCGTTTACACCGAAACAATTTATGACCTCGCATCGGTGACAAAAATTTGTGCCACCACAATGGCTGTGATGAAATTGTATGATGAAGGGAAATTAGATATTCAAAAAACCTTGGGTGATTATCTTCCGTGGGTGAAAGGAACGAATAAAGAATCTATAAAAATCTGGGATGTGCTTCTGCATCAAGCGGGATTAAAAGCGTTCATTCCTTTTTATAAAGAAACGATAGACAGTACGAAGAAAGGAATTCCATTGCCTTTATATTATTCGTGGAAACAAGACAGTTCGCATCAAATTCGTGTTGCTGAAAATTTATACATGCGCAACGATTGGCTCGACACGATTTACAGCCGCATTTTAACAAGCCCGGTTGAGCAACAGAAAAAATATATTTACAGCGACAACGATTTTATTTTCATGGGAAAAATTGTTGAAGCGATTACCGGAATGACACTCGACCAATATGTAAAGAAAATTTATTACGAGCCTTTATACATGAATACAACAGGATTCAAACCGAGAAATTCATTTCCGTTAGATAGAATCGCGCCCACAGAAAATGAACAGATTTTCAGAAAGCAATTGATAAGAGGCGATGTGCATGATCCGGGTTCAGCCATGTTCGGTGGCGTTGCTGGTCATGCGGGTTTGTTCAGCGATGCGTACGATTTGGCTGTGCTTGAACAAATGCTATTGAATGGCGGAATGATGAATGGGCAACAATTTTTGAAAAAAGAAACGATTGATTATTTCACGGCATGTCACAGCGATATTAGTCGCCGCGGAATTGGTTTTGATAAGCCTGAAAAAGATAATGCAAAACTGAAAGACCCATATCCATGCATTTCTGCATCGCCGCAAACCTTTGGCCATACAGGGTTTACAGGCACATGCGTTTGGGTTGACCCGAAATATAATCTCGTTTTTATTTTCTTGTCGAACAGAGTGAACCCGACAAGTGAGAATGGAAAAATTTCATCATTGAGTGTTCGCGGAGGGATTATGGAAGCGATTTATAAAGCGATGGGGGTGAATTAATCTATTTCAGTTTCATCTGTGCAAAATAAGGATGGTCAGGGTTGACGATTAATTCTTGTCTCAGCGGATGAATTAATACATCCATATCTTCCAAAGGTATACTGCCTAATAATGGCTCAGCATCTCCGGCAAGAACAAGTGCGCGACAGGATGTGCTCCTGTTTTTGAATTTTACTTCTACCGGGCCTATAACATCATATTCTTCAATTTGTCCGTTTGCTAATTGTGCAGTTCTTTTTTCAATAAAAGGAAGCTGCAATTGTGATTGAATAATTTCATTAATGCACAAATTGTATGCGCCTGTATCAACGAGCATATTTACGCGCAGGCGTTTTATTTCTTCTTCGCCAATAATATATTTTCTGGCAAGAGCAATATCTCCACTATTTATCAACTCAATTTCTGCATACACCAGTCCCATAATAAATCGCTTTTCACAAATTTATATTTTCTTACATCAATTAAGAAGCCTCAGAAAATAAAAAAGTGGACGCAAAAAATGCATCCACTTTTTTATTAGAAAAATTTTTACGCAGCTTTCTTTGCAGGTGCATTATGCTCTGCACAAAGCTTGCGAGTCATCTGCGTTGCCGTTGCGCCGCAGGTTGGGCATTTACCGGGCTTGCTGCCGGTTGCTTTCATGCAATGCTCGCAATAATAAGTGCCGAGCTGAACTTTTGCTGTGTTATCGTCAGCGCAAGTGCCTCCATCTTTTGTGATCTTAAAACATTTTGGGCAAGCCCATGCAGCGGGGTTCTGTACATGTTTGTTCGCCATTTTTTTTGCAGTGTCGGCTGCTGCAGAAGGTGTTTGTGCGAAACAAATAACAGAACCAATTAATAAGAAGGACAGAAAAAATACTTTTTTCATATAAAAATTTTTCCAAAGGTAGGATAAAGAGTCTCAAGTTTCCAGTCTTCGGTTTCCAGTTCTCAAACTCGAATTTGCAAAACTATTTGCAATAACAAAATTGAAATGCCAACTGTGAACTGCTAACTGGTAACTTTTGAACGGGGGCTTGCGGAGAAAACTAAAGCTTAATAGCAGCACTTCAGATGAACGGATTGCGACGCAACGATGATGCCATGAAAACTGATGCCGGTATCTAAACTATTCAACAATTCATAAAAAATTTGTAACAAATATTACTGTTGCAACAATAAAACATATTCTGTCTTATATTCGAGTAATTTTGCCACTATGAACAGAAAAGAAAAAGTATTACAAGATGTAGTTATCAAATTTGCGGGCGACTCTGGCGATGGTATGCAGTTGACCGGAAGCCAGTTCATGAACAATACCGCAATGCTTGGCATTGACCTTGCCACATTCCCCGATTTTCCTGCCGAAATTCGTGCGCCACAAGGAACATTACCTGGCGTAAGCGGCTACCAGCTTAGGTTTTCGAGCGACCATATTTTTACTCCGGGCGATGAGTGTGATGTGCTGGTTGCGATGAATGCTGCTGCTTTAAAAACAAATTTGAAAGCATTAAAGCGTGGAGGAAAAATAATAGCGAATGTGGAAGGCTTCGATTCGAAAAATCTGCGGCTTGCAAATTATCCGGACGGCATAAACCCTTTGGAAGATAACAGTCTTGACGGTTATGAAGTGATTAAGATCGATGTGACGAAAATGACGCGTGAGGCGCTGAAAGAATTTTCTATTGGCATGAAAGAAAAGGACCGTGCGAAAAATATGTTCGTGCTTGGTTTTTTATATTTTATGTATGGCCGCGATATGGCAACCACAGAAAAATTTTTGAGAGAAAAGTTCAGCAAGAAACCTGAAATTTCTGAAAGCAATATCAAAGCTTTACATGCGGGGTATAATTTCGGCGATACAACAGAAACATTTACTACAACATACAGAGTCGAAAAAGCAAAATTGGAATCCGGGACTTATCGTTCCATCATGGGTAATCAGGCACTGGCCTTTGGATTAATCGCGGCTTCTCAGAAAAGCGGGCTGCCATTGTTTCTTGGCTCATACCCGATTACACCTGCTTCGGATATTTTGCATGACCTCAGTAAATATAAAAATTTTGGCATCCGCACTTTTCAGGCGGAAGATGAAATTGCAGCAATCACTTCTGCTATTGGTGCCAGTTATGGCGGTTCGCTTGGAGTTACCTCAACATCAGGCCCTGGTATGGCATTGAAAGGTGAAGCAATGGGGCTTGCCGTGATGATGGAAATTCCTTTATTGATTTGTGATATTCAACGTGGCGGCCCATCAACCGGCTTGCCAACAAAAACAGAACAGAGTGATTTGCTGCAGGCATATTATGGAAGAAATGGTGAATGCCCGATGCCTATTGTTTCTGCATCTACGCCGAGCGATTGTTTTGATGCGGTGTATGAAGCAGTGCGCATTGCTGTTCAACATATGACACCTGTTATTTTTTTAAGTGATGGTTATATCGCAAATGGCGCAGAGCCATGGAAGTTCCCTAGCAGCGCTGATTTGCCACCAATTGAAGTGAAGTTCAAAAAAGATTTAGGGCATGGCGAAGATAAATTTCTTCCTTACTTACGCGATGAAAAATTAGTTCGCCCATGGGCAATCCCAGGTACGCCAGGCTTGCAGCACCGTGTTGGCGGATTGGAAAAACAAAACATCACCGGGAATGTTAGCTACGAACCGGAGAACCATCAGCTGATGGTAAAAATCAGGCAGGAAAAAGTTGACAAAATTGCCGATCATATTCCTCCGCAACATTTGGATAGCGGCCCTGAAAAAGGAAAGCTGCTTGTGCTTGGCTGGGGAAGTACTTATGGCGCTATTAAAAGTGCTGTTGGAGAATTGCAGCATGAAGGTTATGCAGTTTCACATGCGCATCTCCGTTATGTGCGGCCATTCCCAAAAAACCTTGGCGACATGTTGAAAAATTTTGATCAGGTCTTGATCCCGGAAATCAATAACGGGCAATTAATAAAAATCATCCGCGACCAATATTTTGTGGATGCAAAAGGGTATAATAAAATCATGGGCGTGCCGATCACAAAAACAGAGTTAGTGATGAAGATGAGGGAGATGCTGGGGAGCAATAATTGATGAGACATTTGCTAAGGAAAGTTCAATAATACAATTTGGGAAACACGAGGTTTGTGCGACAGGAAAATGTTCAATGGAAATCTCAAGAAATATATTGGCGAATAAATGTCAATAGCGACCCAAAAAAATTAGCAAAACTTATCCACATCTTGCTAAATAATGTAGCTGCTTCTTATATTGCAATAGTAAAATCTCATCATGAAATCAAATTTTAATGTCATTGAACTTTTTGCCGGGGCCGGTGGGCTGGCATTAGGGATGGAAGCTGCTGGATTAAAATGCATGGCATTAAATGAAATCAATCATTGGGCTGCTGAAACACTAAGATTGAACAGGCCGCACTGGAACGTAATTGAAGATGATATCAAAAATGTATCCTTCGCTCATTTAAAAGGTAAAGTAGATGTAGTTACCGGAGGATTTCCGTGTCAGGCTTTTAGCTATGCCGGAAAAAAATTAGGATTTCAGGATGCAAGAGGGACGCTGTTTTATGAGTTTGCAAGAATCGTGAAAGAAACAATGCCTTCAATTTGTATAGGCGAAAACGTAAGAGGTTTGTTGAGCCACGATAAAGGCAGAACACTAAAGGGAATGATTTCAATTTTGGATGAAATCGGATATAGGGTGTTGGAGCCGCAAGTTCTTAAAGCCATTTACTATAATGTTCCTCAAAAAAGAGAAAGGCTGATAATTGTTGCGATTAGAAAAGATATCAACGAAAATTTTTCTTACCCTCATCCGAATTATGATCAGGTATTTACTTTGAAAGATGCGCTAAAAAAAGGCAGATTATATTCTACAAATGTTCCCAAATCACCAGGCGCAGTTTATCCAAAAAAGAAAAAAGAAGTTTTGGATTTGGTTCCGCCCGGCGGTTATTGGAGAAATTTACCTTTGAAGATCCAAAAGGCTTATATGCTTGAAAGTTTTTACTTGAGTGGAGGAAAGACAGGCATGGCACGGAGGATCAGTTGGGATGAACCTTCATTAACACTCACATGCAGCCCAATGCAGAAGCAAACCGAAAGATGTCATCCTGACGATACGAGGCCTTTTACCGTTCGCGAATATGCAAGGATTCAAACTTTTCCTGATGAATGGACATTTGCCGGCTCAATGAATGAACAATACAAACAAATTGGCAATGCGGTCCCAGTGAATTTAGGAAAGGCAATAGGCGAATCAATTCTAATGTTCTTAAAAAAGCTAAATAAAAAAGATAATTTCAGTGTTGAGTTAAAAAATTTACATCACTCGCTCCAAAAAGGCAAAATACCAATTGCATTATCTTTATAGTTTTTCGGCTCATCGTCAATACTTAATAAAGTATGGAAATGCCAAAACTAAAATGGCTTAACGATGCAGATTTAAGTAAGGCTGTAGGCAATCTTTTAGAAACAGCTAAAAAATCAAAAATAAAAGCATCAAAAAAATTTGGCGAAAATATTATCGACCCATTCTCTGCAATTTTTGAAATATGCGGATTTGACTTAAGTTATGAAGATTGGGTACAAAATGAGAAAACGAGACAAACTCAAAAAACACTTCAAAATTCTATTGGAGAATTTCATCAAACAATTCTTGGGTCATGCAATGGATGGAAAGACATGGGTAAAGGAAAGATAATTGATTTGCTCAATGAAGAGAAAAGAATTATTGCAGAAGTCAAAAATAAATATAATACAATCTCTGGAGGAAAATTATCTGATTTGTATTTTGAATTAGATGATTTAGTAATGCCTAAGTCAGGAGTCTACAAAGATTTTACATCTTACCATGTTATTATATTGCCGAAAAAATCCACAAGATTTGACAAAGAATTTACTCCTTCAAATAAAAAGAAAGGGCAAAAATGTCCGCCAAATGAATTGATACGACAAATAGATGGCGCAAGTTTTTATTCGCTTGTAACAGGAGAAGAAAATGCATTAAAAGAATTATTTGAAGTTATTCCAACGGTTATTAATGACATCACAAAAGATAATAAGCTTGATTTAATAAAACTTAAGAATTTATTTGAGTTAGCATATGGTCAATGATAAAATTAATTATTGCTGAAACCCAATCTGTGATTTCTCCAAACTCGCAGCAATATTCATTATAAAATTAAACTGGTCTGCAACCGGTTTGATATTCGTTAATTCTTTCCTTGTTTCACTTTCCAATATTCCATTTTGCAATTCTTTTTTTCGCTGCTCGGTCAGCTCATTCACTTTTGCATTGAACTGTCGCCATTCATTTTCATCTTTATTCAAATCATTTGGTTTTTCTTTTTGCTCAAGAAATGATTTTGCATTTCTCAATTTCATTTCAATAGCATTGATGAAAGGAGAAAACTGATACGCGTTATTATGCCCATTATATTTTGGCACATAATAAGAAAGCGTTGCAATATGCGATGTGAGCATATGATTGGAAACAACAAACTGATTTAATTCTCTTATGTTTTTTTGTTTGCTTTTTGGCTCGCTGAGCATGCGGTTAAATGCATCTGTTAAATTAGCTAAAGAAACAAACGCATTCTTCCTTGATAATTTATATTGAGAAATGGCTGTTGCTTTATTTAAAAACGAGGTGGCAACATCATCAAAATATTTCAGGTTGTCTTCAATCATCTTCAGCATGTAATCATTCATCTGTTCATGTTCCCATGCGGGAAAAAGAAAAATATTAGCAATGAAAGCAATTGCCGAACCAATTAGCGTATCAATAATCCTGTCAGAGATTACCGTCCTGAAATTATTAGGATTGAGCAGATGAAAGAGCAACAAAATGTACGGCGTCATCAGTGATACAAAAACTAAATATCTTATTCGCATAAAACTGTAGGCACCAATCATGAAAACTATCATGATGATGAACAAAGCGGTTTTGTCTTTTATTAAAAAGATTGCAGCAATGCCAATCAATGCACCTGCAATCGTTCCCCATAATCGTTCTCCATTTCTTTTTTTAGTGAGGCTGTAACCGGGTTTGATAATAACGATTATCGTGAGCAAGATCCAATAACTATGACCGAAGGAGAAAAATTTAGAAGCGATGAAACCGGCCATGGTAGCGATACACAGCCTGATAGAATGACGGAAAATATTTGATTGAAGCGTAAGATTTTCTAGTAATAATTTTGGTTCAATATTTTCGTGAACTACAAAATCATCATACTCAATTGAGGGTTGTTGTTTTCTGGCTAATGTTTTATCATATGTGGTATAATTTTCCAACGTGTAAATTCTGGCAGCGATATCTTCAACGCTTTCCAATATTTGCCGAAGGCTGATGAAAGCTTCCACGTTTTCCGCTGAGCGATTTTCATTACGGAATTTTTCAAAATATTCTTTCAGCTCTGCAATTTGCGAGCGAAGGCTTGC
The DNA here is from genome assembly GCA_963718975.1 of uncultured Bacteroidota bacterium. GTDB lineage: Bacteria > Bacteroidota > Bacteroidia > Chitinophagales > Chitinophagaceae > Puia. The sequence goes on along the minus strand of CAVRBD010000003.1, from coordinate 169,694 downwards.
TTCATGCAAATAAGGTCTTGCAGCTTTAACCGCAATGCCAATTGCATCCAACTCATTCGCCATTAATATAATTGCGTGCCTGAACTTTTCAACAATTTCTGTATTATCAAATGTGGCATGAAGTATATTATAGTCCTGATGAGAAGTGATAATCCTTTCAAACAAATCGACAATATCAAGAAAAGCGATTATTAATATTCTTCCGGTGTTTGTGGATTCGCGAATAATATCTCTGCTCTTGAAAAGCAATTCGCGAACAAGATCTTGCTTTTGGTGAACTTCGATTTGTTTGTCGAGCAATTGAGTATAGTTCTCGGAGAAATCATTTTTCTTTTCATAAAAGGATGCTTTAATGCGCATGTACTCAGCAGTAGATTGAATGCATTCGCCTAACGCCTGCTGTGCTAATCGGTATGGGCGAAAACTATAAATCGATAAGCTCAATAACATATACCAAATGCCGCCGCATAAAATATAAAATGCGTTATAAAAAAGGTCCAGGCCCTGATGTTCTTTATTGATGTTGAGCACCATCACAAACAACGCGGCTAAACCGATGGATGTTGCGCGACTTCCATAAACGCCCATCATTGCAAATAAAAAGCAGAAAATAAGAATGGTTATTCCAAGCAGCCATGGGCTACTTGCTGCTAAACCTGTGGCTAATGAAACGAAAAAAATTACTGCATTGCATACAAGCATCGCATTGCGACGATGATGGATGGGGCCTGCATTATCCGGCATGCTCACGCACAATGCGCCGAGTGAAACAATAATGCCTGCAGAAAGATTATTGAAATAGCTCATCACCAATGCAGGCAAAGTAACGCCGATGGTTATGCGCACTCCTTCAGAAAGATAATAGCTGTTGACAAAACTTTTATATTGTTTCAGATAATCCACGAAGTGCAAATTTACACTGAGAGTTTCGAGTTTCTGGTTTCGAGTTCCCAGTGCTTAAATCAAAATTCTTGATGAATTCTTGATAATTAAATTTCGGCAAAATCTAAAGCTTTCGTATCAACTTGTGGGGGAAACTGATGCTTAATAGTAGCACACAGATGAACGGAGCGTCGCAAGGATGTTCAATCGGATTTCTAATGCTCGTATCAAAAAATCAAACTGTTTCTTTTTTCACTTTCACATTCTTATTATAATACTTGCATGCTGGCTTCAATCCACAGATATCGCATTTTGGGTTTCGTGCAACGCAAACATATCTTCCATGAAGTATGAGCCAGTGATGTGCTACATGAACAAGTTCAGTTGGAATGAGTTCTATTAATTGCTTTTCAGTTGCCAATGGCGTTTTTGCATTCAATGTTAATCCGATTCTTGCTGAAACGCGGAATACGTGCGTGTCGACAGCCATGTTGGGCTGTTTATCAACTACTGAAGTAATCACGTTTGCTGTTTTTCTTCCAACGCCAGGCAATTGAATGAGCTCCTCAACAGTCAATGGAATTTCTCCATGAAATTTTTCCATTACCATTTTCGCCATGCCAATAAGATGTTTGGTCTTATTATTTGGATAAGAAATGCTTTTTATGAGGGGAAATAAGTCATCAAAAGTGGCGCTTGAAAGTTTTCCTACGTTTGGATATCTCCTGAAAATGTCAGGAGTGGTCATGTTCACACGCTTGTCGGTACATTGTGCAGACAAGATGACGGCGACCAATAATTCGTAAGGGCTATCATAAACCAGTTCAGTTTCAGCATCAGGTGAATGTTGCTGAAAATAGTCAATTACAAATTGAAATCTTTCTTTCCGGGTCATAATATTGACCACGAAATTAAGGCAATCGGCAATTGCTTGAGTTCTAACGGTGATGTATAGACTCGGCAGCGGTCTCCCGTGCGTAGTTCATCACTTTTAAAACAACTTCCATGCGGGGAGAAACGATGAGTTTATCCAATTGTTCGGTTGAAGATTGCAGAACCTGCATTTTTTCACGAAGTGTCCAATCTTCGTGCAATGCTGCTTCAATAGCAGCTGTAAGCTCTGGCGAAGATTCCTTGTGCAAATACAGCAAAAGATCCTCCGGTGTAAAGAGTGTCATAGGCAAAACCATTTTATGTCCTAATTTTTAATCCAGTAACCTGAAACGTCCGTATCAAAAACGGGATTTGGGTATTCTTATTGTTCCTGGCTAAAAATAATAACCTATTGGCGATAATGCAATTTAAAAGGCATGAAAATCACACAGTGTCGGTAAATGGCTACTTTTCGCGGATAAGAAAGAGGTCTTCATTGTCGCGTTTCATGAGGTATTTTTCCCGGGCATATTTCTCAATGGTAGAAGGGTTCGATTTCAGCCGCTGCAGCTCATTTTGGGTAGAAGTAATTTCGTCCTGATAGTATTTTTCGCTTTGTTGAAGTTTTTTAAGTTCCTGAGGCTGTTTGACATGAGTGGTGATAAAATCTCTCTCATCAAAAAAGAACATCCATACAACAAACCCGATAGCTGTCAGCAAATACTTATTTTTTAGCCAGGATGGTATTTTTTGAAGAAGCTTCATGTTTGTAGTTTGAGGTTTTTTTATTCGTTCATAGTTCATGGTTCATAGTAGAGATCTTCATCCATGAACTATGAACTATTAACAATCAACTCTATTTCCCAAATTTAATTTTTCCTTTTGGATAAATTGCGTTCTCGCCCAACATTTCTTCAATGCGTATTAGTTGGTTGTATTTTGCAATTCTATCTGTTCGGCTTGCGGAGCCGGTTTTGATTTGCCCACAGTTAAGCGCAACAGCTAAATCAGCAATGGTCGTATCTTCTGTTTCGCCGCTGCGATGGCTCATGATGGTGTTATATCCATTATGCTGAGCAAGCGTAACAGCATTAATAGTTTCAGTAACAGTTCCAATCTGATTTACTTTTACTAAAAGCGCATTGGCAATTCCTTTGTCGATGCCAGTCTGTAATCTTTCAACATTGGTAACAAACAAATCATCGCCAACTAACTGCACTTTGCTTCCGATAGTTTCAGTCAAATTTTTCCAGCCATCCCAATCATCTTCAGCCATTCCATCTTCAACAGAAAGAATCGGATATTTCTTCACCCAGCTTTCCCAATATTTCACCAATTGGTCGCTCGTCATTTCTTTGCCATCGCTTTTATGGAAAACGTATTTTTTCTTTTTAGAATCCCAGAGCTCACTGTTTGCAGCATCCATCGCAATCACAATCTGTGAGCCTGTTTTAAAACCTGCAGAGCTGATGGCTTCCAACACCGTTTCAATCGCTTCTTCATTGCTTTGAATATTTGGAGCAAAGCCGCCTTCATCACCAACATTCGTACTGAATCCTTTTTTCTTGAGCACACTTTTCAGCACATGAAAAATTTCAACGCCCCAGCGCAGGCCTTCGCTAAATGAAGAAGCACCAACCGGCATTACCATAAATTCCTGAAAATCGATTTTATTATCCGCATGTGCGCCACCGTTAAGAATATTCATCATCGGCATCGGTAAAGTTTTCGCATTCGTGCCGCCGATATAACGGAACAAAGGCAAGCCCGATTCCTGTGCAGCGGCTTTTGCAGCAGCCATGCTCACTGCAAGCATTGCATTTGCGCCGAGCTTGGATTTATTTTCAGTGCCATCCAAATCAATTAATAATTTATCAAGCCCGGCCTGGTCAGCTACTTCCCAGCCTAATATTTTTTCAGCGATAGCATCATTCACATTTTTCACTGCTTTCAGAACACCTTTTCCCTGATAAGTTTTTTTATCATTATCACGCAGCTCAACGGCTTCGTGAATGCCTGTGCTGGCACCGCTTGGCACTGCAGCGCGACCAAGAACGCCTTCGTCAGTAATAATATCAACTTCAACTGTGGGGTTGCCACGGCTGTCCAAAATTTGCCTTGCATGCACTTGTTCGATGTAGCTCATAAATATTTACGATTTTAGATTTACGATGTACGATTTCTTTTAACCGGACATCATTATTAGTTTTTGGTTTTCTCTTTCTTTAATTTCTCTTTTTTGGTAACCAGCATTTGTTCTCCTCTGAGCATCGTTGCGTCGCACTCTTGTACTGTAGAAATTCTATTCAACTTCAGCCTAAATCTTGATTTTCCTGAATCAGTTGAATAAAACAAATCAGGTTAAAATCATGGTTCAGATATTTTCATCATCCGCACATTTTCACATTCGCAAATCTGCACATTATCTCACATGTCTCATTAACCCCAAAAATCCAGTTCAGATATTGGTTAACGTCCTGAACACATCTTCCAGGCTATGCTCACCGCTTTGCAAAGAAACGATATTCAAATTATGCTGCAAAGACAGTTGCATTAATTGTTTGCGAACAGATTCAGGATTGGGAGTTTCCAGTTTCCAGTTTCCGGTTTGCAGTTGCTCCGCATTCGAAACTTCCTGCAAATTTTTTATCAATGAGTCATCTACATTTTCTTTGAACTGCACGAGCACCACATGATTATTTTTATTTGCATTTTGCAGATTGCTTACTTTATCATCTGCAACAATTTTTCCTTTGTTGATGATAATAACGCGGTCGCAAATCGCTTCCACTTCCTGTAAAATATGCGAAGAAAATAAAACGGTTTTATCCCTTCCTAAATTTTTGATCACATCTCTGATCTCAATAATCTGGTTAGGGTCAAGGCCGCTTGTTGGTTCATCCAATATCAAAACTTCCGGCTCGTGTATTAATGCAGCAGCCAAACCAACGCGTTGTTTATATCCTTTTGATAGTTGACTGATTTTCTTTTTGCTTTCCGGTGTTAATCCAACCAAATCGATTGCCTTGTTGATGATTGATGGACGATTGCCGTTGACCGAGTGAACATCAGCGACGAAGCCGAGGTATTCTTTCACATACATGTCGTAGTATAATGGATTTGCTTCTGGCAAATAACCGATTTTCTTTTTTGTTTCTATCGGTTGTGCCTTCACGTTAGTGCCACACACAAATGCATCGCCGTTTTCCTGTTGCAGATAACCGGTGATGATTTTCATCGTAGTTGATTTCCCAGCGCCATTAGGGCCAAGGAAACCAACAATTTCCCCTTTATTGACTTTGAAAGAAATATTGTCAACTGCTTTTTGCTCACCGTAAATTTTAGTAAGCTCTTTTACTTCAATGGACATGATGGAAGTTTACGCTCCGCGAAAGTAATCAATTTGTAAATGTGCTAATTAGCAAATGTGGAAATCACTAAATGAAAGTGTTTGATAATGGTATTGCGCAATTGAGGCATTTTCAAATTTTCACATGCTCATCATATTCTCCCTTAAGCGCATAATATCCAAAAACTACCAGGCCGATTGTAACAGGAATGAAGACAATAATGAAAGTTATCCATTGAATTTTTGTTTCTATGGCAGGCTTCCTGGCAATTTCTGAAATAGCTGTTGTAATAAAATAATACAATGAAAGCGGCCCCATCGCTATCCATAAAATTCCTGCTATTCTTTTTATTGAATTCATAACATTGAATTTAATTGCCGTCAAATGAAAGCTTGTTTTTATTGCTCACATATAAAATGCAGATCACTACACAAACAGATGCAATAATAATCGGGTACATCAGCCCAACTAATTTATCGCCTGTGTAAATGGTGGTGAGCAATGTTGCGAAAAACGGTGTTAATCCTCCGAATATTCCATTGCCGATATGATAAGGCAATGACATGGAAGTGTAGCGAATTTTTGTCGGGAATAATTCAACAAGAAATGCGACAATCGGTCCATAAGCGATTGTTACAGTAAAGATCATAATGAAAACGATAAAAATCATTTTCCAATAACCGCTGCTTCCTAATGTTTTTGAAATTTTGATTTCAGGCTTTGCGCTCGCATGATCCGCATACAAAGTATCTTTCTTTGTTTCCGATATCATCATCCCATCATCATAAAAATTTTTCGTGATAGTTGTGCGCAATGAATTGGAAGAATTTGGAATCGGGGCTAATGCTGTTTTTATCTGGCTGAGTTGAGTGATTTGCGTTTTATTTTTTTCGTCAGCGATGTTCAGCAATTGCGAAAATAAAAAACGATAACTGAATACGCAGAGAAGCATTCCGCTAACAATTATCCATTTTCTTCCAATCTTATCGCTCCATGCTCCGAAAACAACAAAGAATGGAGTCGTAAATAAAATCGCCCAGATGAAAATTGTCCTCGATTGGTCAAAATCAATCTTGCAAACATTTTCGATGAACGATTGAGCATAGAATTGACCAGTGTACCAAATAACACCTTGTCCCATTGTTGCGCCGAATAACGCCAGCAAAACCATTTTCAAATTTTCTTTGTGGGTAAAACTTTCTTTCAAAGGATTTGCAGAAGTTTTTCCTTCAGCTTTTAATTTGGTGAACAAAGGCGATTCGTTCATCTTAAGCCTGATGTAAATAGAAACGCCAACAAGAACGATGGAAATTAAAAACGGGATTCGCCAGCCCCAGTCGTTGAACTTTGCAATGGATTTTGTCTGGTCATTATCGAGTAAGTGGCGCGTTAATAAAATAACTCCAAGTGAAACAAATAATCCGAGCGTTGCAGTAGTTTGGATCCATGAAGTATAATATCCTCTTCTGTTTTCAGGAGAATGTTCAGCAACATAAATCGCTGCGCCACCATATTCTCCGCCAAGCGCAAGGCCTTGCAATAATCTTAATAATAAAACAATCAGTGGCGCGGCGAAACCAATAGTTTCATATTTTGGAACAAGTCCGATGGCAAATGTGGAACCGCCCATGATGATGAGCGTTAATAAAAAAGTATATTTTCTTCCGACCAGATCTCCCAATCTTCCAAACACCAATGCGCCGAATGGCCGAACGATGAAACCAGCTGCAAATGTTGCCAATGTTGAAAGCAAAGCTGCTGTGGGATTGGATTTTGGAAAGAATTGGCTTGCGATTACGGTTGCTAAACTTCCAAAAATAAAAAAATCATACCACTCGATCATAGTGCCTACAGCTGATGCGATAATTACTTTCCTGATTCCTGATGTTTGGATGGAAGACATAGCAGCAATTAAAATGTTTTGGCTGTATGAATATAATTATTAGTTGCAACAACAGAATAGTTGCAAGAAAATAATTCAAAAATTATTCTTTAACTGCAACCGCAATTTTTGAATCGGCAGTTCCATAATATAAAAACCATTTGTTATTGAAATTTGCAAGTCCTTCAACAAAACAAACATTGTTTACCTGCCCACTCATTTCATATCCTTTATCTGGTTTCATAAAATAAGAATCTAATCGCTGCAAAATTTTTGTAGGATTATTTTTGTCGAGCAATACTTGCCCGGCCGCATAAGTTCCTTCGGGCAATAACGAATCGCCAATTGCAGGAATGTTGCGACTGTTATAAATCAGCACAATGCCTTTATCTGTAAGCATTGCAGGTGGCCCGCTTTCAACAAGGTCGCTGTCGAATTTTTTGCTGCGTGTTGGAATAACAATTTTCATGTTGGGCATATTCAATGCTTGCCCTTTCAATTCAATGGGCGGTTTTTCATTTGCCTGCATTTCAACAGGGGTCCAGTTAATCAAATCATCAGATGTCGCAGCCCAGATATTCTGATCGCCCCAATACATCCAGTATTTTCCATTGATTTTTGTTGCAATGATTTTCCCATTTTCATATTTTGAAACAATGGATCCCGACTTCGACCATTTGTCAAGATATTTTCCGTTGTATGCTTTTGCAAATGCAGGCCCATATTTTTTCCAGCGAAATAAATCTATAGAAGTTGCAACCAGCAACCTCGCAAGCTTGCCATCAAAAGAAGTGTAAGTCATGTAATAAATGCCTGTGCTATCTTCCACAATGCGCGGATCTTCACAACCACCTTGCCATTCGTATTTTTTCTCTTCATCATTATCAGGAAAAAGAACAGGTAATGCATGTCTTGTAAAATGAATGCCATCGGTACTTTCAGCCAATCCGATTCTTGATGTGCCGTCTGGCTTTCCTGTTTTGTCTTGCGCCCGATAAAGCATATAAACTTTCCCGTTTCTTACAACGATAGCCGGATTGAAAACGTCTTTTTCTTCCCACAATACTTTTTCATTTCGGATTGGGCAGATAAAAGAATTGTTGCCGGGCATCATTATGGGATTCTCTGAATCCAATTTCACAAAGGGCAGAAGCGCCCAACTACTGTCCTTCGCTTGTGTTGTTTCTGCTATTGATGGATTTTCAGTTGAAGTATTGTTGCAAGAAAAAAATGTGCAACAAATAATGAAATAACAGAAAAGATATTTTTTCATATAGCAACTTTGAGCCTTGTACTTTAATAAAAGTATTTAATTATGGAATGAAAGATAGATTATAATTTATTTTTGATTAATTATAAATTTACCATCTCAAAAAATTCTATTGCCATATGAGTTATCCTTATCAGATCAAATCTTTAGAAGAATATCAGTCAGCCTATAAAAAAAGTGAAAAGTATCCCGAAAATTTTTGGGGCGAGATTGCCGAAAATTTTCAATGGAAAAAGAAATGGGATAAAGTGCTTGAATGGAATTTCACTGAGCCCAATGTGAAATGGTTCATCGGTGGAAAATTGAACATCACAGAGAATTGCATAGATCGCTATTTGGAAACAATGGGCGAGAAACCAGCAATCATTTGGGAACCTAATCATCCTGATGAACGTGTGAGAATCGTAACATATAACCGATTGCACAAACGTGTTTGCCAGGTTGCGCAAATGCTAAAAAATAATGGGGTAAAAAAAGGCGATCGTGTTTGTATTTATATGGGCATGGTTCCTGAACTGGCTTATGCTGTTTTAGGGTGTGCAAGAATTGGCGCTATACATAGCGTTGTGTTTGGTGGTTTCAGTGCGCAAAGCATTTCAGACAGATTATATGATGCCCAGGCAGAATACATTATTACCTGCGATGGTGCTTATCGTGGCGGAAAAGATATTCCGTTGAAAAGTGTTATTGATGATGCATTGATTGGAAACAGAACTGTGAAGAGAGTGATTGTTTATACAAGAACGAGAACGCCCGTGTCGATGATCAAAGGGCGCGATGTTTGGTGGGAAGATGAAATGGATCATGCGGAAATGCAGGTTGAAAAAAATGGAGTTGTTTCATTTCCTGCAGAAGAAATGGATGCAGAAGATCCGTTGTTTATTTTATACACTTCAGGAAGCACGGGCAAACCAAAAGGGGTTGTGCATACTTGCGGCGGTTATATGGTTTGGGCGAATTATACTTTTGTGAACGTGTTTCAATATCAGCCCGGCGATGTTCATTTTTGCACAGCGGATATTGGTTGGATAACTGGGCACAGCTATATTGTTTATGGCCCATTAAGCGCGGGCGCAACCTCATTAATGTTTGAAGGTATTCCAACATGGCCCGATGCGGGAAGATTTTGGGATATCGTAGCAAAGCATAAAGTAAATATTTTGTACACGGCACCAACAGCAATCAGAAGTCTAATGGGATTTGGGTTAGAACCTTTGAAAGAAAAAGATTTATCATCATTAAAAACATTAGGAACAGTTGGCGAACCGATTAATGAAGAAGCATGGCATTGGTACGATGAAAACATTGGAAAGAAAAAATGCCCGATCGTTGATACATGGTGGCAAACAGAAACCGGAGGAATATTGATTTCTAATCTTGCTGGCATCACTCCTTCAAGGCCATCGTGGGCAACATTACCATTGCCAGGAATTCACCCAATATTGGTTGATGAAAATGGAAGAGAAGTAACAGAAAAAGATGAGCATGGTTTGTATAAAGGAAACCTCTGTATAAAAAATCCCTGGCCTGGAATTATACGCACTACATACGGTGACCATGAACGGTGTCGCACAAATTATTTTGCAACATACCCTAATTTATATTTCACCGGCGATGGTGCGTTGAGAGATGATGATGGAAATTATCGCATCACCGGTCGTGTGGATGATGTGTTGAATGTAAGCGGTCATCGCATCGGGACTGCAGAAGTGGAGAATGCCATCAACATGCATGCGGGTGTAGTGGAAAGCGCTGTGGTGGGCTATCCGCACGATATTAAAGGACAGGGAATTTATGCGTATGTAATTTATACAGGGCATCAGGGTGAAGAAAATCAAAACAGGCAAAATATACTTCAAACAGTTACCAGAGTAATTGGCGCTATTGCAAAGCCTGATAAAATTCAGTTTGTATCAGGATTACCGAAAACTCGCAGCGGAAAAATCATGCGCAGGATATTAAGAAAAATCGCAGAAGGAGAAACTCAAAATCTTGGAGATACAACAACATTGCTTGATCCGGGAGTTGTGGAAGAAATTAAGAATGGGAAACTGTAGAAATTAATAATTCTCGTAATTAATAAGCGAGGCTAAAAACGAAGCCTAAAGCTGAATGGAATATTGCGGTACAAGAGTGCGACGCAACAATGTTCAATCGAAGGATGATGTTGGTTACCAAAAAAACTAATAACTAAATTCGGTTGATTGATTTTAAAGAATCGAAAACTGCAAACTGTCAATTACTTCTGAATAATCACTTTCGTTCCTTTCGGAACGAGGTCATATAATTCATCCATATCTTCATTTTTTAATGAAATACATCCGTTAGTCCAGTTCTGGAACATATCAACTACATGCTCATCATGTTGCCAGGTGCCGTGAATGGCAATCCCACTGCCAATCTTAGCATTTCTTGGAATCAATCCTTTTGCTTTCCTGTCATTAAATTTTTGGTAATCCGCTTTTGTGGGGTAATCAATATCCATCATCTTATCCCATTTTTCGTGGCGGCGTTTCGATATGATATGATATTCGCCTTCAGGAGTTTTCCTGTCACCTTCCACCATTTTATCTTCTAACGATTTGCTCCCGAACACAACCGGATAAGTTGCATACCATCCTTCCTTGTCGTATACTTTTAATTCATAATCAGATTTAACAATGATAATGTAAACATCACCATCTGTGCTTAAAGAACGATGAAATGGATTTTTTTTGTTATGTCTTGAATTCGTATGATCGAACGCAAACAGGCTTAAACAAAGTACTGAAAAGAGAAGGGTTTTTTTAATGCGCATACCATCCAAATTAAGGTAAATAATTCTTCAAACGCCATGCCATTCGCAATTATTTTGGAGGTATATTTCTTTAACTAATTATTTCATATTCCCAAAATAAAACCGGAAGCAATTTTGCTTCCGGCATTCCCAAATCAAAATAAATTTTTCGTGTTTTTACCAACTGCTCAGCCTTATGCCGATTGTGTAAGGTGTTTGGTTAAGCCCTTGCTTGAACATGCTCTTCGTTGCATAAGAACCATACAATCTTACATAACCCAATTGTATTTCACCGATCCACGAAATCTTCCACGGGTTCAAGTCAAAATCGTCATGCTTCTTTTGCTTGCCATCTTCTGAAGTAATTACTTTTTGCCTGGAAGAGTACAGATAGCCTGCGCTTGCGCCAAAACTTACACCATATCCATATCTTCTGTGTGGGGTAAAATTGAAGTTCAGCATTAATGGCACAGTTACATAGTCTGCGGCGAGTTTATTTTTCTTATAATATCTGGAAGTATCATAAGTTACTTCTGTTGCAGGGTTTTCACTGAAAAGAATCGGCGAGGAGTAACGATAATTATTTAGCTCTATACCTAAACCGTATTTGAGGTTCACAACATGTTTTATCACGTTCAGCCTTTGCATAAAAAGCCAGATGTTCACGTCAACAGATTTCCCTGTACGGAGATTGAACCAGTCTTTTGTTGAATTCGGATTAAAGCTGGATGGATAATTTGTCTGGTCATTATAATTTGCGAAACCAAGATCAAGGATCACCCAATTGGTATTGATGTTGGATGGCTTGTAATAATTGTGGTGATGTGTGTGAATAATTACGCTGTCCGCATCATTTTTTCCATTTCTCACAATCACCATGTTGCCAACATGAATGGTGTCATTTTGATTAGTGCCGGTGCTGCTTTTCCCTGTTGTGTCCGTCTGTGCCTGGCTTGCAAGCGATATAATCAATGCTGCTATTAATAAAAATCTCTTTTTCATAAATTTTTTTTAATTGATTTTAGTCTTTTAGTTCATGATCTTTCACCGCTGAGTATGCTGAAACACGAATCAATTATTATTGAATGTTTTTGTGTGCTTCTAAAACTGTTACTTCAATGCGATTTGAAAACTCCCGATTGCAACTGAACGTTTGTTGCTATCATCATCATCTGATGGTTTGTTGAAAACACGGGACACTCTTCTAAAAATTCCACGCAGTTTGGTTTTCGTTTCTAAATCATTTTCTGTAGAAGTAATTTCGGCAGGATTGGTTTCATTGTTGTTTTTGATGGCATCATCAGTTTTATCGATAAGTACTATGAGCTTTTTTGGTGAAACATCTACACTTGCAGAAGCAGTGGTTCTATTTAACTCTTCAGGCTTTGTAACTTTTGCAATTGCGGGTTCATTGTTATTAATAGCTAATTCGGTTTGCTGCTCTTTGTGTGCTTCTATTTCTTTTTTCTTTTTTTCGATAGAATTCTTTGGCTGGGCTTCAAATTTTGTTTGATTGATTGCTACGTTTCTTTTTTGTTCTTCTGATGATTTATTCAACGAATCATTATCAGAAGAAGTTACAGCCAATGTTTCTTTTTTATTATCTTTTATTTTGTGCCCGTTTGAATCATCTTTTTTAATACCGCTATTTTTAGCAACAGTATTATTTTGATTTTTCCTGGTAATATTTTCTTTATTAAAGAACAAAAAACCTGTTACTAATAATATTGCTACAGCCGCTGCTGATGCAATCCATGCAAATGGCACAACTCTTCTGTGTTCTTCTTTTTTGTATAAAAATTCTTTTCCTTCAAATACTATTGAATCATCTGCTTCCAGTTTCGTTTGTTGCAAAATCATAAACTCATTCTGTAATGAAGGGTTTTGACGAACAAATTTTTCTACTTCTATTTTTTGCAAATCAGGCAATTCATTATCTACATACAACAAAAAATATTCTTCGTAATTATTAAGGTTGATGAATAAAACTTCATCAATATGTTTCAGCAATGAATTTTTATTATCAAAGAAAATATTGTTCTCTGGTTTAATGACAGATTGCTTTAACATATTCAGCTCTTCTTCCAGATCGGCATTTTGCTGAATGAATTCTTCCACAGCATCTCTCTCTGCAGCAGACAATTCATTGTCCACGTACAGCAAAAAATATTCTTCGTAATTATATCTTGTGATCATTTTTAAATAACATTTTCCGGCTTCACCAAATAGTTTTTCAATTGAAGCCTGGCTCTGTGCAAATACACTTTTACCTGGCTTTCGTTTAGTCCTGTGATCTGCCCAATCTCCTCATAACTATATCCTTCATAATCTTTCAATAGCACTAATGATCTTTGTGTTTCATTCAGTCTTGCCAACGCTTCTTCCAAAACTTTTTTCAAATTGTGCGATTGCATATCCTGCACCTTTGCTCCATCGTGAAAGCTTTCTTTCAATTGAATCCTTTTCGCTTTTCTGATATGGTCAATCATCTGGTGATAAGCAATCGTGAAAAGATATGATTTGCTCTTTCCATTTTCTACCTCATTTCTATTGCGCCAAAGCTTTTCAAAAGCTGTTTGCACCACATCACGCGCATCCTCTTCATGACGAAGGTTTTTCACGATAAAGCGAAATACATTATCGGCGTAATTCCTGACACATTCGTTGTATTCTTTCTCTGTCATAAACAGTGTTCCTAATATTATTTCAGTTGGTGGTTTGAATATAATACGGGCAAGCGTTGATAATGTTACAACAGTACCAAGCTTAGTAATAATTTATTTGAAGGTAAATCTCAATTGTCAGTAAGTGACAGTAAGTGCTTTGCAAGAGATTCAAGGAGTATAAAATCGGTCTGTGCTTTTTTTTGTTCGCATTTTTCACCTGAACATTCCTGAGCAACAGCTGGTTGTTTATGAGTATACGAAATGAAGGCAAGACCCGCAGAAGCAGCGAGCAAAACAGCGAAAAATCTTATTGCAAATTTCTTTTTCATGCCTATTAACAGAATGCAAAAGTATGAAAAAATCTTAAAACATCTCATTTTTTGATATATAATTTAAGAATTTTTTATGTCGAGCTTTATAATTGAAATCACTTTAAGCCATAGCGCTCAATATTAAATCTGCAAGTCCTTACCTTTACTGCCCAAAATTTAAATTCATGAACCAGAAATTTGCTGAGCGGGTTGCTTCAGAACTAGGCGAGATCAGGACATCAGGCTTGTTCAAAAACGAGCGCATCATTGCCAGTGAGCAGGGCGCTGAGATTGTTGTGAACGGAAAAGCGGTGCTGAATTTTTGTGCGAATAATTATCTCGGGCTTTCTTCTCACCCAAAAGTGATTGAAGCTGCACACAAAGCTATTGACAAACGCGGCTATGGATTAAGCAGCGTCCGCTTCATTTGCGGCACGCAGGATATTCATAAAGAGCTTGAGAAAAAAATAGCGGATTTTCTGGGAACAGAAGACACTATTTTATATGCTGCCGCTTTTGATGCGAATGGCGGTGTATTTGAGCCGCTGTTCAACGAGCAGGATGCAATCATCAGCGATGCGCTGAACCATGCTTCCATTATTGACGGTGTTCGTTTGTGCAAAGCACAGCGCTATAGGTATGAACATAATAATATGACTGACCTGGAAACGAAATTGAAAGAAAGCCAACATTTGCGCAGCCGCATTATTGTAACAGATGGATCATTCAGTATGGATGGAACGATAGCACAGCTTGATAAGATTTGTGACTTGGCAGATAAATTTGATGCAATTGTAATGATCGATGAATGCCATTCTTCAGGATTTTTGGGAAAGACGGGAAGAGGCACGCATGAATATCGTGGTGTAATGGGAAGGATTGATATTATCACTGGCACGCTCGGCAAGGCGCTTGGCGGGGCAAGCGGTGGTTTCACCAGTGGCAAAAAAGAAATCATTGAAATGCTTAGGCAGAGAAGCCGGCCTTATCTTTTTTCAAATACTGTTGCGCCTTCAATTGTCGGAGCTTCGATTGCGGTGCTTGACATGCTGAGCGAAACAACAGAACTGAGAGACAAATTAGAAAGCAATACAAAATATTTCCGCAGCAAGATGACTGAAGCCGGTTTCGACATCAAACCTGGTGATCATCCAATAGTTCCTATTATGTTATACGAAGCAGTAGTTTCACAAAATTTTGCTGCCAAATTATTGGAAGAAGGGATTTATGTAATCGGGTTTTTCTTTCCGGTTGTTGCAAAAGGTCAGGCGAGAATTCGTGTGCAGCTTAGCGCAGCTCACGAACAAAAACATTTAGATAAAGCAATTGCTGCGTTTACAAAAGTGGGGAAGGAGTTGGGTGTATTATAGAATTAGAAATTAAGAATGAATCAGAAAGTTGAATACAATTCACTATTCACCATTGACCATTCACCACTCACTTTGCTGCTATCATACTGATCTCAACATTCACATTCTTTGGCAATCCTTTCACAGCAACGGTTTCGCGGGCAGGAAAATCGCCGGTGAAATATTTTCCGTACACCTCATTAACGCTTGCGAACAGAGACATATCACTCAAAAAAATTGTTGTTTTTGCTACGTTGCTAAAATCCATTCTTGCTTCCGCTAAAATAGATTTAAGGTTATGCATCACCTGATGTGTTTCTGCAATCACATCTTTTGATTCTACATTCCCTGTTGCCGGGTTGATGGCAACTTGCCCCGAAATAAAAAGCATATTATTTATTAGCACAGCCTGGTTATAAGGCCCGATAGGGTCAGGGGCATTTTTAGTTGTGATTATTTTCTTTTCCATGCGCCAAATGTATAGAAAAGTTGAGAGTTGCAGAGTTTCCATGCAAATAGTTTTTCTTTGCTGAAAATTAATGTTGATGAAGATTGCTGTGCTGGCAAATGGGCTATTGAAAGAAGAATTGCATGAAAAATCTGTAGGCGCAAATGTGAATATTAGTTGGGCGAAATCGGTTGACGAATTAGTGAGCGTACAAGATGCAGATGCATACTTTGACCTGGATTTTTTATTTGAAAATGAAAGGGTGGATCAATTAAAAAAGTTATTGCCAAAACCGGTTTTTATTAATGCAGTGGTTAATACTTTGAACCAGATCAACCAGCCTTTTATCCGCATCAATGCATGGAATGGTTTTTTGAAAAGGCCAATTTGCGAAGCTGTTGCAATTGATGAAGCACAAAGAATAAAAGCAGAAAAAACCTTTGAGCAATTGAAATGGGATTATCGGTTTTTGCCTGATATAGCTGGAATGGTAAGCGCAAGAATTTTAGCAACAATTATTAATGAAGCCTATTATACTTTGCAAGATAATGTAAGTACAAAAGAAGAAATAGATATCGCGATGAAGCTTGGTACGAGTTATCCTTATGGCCCGTTTGAATGGAGCAAAAAAATAGGGCTGAAAAATATTTACGATTTATTGGTTGAATTAAGCAAAACAGAAACAAGATATAAAGTTTCAAAATTGCTTGAAGATGAATTAAAATAAGGGGTTAGAATTTCAATGGCATTAATCTTAAACATAGATACAGCTACAGAAACTGCTGGCATCTGCCTTTCAAAAGATGGCGGGCAATTATCGCTGCTGGAAAACAGCCAGCAAAAAGACCACGCTTCATGGTTGCATGTTGCGATAGATGAGATGATGAATTCAACGGGCATCGCGATGAAAGATTTGAATGCAGTTGCTGTAACAGATGGCCCCGGCTCTTACACCGGGTTGCGCGTTGGAATGTCTGCGGCAAAAGGATTGTGTTATGCATTGCAAACCCCAATGATTACAGAAAGCACATTGAAGGTGATGGCTTTTGCAGCAAGCGCTCAATTGAAAGACATTGATGATTCACTTTTGTGCCCAATGATTGATGCAAGAAGAATGGAAGTATTTGCTGCATTATACAATTCAAAACCGGAAGAATTAATACAATCTTCCGCGATGGTATTAGATGGAAACAGTTTTTCTGCGCAGCTTCTATCTCACAAAATATATTTTTTTGGTAGCGGAGCTGCCAAATGGAGAGAAATGACCGATTCAAAAAACGCATTGTTCCCTCAAATAACTTATGATGTCGGCTATCTTGGCAAATTGTCCTACAAAAAATTTATCAATGGCCAATTCACCGACGTAATTTATAGCCAACCCGCTTATATCAAAGATTTCCACTCTTATATTAAAAAATAAACACATTATCATATAAAAGTATTTAATGCTGTCTTTTTAATACCCGTACGTTACATTTGTCGAATCTCCTGACTAATAAACCAATGTAAATGACTTTAGCTACAAGTAATCACTGGATGATGGTAAATGGTTCCGAAGGCACTCCGGTTAAAGTGGATTTTGTGAACCTGAAAAAAGCCGCTATGATATTGCGCGCACTGAACCATAAGCTTCGCCAGCAAATTGTAAAACTCCTGGATGATAATAAGAAGCTTACAGTTACTGAAATCTACGTTCAGCTTCGGCTTGAACAATCAGTTGCTTCGCAGCACCTTGCTATTTTAAGAAAAGCAGGCATCGTTAAAACTGAGCGCGATGGCAAGTTTATTTATTATACGGTAAGCGATGACCGCATTGCGCACATCATGAAATGCGTCGCCAATCTTATTGACTAAGCTCATCTCCTGCTTATTTTCCTTTTGGCGTTTAATGCATAATTTTGCAAAAAAGAAATTATGTTCATTCAGCAATTATATACGGGCTGTTTAAGCGAGGCGGCATATTATATTGAGAGCGGCAACGAAGCGGCGATCATCGATCCGCTGAGAGATATAGAAAATTACCTCGAATTGGCGGGCGAAAGAAAAGCAACCATCAAATATATTTTTGAGACACATTTTCATGCCGATTTTGTGAGCGGCCATTTAGATTTAAGCAGAGCAACCGGAGCACCGATTATTTATGGCCCGGGCACAGAAACAAATTTTGAAATTCATAAAGCAACCGACGGAGAGATTTTTAAATTAGGCGATATTACTATCGAAGTGCTGCATACGCCCGGCCACACGCTTGAATCATCCTGCTATTTGGTAAGAGACGAAAACAATAAGCCGCACGCAATTTTTACTGGTGACACTTTATTTGTTGGCGATGTTGGGAGGCCGGATTTAAGCAGCGGCGATTTAACCAAAGAAGAGCTTGCGGCAATGATGTATGATTCTTTGCAAAACAAAATAATCCCTTTACCTGATGATGTGATCGTTTATCCCGCACATGGCGCAGGAAGCAGTTGCGGAAAAAACCTTGGCCCTAATACTTTCAGCACCATTGCAGATGAAAAAGAAGGTAATTACGCATTGAATGCAGTTAATAAAGAAGAATTTATCAAATCTGTGACCGATGGTTTAGATGCACCTCCGCAATATTTTCCTATCAACGCAAAAATCAATAAAGAAGGATATGACAGCCTCGATGAAGTATTGCTTCAAGGCCTTAGGCCTTTAAAAGTTGATGAATTTAAACAAATGATTGCACAGGATGATATTATTTTGTTGGACACGAGAAATGAAAATGTTTTCTCGCAAGGATTTGTTCCTGGCGCAATAAACATTGGTCTTGAAGGAAGGTTTGCAGAATGGGCGGGAAGCTTATTGCCTTTCGATAAATCAATTATATTGGTTGCTGATGAAGGCAAAGAAAAAGAAACGATCATTCGTTTGGCAAGAGTTGGGTTTGATAAGATTGAAGGTTATTTAGCGGGCGGTTTTGAGGCATGGAAAAATTCGGGCAATGAAGTTGACCTGATCATTAATGTAGATGCTGATGAGCTTGCGATGGATCTGCCATTTGATGAACATCTTGTTGTGGTTGATGTTCGCCGAGAAACTGAATTTGCAGATGGCCATATTGCCAATGCTGTTAATATCCCCCTCAGTGAAATGAACGATCCTGCCAGCATGGCCAATTTTGAAGATAGCCAAAATCTATACCTGCATTGCGGTGGCGGTTACAGGAGTATCATCGCGGCATCGCTGTTAAAAAGGCAAGGTATTCACAATCTAAGAAATGTTTCAGGCGGATGGAGCAGTATTAAAGAACTGAAGAATATGGAAATAGTGAAAGAAAAAAGCGTATTGAATTAATTGATGCAAGCTTGCATGTGCAATCCTGTTTCTGGTTATCCATATTAGGTTCACAAAAGCAGTGTTCAATATTTTTTGTTTAATATTTGAATTGATTTTCTCACTCCACTTCGGCTATAACTTTTAAGTGCTTATCTTTTACAATTTTTCGTGCGCGAAGGATGCGGTATCTGCCTTCAAAAAAAACAATGTATTCATCATCAACCTTAGGTACTTTTTTCGACCTGCGGGAAAAAACGAGATTTCTGCTCTCATAGCTTACGTGTATATGATAGGAGTTAATCCTATTGAAGAATGGATTTTTCATGATGCTGGATTTTAAAATGACAATGTAGAAACGAAAAACCTAAAAAATTAGTATCCTATAAATGCTGGTTTTTACTTGTTTCAGTTTGTCTTCTGATTGTTTTTTTCAGCATAAGGTGCTGGACTTTCCTTATCAATCCAATTTTCAGCATATTCATCTTTCCATTCATGTTTCCATCGCCTGTGGCTCCACAACCACATAGAGGGGTTTCGCTCAATTACCCGCTCAAGGTACCGTGTGTACATTTCTGTCAGCTCACCCTCATTCATTTTGCTGGCGTCTTCAGTTGCTACTTTAACAACGGCATGGTAATAGCCACGGCGGGGTTTTTCGATGTATGCAAAAACTACAGGTAATCCATTCAATTTCGCGCCTTTTTCCGGGCCTGTTACAAAGCAGGTTGGCTTGCCAAAAAAATTGAGCCAATAAGCAGTGCGGGGATTGGAAGGGCTTTGATCTGCAACAAGCGCTAAAAGATATTGCGAGCCTTCGTATGCCTTCATTGCTGTTTTCATATTTGTTGCGGGCAAAAATATATTTCCATTCTTTGTCCGGAGCTTATAAAAAAGTTTTTCAAAAATGGCGTTCCCAATGGGCATGTACACTACCATTATTCGATAAGGGGTTAATTTTTTTAGCACTAGCTGCCCCCACTCCCAGTTAAATGTATGGCCTAAATGTATTTGGCATCCTTTGCCGGTTTTATATAATTCATTCAACGCCTCAACATTGGAAACTGAAAAGCGCTTCTGTAAAAAAGAATCACTTGCAGAAACCAGTTTTATTACCTCAACAAAAGAATCAATAAAATTCAGATAAAACTGTTTGGCAATTTTTATGCGTTCAGCATCTGTCTTTTCTGGAAAAGCGATGAGCAGGTTGTTCATCACAATTTTTTTCCGATAGCTTAAAACATGATAGAGCAATAAGTAAATGAAGTCTGAAAAAATATACAAAGCTCTCATGGGCAGAAGAGAAAACAGATATATAATTCCGTAAACAATATAATACATGAAGCAAAGATAATTCAGAGTTCTGAGTTAAGAATAGGGGCTTCGACTATGAACTTGCTATCCTATCCGTTCACCCAATTTTTCGCTTCCTGTTCAACGTGATGAATACTGATTTTTACTTTGAATTTATTTCTGAGGTGCCTTGCCAATGCATCTGCAGCATACACGCTCCTATGCTGTCCACCAGTGCATCCAAAGCTTATCATTAAGCTGCTGAAATTTCTTTTGATATAATCTTCTACGGTGATGTCAACAATATCAAAAATGCTGTTCAAAAAAACGGGCATTTTGGTTTGTTGTTCAAGGTAATCTTTCACTTCTTTATCACGCCCTGTTTGTGTTTTGAATTCTTCGATCCTGCCGGGATTTAAAATACCGCGACAGTCAAAAACAAAACCTCCGCCATTGCCGCTCTCATCTTTTGGGATGCCTTTTTTATAAGAGAAGCTATTAATGTGGATGAGCAAGGGCGTTTGTTCTGTTGCTTGCGCAGGCTCATAGCGCTGAATGATTTCGTCTTTCACTATATCGCGCAATATTCTTTCATATTCGGGCAATTCAATGCCGGTTTTTTTATTTTGCAAAAACCATTTCAGATTTTTTAAGCCCAATGGAATGCTTGTAAGGAAATGTGCTTTTCTTTCAAACAAACCGCGGAAGCCATAAGCACCCAGTACTTGCATGAGCCTGATAAGAACGTAGCCATTGTATTGATTTGTGAAACGTGCGCGATCAATTTTTTTTCTGAGCGTTTCTTCAGCGCAATCCATATAATAATCCAGCAGCTTATCTTTCCATTCGTCGGACAGATTTGCTTTTGCCTGCCACAGCATCGATGCAACATCGTATTGCAATGCTCCTTTCATGCCGCCCTGATAATCGATAAAATGTGGCATTTCATCTTTGAACAAAATGTTCCTGCTTTGAAAATCGCGAAACATAAAATATTTATGGTCTGCTTCGGCAAGATATTCACTTAGCTTTTCAAATTCGTTGAGCAATTTTTCCTTGTCATAAGGCAACTGCAAAGCATCTAAAAAATAATATTTGAAATAAAGCAAATCGCTTAGTATTGCCTGCTTGCCAAATTCTTTGGAAGTGATGCAATAATTGTAGTCAAGATCCTTATCGCCTTCAATCTGAAGTTTGGCAAGTTCTTTCAGGCTTTTTTGAAAAAGCGCATATACATAATCGTTATAGCCATGCTTTTCCAATTCGTTGAGCAAAGAAACATCTCCGAAATCTTCTTGTATGTAAATGGTCTCTTCTTTATTAACTGTATAAATTTCAGGTACCGGGCAATTGTTTTTTTTGAAATGCCTGCTGAAACAAATGAAAGCACGATTTTCTTTTACATTCTCTCCATATGCAGCAATAAAAGATTTTGATTTTGTAATGATCCGAAAATAAATGCGGATGCTTCCTGATTGAGGAATTTTTCCAATGCTGATGAGAGGCTCATTGCTATAGCCCGTAAATAATGCTCTTATATCTTCTATAATAGCTTGCATAATAATTTTGTGGTGGGTAAAAATATAATTTTTTGGAGAGAGTAAGCCGGAAAGAATTGCCTGCTCTTCTTTTCAACAAACGCAAAACCATTATGCCGAATTGTGATTGCTATTTTTCACTGTTGTTATAAGCAAGCCTGAATTGATACCAGTCTATTTCTTCTTTTGGCGGTTGTTGCCTTTGATATGAATTATTTCGATAACCGCCCATCCGCATTCCACGCATCCCATTGTAAGGCCTTGGAGAATTGTTATTATTGTTCCTCATGTTTCGGGAAGAACTAACGGAAATGCCTACACTAAAATTTTTAGATGTTTTCTTTGCATAAGGATCAACCCCGGGAATGTCAGCAATCGGAATAATAGCTTCATAAACAAGCGTGCTATCTTCATGCAATTTTATAGCCAGCTGAATATTGCTTTTTTTGTCTGCCACGCCGAATTGGCCATTTTCAATATTCGCAAAACCTGATGTGTTATAATAGTCAGATTGAAGCAATAGCTGGTCTTTTGTAATTTTTGAATCAGATGTTTTTATCGGCTCGCCATTGTTGTAAGAATTTTGTTCCGGTTTTCTTACAGGAAATTCAAGACTTATATTTTTATCTTTCTCTCCTTTTGGATCGAAATAAATATTGATGCCATAGCGCAGCATTTTGAGTTCCATATTTTCATCTGTTGAAATGATGCAGATATAAATATTTTTTTTGTCGTTGGTAACAGAATATTGGAAAGTGTGCAAAGCATTACTGAAGCGAAGGGGCGTCGTCCATTCGTCTGCATTGCCATCAGCAACAACACTAGTTTCCTGAAAATGCCCAAAAGGTGCTAATTGGTGCGAACAACCAGAAGTGAAAAAAACAAATATTGAAATAGCGGCAAACATGTTCATTGCTTTCATGAAAATGAATTTTTGCCAATTTAGAAACGCAATGGATAAAAGAAATGCTAAATTAGGTTAATGAGATTTTAATATAACCGAAGTCAATTAGCAAAAGCTATTTCAATTTATTTTTTATTATCGTGGGTGTAATAATTTTGAGACAAGCCCCGTCCAACCTGTTTGGTGAGATGCTCCAAGGCCTTTTCCGTTATCGCCATTAAAATATTCGTAGAATAAGATGTAGTTATTAAAGTTTGGATCAAACTGAATTTTATCATTGTTGCCAAATATTGCACGCCTTCCATTTGCATCGCGCAAAAAAAGGCTTGTAATTCTTTTTGTTAAAGCCTCTGCGATTTCGCGGAGCGATAAATAATTTCCGGAATTAGTAGGATATTCAACTTTGAAATCATCACCATAATAATCATGAAAGCGATGTATCGCTTCAATGATTGAAAAATTCACTGGCATCCAAACGGGGCCACGCCAGTTTGAATTTCCACCAAACAAAGGAATAGTAGATTCTGCCGGAGTGTATTGAACGCTGAGCTGCTGACCATTTACATTTAATTCATATGGATGCTGCTCATGATATTTTGATAATGCTCTTATTCCATGTTCGCTCAGGAATTCTGTTTCGTCAAGCATGCGATATAAAATACGCTTCATGCGATGCCCCCGCAACAGAGACAGTAAATGTTTTTCATCAGTGCCTTTTTCATGCCAGCGCGAAACAAGGTTGGCAAGATCGGGGCGGTTTTCCAAAAACCATTTCATTCGCTCAATAAATTTTGGTTGCGATTGCAGTAATTCATCATCCAATATTTCAACGGCTAATAATGGGATCAGTCCAACCATTGAACGGATCTTTAATTTAATGACGCTGCTGTCTGGCAATTTTATTACGTCGTAAAAAAATTCATCATCATTGTCCCACAAGCCGGAATTATTTTCCCCCATGCATGCCATGGCGCCCGCGATGTATAAAAAATGCTCAAAGAATTTTGTTGCCATGTCATCATAAACAGGATTTGTTTTTGCAAGCTCTAAAGCCATACGCATTAAATTCAATGAATACATCGCCATCCAACTTGTGCCGTCAGATTGCTCTAAACGTGCTCCCCCGGGCAGTTTCGTGTTGCGGTCGAACAAACTGATATTATCCATTCCTAAAAAACCGCCTTCAAAAACATTATTGCCCTCAGCATCTTTTCGGTTAACCCACCATGTGAAATTAATGAGAAGCTTATGAAAAAGAGTTTGCATAAATACGGTATCAACCTGGCCATTATTATTTTGCTTGTCTATTTCGAAAATGCGGCAGGCGGCTGAGGCAAGTAGGGGAGGATTTGTATCACCAAATGACCATTCATAAGCCGGCAACTGACCATTTGGATGCATATACCAATCTTTTGTCAGTAACAGCAGTTGATTTTTTGCAAAATCAGTGTCAATCAGCGCAAGCGTGATGCAATGAAAACCTAGGTCCCATGCGGCGTACCACGGGTATTCCCATTTATCGGGCATAGATATAATGTCTGCATTGTTCAAATGCCTCCATTCGCTGTTTCTTCCATTCAATCTTTCATTTGGTGGTTTGGGTTGTGAAGGATCACCATTCAGCCATTGCTCAATATCATAATAATAAAACTGTTTGCTCCAAAGCATTCCGGCAAATCCCTGTCGATGCACATTTTTTTCATCATCACTTTGAATATCTTTTTGCAGGTCTGCATAGAAAGAATTTGCTTCATCAACGCGCAGTTTGAAAATATTTTCAAGATCTTCAAATGCATTGTCATGATCAATGTTCGATAACCTTAAGCGAATGACATAAGTTTGGCCTGCACCAATTGTGATATCATAATTAGCAGATGCTTTTGTTCCGCCTCTGTCAGGGTCTATTGTTGAAGAACCATGAACTAGATAATCATTGATTCCATCTTTAAAATATTTTTTTTCATCCTGATAATTATAAAGCTTTAGGTTGTTTGTTTCATTGCCGCAAAATAATAATGAGTGGCAGTTTTCACAATATAACTTGGAATTGCCAAGCGTTTTGTGCTGCAGTTCTATCACATCATCAGCGATAGCAAATAAATTTGGTTGATAATTATCATAACCCCAGGCCCAGGTGTTGCGGTACCAAACTGTTGGCAGCACATTAATCGATGCATCCAGCTTGCTGTGATTTTTAATGGAAATTTTGATTAAGATATCGTCTGTGTCTGCTTTTGCATATTCAACAAAAACATCAAAATAATTATCATCATTAAAAATACCCGTGTCAATCAATTCAAATTCCGGGTCCGATCCTTGTGCGTTTTTTATTTTCATCAAGCAGCCATGCATAAGGAAATTCGCTCTGCGGATATTTGTACAGCATCTTCATGTAAGAATGCGTGGGCGTTGAGTCCAGATAATAATATAGTTCTTTTACATCTTCGCCATGATTTCCTTCATTGCCTGTTAATCCGAAAAATCGCTCTTTTAGTATCGGGTCTTTTTTGTTCCATAAACTAACGGCGAAGCATAACCGCTGTTGATTATCGCAAATACCTGCAATCCCTTCTTCGCCCCAGCGCCATGCTTTGCTTCGTGCCATTTCATGAGTAGTGAAAGTCCATGCCTCGCCATTTGCGCTGTAATCTTCGCGCACAGTTCCCCACTGGCGGTCGCTTACATATGGCCGCCATTTTTGCCAATCTTTATTTTGAAGTCGTTGTTGTTCTGTGTTCATAATTTTTTTGTGACCAACTATTTAATTCTATTAATCATTGTTGCGTCGCACTCTTATGCTATGTTGAATTCTATTCAGCACATTACTAACGGCAACGTACAACCGGTTTTATTTTCCTCCGGCATAAATGCCGGAGCCAGTCGAATCTGAATATTAATTTGGGCCTATCCATTGGTACTAAATCCCGGGTACAAAGTCATGCCGCCATCAACAAAAATGGACGCCCCGGTTATATAATCAGCTTCATCGCTCGCGAGCCATGCTGCGGTGTTGCCGATATCTTCAGGCTGGCCGATTCGTTGATATGGGATCAACGTGAGCAATGATTGAAGCGCTTGCGGGGTTTCCCAGGCCTGCCTGTTGATTGGCGTTTGAATGGCTCCCGGACAAATGCTGTTCACGCGGATTTTTTGCGGAGCAAATTCCTGGGCAATGCTTTTCATCATTAGCATGATGCCGCCTTTGCTTGCCGCATAATTCGCATGGCCGCCCCATGGAATAACTTCATGCACACTGCTCATGCAAATAATTTTTCCTGCAGCTTTTGATCTTTCAGCAACAACGCCTCGTCTTAAAAATTCTCTGATGGCTTCGCGTGCGCACAAAAATTGCCCGGTCAAATTCACGCCGATCACAAAATTCCATTGCTCCAATGTCATTTTATCAAACGGTGAATCACGTTGCAATCCGGCATTGTTTATCAAAATATCTACAGTTTCGAATTGTGTGATCACATCAGCAAACATTTTTATCACTTCATCTTCTTTGCTCACATCACATTGATAAGTTATTCCTTCACCGCCTGCATTTTTAATATCCGCCAACACTGCTTCAGCAGCAACTTTTGTTGCATCAACAGGATGATTGATGATAACTGTTGCGCCTGCTGCTGCTAATGATTTTGCAACGCCTGTGCCAATGCCTGAACTCGCTCCTGTAATAATTGCTACCTGCCCTTGTAATCTTTTTTCCATAAAAAATATAGTTTAAAATTGAATGGGAAATTAAGTTGTTTTTAGTGGTAATAAGAAAGAATATTCATCGAAGTTGACGAAAAAAAATTATTGCACATGTTAAGATAAAAGGCTCTTTATTTTTTATATTGTATGGCGATGCTTTTTTTGGAAGCTGTTCATCAACCCAAACCCACATGGAGGCACAGGAAATATTGGTTCAGGCGGTGAATATTTCGAGGAAATATTTATTAGATAAAACAGAAATACATGCATTGGATAATTTAAGTTATTCGGTGGCCAAAAAAGATTTTCTGGTAATCGCCGGGCCTTCAGGTAGCGGCAAAACCACGCTGCTTAATATTATCGGCTGCATCGACAAACCTACCAGCGGAACAATTCTGTTCGAAGGAGATGATATCACAAATGTTTCGCTTGATAAATTAAATCATCTCCGGTTAAATCATATCGGATTTATTTTTCAGTCATTCAATCTTGTTCCGGTATTAACAGCATTTGAAAATATCGAATTGCCCTTATTGTTTAAAGGCATCGACAATAAAACTATCAAACAGCTTGCTGAAAAATTTTTGCAGCGCGTTGGCATTGCAGATAAGATGAATCAAAGGCCGGCAAATCTTTCAGGCGGTCAAAGACAAAGGCTTGCCATTGCAAGAGCGCTTGCGGGCAATCCTTCATTGATTGTTGCGGATGAGCCAACAGCAAGCCTCGATAGAAAAAATGCAGAATCAATTATTGAATTGATGAGAGAATTGAATAATGAATTTGGAGTAACAGTTGTTATTGCCTCTCACGATCAGATGGTGATCGAACATGCGAAAACAAAATTATTTATCAGAGATGGAAGAATGGTTGAAAGTTTGAATGGATGATGAAAGCTGCGCATTGCTGAATAGAATTTCAACCGTAAAAGAGTGCGACGCAACAATAGCTTAATAGTAGCAATCAGACAGGCACATAAAAATTATTATGCAAAAAAATGAAGCGGCAAACAGTGAAATTTCTTCCGGTCAACATGCGGGCAGAAATTTTGTAAAGCTGTTGAAGCTTGCATACAGGAATTTATTTCGCAACAGAAGGCGCTCATTTTTTGCAATATTAATTGCTTCATCTGGTTGTACGGCGTTAAGTGTTGCGATTGGTTATTATAGTTTTTCAATTTATAGTTTGCAGGAACTTACTATCCGCAATGGTTTTGGCGGATCGAGCGGTTCGGGGCATGTGCAATTGACCGATAAGCGAATGAACGAAAAAACAGAACAACGAACGATGGAATTTGGTCTTGATAGTATTGGCGAGCTGATTAATATTATTAAAGAAGATGCAGATGTTGATTATGTTTTGCCAAGAATTGAATTTGGCGGATTGATTTCGAATGGCGATAAATCAGTTCCGTTTAAAGGATTTGGTGAAGATGCTGAAAAAGAAATGAAATTATGGGGAGGCATGTCTGAAATTAATCCGAGGTTAAAATTGGGGGAACAACTGCTCCCGCTTCGAAGCGGCAAGCAGGGAATTATTTTAGGCAAAACACTTGCAGCTTTATTGCATGCAAAAGTGGGCGACCAGATGATGATGTATAGCACAACTGTTGACGGTGCTATTAATGGCATAGATGTGGAATTGCTCGGCATTATGTCGACAGGCGTGAGCGAAACAGACAAATATTATTTACTAACAAATATTGATGTTGCGCAAAAACTCATCAATTCAAAAAAAATCAGCTTGCTTTCTGTGATGTTCAAGAACAGAAAAAATTTTGATGCGAAACTTCAAATATTAAAATCAAATCTTGAGAAAAATTCTTTGACTTCAAATCTGAAATTAGTGCGCTGGGATGAGCAGGCTGCGTTTTACATTTCGATCCGCGACATCTTCAATATCATTTTCACATTTATGGGAACGATTATTTTGGTAATTGTTTTGCTGAGTTGCTGGAATATTATGAACATGACGACGATGGAACGGATACGGGAAATAGGAACATTAAGAGCAATTGGATTGAGCATTAAAAATATCAATGCCATTTTTGTGCTGGAAGCTTTTTTGATTGGCGTGATTGGCGCAGCGATCGGCATGATTTTGCAATTGATCATATCGCGCATTGTAAACTCCTTGAGAATAGAAATGCCGCCAGTTCCCGGAATGAGCAGGCCTTATACATTGCAGGTTTATGCAGCAACATGGCTTCATCCATTGATTGCATTTGGCATTATTGCGGCCATTACGATTTCAAGTTTTTCTTCTTTGATCATTATTAAAAGATTCTCCATTGTTGAATCACTTGACCATGCATAGAAATTATATGAAGGAAATATTAATTAAACTTTTTTTTGTTTTTTTATCCGCGAGTTTGTTCGCTCAGACGAAAATCAAATCTGAAGAAATCCTTCATCAGGCAGAATTGAAGAGATTGCCATGGAACAAGATGTCGGTTTATGCAACGCTCATTGACAGCAGCAACGGTGGAAATGTAAAAACTACTTATCATGTTTTTTTTGAAAAAAATAAAACTTTGGTTGATTGTATAGAACCAATCGCACAAAAAGGGAATTTGCTATTACTGCAAAATCATGAAATGTGGTTTTACATCAACTCAACTTCGCAGCCGATGAAGATGACCCCGTTACAGAGATTATCGGGCTCGGTTTCCTTTCTTGATATTGCCAGATTGAATTGGTCGGATGACTATAAAATTGATTCTATTGAAACCACAAAACAAGAAACTTATTTGATTCATCTCACTTCTAATTCGCCGAAAATTTCTTACAAGCGAATAAATTTGTGGATCGATAAGAAAACAAAAAAAGCGATTCGAGAAGATATTTATTTGAGCTCTGAAAAATTATATAAAACTATTGTCTTCACAAAATATCAGATAGTTTCAGGAAAGGAAATGAATTCTGAGATTGAATTTATTGATCACTTTAATAAAGACAGAAAATCAGTAATTATTTTTTCAAAAGCTGAGCAGCAAAATAATTTGCCTTCGAATTATTTTATTAAAGAAAAATTGCCTGAAGTTTCGAAAACAATCAATAATTGAAATTTATTTTTCTTTTTCCGCAAGCCTTTGTTGGATGGTATCGAGGCAAGCGCCTACAGTATTGAGTTTGCTGATAGTCTCATTTTTTATTTCGATGCCATATTTATTTTCTGCCTGGATGACGATATCAACTAAATCAATAGAATCCATATTAAGGTCTTGAACGAAATCAGTTTCGTCTGTTATAGTTTCAAGTTTGTGTTTGTCTTCATCATGCATATATTCGCCCATCATTGATTTTAATTCTTCCAGAATTTCCGCTCTTTCCATAAAGTATTATTGAATAAATTTTTTAAAAATAACACAACTGTTCACATCTCCAAAACCAAAATTTGCTTTGATGACTGTGTTTATTTCTTTATTAACGGGTTCGCGAACGATACATTTATCAGAAATCACATCAAGAATTTCCGGTTGAATTTTTTCACAATTCAAATTTGGCTGAATGAAGTTGTAATGCAGCTGCAAAACAGCAGCCACGCATTCAATAGAGCCGGTAGCGCTGATACAATGACCTGTTAAAGATTTCAATGAATTGATACAAGGAAAATCCTCGCCTTTTCTGCCTAACGCTTCTGCCCAATTAGCAATTTCCATTTTGTCCGCACCGGTTCCTGTGAGATGCCCGCATATCAAATCAATTTCACGGGGATGGATACCTGATTTTTGAATGGTTGTTTCAATGCATTTTCGAACGCCTTCAGGTGCAGGCGCAGTCATCGTTCCTCCGTTCCGCTGCCCGCCACTGTTCACAAAGCCAGATAATATTTCCGCATAAATAGGTGCGTTGCGATCAATAGCCGACTCCAAATTTTCTAAAATCAGCGCGCCTGCTCCGCTGCCCGGCACAAAACCAGCACTGTCGATACTCATCGGTCTGCTTGCTGCAACAGGGTTATTGTTATGATTTCTATTCAAAACGCGCATGGCATCAAACACGCCCCAAATATATTTGCTGCTTGCTTCACAACTGCCGGCAACCATTCTTTTTGCACTTCCTGATTTTATTTTTTCATAAGCCATGATAACAGCCTCAGTTCCCGTGCTACAGGCGCTGCTATTGGCTGTAACCTGATTGCCCAACCCAAACAAACCGCCAATATAAGCACTTGCTCCGCTGGTCATTAACTGTTCGATATGCCTTACGCCTAATTTTTGAATTTCTGATTTATCAAAAAATTCAATAGCATACCTCATGTGATTTACATCGCAAACACCATTTCCAAAAACACATCCTGTTTCCGGTTGTGCATCACTGTTATTAATGTCGAGCCCTGCATTTTGCCACGCTTCAATAGCCGCAGCTAACGCATATTTAACGGTGGTGCTGCGCAGGCTTTTAAAAACTCCCGGACTTAGAAATTTGCGGAGAATATTTTCATCGAAATCTTCTGGCATTCCTGCTACACAACATCCCATAGCAGCGTCTTTTAATTCCTGAAAAAAACGGAGGCCGCTAACGCCATTTTTTATCGCATGTGTAAAGGAAGAAATATTTGTTCCATTTGGAGATACTACTCCGAGCCCGGTTACGACTACACGATTCATTTTTTTTGTTTTGTGTATATAAAACCGCAGCTATTGTTTTCTCGTTGAAAGCTCAGGGCTTGATATAAAGCATGCCACTCATGTTTCCGTAACAAATTAAGCTATTTTCATTAGTCTTTAATGAAATAGTGCATTGCAATTTTCCATGGCGGAAAAGTATTTTTTCGGAGTGAACAAAAACTTTTTGTCCGGGCAACACTTGCTTTTTGAATTTGATATTTGTCTCTGTGAGAAGCGTTGCCATATTTTTAAATTCAATTTCGCCTTCGAGCATCATTAAGTAAATGCCAAATGCTACCATACCGATCTGCGCCATAATTTCTGTGAGTATTACTCCTGGTGTTACAGGAAGATCCGGGAAATGACCTTTATAAAAACTTTCTGTTTCTTTCAGGAAATAATTTCCTTCGATCTTTTCACTGTCAAGAAAAGTGATTTCATCGATGAAGCGAAATGGAGACTGATGAGGAACTTTATTGAGGACCGTTAGTAGAATTTCTTTTGATTCCATGGCCGGGGTTGGAAATCTTTATTCTGATTTTTGATTGTAGTAATAAAAATTATTACGCATAAATTCTTTCAATCGCATCTTTATATTTCTCCATGATCACTTTTCGCTTCAGGCTAAGTTTCGGTGTCATCTCGCCGGTTTCAATGCTCCAATCATGCGGCAGCAACTCGAATTTTTTTATCTGTTCAACGTGATTGAAATTCTGATTATAGTTCTCAACAATCTGTTTGTAGAAATTTTGCACTTGCGGGTTGCGGACAATTTCCTGGTTGGATGTGAATGCAATATTATTTTGCTTGCACCATTCGCTTAAAGCTGTGAACGAAGGAACAATTAATGCTCCAACAAATTTTCTTTCAGGGCCAACAATGATTATCTGTTCTATAAAACGGGATTCTTTCAATTTGTTTTCAATCGCTGCAGGCGCAACATATTTTCCGCCGCTTGTTTTGAAAAGTTCTTTTTTTCTATCAGTAATGCGCAGAAAAATGCCATCTTCAAAAGTTCCGATATCACCTGTATGAAGCCAGCCATCAATAATTGTTTCGGCAGTGAGGTCTGGCCTTTTATAATAACCTTCCATTACCGTCGGGCCCTTCACACAAATTTCTCCATCTTCTTCGAGCTTCACTTCAATGCCATTCATAACAGGGCCAACCGTCCCATACTTCTGGCCGCCTTCAGTTCTTCTGTTAATTGAAATGACCGGCGAATTTTCTGTTGGGCCATACCCTTCATACAATGGAATTTGCGCTGCATTGAAAATACGCATCAATCTTTCCTGACAGGCAGCGCCACCTGTTACAATGGTTTTTATTTTTCCGCCAAGCGCATCTCTCCATTTATTAAAGATTAATTTATTTGCAATCGCAAGTTGCATGTTGTAAAAAAAACCATGGCTAACGCGGTTATCATATTTTTTGCCAAGATCAACCGCCCAAAAAAATAATTTTCTTTTGATGCCTGTAAGTTCTGCGCCCCTGGCCATGATGCGCTCATACACTTTTTCCAAAAGGCGGGGAACGGTTGTAAAAATATCAGGTTTCACTTCCTGCAAATTTGCTGCAATGGTGTCCATGCTTTCAGCAAAATAAATGCTGTAGCCGCTAAACATATACACATAGCTCACTACTTTTTCAAAAATGTGGTTGAGCGGAAGAAAACTCAATGCTTTTTTTGTCGGGCTGTCTTCAAAAGGAAAACTTTCCTTCGCCAAAAAAATGCAGCGCACAATATTATTATGGCTTAGCATTACTCCTTTTGGAACGCCCGTAGTGCCTGAAGTGTAAATAATAGTAACCAAGCAATCAACAGTTACTTTTTGTTTTGATGATTCTATTTTTGCAAGCGTATCGTCTGTTATTGGCAATAATAAGTTTGACCAATTATTTGCATTGGGAATTTCATCGAATGCATAAATATCTTTTAATGAAGGAACTTTGGGCTGAATGCTTTTCACTTTATCAAACAGTTCCTGGCTGCTGACAAATATATATTTTACAGAAGCATCGTTTAATATAAATTCAATTTCATTCTGGCTTGTTGTTGGATAAATAGGAACTAAAATAGCGCCGCTCTGTTGCACAGCCATATCTGCAACGAGCCACTCAGGCCGGTTGTTTGAGATAATTGCTATTTTATCTCTGTTCTCAGTCGTCATATCATTCCCTGAAACGCCGAGCTGCAAAAGGCCGGCAGTAAGTTTTGTTACTGAATCGGCAATTTCTCTTGTGCCATAAGTTTTCCACTTGCCATTTTCTTTTGCGGCAAGCATATCATCTTTCGGAAAT
Source organism: uncultured Bacteroidota bacterium (assembly GCA_963718975.1). Lineage (GTDB taxonomy): Bacteria > Bacteroidota > Bacteroidia > Chitinophagales > Chitinophagaceae > Puia. The sequence continues at coordinate 136,243 of CAVRBD010000003.1, read as the reverse complement.
TTTTCCAATTGGTAAGAAAGGCAATCGAACAATCGTTTAGGCTCTGTCATTTGGTGCATTTATGAATTAGTGAAGCGCTCCATATTTATTCTGCAGATGAAAGGATTGTGACACAACGATGATGCTATGAAAAACAAAAGCCGGTATCAAAAAAAACCAAACTGCCATGTCGCAAATTTCATTTTACAGCATGAAACCCGAGGCATAAATTATACAAAAATTAAATAATGGCAAATAAAAGACACTTATTTTATAGGTGTTTGGTAATACTGGCCTGCGGGAATTTTGAAAATCCTGCCTTTTTGGAATTCAATAAAGCGATTGTAATCATTAGCATGCGCGGCGGTCCATGCCTGAAATTGGGGAAGGCTTAGGGCTGAGCCAAAAAGCCACTGGTTGTAAGCATTGAACAAACCTTCTTTCAAAAGCTGTTGATGATAATCGAACAAACGGAATGGGAATTGGTTGACCGGCTTATCGAACCACGACAAAATAAATTCCGTACGAAGAACAGTAAGTGATTCTGTGCTCACACCATTTGAAATGGCATTTGCATGATTGTTCAGTTCATTGATGAATGCAGATTCAAATGCATTTTTTGTGTTTTGATTTTTTAAGAGAGCAGCATCAGCAAAAAGTTTTTTGTACTGTTCGGCGATGATGTCTTTTATTTCTGCCGTGCGTGCGCTATAGCTTTCAATGTTCACAAAAATTTCTCCATAAATCACGCACCAGATACGATCATTTTTTGAATAATAATATTTGCTCGCATTATAATAATTGGTTGAAAAGCCGGGCTCCACTTCAATTCCCTTTTCCCATTGTTTGATGGCTTCTGCGCCGCTGGTTGTTCCGAGCACTTCGCCATATTCATTGTGAAGCACTCCGCTGTTCGGGAATTTTTTCAATCCTTCTTTGTACATTTTTTCGCAGTCTTTTTTTTCTTCGGTCGCTTTGTAAACCATTCCAAGGATCTGAAAGCTTTGTACATCAGCATCAGCCCGCTCTACCAAAGGCTTTGAAACAGCAAGTGCTTTTTCAAAATTCCTGTCCAGATAATAAGTGAATGCCAGGTCTTTCAGCAGCTCAATATTTTTAGGCTCCTGCAGCAAAGCATGGTTCAGCACAACAATCGCGTTGGTATAATCGCCCTGGCGAATAAATGCTTTTGCAGTTTCATCCAATGTTTTTGCATCTTGCTGTTGGGCAAAACAACATAATGCAGCCAAAGCAAGCGGGAAAAAGGAAAATATGTTTTTCATAATTGCCAAAGATAGTTGTGAATAGCCAATGGTGAATGATCAATAACTTATGTTTCACAAAACATGAAGGCTAGATTATTTTTTTTGGCCAGCATTTGTTTTTCATAGCATCATCGTTGTGTCACTCACTTGTACTATTGATATTCTATTCAGCGCTTCACTAACAGAAAAATATTTAATAATGAGGCTTTTCAAATAAAACCACCTGAGACACCTGAGTGCATATAAGAAAACTCACATGTGCTTAGATGTCTTAGGTGGTTATAATTAAATGAGTCAGCAAACCATCACGCAATTTAGGCTCGAACCAAGTGCTTTTTGGGGGCATAATATTTCCAGAGTCGGCAATATCAATTAATTGCTGCATGCTCACAGCGTGAAGCGTGAAAGCAGCTTTCATCTCGCCGCTGTCAACACGTTTCTGAAGTTCATCAGTGCCGCGGATGCCGCCAACAAAATCAATGCGCTTGTCCGTGCGAACATCTTTTATCATCAAGATTTTATCAAGCACATTTTTTTGAAGTATGGAAACATCAAGGATGCCAATCGGGTCATTTTCATAAGTGCTTTCTTTTGCAATTAGTTTATACCAATCGCCGCTTAAGTACATCCCAAACTCATGAAACTGTGTTGGCAAAAAAGCCCCGTCAACTCTTGCTACAATAAAATTATATGACAGTTTGTGAAGAAATTCCTGATCGCCCATGCCGCTTAAATCTTTTACAAGTCGGTTATAATCCAATATGCGCAGCTGATTTGCAGGAAATAAAGTGGTGAGAAAATAATTGCTTTCTGCGCTTGCATTTTCACCAAGGGCTTTATGCACTTTGGCTGCTGAGGCAGCGCGATGATGGCCATCGGCAATATATGTGCAGGGAACAGTTTCTGCAAAATAATTGGTGATGCGCTCATTAGTTTCATCATCGTTCACTACCCACACAATATGTTTTACTGCATCATCAGCAACAAAATCGTATTCAGGATGATGGCTCGCTTTCCAGTCTTCAATTTCTTTATTCAGCCTCTCGTTTGTTTTGTAAGTAAGAAAAACATTACCGGTTTGTGCGCCGATTGTTTTCATGTGATTGATGCGGTCAAGCTCTTTATCAGGCCTTGTCAGCTCATGTTTTTTTATGATGTCATTTTCATAATCTTCAACCGAGCTTACACAAACCAAGCCAGTCTGGCTTTTGCCATTCATATCAAGCTGATAAATATAATAGCAAGGTTTCTCTTCTTTAAATAAAATACCTTTTTGTTGAAATGCATTTAGATTTTCTTTTGCTTTATCATAAACCAGTTGTGAATGTGTGTCGATATCAGCAGGCAAATCAATTTCTGATTTGGTAATGTGCAAAAACGAGTAAGCATTACCGTTAGCTTCTGCTCTTGCTTCTTCAGAATTCAGCACGTCATAAGGTCTTGATGCAACTTTTGAAGCCAGTTCTTTTTTAGGGCGTAATGCTTTAAAGGGTTTGATGATGCTCATGTTCTTTTGTATTGAAGTAATATTCCTTTAGCCGTGGCGAAGAGAAAAATCTTTCATCAGATCTGTTAGCGCGGCAACGCTTTCCATTGGCAATGCATTATATAAACTTGCCCTGAAACCTCCGACAGTCCGATGCCCTTTAATGCCCACCATTCCATTCTCTTTGCATTCAGCAAGAAATCGTTTTTCCAAATCAGCGTTATCAATCACAAACACTACGTTCATTTTGCTCCTGTCTTCTTTCGCCACTTTTGGGCGGAAAACCGGCAGAGCATCTAATGTGTTATATAAAAGATTCGATTTGGCTTCATTCAATTTTTCGATTTCGGTTATGCCTCCACGTTGTTTCAGCCAGCGAAGCGTGAGCATGCAAACATACACGGCAAAAACAGGAGGCGTATTTAACATTGAACCATTTTCAATATGGCTTCTATAATCCATCATGCTTGGCAATTTGCGGCTCACTTTGCCCAGGATATCTTTTTTTACAACCACAATATTCACGCCTGCAGCACCGATATTTTTTTGCGCTCCTGCATAAATCAAACTGAAGCGATTGAAATCCATGGTTTCGCTTAATATATCGCTGCTCATATCTGCAACCAGCGGAATATTTGTTTCAGGAATTGCATGCATTTGCGTTCCTTCAATCGTGTTATTAGTTGTGTAATGAAAATATTTTGAAGTTGATGGAATTATGTAACCTTTCGGAATGTAAGTGTAATTTTTATCTTTTGAAGAAGCGACCATATCTACATTACCGAATATTTTTGCTTCTTTGATTGCTTTTGTTCCCCAGGTTCCGCAATCTAAATAAGAAGCAGTTTCATTATCATCCAACAAATTCATCGGCACTTGAAAAAACTGTGTAGATGCGCCGCCATGCAAAAATAATATTTCATGTTCGTCATCCAGTTTCATTAATTCTTTTAATAATGAAATTGCTTCATCCAAAACTTCCTGAAATAAAGTAGTGCGATGGCCGATTTCAAGAATCGATAATCCCGTATTGTTGAAATCAATTATTGCATTGCTTGCCTGCTCAAAAACTTCTTTGGGCAGCACGCTTGGCCCTGAATTAAAATTGTGAACCAGCTTGGTATAATTTAAAGTTGACATAGCAGCAAAGTTACAAAACAGTTTCGAGTTTGGAGTTTACGGTCTCGAATTCTGACAATTGAAATTTGACTATAATTTGTAAAATAAGGCAATGTAAAAATTCTTTGTCATTAGAAGTATGAGAACTCCAAACTATAAACTCCAAACTCGAAACTATTCCTCTCGCCCTTTAATCACTGCATTTTTCCAACGCTGATTGAGTTCTTCAAATTCTTTCAATTCCTGTTCACTGAAACTTTTGTTTGTAAGATTTTTTAAATCTGGCTGGCCTGCATTTACCCACGCCGTATACCAAAAACACGCAACCGCATAAATGGATTGGCGCATTCTCCTTTCAACCATATTCTCTAATTTTTTATTATAGGCGATAGTATAAGCGGAAGAATATTGTTTTGTTACGACTCCATTCTTTTCTTCAAATGCAAATTTTTGGTCCCCGGGAAATTTTTCACTCAGCTCTTTTTCAAATTTTAAAACTGTGTCTGCTGCTGCCGCACTTTCCAACACCCGTTTCCAAATAAAATCATGTGGATTCGAAATGTATTCTGCTTTGCCGACAAAGAAATCCCATTCTTTATCCGCTAACAGTTCAGGAATTCTTGATTCCCAAAATCCGTGAATGCCTTGCTGGTTGGTGAATTGGCCATTATGATTAGTATTTGCGTGGAGAGGCACATGTGCATCGGCGATATAATGGCCAATCTCTGCAGATAATTTTAAAATTTTTGTTTGATCCTTTTCTTTGAAAGCTTTCGTTAATCTTGAAAGCATTGTTTCAACCCACCATGGCACAATCCCATATGCACGAATTGTGTCTTCAGAAAATTTTTTTATCGCACTGTCCAATTTATGTGGCAATTCAGCGTAAGGATATTTTCCGTAATGGTCGATATCTATATAATGGTGTGGGCCTTCGCTGCTGCTCACATATCTTCTTTTGTCCGGATCAACTGCATGCTCGCTGATGAAATCAATATTCGGTTTGTATAAAACCATCATTTCGGGAGGCAACAAAAAAACAGCGTAGTAATTTATTTTTTTATGAGCGAAAAATCCCCAGCAAAAGATTTGCTTGCATAGAAGCAATAATAAAAGGGATAATAATATTTTTTTCATGGAAGGTTATTTACAGTCGTCAGTTCTCAGTTAGCAGTCAACATTTATGAGCTTTCATCAATTTCGGTCACCCCACCAGATATCGCAAATTTCATAGCGTCTGCAGAACTGATATCAGATAAAATTCTCACCCTTTCTTTTTTCACGAAATATAAATTACCTGCAAAAGCATAGCTCTGCGGAACATACACAGCTACATAATCCTGCAAGCCAAATTGATTTACTTCATCCTGCGTAATAAACCCAACGCGCCAAACATCAGTTGATTCAATGCTTACCAAAACAGATTTGTCAAACTTTCTTTTGTTGCCTGCAAATGCTTCAAAAAAATCTTTTATAGTGGAATAAATAATTTTTATGCCCGGTGTTTTCTCCAAAATCTTATCCAACAGTTCAACTAATTTGCTTACGATGAAAGATGATGAGATATAACCAACTAATAACACAATTACAACAACGATGATAAAACCCAATCCCGGTATGCGTTTTGGAGCGCCATACGCATCAACGCCAAGCCAGCCAGGAGCCAGCTTGTGAATTAGATTAGGAAGAATATTGTCGATCCAATCAAACAAAGAGGTTACTGCAAAAATGGTGATAGCAATAGGAGCGAGGATAATAAGCCCTTGCAAAAAATATTGGAAAAGCTTGCGTAGAAATTGCCTGAATTTCATCAGTAGTTTTTTGGCTTCTCAAAATTAGTCATTAACAATTCTTAATTCAATATTATTCTTGGCCTAATTAATAGCGCTCGAAGCTTCTATCTCGAGCTCGAAACCTGACAACCATTCATCCAACATAAATGCCGCGAATAAAAATATCTGAAAATTATTGATGGAAACTTTGGTAACAAAAAAAGTTTCCATAGTTTTGCCCTTCGTTTTAAGTGAAATATGGAAAATAAAGAAAGAATACTGGAGAAGGCTAACGATTTGTTTATGCGGTACGGCATTCGCTCCATTACAATGGATGAAATTGCCGCCCAGCTTGGCATTAGCAAGAAAACCATTTATCAGTTTTATGCTGATAAAGATGAGATTGTTGAGGCTGTAGTTAGTCAGGAAATAAAAAGAAATGAGCTTGAGTGCATTCATTTTAAGGATGAATCTGAAAATGCCATTCATGAAATTTTTTTGGCCATGAAGCAAACGGAAGAAATGCTGAAAGGCATGAACCCTTTAATTATGTACGATCTTGAAAAGCATCATCCAAAAGCATTCAAGAAATTTAAAGACCACAAGCACCAGTTCTTTTTAAAAGTGATCAAAGAAAATCTGCAGCGCGGCATCGATGAAGAGCTTTACAGGCCTGAAATAAATATTGATGTTGTTGGCAAACATCGGATCGAATCAATATTTATGGTATTCAATCAGGATATTTTTCCGCATAATAAGTATCATGCAAACGATGTGCTGTATGAAATCTGTTATTTGTTTTTATATGGTGTGGCTACTATGAAAGGAAGAAAAATGATTGAAAAATATATGCAGAAAAATGTCCAAAAAAATAAACACGGATTGTATGAATAGTATGGGTAAAATAATATTGGCTGTTTTGTTCACAAACATTTTTGTTGCAGCTTATTCGCAAATGCCGACAGTTCATGAATTTTCTGTGCAGCAGTGCATTGATTATTTCCACCAACATAATGTGCAGGTAAAAAATGCACTTTTAGATTTGCAGATACAAGAGCAAAGCAATAAATCAACCACTGCCGGAGCTTTGCCAACCATAACTGCCACAGGCTCTGCGCAGGATTATTTTCAAACACCAATAACATTAGTGCCGGCTCAATTTTTTGGTGGCACGCCAGGCACTTATGAACCTGTAAGCTTTCAGCCAAAATATGGTTCAAGCGCTGGTGTTACACTAACACAAACGATTTTTGACGGACAGGTTTTTGTTGGTCTTCAGGCGAGAAAAGCTTCTATAGATTTATCGCAGAAAGCAATTGATATAACTCAGGAAAATATTAGCGTGAATATTCATAAGGTATATTTTCAGTTAGTGGTTAGTAAAACACAAATGGCGCAACTTGATGCAAACATTGCAAGAGCACAAAAATTATTGAACGACACCAAAGCAATGTTTGACAATGGTTTTCAGGAAAAGCTGGATGTTGATAAAGCAACCGTGCAGCTTGCAAATCTTCAAACGCAAAAACAATCAACCCAAACTGGTATTGACAACGGCTATCTTGGTTTAAAATATTTGATAGGAATGCCGGTCAAAGATTCGTTGGTTCTCTCAGGTAATTTTTCTGAAGATGATTTGAAAAGCGGTGTGCTGGATGATACTTCTTATAGTTATCAAAACAGGAATGATTATCAAAATCTTCAGATCACACAAAAGCTTTATGAATACAATGTAAAAAGATATAAATACAGCTATCTGCCTGTTGTGAGCATTAACGGAGCTTATCAGAAAAATGCACTTGGCGGCACTTTTGATTTTTTTACCAGAAGCGGAACATGGTACACTACTTCATATGCCGGCGTAAATATTAATGTTCCCATTTTTAGCGGATTTGCGAAAGATGCGAACCTTAAAAAAGCAAAACTGCAATTGCAGCAAACTCAGAACCAGATTGAGAACTTGAAAAATTCAATTGATAACGATGTTACGCAGGCGCAGAATAAATTCCGCTCAGACATATTAACGGTAGATTATCAAAAAAAGAATATGGCGCTTGCTGAATCTGTTTACAATCAAACAAAGAAGAAATATGAATCCGGCCTTGCATCTAACACAGATGTTACCAATGCGCAAACAGATTTGATAACCGCACAAACGAATTTCATCAACGCTTTGTACGATGCAGTAATAGCAAAAGTTGATTTCCAAAAAGCGATCGGCAAACTAAAATATTAACTAACTGGTCAAAATAAATTTATCATGAAAAGAATAGTAAATATAGCAACAGTAGCAGGGATGGTTTTTTTACTGGCATGCGGAAGCGGCTCATCAAACGATAATTCTCTGGCCGGAAAAAAAGCGCAGCTTGAACAGCTTAAGCAGCAGCAATTGAAGGTGAACACAGATATCCAAAAGCTCGAAGATGAGATTGGAAAACTGGACTCTTCATCTGTGAAAAAAGAAAAGACAAAATTGGTGGCTGTGTCGACACTTACGGCATCTGCTTTCACGCATTATATCGATTTGCAAGGAAAGATTGATGCATTGAACGTGGCATATGTAGCTCCCCGCAATGGAACAGGTGGAATTGTAACCGCCGTGTACGTGAAACAGGGAGATAATGTAAAAAAAGGTCAATTGCTTTTAAAACTTGATGATGTGATTGCGAGACAAAACCTCAGGGCCGCAGAACAAAGTCTGGCTGCAACTAAAACTCAGTTAGACCTTAATAAAGATTTATACAAAAGAAGACAGAATTTATGGAGCCAGGGCATCGGCACGGAAGTGGATGTGCTTACCGCAAAAACCAGTGCAGAAAATTACGAAGCTCAGTATAATTCACAAGCAGAAAATTTAAAAAATGCACAGCAGCAATTAAATTTTACATCTGTGTATAGTGATATTGATGGGGTAGCGAATACCGTGAATGTTAGAGTTGGTGAGGCTTTCACAGGATCAATACCAGGAACAAGTAATCCGCAAATTCTTATTGTGAACACACAAAACCTGAAAGCTGTTGCGCAGGTGCCGGAATTATATTTGAACAAAGTGAAAGTTGGCAGTACTGTGAAAGTGACATTGCCGGAGCTAAATAATAAAACGTTGGATCTGAAAGTAACCGCAGCAGGAAAACTGATTGATGCGAACACGCGCAGTTTTTATATTGAAGCAAAAATTCCTTACGATAAAGATTTTCACCCGAACCAGATCGCTCTTGTAAAAATCCAGGACTATTATGTGCCAAGCGCATTAACCGTTCTTGTGAGCACTGTGCAAAATGATTTGAATGGAAAATATGTGCTGGTGGCTGAAAAAGAAAAAGACAGAATGGTAGCCCGCAAAAAAACAGTGCAGATCGGGCAGCTGTATGGTGATAAAATTGAAATAAAAAGTGGTTTGCAAGCTGGTGATGTGATCATTACAGAAGGCGTGCAGGGATTATATGACGGGCAGCCGATTACTATTCAATAACAAGGCTTCAGTCATGGGTTTTCAGTCAGCAGAAACCTATGAGGTTTTGAAAACCTTATAGGTTTAAAAAATCAACGAGCTGCAATTTGTTTGCAGAGATGAATAGAATATCAACAGCACAAGAGTGCGACGCAACGATGCCGAATAGAATTACTACAGATGGCTACAAAATATTAAAATAACTGTATGAGCGTATTAGAAAATTTTAAAGGAAAGATGAAAGAGTTCGGGCCAACGAGTTGGGCGATCAATAATAAGACCGCGATTTATTTGCTGATGATCATTGTATCAATATGGGGCATTGTTATTTTTTCTACAACGCCAAAAGAACAATTCCCGGATATCGTGATACCCACAATTTATGTGCAAACAACTTATGTAGGGAACTCTCCTAAAGATATTGAGAACCTTGTTACACGCCCGATAGAAAAACAAATCAAAGGGATCACGGGCGCAAAAATCAATAAGCTCACAAGCACATCGGTGCAGGATTATTCTGCCATCATTGTGGAGTTTGAAACAGATGTGAAAACGGATGTTGCTTTGCAAAAAGTAAAAGATGCAGTTGATAAATCAAAAACAGATCTGCCCACAGATCTTACCACACAGCCAAATGTAGTGGAAGTAAGCTTTTCGGATCAGCCGATCATGTATGTGAATGTAAGCGGTGATTATGATATGCAGCGGCTGAAAAAATATGCAGATGATATAAAAGATAAACTGGAAGATCTTTCGCAGATCAATCGCGTAGATGAAGTGGGCGCACCGGAAAGAGAATTCCAGATTAATGTAGACAACTATAAAATGCAAAGTGCCAATATCACTTTTAATGATATTGCCAATGCCGTTGCAGGAGAGAACACTGGATATTACCGGAGGCTTGATTGAAGTGGGGAATATGAAACGCACCCTGCAGTTGAAAGGACAATTTAAAACGGCGACTGATATTGCACAAATTGTGGTGCGTAATACTTCTGGTGCACCCATTTATTTAAAAGATATTGCTAAGATCAAAGATACGGTAAAGCAAAGTGAAAGCTATGCGCGGGTTGATGGCAAAAAATGTGATCACGCTGAATATTATTAAACGCAGCGGTGAAAATCTGATTGAAACATCAGACGGCGTTAAAGAAGTAGTGAAAGAAATGCAGGACGAGTTTCCAAAAGATCTGGATGTTGTAATCACCGGAGATCAGAGCAAACAATACGAGGACCTCTTTTAAAGACCTGGTTAATTCCATCGTTATCGGTTTTATTCTTGTTCTTTTGATTCTCATGTTTTTTATGGGAGTCACAAATGCATTCTTTGTGGCGCTTTCTGTTCCGCTGAGTATGTTTGTTGCATTTATATTTCTGCCTGCAGCCGATCTGATCATCGGATCGACATGTCACGCTCAACTTTATGGTGCTGTTTGCTTTGTTATTCGGACTGGGGATTATTGTGGATGATGCCATTGTGGTGATTGAAAATACGCACCGGATATTTATGCAAGGCCAGGGAAAAGTAAGCTCAGTGATTGCTGCAAAAATTGCAGCGGGAGAAATTTTTATTCCTGTACTTGCCGGCACGCTCACAACGCTTGCGCCTTTCTTCCCTTTATTATTCTGGCCCGGCCTTATCGGCAAGTTTATGATCTATCTTCCGGCGATGCTGATTTTCACTTTAAGTGCATCACTGATTGTTGCATTTATTATGAACCCCGTGTTTGCAGTGGATTTCATGAATCATCCGGAAGGAGAAAAAATTCCAAAAAAATCTGATATTTTCAAAAAGCCATTATTCTGGATTTTAATAATTGCAGGCATTTTGATTGATATTGGTCAGCAGCGTTTTTTTGGCAACCTGCTTATTCTTTTTGCTTTTTTAATGGTGCTGAACAAATATGTTTTTGATGGATTGATACATGCTTTCCAAAACAGAGCACTGCCATGGATTATGGGGCATTATGAAAATTTACTGCGATGGGCATTGAAAGGATGGCGGCCTGTGTGGCTTTTATTCAGCACATTTTTATTGCTGGTTTTCTCTATAATATTTATCGGCATCCGTAATGGAGGCATTGTTTTCTTTCCAAAAGGTGATCCGAATTTCATTTTTGTTTATTTGAAATTGCCCGTAGGTACAAATGTTGATTATACAGATTCTGTAACTCACGATTTGGAAAACAGGGTTTATAAAGTGCTTAGGATGGATCCTCTGAAAGATAAAGGAAATCCGATTGTAGAAAGTGTGATATCAAATGTGGCAATCGGTGCGAATGACCCTAATAGTGGTGACAGGAGCACGCATCCTGAACTTGGCCGTGTGCAGGTTTCTTTTGTTGAATATGAATTACGCAATGGAAAATCAACTGCTCCGTATTTGGATTCTATTCGTGCTGCAATGCGCGGTATTCCCGGTGCAACGATAAGTGTTGACCAGGAGCAAAACGGGCCGCCAACAGATCCGCCTATTAATATTGAAATTGCCAGCGACAATTTTGATAACCTGACGAAAACAGGTATTTCATTGAAAAATTATTTGGATTCGTTACAGATTCCCGGCATTGAAGAATTGAAGATGGATGTGGATCTGACCAACCCGGAAATAACGTTAACGGTTAACCGACAAAGAGCTATGATTGAAGGTATCTCTACGCAGCAGATTGGGCAGCAAATAAGAACTGCTTTATTTGGAAGAGAAGTTTCAAAAATTAAAGAGAACAAGGACGAGTATAAAATTCAGTTACGCAATAATTCATTGCAACGAAACAGCCTCAGTGATTTGCTGAACATGAGGGTCTATTTCAGAGATCTTGCAACCGGCGGTTTTAAAAATATCCCGATCAGTAATCTGGTTACTGTTGACTATACGAGCACATATGGAAGCATTAAAAGAAAGTCACAGAAACGCATGATCACTTTGTATTCAAATGTGCTCACCTCGCAAGGCTTTACGCCAACTGCGGTGAATACGGATATTAAAAAAGCGATTGACCGTTTTTATGGAAAAGAAGATGGCGTTACCATCACACAAACAGGCGAAGGAAAGCAACAGGCAGAAACCGGTGCATTTCTTGGTAAAGCATTGATCATTGCTTTGATGCTGATATTGTTCATCCTGGTTCTTCAATTCAATTCAATTAGTAAATCAATAATTATTTTAACTGAAATTATATTCAGTGTGATTGGTGTGCTGATTGGTTTTGGTGTTTCAAAAATGGAGATATCGGTGGTGATGACGGGTTTGGGAGTTGTTGGTCTTGCAGGCATTGTGGTGAAGAACGGAATATTAGTGATTGAATTTGCGGATGAATTGCACAGCCGTGGTTTACGCATACGCGAAGCCGTTATACAGGCTGGTAAAACGCGTATCATTCCGGTTTTGCTCACCGCATTGGCAGCCATACTTGCTTTGATACCACTTGCTATCGGTTTGAACCTGAATTTTGTTACGCTGATTTCTGACCTGAACCCACATATTTTCTTCGGTGGCTTTAGTGCTGTGTTCTGGAAACCTTTGTCATGGACAATTATATTCGGTCTTGCATTTGCGTTCTTTATGACATTGGTGATTGTGCCGAGCATGTATTTGATCGCATTAAGATTGAAGCGCCCGATGCGCAATATGTTTGGCGGCAGATGGATTTCGATGATGGGAATCCCGCCATTGACATTTTTATTTATCCCACTAATATTTATAACCATGTTTGTGCAACGCTCAAAAGTTGCAAAAAGAAGAAGAAGGCTTGGGCCTGATGCGCCTGAAGCAATTGTAGGAAGCTGGTTGTAAAAAAATATTATTTTGAATTACAAATGCTTTACAGAAATGTGAAGCATTTCTTTTTTCCGGTCATATAATTTTAACGCAAAAATTTTAGTACAGTTTTTATCTTCACAAAAAATTTTATCATGAGGAATAATCACGAAATAGATTACAAAATTTATGGTGAGGAATTGCAGTTTGTAGAAATTGAATTAGACCCGAATGAAACTGTAATCGGGGAACCGGGTGGTTTTATGATGATGGATGATGGCATTGAAATGCAAACCATTTTTGGAGATGGCTCGCAGCAATCACAGCAAGGCGGGTTGCTTGGAAAATTGTTAAGCGCAGGTAAACGCGTGCTGGTTGGCGAAAATATGTTCATGACTGCTTTCACGAACACTGGTCAAGGAAAAAAACGTGTGAGCTTTGCCGCACCATACACCGGAAAAATTATTGCGCTCGATTTGCAGCAGCTCGGCGGAACAATCATTGCTCAAAAAGATGCATTTCTTTGCGCAGCAAAAGGAGTGAGTGTTGGCATTGCATTTCAAAAAAGATTAGGCACAGGCATTTTCGGAGGCGAAGGTTTTATTATGGAGAAATTGGACGGTGACGGATTGGCGTTTATGCATGCAGGTGGTTATATCATTGAAAAAGAATTGCAGCCCGGAGAAATTTTGAAAGTAGATACAGGTTGTGTGGTTGCTTATCAACCGACTGTTGATTTTGATATTGAGTTTATCAAAGGCATCAAGAACTGGATGTTTGGTGGCGAAGGATTATTTTTTGCTGTGATGCGCGGCCCCGGAAAAGTGTGGCTGCAGTCATTACCGATCAGCAGATTGGCAAGCAGGATTATTCAATACAGCCCCCAACTTGGGCATAGAAAAGAAGAAGGAAGTATTTTAGGTGGATTAGGGAATTTGCTGGATGGAGATGGGTTTTGAGCCTTGAGCTATTAGCTGTGAGCATCGAGCGAAATTTTTATAGGAAGATAAAGTTTGCAAGATGTTTCGACTAGCTCCGGCATTCATGCCGGAGATTCAAAGAGCACGAAATGAAAAATGAGAAAGTGATGAATTGCCACGAAGAATAAATATCAAGTTGCTTTCGACTAGCTCCGGCATTCATGCCGGAGATTCAAAGAGCACGAAATGAAAAATGAGAAAGTGATGAATTGCCACGAAGAATAAATATCAAGTTGCTTTCGACTAGCTCCGGCATTCATGCCGGAGATTCAAAGAGCACGAAATGAAAAATGAGAAAGTGATGAATTGCCACGAAGAATAAATATCAAGTTGCTTTCGACTAGCTCCGGTCTTCAGGCCGGAGATGAGAAATTTAAAAATCATGTTGTTGCCAATTGTGAAACTGAAGCTGAATAGAATTTCTTCAGTACAAGAGTGCGACGCAAGAATGTTTAATAGAACTGTTATCGCTGGTCACATAAATAAAAAAGACTGAATTTAAATTCAGCCTTTTTTATTTTATGGTAGATATATTAATTTCTGCTGCTTGCGAAGCGGCTCAACAACTGAAGTATTTGTATGTAAAGCCAAATCAATGTAACCAACAATCCAAAAGCGCCATACCATTCCATATATTTTGGGGCGCCCATTGCTTCGCCGGTTTCAATTCTTTCAAAATCTAAAATAAGGCTGAGAGCAGCAATTGCAATTACGAATAAGTTAATGCCGATGCCAAGAGGGCTTGCATCATTCCAGTTCATAAAAGCAATATTGACATGAAAGAAGCTCAACACAAGCATCACCATATAAAAAAGAAAAATACCAAGCGATGCGGAGACGATGACTGCTTTAAATTTTTCAGTTGGTTTGATAATACGAAAATTATAAAGCAAAAACATTACCAATGCCACTGCAAAAGTTAAACCTATTGCCTGCGGCACAATACCAGGAAATTTTTTGCCTACTGATGCATTTACAATAACGGACAATCCGCCTAACAAAAATCCTTCGAGGATTGCATATGCAGGAGATAAATATCTTGCTGTTGTCGGTTTAAAAGAAATAATCAATCCGGTGATGAGGCCACCGAACATACCAATCATCATGAAGCTCATGGCGGTGCTTGAACTGCCGAGCGTGAAACCGCGCCAAGTAAATATTGCTCCTGCTATTACCAGCAGCATTAAAAATCCGAATTTGTTGATAGAACCGCGCACAGTCATCGTGCCTTCATGAACATCAGCAAGTGATCGGTTGAAAATTTTTTCACTAAGAGTTGGATTACCTGAATCAAAAAGTGCCATAGTTTTAAATTTAGAGGTGCAAGTTACAAAATAAGAAAATGACTTTATAGAAATACGAATTAAACCATCTAAGACATCTGAGCGCACCTTAGAGAACGCTTAGATGAGCTTGGTTGACTAAGGTGGTTCAATATCAGTATAGTTTCAACAAAACTTGTTTGATTTCGTTGAATTTCATCCATGGAATGAAGTGGTTTGCGCCAGGAATTAACGTTTCTTCAACATGGCTCGCATTCACCAGCATTTTTTTGCCGTATTCAACATTGCCGGGCGGCACCCATGTATCTGCAAGGCCATGAACAAAATATACCGGGCAAGTTATTTTTGGGAAATCTTTTTTCAAATCGACCAAATCTTTTTTCAGATACCAAAGCTCTTCATTCGATGGCCTCATGGCTCCGGGCACAAAATAATTCAATGGCGTTTTATATAATATCGGTCTCCATTTTTCTGGTTTTTCTTCTGCGGGGTCAATGGATCCGGATAAAATTACTAGACCGGAAAATGTGTTAGGGTTGTCGGCAACCAATTTTACAACCATTGGGCCGCCAAGTGAGTGGCCGGCAATAAACATTGGTTTGTGATTATTCAAAACAGTAAAAATCGGGCTTATTATCTCTGATTGAGTGGCAAGATGGTAAGGGCTGCCATAATCGCTGTATCCAAAACCCGGCCTGTCAATAGAAACCATCCGGAATTTTTGCAGCAGATCGGAATCTTTTAAATAATTCTCAAAGGCATCCCAGCTTCCCGGCGTTCCATGAACAAAAAATAAGGTGGGCATCGTATCGCTGCCCGTTTTCACATAATGAAGGTGATGGCCATCCACATTGATAGTTGCGGTAGAAAGCGTTACCCCCATCATTGCAAATTTTTTCTTTGCATCATCATCCGTGCGGCGCATTGTCAAACAGCTTTGTGCCAGCACAAGCCAAATCAACAGGATGAAGGATAATACCAAAAACATTCTCATAAAAAATTTTTTCATACAAAATATCCTCGCAAAATTAGAAACGAGCAATAATAAAAAAAGAATGAGAAAGTTAAAACTGTATTACTTTCTCATTCTCATTAATTTTTTGTCCTTTTATTTCCTGTCTCTGTCTCTATTATTATCCCTTCTATTCCTATTATTGTTATTATTCTGTTGCAGATTTTGCGGAGGCCTGTTCGGTCTTCCCTGATGCGCATGTTTTTTCTTGCGCTCTGTTTTTTCAAGTGTTTGCAAACTAATTTGGCCAACAAGGTCAACATAACCGCTTTCCGATTCTTTTGGTTTGCCGGTACTCACTTCAACGGGCTCAAGGGTTTCAGGAACCGTGCCTTGCATATTTAGCTGCCTTATTTTTCTGGCACGTTCGATGGTAATGGGATATTGTTTGTTGCTGTCGGGAAGCACATACCACATCAGGCTTCTGAAAATATCTTTTTTAATCAGCAACGCACTGCCTTTTTGGACCTGCAATGTATCTGCATTATCAGGAAAATTTTGAAGCGCATCCAGATAAGTGTCCAACTCGTAATTCAAACAACATTTCAGCCTTCCGCACTGGCCGCTCAGTTTTGTTTGGTTGATTGAAAGATTTTGATAGCGGGCTGCAGTTGTGTTTACCGATTTAAAATCTGTAAGCCATGTGCTGCAACAAAGTTCTCTTCCACAACTGCCAATTCCGCCAACTTTTGCAGCTTCCTGTCGAGCACCGATTTGCTTCATCTCCACCTTAAGCTTGAATTCGCCTGCATAAATTTTTATCAGCTCGCGGAAATCGACACGGTCATCAGCTATATAAAAAAATGTAGCTTTTCTTCCATCTGCCTGTATCTCCACTTCGCTCATTTTCAGATTCAGGTTCAATTGTTTTGCTATGGCGCGAGATTTTACCAATGCATCGCGCTCGCGTTTCTTATTTTGCTCCAGCGCCTGTAAATCTCTTTCATTTGCGCGCCGCAAGATTTTTTTCATATCAGGGTTGCCCTCTTCTACATCTCTTTTTTTCATCTGCAGGCGAACGCCCTCGCCGGTTAAAGAAATTTCGCCCACATCAAAACCGCTTACGCCTTCAAGGCTCACCATATCTCCTTTTTCAAAAATATGTGTAGTTGTGTTGCGGTAAAAATCCTTTCTGCTGCCATTGCTAAAGCTCACCTCAACCACCCGGCAGGTATCATCGGTCAAAGGCAGGTTCGAAAGCCAGTCGTGAACGTTCATGCGGTTACATCCGCCTGTGCTGCACCCGCCATTGCTTTTGCAACCAGACGGCTTGCCATTAGAAGTGCCACAATTATCACATCCCATATCAAAATAAAAATTACAGATGAAATGAATAGCGAAGAGAAGAAGTATTTGGTAGCCGGCAGAGAAATTCTATTAAGCTTTTCTTGCGTCGCACTCTTGTGCAGCTGAATTGCTATTCAGCGCTTCATTAAAGCAACTAGCAATAATGGCACAGTTTTTCGCTTGCCAAAGGCAAAAATGTTCACCACAATATGAATTATGATTCTGCAAAATGCTTAATTGAAAAACTTCTTAAGTTCTGAGCGCACGATTTCACTTTCACTTGCCGCTTCCCGGTCGCTTCTCTTCACAGGCTTCAACGGAAGCCATTAACAAATATACTATGAAACGTCGATTTCACCGATTAATTGAAGAAGCAGCTATTTTTTTAACAAATGCGGCCATTGCCACAAGGCACCAGGTGCCTTCTAAAATCACGAATGGCATGTAATTAATAAGCACAGAAGCATAACAAGACAAACCTGCACCTATAACATTGAGCAATATATATAATGTGCTTTCCTGCGAAATAAATTTGAAGAGATTGAGGAAAAACGCAATCAGCAAAAGTGTTACGCCTAGCGAACCGATAATCGTAGGAAAGTTCATGTTAATTTTTTTAGGTCACAGAGAGCCGCTGAGTTTTTATTGAGAACCACAGAGGCAGTTCGTTTTTTATCCAATAAATCCCAATAATCCCATAAATCATGGTTCAGACAATTTCAATTCACTCAAAGAATTCATCAAGCAGCCCGAATAAAATCTCTTTATTTCTTTCCAAATAATTCAGTTCGTTCAAAATTTTTTCGGCAAAGTGGATATAAGCAGCAGGTACCAACTCATTTCCCTCATGCTTCACCATGTCTCTCACAATTTCCGGAGTTGCTTCTAAATGAAATTGCAATGCTAATATATTACCGCCGATTGAATACGCCTGATTTCGGCAGGCTTCCGAAGAAGCGAGAAGTTTTGCATCTTTTGGCAAATCAAATGTTTCGCCATGCCAGTGAAAAACGATTTCTTCAAAATTATTTTCCAGGAACTTTACTGGCATGAAACCAATTTCGTTTTCTTTATTGTTATACACTTTCGCTCCAAGAACATCTGCAATCAATTGCGACCCCAAACAAATACCAAGAATTTTTTTCTGTTGACGAATTGATTCTTTAATAAATTCTTTTTCTTCTTTCAGCCATGGAAAATCTTTTTCATCATGAATGCTCATTGGGCCTCCCATAATAATGAGTGCATCAAAATCTTTTTGCGCGGGCAATTGTGCACCCTCAAAAAAATGTGTGAATGAAAATGTATGTCCTTTTTGATTTGCCCAAACTTCAATATTACCGGGTGTTTCAAAAGGAACATGCTGAAGACAATGAAACCGAATCATGAAATGAAGATAGCTAATATGCAAATGCGACAATTGCTCAATAACTCAATGTGAAACAATAGTACAAATCAATTCACAACTGCAACAGTTTTGTGCGCAATAATATGATACAGCTTTATGGTGAGCGCATGAAAAAGCATTTTTGCATGAGCATTGCGCTCAATATAATAAGCAGCTTTATCAAGTTCTTCAATAATTGCTTGCTGTTGAGAGATGTCGGCAATTTTATTCAATCGCAAAGCAAAATCTTTTTCATTATCAGGAATGTTCACTTCGTTCATCACCCGCAACCTGATTGCTTGTTCAAGCAAATGATTGAAATACCTGAGAAATTGTTTCTGCCTTTCACGGCCAAGCTTGCTCACTTCTTCAATCCATTTCACTTGCGCTGTTGGGCCGGTTTTAAGAACTGCATTCAGCCAATCTCTCAACAAGCTTTGCCAATCTTCTTCTGCATGTTGCAACAATTGAAGAGCTTCTCTATAATTTCCTTCGCTGATGGAAGCAACTTGTCTGGCTTTATCCGGAGCAATTTTTGCGCGATTGATTAGTGCATCTTCTATATCATTTGTATCAAGCAAAGGAATTTTTACCAACTGAGTTCTGGATATTATGGTTGGCAAAATCAATGATTCATTTTCTGCTGCTAATATAAATAATGTGTTGGCAGGCGGCTCTTCAATCAGCTTTAATAATTTATTCCCTACGTCGCCCAGATATTCGGGCATCCACATGATTAATATTTTATATCCGCTCTCAAAACTTTTAAGGTTTAATTTTCTGATAATATCATTGCATTCATTCGCTGTTATATTGCCTTGCTTATTTTCAGCACCGATAAACTGAAGCCAGTCGAAAGAATTTCCATAAGGATATTTTGATACGAATTCTCTCCACTCAGAAATATAATCTGTACTGATTGGTTTATCGCCTGATTTTCTCGGGATCACAGGGTATGAAAAATGAATATCAGGATGAATGAGCTGTTGAGCTTTTATGCAGGAAGGGCAAATGCCGCAAGCATCGGTTTGTAGTTTGTGGTTTGTAGTTTGTAGTTCATCAAATCCGAACAGTGATTGCTCATTTGAAGATGGTTGAGGTGAAGTTTTCTCGCAAACAATATATTGTGCCAAAGCAAGCGCTAAAGGCAATACGCCAGTTCCTTCCGCGCCCAGAAAAAGCAAAGCGTGGCTCAACCTGTTGTGCTGAACCATTTCAATTAAGTGATTCTTTGTTTCTTTCTGCGCAATTACGGTTTTAAAAAACATGAAGCAAAGATAGTGAGTGGTTAATAGTGAATGGCCAATGAAGGCATCATAATCTAAAATGAATTAAAATATTATACCCTATTGACCATTTACTATTCAGCGTTGACTAATCAATTCAGATACTTCGTCACGTCATCGCTTAATACACTGGTCTTGTTATGGATCACTGTGATGAGGTTTCCGTTTTCATCTAATAAAAATTTTGTGAAGTTCCATTTAATGGGATCATCAAAACCTTTCTTCTTTGCTTCATCAACAAGATATTTGAACAATGGGGCAATGTCATCACCTTTCACAGAAACTTTTTCTGCCATAGGGAAAGAAACGCCATAATTCTTTTTGCAGAATTCCTGGATCTCTCCGTTGCTGCCAGGTTCCTGCTGGCCGAAATTATTTGCAGGGAAACCAATGATAACAAGCTTGTCTTTATATTTCTCATACAGCTTTTCCAGATCGGCATATTGAGGTGTGTTTCCGCATTTGGACGCTGTGTTTACAATCATAATTTTTTTGCCTTTGTATTTCGACAAATCAATTGTGCCATTCCCATCAAGTGCGGGCACTTTAAAATCATAAATGCTCATGGCGCTAATAAGCATGAGCGAAAAAATTGCTGTGCGAATCATTGTAATAGTTTTTAGTTGAATGTGTTTGTTTTTTCTTCTACAAATATCAGTACTAAAAAGTTTTCAACCTTAATAAAATGACAAATGGAGAATTATGAAATTAGAAACGAGAAATTAGATTTGAAGTTGGCTGCAAATAGAAAACAATATCCACCGCTACTGCTGATTTTCATAACAGCCCAGATCAGTTGCTGAGCCAACCGATCGCGGATTGCCATCCAAATCAAAATAAAATGTGGTAGCAGTGCCGGCATCAACGGCTGGAGAACCGGTCTTTAAATGAAAATCATAAAATGGGGTTTGATTGTTCACGCTGTCAAACATGGGGTCAACAGCCAGCATATTCGAAGCATTAATATTGGAAGGGATGTTCTGCATTTTCCATAAACAATTCATGAAATTAATGTTGAACATATTGCTGCCTTGATTGAATGCAACTACTTCATTAGCGGTGCCATTGTTCCCCCAAAAAATGCAATTGGTAAAATTTGCAGTCATATCAGCTGTTGCATTTCCGCTGGAAGCCGCAATGTAATTGCTGATATTGAGAACTGGAAAAGTATCGGCAATGTAATTGTTAGCATAGCTAACTGCAGTGCAGTTTGTGAAAGAATAATTTCCACCATAGCCAAGCACAATATCTTTACCACAATTGCTGATCAAACAATTTTGGGCTGTGATATTTGTTTGTGTAGCTAAAATTCCGGCATCATAAACATTATTGATGATGCAATCGTTCAAGCTGACTTTGGGATTTCCATCTGTTGATAAATTTGAAGCAATGATGCCCTGATAAGCATTTCTTATTGTCGCGAACTGAAGCACATTGTCTTTGCTGCTCTGCATAAAATAAATGCCGGGCCAGGAGCCGGGGTAATTATTATAAGGGATATCGAGCCTGTCGCTGAGAAAAGAAACTCTTGTGCTGTCATATTTTTGGCCTTGCACATTTAAAGTGCCATTCACAATAAGCGGCGCATTTGCATGGAAATAAACTTTGCAACCGCTTTCAATATTCAATAAAATGTTTGAATCAATTTGTAAACCGCCGAGAATTACATAAGGCAAATCATTGTTCCAGGTTGTGTTTGTTGTTATTTCCTGGTTGTTCATGAAATGCGCATTTTGACCGTATGCTTGCAGTTGAATATATTGATTGTTGCCATTGAATGAAACCTGGATGCTATCGCGTAAAATAAATGCCAGGTTTGCTGATGTTTGATTGATATAAACTGAAACGAAAACATAAATACTATCGTTGGGCTGCATTTCAATATTGTCAGCTTCGGTAGCCGACACGCCATCAATATTCAATTTAAAAACCGAGCCGCTTCCACCCATTAATTTAACATCGCTCAATAAAAGCTTTTGATTATTTAGGTTGATGATTTTTATAGATTGAGTGACAGAACCCGTTGTTGTAAAAACTGTATCGAAACTGATTGTATCGGCTGAAAAATTTATTAATGCGCTGCTGCTTGTAATGAAAGAATCTTTTTTGCAGGAAAAAATGATTAGAACAATCAAAGTTGATATTAGCAGAAAGGGTTTCTTCATCGTTTCAAAAATACAGAACAGTGATTTTATTATTGGGTTAATAACGGAATTTAGCTGTTAAAGTTGTGGTGATAAATTTATCTTGGTTCATGCCAATGTATAGGCAAGCGTGGCGATGCTCACTTTGATATTTTCAGCTTTCAATAGCTCCGATGCGCAAGCTTCGAGCGTGGCTCCGGTTGTTGTAACATCATCAACCAGTAAAATATGCTGGTTTTGTAAAGATGCCATGTCTTTGATTTCAAATTTGCCATCTATATTTTGCCAACGCTCAATGCGGTTTTTATGAGTTTGAGTTTCTGTAGCGGTTGTACGGATAATTGCATTTTTGAGAACCGGCACTTTCAATATTTCAGATATCCCTTCGCATAAAATGGTTGACTGATTATAGCCCCTTCTTTTTTCTTTTGAACTGAATAGCGGCAAAGCAACAAGCGCATCGATATTTTTAAAACGGTTGGATGTTGAAATGGCGCTGCCCATCATCTTGCCAAAATAAAACCCGATTTCTTTTTTGCCTTTGTATTTAAATTGGTGCATCAAATTTTGAAGAACAGAATCTTTAGTGAAATGCAGAAGGCTTGTTGCATTATGGATCTGAACTCTTCCCCAAAAAATTTTTTCAATCTGATTGTTATCATGCAGCTCAAAATTTGTGAATGGGAGCTGGCTGCATTTGATGCAAAGAAATTGTTCCTGAGAAATAATATCATCACCACAACCTAAACAAGAATGCGGAAAGAAAAGATGAGAAAAACTGTGAACTATATTTCTTGTGACATTCATTTTAAATATTCATTTCAAAATTATCAGTTCGCCTAAAACAAAAATCTGTACACTTCATCAACTCTTCCCATGCTGACTACTTCAATATTAAATTTCTGATTTTTTAATCCTTTCTGATTATATTTTGAAACAAGAATTTTTTCGAAGCCTAATTTTTCTGCTTCGGCAATTCTTTGTTCAATGCGATTAACAGCTCTTATTTCTCCGCTCAATCCAACTTCACCTGCAAAACAAACTTGATGAGGCAACGGAACATCCTCATACGAAGATAATAATGCGCATAAAATCGCCAGGTCAATTGAAGGGTCTTCTACTTTCAATCCTCCGGCAATATTTAAAAAAACATCCTTCATGCCAAAATGAAAACCTCCGCGCTTTTCTAATACTGCCAGCAATAATTGCAATCTTCTCAGATCAAAGCCGCTCACAGTTCTTTGCGGAGTTCCATAAACGGATTGTGTTACCAACGCTTGTGCTTCAATGAGCAAAGGCCTCATTCCTTCGATGGTTGCAGCAATCGCAATACCGCTGAGCTGGTCTTCCTTTTGAGTTATGAGAATATCGCTTGGGTTGGCAATGCCTTTCATTCCGGAATCGGTCATTTCGTAAATGCCCAATTCATCAGTGCTCCCAAAGCGGTTTTTTAATGTTCTGAGAATTCTGTAAGCATAGTGCCTGTCGCCTTCAAATTGAAGAACAGTATCAACCATATGCTCTAATATTTTTGGCCCTGCAATGGCACCGTCTTTTGTAATGTGGCCAATTAAGAAAACAGGTGTGTTTGTTTCTTTTGCAAATCGCTGAAACTCTGCAGCACACTCGCGCACTTGTGAAACACTTCCGGGCGATGATTCAATATAAGGAGACTGTAAAGTTTGGATCGAATCTACAATCACCAAATCAGGACGAAGTTTTTTTATTTCCTGAAAAATAATTTGCGTTGAGGTTTCAGTAAGCAGATAAAAATTTTCATTTTGAATTCTCAATCTGTCAGCGCGCATTTTAATTTGTTGTTCGCTTTCTTCTCCACTTATATAAAGTGTAGAAATTTTATTCAACAGCAAACCTGTTTGTAAAAACAAAGTGCTTTTTCCAATACCCGGTTCGCCAGCAATCAGCACAATGCTTCCTGCAACAATGCCGCCGCCTAAAACCCTGTCCAGCTCTGCATCTGCGGTGATAAATCTTTTCTCTTGTTCGCTGATAACTTCATTAATAGAAATTATTTTTGCCTCTCTTTTTTCAGATGAAAATTTTTTCCAGCTTGTTTCAGATAGCTTGTTGTCTTTAATAACCGGCTCTTCAACAAATGTATTCCATTGTTCGCATGAAGGGCATTTACCAACCCATTTAGTACTTTCATATCCGCAGTTGCTACAAAAAAATGCAGTTTTTATTTTCGGCATGTAGTAAAGTTATCAGTTATAATAATCCTTAAAACATTTATAGAAATAAAAGTTTAATTTCAAAAATGAAAGTGAAGAATGAAAATAATCTTTCAAAAAAATTATCACTTTTGAAATCTACTTCTGGTTTTTGAAATTGGTAAGAAGATTAAAAACGAAGTCGAAGAAAGATGTTTTTTTGAGAAGAGATAATTAAAAGTAAAAGGGCCAACTTTTACGTTGACCCCTTACTTACTAACCCATTAAATTCTTGCACTAAATTACAAATTAGCCCCACATAACAAAATTATTTTTTTTGGTTGTGAATAACTTTCAAAAAATAAACTGCATAGATAGGGTCATTGCTGGCATCGTAGTTTTGTTATATAAAACATTGATTATGATAGTTTTAATTTAATCAGATTGATTTTAGCTCTTATAAAAGTCGAACCGGAAAGCAGCTTAATTTATTTTTCGGGAGAAAGAAATCTGAATTTGTGGTGAGCTCCCATAAATGGTAAAGACAAATACTTTGTAGCAGAACATTAGAAAAAATAATTATATTGATTTTTTTAAAGAATATTGAATGATATTGGTCAATTAATTTTAAATATGAAATTTAAATAAAATGATTATATGACAATGATATCTAAATAAATTTCATTTATTTATTTTTTGGCCATGCAGCTTTATTATATCGCCGTCTGTCAAATTATTTGTTGGTTTATCAAGTTTTACCTATTTTTAACATAGTTCATAACCAAAACTCTACTACACATGAGAAAATTAAAAATTCTAATGGTAGGCATCTCTTTGCTTACCAGCTCTTGGGTTTTTAGCCAAACAAAAGAAATAACAGGCAAAGTTATTGACCTCACTGGGGCAGCGATCCCCGGAGCTACTATCAAAGTAAAAGGCGCGAAAGGTGGTGTCAGCGCCGGCTCAGATGGGATTTTCAAATTAATTGTTCAGGAAAACGCTACGCTTATTATCAGTGGCGTAGGATTTGAAACTAAAGAGATTAAGGCAGGTAATTTATCTAACCTGGTTATACAGCTATCGCAGGACACAAGGTCCTTAAATGAGGTGGTTGTTACAGGTGTCGGCACTGCTACAAGCAAAAGAAAGCTGGGCATTTCTGTTGAATCAGTCAGCGGGGATAAGTTGCCGCAAGTGCCTATTGCTTCATTAGACCAGGCGTTAATTGGTAAAATTCCCGGTGCTCAAATTTCAAGCGTGTCAGGTAACCCTGGTGATCAGGTGAATATAGTGTTGAGAGGTATCAACAGTATTCAGGGTGGAACAAGACCTATGATTTTGATGGATGGAGTGGAAATTCCTTTTGCAGATTTAAATACCATAGACCTTACTCAAGTTGCAAGAGTGGAAGTGGTGCAAGGTGCTGCTTCTTCATCCCTGTATGGTGCGCAAGGTGCTAATGGTGTTATCCAGATCTTCAGCAAAAAAGGTACTAAGGGGAAAATGACCATTAATTTTACAACCAGTTATGGTTCCAGCTCCTTCATTAACTCAGGACATTTCGCTAAATCGAGCTTGCACCCTTATTTAACAAATTCAAGCGGGAATATTATTGCATACGATACTGCTGGTGGTTTTAACACAGGAGATGAGATATCTGTGGACCCAACTATTGGGGCTGTGCTGGGGGATATGGCTTACCGTTACGGTTCAGACAATAATCCAAATGCGGTCTCTGGCGAAGGTGCGAGCAATGCACGCTATGGGATATTGGACCCGTTAAATACAAGTGATCAGCCGTATAAAGGCAGCATGCATTATTATGACCATTTTAAACAGGTATTTGAAAGCGCCCCTTCTTACAACAACACTTTATCTATCAGTGGCGGGGGCGACAAAGTAGATTATAATTTCGCAATGTCCAATAACAGGACCAACTCGCCTTTGTTGCAAAACAATGGTTATGTAGACAGAACAAACCTTACCGCTAATGCCGGAATGGAATTGTTTAAAGGGTTTACGCTCCGTTCTATTACCAATGTAATTTACACAGAAAATACGCTGCATCCGGGAATGGGGGCGCCGGGTGGTGCCAATTTTGGTTATGGCACCAGCAATGCGAATGTCGGCTCTGTATACAGTTTCTTAAATACCCCGG
Source organism: uncultured Bacteroidota bacterium (assembly GCA_963718975.1). Lineage (GTDB taxonomy): Bacteria > Bacteroidota > Bacteroidia > Chitinophagales > Chitinophagaceae > Puia. The sequence goes on along the minus strand of CAVRBD010000003.1, from coordinate 109,706 downwards.
CATTCATTAATCTTGAAGACACTATTTTGGGAGGCGTACCCGCAGCTGAATATTTTCAATCGAATATCAATATTGCTGCTAACGCATTTAATCCTTTTTATTCAGAGCACTATAGCAAAGGTGATGGCAACAGATATGATATTTTACAAAGCTTTGAGGCCAATTATAAGGTAAACAGGTTTGTTTCGTTAAGGGGCCTTTATGGCGTCGCCTATAAAAATGAAAATGATATTTGGACGTATTATAACCAGAGCCTCAATGCCAACTCTAATTATTACGGCGGATGGGCATCTTGGAACAATGGCACTGATAACACTGGTGAAGTTGATAACTGGCAATACGACCAGGTCAAGCAAAACTTGACCGCAACTGCTTCGGTTAAATTAGATTTTGAAAAAGATTTCCATTTGAAATTGCCTATTCAATCTACAACATTGGGAGGGTATGATTTCAGAAAGAACACGTATAAAGAAATAGATTTTTACGGATATTCTTTACCGTTGCAACCTCCTTTCGAGTTTCTTTCAACTCAGTCCCAGGCACTCAATTATCAATATAACGAAACTGCTGTTACCTATGGCTATTTGCTGGATCAGAGATTTGATATTGGTAACTGGGCGGGTGTAGCCGGCGGTTTTAGAACTGATTATTCATCTGCTTTTGGCAAAGGACACACACCGTTTACTTTTCCACACATAAACGGTTATATCAACCTGCCTTCATTTAATTTTTGGGAGGGCGGTTTGAGCAATGTATTGCCTAACTTTAAATTGAGGGCTTCCTATGGCAAAGCAGGTATTCAGCCGGGCGCTTATCAAAGACAAAGCACTTTGAACCTGCAGCCAACAGGATCTCAACTGGCATACGCTAATCCTACGGAAGCCAACAACCCAGGATTAGGGGTAGAAGTTTCTGCGGAAACAGAATACGGTACTGATTTTACGGTGCAAACAGGCAACAACGCCAGCTGGTTAAGAAATTTTAATTTCTCGCTTACATTCTGGAAAAGGCATACAGATAATGCTATTTATGCAAGAGTCTTGCCTCCATCTACAGGTTCAGCCAGCATAGTAGACAATGTTATCGCACTGTCTTCTAACGGTTGGCAATTATCTGTAAACATTCCGGTTTACCAAACAAAAAATTGGGCATGGGATTTCACTGCGAATTTTGGCCACCAAACTTCAATGATTAATTCCATTGTAGGTGGCGATATACCGCTAACTTCTGGTGCTGGGTCATCAAGCGAAATTCTGAGAGCAGGAACTAAGATTGGCCAAATATATGGTTACAAGGTATTAACCAGTGTGAACCAATTAAGGGCAGATGGCAAAACACCGTTTATTGATGTAGCGGATCAACCCAATTATTCTGTTGTTAATGGCTATGTAGTAAATAATCAATCCAAATGGCTTTTCATATCCGATGAACCAAGTACATTGGGAGACCCGAACCCAAAACTTACTTCATCATTTATCAACAGCGTTACTTACAAAGGATTTTTGAGCCTAGGATTCCAGTTTGATTGGATCTACGGTTCTCATTTATATGACCAAACTGACGAGTGGTTGTACAGAGAAGGTATCAGCGGAGATTGGGACAAACCAGTAACCATCAATGGACAGAAAGGCGCATGGACTGCTTATTATGCCAGCGCTTACTACGGATTAGGAACTACAGCACATGGCACGGGGAATGATCTTACTAAAAGCTTTTTTTATCATGACGCTTCTTTCTGGAGATTGAGAAATGTGTCATTAGGGATTGACTTTTCAAAATTTGTATCACAAAATTGGCTAAAAAAATGTCAGTTAGTGCTTAGCGGCAGAAACTTGCTGACTTTCACCAAGTATCCGGGTCTTGACCCTGAAATCAGCTCGGGTTCATCAAACTCAGCATTTGATAGAGGCATCGACCACAGCACTATTCCTAACTTGAAATCATATCAAGCCACTTTGAATGTAACTCTTTAGTGTATAACCTTAAATTAAAATGTACAGATTATGCAAAAAATAAATCTTCAAATACTGAAAAAGCGTTTCAATAGCCTTTGCTATTCAGCGTTTTTTATTACTATAGTTTTGGTAAGCTCGTGCAAAAAACAGTTGGACCAGATTAACCCTAATCAGCCTACACTTGCTGGCAACGTGACCACCGAAACCGGTGTCACAGCTTATGCCCTGGGAGGTGTTTACTGGAACGGCTTTAACTATGGTGATGGATGGTTGGGCAATAGCTACTTCTCTTTGCCTTGGGGCTATCATGAATTGATGGGTGATGTTGCAGGCGGTGGCGCCGGTTCTAATAACCAAACCACTACTATGGGTGTTCCCGACAACATGACCCCCGATCCTATAAATGCTCCAACTGTTGTTATCAGCAACCCCAGCCCTGAGGTTTCTATAATCAGAGGATATAATAACACGGCGGCAACAGCTGCTGCTAACAATGCCCTATATTATGAGTGGAGCAACATGTACGCGATGATTGATGTAATGAACACGATCATGCTTCAGCTTCCCAGCGTAAGTGGTTTAAGTGCAAGCAAAGATTCAACTATTATGGCTTGGTGCTATTGGTGGAAAGGCTACGCTTATGCGCAGATTGGAACTTTATATTATGCAGGTTTGATTGAAAATACACCTAACACAATCGATAGTAATTTTGTGAGCCAGTCAGCAATTATTACAGAATCGAACAACCAGTTGAATAAGGCATTAACCGCATTAAATGCTATTTCAAACCAAGGTGATTACAATACTGTGATTGCTGAACTCATCCCCCAACAATGCCAGCAAGGTCTGGGCCTTCCTTTATCTTCAGCACAATGGGTCAAAACCATTAATACCATGTTGGCAAGAAACATTTTGTTGAATAAATTGTCTCCATTTGTGAATGGAAACCCAAGCGCTACCATTACAGGCGCCAGCATTCCGGTCATTGCATCAAGCGACTGGACATCTATTATTACTTATTGTACTGCAGGGATTCAGCAGGGCGATTATGTATTTACAGGAAGGTCATCGGCTGTAAATTCATTTTTTACTGCACCATCTGGTACAGTTTCTTCTTTATGTGCTATCAGTAATCAGGTTTCCACTTATAAAGTGAGCGAAAGATTGGTGCAGGAATTCTCGCCAGGCGATAAAAGATTGGCCAACTTCACAACATCCAATGGCACTTTTACAGGTGATGCGGTTTCCAATTCTACTCGTTATAGTTTGGTTGATGGAGTAGATTCCGGCTTATCCGGTATTCCAATTTTAGGTTCCAGAGAAGTTGGTGGCCTTGAAATTTATATTGGGCCAACTTATGAAGAGAATGCTTTGATGTTGGCTGAGGCTTATATTCAAACAGGTCAAATTCCACAAGGTTTGGCATTGATTGATAATGTCAGGGATTATCAGGGAGCAGGTGTAGCACATGTTGGCAATAGCTCCTTAACATTGGCACAGGCATTGGCTGTCTTAACTCAGGAACGACTGGCCGCTTTAGCATATAGGGGGCTTTCTTTTTATGATTTGAGAAGATGGGGCTGGAGTTATGGCGCTGCAAAAGGCGGTGGCAGATGGGGATGTAATTTGATTTACAATTCAACGCTTTATACAAACGCATACATCGATTATAATTATATGGATTATTGGGATGTGCCAGCAGATGAAACAACGAAAAACACGCCTTCTGCTACAAGCGCAGCCGTTGTTAACCCGAATTATTAATGCATAATTCTTTTATTAAATACAAAGAGAGGCCAATCCAGAAATGATTAGCCTCTCTTTTGTTTTTGAGGACTATTTTTTTACTCGTATATTGGATGTAATAACCTATTAAAATTATTTTATGCGAACAATCATTCTTATCCTTGTTTCTTTAGCATCATTTTCTTTAAGGGCACAACAGAATTTGGACATTCTGGGGCCTTCAGATGGAAATTATGCTACGATAAATTATGTGGATATGTCTGCAGTAGGCCAAAAAAAGGTCGAAATGATTGCATATGCAGACATCTCAGGTTCACCTTTTTGGGATGATAAATGGAATACTGCTTTGTTTTTTTTGAGTGGGAACAGAAAAGCAAAAGTGCAAAAAGCAAAATTAAATTTGTATTCCAATGAGGTGCATTTTATAAGCAAAGATGGGACAGAGCTTTCTTTAGAAAATACAATGCTTCTGAAAGTAATTTTTTTTAAAGGAACAGATACAGCAACAGTGCTTGCTATTTTTGAGTCTTTGCCTGATAGCCTTAGCCCGGATAAAATTTCTTACTACCAGGTTTTAAATAGCGGGAAATTCAGATTGCTTGTTCTGCATAAAAATCTTGTAAAGGAAGGAGACTACAATCCGACCCTCGGAAAGAGCGAACATAGTTTTTATTCTAAAACAAGCTATGCAATAAGTGATGGCGAAAATATTATCCCTGCCAGATTGAACCAATCAAGCATATTGTCGGCAATTCATCCAAAAGAATATGCATATAAATGGCTAACTCAAAATAAAAATAAATTGAAAACCGTGCCCGAGATTATTTCTTTTCTTGATTATTATAACAGCAGTCTAAAATGATTGCGGAACAAAGTTTAAGAGGATAAAGCAAAAAGCTGCTATTTAAAGTTTCATGTTATAGCTTTATCTCTTCTTCGTGCTTATCAAAAAACTTGAACTCGGTCAAATGATAATTTGTGTTGGCCTGGATTTTAGTAGCCTGCTTAAATTTCCATCTCCATTTCCATTGCTTTGAACGGAACAGGCCGCCTTTGGTGAGATATGCGTGCATAATCGGATGCACAACAAGTGTAAGATTTTTATGCTGATGATTGATAAGATAACTGAGGTTCTTTTCTATCTCATCTTCTAAAATCAATGCTGAAGAAATTTTTCCGGTGCCGTTGCATGTAGGGCACACTTCCTGTGTGTTGATGGTAACCTCAGGCTTCATGCGCTGGCGGGTAATTTGCATGAGCCCAAATTTTGAAATCGGGAGCACTGCATGCTTCGCGCGGTCTGTGTGCATAAACCCTTCCATCGCTTCCATTAATTTTCTCTTGTTGTCAGGAAGCTTCATATCAATAAAATCAACCACAATAATACCGCCCAAATCTCTTAATCTAAGTTGCCTGGCAATTTCTTCCGCCGCTTCAAGATTTGTTTCCAGTGCGTTTTGTTCCTGGTTATTACTAACGCTTTTATAACCGCTGTTTACATCAATTACATGAAGCGCTTCTGTATGCTCTACAATCAAATATGCACCACTTGGAAGGTTCACCGTTTTTCCAAATGCAGCTTTCACTTGTTTGGTGATGCCAAACTGATCAAAAATGGGTGAGCCATTGTGGAAGTAAGAAACAATGTCAACTTTATCCGGAGCAATTCTCTGAATATAATTCTTTGTATCGTTATAAATATTTTTATCGTTGGTAACGATCTTATTAAAATCTTCGTTCAACAAATCTCTTAGCATGCTAGTTGCCTTCGTTTGTTCGCTTAATATTTTTGCCGGCGCAACCGCTCCTTTCAAATTGTTTTGGATAAGGCTCCAGGTTGCAACAAGTGCTGTAAGATCTTCATGAAGCTCTGCGGTATTTTTTCCCTCGGCTGCTGTTCTTACAATCACACCAAAATTTTTCGACTTGATTGCTTCCACAATTTTCTGCAATCTTTTTCTTTCTTCAGACGAATGAATTTTTCTGGAAACAGCAACGATGTCATTAAATGGCGTGATGACAACAAATCTTCCGGGAAGAGAAATTTCGCAGCTTAAACGAGGCCCTTTTGCGGCAATTGGTTCTTTTAGAATTTGAACCAAAATATTTGGCTTACCGCTCAGTACTTCGTTAATCTTTCCTGTTTTTACAATTTCCGGTTCAACCTTAAATGAACCAAAATCAAAATTGGATGCATTTGACTCACCGATTGCCTGAGTAGTAAATTTCAACAACGAGCGAACGTAAGGGCTTAAATCAGTATAATGAAGGAATGCATCTTTTTCAAAACCTACATCAACAAATGCAGCGTTCAGGCCAGGAATTAATTTTTTTACCTTGCCCAAATACAAATCACCCACTGCAAAGCTTGCGTCGGCTTTTTCATGGTGCAATTCAACCAGCTTTTTGTCCTCAAGCAGAGCAATCTCAACTCCCTGCGGGGCTGCATTTATTATCAGTTCCTTGTTCAATCAATAAAATTTACGTCGTCTAAACCAATACCTCACTAAAAGGAAAATTGCTGAAGAAGTTTTATTTCAAAGCCATCATATCAAGCAATCGGGCACGATGACTATAAATAAAATGTTCAGCCAAAGAAATGAATCCCGCCCTGCTAAATGCAGAGCAGGTGAAGATTATTTGTTCTTCTTCTTATGACGGTTTTTTCTCAGTCTCTTTTTCCGCTTGTGTGTTGCGATTTTATGGCGTTTACGTTTCTTACCACACGGCATACAAAAAATTCTTTTTAGTTAAAAAATAAAATTCAGTTCAATAATTTATAATAAGGTTCTATTGCAATGATTTGATTCTTTCGTTTATCGCTTTGGTCATTTCAGGATCGGTAATCATTTTCTTCCCTGCTTCATACCAGGTAATTGCCTGTTCCTTATTTCCTTTCTGCTCATTAATCTCAGCCAGTTTCATGATTGCTTCAAGATTATCCGGCTGATGCTGCACCACGTTTGTTAAACGTTCTATTGCTTTATCAAATTGCCCCGAAACCGCACCGCCCAGGCCAAGCATAAACTGAGCATACATATTTGTCGGGTCTTTCCGTGATACTTCGAGGATCTGCTGTATTCCCTGCATCACTTCCTGCGGATTGCCTGCATCGCTTCCAAAAATGTAGCACGCGCCCAGCCCAATTTTTGTCGAATCATTATTCGGATTTATCTGCAGAGCTTGCTGGAAAAGGTCTTTTGCCTGATTTGCCATCCATGTTTTCAGTGCTCTATCATCAAGCTCACGAAGGTTCTCCAAAAATAATTGGGCTGCAAAGGTGAGGTTTTTTTCAGAACTTTCCAATTTACCGATTTGCCCGGCATAATAAACAAAGGGCAAAAACCCGTTGCGCACAGAATCTTTCCAGAAAGCAGCCAGTTGTTGATAAGCTTTCAACTGCTGTTCTTTTACGTCGCCGCGAACAACAGAATTTTCAAGCCTGTTCAAATATGAAACTTGTTCGGGCTTCAGCTTCGATTTTGAAGCATCCAATATTTGCTGAATATCAATTGGCTTAACAGAAACTTCTCCTGAACTTCCTTCAATTGCAGGAGCAATTTTCTTTTTGGGTGGTATTGTTTGTGCGAAGAAAAATAATACTATGAACAAGAATAACCCCGAAGCTGCTAAAATAATTTGCTGTCGTTTCACATAATTTGTGTTAGAGCGGCAAAATTACATCTCTTCATCGTGGTTTATGTGGTCTTCTTTAACTGATTGTAATTTTTTTACTTCTGCAATGAATTCTTTTGCAGGTTTAAAGGCAGGTATGTAATGCTCAGGGATATGAACAGCAACATTTTTTTTAATATTCCTTCCGATTTTAGCGGCTCTTTTTTTGGTGATAAAGCTTCCGAAGCCGCGTATGTAAATGTTTTCTCCTGCGGACAAAGTATCTTTAACTTCTTTAAACATTGTTTCTAAAGTAACAAGGACATCCACTTTGGGAATTCCTGTTTTTTCTGAGATTTGATTGACAAGGTCGGCTTTTCTCATTGGAGTTCTTTTATAAGTTTCTGATTCTAAATATATAACAAAATTTTTAAACTACCACAGCCTTGGCAAATTCATTTTATGTTTAAAAATGAATTTTAGCAAGCCTTCGCTATATAGAACGCAAATTGCTGATTATGAGTATACAACATTTAAAAAATTATTTTGAGACTTTTTTAGATGAAATAAACCAATGAAAACTTCCTACTGATGAAACCTATTTTTAGCAAGAAACTTTTGCTGTGGAATAAAAAGAAAAACAAAAGAAAAATGCCTTGGAAAGGCGAAACAGACCCCTATAAAATATGGCTTAGTGAAATCATCCTTCAGCAAACGAGGGTTGAGCAAGGATGGAATTATTACGAAAAGTTTATAAAAGAATTTCCCACGGTTCACGACCTCGCGAAAGCTCCCGAAAAAATAATTTTTAAATTGTGGGAAGGCCTGGGTTATTATAACCGATGCAAAAATCTTATTGAGACCGCTAAAAAAATTTCAAAAGATTATAAAGGCAAATTCCCTTCAACATATGAAGAAATAAAAAGCCTTAAAGGAATTGGCCCTTACACTGCGGCTGCAATTTCTTCATTCGCATTCAATCTTCCTTATGCAGTTGTAGATGGAAATGTGGAACGCGTTCTTTCAAGATATTTTGCAATTAACACGCCGATTGATACAACCGACGGGAAAAAACTGTATGCAGAATTAGCAAATGCACTCCTCGATAAAAAACAGCCGGGAATTTATAATCAGTCGATCATGGATTTTGGCGCCACTATCTGCAAGCCACAAAACCCGCTTTGCGCTGAATGCCCGCAGCAAAGCGATTGCCAGGCATTTCGGCATAACCTTGTTAACATACTTCCTGTAAAAGAAAAAAAACTGCGAAGAAAAGAAAGAAGGTTTTATTATTTTATAATTGAATTCAATAATCGTATTTATATACATCAGAGAAAAGAAAAAGACATCTGGCAAAATTTATATGAATTTGTTTTGCTGGAAGCTGAAACTAATCAAGAAGAAATTCTTCAATCAGAATTTATCAAAAATATTTTCGGCAAAGAAAAAATTGCGGCCCATAAAATTTCTGAAGTTTCTAAACAGCAGCTCACCCATCAAACCATCCGCGTTCAATTTATACATATTAATATTGCAAAACAGATTTCTCTTAAAGGCTTTCTTCTTGTAAAAAAGAAAGACATTAATAAATATCCGTTCCCGAAATCAATATCCGCTTACCTCAATCAATCTGCAATTCTATAATACAATTTCTTGCAATCAACCTTTAAAGTAAAGTCTGGAATTGACTTGCCAGCTTAATATTCTTTTTCTTTTGCCCGAAAAAATTTAACTTTAAGAAGCATTCTGTTTAAACGGATTATTTCAACAATAAACTTCAGTTATATGAGAGGAGTTAACAGGGTGATGCTCATCGGCAATTTGGGAAAAGACCCGGACATTCAACACCTCGAAGGAAATATTGCAGTGGCTAAGTTTTCTTTAGCAACAACTGAAACATTTAAAGATCGCGCAGGCAAGCTTATTTCACAAACTGAATGGCACACAGTTGTGCTGTGGCGCGGCCTTGCGGAGCTTGCTCAGAAATATTTGCACAAAGGCAGTTTGGTTTATATAGAAGGAAGGTTGAGAACGAGGAGCTGGGAAGATAAAGAAGGCAACAAGAAATTTGCAACAGAAGTGGTGGGCGATAATTTGATTATGCTGGATAAAAGAAATGATGGCATTAGCCACACACATCTTCCCCCCGAAGGTGGCGACATCGCAGGCAATCACGATATACCTCCATTGAGTGAGGGCTCTGAAAATTTGCCTTTTTAAAGCGAACAATTTGTTAATTTTGCAGTGAACAATAAACAGGCAGGCGCACTATTGCCTGTTTGTTATTTTTAATGAAAGCCAATTGCTTTGGAGACTTTAACCGCTAATTTTTTTGTTGATCGTTTATACCTTAACCTTCTGGCTATTAATCCGCAGGCAACTTCAATTCTTGCCATCATTATTCTTTTTTTGCTCATTGTTTCATTTATTGTTTCAGGCTCGCAGATTGCATTTTTTTCTCTTACTCATAAAGACATCAATATCCTGAAAACAAAGCAAGATGCTTCATGGAAGCGGATTGTGACACTTTTAGAAGAGCCGAGATTATTGCTTGGATCATTATTGACTGCAAATATTTTGGTGAACATCGCCATCATCATACTCGCCAATTTTTTGATTGACCAATTGGTTTTGCTGAAACAAAATTTCTGGCTTTTCGAGCTCGTCGTAAAAGTGCTGATTGTAAGTTTCATGATTTTATTATTTGGCGAAGTGATGCCCAAGCTATGGGCATCGCAGAATAATCTTCAGTTTGCTTATTATACTTCGGGCATTGTTGAAATCATTCATTTGATGTTCAAAAAAATAAGCGGGTGGACAGCAAGCCAATCTGAAGCCATTGAAAATTTGTTCGGGATAAAAAAATCATCAAGGATTAATCTTGAAGAGCTCGACCATTCCATTGATATTGCAACGCATAACGATGCAACAGAAGAAGAAAAAAATATTTTAAAAGGCATTATCAAATTTGGCAACATCAACGTGAAACAAGTAATGAGAACAAGGCTGGATGTAAATGGCATCGACGCAAGCATTTCATTTGAAAAACTGAAAGCAAGAATAGAAGAGCTCCATTATTCGCGACTGCCTGTTTACAAAAACAGCCTTGATGAAATTGTGGGCATGATTCACACAAAAGACCTGATGCCTTATTTGAATGAGCCAAACGATTTCGATTGGCATAGTTTGCTAAGGGCTCCATATTTTGTTCATGAAAATAAAATGATCGAGCACTTGTTGAAAGATTTTCAGAACAAAAGGATCCATTTTTCAGTTGTGGTAGATGAATTTGGCGGAACAAGCGGCATTGTTACTTTAGAAGATATTCTGGAAGAAGTGATAGGAGACATTAAAGATGAATTTGATGATGAAGAAAGCGGCAACAGGCAAATGGAAGATGGCAGTTATGTTTTTGAAGGAAAGACAATGATCCATGATGTTTGCAGAGCAATGAAATTGCCTCTTGATACTTTCGATCAGGTGAGAGGTGAAAGCGAATCACTTGCCGGATTGATACTCGAGCTGTCAGGCGAAATCCCAAAACCAAATGATGTGATCCCTTGCGGCGATTTTGAGTTCACGGTGTTAGATGCTGAACAAAGCCGCATTAAAAAAGTGAAAGTAACGGTGAAATTCCAGCAACATTAATTTTTTATTTTACAATGAAATTATTTTAAGTGCCAAATAAAAAACATTTATGGGTTATCATCTTGCCCATTGTCACTTGTTCCTTGTTTCTTATCTCCTGCAACAGCACATTTACCCCAAAGCCAACAGGTTATTTTAAAATTGATTTTCCACAGCATCAATACAAAGTGTTTGATCAGCCAAATTATCCCTATTCATTTGAATATCCTGTTTATGCAAATATTGTTCAGGATACATCATTTTTTGAAGCAAAGCCGGAAAATCCTTATTGGATAAATATAGATTTCCCGCAATTTGGCGCACGCATTTATATGAGCTATAAAGAAATTGGAGCAAATAGTTTTGACAAGCTGAAAAACGATGCGTATAAAATGACTTTCAAACACAGTGTGAAAGCTTCGTCTATCGATGACTCAGCAATGAAAACTCCTTTGGGCGTAAGTGGCATTTTTTTTAATGTTGGCGGAAATGCGGCAACTTCAAAACAATTTTTTGTGAGCGATTCAGTGAAACATTTTTTGCGCGGCGCTTTGTATTTCGACACAACGCCAAATGCAGATTCGCTCGGCATTGTAAACCAGTTTTTGCAAGCAGATATGATGCACCTGATCAACACACTAAAATGGAAATAATAAAAATAGTCAGTAAAGCCGGGAAGACCGAAAGTCAGCAAGTGGGATTGTATTTCTTTCTGACTTCAGGTCTTTCTAAATTCAGTTAACTTTATTAATAAGATAAAAAAATTTACAGTTTGATAGCGATTGATAACATTCTGGTAAGCGATGATGTGATAACAAATCAGTTTGTGTGCGACCTCAACAAATGCAAGGGCGGATGCTGCGAAGATGGTGATGCCGGCGCACCATTAACCGGCAAAGAAACCGATACGTTGAATGAAATATATGAAATTGTAAAACCATACTTATCAGCGGAAGGGATTAATGAAATTGAAAAAACAGGAAGATACTTGTACGATAAAAGTTTTGGCTGGGTTACCCCAACAATCGAAGGAAAGCTTTGCGCTTATGGAACAAAAGATAAAAATGGGATTATTAAATGCGGCATTGAGCAAGCTTATCTTGACGGAAAAATTGATTGGAAAAAACCAATCAGTTGCCATTTGTATCCCATCAAAACGAAAATAACAAACGAACATGAATTAGTGAATTATGAACCAAGAGAAACATTGTGCAACCCTGGCTGTGCGCTTGGAAAAAAACTGAAAGTGCCGGTGTATGTTTTTTTAAAAGAATCATTAATCAGAAAATACGGAGAAAAGTTTTATGAAACCCTTGAGCAAATTGCACATGAATATTACGGTAACAGAAAATGATAATTTTTTCTCGCAAAAACGCGGCGGCGCTGCGTTGAGCTTCCACGCTGCTGCCAGAGATGGGGCAGGGCTGAATAGAATATCTACAGTACAAGTGAGTGACACAACGATGCTGATGAAAGTTGATTGGCTGGTTACAAAATATTTTAAACCTTATTAACAGAGATTATCACTATGTCAGAAACAGCTGCATCATTTATTGCAAAGAGCACGCAAAAGGCGAGCGATCTTGAGCACAGGCAAAAAATAAATTTCAATATCGGGAAATACAATGCTGTAGTGCCTTTAGGCAAACAGCAATTTGCTGATGTGAGCCTGGCACGTGAACGTGCAAAAAATTTGAAATGGAAAGCCATTGAATCGCTTGATAAGTATTTGGAAGAGTTTGAAACGGCATTTACAAAACGTGGCGGGAAAGTGATTTGGGCAGAAGATGCGAAACAAGCGCTCGATGAAATCCTTGCAATTTGCAAAGAAAAAGATTGCAAGACGATTGTGAAGAGCAAGAGCATGGTGACGGAAGAAATAAAACTGAATGATTTTTTGGAAGAAAATAATATAGAAAGTGTGGAAACAGATTTGGGAGAATACATTCAGCAGTTGGATAACGAACCGCCTTATCATATTGTTACACCTGCGATGCACAAAAGCAAAGAAGATGTTGCGAAACTTTTTCACGAAAAATTAAACACTGATATTAATCTCACGCCCGAAGAACTCACATTAGTTGCTCGTGAAAAATTAAGACAGAAATATACCGAAGCAGAAATCGGAATTACTGGCGCGAATTTTATCATTGCTGATACTGGTTCTATTGCTGTAACAGAAAATGAAGGCAACGGAAGATTGAGCTGTGCATTTCCTAAAACCCATATTGCTATTACTGGCATTGAAAAAGTAATTCCTTCGCTGACCGATTTGAGTTTGTTCTGGCCCTTGCTCGCAACTTATGGAACTGGTCAGCAATTAACGGTATACAATACAATTATTAGCTGGCCAAAAACAGCCTGGCGAAAATGATGGGCCTGAAGAAATGTATTTGATTTTGCTAGACAATGGAAGAACAAATATTCTGGCGAATGAAAGAACGCGTGAAAGTTTGTATTGCATTCGTTGCGGTGCTTGTTTGAATGCTTGCCCGGTTTATAAAAATATTGGTGGCCATAGTTATGAAGCAACATATAGCGGACCGATTGGCGCAGTGATTACGCCGCAGTTAAAAAATCTTGGTGATTGGAAACATTTAAGTTATGCATCATCATTGTGTGGAAATTGCACCGAAGTGTGCGCTGTGAAAATCAATCTGCACGAACTTTTGCTGGAGAATCGTCATGACGCAGTGAAAGAAGGCGATGCTTCATGGGGCGAAAAAATTGCATGGAAGGTTTGGAAACAATCCAGTTTGAGCCGAAAAATGATGAACCTTGGCAATAGAAAAATAAAAAACTGGATGGTGAATAAAGTTTTTAAAGGATGGACTGCACATCGTGCTGACCTGGATTTTTCTGCAAAAACTTTCAATGAAATGTGGAAAGAAAAGCATTAAAAAATAGGATAATGTAACTATATTTCGATGCCGATTTTTAGTCGGCATTTTTGTTTTAATGACATTGCTGCATGCTTTTATATAGCTCAGATATTACTTCTCGTCTAAAATACATTGTTGATTTCATCAACAAAGAATTATTTGATGAACCCATTGAAATTACTGATGATAGAGAATCATTCATTCATTATCAAAATCCAAAAATAAATTATTCTGAAACCGAATTTTCAGAAGAAGAATTTTATATCAAATCTATTCCATTGCTTTTTGAGAATGATATAAGACAGCAATTCATTCATTGCTTTGAATTGAATTATCATAAAGCATTTTATCAAACCAGCGGAGATTTTCCTTTTGATATTTTCGCAGCAAGTTTTTATTTGCTGAGCAGATATGAAGAATATCTTCCGCATGAAAAAGATGAATATGGCAGGTATGCATACACAAATTCGATAGCATATAAAGAAAATTTTCTTAATCAACCTTTGATTAATATCTGGCTGCAGGATTTTAAGCAAGCCCTCAAAAAGAAATTTCCTGATTTGATATTCAGGCTTGCTTCGTTCAGATTTATCCCAACTTACGATATTGATATTGCATATTCTTATTTGCATAAGGGAAACAAAAGAAGTTTCGGAGCAATATTAAAATCGATTGCTACCGGAAATTTTCAGTCAGCAAAAGAAAGAATGAATGTGCTGAATGAAAAACAAAAAGACCCTTACGATGCTTATGAATGGCTTGATTCATTGCATTTGTATTGTCGCTTGAAACCATATTATTTTTTTTTGGTTGCGAAAGAACAAAAAGGCAATGATAAAAATATTTCTCCGAACGAAACAGCGCTACAGGAATTGATACAATATCATGCAAATGGTTATACTGTTGGCATTCATCCTTCCTGGCAAAGTGGCGATGATGAAAATTTATTGAAAGAAGAGATTGAATGGCTGGAATATATCGCCGATAAAAAAATTATTCATAGCAGACAGCATTATATCAGGATGAGTTTTCCAGAAACTTACCGGCGATTAATCAATGCAGGGATTGAAAAAGATTTCTCGATGGGATATGGAAGCATCAATGGTTTCAGAGCTTCTGTGGCATCTTCTTTTTTTTGGTATGATTTAGAAAAGGAACAGCAAACTCAACTGCAAATTTTTCCATTTTGTTTTATGGATGCCAATTCTTTTTACGAGCAGAAGTTCACTTCACAACAAGCGATGGAAGAATTATTGCGTTATTATCGTTCGATAAAAAAAGTAAATGGATTGATGACAACCATCTGGCACAATCATTTTCTGGGAACTGATACAAAGTTTGCAGGATGGAGAGAAGTGTATGAAGTTTTTTTGAAAGAAGAAGTTTATTGGGATATGTGAGAACAGTCGGAGAAGTCCGAAAGACGGAAAGTCCGGAAGTTTGAAAGTCAGAAAGAATGTTCATTCGAATTGAAGTTTCTTTCTGACTTTCGGTCTTTACTGACTTCCCGACTTTTCATTAATGCCTAAAATGCCTCATCCCTGTTATCACCATTGCTAATTTATTTTGAACGCAATAATCAATTGAATCTTTATCGCGGATAGAGCCACCTGGCTGAATGAATGCTTCGATACCTTCCTCGTGTGCCATTTGAACACAATCATTGAAAGGGAAAAATGCATCTGATGCAAGTACTGCTCCGTGTAAATCAAACTTAAACTGTTTTGCTTTCTCAATAGATTGGCGAAGAGAATCGACACGGCTTGTTTGTCCACAACCTTTGCCAATTAGCTGTTTATTTTTTATTAATGCAATTGCATTTGATTTTAAATGCTTGCAAACCAAATTAGCAAATTTCAAATTTTCTTTTTCTTCATGGGTTGTTTCTCTACCGCCAACTTCTTTCCATTCAGTATAACTTCCTTCATCATGCTGTTGAACAAGCACACCATTTAATAATGATTTGTATTGTTCTTTATATGTTGGTTGCTTTTTTTGTTTCAGAAGAATTCTGTTCTTTTTCGATTTTAAAATTGCCAATGCATCTTCATCAAATGAAGGAGCAATCAACACTTCAAAAAATATTTCATTGATAGCTTCAGCAGTTGCTTTATCAACTGATGTATTACAAACAAGAACGCCACCAAACGCACTTTCAGGGTCGCCGGCAAGAGCCGTATCCCATGAATCTTTCAAAGTATTTCTTGATGCGATGCCACAAACATTCGTGTGCTTGATAATTGCAAAAGTTGTTTCAGTAAATTCATTGATTATTTGCACTGCTGCATCTACATCAACCAAATTATTATAAGATAATTCTTTGCCATTCACTTGTTCAAACAATTCATCTAAATCGCCATAGAAAACTGCATGCTGATGTGGGTTCTCTCCATAGCGCATGTGTTTTGGATGCGGAACAGATTCTAAAAAATATTCTCCTTCTATAGGAATAAAATATTTTGCAATTGCCACATCATAATGCGCACAAACTTCAAATGCTTTTGCAGCAAGTAATCTGCGCTGCTCAAGTGATGTTTCTCCGTTTTGTTCGTTCAATAATTTTTCGAGATAAGCATACTCATTTTTTGAACCGACAACAACAACATGCTTATGATTTTTTGCAGCACCACGAATCATGGAAGGCCCGCCAACATCAATCTTCTCGATGATAGCGGCATCTTCATTTGTTTTTGCAACCGTTTCTTCGAAGGGATATAAATCAACAATCACCAAATCAATTTCAGGAATTTTATATTGCTGCATTTCTTTTACATCCGTTTCATTATCTCTTCTTCCCAAAATGCCACCAAACACAGATGGATGTAGCGTCTTAACTCGCCCACCCAAAATAGAAGGATAAAACGTAAGTGATTCTACAGGAACACATGGAATATTTAATGATTCGATAAATTGTTGGGTTCCTCCGGTTGAATAAATAATAACTCCAAGCTCGTGCAGTTTCTTTACGATATTATCCAAACCATCTTTATAAAAAACTGAGATTAATGCTGAGTGAATTTTTTTGTTCATGATAGTGTGTTTAGGATTTTCAAGCAAGAAACAATTGATACAACAAAACAAGACATAGAGATGCGTGAGGGAAATCAATACTTCTCTTAGCGTTCGTTGTATTCTTTGCGTTCGTTGCGTGAAAAAATTAGAGCCGCAAAACTACATTAATCCAAATTCAATACAAAAGCACCTTTATCAACAACATCAAAGCAGGAAAGATGGAGTTGTTCACATTCTTTTTTCCATTTATTTACTTTCCAATTGCTGTTGGAAGCATCGAAAACCCATTGATTGCAATCGAAAACATTTGCCAGGTTAGAAATTTTCAGTGAAGGATTTTTTGAGATAATAATGATATCAGCTTTGGTTTTTGTTTGGAGAGGAGTAAAAGAAATATTTTGCTCTATTATTAAAATTCTTTTATCACCTAATTGAAAAATATTATAGTCACGTGCTAAATGTGAAATAGAATCTGCTTCTGAAATTCTATGCATTATCCTTGATGGTTTCAAATGAAAGTTTTGGAGAAATCCATCTTCCAGCAAAATGCTATCACCTTTGAAAACATAATCTCTGCCTGAAATAAAATCAATTGACTGATGCTGCGGCACATTATAAACAATTATCTTTTCCTGTTGTGAAGATTGCCAAAAGGAAAAACTTCTTAATAAAACAAAACCGAGCAATGCACACAATCCAATTGGCAAGTAATTTTTCTTTTTCTCCATTAGCCAAATTGAAATAGCAATAATAGCTGCATAAAGAAAAATCAATTGCAAAATATTTATCTGCAAACTATCCCACAGAGATTTTGGCATGGTTTCCATGTGTTCTATAAAACTATTCAAAAGCCAAATTAATTTCTGTAAAATGATGCCAATGAATTTTGCAACGATTGGTATAAAAGAAATCGCACAAAGCAATAATTCGCCAAATAAAATAATACTTGACAATGGAACTGCAACCAAATTTGTTAATAGAAAATAATTCGGGAATTGATGAAAATGAAAAATGCTGATGGGTGTTGTCAAGATTTGTGCTGATAAAGTCACGGCTGTTAATTGCCAGATAAAATCCAATATTTTGTTTTGAATATAAATCAAATTATAAATCGGCTTCATGAAAATCACAATACTTAATACTGCTGTATAAGAAAGCTGAAAGCCTACATCCCACAACCAGAAAGGATTATAGCATAATAACAAAAATGCAGAAGCTGCCAGATTGTTATAAATAGAAGCTTTCTTTGAAAAGCTTTCCCCAATCACAATGCATGTGAGCATAACGGCTGCACGAAGCACGGAAGCAGATGCACCAGACATTAAACTGAAGAGCCAAAGCATTATTATGATAACGATTGGTTTCAAAAATCGAATAAAACGAAATTTTGAAAATGGTTTGAAAATGATAATCAAAAAACCATAAATCAATGCGAGCTGCATACCTGAAATCGCAATGATATGAACGACGCCTGTGTTGGTATAAGACTGAACCAAAGTTTTGTCAAGGTCGTCTTTGTAGCCAATCAATAATGCTTCAGCAAATCCTTTTTCTTTATTGCCCGGAATATTTTTTTGAAAAACATTTACTGTTTTTTCTTGTGCGATGAACAAGAATTTTTTGATGGCATTTTCATTTTTCTCTTTCCTTAAAACAAAGTCCTCTGCTTTCAAAAATGCCTGATAATAAATTCCCTGAAATGCACAATATCGCTGATAATCGAAAGCTCCCGGATTACCGGAATTTTTTATTGGCTGCAAAGCCTTATTGAAAATGATTTGCGAGCCATAACCCAGTTGTGGAAGGCTGCTGTCTTTTTTGAAATAAAGAAGTATCGAACTTTTAACAGGATGAAAAGTATTGTCGTCCTCAATATAATCAACAGAGGCAAGTGCTTTGAATGATTTTTCTTTTTCTGATAAAGGCTCTTGTAGAGTCGCAATAACTACATCTCCATTCTTATAATAGTCAGTGATATGATTTGGATGATGAGAAATATCTGAATAATAAGTTAGAAATGCACCAATCAGGAATAGAAATGCATTCATGAAAATTCCATTCAGCCAATATAATTTGAATTGAATAAATCTTTTTGAAAACTGAAATAAAATGTAAATGAAAATAGAGCAGGCAAAAACAATCAAACTAACGGTAATGGATAATTGTAAATACCATTGTGCGATAATGCCCAACATGAACGGTATTATCAATCGAAGGAAAGGTGCTTCTTTCCAGATAGGAACAGGTTTAAAAGACATGAAGGAAAGTTAAGAAGTTTCACGTAACGAAACAAAGGAAAGCGTTGCCTCTTTGTATCCTTGGTTTCTTTGTGTGAAATTCTTAATCGCAGATGTTTTTTAGATATGCAATTTGTCCTGCGTGATAGATATGATGCTGAATTAAACCGTTTAATAGAAACCGCATATTGTATTTTCTGAATTCAACATCTTCACTGAGAAAATCATCTTCCTTAGTTTGAAGAAATGAAATGATACTGTCATTCGCAGACATCAGTTCATGAACACCATTTTGCCATGTATGTTTGGTTGAATCAATCTTGCGCCAATCAAGCATTTCAATCGAATCTATTTCAGCTTTCTTTGCCTTTTCCAAACTGCTCAGCGTGAACTCTGCCCATGTAATCATGTGATATAATATCTCAATCTGCGAATGATATTTTTCTTCAGGATGTTTGTAAACATTCGTCTTTCCTGCTTCTTCTAAAGTATTATAAACGGATGTTCCGTACCACGGCTCTTCGCTGAGTACATTTTTTAGGTTTCTGATGATGGATTGAATTTCTTTATTCATTGTCTGAACTGGGATTTATGGGATGATTGTGATGAATTGGATAAGGAATAAAGATGATTATTCTTAAATAAAAATTACTGAATTTAAAAGTATAGAGTCACTTTAAGTCTGTATCCCATAAATCCTAAAATCCATTCAAATCCCAGTTCAGACAGATTTATTTGCTCAAGTACATACTTCTATCCTTATACAATTGCCTGAAATATGGGTCGCGCAAATCTTTGATGAAACGGATTGCTTCGCCGGTGCTTTTCATTTCCGGGCCAAGCTCTTTATTAACTCCGGGGAATTTATTGAAACTGAAATACAGGTTCTTTGATAGCAAAACCTTTCAGCTTTTTTTCGAAGGTGAAATCTGTGAGCTTGTTTGCGCCCATCATTACTTTGGTTGCAATATTGAGATAAGGGATTTGATAAGCTTTTGCAATGAAAGGTGTGGTGCGCGATGCACGCGGGTTTGCTTCAATCACAAACACTTTATCGTCTTTTATGGCGAACTGAATATTAATAAGTCCTTTGATATTTAATGCTCTTGCAATTTTTTCTCCATAATGTTCCATCGTTGTTACGACCAACGGAGTAAGATTAAATGCAGGAAGAACGGCATTACTATCGCCGCTGTGAATGCCTGCCGGCTCAATATGTTCCATCACGCCCATCACATGAAAATTTTCTCCATCGAAAATGGCATCTACTTCAGCTTCCTGACAACGGTCGAGAAAATGGTCGATCAGAATTTTATTTCCGGGGATATGTTTCAATAAACTGATGACTGCTTTTTCCACTTCATCATCATTAATAACAATTCGCATGCGCTGACCGCCGAGCACATAACTGGGGCGAACCAAAACCGGATAACCAACTTTTTTGCAACTTCAATTGCATCATCTACATCATAAGCAGTTCCATAATCAGGATAAGGAATGTCCAACTCCTTCAGCATATCGCTGAAACGGCCGCGGTCTTCAGCAATATCCATGCTATCGTAAGAAGTGCCGATGATTTTAATTCCTTTTTCATGCAATTTTTCTGCAAGCTTCAAAGCCGTTTGTCCGCCGAGCTGAACAATAACACCTTCGGGTTTTTCATGCTCGATGATTTCCCAAAGATGTTCCCAATAAACAGGTTCGAAATATAATTTATCAGCAATATCAAAATCAGTAGAAACAGTTTCAGGATTGCAATTCACCATGATGGCTTCATAACCACATTCTTTTATCGCCAGCAATCCATGCACACAGCAATAATCAAATTCAATTCCCTGACCAATGCGATTTGGCCCAGAGCCAAGCACAATGATTTTTTTCTTATCGCTCACTTTGCTCTCATTAATATTTCCGCTTTCAAATGTTGAATAGAAATATGGAGTCTTCGCTTCAAATTCTGCAGAGCAGGTATCAACCATTTTAAAAACACGTGTAATACCAAGTTTTTTTCTTTTTTCATACAGTGCATCTTCAGTGCCATCTTTCATAATGCGGCAAATCTGCTCATCGCTGAAACCAAGTGCTCTTCGCGTCTTTCAGCAACTCTGTGGGAATGGTTTCCATTTTGTATTTCACCAGCTCTTTTTCCATGTTGCAGATTTTTTGTATCTCGTACAAAAACCATCTGTCAATTCCGTGTGTTGCTTTTGAAATAGTGCCAACAGAAATGCCAGCCATCAATGCATCTTTAATCCTGAAAATTCTATCCCACTTCGGCACTTTAATATATTCAAGCAGCTCTTCTGCGTGCATCAAACTTTTTCCATAATAACCAAGACCGACTGCATTATTCTCCAAACTCTGACAAGCTTTTTGAACAGCCTCGGCAAAGCTTCTTCCAATTGCCATCACTTCGCCAACGCTTTTCATTTGCAAACCGAGCGTGTCATTTGCACCTTTGAACTTATCAAAATTCCAACGAGGCATTTTTACGATTACATAATCCTGCACCGGTTCAAAATATGCTGAAGTAGTTTGTGTGATTTGATTTTTTAATTCATCCAGATTAAAACCGATAGCAAGCTTCGCAGCAATTTTTGCAATCGGATAACCGGTTGCTTTCGATGCAAGCGCAGACGAACGGCTTACACGCGGATTGATTTCAATCGCAATGATTTCTTCTGTGTTTGGGTTGAGTGCGAACTGAACATTGCAGCCGCCTGCAAAATTTCCGAGGTCACGCATCATTCTGATAGCTGTGTTGCGCATCAATTGAAATGCAGTGTCGCTTAATGTCATCGCAGGTGCAACTGTGATGGAATCACCTGTATGAACGCCCATCGGGTCGAAATTCTCAACCGTGCAAATAATCACTACATTATTATTAGCATCGCGAAGCAATTCCAATTCAAATTCTTTCCAGCCCAGAACTGCTTTTTCTACAAGCACTTCATGAATCGGCGAAGCTTGCAAGCCGCGGTTCAATGCTTCATCCAATTCATCTTTATCTTTCACAAAACCGCCGCCGGTTCCGCCTAATGTAAATGATGGACGGATTACCAATGGAAATCCGATATCCTGCGCAAATTCTTTTCCTTCTAAAAATGAGTTTGCTGTTTTTGCTGTTGCAACCGGAACGCCAAGCTCAATCATCCACTGGCGGAATTTTTCTCTGTCCTCTGCTTTATCAATTGCTTTTATATCCACGCCAATTAATCGAACATTATATTTCTGCCAAACGCCAAGGTCTTCTGCTTCTTTGGCAAGGTTGAGCGCAGTTTGTCCGCCCATGGTTGGCAGCACCGCATCAATTTTATTTTCTTCTAATATTTGTTCGATGCTTTCGACAGTGAGTGGCAACAGATAAACTTTATCAGCCATCATCGGGTCGGTCATGATGGTGGCAGGGTTGCTGTTAATCAAAATCACTTCAATGCCTTCTTCGCGAAGGCTGCGTGCTGCCTGCGTTCCGGAGTAATCGAACTCGCAAGCCTGACCGATAATAATAGGGCCTGAACCGATGATAAGAACTGAACGGATGGAAGAATCTTTTGGCATCTTATTTTTTAGTTAGAACAGTAAAAACAAATTGCGCAAAAGTAAGGTAGGGGAATTAATTTTTGAGATTAAATTATAAAGATTGTTGAAAGCGAGTGCTGGTTAGGGTTGTGGCTGATCCATAGTCCGAAAGTCAGTAAAGTCCGAGAGTCTGGAGGACAGAAGGCAATTAGCAAAAAGTTTGAAAATTCTTTCGGGCTTCCTGACTTTCCAACTTTCCGTCTTGCAATAAAAAAGCCTCAGTTGTTAAACCAAGGCTCGTGATGATGGAAGGTATATATGGATAATTAATTGTTATGGAATGCTGCCATCTCAATGTCATCTAACAATACGCCACCTTTGCGGGCAATAGATTTTTTCTCAGCGATCATTCGTCTGTTCTCATACTTGCTCCTCATTTTGAATACCCACTTTTGTTTGGCTTCTTCGCCTTTTAGTAGTCCGATGGCTGCCCCCACTGTTACAGCAAGGAATACTACAGCCTTGTTTCTTATCCCTTTCATACCCCACGGTTTAATGATAATTGAATGTGATTTCTTGTAAGACAATTTTACTATGCCAAATGCTGTACCAATTTTTAAAAATGTGCATACTATTTTGTAGGCATGGAAAACTTTTTCTTTGAATGGTTCAAACACATTATTGAAACGCTGTACTGGTTTTGGTTTGACGATGAGGTTATCGTTTTGGTTACGCTAAAAATGATCAATGTTAATTTTTTGTTTCCAATTTTATATAGGCCTGCGAGATGATGCCGGTTTTTTTTCTGGACATTTGTTCCCAAAAAATTAATGAAGAAATTTCTGTCCGCTACTTTTTTTCTGTTCATTTCGTCGCCATTGTTCAGTCAGCTTTTTCCTTCGAAAAATTATCCGCAACATTATTTCAGGGACCCGTTGAATATACCCATTAGCCTCGCCGGAAATTTTGGAGAAATCCGACCGAACCATTATCATATGGGTTTGGATATAAGAACTGAAAAACGCACAGACCTTCCTGTGTTCGCTGCAGCAGATGGATATATTGCGAGAATAAAAGTAGAGCCTGCAGGGTTTGGTCAGGCGATTTATATCAACCATCCGAATGGCTACACCACTTTATATGCGCACCTGAATGATTTTTTTCCTGCATTATCTGAATATGTGAAACGGCAGCAATACAAAATGGAATCCTGGAGAATATTTATTGATGTTCCGCCGAATCTTTTTCCTGTGAAAAAAGGCGATTTGATTGCATATAGCGGAAGCACCGGTGGCTCGGAAGCGCCACATGTTCATTTTGAAATCCGTGATAATGACGATGTGAATTTGAATCCAACTCTTTTTGGATTGCCGATAATAGATAATACAAGTCCTGTTATTATGCGGCTTGCAGTTTATGATGGAAATAAAAGTATCTATGAACAATCACCGAAAATTATTCCGGTGAGAAAAGTAAAAGGAGTATTAACAATTCCCGGCGGAGTTATAACGACAAGCTTTTCGAAAGTTAGGTTTGCAATTTCTGCTTTTGATACGGAATCAGGAACACCGAACCACAATGGAATTTATCAGGCAATTTTATATGATAATGGAAAAGCGCAGATTGGTTTTGAAATGGACGATATCAGTTATTCATTCACGCGGAATGTGAACGCGCATATTGATTATAAAACGAAAGCCAATGGCGGCGCGACTCTTCAGCAATTGTTCAGGCTGCCTGGTTACACAAATTCCATTTATTATTCTTTGAAGAATGATGGAGTAATAGATGTGAGCGATGGTTCATCTCATCAAATGAAAATTGAAGTGAAAGATGGATACGGGCATGCTACATTATTAAATTTTTCGGTGAGGTACAAAGCTGCTGCAAGCAGTAGTTCGCAATTGCCGGGAAAAATGTTTTATCCGCAAATGCTTGATGGCGTTGAAAACCCTGAATGCGCATTTTATATCGGTGAAAAATGTTTGTATGATTCTGTTCATATTAATTATGTGAAATCAGATGCGACTTTGCCGAATGCAATTTCTTCCGTTCATTCAATTGGCGCAACTTATATTCCTTTGCAGGATTCTTTTTTGATAAGAATAAAGCCAAATGCAAATTTTGATGTTAGCAAGAAAGATAAAGTGGTAATGCAGCGATTTGCAGGCGCAAAAAAAGATGTTGAGAAAGTGCAGTGGCAGGGTGGCTGGGCTTCTGCGCGGTTCCGTGATTTTGGAAATTTTCAGTTGTTGTTAGATGAAGAGCCGCCGCAAATTGTTCCGGTTGGTTTTGTGAATGGAGCAAACATGAGCAAAGCAGCAAGAATTGTTTATATTATAAAAGATAATCTGGACGCATTTAAAAATTTCCGTGCAGAGCTGGATGGAAAATGGCTTCGCTTCACAAACGATAAAGGCAAATCATTTATCTATAAGTTTGATGAACATTGTCCGCCGGGAAATCATGAACTAAAAATTTCTGTACAAGACGAAGCAGGAAATGTGGCGACACAGGTTTATAATTTTACAAGATAAAATTTAGTCTGAAGTCGGGAGTCCGGAGTCCGAAGAAAGTTTCACTAATTTGCGGTTTATTCACCATTCACAATTGACCATTCACCATGATATCTTTAAAAGAAGGCGATAAAGCACCAGCATTTACCAGCACCGATCAGGACGGAAAAAAAATATCATTATCAGATTTCAAAGGGAAAAAAGTGGTTCTTTATTTTTATCCGGAAGATGACACAGAAACATGCACCATTCAGGCTTGCAACCTGCGCGATAATTATGCTTTGTTAAAAAAAGAAGGATTTGTTATTCTCGGCGTTAGTCCCAACGATGAAAAAAGCCACAAAAAATTTGAAACGAAATTCAGTCTGCCTTTTACATTGGTTGTCGACTCCGACCATAAAATCATAAATAAATATGGTGTTTGGGACGAAAAGCAATTGTTCGGCAGAAAATATATGGGCTTGCTGAGAACCACTTTTGTGATTGATGAAAAAGGAGTGATCAGAAAAATATTTTTGAAGCCGAAATCCAAGCAACATGCGGAAGAAATTGTAAAAGCATGGAAGGAGTTGTAAGTTCAGAGTTAAGAAACAAGAGTTGAAGATTCATGAATCGCTGAACTCACAACTGCCATTCAACCTCGCCAAATCCAAAACTTCTTTCTTCTTCATCAAACGTAACCAATTTCCCTTGTGGAGTGACTTCTTTTATCATCGTCTCAAAAATCTGATTTTCTTTTTTCAATCGGACAACTTCATTTCGCTTATATAAATGCAGATTGTATTCAGCAATCATCTCATCAGTTTTTCCAACAAAAAGTTTATTATATCTTCTTTCAATAAAAGCGCAAAGCTCTTTTGCCAAATCAATCACATCAAAACTTTTTCCAGTCGATCGTTTCAACGATATTGGATTTATAAGGCTTTCATCAAACTCTGTCTGATTGATATTAATACCAATCCCAACGATTGCATATTTCCAGGTTTCTCCTGAAATAATATTTTCTATCAAAATGCCGCCTGCCTTTCTGTCACCGACATAGAGGTCGTTTGGCCACTTAATAAAAATTTCTTCAGGCAAATAAATATTTAACAAATCGTAACATGCCAAAGCAATGCACGCACTCAGCAAAAACTGTTCGTTTATGAACAGTCGCTCAGGCTGCAGAACAATGCTCATCATAATATTCTCGCTGGTATTTGCTATCCAATTTTTTCCGCGCTGGCCCTTACCTGCTGTTTGCTCGTGGGCAAAAAACACATTTCCATGAAAGGCTTTTCCGTCATGAACCTTTGCCATGGCATAATTGTTGGAACTGTCAACTGTCAACAGCTCGGTGAAAACATTGCCAATTTCAGGCGTGGTTTTATCTTGAAGGGTGGTAGCTGGATGTGACAAAAGATTACTATTTTTGAGCCGTGCGAAATTACGATTTGCAGCTCATTGTTTGTTATGAAAGAATTGGCAGGAATTTGAAAACAAGGAATAATTTGAACAACGTAATAAATAATCTCAGACTTGCTTCACACAAATAAAATATAATTCATCACAAAACGTCTTTATTATTGGAACAACTGTCTATGTTATCTACCCGCAAAAGACAGCGTGTAGCGCGAATTACGAAGAATTCGAAAATTTTTAAAACAATCATCGAGGCAATACAGGAAAAAAAAGGTGAAAATATTTTATCGCTCGATCTGCGAAAGATACACGAAGCCGTAGCCGATTTTTTTATTATTTGTGAAGCCAGAAGCCACACACAAATAAAAGCGATTGCCGATTATATTGAGGAAGAAGTTGAAAAACATTGCGATGAAAAGCCTTACAAGCATGAAGGAAAACAAGCACTGCAATGGGTTTTGATTGATTATGTGAACGTCGTAGTGCACATAATGCTTCCGGAAAACCGAAAATTCTATAAGCTGGAAGAAATGTGGAGCGATGCAGCCGCTGAGGAATATAAAGATTAACAAGAATGAATTACCTGTTCAGCCATTCTTTTGAACCTTTGCCTTCCGTAAACATTATACAAATTAAATAGCATGAAGACAACAGGAAACGAAAATTAATATGCCACAAGACGATTTGAAACCAAACGATAAAAGCAATTTCCCTCGGTTCAGGCCAAAGGCCGACAATGAAAATGGCGGTAACAACACGCCGCGCAAAGGCCCGAAATTTAATATCTATTGGGTTTGGGGAATTATTGCAGTAGGGCTTTTAGCATTTCAATTTTGGGGAGGCCTTTCAGGTGGCGATTCTCACAAACTTGACTCCGATCAGGAATTTTGGGAACAAATGCTTCAAAAGGGCGATGTTTCTAAAATTGATTTGATACCCAACAAAAATCTTGTAAGGGTTTATATAAAAAAAGATAGCCTTGATAAGCCTTATTATAAAGATAAACTTAGCAAAGGCTGGCCAGGCGTATCCAAAGCAGATGGCCCACAGTTTGAATTCCTTGTTGTAAAAATTGATGAATACGAAAAAAGGCTGAATGAATTTTTTGCCAAAAACCCTTCTCTATCGGTAGCCGTCTCTATTAAGCCGGAAGCTGAATGGTTCCCTCAGGTTTTAAATATTTTGTTGCCTGTTTTGATCCTCGGCCTGCTTTGGGTTTTGATTATGCGAAAAATGGGTGGGCAGTCGGGCAGCGGTGGCCCGGGCGGCATTTTTAATATTGGAAAATCAAAGGCTACTCTGTTTGATAAAGGCACAAAGGTGAACATCACATTCAGCGATGTTGCCGGCCTTGATGAAGCAAAAGTAGAAGTGATGGAAATTGTAGACTTCTTGAAAAACCCTAAAAAATATACAGCGCTTGGTGGAAAAATTCCTAAAGGCGCGCTTCTTGTCGGCCCTTCCGGGAACAGGAAAAACCTTGCTTGCAAAAGCCATGGCGGGCGAAGCCCAGGTTCCGTTCTTTTCTATGAGCGGTTCTGATTTTGTTGAATTGTTTGTTGGTGTGGGTGCAAGCCGTGTTCGTGACTTATTCAAACAAGCACGCGAAAAAGCGCCATGTATAATTTTCATTGATGAAATTGATGCCATTGGCCGTGCAAGAGGAAAGAATGCCATTATGAGCAATGATGAGCGTGAAAGCACATTGAACCAATTGCTCGTTGAAATGGATGGCTTCGGCGGTGATAGCGGAATTATAGTTCTTGCTGCAACCAACAGGCCTGATGTACTTGATACAGCTTTGCTTCGCCCCGGTCGCTTCGATAGACAAATTTCAATTGATAAGCCAGACTTAAAAGGCCGCGAAGCGATCTTCAAAGTGCATTTGAAACCGATTAAAATTTCAAGCAAATTAGATATCCATAAACTAGCTGAGCAGACGCCTGGCTTTGCAGGAGCTGATATTGCCAATGTTTGTAATGAGGCAGCTTTAATTGCTGCAAGAAAAGGAAAAGACAATGTGGAGATGGAAGATTTTCAGGATGCTGTGGACCGGGTAATTGGTGGTCTTGAAAAGAAAAATAAAATCATTTCTCCCGATGAAAAAAGAATCATCGCTTATCACGAAGCCGGCCACGCAATTTGTGGCTGGTACCTTGAACATGCTTATCCTTTATTAAAAGTTACGATAGTGCCAAGAGGCGTTGCTGCATTGGGTTACGCGCAATACACTCCGAAAGAGCAATATCTGTATAACACCGATCAACTGTTCGATCAGATTTGTATGACACTCGGCGGTCGCGCAAGCGAAGAGTTGAATTTTGGGAAAATTTCTACAGGAGCCCAAAATGATTTGCAGCAAGTAACGCGCATCGCATATTCAATGGTAACTGTTTACGGCATGAATGATAAAGTGGGCAATGTGAGTTTTTACGATCCTCAGCAAGAAAATTCTTTTACAAAACCATATTCAGAAGAAACATCAAAAATTATCGATCAGGAAGTCCGCAAATTAATTGACGATGCTTTTGTAGAACAAAACAATTGCTGACTGAAAAACACAAAGAAGTTGGAATACTTGCTGAAGCACTATTGGATAAAGAAGTACTTTTCCAAAGTGATGTGGAAACCTTGATCGGCAAACGGCCTTATGAAGAAAAAAGAGCCATAGATGTAACTGAGCATACTAACGGTACAAATGCTGAAAATGGTTCTGCTACAGGAAAAACTGTGAACCCTTCCGCACCCGAAGAAGTAAAGCAATAAATGAAAACAGTATCACCTGCAAAAGAAAATATTCTAAAAAAAATACGGAAGGCGTTGATTCATTCAACGCCTGTTCCTTTTCCACAAAGCGAAGGAGCTACTTCTGTGTTTGAACTTTCAAAACAAGAGCTTGAGATTGAATTTGCAGAAAAATTTACCAAGCTTCAGGGGAAATTTATTTTTTGTGCTGATGAAAATGAACTGATTTCTCAAATTTCTTCTTTAATTGCTGTGAATAAATGGACAGATATTTTTTGCAAAGAAGATAAATTGAAAAAAATATTCTTCGAGAAATTTGCTCCTATTATTTCGGAAAGGGAACTGAGCAATTGCGATGCATCCATCACAACCTGTGAAGTATTAATAGCAAGAACAGGAAGTATTGTAATGAGCGCAGCCCAACAAAGCGGGAGAACAGTCAGTGTGTATGCTCCAATTCATATCTGTATTGCTTACACAAATCAATTGGTGTATGATATAAAAGATGGCTTGCAAAAAATAAAAGAAAAATATCCTAACATTCCTTCGCTCATCACATTTGCAACCGGCCCAAGCCGCACGGCCGATATTGAAAAAACATTAGTGGTCGGTGTTCACGGGCCAAAAGAGGTGTATGTTTTTTTGGTTGATGAACAATCTTAATAAGCAAAATTTTTTATTTATTATTTTTACCTGATGCAAATTCCTTCAGGCAAAAAAATTTATTTCCTTTCCGATTTTCATCTCGGTGCGCCTGACCGTTCTATCAGTCTTGACAGGGAAAAACGCATCGTGAGATTTTTGGATGAAGTAAAAACTGATGCTGCTGAAATTTTTGTGGTAGGTGATTTGTTTGATTTCTGGTATGAATACAGAAAAGTGGTTCCAAAAGGATATACCCGAATTTTAGGGAAGCTTGCAGAGCTCACTGATAGCGGCATTCCTATTCATTTTTTTGTTGGCAATCATGATATGTGGATGAAAGGTTATTTTGAAGAAGAGCTGAATATTCCTGTGTACCACGAACCGAAAATTTTTGAAAGAAACAATAAGAAATTTTATATAGGTCACGGCGACGGGCTTGGCCCTGGTGACCATGGATATAAATTCATCAAAAAAATTTTCAGGAATAAATTTTGTCAATGGCTGTTCGGCATTCTCCCGCCTGCTGTTGGAGTTGGGCTTGCAGATTATCTTAGCCGCAGAAGCCGCGCCGTTACTGGGTTAATCGATGAACAATTTCTTGGCGAAGAAAAAGAGTGGCTGATAATTTACAGTAAAGAAGTTTTGCAGAAACAACATTTTGATTATTTCATTTTTGGCCATCGGCATTTGCCCATTGATTTTTCGTTGAACAATAGCAGCAGGTATGTTAATTTAGGTGATTGGATTCGTTATTATACATATGCAGAATTTGATGGAGAAAATTTAAAATTGACATCAAGAGATGCTTCACTCGAAAACAAAATTATCAGAAAATAATGCGCTTCATTTTTATTATATCTTTTTTTCTTTTGATTGATCGCGTTGCAGAAGCGCAAAGCGACACTTCTTTTTATCTAAGTAAAACAATTGATGGAGATTTCAGCGATTTCACAGTTGATAACACAGGAAATATTTTTTTGCTGAATAAAAATAACCAGCTAAAAAAACTCAGTTCAACCGGTGATTCTTTAGCTGTGTATAATGCAGTAAATATTTATGGAGATATTTATTATATAGATGTTTCTAATCCCCTGAAAATTTTATTGTACTACAAAGATTTTGTGACTATTGTTGAGGTTGACAGGTTTCTGAATATTCTTAATACTGTCGATCTTCGCAATCTTGGAATTTTTCAGGTAAAAGCTGTTGGCCTTGCTTACGATAATAATATCTGGATTTATGATGAGCTTGATGCAAAATTAAAACGCATTGGCGATGATGGCACATTGATTGACCAGACAACTGACTTTCGCCAATTATTTGATTCAACTCCCGATCCTTCTCTAATCATTGACCAGAGCGGGCTTGTTTATTTGTATGACATTACAAAAGGCGTGTATGTTTTCGATCATTATGGAACTATGAAAAGTAAAGTTTCATTAACTGGCTGGCGCGATTTTAATGTAATTGACAAAAGCCTGATTGGAAGAAAAGATGATTTCTTTTATAAATATCAATTGGGGAAACTGGATGTTCTGCAGCAACCGCTGCCACCTCAATATCTCAATGCAATAAAAATAAGAATCACTCCTGCCTCAGTGTATGTTCTCAAAAAAAATATGCTGCAGATTTATTCTCATCGTTAAAATCCGCGTTTAATTTCATTTATAATAAATTTGCGCATGCATGATTTTTGGAACCAGGTTTTTTTTAGCAATCCGCTTAGGAAATATTTAGCTGTTGCTATAACTATTCTGCTGGCACTTATTTTAAAGCGCTTTTTATCACGTTATTTAGCCGGGTTATTATTTCGCTTAGTGAAAAAAGCTTCATCGGGGCTTGACAAAGCTTCATTTGTAAATCTTGTTGCCGCACCCATTTCTATTTTTCTTTTTGTATTCATTTCATTTGCTGCTATTGATAAACTTAATTTCCCGACAGAAATTGATTTCGATATTTTAGAAGTGCCTGCAAAAACGATTGTGCACAATATCGCAGTGGCAATTATTATTCTTGGGTTCATTTGGCTTTTGCTTCGGATCATTGATTTTATTTCATTAATACTTGCACGCAAAGCCAGTGAAACAGGCGATTTAAGAGATAATCAGCTCATTGTTTTTTTTCGCGATTTTTTGAAAGTGATCATTGCAATTATTGGAGTATTGATGACGCTTGCATTCGCCTTCAATATTGAAGTGTCGAAATTGACAGCAGGCTTAGGTCTTGCTGGTGCGGCACTTGCTCTTGCCGCAAAAGAAAGTGTAGAAAATCTCATCGCTTCATTCATCATTTTCTTCGATAAGCCTTTCACTGCGGGTGATGTAGTGAAGGTGCAGGGCTTTACTGGTAATATTGAAAAGATCGGATTGCGCAGCACACGCATTCGCACGGATGTGAAAACTTATGTCACGGTCCCTAACAAGCAAATGGTTGATAGCATTGTTGACAACCTCACATTGCGCACACAACGAAAAGCTGAAATAAGATTGCAGCTTGGATTATCTGTTTCTCCTGACACAATGAAACAATTTGTGGATGGGATTAAATTGATTTTGAAAAAAGATGTGATTGTGAGCCCAACTGTTTTTTTGAATGATATTGCGCCAAATGCTTTTTTAGTCAACATTGATTATTTCACTTCGCCCATTCCTTTAGATGATTTTAATGGCGTGAAGCAGCAAGTGAATATTGAAATAATGCAATTGATGAAAAAATTGAATATTGAAATTGCAGGAGCAAGTACTGATGTGAATGTGATTACGAAAACAAATTAGATAAGTTTTTGCTTAAGTGTGCTGTTCTATTTCGCTATTCACATTGACCATTCACCACTTCACAAATTCGCCTTCATCTCCAGCAAAAATCCTTTTATCTGCTGAAGCTTCTGGATCGCCATAAATTTTTCTTCCGTCTTTTTATTCTTCTTCAAAAAATCTTTGGCTCCTTCAATGGTGTATTTGCGCTGGCGGAGAAGATTATAAATCAAGTGCAGGTTTTTTATATCAATTGGCCTGAAATGCCTGTCACCTTTTCTGTTCTTGCGAGGTTGGATAATATCAAATTCATTTTCCCAATATCTCAATAGTGAGTGATTCACACGAAACATTTCTGCTACTTCGCCAATACTGTAATATTGTTTCTTAAAAAGCTCTTCGTCTTCCGGGATCTCTATTAAATCAGCTTCCGCCTCAGTTTGTTTGATTGATTTTCTTCCTCGTGTAGATTTTATTTTATTCTTCTTCGGTTCTTTTTCTTTCACAACAACCACTACTTCTTCTGTTACTTCCTGCACAGGTGCTGGCGCCTGTTGCTTTAATGCTTTAATGCGAAAGCCCACATTCACTGCCGGTTCTTCACTAGCAACCGCAACTGTTGGTTGTTGCTGAACTGCATCAGCAGCAAAATCAAAAGCTATTTGAGGTAATGTTTTCATGATAGTTGGTTATTGCAAAAAGCATTCCTTTTAGTAAAGATACGATTGTTAAAATGTGATCAATTACAATTAAAAGGGCTGTGGAAAAGTTTGCGTAAAACCACTCGATTAAGAATCAAGAAGAAGAAAAAAGTCAAGGCACAAGCATTATGTGCAACATTCATCGGTAAAGAAAGAAATTTGTTGAGGCTTGTTCCTTGTCTCTTCTTCCTGCTCCTTATCAATCAAAACTCTGATTGCTCGATCCGGCCAATTTCAGCAACCTGTCATACTGTTCAGGAGTGATGTCGTTATAAAAATAATAAACCGGGTCAACAGGGTCGCCATTGCGGTGCACTTCATAATGGCAATGCGGCCCCGTGCTTTTGCCTGTGCTACCAACCCACCCGATGACTTCGCCGCGTTTCACTTTTTGTCCCGCGTGCACTTTTATTTTGTACATATGACCGAACAAAGTTTCATATCCGTATCCATTATTAATCACCACATGATTTCCATAGCCATTGCCCGTGTTGCCTGCGGTCTCAACAGTTCCATTTGCAGTTGCATAAATCGGTGTTCCCTGCGGCGCAGCAAAATCAAGCCCGGCGTGGAATTTCGTGGTTTTATAAACCGGATCAATGCGATATCCAAAGCCCGATGCAATGCGGCTCAAATCTTTATTGCTCACCGGCTGAATTGCAGGTGTGCATGCAAGCAACTGTTCTTTGTTTTTAACGAAGCCTTCAATTTCATTGTACGATTTATTTTGTGAAGCTATCCTCGCGTCGAGATTATTCAGCGTGTTCGCAATTGAAACAGATAAATTTTCCTGATCCATTCCCTGCACCAATTGAATTTCTTTTTGCTGCTCGAGCGCTTTCGCCCGCGCACTGTCAGGTATCGGTGTTGCTTCAAAAATCTCGCGATACACATGGTTGTCGCGCTTTTCAAGCTCACCCATTTGCTCCTGCAATTTTTTTATTTTGTCATTAATCACGTAATAATTATCCTTCAGCGCTTCATTTCGCTGGGTCAATCTTTTTTCATTTGCAGAAGGGAAATATTTATAAGCAATGGAAACAATAATGAGCGCAGTAACAAATGCGCCCGACAAAAAACCCAGCACCCGCAATAGTGTTATGCGGAGCGGCGTCTCCAGTTTTTCGTAGCGGAGCGTATTGGTATTATAAAAATATTTTATCTTCTTCATGGCAGAAGCAGGCAATCTTAAGGCTTAATAGCAATGTTTGACAACCTGATTTGTACGTACATTTGCAGCGCTTTTTCAAAGTTCATTCAAGTGGCAATTACTTTTTGGATACGAGCCTCAGTAACTCCGGTTGAGTCCCGCCATCGGCGGGATTGCGTCGCAATCCTTTCATCGGTAGTGCTACTATTGAACTCTGCCAAGCGAACATAAAATGCACGAAGAGCAAATATAATCCATAGCCACAGAATTCATAGAAATAATGCCACGGATTACACAGATGAACACAGAATTGTTTTAATATATTCAAGTCACTTCCGGGCTCACCGCGGTTGGTGCCTTCACCGACCGCAAATAAAAGATTATCTGTGCCCATCTGTGTAATCTGTGGCTAACAAAAATAATATGATGACAAGCTCCGACATACGAAAAAAATTTTTAGAATTCTTTCAATCGAAAGGGCACACCATCGTGCCTTCTGCACCCATCGTGATTAAGAACGACCCGACATTGCTTTTCACCAATGCCGGCATGAACCAGTTCAAAGATTATTTTCTCGGCAATAAAAAAGCTCCATATCCACGTGCGGCAGACACACAAAAATGTTTGCGCGTTAGCGGCAAGCACAACGATTTGGAAGAAGTGGGTGTTGATACTTATCATCACACGATGTTTGAAATGCTCGGCAATTGGAGCTTTGGCGATTATTTTAAAAAAGAAGCCATCGCTTGGAGCTGGGAATTATTGACTGAAGTATACAAGCTCGATAAAAATCGGTTATACGTCACCGTTTTTGAAGGCGACGCAAAAGAAGGTTTGCCAAAAGATGAAGAAGCATACAAGGAATGGAAAAAATGGATTGCTGAAGACCGCATTCTGATGGGCAATAAAAAAGATAATTTCTGGGAGATGGGAGATACTGGTCCTTGCGGTGCCATGCACTGAAATTCATTACGACACCAGACCAGAAGCAAATAATAATGGGCATGATTTAGTGAACAATGATGATACAGGCATGGTGATGGAAATCTGGAACAATGTGTTTATCCAATTCAATCGGTTAAAAGATGGAACACTTGAGCCATTGCCTGCAAAACATGTAGACACAGGAATGGGTTTGGAAAGATTAACGCGTGTGATTCAAAACAAGCAAAGCAATTATGATACTGATATTTTTACAGGTTTAATATATTTCCTTGAAAAAAAGTTTAATAGGCGATATAATAGCAATGAAAAAATTGCAATAGCAATGCGAGTAATTGCTGACCATGTTCGTGCAGTTTCATTTTGTATTGCTGACGGACAACTGCCATCAAATACAGGTGCAGGCTATGTAGTAAGAAGGATTTTGAGACGAGCAATTAGATACGGGTATAGTTTTCTTAATGCCAGAGAGGCATTTATATATGAGTTGGTTGACACTTTAGAGCATGAAATGGGTAATGTTTTTTCTGAATTAATGCAGCAAAAAGAATTTATTAAAAAAGTTATTAAAGAAGAAGAAACTAATTTCTTTAAAACATTGGCTGATGGCATATGGAAGTTGGAATATTATTTTCAATATGGCTATCATGATTCTTTCCCTTTATCTCGAGCTGAATCTTATCGTTATCATGAACAAAAAATTGTTCCTGGAAAATTAGTTTTTAATTTATCCGATACCAATGGATTTCCTTTTGATTTAACAAGATTAATAGCTGCTGAATACAATTATACAGTTGATGAAAACGGATTTCAAGAGGAATTACAGCAACAAAAAACCCGCTCTCGCGCAGCTACAACAATCGATACTGAAGATTGGATTGTGCTTGATGAAAATGCGCAGACAAAATTTGTCGGCTATGATTCTCTGGAAGCTGCGGCAAAAGTCATCAAGTACAGAAAAGTAAAAGCAAAAGAAAAAGAATTCTATCATATTGTTCTCGATACCACTCCTTTTTATGCGGAAAGCGGCGGTCAGGTCGGCGATACAGGCTCCCTCTC
Organism: uncultured Bacteroidota bacterium; assembly: GCA_963718975.1. Taxonomy (GTDB): domain Bacteria; phylum Bacteroidota; class Bacteroidia; order Chitinophagales; family Chitinophagaceae; genus Puia. Next base: position 73,201 of record CAVRBD010000003.1, on the reverse strand, counting down.
CTTTGGAGAGGGTCGGGGTGAGGTTCAAATTATCGACACAAAAAAAGAAAATGATTTAATCATTCATGTTGCTGAGGTAATACCAAATGATTTAAGCGAACCCGTTTTAGCAAAGGTTGATGCGATTGAAAGAAAATCAACAGCGATTCATCATTCGGCAACACATTTATTGCATGCTGCATTAAGACAAGTGCTCGGCACTCATGTTGCACAAAAAGGTTCATTGGTGAATGATGAACATCTTCGTTTTGATTTCTCTCATTTTGCAGCCGTCACTTATGAAGAATTGAAGAAGGTTGAAGAAATTGTTAATGAAAAAATCTGGAAAAATATACCTGTCGTCATTAAAGAGATGAATAAAGATGAAGCCATTAAAATGGGTGCGATGGCATTGTTTGGTGAAAAGTACGGTGACAAAGTTCGGGTAGTTATTATCGACCCAAATTATTCTGTTGAGCTTTGTGGCGGAACTCATGTTGGAAGAACTGGTGAGCTAGGATTTTTTATTATTACTCTTGAAACTGCTGTAGCTGCTGGGGTTCGGAGAATAGAAGCTAAGGCTGGGAGAGTAGCTTTCAATTTTATTCAAGACGAATACATAGTTCCAGTTGAAGAAAGTAAAAAGCTGGTAAAAAGAAAAGCAAAAGAAATCCCTGACGCAATCAAAAATCTAAGTGCTGAAAACTCCGAACTCAAAAAACATATCGAGCATCTTGAAGCAAGGCAATTGGTTATTATCAGAAATGAATTGCTGCAAAAAGATGAAATCATCAATCAGATTAATTTCATAGGCAGTCTGGTGGAAGTCTCCAATGCAGATGCTTTGAAAAAACTTTGCTTCGACCTTAAAAATCATTTAAGAGATTTTGTAGTGGTGCTTTGTGCAAACATCGACGGCAAGCCATTTGTAGCAGTCAGCATTGCAGATAATGTGGTTGCGGCAAAAAACCTCGATGCCAACAAAATCATCAAAGAACATATAGCGCCCATTATCAAAGGCGGAGGCGGCGGACAAAAAACATTAGCAACAGCCGGGGGACAAGATGCAAGTAATCTCTCTTTAGTCATTGAAAAGGTGAAATCGTTGTTATAGTCCGAAAGTCGGTAAAGTCGGAAAGTCAGGAAGATGCTCACATAAGAATGTAGCTTCTTTCAGACTTTCTGGCTTCGGGGCTTTCCAACTAATTTAACATTTCCGAAATTTTTCGTATTTCAAAAAAACCTCTATATTTGATATACGAAACTCAACGTAGATTTTTTATTCACTCAAAAAATGTAAAATGAAAAAATATTTATTAAAAACTTCTGGTGTTGCTGTGCTTGCATTTATACTTAACTCAAAAACTTTCGCACAGGATGTTCCACCGCCACCGCCCCCTGTCGTCGTGCAGGATCCTGCTATAGTTCCTGACAAACCAAAAGGCGAGCAAGAAATCATTATCAAGAAGAAAAATAATAAAGACATTAAAATAACTGTAGAAGTAAAAGATGGAAAAGTTTTTATTAATGGCAAGCCTGAGGAAGAGTTTAATGATGATGATATCAGCATCCAAAAAATAATAGCGGATGATGGCGATGTGTTTGCATTCGCTTCTCCAGATGTTCATTTTTCGCCATTTCGCGGTGGTACGAGTTATAATATCGATGGCAATTTCATGAAGAAAGCGAACACAGCTTTTTTAGGTGTCACCTCAAATGATGAAGGGGATGAAGGCGCGAAAATAACAGGAATTACAGAAGGCAGCGGAGCTGAAAAAGCACAGCTGAAAAAAGGCGATATCATCACAAAAATCAATGATATCAAGGTGGAAGGTTCGGAAAGCCTTACTGATGCAATTCATACATTCAAACCGGAAGATAAAGTAACGGTAACGTATAAACGCGATGGCAAAGAACAAAAAACTACTGCCACCTTGGGCAAGAATAAATCCATGACCTTTCGCAAAGACTACAATTTTTCCATGCCTGATATGGAAAAAATGAAAGAGCTTTCTAACCTGGATAGAATTTATGCACCCCATGCTTATTCCTTTTCTTATAATAATGGCAGGCCAAAACTTGGTATTAAAGCACAGGACACGGAAGATGGCAAAGGTGTGAAGGTGCTCGATGTAGATGATGAGTCGCCAGCTGAAAAGGCAGGTATCAAAGAAGGCGATATCATCACACAATTTGATGGCAAGCCTGTTAACAGTGCTGAAACATTAGCAAATCTTGCACGCGAGAACAAAGACAAATATTCTTATAAAGTGGATCTGAGCCGCGATGGGAAATCGCAACAGGTGGAAGTGAAAATCCCAAAGAAATTGAAAACGGCAGATTTATAATTTTATTTCACGCAACGAGCGCAAAGAATACTAAGAAAACAAAGAATTATTTATAAACCGCCACAAGGCGGTTTTTTTATAGTAATGGCTAGAAGAATGTGAATGAGGCCATGATAAATCGCAAGTCTTTGTCTCGTTGCCTTCTTTGCGCTCGTTGCGTGAAATAAAAACCAGCCATTCGTCATACTGCTGACAGGAAATAAGTTTGAATCAAGTAATTTTGCAGGCTGAAGAAGAAAGCCATGAGCTTCGACTACGAGCGTTTTATTTTCGGCTCGAAGCTTAGGAATTAATAAGAGAACAATGTCAGCCAATCACGATTCATACGAAATAGTCATCGGTCTTGAAGTGCATGCTCAACTGCTCACTAAAACAAAATTGTTTTGTGGCGATAGTGCTGCTTTCGGCGGCGAACCGAACACGCATATAAGCCCAATAACACTCGCCCATCCGGGCACTTTGCCAAAGCTGAATAAAAAAGCAGTTGAATATGCAGTGAAAATGGGAATTGCATGTCATTGTGAAATTGAGCGACATAATTATTTCGCACGCAAAAATTATTTCTATCCGGATTTGCCCAAGGGATATCAGATTTCACAACATACAACACCAGTTTGTATAGGCGGTTTTGTGAAAATAAAAACTGCAGAAGGAGAAAAAAACATTGCTCTTAATAGGATCCATCTCGAAGAAGATGCCGGAAAAAGTTTGCATGATGTGGATGACAATAATACTTGCATTGATTACAATCGTGCCGGAGTTCCATTGATTGAAATAGTTACGGAACCGGATTTGAGAAGCAGTGATGAAGCTTACGCATATTTAACAGAAGTAAGAAAAATTTTGCGTTATCTTGAAATCTGCGATGGCAATATGGAAGAGGGTAGCATGAGATGCGACGCAAATATTTCCATCAGAAAAAAAGGCGATAAAAATTTGGGGACGAAAGTAGAAGTGAAGAATCTCAATTCCATTCGCAATGTGAAACGTGCGATTGAATACGAAGCAAAAAGAATGATTGAGCAAGTTGAGAATGGCGAAACAATTATTCAGCAGACAAGAAGTTTTGATGCGAACAGCGGAACAACATTCCCGCTTCGCACAAAAGAAGAAGCAAATGATTACAGATATTTCGCCGATCCTGACCTTCCGCCGTTTAATATTACGGATTCATTTTTAGAAAATGTCCGCAAAACAATTCCTGCATTGCCTGAAGAATTAATTGCAAAATATATTCAGCAATTGCAGCTTCCTGAATACGATGCAAAAGTGATTTGCGATGATAAAGAAACTGCTGATTATTTTGAAGCTTTAATAAAAGAAACAAAAAATTATAAAGCAGCATCTAATTGGTTATTAGGCCCCGTGAAATCCTATCTTAATGATAATGGTATTTCAATAAAAGATTTTTCATTGCAACCGGAAACATTAGCTCAGTTAATTCAATTGGTTGATGATAACAAAGTAAATTTTTCCGTCGCTTCATCAAGAATATTTCCTGAATTGGTGAAAGATGGAAATGCAGACCCATTGCAGGTTGCGGCGAAATTGAATCTTTTGCAAAGCTCCGACTCAGATGAAGTGCTTGCCTGGGTTGAACAGGCTTTGGCTGCAATGCCTGATAAAGTGAGCGAATATAAAAAAGGAAAAAAAGGTTTAATAGGTTTGTTTGTGGGGGAAGTGAAAAAAATTTCTCATGGCAAAGCTGATCCGAAAATCACAAACAAACTTTTGCTTGAAAAACTGGAAAATTAGTAGTCACGTATATTCTAAATACAAAAAATTGATATGAAGAAGATTTTGTTGTTAACGATTGCAAGCAGTTTGCTGATATATTCATGCAAACAAAATACCGATGGGAAATTTAGTGTTGCCGGAACTTATAAAAATGCGGATAAACTATTTCCAACAGAAGCGAACATGAAAGTATCAGGAAAAATATTTTTGGTAGAAGTTACTTTTGGAAAAGATCAAAGCCCGCTGGCCATTGACTCAGCAATGATTTCAGGAAATAACAACAATTTCCATCTTTCAGGCAAAGCAAAAAAGGAAGGAATTTATGAAGTGGTTTTTGGCGAAAACCTTTTAGCGATCCCGATTGTAAACGATGTTTCAGAAATAAAAGTTGATGCTGACCTCGCTAAAAAAGATGATTTCTACGAAACAAGCGGATCAGATGCAACAAGCAGCCTTCATAAGCTGCTTCAGGATTTTGGGAAAAAGAATTATGAAGTAGCCCAAACTTTTACTGACATTGATAGCCTAAAAAAAATAAATGCTCCTGACAGTTTGTTGAGCGCAGCAACGGATGCTAAAAAGAATGCTATTCAGAGTTTGAATAATTATTTGAAAAACTTTTTGAGCACGAGTAAAAATGGTACAGTGAGCAGCATAGCATTAGGTTGGGCATCACGCAGTTTTTCGCAGCAGGAATTTGAGTCAACGCTAAACCTTTCTGTGAAAAAATATCCGACAAATGAATCATTAGTGAAGATGAAGAAAGATTATGATATGCAAAAAGCACTTGCTCAGCAAGCACAGCAACAGCAGAGTGCTGGCAGTTCATCATGGGTTGGGCAACAAGCGCCGGAATTGAATTTGCCTGATGCTGATGGAAAAGTAATTTCTCTTGCATCCTTCAAAGGAAAATATTTGCTGGTTGATTTTTGGGCGAGCTGGTGCGGCCCGTGCAGAGCTGAAAACCCCAATGTGGTTAAGGCTTACAGCGAGTTTAAAGATAAAAATTTTGCAATATTGGGAGTATCGCTTGATAAGGACAAAGATGCGTGGCAACAGGCTGTTAAAGAAGATAAGCTGGCATGGCTACAAGTAAGTGACCTGAAATATTGGAATAGCAAAGCGGTTGACATTTTTAAATTTGAAGGAATTCCCTTCAATGTTCTTATAGATCCTCAGGGAAAAATAATTGGTCAGGAACTTCGCGGGCCTGAGCTTGAAAATAGATTAAAAGTATTGTTGCAGTAGCAAACTCTGAATATTTTCTTCAGTGAATAAATAATATTTTTTGTGACCCGGGCTGATTGCAACTATTAAACATCGTTGCGTCGCACTCTTGTACTATCAGAACAGTATTCGGCCAAATGTAAATCACTGATTAATTTTATTTCCACTCGTTCTCACTTCGGATTTGGTTTCTTTTTTCTTGCTAATGAAATTAATAAAGCCGGAAGAAAAATTAAATTCGTCAAAGTAGCCATTATTAATGTAAGCGAAGTGAGCCAGCCTAAAGATTTTGTCCCGCCAAAATTGCTGAAACAAAAAATGGCAAAGCCCGTGATCAATACCAATGAAGTATAAATAATACTAATGCCCGTGCTGTGAATAGTAGCGATCACTGTTTCTGTTTCATCAGCATTGCCGTTTGCAAGTTCTTGTTTATAATTCACCAGAAAGCGAATGGTAATATCAATAGCAATTCCCAATGCGATGCTGAAAACCAATACAGTCGAAGGTTTCAGCGGAACGCCTGCCCAGCCCATAACACCTGCGGTGATTACTAAAGGAATCATATTTGGGATTAATGAGCATATTAAGATCCTGAAAGATTTAAAAAGATAAAGCATGCAAGCAGCAATCAGTACGAATGCCCAAACGATGCTATCTCTTAAACCATTAATAATAAAAATGCCACCTTCTAAAAATGTAACACTGCTTCCTGTAAGCTGAATGGAATATTTTGTAGTGTCAAACACTTCTTTTGATTTTTTTTCAATGTCATTCAATATTCCCGGCAGGCGCATAGTACCAACATCAGCCATGTTCACACTAATTCTTGTTTGTTCATTATTGCTATCAATAAATGAGCTGACCAATTTCATCAAATTGTTTTTCTTGTTGCTGCTGTCAGTTTTTTTCGTGCTTAAGTAAGGAGCAAGAAGTGCCACATCAAATTGATTTGGCAATCCGTAACTGCTGCTGTCTCCGTCATAATAAGCTTGCCTCACAAATTTCAATCCTTCCACAATTGACAATGGCTTTGCCATTTCAGGCTTTGCAGCAATATATTTTGAAAGCGTATCAATCTTTTCAAATGTTTGAAGCGGGTTGATCTTTAAACCATTTTTTCTTTTTGTATCAATAACAATTTCGAGCGGCATCACGCCACGAAAATTTTTTTCAAAAAATTTTAGGTCGGTATAGATTTTATCTGTTTTTGGTAAATCGTCCACAATAAAAGCTTCTGAGCGCAACCTGAACATGCCCATAACTGAAATTACAAGCACAATAAAAGTGATTCCATAAATCAATTTTTGGTGATGCAGCGACCATGCTTCGAGCTTATCCAAAACAGAAGAGAGCCATTTGTTTTCCAGATAACGCATGTGCTTTTCTTTGGGCTCAGGCAAATAGCTTAGCACGATTGGTATCAATATAAACGAAATAAAAAACAGTAGCATGATATTAACCCCCGCAACAACACCAAACTCTTTCAGTATGGCGCTCTTAGTTAATGCAAACACGCCAAACCCAATACCCGCAGCAATATTGCAAAACAAAGTGACGATGCCCATCCTGCGGATCATTTCAATAATCGCCGCTTTTTTATCACGTGTATCCTTAAACGAAGAATGAAATTTGTTCAGAAAATAAATACAGTTTGGCACGCCGATCACTACCAACAATGGAGGAATCAATGCATTTAATATGCTTATTTTATATCCAAACCAATGAATGCTTCCTAAACTAAACACAACACCGATAATTACTACCGTTACAGAAAGCAACATCGTGCTGAAACTTCTGAAAAACAAAAACAAAATAAATGCCGAAAGAAGAACAAAGCCAGTAAGAAACCATTTAGTTTCTGTTGCCACCCGAGTTGCCATATTTGTTCGGATCAATGGCGAACCGCTTAGGAACACTTCAAGATGATGCTTCTTGCCAAAGTCAATACAGGGCTGTGTTAGAGAACTCACTACTACATTTCTTTCGGCGGTGTTCATAATGTCTTTGTTCACATTAATCGCCATCAGATAAGTGCCGCTTTCAGAATTGTATAAAAGATTATTATAAAATGGCAAACTGAAAAAAATCTTTTTTCCACTGTCAATTTCAGCTTGAGATAAATTTCTGTCAGGAAAAATTGGAACCGCTTTTAATTTTTCGCTGCTGTCTTTTTTCATCAGATTGCTGGCAGAAGGAATACTGATAACGCCCTCAACTCCGCGCATTTTTTTTATCTCATCATTCAAGGCGATGTAGTCATTAAAAATATCTTTATCAAAAAGTTTGTCTGTTTGAAGCCCCATCAGCATGAGGTTTCCATCATCTCCAAATTTTTTCTTGAAATCCTGGTACGCGGCATATTTGGCGTTATCAGTCGGAATTGCGCGGGTAAATTCATAACTCAACTGCACTTTAGAGGCATGATAGCCCATGAAGGCAGTAGCTGAGGCCAATACCAGCAATAATTGAATTCGAAATTTAAGAACAAAATGTGCAATGCGTTCCCACATAATAATGGCTTGAATAAAAGTGTTATTTGCACCGCAAAGAAAGTTATTTTAAGCGGCTTTTCCCGCTTGCATTTTGTTTCAGCCAACTTTGAAAAGATATATTAACTTTCCCCTCAATGATGATTCACAAAACAAAAGGCATTGTGCTGCGAACGGTGAAATACGGTGAAACCAGCGTGATTGTTGACATTTACACAGAATTATTCGGCAGGCAATCATATATGGTAAATGGCGTTCGCACCTCCTCAAAAAAAGGAATGGGCAAAGCCAATTTATTTCAGCCAGTCGCAATTTTGGATTTGGAAATTTATCATAATGAGCTGAAAAATATACAGCGCATCAAAGAATTCAGGTGGGGCTATTTGTATAAGAACATTTTTTTTGATGTTGTAAAAAATTCTGTGTCATTATTCATGATTGAATTACTGCAGAAATGCGTGAAGCAACCAGAACCAAACGCAGAGCTTTTTTATTTTGCAGAAGATGCTTTTGTGAAATTAGACGAAAGCTCGGATACGGTGCTTGCGAATTATACTTTATTTTTCTCACTTCATATTGCATCTTTTTTTGGTTTAAGAATGGATGATAATTATTCAGAAAGAAATTCAGTGCTTGACTTGCAGGAAGGTTTTTTCGTAAGCGAAAAGCCAGTGCATAATTTTTATCTGGATGGAAAACTCAGTTTTGCCACTTCGCAATTATTAAAAGCCATGCAGCCTGAAGATTTAAATGAAATCCTTTTGAACAAAGAAACCCGACGGATTTTATTAAACGCTTACCAAAGCTTTTTTGCCTGGCATATTCAAGATTTCGGAACGATGAGGTCGTTGCCGGTTTTGCAGGAATTGCTTGCTTAAATAATTCTTCTTGCTTTTGAGGCTGGAGTTAATTTTCCGTTCTCAATACTTTCAATCAGCACAACCCCGGGCTGTTTTCCTTTTTCAAAACTTCCAATAACATCATTTAACTGTAATGCATATGCGCCGTTTATTGTTGCCCATTGTAACAGTGTTTTCATTTCGATATGCGGGAAATTTTTTTGAATGGTTTTCAATTCTTCCAAAATATCCAGTTGATGATTTGAGGCAACGCTATCTGTTCCAACAACAATTTTGCAATTGTGTTTTATTAATAAATCAATATCAGGGAGCAAGCCGGTGATATATTGATTTGCGTTTGGACAGAGACAGAAGAACAAGTCTCCGGTTTTCAGTTTCCGGTTTTCAGTTGTGAAATCCGAGTTGGTGCTGCCAACTGCTAACTGCCAACTGCTAATTGCTCTCAAGTCTTCTTCGTTCATCGCAACATTATGCACCAAAATCAAGGATTGGTTATTATAGAAATAATGAAGATAATTTTCAAGACTTCTTTTTCTGTTCGGCTGAAAAAATGAAATATCTAATCCCAATGATTGATACAATCTTTTTAAATCGCTATCGCCGGTTTCGAAAAACTTATTTTCTTCTTCACTTTCCTGATTGTGAATTGTTAGAAGATGATTGCCGGGAAAGTTTGCAATCATTTCAAATAATTTTTTTGAAACTGAATAAGGCGCATGCGGAACAATGGAATTGGATTCGATTGGCAAAGAATATTGCTGAGCGAATTGTTTGAAAATATCAATGCTGCTTTCAAACCTTTGTTCGGCAACAGTTTCAGGGAAACCAATTGTTTCTATAAAATTGTGATAATATAAATTGTGTTGTTTTTTTTGTGATAATGTATCTGTTGTATTACAAATATCTCCAACGGCAACAATACCATTTTTTAGCATTTCTTTTTCAGCATTTGCAATAGAATGTTGAATAATATCAGCAGAAAAATTTCTTTGTTTTATTACTGATAACAAAAAATCAATAAGCCCGGTTTTCTCAGGTATTGATCCTTTCATATGGGATAGTTCCAAATGGCAATGGCAATTCACAAAGCCCGGAGAAATAATGCCGTTCAATATTTCAACTTCATCGCCGGCTTCTTCAATCGGAAGTTTTGTTTGAATAATGCCGTTTTCATCTGTCACTAAAACAGCATTCCCATCCAGCATTTCGTTATCGGTAAATAAATAATCTGCTTTAAATTTTCTGTAAGCCATGTGAATTTGGAAACGTTTAACTTTGCAAACCTTTTTTGGTGCAAGAAGAGTTCAAAAGTGGGGGTAAAATTTCAGTAACTGTTCATTATTGACCATTCACCTTTCACATAAAAGTAAATAATTTATGTTAGATAATCTGGAAGCTATTAAAGCAAGATTTGATGATATGACTGTTGCGCTCAGCAATCCCGCAATTGTGAGCGACAATAAAAAGTTCACTGCTATGAGCAAAGAATATCGCAGTCTTGAAAAGATTGTAAAGAGTTATGGAGAATATAAAAAACTGCTTGATGATATTGATTTTTATAAAGAAGCATTGAACGGTGATGATGATGAGTTGAGAGAATTAGCAAAAGCAGAAGCGCCGGAATTGGACGTGAAGAAAGAGAAAATGGAATCTGTTATAAGGCAGATGCTGATACCAAAAGATCCTCAGGATGAAAAGAATGCCATATTAGAAATTCGCGCAGGAACCGGGGGTGATGAAGCAAGTTTGTTTGCCGGCGATTTGCTACGCATGTATATTAAATATTGTGAAGGGCGAGGATGGAAAACAACTATTCTGAGCGAAAGCGAAGGAACTGTTGGCGGCTATAAAGAAGCACAGCTGGAAGTTATTGGCGATGATGTGTATGGCACTTTAAAATTTGAAAGCGGCGTTCATCGGGTACAAAGAGTTCCGGATACGGAACAGAGCGGGCGAGTTCATACAAGCGCTGCAACAGTTGCTGTTATGCCGGAAGCAGAAGAAATAGATTTTGAATTGAAAGAAAGCGATGTGAAAATGGAAACGGCAAGAAGCGGTGGAGCAGGTGGCCAAAACGTAAATAAAGTAGAAACCAAAGTGTTTTTAACGCATATACCTACCGGAGTTGTGGTGGTTTGCCAGACTGAAAGAAGTCAGCTCGGCAATCGGGAAAAAGCGATGCAAATGTTACGAACCAAATTATATGAAGAACAGGTTCGCAAGCAGGAAGAAGAAATTTCAAGGCATCGAAAAAGTCTTGTAAGCACGGGAGACAGAAGTGCGAAAATCAGGACTTATAATTTCCCTCAGGGCCGCGTTACGGATCACCGTATTGGCCTCACCGTTTATAACCTGAACGATGTGCTTAACGGCAATATTCAGGAGTTTATCGATGCTCTTCAGTTTGCTGAGAACTCGGAAAAAATGGCAAAACAGAGCTAAAACAGAATTTAGATTTTCCAATTTCCGGGATTTGGTAATTTATTTAGGGACGACAAAGAACATAAATTTCTAAATCGGACATTTTGATTTTTTTAACGCTATGGAAGTAAACTTTTTGCTTTTTCACGCGTCTTATATATGGATGCGTTTTTTTGAAAGCATTGCTAAAAAAATGTTATTGTAAAAAAAGAGAAATCGGTTCGTGTTTTTGCAACGTATATTTGTGTAGTAATTTCGAAAGTTCTTTTAAACGTTTATTAACAGCGCCTCATACTATTGGCATCTGTTTTGCGTTATTATCATCAGTCTTTTCTATTGACTCTCACAAAGCAGTCAATTTTCTCATAAGCAGTTAGTTTTGGTTACGGCCCCTGTTTCTACAGGGGCTTAATTTTTTTAGTGAGCCATAGCTCAGCGTGTTTTTTAATATCGCATTTAATACCAATTGATATTTGAACTTGATTTTTTGCATCGCAAAAATCCCATTCTGCTTAGTAAAATTACCAGCCTTTAATTAAACAAAATTTTGCGTAATGTGGATTTAATTGGTGAGAAGAAAAGCTATTGAGTATTTTTTTCCCCACTTAAAAAAATATTACAAATCCCATAGCCGAAGCCTGTGCCGATCATATCAGCAATAATATCGGCTTCATCAAAATCCCGAAAAGGGATGCAGCACCTTTGCACGAATTCCATAGTAATGCCTAAAGCATTTGAGAAAAAAAAGACGAGGAAAAACAACAGCATCATTCTTTTTAAGGGATATTTTTTTGTGCTGAAATAAAAGCACCATAAAAAAACCATCATCCCAAAAAGAGTGAAGTGAACAAACTTGTCAAACTGAGGAATTTGAAATCCCTGTTCGTTTGGCAACATGGAGCCTGGTAAAGCAAGAAGGATTATTATTATTCCTGTCCACGCAACAGGTACAAAAATGTAGCTTAAAAGTGCTTGTATCCGAACAAATAATTTCACGATGTAATAAAGCAAAAAAATCTTTAAAATGAATTTGTTTTATTTCAACATTTACAGAGTTGATGTGAAAAATGAAATGTTTTGTAAGAATAAAGAAGATGTTTTTTATAAAAGAAGAAAAGATGGCACACCGAAGGATGATGCATTTAAGATACTTTCCCCAAGACGTACATCGAATTCATATCTGGCGTTTGGCTTCCGCCTTTTTTCTCAAGCGTAACAGCAAACGCTTGTGCTTTGGGAATGTTTTTCATCTTCACAAAAGCCACGCCTTCTTTAATATCGAACACGCCTGCATCAACTGGCTTGCCATCAACCAATGCCCACAACTGATATTGTTTATCAGAAGAAGGTTGTGAAAGGTTATTTACGAGCAGATAAACATCTTTTGAACGGGTATCCCAATAAACAGTGGCAAGGCTGTTTGGATTTGGGCTGGTCGGCACGCTTGGCATTTTCACAACTGCCATCGCAGGGTCTTTAATCATGCTCATGGCAGATTCATAATCCTGCAGCTTTGTCTGCATTGCCTGGTTTGCAGATGCCATCTGCGTTTGGTTCTGCACCAACTGATCGTATTTTGCGCTGTATTCTTTGTATTGGCTAAAGAAATAATAATTAAGGACCGTGCTTGCCACTAATAAAATAATGGAGGCAGCAGCGACATATCTTAGCCAACTCATGGAAACAACCTGAGCCGGTGCTTTTTCAGATTTGTAGCGAATATTTTGCTGAGGAATTTTTTCAGATTGAAATTTCGCAAAGATTTCGTTTTTTAAATAAGATGGGGGCTCTACTGCACTGGCCAATGCATTATTTTCAAGCGACAGCTCAAAAGCATCACGTGCATTGCGCACTTCAGGGTAGGCTTCACACATGTGCTCAAACTCTGCACGCTCGTCAGCGCCTGCGAGCCCGAGCACGTAGCTTTCAACAATTCCGCTTAATATGTATTCTTGTGTGTTCACTTTTATTTCAAAAATTGTCTGAGTTGCAGCAAAGCATTTCTAATACGTGTTTTCACCGTACCTAAAGGAATTCCCTCAATCTTAGCTATTTCCTCGTGAGTGTAGCCTTTGAAATAAGCAAGCTCAATTAGGACGCGATGCTCTTCTTTTAGGTTTCCCAGGGTTTTTCTAAGGCCAATGTTATCTATATCTGGAAGAATTACCTGACTGCTTACGTTATTATCTACGGTTTTTGACAGGTCTTGGTTTTTCTGAGAGTTCTGAAAACTCTTCGAACGGACGGTGTCAATCGATGCATTTCTGGCAATATTAAGCATCCACGTAAAAAGCCTTCCTTTCGCGGCATCATAGCTTTCAATCCTTCGCCAGATGTTCACAAAAACCTCCTGTAGCACATCATTGGCAAGTTCGGTATCTGATACAATTTGTTTCACAATGCTGAACAAAGCTCCTGAATAATGATCATACAAATAACTATAAGCTTGCTCTTCCCTTAATTTAAGGGCAGCAACCAGTTCTTGTTCGTTATATGTAGGTATTATCGGCAAAATACAAATTTGGATTATCTATTAATGTACGATTGCCTGATAAGCATTTGAGGTCATCAGTTTTTCAACGTCAGCTACATTGGTTACCTTAATTTTGACCATCCATCCTTCTCCATAAGGATCTGAGTTTACAAGTTCGGGCGAATTTGCCAGCGCGGGGTTCACTTCTGTGATTGTCCCATCAACTGGCAGATACAAATCAGAAACTGTTTTCACAGCTTCTACTGTGCCGAACACAGCTTCGGCTGAAAGTGTTTGACCTACAGTTTCAATTTCTACGTATACAATATCACCAAGCTCTTGTTGCGCAAAATCAGTGATGCCGATTATTGCAATATCGCCGCTTTCTATTTTTACCCATTCATGGTCTTTTGTATAGTGCAGGTTTTCAGGAAAGTTCATGGTAAAAAATTTTGTGTTGCAAAGATTACAAAAACGCTTTGGAATTCTTCTAGCTGTTTAAGAATTATTTAATTCTTTTTATAAGCATTGCTTTTATGATGTGAATATCCGTTACAGGCCTGTCATTTGAATCAGTTTTCACTAATGAGATAGAATCAACAACGTTTAACCCGCTTATCACTTCGCCAAAAACAGTGTAGCCGCCATCAAGATGAGGCGTTCCGCCTTTGGTCATATATACTTCTTTTTGTTCCGGCGATATTTTTCTGCTTGTTCTTTTTTCTGCTTTTTGAAAAGTTTCTTCGGTGAATTTCTTTCCTTCAACAATATAAAACTGGCTCCCACTACTGGCTTTTTGTGGGTTCACATCATCGCCCGTTCTTGCAGCGGCAATTGCACCTTTATAGTGGAACAAGCCGGGCTTAAACTCTGCCGGTATTGTGTAACCCGGATCGCCATCACCTAATTGCTCTCCGGGTTTTGCGTGCTTGCTGTTTGGGTCACCACTCTGGATCATAAAATCTTTTATAACACGATGAAAGAGCATGCTGTCAAAATATCCTTGCTTGGCAAGCTTTAAAAAATTATCACGATGAAGTGGAGTGGAATCTGAGAGGCGGATAATCATTGTTCCTTTGTCTGTAATCAACTCAACATCTTTTTTTAGGTCATTTTTTCGTAGGCCGTTAGCCAGTTTAGGATTGCATGAATAAATAAAAATGAAAAGAAGAAAAACCGCAGTTGAAATTTTGAGCATCGTAGTTTTATTACCAAAAAAATTTCGAAGAAATGTTATTAAGATCATTCTTGCATGGCATTGTAGCAAATAAATTATCAAAACCCAATGCGCTCAAAATATAAGAGCACATGGTCTTTCAAAAAATTTTCCTGTTCAATCATGTTCATTGTAGGCAATGCTTTTAATTGTTTGAAATGCGGCCAACCATCCTCATCTACTTTTTCTAATTCGTAATATCCACTCTGGGCAAATAAACTGCATACAGCAACATGCATCAAATCCTGTTTTTGTTCTTTGCCGAATTTCTTTCTTATATCACCAAACTCCTGAACGCCGATTAAAAATAAAATG
Source organism: uncultured Bacteroidota bacterium (assembly GCA_963718975.1). GTDB lineage: Bacteria > Bacteroidota > Bacteroidia > Chitinophagales > Chitinophagaceae > Puia. The sequence goes on along the minus strand of CAVRBD010000003.1, from coordinate 58,133 downwards.
GCTTCCATATCTGGCTTCTTTCCGAAGCGCTCTGCCAGCCTCGCTTCCAGGTTCCACCATCTTGTTTGCAAATCATTTTGCGCATCTGTCATGCTGCAAAGATAGTAGTAAGGAAGTTTTCAAGGCATAAGAAACAAGGCATAAGAAGCTCTTGCGCCTTGACGCTTCTTTTTTACTTTTATAAAAACAATTCCAATGATCTGGGAAAAGGAACAATTTATTATTTCAGATGATAAAACCTTATTGAATATAGCTTACATCCACAATTATCTTTCTGAAAAATCTTATTGGGCAAAAAATATCCCATTGGCAATTGTCAAAAAATCAATTGATGGCTCTATCTGTTTTGGTGTGTACGAAAATGAAAAGCAGATTGGTTTTGCAAGAATTGTTTCTGATAAAGCAACATTCGCTTATCTGGGTGATGTTTTTATTGAAGAGGATTACCGAGGCAAAGGATTGAGCAAATGGATGATGGAAATAATCATCAACCATCCTGACCTGCAAGGTTTGCGCAGATGGATGCTCGGCACAAAAGACGCTCATGCTCTGTATGAAAAATATGGATTTACACCACTTGAAGAACCAGCGCGTTTTATGCACCTGCATAACCCTAATGTGTATGTGAAGAAAAATAGTAAGTAATAAGTTGCGAGGAATAAGATACAATTAACAAGCTTTCAAGGTACAAGAAGATGCATTTAGTCAAGCCTTGTGCCTTGTATCTTACTTCTTGTGCCTTTATCAATCAAATTTTTTCCGCAACAACAGCTGTTCCATAAGCAAGCACTTCAGTAATGCCATCCGTAATTTCATTAGCATCATAGCGCATATTGATAATGGCATTTGCGCCTCGTTCCGACGCATGCTGGATCAAATGCTGAAATGCTTCTTCACGCGAAGTCTCGCATAAATCAACATACACCGAAAGCCTGCCGCCAACAAGGCTTTGCAAACCACCGGCAATATTGCCGATCAAGCTTCTTGAGCGAACGGTGATGCCTCTTACTATGCCCAGGTTTTTTGTTATTTTATAACCATCAAGTACAATGCTTGTGGTGATCATGCTTTGATCAATCATAATATAGGTTTTCATAAAGTTACTTTCTAATTGATGATTTCTCATTTCTTATTTACGATTGCTGCGTTGTTCTTCTGCTGACCAACAATTACCTTTGCAAAAAATTTCAGGAAATGTTAGATGTGAAATTCATAAGAGATAATAAGGATTTTGTGAAAGAAAGATTAGCAGTAAGAAACTTTAAAGAATTAAATCTTGTTGATGAGGTCATTTCATTAGATAATGAAAGGAAATTAGTGCAATTAAAATTAGATGGGACACAATCCGTTATAAATTTGGCTTCAAAACAAATTGGTGAACTGATAAAAAAAGATAAAAAAGAAGAAATAGAATCTTTTAAAAGGTCTGTTGCATTAGCAAAATCTGCCGGAATTAATTTTAGTCAAGAGCTAACTGCAATAGAAAATCAATTAAAAGAAAAAATTCTACTATTACCCAATCTTCCATCAACGCAAGTGCCTGCCGGCAAAACACCGGAGGATAATATTGTTGTAAGAGAAGGAGGAAGCAAACCACAGCTTCCGGCAAACGCAGTACCACATTGGGATTTAGCGAAGAAATATAATTTGATTGATTTTGAATTGGGCAATAAAATTACAGGAAGCGGATTTCCTTTTTATGTGAACAAGGGCGCAAAACTTCAACGTGCGTTGATTCAATATTTTTTGGATTATAACACTGCAGCCGGTTACAAAGAATATCAGCCGCCGTTGATGGTGAATGCAACAACAGCTTTTGGCACCGGACAATTACCAGACAAAGAAGGACAGATGTATTATGTAAATGAAGACAAATTTTATTTAATACCAACTGCGGAAGTTCCCATCACAAATATTTATAGAGATGAGATTGTGAAAGAAAATGATCTGCCAATTAAAATGACAGCCTACACTCCTTGTTTCAGGAGAGAAGCAGGAAGCTATGGAAAAGATGTTCGTGGATTGAACCGTCTTCATCAATTTGACAAAGTGGAAATTGTTCAATTAGCAGATCCGCAAAAAAGTTATGATGTGCTGGAAGAAATGGTGAATCATATTGAAAAGCTATGCAGACTCTTCAGCTCCCTTATCGCATTTTAAAATTATGTGGCGGTGATATGGGTTTCACATCTGCGCAGACCTACGATTTTGAAGTGTTCAGCGCCGCTCAGCAAAAATGGCTGGAAGTAAGCTCTGTCAGCAACTTTGAAAGCTTTCAGACAAACAGAATGAAAATTCGTTTTAAAGATGCAAATAATAAAACACAATTGCTGCATTCATTGAACGGCAGTTCACTTGCATTGCCGCGCATCGTTGCCTGTTTGTTGGAAAATCATCAAACAGGAAATAGTATTTTGTTGCCGGAAGCATTACATACCTATTTCGGAGCTTCTGCAATTAGTTAATGTGCATATCTATTGCTGGTTTGCTAAACTTTTTATTTAAACTTTCCGTTCTACATTTAGTCAAAACGAAAATTGAATAGATGGTTGTTAGCAATCAATTGAAAAACCAGCATTTGATGTGGCGTGTAGGCTTTGGCCCGAAAGCGCAGGATTTAAGCCAGCTCGTAACTGTTTCTCAAAAAACGCTATTCAAATCAATTCTAAAAGATTCTTCAAAATCTCCACAATATATTGACGTTGCAGACAATGAGCTCAAGGGATTAATGATGGGAATGGACGATATGCAGAAGCTAAAAAAATCGGATCTTTCTGCAGATGAAAAAAAGCAGATCCGCAAACAGTCTGAACATGATATAAAAAGCCTCAACCTCGCATGGCTGAGTGAAATGGTGCAGAGCGATGCTCAGCTTCGCGAAAAAATGAGTTTTTTCTGGCACGGGCATTTTGCTTCGCGCAACCTTAATATTTTTTATCAACAACTTTTATTGGATATCATTCGCCAAAATGCACTTGGCAATTTTGGCGATCTTCTTCGCGCAGTGAGCAAGAGCGCAGCCATGATCAACTTTCTCAATAACAATCAAAATAAAAAGGATCATCCCAATGAAAATTTTGCACGTGAGGTGATGGAACTTTTCACGATGGGAAGAAGGAATTATTCCGAAACAGACGTGAAAGAAGCTGCACGAGCTTTCACAGGCTGGGGCGCGAATTTGCAGGGCGAATTTATGTTCAGGAAATTTCAACATGATAATGATGATAAAACAGTGCTTGGCAAAACAGGAACTTTTGATGGCGATGATGTGCTGAATATTTTATTGCAGCAAAAAGAAACTGCACATTTCATTTCAAAAAAATTATATCGCTTTTTGGTAAATGATAATGTGGATGAACAAAAAGCAATCTGGCTTGGCAACAGGTTCTATCAAAGCAACTATGATATCAAATCTTTGCTGGAAGATATTTTTACGAGCGATTGGTTTTATGAAGAAAAAAATATTGGCGCAAAAATCAAATCGCCTGTTGAGCTGATTGTAGGTATCCGCCGGATGATACCTATGAAGATTGAAAACGAAGAAGTGCAATTGCTCCTTCAGGCTGTGCTCGGGCAATTATTGTTTTATCCGCCAAATGTAGCCGGATGGCCGGGCGGCACAAACTGGATTGACAGCTCTTCACTAATGTTCCGTTTGAGGATACCGCAAATTATTTATGCTGCAGACGAATTTGAAATGAAACCGAAAGATGATGATGATGTAATGATGGGAAGAAAAGAAATGAACGAAAATTCTTTTAAAGTGAAGGGGCTAGGGAAAATTAACGGCTCACAAATTATTAAAGCCGAAGTTTTCTGGGCTGATTATTTGAAAAAATTTGACTCAGTTCAAAAAGAAAACCTGATTGCTGAAATCAGCAAAACTGTTTTGCAAACGCAATCACACCTAAGCGATGAAAGCTTAAAAAAATATATTGATTCAACAGGAAAGGACAGTTTTATTAAAACAGCAACGATACAATTGATGAGCACGCCGGAATATCAGCTATGCTAAGGCTCAACGCTAAATAAAATAAGCATGTTAATCAAGCGAAAAGAATTCATACAGCTCGGTTCATTGGCAACAACGTCGTTGATGTTGCCAAAATTTTTGAAAGCATTCGAGAAGCCGGCGATGGTGCCACCGGGAAATAAAGTGCTCATAGTGCTGCAAATGAGCGGCGGCAATGATGGATTGAACACTGTAATTCCCGTTCGCAATGATATTTATTACCGCTCGCGCCCACATTTAGGAATTGAAAAAGACAAAACATTATCAATTACTGATGATGTTGCGCTTCACCCATCGCTCGTCAGTTTTAAAGAATTATTTGATGATGGAAGCCTGGGCATAATGAACAGTGTTGGCTATCCAAATCCAGACCGTTCGCATTTCAGAAGCATGGATATTTGGCAAACAGCAAGCGAAAGTAATAATTACGTGTATACAGGATGGTTAGGAAGATATTTGGATGCACAATGCCAGGGTTGCGATAAACCAACGCAAGCTTTGGAAATTGATGATGTTCTTAGCCTTGCTTTGAAAGGCGACAAATTGAAAGGGATTGCAATGAAAGATGTTGGCCGCTTATACAATACAAGCCGCAACAAATATTATAAAGATGTTTTGGCTGATCATAAAAATGCTGCAGACGAAAAGCCAGTAGATTATTTGTATAAAACCATGGCTGAAACTTTATCAAGCGCAGATTATATTTTTCAGCAAAGCAAGCTTCATCCTTCATCGTCTCAATATCCGAAAACAGGATTGGGAAAAAGCCTGCAAACAATCGCTTCGCTGATTTTTTCCGATATCAACACGAAAGTTTATTATTTGTCGCTCGGAAGTTTTGACACGCATGTGAACCAGCAGAACGAGCAGCAGCGTTTGTTCACAGAAATGAGCGATGCCGTGAAAGCATTTGTGGCAGATTTAAAATCAAACAACCGCTTTCAGGATGTTCTATTAATGACTTTCTCAGAATTTGGGAGAAGAGTTTCACAAAATGCAAGCGGAGGCACTGATCACGGAACTGCTAATAGCATGTTTTTGGTAAGTGGTGGATTGAAACAAAAAGGATTGATAAATGAAATGCCTGATTTGAATGATCTGAACGAAGGCGATCTGAAATATAAAGTTGATTTTAAAGATGTGTATGCAACAGTTTTGAATAAATGGCTGTCAGCCGATGATAAAAATATCCTGGGCCAACATTACAAACACCTCGATTTCATCTGAGTCTGTGCTCTTCTATATAAAAAGCCTCTGCATTATAAACGCAGAGGCTTTATTATTTCCACAACAGTTTAATTCCTTAATCAGAGAGAGATCAAAGAATGAGTAATAATTTCAAAAAGGTTACCAGCCTTTTTTTGCGATGCCGGCCTTGATGGCAGCGAGCGCTTTTTCTTCTCCTAATAATGTGGTGAGCTTGTTCCCTTTTCCGTCATTGCCTTGCGCCATGTAAGCGCCTTTCGCAGTTTTGGTGATAACTGCATCCTTCATAGGAACATTCTTTTCTTTTGTTTTTACATTGTATGCTGTAAGTGTTACCGTTGACATGTGTTATATAGTTTTAAATGGTTAGTAATCTGCAAATCGATATCAATTATATTTTATTGACAAGTTAAAGATAAATAATATTACGAAACCCGATTGTTGTGTGAAAATAATGTTTTACACATCCAGTTTGGCATACTTTGCGTGGCTCTCAATAAAATCTCTTCGTGGTGCTACTTCATCGCCCATCAGCATACTGAAAACGCGATCAGCTTCTGCGGCACTTTCTATGGTTACTTGTTTTAGTGTTCGTGTAGCTGGGTTCATTGTGGTGTCCCATAATTGCGATGCGTTCATTTCGCCCAAACCTTTATATCGCTGCACGCTTACGCTATCTTCTTTTCCTGCTGCAAATTTTTGTATCCATGCTTTTCGCTGTTCTTCATTCCATGCATAAGCCTGTTCTTTTCCTTTCTTCACCAAATACAATGGAGGTTGGGCTATATAAACATACTCCTGCTGTACCAGTTCTTTCATATAACGATAAATGAAAGTTAGTATCAGTGTTGCGATATGGCTTCCATCTACATCGGCATCGGTCATAATAATGAGTTTATGATAACGAAGCTTCGCGATATTTAAAGCTTTGGGGTCTTCGGGCGTTCCAACTGTTACGCCAAGCGCAGTATACATATTCCTGATTTCTTCGTTCTCATAAATTTTATGCTCCATGGCTTTTTCAACGTTCAGGATTTTTCCGCGCAATGGAAGAATAGCCTGAAAGCCACGGTCACGGCCTTGTTTAGCGGTTCCGCCTGCTGAATCACCTTCAACCAAATACAATTCGCAACGCTCAGGATCACGTTCGCTGCAGTCGGCCAATTTACCAGGCAAACCGCCGCCGCTTAATACACTTTTGCGTTGAACGAGTTCTCTTGCCTTCTTGGCAGCTGCGCGGGCTTGCGCTGCAAGAATTACTTTCTGGATAATATTTTTTGCTTCTCTCGGATTTTCTTCAAGATACGCTTCTAATACTTTTGAAACAGTTGAATCAACAACGCCGCTCACTTCATTATTGCCAAGCTTTGTTTTTGTCTGGCCTTCAAATTGTGGCTCAGGCACTTTTACAGAAATGATAGCGCTCAATCCTTCGCGAAAATCATCTCCTTCAATTTCAACTTTTGCTTTTTCAAAAGCATTCTGCTTATCGCCATAACTTTTGAAAGTTCTTGTGAGCGCACGGCGGAAGCCAGCTACATGTGTTCCGCCTTCAATGGTATTAATATTATTGACGTAAGAATAAATATGTTCGCTATAACTATCATTATAACGAAGTGCCACTTCAACCGCTACATTAGTTGCTTCATCATGGCCTTCAACAAAAATAACCTGTGGCAACAAAGCATTGCGGCCTCCATTGCTGTCGAGCATTTCTACAAATTCAATAATACCACCGTGGCTAAAAAATGTTTTCGTATAGGTATTACCGTTATCATCTTTTTCGCGAAGGTCATTGAGGATAATAGAAATGCCTTTATTCAAAAAAGAAAGTTCCCGCAAACGGCTTTCTAAAATATCTCTGTTATAAGTTGTGGTGATAAAAATGCTTGCATCAGGCCAGAAGTGAATAGCAGTGCCTGTTTTATCGCTTTCCCCAATGGAGCGAACAGGATATTGCGGAATACCTATTTTAAATTCCTGTTCAAATATTTTTCCTTCGCGCTGCACGGTTACTTTAAGATCGCTGCTTAATGCATTCACACAGCTAACACCTACTCCATGCAACCCTCCTGAAACTTTATAAGTGTTTTTATCAAATTTTCCACCGGCATGAAGAACAGTCATTACTATCTGCAAAGCACTCACTCCTTCTTTTTTCATAATGCCGGTCGGAATGCCACGGCCATCATCTATAACACTGATGGAATTATCTTCATGAATATTAACAATAATATTTTTGCAATATCCCGCAAGTGCTTCATCGATGGAATTATCAACTACTTCATATACTAAATGGTGCAATCCCTTAACGCCAACATCGCCGATATACATGGCCGGCCTTTTGCGCACCGCTTCCAATCCTTCCAAAACCTGAATCGAGTCAGCTCCATAGGCATTGCTTTCGGGAGATAAAATTTCCTGTGTTGTATCGCTCATAAAATTGTGAAAATCCTTACTGTTAAGTAATAAATGATAGAGTTCGCAAAGGTACGGAAAATAGGGCTCTCCACAGTTTTTATATGGTTCATTTTTGCTCATTTTTTTTAATAAAAACCTTTCATTTTTTCACTTTCAATTTTGTGTGATCAAAGTCATGGAACGGTCATGAAACAGCGTGTTCCTTAACAACAGTAAAAAGTGCTTGAATATTGGCGTTGCGACCCTAAATTTGCACTCTTTATGTTTCACCCGCAGGATATTTTGACGCTTTCATACAAACAACCAATAATGGTTGATGACCTTGTATTACTACAGGAAAAGGAACAGCAAATTCCGGGCTCGGTTCAATATGCCGTTAAGCGTTATGCAAAACATCCGCAATGGAATATGGAAGATATGGGCATGATGGTTTATCACTATAAAAAAAATGAGCCCAAAGAAAATTATCTCGAGCTTCGTTTTTGTGTTGCCGGAAATATTTATTGTAAACAGAAAGATACAGAATGCGATTCGTGCAAATTAAGCGCATCGCGCAATTGCGGCGAGCGCACCGAAAGTGTTGATATACTCAGCTTCAAATTTTCGCCTGTTCATTTATCGCAGTTTGTGAAGCCGCGAAAGTTGAATGACACACTTACTGATAATATTTTGAACTTCACTCACCGATCTTCTTTCTCAAAAATATTATCGTTGTGCAGCAGAAGCCGCATGGTTTTGGAAGGCTTGCTGAACAACACGCATAAAGGCAGCATGGAAAATATTTACATCAATGCGCAAATGCAGATGCTTCTTTTGTACAGCCTTGAATGTATGCTTGGCGAAAAAGAAGTAGAGGGGTTTCAATGCAAATTTTTAGCGAATGAAGCTGACCGTGAAAAAATAATCAAATCAAGAGAGGTTTTGTTGCAGCACATTGGTGAGCCATTAACAATAAAAGAATTGAGCCGCAAAGTGGCGATCAACGAATGTTATTTGAAGAAAGGTTTCAAAGAAATGTTCGGCACAACTATTTTTGATTTTTACCAAAGCCAGCGCATGGAGCACGCAAGGTATTTATTGTATGAAAAAGGATTGAGCGTAACGGATGTTTCGGTGATGCTTGGCTATTCTTCCATCTCACATTTTTCTACCGCTTTCAAAAAACACACAGGTTTGAAGCCTTGTGAATTGCTCTTCCATTAATTTTCTTCATGACCGATTTATTGCAAGTATGAATTAGTAACGACTGTTGCACATTGCCCAATAGAATTTCTACAGTACAAGAGTGCGACGCAACAGTGTTTAATAGCAGCAATTGGCCGGGAACACACAAATTACTTTTACTATTAAACGCAAATGCGTATCGTGTAACTTTCACCATTCGCTATTGACCATTCACCGTTCATTGTATCTTCATAAACGCCATATTATTTTCATGATGGCAGCTATTGCAATTATTTGTGAGCGATATGAAATTTGTTTTCAGCGAAGCATCGTCTTTTTTTGAAGCGGCGTCAGCAAGAACTTGCAAAGGTGCTTGCAAATATTTATCGAAAAAAATAGCAAAAGGTTTTTGGAGCTTATCATTCGTGATGTTTAATTGCTCAATTTTTTCAGTCGTTTCTTTTATCTCATCCACTTCATACGCGGCTCGTTCATAATCTTTATTTGCTATGGCTTTGCCAAGTGAATCGTGATGATATTTTATCTGAAGCATAAATTCTCCCAATCCTGGTTTTAACTGACCGATTATTTTATTTAAAGAATCAATCCTGGCTTGACTATTATCAGGTAAAGGTTGTGTGTTGCAGCTTATTATCATTGCCAATAAAAAACAAAATGCTGCGCTAACAATAATGAGTTTCATAACCTTAAAAATTTACAGAAAGTTACACCTGATTTTTAACTTCTTTTTCCTGATTGTATAAACTGTGTTACTGAATCCGTAAGCGTTGGCTTTCTAAGTTGGATAAATTTGCAGCAATTATGAGAAGAATGAAAGAATGCATTTTGTTATTTCCATTTCTGGTTTTAATAACAACTGCACAGGCTCAGTATAAAACAAAAGCGCAGCAATTGCTGACGAGCGAAGATTCTTTGAACCGTGGCGCTAATAATAACAAAACGGTTATCTCTGGTTATGGCAGCGCATTGTACCAAAGGAATTTTAATGCGCACCAATCGATGGTTGCATTGGATCGGGCTGTATTGTTTGTTGGCCATAAGTTTAATGAAAAAATAAGTCTCTTTACTGAGCTGGAAGTTGAAAACGCAGTAGTGGCAGGCACTAACAGTGATGAGCATTCTAGCGGACAAGGCGACGTTGCGATGGAACAGGCATTTTTGAAATTCAATCTTAATCCGCGTCAATACATTATTGCAGGTTTGTTTACACCGCGCATCGGCATCACCAATGAAAATCATTTGCCGGTAAATTTCAATGGCGTTGAAAGGCCGATGGTAGAGCAATTGATTATCCCGACAACATGGAGAGAAATTGGGGTAGGTTTTTATGGTGCATTGAACCGCTTTCCGTTGAATTACAGCATTGCGATAATAAATGGATTGAACAGCGCAAATTTTCAACACGATACTGGTTTAGGCGAAGGCGAAGGTTTGGGAAGCAATGCATCGGCTAATAATCTTGCTGTCACTGCTTCTCTTCAATGTCACGTGAGTGATTTTAAATTTCAGGTTTCTGGTTATATGGGCGGAACGGTTGGCTTGAGCCCGCGTGGTGCCGATAGTCTTGATCTCAATAGCGGTGCATTTGGAACACCCATTTATTTGGGCGAAGCTGATTTGCAATTTGCAAAAAATGGCGTTGGCATAAAAGTATTGGGCACATATATATCTTATCCCGATGCAGATAAAATAAATGCGGCGTATGCAAAAAATACAGCTTCCGCATTGTATGGTGCATACGCAGAATTAGGTTATGATTGGTTATTCAGCAAACATAAAGATGGACAGTTCATCACGTTTGCGAGGTGCGAGATTTTGAATATGAATTCAAGCGTTCCTTCAAATGGCATTTATGATGGCACATTAAAACAAACACACATCATTGCGGGAATTAATTACATGCCGATCCCAAATATCACGATCAAGGCGGATGTTAGATTGTTGCACACAGGCGAACAAAATCCTGAGCTGGTAATCAACCCGCCGCCGAATGCGTTGCCATACAGACAGAACAATCAGTTTTTGAATTTAGGGATTGGGTATTCATTTTGATAAAAGACCGAAAGTCTGTAAAGTCAGATAGACCGGAAGCTTTTTCAAGATTTAGCGATTTTCTTTCTGACTTTACAGACTTCGGGTCTTTCTGACATTCTAAAAAATTATGCAACGAAGAAAATTCATCAAATCATCCTGTAATGTTTGCCTGCTGGCAGGTGCCGGATATTTATTTTCTGAGCTCACTGCATGCAGCCCGGCTTATAACGTAATAAAAACTGAAGTGGTGAATAATGAAATCGAGATCCCGGTTGCAGGTTTTGCTCAATCCAATTTGCAGTTCGTTCGGCCGAAAGGTTGGTATTATGATATATCGGTTATGAAGAAAGAAGATAACTCTTATCAGGCTTTTCTTTTGCAATGCACGCATCAGGAAAATCAGCTAACGCCTAACGGTAATGGATATACGTGCAATTTGCACGGAAGCCAGTTTAATAAAGATGGCAAAGTGACCAAAGGCCCTGCAGAACGTTCATTGAAACAATATACGACATCAATAAATCAGGATAAATTAATCATTCATTTAAAAGCACAGTGAGCATGAAAAAAATTATTATTCCCGTTATTGTTCTTATAGCATTATCATTTATTACATGCAATAAAGCAAATAACAATACTCAATCAACCACAGATTTTACAACACTTGAACAACAGGTCATAAATAATTTTACAAACAGCACTGCACTTCCCCAATACGATAGCCTGATCAGTGTCGCCGCCGCACTGAATACAGCCATCACAAATCTCCAAGCCAACCCCACAGATGCAAATCTGCAAACTGCACAAGTTGCATGGAAAAATATACGCACAGTTTGGGAACGGTGCGAAGGCTTTTTGATTGGGCCAGTCGAGGCATATGATTACGATCCCAACACGGACACATGGCCTACCGATCACACTCAGATGGATTCATTATTAGCAAGCAACAATCCGTTGCAGGTTAGCGATATTCAGAACCTGCAACAAAACCTACGCGGTTATCATCCGATTGAATATCTTATTTTTCGTGACGGCGAATATGCCGCACGAACGGCATCAAGCTTCACGCAAAGAGAATTCCAATATCTTGTAAGCCTTTCTTCAGATATATTGAATAATAATGTTCAGCCCTTATTGCAAAGTTGGATTTCATCTCCGGTTAATTATGAGCAGGCAGTACTCACAGCAGGCACTTCAGGAAATCAGGTTTATCCTACAAAGCTTTCTTTCTTTTTAGATATTACCGGCGACAATGGAATGGCGGGCATTTGCAATGAAGTTGGCGAGCCCGATCCCGATGGAAAAATGTATGCGCCTTATATAAACAAAGATTCAACAATTACTGAATCACCTTATTCAGATAATTCTCTGACAGATTTTAAAAACAATATTATCGGTGCACAAAATGTTTATCTGGGATTAAATGGTGGTTTGGGCATGAAAGATTTAGTGGCTGCAAAAAATAAAAGTTTAGATAATCAGATACAAGCGCAGTTTACTGCAACTATAAATTCATTCAGCAACATCACAGAAAGATATGAGCAGGCAATTTTTGATCAGCGTGTGCAGGTGCAACAAACATTAACGCAGTTGCAAACGCTGCAAAGCTTGCTGGCAAATGATCTTACCAATTTCCTGAAAGAGAATGTGAAAGATTAGGAGGTGAAAGGCCAACGGTGAATGGTCAATAATTATTTCATTTATCATTCACAAAAAAATGAAAAAAATTTTCGTCATATCAGCTATTGCGATTTTTGTTGCTTCATTCAGCATGTGCCACAAAGCAGAAGTTTTTTCTGAGAGTGGATATGATGAACGTTTGAGCGCTGGTGCAGCAACCGTTTTTGATGCTTCATCAAAAGCATTCACCAATGCGTTTGATGGGTTGAGTGCAAGAAATGAATTTGTGCACAATGCAGGTGATAATACATTCGACCAAACTTTTGTTGCGCCGCCATCGCCGATTTTCACAGGCCTTGGGCCTATATTTAATAATATTTCCTGCGTGAACTGTCATCGCAATGATGGCGAAGGAATTCCAACTGCAGGCTTTGCGACTTCGGGTTTATTAATGCGCATCAGCCAGCCTGGCACAGATGCAAATGGCGGTCCGTTAGCGATCGATGGTTTCGGGACACAGATTCAAGATCAGGCAGTAATCGGCGCACAGCCCGAAGCAACTGTGAATATAAATTACACTGATTTGCCTGTGACTTATCCTGATGGAACAACAGTAACATTAAGGCAACCTGCTTATGCCCTTGAAAATCCGTACCTGCCTTTGCCTTCAGGCTATTTATTGTCGCCAAGATTGGCGCCGCCATTAGTAGGGCTGGGTTTGCTCGAAAATATTCCTGAAAACACAATACTTTCTTTTGTTGATGCAAATGATGCGAACAGCGATGGCATCACAGGAAAAGAAAATTATGTTTACGACCCTTACACAAAAAAAACGGAGCTGGGAAGATTTGGATTGAAAGCAAACACGCCAACATTATTAGTGCAGGTTGCAACAGCTTATCAGCAGGATATGGGCGTTACCAGCTACGTGCAGCCTGTTGAGAGCGCTTTCAGCCAAACTCAGATGAACGTTGTTCACGGTGATGTGCAACCGGAGTTGGTCGATAGCTTGCTGAACGATGTGGTGTATTATGTAAAAACTTTGGCAGTCCCAGCACGCAGGAATGTGACGGATGATGATGTGAAGCAAGGTGCAATCTTATTTAACCAGATTAATTGTTCCGGATGTCATCGCCCAACAATTCAAACGGCCGTTGATGTTACGCTTCCGCAAATCAGCAATCAGCGCATACATCCTTACACCGATTTATTATTGCATGATATGGGAAATGGATTAGCAGATAATCGCCCTGATTATTTAGCCAACGGCAATCAGTGGAGAACCGCGCCGCTGTGGGGAATTGGCTTGTTGCCAACTGCAAATGGCATCGCCTATTATATGCACGATGGTCGCGCAAGAACTTTAGAAGAAGCAATCCTCTGGCATGACGGTGAAGCAAAAAATGCGAAGCAGCAGTTTATGCAGCTAACAAGCACGCAGCGAAATCAGCTTATAAAATTTTTGCAATCGCTTTAATTAAAAGAAATGACCACAGAGTTACTCAGAGCTGAAACACAGAGAAACTCTGTTTAACTCTGTGAAACGACCCTGTATAACTCTGCGGTAAAAAACAAGAGAAGCTGCTAACAAATTATTAATCCTGCATTCCGAAAAAATACCACAACTTTAATTTCTAAAATTTTATTACTATGTCAATTGAACAAATTGCAAATCGCCTGACAGAGCTTTGCCGCCACGGTCAATACGAAACTGCTCAGCAAGAATTGTATGCAGATGATGCTACAAGTACTGAGCCTGAAAATTCACCCGGATTGCAAAACGTGAAAGGAAAAAATGCCATCGTTGAAAAAGGGCATCAGTTCCAGAGCATGGTTGAAGCCATTCACGGCAACACAGTGAGCGACCCGATTATTGCGGGGAATTATTTTAGTGTTGCTGCAGTAATTGATCTCACCATGAAAGGTATGGGAAGAATGACCATGAACGAAGTTGCCGTGTATAAAGTTGCAGATGGCAAAGTCGTTTCAGAAGAGTTTTTCTATTAACACATTTCCGATGGGTTAGAACCGGCAGGAATTTTTTTCTGCCGGTTTTTATTTTTGTTTGAACAAATTAAAACCGAAAACTGTTGATGGACGAAAGATAAATTTTCTGTGGCGGCTTGCACATTGTTCAATAGGATTTCAACTGTACAAGAGTGCGACGCAACAATGTTCAATAGTAGCAATGCCGCTGAGGACAAAATAAAAAACTCTTAAAAAAAATTCAGGATGAAAATTATTATCGTTGGCGCAACAGGAACTCTTGGGAAAAAAATTACGGAGTCATTAGAAAAAAATCACGAGGTGATTAAAGTTGGCTCAAAGAGCGGTGATTTTCAGGTTGACATTGGCTCCGCATCTTCCATTGAAGAATTGTTTAAGAAGACTGGAAAATTTGATGCGCTGATTAGCACAACTGGCTCCGGATATTTTGGGGCGTTTGATAAAATGACTGAGAAAGAATTTAAGATTGGCATTGACAGCAAATTGATGGGACAGGTTAATCTTGTGCTGATTGGTCAGCATTATATTAACCCGATAGGCTCATTCACGCTTACTTCCGGGATTCTTGCCGATGACCCCGTTCGCGGCAGTGCGAATCTTGCCGCCGTGAATGGAGCGATTCATTCCTTCGTGCTTGCAGCCTCATACGAACTGGATAATCAGGTGCGCATTAATGCAATAAGCCCCGGAGTTGTGGAAGATTCACCACATTATTTCTCTTCTTTTCCAGGACATATTCCTGTTACGATGGACAGAGTTGTTGCGGCATATTTAAAAAGCGTATTGGGAATTGTTAACGGACAAGTGATAAAAATTTATTAGCGTGAAAGCAACACATCAACATGTAAAAGCTTTATATGTATAATATGAAATACGGGAAAATAGTTTCAGAAAAGTTTTTTATGTAACAACTCAATTCAAAAAATAAAAACCGGTCTGCAGCCGGTTTTATTTTATAATGACTTTTTTATTCACCATTCACCATTGCCCATTCACCACCTCATCCCTGAAACCCAATCTTCTTATGCGTTCCATCGCAATAAGGTTTGTTGGATGATGAGCCGCATCGGCAAAATGCAGTGACTTTATTTTTGCGTGTTTCATTTCCTTCGCTGTCTTTTACAGTAATATTTCCATACACTAACAACGGACCATTTGAAGTTACTTCAACAATACTTTCTGCAGAAATTTCTTTGTTCTCTTCTTCTTCGCCATTCATGAAAAAACTTAAAGCACCACTCGGGCATTTTTTTATTTGCTCAACCATTTTTTCTGTTGTCGATGCTTCCGGTTTTATCCATGGTCTTTCCATCGGATTAAATACTTCAGGCAAACCTGTTGCAGCTTTCCAGCAAATAGTAGAATGTATGCACACAGCAGGTTTCCACACAATTGTCACTTCACCGTTGGTATATTTTTTTGTGATGTCTTTCATGAGAGAAAAAGTTTGTTACGCTAATTTAGTTTCTATTTCAATTGGATTCGTCAGCGTTTTATGAATGAAGCATTGATTGGCGATTGATAATAACCGCTCTCTTTGCTCATTCGTCAAATCACCAATCAATTCAATTTCTCTTTTGATATTGCTGATATTTTTTTCCGTGTTTCTTGTGAATGTGATATGCGCTTTCACTTCTTTCAGCCTCCATTCTTTTCTGTCTGCATACATACGCAATGTAACGCAAGTGCATGTTGCAAGCGCACTGCATAATAAATCACTTGGAGAAAACCCTAAATCGCTGCCGCCATTTGTTAGCGGTTCATCACCAATCAATTCATGTTTGCCATTGCTTAATATGGTTTTGAAATGCTCCTGTTTTATATGCCCGCTGACTTTTGCCA
Organism: uncultured Bacteroidota bacterium; assembly: GCA_963718975.1. GTDB lineage: Bacteria > Bacteroidota > Bacteroidia > Chitinophagales > Chitinophagaceae > Puia. The sequence continues at coordinate 41,806 of CAVRBD010000003.1, read as the reverse complement.
TTTTGTTGCTTATAAAATTTATGATATTATTTTTCAAACGGATTATCAATCACATTAAAATTACCACTTTATTATCGCTCAATGCAGCAAATATTTCATTACTTAATAATCCGCTTCCTCCGCCAAAATGCTGAATGATTTTTATCTGCGGATTTTGATGCGTGAATATTTTTTTGATTTTATTTTCTTCTTCATCGCTAATCCCACTTCCTAATAAAATCAAATCAAATACATGCTGATGAAAAAGCTCAATCGCATTTTCAATATTCGAAGTTCCGGTTGCATTCCAGTTTTCATTATTATTAACCAACCTGAGAATGGTCTGCAGAATTTCTTCGTGAGTGCAAATAACAAGAATTTGAATTTTTTTCATTCTTCTCAATTTATTAATGAAACAAACCTTATCATCCATTTGCCCCTCTCCTCTGGAGAGGGGTTGGGGTGAGGTCTATAAAACCATCGGCACTTCCATCAATAACAATTCCGCATCCTGCGAGTTTGCTTTGATAGAAATTTTATCTACATCCCAAACTCCAAAACCATCTCTGTTGTTGAGTTGCTGCCCGTCAATAGTAATATCGCCATTTAACACAAATGCATATACGCCGTTTCCTTTTTTCTTCAGCTCATAACCCACAGAAAAATCTTTATCAAATTTTCCCATACTGAACCATGCATCCTGATGGATCCAAACGTTGCCATCATTCGCATTTGGTGAAAGCACTTGTTGCAATTTATTATGCCTGTCTTCCACATTCAATGTAACCTGACTGTAATGTGGCTCCACATTTTTCTTGTTCGGGAAAATCCATATCTGCAAAAATTTCACTGCAGCATTTTTGTTCTTGTTGAACTCGCTGTGAAAAATTCCCGTGCCTGCACTCATCGCCTGGATGTCGCCTTTCTTGATCACCGCAACATTGCCCATGCTGTCTTCATGTTGCAAATCGCCTTCCAGCGGAATGGAAATAATTTCCATATTATCGTGCGGGTGTTTTCCAAAACCTTTTCCTTCCGTAACGGTGTCGTCGTTCAGCACACGCAATGCGCCGAAATGAATGCGCTCCGGATTATAATAATTCCCGAAACTAAAACTGTGATAACTATCGAGCCAGCCGTGGTTTGCATGACCACGTGATGCTGCTTTATGAAGTACTGTGTTTATCATAATTTATTTTTTATGAGCTCAAAGTTCCGACATTATACCACGTGTTTCCAATAAGGTAGATTAAGAAATGTGCGGAGCAAGCTTTGAGCGGAGAGCCGCGAGCTATTTCTCCTTCTCGAAGCTCACAGCTAAAAGCTCATAGCTGTTTTATGATACCAGCTTCAGTAACTCCGGTTGAGCATCGTTGCGTCGCAATCCGTTCATCGGTGGTGGTACTATTGAGCGGTGGTTTATAACCGGCAAGTTGCCGCAAGACCTGTCAGGTTTTCAAAACCTGACAGGTCTTTGAAATTAAACAGTTCATTTATCCTTGAAATAAAATAACAAACTCATATATTTTTCGTTCTAAAACTTAAATAATGGTTTATGCTGTTTAATAAAAAATGGTTTAAAATCGTTTTGCTCATAATTCTTACTCTATTCAGTTCTTATGAATTTTTTAATTTTACAATGAGAAAAACCTTTCTTGATTTTAAATTTGGGATGAGTGGAAAAGAGTTTCAAAATCAAGCAAAGAATTTAATTGAGTCAGGAGTTCTCAGCCAAGCACCAGGAATATGCCCAGCAGCAAAAGAAATGTATGTTTACACGTTGGGGTTTCAAGGTCAGTATCTAACAGGCTTTGTTTACCCATCATTTTCTGATGATAGATTAGCAAGCATTAAATTCGAAATCTACAATCCTAAATTATACTCCTTCGAAAAAGAAGATATTGTAAAAGGTCTATCTAATAAATATGGTCAACCAACAGAAATTCGAAATATTGGAGGCGATAATGATAGCTTAACTAAAGTTATTGTTTGGGATAATTATTTCAATTATCGTGTTACACTGAACACTTTTGAATCGGGTTGTGGTTGTATGAATTCAGAAAAAAATTATGCAACAATTGAATTTTTGCCAAAAAGTCCAGTTAGCAACATAATTGAAATATTAGATTTCGATAAAAAAGCTATTGAAAAAAAAGATATTTCAAATCAGTATTAATTTAATAATTGCATAAATTTTCTTACGCACTCGCCGTCATTCCCGCGTAGGCGGGAATCCCACTGAACAAATCATCATGATAAAAAATTGGGATGTCCCCCATAACGGGACATGACGGCGACTCTCTAATAAACCCTTAAATTATTTATAATGAAAATTGCGGAGGATACTAAAGCTCAATAGTAGCACTACCGATGAACGGATTGCGACGCAACGATGTTCAATCGAAGTTCCAGTGCTGGTATCATAATACTTCACAGCTTCTTAAAATATTCCGCTTTCACTTTGCTTAGAAATTCCGGCGTAACTCCTATATAAGCTGCAATCAATTTTTGCGGAAGATGTTCAATCAATGTGGGATAATGATGGCAAAAACTTTCGAAGCGCTGCGAAGCAGTCAGGCTCATATTATCCAAAATGCGCTGGCGGTTAGCGACCAAAGATTTTTCCGTGAGCACGCGAAAAAAACGCTCGAACTTCGGCACGTCAACAAATAATTTTTCCTGGTCTTTCCGCGATAATAATAAAACTTCCGTGTCTTCAATCGCATCAATATTCAGGTTGCCGGGCTTTTGTGTGATGAGGCTGTACATATCGGCAATCCACCAATCGGGCGGAGCAAATTGAAGTATGTGCTCAAAACCATTCTGGTCGATATTGTATCCGCGCAGGCAACCTTTCGTAACAAAAATAGAATGGATGCAAATTTCATTCTCATTAAGAATAAATTGTTTGCGCTTGATTTTTTTTTCTTTCAGCAGCGACGTAAAATATTTTTCTTCCGGCGCATCAAGCCGGATATGTTTTGAAATATTTTTTAAGATGAGAGCGTAATCCATTTGAAAAAACTATTGTATAAAAGCTGCCGATTATAATGAACCCTTTGCGAAACCTTTGCCTCTTTGCGGTTTAAAAGAAATTTTACCGCAAAGTACACAAAGAAAAACGCAAAGAGTCGCAAAGGAATCAAATGATGTTTGTGCAAAATTATTTTATTCTTCGCTCAATACACGTTCAATATTTTTATCAGGAATGAACCAGATGAGAGTAACCAACAGAAACAGCAATGCGGAAACAATTGTGTTGATAAATGCAAAAGCTAACGCTACAAGATAGCAAACGATAGAAAAGACAGATTTGCGATGTGCTGTTGCTAATGCGTTCAGCAATTTTTCCGAAGGCTTGTTTTTCTTTTGTACATAATACTCCAGTATTGTGTAAGCGATGCCGCAACACAAAAGCACCACCGCATAAACAGCGACGGGAACTTTTGCAAAATGCGATTCTCCCATCCAGTCTGTCGCAACAGGCACTATGGAAAGCCAGAAGAGCAGGTGAATATTTGCCCAAAGAATTGCGCCGTTTACCTTATGTACGGTATGCATAAAATGATGATGGTTCACCCAGTACACTCCCACGAATAAAAAACTAAGCACATAGCTGGACATCACTGGTATCAATGGTTTCAGCGATTCCCAGTCTTCGCCGTGCGGCACTTTTATTTCAAGCACCATAATAGTGATGATGATGGCGAACACGCCATCACTGAATGCTTCTAAACGGGTTTTGTTCATGCAAAAGTTGTTGGCTAAAATTAAGAAGATGATGAGTTGAAAAAAAATTATTGTATAACCGGCGATAGTAATTCTATTAAGCATCGTTGCGTCGCACACTTGTGCTTTCGATTCTTTACGCTGCTTTTCTAATAACCGCAAATGCTGTTTAACCTTTTCCAAAGCTTTTAATTGATGATAAATTTTATAATCCTGTATAAGCTTTGGAAAAGTTTGGCTTCTTTCTTTGCGAAAAACTTAGCGCTCTTTGCGGTAAATATTCGAGTTAAGCAAGTTCAGCCAAACTTTCTTCTGTTGCTTCAATCGTGTAATCAATATCTTTTTTAGTGAGCGCATTATTCAGGAACCAGCTTTCAAATGCAGATGGCGGCAGATAAATTCCACGGCTCAACATTGCATGAAAATATTTTTTAAATAAATCATTATTGGCAGAAGCAGCACTTGCAAAATCATTCACTGCATGATTGCTGAAATGAACGCTAATCATCGAACCAAACTGATTAATGACAAAAGGAATTTTTGATGCAAGAAAAACTTTGTGTAGATTATCGCGCAGATAAATTGTTTTTTCTTCAAGCTCTTTATAAATATGCGGATTATCTTTTAAGATTTTTAATGTGGTGTAACCAGCAATCATCGCAATCGGGTTGCCGCTTAAAGTGCCCGCCTGGTAAACATTTCCGAGCGGAGCAATATGCTGCATGATTTCTTTTTTTCCACCGAAAGCGCCGACAGGCATTCCGCCGCCGATTACTTTTCCATAAGTAACCAAATCAGCTTTCACATTTAATTTTTCCTGCGCACCACCTCGCGATAATCGAAAACCTGTCATCACTTCATCAAAAATGAAAATAATATTTTCTTCATCACAAATTTTTCGCAAGCCTTCCAAAAAACCTGGTTGTGGCAAAATGCAGCCCATGTTTCCTGCAACCGGTTCAACAATAATAGCAGCGATTTGATTTTTATTTTCTTCAATTAGTTTTCCAACAGCAGCTAAATCATTATATGCGCAAGTGAGCGTGTCATTTGCAACGCCTGCAGTAACTCCTGGAACAGTTTGAATATTTAGCGTAGCAACACCGCTTCCTGCTTTTACCAAAAATGAATCAGCATGACCATGATAGCAACCTTCAAACTTGATGAATTTATTTTTACCAGTATAGCCACGTGCTAATCGCAATGCGCTCATACAGGCTTCCGTTCCGCTGCTCACCATTCTTATCATATCAACATTAGGAACCATGCTGATGATAAGTTCTGCCATTTCAATTTCCAATTCTGTCGGCGCTCCGTATGATGTTGAATAAATTGCTTTCTCTTGAATTGCTTTCACCAATTCATCATGTGCATGACCCAAAATCATCGGTCCCCATGAAGCGATGTAATCAATATATTTATTACCATCTGCATCATATAAATATGCGCCTTTTGCTTTGCTAATAAATAGTGGAGTTCCACCAACGCTTTTAAACGCACGGACTGGAGAATTTACGCCGCCAGGAATCGAAAGTTGGGCTCGCTCGAATAATGTTTTGCTTTTTTCAATATTCATTTTGTTTGTGAGTTGTGAGTGGTCAGTTGTGAGTAATGTTCGGACTCACTGATTACCAATTAAGCCACTTAATAATTTAAATGTTTTTAGAATTGCGTCTCCCAAAGGAGTTAACTGTTCGATATTTGTATATGCTAACTGATTAGCAATATCTAAAGCTGCATCAATTTCGATAACAGACCCTCTCGAAATTTCGAAAAATCTTTTTCTTTCTACTTGAGATTTTCTGGAACAACCTTAAGCGATATTCAAATGAACAGATAAAGCTACTCTTCTTATTTGCGAAATCATTGCAAACCTTTCGTCTGATGGAAATTGTTTTGTGATTTTATAACATTCCAATGCAAGAATTTGTGATTGTTTATACACATTGAGTTTGGTGTGGGCTAATTGTAAGAACATAATTCAAAAGATTTAGGTTTAAAAAATAGTCGTACAATTTGATAATCAATTTCAACTTTTTGGGATAAACTCACAACTGACCACTCACCACTCACGAAATCAGCTTAACCGCATCCTTCGCAAAATACGTCGCAATCAAATCTGCGCCTGCTCTTTTTATAGCTGTTAATGTTTCGAGGATTGCTTTTTTCTCATCAATCCATCCCATTTTTGCTGCCGCTTTTATCATTGCATATTCGCCGCTGATATTATATGCACTAACGGGAACGTGCACTGCATTTTTCACTTCGCGGATAATATCAAGATAAGCAAGCGCAGGTTTCACCATCACAATATCCGCGCCTTCTTCAACATCCTGCAATGTTTCTTTAATGGCTTCAATGCGATTGGCATAATTCATCTGATAAGTTTTTTTATCACCAAATCCCGGAGCTGAATCCAATGCATCGCGGAATGGCTCATAAAAACAAGAAGCATATTTTGCGCTGTACGCCATAATGCCAACTTTGGTAAAATTATTTTCTTCCAAACCTTTTCTGATGGCACCGATTCTTCCATCCATCATATCACTTGGCGCAACAAAATCAGCACCTGCTTCAGCATGGCTGATGCTCATTTTCACCAATGCTTCCACTGTTTCATCATTCACAATTTCTCCATCTTTCACAATCCCATCATGGCCATAAGAAGAATATGGGTCGAGCGCCACATCAGTCATAACAAGCATTTCAGGCACTGCATCTTTAATAGCTTTGATGCTTCGCTGCATTAATCCATTTTTATTCCACGCTTCTTTTCCTGTGTTATCTTTCGTTTCATCTTTTGCTTTCACAAATAGTAAAACGCATTTTAATCCCATGCTCCAAAGTTCTTTCACTTCTTTCACGGTGATGTCTAAACTATTCCTATAATAATTCGGCATCGAAGCGATTTCTGTTTTCACGCTTTCACCTTCATCAATAAATAGTGGGACAATAAAATCGTTTGGTGTTAATGTTGTTTCAGCAACAAGGCTTCTAATTGATGCATTGCTACGAGAAATTCTGTTTCTTTTTTGTAAATACATAAAAATTTTTTAGCAATATTTTTTCTTTGCACACTTTGCGAAAAACTTTGCGAATCTTCGCGGTTAAATTTTCAACCGCGAAGATTCGCAAAGAAAATACACGCAAAGGAGGCAAAGTATTATAAACCATTTACAACTCTTTTAATACCGTCTTTGATTCTTGCTACATTAAAATTCATTAACAAACCTAATTTGTAATTCCCTAATTTAAGATATGTCAATGTTTGCGCAAGATGTACATCATTTTGGGCTTCCACACTTTTTAATTCGAGAAGTAACTTATTTTCTACGAGTAAATCAATTCTATAACCACATTCTAATTTTACTTCTTCAAATATCAGTGGCATCGGCTTTTCTTTTTCGACCCATAACCCGGATTTTCCGATTTTATAATACAGACATTCTTTATAAGCGCTTTCTAATAAGCCAGGTCCTAAAGCATTATGGACATCAATTGATAAGCCAATTATTTTATTTGATAATTCGTTTTCAGTCATAGGTAGATAAGGTTTTATGAATTTCTTTGAGATTCATCTTCGCATTTTCCTTGCGAAAACCTTCGCGCTTCTTTGCGGTTAATTTTTTACCGCAAAGGACGCAAAGAAAATGCACGCAAAGAAAGCAAAGACTTTTAAATCCAATCCTTTGGTTTCAAACAAACCTGCAACAATTTATCTTCTTCACTTCCTGGCTTGGGTTGATAATTATATTCAAATCTCACAGTCGGAGGCAAACTCATTAAAATACTTTCTGTTCTCCCATTTGTTTTCAATCCGAATAATGTTCCTTTATCATGAAGCAAATTGAATTCAACATATCTTCCACGACGGATTTCCTGCCAATGTTTGTTATCATTGGTGAATGATGAATTCTTTCTTCGCTCAACAATTGGAATGTATGCGTCAATAAATGCATTTCCACAAGCCTTTGAAAAGTTAAACCAAAAAGCCAAGCTATGATTTTCGTCAGGTTTGCGATGGTCGTAAAAAATTCCGCCAATTCCTCTGCGTTCATCATTGCGATGCGTGTTCACAAAATAGTCATCACAATTTTTTTTGAACAACGGATAAAATTTTGCATCAAATTCATCACATGCGTTTTTATATGTCTGATGAAAATGTATTGCATCTTCTTCAAACAAATAATATGGCGTTAAATCCGTTCCGCCACCGAACCAGCAATCAGTAATATTGCCTTCCTTATCAGTCAATTCAAAATAACGGTAATTGCAATGAACCGTTGGCACAAAGGGATTCAACGGATGAATGACCAAACTCAACCCGCATGCAAACCAATTTTTCGATGGTGATGAAAGCGGGATATGCAACACTTCACGCATTTTGCGCGAAAGCTCTCCATACACAACAGAAGTATTCACACCGCCTTTTTCAAAAACATTTCCATTTGCTATCACCCTTGTTTTTCCGCCGCCACCTTTGCCATCTGGCTTGCGCTGCCATTTGTCTTCAATAAATTTTGCTTTACGATCAACAGCTTCTAATGCTGCACAAATTTTGTTTTGCAAATCATGAATGAATTCAATCCATTCATCACGGAACCCTGTTGATGATATTTTATTTGCTTCCTCACTCATGAACAAATAATATTTTTTAATATGCCCGACATTAGTAATACTATTAAGCATCGTTGCGTCGCACTCTTGTACATTTAGTTCTTCATTCAGCTTTTCATTAACCGCAAAGAGTGCAAAGTTTTTCACAAAGAGCCTTTGCTCTTCTCTGCGTGTATTTTTTTGTGTGCTTCGTGGTTAAAGCGTTGATCACCGCAAACCATAGCACTTTATCGTCTCAACAAATGCTTTTGCATGGCTAACCGGAACGTTTGGCAAAATTCCATGACCAAGATTTGCAATATGTTTGCCGTTACCAAAAGCTTTCAGCATTTGTTTCACTTCTCTTTCAATCACAGGAATTGGGGATAATAATTTTGCAGGGTCGAAATTTCCCTGTAACGTTATATTGTTTCCGGCGAATTTTCTTGCCATTTCCGGCTCGATGCACCAATCAATTCCTAATGCAGCTGCACCGGTTTCGCTCATTTCTTTCAAACTATACCATGCGCCTTTTGCAAAAATGATTACCTGTGTTTCATTTTTCAAAGCATCAACAATCTGTCTGATATATTTCAATGAAATATTTTCAAAATCATTTTTGCTTAATAAGCCTCCCCAGCTATCAAAAATTTGAATAGCATCTGCACCAGCTTTCACTTGCTCATTTAAATATGCGATGGTTGTGTCCGTAATCATTTGCAACAATTGATGTGCGAGCTCAGGTTGTGTATAACAAAATGCTTTTGCTTCGTCAAAAGTTTTGCTGCCTTTGCCTTGAACCATGTAACAAAGTATTGTCCACGGAGCGCCGGCAAAACCAATCAGCGGAACTCTTCCGTTCAATTCCTGTTTGATTAGTTTGATAGCATCAAAAACATAACGCAAAGTTTCATGAACATCCGGAACACGGATTCTTTGCAAATCATTTTTTGTTTTTATCGGCTCAGGTAAAAACGGTCCTTTACTTTCTATCAATTGCACTTCCAACCCCATTGCCTGCGGAACAACGAGAATATCAGAAAATAAAATGGCTGCATCCACTCCAATAATATCAATCGGCTGAATAGTTATCTCGCAAGCCAGTTGGGGGTTTTGCACGCGTTCAAAGAAAGCATATTTTTCACGCAGCTTGATGTATTCAGGCAGATATCTTCCAGCCTGGCGCATCATCCACACAGGAGTTCGTTCCGTTGCTTCGCCTCTTAATGTTCGTAATAATAAATCGTTTTTTAGCATGTAGATAGTGAATGGTCAGTAGTGGGTTAAGTTTGTTTGAAAATAATTAATTGCTTGTTCTGCCAACAATTCTTTTGATGGTTCATTGGCAATAATTATTTTATTAGCTGCAAATTTTTTTATTTGGCTTGCTGTTGTATTTCCAATCGCAAATAAAATTGTTTTATTACTTATCTTATTTCCGGAGAAAAAGCTGTTGACTGCGCTTGGGCTATAAAATAAAATAGCATCGTAATCTTTTGTTAGTTGCTCATTTATTTGAACAGTTTTGTAAACTTCAATTTCATTTACTTCAATTCTTTGTTGTTTTAATTTTTCAGGCAATTCGTCTCTACGGTTGTCTCCGCAAAAAAATACAACCGAAGAGATATTTTTTTGATTAATAATCTCATCAGCCAAACCACTTGCTGAATCAGCTGTTCCGGCGATTACATTTTCACCGAAATACTCTTTCACTAATTTTTTGGTTGCAGAACCAATGCAAAATATTTTCCAATCAGGTTTTATATTGTTCAAGTGCGATGCTACCGATTCAACAGCATTCATGCTTGTGAACACAACATTTGATGACTGTTGAAAGAGCCTGCTGATATTTTCTTTTAATTCCTGATTTATGATTGGTTCGGTTTCAATAAATGAAATAGCTTCTATTAAAGTATTTTTTTCTTCAGCCTGATTAATAATTTCAGGCTGTAATCGTCGGGTTGATAATATGGTGATTTTATTTTGCCGCATTTCTTACGCTGTCTGCAATTTCTTGTCCGCCGTTTTCTAAAAGTTCAAGCGCCGCTTCTTTGCCAACATTAATAACCATTTCAGCCGGCAATATTTTTTCTATTTCCTGTTTTTGTTTTCCGTCAACCGATAAAATATTACCTCTAAAAAATAATTCATCTTCTTCTATCTCTGCTAAGGCGCTGATTGGTGTTGAACAGCCTCCTAATAATGTTCGCAAAAAATCGCGTTCGATTTTTGTGCATAGTTCAGTTGCTTCATCATTCAGCAAAAAACATTTTTCTTTTGCATCATCATCTTCTTCGCGGCATACCACCATGATTGCTCCCTGTGCCGGCGCTGGCAACATCCAATCTAAGTCGATTGAATTTTGCGGACGAAGATTTATTCTTTCCAAACCTGCTGCAGCAAAAATGGCTGCATCCCAATTTTCGGTTTGTAATTTTTGCAACCTGGTATTTACATTTCCACGAAGATTTTCAATTTTATGATTCGGATAGCGATGAAGCCATTGTGCTTTTCTTCTGATGCTGCTGGTCGCAATGGTGAGTGGTGAGTGGTGAGTGGTGAGTGAAGTACTCGCTGATAATTCATTACTCACAACTGACAACTCACCTTTCACTACCAAAATATCTTTATAATTTCCTCGCTTCAAAACTGCAGCTTGTACAATGCCACTTGCTAATTGCGTAGGAACATCTTTCATAGAATGTACTGCAATATCTATGCGATTGCTAAGCAATGCCGCGTCTAATGTTTTTGTAAAAATTCCCTGCACCCCCATTTCATACAAAGGCGTTTTTAAATCGATATCGCCTTCGCTTTTAATAAAAATCAATTCGCTGTCAATTCCATGCTGTTGCAGCAAACCCTTTACCAGAGTGGCTTGCCAGATAGCGAGCTGACTTTCGCGAGTGCCTATTTTTAGAGAATTGCCCATTGTGAATGGTGAATGGTCAATGGTGAATAAAGTTCTTAATTATTGACTATTCACTATTGACTACTCACAAAGTTAGTTTGTAATAAAATCATTGATCGCTTCAATATAATGACAGCCTTGCGTATTCTGCTGGCGCATTTTTGAAGCCATGCCGTTGATGACTTTTTGAATTTTTTCTTCAGTATTAATAATAGGAGAAGTTATTTTAGCAGCTTCTGCAAATAAAGGGCTTGAATGAATTTCGTTGAGTTTTGTTTTCACGGCTTTCAGCACCGGAACATGTTTGCGCATTTCGTGCCATTCCATAAACTCAGCGATATGTTCTGCAATAATCGCTTTTGCCTTTGGGATTTCTGCTTCGCGTTTTTGCAAAGTGGCATCATTAATCTTTGATAAATCATCCACGTTCACCAAATCAATTTGCGGTAACTCATTTGCAGATGCTTCTATATTATTTGGTATAGATAAATCAATCAACAATTTTTCTTTTGAAAGAATCAAATCTGCTTTTGTAATAATTGGTTGCTCCGCGTTTGTAGCTACAATGATAACATCAGCCGAATTTATTTCTTCATTAATATTATCAAAGGAAGCATTCATTAACCCAAGTTCATCAGCCAGTAAAAAAGATTTTTCTTCAGAGCGGTTAATGAGCGTGATGTTTTTTGTGCCGAGATAATCAACCAAATTCTTGCAAGTATTTCTTCCAATTTTTCCTGTTCCAACCAATAATATCTTTTTACCTGCTATGTCTTTTACTTTTTCTTTTATATACTGAACAGCAGCAAAAGAAACCGAAACAGTTCCGCCGCTTAAAGCTGTTTCGTTTTTAATCGCTTTTGATGATTGCAACACGCAATTAAATAATCTTTCTGTGAATGCATTGATGCGATGATGCTCTTTTGAAAATTTCACAGACTGTTTTATCTGACCAACAATTTCATAATCACCTAAAATCTGCGAATCCAATCCTGCAGCGACATTGAACAAATGTTCAATCGCATTCATTCCATTTTTTATATACGATGATTTAGTGAAAACTTCTTTGGTAGACTTTGTTTGCGTGCAAAGCAAATCGATTAGCTGAGAAATATTTTCCGCGAAACCATAAATTTCAGTGCGGTTGCAGGTAGAAAGAATGAACAATTCATTAATGCCAAAAGAAGGAGCTAAGGAAAGAATCTGTTGATACTGCTCATTATTAATAGCAAACTGCCCGCGAACCGTAGCATCCGTTTTTTTGTAGTTGATGCCCGCAATAAAAAAATGTGATATGTCGGTTGATTTATTTCCCATCTTTCTGTTAATAATAGAACTACGCAAAAGTAATAGCTGAGGATTTTATTAACTGCTTTTTAATGTCACAGCAATGTCATTTGTACAACTGATTCTCGTCATATTATTTGAAGGCACGAATTAATTCGAATTACATGAATTATTTGAAAACTTAGTGTTGGTGTAATTCGTTTATAATTTGTTTTTTTTAAAAATCCATTTATAGAGTAATTACATTTGCAAACTATTTTGATTATGGCAGAACAAAAAAAGCGTGGAGTGATATTAATGAACCTCGGTTCGCCGGATTCAACTGAAGTAAAAGACGTTCAGAAATATCTGTCGCAATTTTTAATGGATGGAAGAGTGATTGATTACCCTTTTTTATTCCGGAAAATTTTGGTTGATGGTATTATTGTTCCTTCACGTGCGCCGAAATCTGCTGAAGCATATAAAACCATCTGGACGAAGGATGGCTCGCCTTTAGTTATTCTCACTAAACAACTGCAACAAGCTTTACAAGCACACGTTGAAGAGCCTGTTGAAATTGCTATGCGTTATGGCAATCCAACAGTTGAATCTGCATATAATAATTTGCTGAAAAAAATTCCGGAGCTCGAAGAAGTGATTGCTGTTCCGCTGTATCCGCATTATGCAATGTCATCTTATGAAACTGCTGTGGAATATGCGAAAGAAATTTATGCGAAGAATAAATATTCTTTCAAATTAACTTTCATCAAACCTTATTACAACGAAGAAAATTATATCAACGCATTAAGCGAAAATATCAAGCCATATCTTCAACAAGATTATGACCATATTTTGTTCAGTTATCATGGCGTACCGGGAAGGCATATCCGTAAAAGTGATGCAACGCACAATCATTGTTTGAAAGTGAATGATTGCTGCAATGTCTCTTCTGTTGCGCATCAGACTTGCTATCGCCATCAGGTTTTTGAAACTACAAAACTGGTTACTCAAAAACTACATATTCCTTCAAGCAAATTCAGTATTATCTTTTCAATCAAGATTAGGTAAAGGATGGCTACAACCCTTTACTGACGTGCGTTTGGAAGAGATGCCAAAAGAAGGAATCAGGAAATTATTGATTGTTTGCCCGGCATTTGTGAGCGATTGTTTGGAAACTTTGGAAGAAATTGCGATACGCGGAAAAGAATCTTTCATGAATGCAGGAGGAGAAAGTTATGAAATGATTCCATGCCTGAATACAAATCCGCTTTGGGTGAAAACAATTGCAGGTTGGATAAATGCTTTTAGTGATGGAGATACAAAAATGATACTTTGATAATGACTCACGTTTTAATAATCAAACTTAGAATATGAGAACTGTAAACTGCAAACTGCAAACTGGAAACTAACTTGTATCTCAAAGCTCTCCATATCATCTTTGTCATCACCTGGTTTGCAGGCATATTCTACATGCCGAGACTTTTTGTTTATAACACCGAAGCAGAAACAAAACCGGAAGAAGCAAAAAAAATTCTGCATGAGCAATTTGAAATAATGATGAAAAGGCTTTGGTACGGAATCACTATCCCTTCAGCGATTCTTACTTTAATCTTAGGTCCGGTTGTTATGTTCAATGATGGTTGGAATAAAGTGTTGTTTGATGAACCGGGAAGATGGCTATTGATAAAATTAATCTTCGTTCTTTTTTTATACCTCTATTTTATTTCCCTTCACAGAATTTTCAAACAGCAATTAAAAGGAGTTTACAAATACACTTCGCAACAGCTCCGCATCTGGAATGAAGTCGCAACTATTTTTTTAGTAGCGATTGTAATGCTCGCAGTCGTAAAGCAAAGCATGAGTTTGGTTTGGGGATTGGCTGGGCTCATTTTGTTCATTATAATATTAATGAGCGCTATAAAAATCTACAAAACTGTCAGGTCGAAAAGCAAGAGCTAATCCCGTAATAAAAATTTATTTGGGCTTTTTTTATCAGCCTGTTTCATTATGTAGGCGATACAAAGAAAAAGCCCCTTTAATAAAGAGGCTTCGTCTAAACAGGGGCAAAAAGGTAGTTTTTCCAGAACTTGGCCTAAACCAAAATGGAAATTCAAGGCATTGGTAAATTGGTCGTACTCGTGAATAACAGGGTTCTTCCTAAAAATATTAAGAGATTAAAAACGGGAGGTTACGGACTATATCAGTTTGTCTAACGGCAGGAAACAAAGGAAGGGGAGTAGGAATACCCCCCTTTTTAACCCCTAAACCCTAAACCGTAGAAAAGATTTTTCATGTAATTTGTTATTACAGGAATATGTTGAATAATTTTGTAAAGACCAGAAGTAGATAAGAGTCAAATAGTTATGTTCATTAAGAGAATATTGGAGGTCTTTCAAAAGCTTGGATATCCGTCCGGTCTGATAAAAACATAAATTGTGCCAAAGCGCGAATTGTGGATAATGAATAAGAATTTGTGTAAAACGAACTGTGTTTTTGAGGGTTTTTTAACTATTTGTTGCAAGCAATCTTCCAAAAGCCTGCTGATTTCAATTCAGGCTATAATTTCAATTTTCTGCTCAAACCTTCCATTGCATTGTATTTTGGCTCTAATTTCTCCGTAACTTTGCACACATTTTTTTAATACTGTTCCGCTTTTTATAACATGCCTTCAAAATATCAGGAATATCAGCAGTTGAATTTACCATCGATAGGTCAGGAAATGCTCGGCAAATGGGAAGCAAGCCAGGCTTTTGAAAAAAGTGTAGAACTTCGCGAAGGGGCAACGCCATTTGTGTTTTATGAAGGACCGCCGAGTGCTAATGGAATGCCCGGTATTCATCATGTTATTTCAAGAACTTTGAAAGATTTAGTTTGCCGCTATAAAACCATGCAGGGATTTCAGGTGAAAAGAAAAGGCGGATGGGACACACATGGTTTGCCTGTTGAACTTGGTGTTGAAAAAGAATTAGGCATTACCAAAGAAGATATCGGCACAGGAAAAAAGGATAAAGACGGAAATGTTGTTACAGTTGAATACTACAATCAGAAATGCCGCGAAGCAGTGCTTCGTTATAAAGACAAATGGGATGAGCTCACGCAAAAAATGGGTTATTGGGTTGATTTGGAAAATCCATACATCACATTTGAAAATAATTACATCGAGACTTTATGGTGGATTCTGAAACAGCTTTACAATAAAGAATTGCTGTATGAAGATGTGAGCATCCAGCCATATTCGCCTGCAGCAGGAACCGGAT
The DNA here is from genome assembly GCA_963718975.1 of uncultured Bacteroidota bacterium. Lineage (GTDB taxonomy): Bacteria > Bacteroidota > Bacteroidia > Chitinophagales > Chitinophagaceae > Puia. The sequence goes on along the minus strand of CAVRBD010000003.1, from coordinate 26,068 downwards.
TAAGCTCACATGAATTGAACCAGCCCGGAACTTATAAAGATGTGAAGGATACGAGTGCGGTGGCGATGTTTAAAGTAATTAATAATGAAGAATTAAAAATTAATAATGCTGTTGATGGAGAAGTTTTCTTTTTAGCGTGGACGACAACGCCTTGGACGCTTCCGTCAAATCTTGGGTTGACCGTTGGACCAAATATCGATTATGTGTTAGTCAAAACTTTTAATCCTTACACACATCTTTCTATTAATGTTATTCTCGCGAAAGCTTTGCTTGGAAAATATTTTAAGCCAGAAGATGAGAACATCAGTTTTGATGAATATAAAGAAGGAAGCAAAATTCTTCCGTGGAAAATTCTTGCTGAATTCAAAGGAAATCAGCTCGAGGGAATTTCTTACGAGCAATTGCTTCCTTATGAAGCCAACAAAATCGATAACCCAAATTCATTTAAAATTTTGTTGGGCGATTTTGTGACGACTGAAGATGGAACGGGTATTGTTCACACGGCGCCTGCTTTTGGTGCAGATGACTTTAAGGTCGGCAAGAAATATAATATCGGCATACTCACAATGGTTGATAAGCAGGGAAAGTTTGTAGATGGCCTTGGCGAGTTCAGTAACCGTTATGTAAAAAATTATAAAGACGACCTGAATTATGTGGATGTGAATGTCGACATCTGCGTGAAGCTGAAAAAAGAAAACCGTGCTTTCAAGATTGAAAAATACGAACACAGCTATCCGCATTGCTGGCGAACAGATAAACCGATTTTATATTACCCGCTGGATGCTTGGTTCATTAAAACAACTGCATTGAAAGACAGGATGGTTGAACTGAATAAAACCATTAACTGGAAACCAAAATCAACAGGCGAAGGAAGATTTGGAAACTGGCTCGAAAATATGGTTGACTGGAATTTAAGCCGCAGCCGTTTTTGGGGAACGCCATTGCCGGTTTGGAGAACCGAGTTGCCAATGCAAGTGCTAGGGCCTGAAAAACCGGATTTAGATAAGAATAAGAAATATCACACTACAATTGTGATTGGTTCAAAAACTGATTTCGTAAATAATAATGGATATTATCTTCAAAACTTTGAAAAATTAAAAGAGGATTTATTAGATACAAACTCAGAATTAATAAAATCAATTCAAAATAATCAGTCTGACGCACCATTAAATGTTCTCAGAAAATCCTATTTGAATAGTTTAATTAAGAAAATCAAAGATGGACAACAGCTAATTCCCCGTTTACTAAGCGAACATTATTTTGATTTGGTTTTAATAAGTAAATATTCTACAAAAATTGATGATGCATTTGTAACAAAGATGGATTTTCATAAACCAACAATTGACTTGGTTTTTTTTGGTACAACTAATGGGATGCTTGTAACAAGGGAGCCAGACCTCATCGACGTTTGGTTCGATTCCGGTGCCATGCCTTATGCTCAATGGCATTTTCCTTTCGAGAATATTGAAACATTTGCTCAAAATTATCCGGCAGATTTTATCGCCGAAGGTGTTGACCAGACTCGCGGTTGGTTTTATACTTTGCATGCCATCGGTTCATTAATAAAAGAATCAGTGCAAGATGTTTTGACTAGCTCCGGCATTTATGCCGGTGATGATAAATATCCCGGTCTCGCATTCAAAACCGTTGTGAGCAATGGTTTGGTATTGGATAAGAACGGTAACAAAATGAGCAAGCGTGTTGGCAATGTGGTTGACCCATTCAAAACCATTGAACAATTTGGCGCTGACGCAACGCGGTGGTATCTCATCACCAATGCTTCGCCATGGGAAAGCATGAAGTTTGATATCGATGGCATCAAAGAAGTGCAGCGCAAATTCTTCGGCACATTATATAATACCTATCAGTTTTTTGCGCTCTATGCCAATGTGGATGGCTTCAGTTTTTCTGAAAAATACATCCCGGTTTCCGAGCGGCCCGAAATTGACCAATGGATTCTTTCTTCTTTAAACACATTAATAAAGAAGACAACAGAGAATTTTGATGATTATGAACCGACCATTGCCGGAAGGTTGATTGAGGATTTTGTGGATGCGCATTTGAGCAATTGGTATGTTCGCCTTTGCCGCCGCCGTTTCTGGAAAGGCGAATATGAGCATGATAAGATATCTGCTTATCAAACTTTATATGAATGTCTGGAAACTGTTGCGTTATTAATGGCGCCGGTTTCTCCATTCTTTTCAGACTGGCTTTTCACCAACCTGAATGAAGTGACCGGAAAGAACAAAGTCAAGTCTGTTCATCATGCCGATTTCCCCAAAGCAAATGAATCAGCTATTGATGAAGCTTTGGAAGAAAGGATGCAACTGGCGCAGGATGCATCATCTCTTATACTATCATTAAGGAAGAAATCGAACATAAAGGTTCGTCAACCGTTACAAAAGGTATTAATCCCTGTTTTAAATCCGGCGATGAAAGATCAACTTGAAAAAGTGGAAGGTCTTATTAAGAACGAGGTGAACGTGAAGGAAATTCAGTATCTCACCCAAACGGATGGTTTCATCAAGAAGAAAATCAAACCAAATTTTATTGCGCTTGGCAAGAAGCTCGGTGCAAAAATGAAGGCGGTTTCAGTGGCTTTGGCGGCTTTTTCGCAGGAAGATATTGCAAAACTGGAAAAAGAAGGCAGTTATACTTTGTTAATTGATAGCGAACCCTTAATATTACAAACTAATGAAGTGGAGATCGCCGGAGAAGATGTTCCGGGCTGGATCGTGGCGAACAAAAATATGCTGACTGTTGCGCTTGATGTGAATATATCACCAGAATTGGTTAATGAAGGCAATGCACGTGAACTGGTGAACAGGATACAAAAGATCCGCAAGGATAACGGATACGAGCTTACCGATAAAATACTTGTAAAAGTTGCTGAAACCGCTGCGCTAAAAGAGTCCATAACCCAATTTAATAACTATATTTGCGCCGAAATTTTGGCAGATAATCTTGAGATTGTGCCTGAAATTGCGGATGGCACTGAAATTGAAGTTAATGACATTCCCTTAAAAGTTTTTGTTACTAAAAAAGCCTAAGATTATGGCAACCAAGAAGAAAGCGGCAAAAACCGCTAAAAAAGTCGCACCAAAAAAAGCAGCTCCGGCTAAAAAAGCGGCAGTTAAACCTGTCAAACATGCTGCTGCCAAGATAGCAAAGAAGCCTGCTCCTAAAAAAGCTGCTCCTAAAAAAGTTGCAGTGAAACACCCTGCTCACCTGGCACATGCCCCCAAAAAAGTGGAGCATCCTAAGCCGGTTGTGGTTGCTAAAAAAGAGCTTCCAAAAAAACCTTTGCCTAAATTGCCTGAAAAAAAACATGAAGCAGCTAAACCAAGCATCCCGCTGCCTGTAAAACAAATGCCACAAAAACCACTTCCTCCCGCAAAACCTACAAAAGTTGTAATGCCGGAGATAAAAACGAAAACAGTACGCAAGTACGAACCTGAGTTTACCAAATCAGTTTTGGATACACCACCACATGAACAAAATAACGGCCCTATTATGCGATACAATGATGCTGAACTCGCTGAATTCAAAGAATTGATCACAAAAAAACTGGATGCAGCTAAAAAAGAGCTTGCCTATTTACAGGGATTGATTACCAGAAAAGATGAAATGGGGGGAGATAATGATGACGCTCGCTACATGACCATGGAAGATGGCAGCATGAGCATGGAAAGGGAACAGCTCAGCCAGATGGCCAGCCGCCAGATTACTTTCATCGACCATCTTGAAAAGGCGTTGATGCGCATTGAAAACAAAACGTATGGCATTTGCCGCGTTACAGGGAAGTTGATTGATAAAGCAAGGCTCCGCGCTGTTCCGCATGCTACATTAAGCATTGAGGCAAAACAGCTAATGAACAAGTAATTTATTTTGTCAAAATAATTTTAAAGGATTGCATTAAGCAATCCTTTTTTATTTCTGATATTGAGAGGCGGATATTTCTTTACTTGCCTGAATTTATCGAAGCCGAAATCAAGAAATCGCGAAATCAGCAATCCCTTTTATTTTTATAACTAATCAAAATACAGCTTATGCAAACCAGAATTTTGTTAGTAGTCGCAGCTTTATTATTAGGTGCTATTCTTCCGATGCAAGCAGCCATCAACAGCAAATTGGCAAAAACGATTGGCAGCCCGGTTTATGCAGCGTTTGTTTCTTTTGCGGTTGGAACGATTGCGCTGTTTTTATATTTGATCATCACAAAGCAGTTCAATGTACAGGCGCTTCAACCGAAACAAAACCCATGGTGGATTTGAACTGGCGGATTGCTCGGTACTTTTTTCGTTGCCGGAATTGTGATGCTGTTGCCACGATTAGGAGTTGTGCTCGCTTTTAGCTTGGTAATTGCCGGACAAATGATTGCATCGCTGCTCTTCGACCAATATGGATGGCTTGGCGTTGCCGTGAAAGAAATTTCTTTGGGGAAAATTGCGGGCGTTATTTTATTGATTGCAGGAGTGGTGATGGTGAGGAAGTTTTAGATAACTTACTTCCAAAAAATTTCAGGCATTGGCTTTTTCAAAAGGTTATCATAAATAAATTTATAATCCTCATTGCGTGATTGTGTTCTTTTTGGCTCGCTCCAGTGGCTGCGACCATGACGTTCGCCGGGATAAATTATCATTTCAAAATGCTTGTTCAAATCCTCCAATTTATTAATGAATTGAAAAGTGTTCTGCATGTGAACATTATTATCAATATCGCCATGAACAATGCGCAATAACCCCTTATACTTTTGCGCATAAGAAATCGGAGAAAATTTCAGATATCCATCACTGTTACCTTGCGGCGCGCTCAAGAACTTTTCTGCATAATAACTGTCGTACAAATTCCAATCTGTTACCGGGTAATAAGCTATGCCATGCGTGAAAACATCTGCGCCATAAGTAAGGCCCAAGCATGTAATAAATCCTCCAAAACTAAAACCTATTAAGCAAATTTTTGTAGTATCAACAAAGGATTTGCTGCGCAGCCATTTTGCTCCATCCATGAAATCTTCTATTTCATATTTTCCGATTTTTTTGTAAATATAATTTTCACCAGCTTTGCCAAAATGCCCACTGCTGCGGTTATCCATCGTTACTTGTATCAATCCTTCTTTTGCCCACCATTGCTCACGCAAATCATTTGACCATCTGTCGTGCAATGTGCCGAGACCAGGTCCTCCATACACTTCCATTAACACCGGATATTTTTTATTTGGGTCGAAGTGAAGAGGATAAATAATAATCATTGGCAAATCAAATAAGCTATCGCGTGATTTCACATAGCGCAATTCTTTTTTTGCCCAGTTATAATTATTGAATTCAGCGCCTTCGCTCCCGGCAATTTCACGAATGATTTTTCCACTATTATCAACTAATGCCATTTTTGGCGGGGAAGAAATATTTGAATAAGTGGTAATGAAATATTTTGCATTTGGCGAAAGAGAAATATCATCGTGTGAATAATCACCGAAAGTTAATTTTGTCAATCCTTTTCCATCGAAACCTATTTTATATAAATTTCCTTTTTCAGAATTTTCTTTTTCTGCCAAAAAATAAATCAATTTATTTTTCTCATCAATCTGCAGTGTTGCATACACAGAAAAATTGCCTTCTGTTATTTGATTGACAAGTGTTTCATTTAAATTGTATAAGTACAAATGATTCCATCCTGTTTTGTCGCTCGAAAGAATAAACTGTCTTGTTTTTTCTAAAAAATCAATATTATAATTTGCGGTTATCCATGTACGTTGTTGTTCTTCGTATATTGACTTTTTGCTACCATTATTAACATCAACAACAAATATTTTCAGTTCATGCTGACTGCGTGGGATCCATTGTGCAAGAAGAGAAGAGCCATCAGGCAACCAATAAACCGGGCCAAAATACTGGTCATCTTTTTCAATAAAATCTGCCCAAATGGTTTGTAGATTATCAATAGAAATAATACCGAGTTTTACTTCAGGGTTTTTATCACCGGCTTGCGAGTAATGGCATTTCTCGAATGAACCATGTTGCCCTTCCGAATGATAAATTGAATAAACAGGGACTTCTGTTTCATTAAAACGTATGAACGCGATGTGCTTGCTGTCAGGGCTCCACCAAAAAGCTTTGCGGCTTCTCCCAAACATTTCTTCATAATAAACCCAGGGTGCGTAACCATTAGAAATATCATCGTTACCATCTTTGGTAAGCTGGATTTCTTTTTCAGTATTTATATTTAGCAAGTAAAAATTATTGTTACGTGTAAAAGCAGCCCAGCTACCGTCTGGCGAATAAGAAATGTCATTTGCGTTATTTGGGAAACCGATATTTTTTCTTGGAGTAGTTGCTGATTTCTCAGAATATAGAATCTCTTTTCCTGATTTAACCTCAACTGAAACCAATAATGATTTTGCATTTTCATTTTTTCTTTCCAGATAATGGTCATCATCAATCCATCTTACAATTTCCGGCAATGGTTTGCTAATATTGGTTGCAGAATCTTTGAATACTTGTTCGTAGCTGAATTCTTTTTTTTGTGCGAAGGAATAAAGTGCGGGAAGAAGAAAGAGATAAATCAGGAATGCAATTTTTTTCATCAATTATATTTATAACTAAATTAATAGTTATAATGTTCTTCAACAAAAAAACTATTTCACTTCCTGTAAATCAACGAGGCGTTTATAAAAGCCATTTTGAGCAATCAATTCTTCATGCGTGCCGCGTTCTACAATTTTTCCTTTTTGAAGAACGACAATTTCATCTGCATGCCTGACCGTGCTTAATCTGTGCGCAATCACAATGCTGGTGCGGTTTTCCATCATCTTATAAATAGCGTCTTGAACCAGTCGTTCACTTTCTGTGTCGAGTGAAGAAGTCGCCTCATCTAATATTAATATTGGAGGATTTTTTAAAACTGCCCTTGCAATAGTTAATCTTTGTCTCTCGCCGCCGCTGAGCTTGCTGCCTCGATCACCAATATTTGTTTGGTAGCCGTTTTCTTTTTGCATGATGAAATTATGTGCATTCGCAATTTTTGCAGCATTGATAATTTCTTCCTCAGTTGCGTCTGGTTTTCCGAGTGCAATGTTTGCGGCGATTGTATCATTGAATAAAATTGGCTCCTGGGTTACAATGCTCATTTGTGCGCGAACAGATTTCAAGGAATAATCTTTTATATCAATTCCATCAATCAAAAGGTTGCCATTGGTCGTATCGTGAAATCGTGGAACTAAATCTGCCAGCGTTGATTTTCCCGCTCCTGAAGAACCTACCAGCGCAACTGTTTTTCCCTTTGCAATTTTTAGGTTTATGTTCTCAAGAATTATCGCATTTTCATAAGCAAAATTTACATTATTGAATTCAATCTTATCATTAAAGGAAGCAAATGATTTTCCATTTTCGGATTTTCTTCAATTGTAACAGGTGCTTTTAAAAGTTCTTCCACACGTTCCATTGCTGCTGCGCCACGCTGCATGTTGAAAAAAGCAGTGGAAAGATCTTTTGCAGGGTTGATCATAATTGCGAACACTGCGATGTATGTCATCAAATCGCCGGCCGGCAACGCATTTACATCATTGGTTAAAACAAGTCTTCCGCCAATATAAAGAATGGTTGATAACACAATTACACCAAGAACTTCAGTTAATGGCGATGCAAGATCTCTTCGCGCATTCATTTTGTTTCGGATGTTAAAGAGCAGATCATTAATGCCGAAAAATTTATTTCTCAAAAGTGATTCTGCATTAAAGCCTTTAATAACGCGAATGCCCGAAACAGTTTCATCAAGAACTGATAAACTTTCACCCAATCTTTCCGCCGCTGCTTGTGATTGTTTTTTTAAAGAGCGGCTGATTCTTCCAATAAAAAAAGCGGTTACCGGCAACAGTATAATTAAAAAAAGAGAAAGCCTTGGGCTCAGATAAACCATGTAAAAAAGATACCCCAAAATGGTGAGCGGGTTTTTGATCAATCCTTCCAAAGTGGCTACCACAGAAGATTCTATTTCATAAATATCGTTTGTCATCCTTGATATCAGATCGCCTTTGCGCCGCTCAGTAAAATATCCAATCGGAAGTTTCAATATCTTTTCGTACAACTCACTTCGCAATTGAGTGATGGTTGCAGTGCGTATTGGCGATGAAATGTAATATGATAAATAGAGAAATAAATTTTTCAATGCAGTTGTTACCACAATGAAAAGACAAATCACAATCAATCCTTCCGTCGGGCTTCGCTGAATAATTGAATTCAATATTTCTTTTAAGCTGCCAACTGTGTTGCTCGAAATATAATTTTGTCCGGCAGCCAATTGCTTCCCTTTAAACAATAATTCCATGAAAGGGCTTAACATGCCAAGCGAGATCAAACCAAAAAGAACTGATAAAACAGTGAACAGTAAATAGAAAAAAAGTTTGGCTCTGTATTTTGGTTGAGATATATATTGGAGAATGCGGGAAAATTTCTTCATGACACGATAATCAGTTGATTGAATAAACTTTTAGAAACAGGATACAAGGAAAGCAAAAACTGTTCTGTGAATCATCAAACAGACATAATGACAATTAAATAAACTGTAAATTTACAGCTTATCTACTAATGTTATGCAAGAAGGAAAACGACAGAAGCAGGTTGCAGGACTTCTTCACAAAGAGCTGAGCGATATTTTTCAAAGGCAGGGCCTGAATATGATCGACGGCGGAATGATTTCAATTTCGTCAGTTAAAATTACGCCCGATCTTTTTGATGCAAGAGTTCATATAAGCATGCTGAATATTAAAGACACGGCTGCGACAATGAAAAAAATTGAAGACAAAAGCTGGGAAATAAAAAAAGAATTAGTGAGCCGTGTAAAACATCAGCTTCGCAGCATGCCGCAATTAAGTTTTTATGTTGATGAAACATTGGATTATGTTGACAAAATGGACGCGATATTTAAAAAACTTAAAGACACCGATAACGGTTCGTAGCAGATTGGCCTGCCAGGACTATGAACTATGAACCATCAACCATGAACTTCCTCTTTGCGTGGCGATATTTCAAGGCAAAAAAATCTACCAATGCAATTAATATTATTGCAAGGGTAAGTGTGCTCGCTATTGTTATTGGAACTGCATCGCTTATTCTTGTACTAAGTGTTTTCAATGGTTTTGAAGATCTGGTGAAATCTCTTTATTCTTCTTTTTATACCGATTTAAAAATTTCTCCTCAGAACGGAAAAACAATCACACTTTCAAATAAGCAATTGAAGCAATTGTCTTCTTTGCAAAATATACGCTCTTATTCATTGGTTGTAGAAGATAAAGCCCTGTTGCAAAATGGCGAGCCGCTGACAATAGTGAATCTAAAAGGCGTTGATAGCAATTACGTTCACGTTACTAATATTGAGGATAAAATCGTAAATGGAAAATTTGAAATTGGCAATATTGATACGCCTTCCGTTGTGCTCGGTGCCGGCATAGAAAATGCGCTCGCAGTACAAGCAGACAGAAGCATCGTGCCGCTCTCTGTTTATCTTTTTAAAAAAACAGACCAATTGGAAAATGCGGCACCCTCAATCATCATTAAGCACAGAAAATATTTACACAGCAGGCACATTTTTGATTCAGCAGGATTTTGATAATACCTATGCATTCACCAATATTGATTTCATGAAACGTATGCTGGGATTGAAAGAAAATGAATTCAGCGGGGCAGAGATTGCATTAAGAGACGAAAATGAAACTGAAAAAATAAAAACCGAATTGCAAAAAACATTTGGGATAAATTATAAAATAGAAAGCAGGTATGAGCAAAATAAAAGTTTATATGGTGTAATGAGAACTGAAAAATGGGTGATATATGGAGTGCTTACATTAATACTTATTGTTGCTGCATTTAATATTGTTGGTGCCTTAACAATGCTGGTTCTTGAAAAACAAAAAGATATCAATGTATTAAAAGCGCTCGGCGCCAATGATGGTTATATTCAAAGAATTTTTTTAAGTGAAGGTTTTTTGCTCGCAATTATTGGAGGCATTCTGGGCATCTTGCTTGCAATTTTTATTTGCTGGCTTCAGGTGAAATATAAATTGGTGCCGTTGCAAGGCGGCTCTTTTTTGATTGATTATTATCCCGTGAAATTAGTAGCAACAGATTTTTTGCTGGTGATAACAACAATAATGGTAGTTGCATTTCTTGCATCGTGGCTGCCATCGCGCAAGGCGGCAATGCAGCAAATTGAATTGAAGTCATAGTTGCTAAGTCAGAAAAGTCCGAAAGTCGGAAAGAAATTTTCTTTATGATGAAAATTCTTTCGGCCTAGCTGACTTCCTGACTTTCCGTCTTGTATTAATAATCCCCAAGTGTTTCCGGAATTTGTGCCAAAGCTTTTTGAAGCTGTTCGTCGTTAGGAGCCGTGCCGTGCCAGTTGTGATCGTTCTCCATAAAATCAACGCCTTTGCCCATAACAGTATGCATCATTATTGCAATGGGCTTTCCTTTGCCGATTAGTTCTTTTGCTTTATCAAGAGTAGCAATTACTTCATCCATATCATTGCCATCTTTTATTTCCAAAGTTGTCCAGCCAAATGCATCAAATTTTTCACGAATGTTGCCGAGTCCTGCAACCTGGGCAGTTGTGCCATCTATTTGCTGGCCGTTCCAATCAATGGTTGAAATAAGGTTATCAACTTTGTGATGCGCTGCAACCATGGCTGCTTCCCATATTTGGCCCTCTTCTAATTCGCCATCGCCGTGCAATGAAAAGACAATATTTTTTTCGTTATTGAGTTTCTTAGTAAGCGCAGCACCAATTGCGACGCTCATCCCTTGTCCTAAAGAGCCGCTGGCAACTCTAACGCCTGGCAAATGCTCATGAGTGGTAGGATGACCTTGCAAGCGTGAATTAATTTTGCGGAAAGTAGCAAGTTCTTTGATGTCAAAATAACCGGCACGTGCAAGTGTTGAATAAAATACAGGCGAGATATGACCGTTGGATAGAAAAAATACGTCCTCATTTTTTGCATCCATGCTAAACTGAGGATTGTGCTGCATAGAGTGGAAATATAAGCTTGTAAAAAATTCTGTGCAGCCCAATGAACCACCAGGATGCCCACTGTTAGCACCATGTACCATTCTGAGGATATCTCTGCGAATTTGAGAAGCAATTGATTTTAGCTCAGCCATAAAATTTGTTTTGAAATAGTTGAATGGCGGCAAAACTAAAGAATTTATTTTTTAGCAGGCTTATTGCTCATATTAAACTTTTGCATTACCTTGTAAAAGCCATCTCTTTCGTAGCTGCTTTCCATCGGTTAAAGTTTTGTTCCCTTTAAAATATACCTTTATCTTGCGGCAAGTATTTTTGCGCGGATTGGTTTAATGCGGCCATTGAATTAATAATTTATGTACCAATCAAAACGAGCGAATGTTTGATGTTCTACTATCCATAGTAATTTCTTTTACCGTTACATTTCTTGCTATACCCGTCATAATTAATGTAGCTGAAATGAAAAAGCTTTTTGATGTGCCGGACGGCGACAGAAAGGTACATCACTCGCCGATCACCCCGCTTGGGGGCATTGGTATTTTTGCCGGTTTTGTTTTTGGGTGCCTTCTTACAATACATTTTGATCAGGCTTCAGAATTTCAATATTTCATTGCTGCTGCGCTCATCATTTTCTTTCTGGGGCTGAAAGATGATATACTCATAATATCTGCCATCAAAAAGTTCATTGGCCAGGTGCTTGCTGCATTCATGATAATTTATTACGGTGGCGTGCAGATAAAAAGCATGCACGGTTTTTTAGGCTTGTACCAATTACCCGAAATGTTCAGTTTGCTGCTTACCTATTTTGCGGTGATTGTGATCATTAATTCTTTTAACCTGATAGATGGTGTTGATGGGCTTGCGGGAAGCTTGGGCTTGATGGCGCTCACCATTTTTGGTTTTTATTTCTTGAGCGTTAACATGCTCGCTTATTCTATCCTTGCTTTTTCATTAGCAGGCAGCCTGCTTGCATTTTTGATTTTCAATTTTCAACCTGCTAAAATTTTTATGGGCGATACAGGCTCGCTGCTTGTCGGGTCTATATGTGCCATACTTGCCATTAAATTTATTAACGTGGCAAACACAGCCGATACCAGCAATCCTGTGGCTGCAGCGCCTGCAATCGGGTTCACTATTTTGATTATTCCGTTGCTTGATACATTGCGCGTATTCGCCATCAGGATATTTTATCGCCGCTCACCATTCAGCCCTGATAGAAACCATATTCACCATCTTCTTTTAGACAGAGGTTTTTCGCACCGCCAGATAACTATTTTACTTGTATCAATCAATCTGGCTTTGGTTGCATTTGTTTATTATGAAAGATCGCTGGGGTGCACGATACTTATTTTTTCAGCAATAGCTTTCTTTTTTGGATTTATTTTGGTGCTCTACAGCATGAAGCCAAAACCAAAGCTTAGTGTTGCCAAATCTGTAAATAACTTGCAGGAAAATGTTGAGCTGAAGCCAGCTTCCAAGCTCGTTTCATTTGTTAACGAAAATGTGCTTGAACAAAAAAATTAGCATTTTTTTCTGATCCCAATCTTCAAATTCTTCCTATCTGCTTTTGTTCAGTTTATGTTTTAATGTAGGTTTGCATTTCTCTTAATAATAATTATTATGACAGATGAATTGGAATTAATAATGGAAGATGCGCAGGATTCCATGAAAAAAGGAATTAGCCATTTAGAAACTGAATTGATAAAAATAAGAGCTGGAAAAGCAAACCCGCAAATGCTCGATGGCCTTGTTGTTGATTATTATGGGTCACCAACATCAATCAATCAGGTTAGCAATGTTTCTGCAGTTGATGCCCGCACGCTCACCATTCAGCCCTGGGAAAAAAATATGCTGCAGCCCATTGAAAGATCCATCATTGCTGCAAACCTTGGCGTTACTCCGCAAAACGACGGAAATATTATCCGGCTTTTCATGCCGCCATTAACAGAAGAAAGGAGAAAAGAATTTGTAAAAAGGGCAAACAACGAAGGCGAACATTCAAAAGTAGCAATCAGAAATATTCGCCGCGATGCAATTGAAGAAATAAAAAAACTACAGAAAGAAGGATTGAGTGAAGACGCTTCAAAAGATGCCGAAAAAAAAATGCAGGAAGTAACGGACAAGTATATCCTATTAGTTGAGAAACATCTTGCTGCAAAAGAAAAAGAAATTATGTCCGTATAATTCAGTTCTCCAAAATATTTCTTCTAATAAATTAATTGAGAGATATATGTTCACTCACTAAAAAGCAGTTATGACTTCTATTAAGCTGAAAGATATTAGCACCAGAGCACCGAAAGATTTTGATAAAAAAGATACAAAAGAAAAACTGGAAAATATTTTGCAGGAAATGGATGACCTGCAAAACCTGTTGTATGCAGAATCAAAACATTCTCTATTAGTGGTGGTCCAAGGCATGGACGCAAGCGGAAAAGATGGAACGGTGAGAAATGTTTTTGGAAAGCTCAATCCTCAGGGAGTATTGGTAAAATCATTTAAAGAACCAACAGCAGAAGAGCTGTCGCACGATTTTTTGTGGAGAGTTCATGCTCATGCGCCCGCCAAAGGAATGATCCAGATTTTCAATCGCTCGCATTATGAAGATATCTTAATCACTCGTGTCCATAAATGGTGTGATGATAAAACTGCAAAAAAAAGAATGCAGGCAATCAATGATTTTGAAAGGCTATTAACAGACCATAACAACACAACTGTTTTAAAATTTTATCTGCACATATCTCCGGAAGAACAACAAAGCAGATTGAAGGAAAGAATTAAAGACCCATCCAAACAATGGAAATATAATGCGAATGATTTTGCAGAAGCAAAACTGTGGGATGACTATATGAAGATGTATGAAGATTGTTTTGAAAATTGCAATGAAATTCCGTGGACTATTGTACCTTCCGACCAGAATTGGTATAAAGAATATTTGATCGCAGTTAGTGTGAGGGATCAGTTGAAAAATTTTGACATGCAGTTCCCCGGCCTAAAGAAATAATATTTAAATTTTTTTTCTTGACCTTATTTTTTAAAAACAGTTTTGTTGTTTACTGTTTATTTTTTTACATTTCATATTATCTTTTTAACCAAACCAACTAAAACAAACAATCATGGGAATGCTCAAAGAATTTAAAGAATTTATAATCCGCGGCAACGTTATTGATTTAGCCGTAGCAGTTGTTATAGGCGCTGCATTTACTGCAATCGTATCTTCATTGGTAGACAATGTGATCACGCCTTTGTTGTTAGCTCCTGCTTTAAAAGCAGCCAATTTGCAGGACATTGAAAAGCTCGCCTGGGGGGCTGTTAAGTACGGCCTGTTTATATCGGCAGTTATTAAATTTGTTATAATCGCATTTATACTGTTCCTGATTATTAAAGCTGTTAAAACGCTCGAAAATAAAAAAGTTCCGCCAGCAGCAGAGCCGTCTGCTACAGAAAAATTGCTTGCTGAGATCCGCGATGAACTGAAGAAATAATTTTGCAATGTTTGCCAGTCAATTCTTATTACATTTGCAGCCCCGAAATGCAAACGTAGAAAGGTTGATTGGCATTTTTATTTAATAAAATTTCTATTTATGAAAAAGATTTTTGTTAGCCTCCTAATTATTTTATTTGCGATGAATTTGTCCGCACAGGACAAAACCGTTCAGGAACTTAAAACCGAAGCCTCAAAAGAAATTAAAAAAGACCCCAACGATACCATTCCTAAAACATGGAAAGTCGGAGGCTTGTACAGTCTGAATTTTAATCAGGCAGCATTGAGCAATTGGTCCGCTGGCGGTGATAAGTCTTCTATTTCGCTCGCCACTTTTTTAGATATTTATGCATTTTATAAAAAAGGAAAACATGCATGGGACAATACTCTAAGCCTTGCATATGGAATGGTGAACACAACAAGTTTGGGTACCCGCAAAAGCGATGATAGGATTGATTTATTGTCGAAATACGGATATGATATAGGAAAACATTGGTACATCAGCGGATTGTTTAATTTCAGGAGCCAGTTTGCAAAAGGCTATTCTTATCCTACTGATTTGCCAAAAGTAGTGACCTCTGATTTTTTGGCACCAGCATATGTTTTATTATCTCCCGGCATGAATTATAAACCAAACGAAGATTTTTCATTTTTCATTTCACCTGCAACAGCAAGGTGGGTAATTGTTAAAAATGATTCGCTTGCATCTGTCGGCGCATTTGGTGTTGATTCAGGAAAAAATTCACGTTTTGAATTTGGCGCTTTTGCAAGCATCAGCTACAACAAAAAAATTAGTTCAAGCACAATCTATACCGGCAGGTTAGATTTATTCTCAAACTATTTGCACAACCCACAAAACATTAGCATATACCTTACCAACGTGCTCGCTGTAAAAATTACAAAACTGCTCAGCATGAGCCTTACAGTAAATGTTATTTACGACAATGATATTAAAAGCGTGAACGATGACGGAACGCCCGGCGGCCCAAAACCGCAGATACAAGAGCTATTTGGCGTTGGGCTGGCTTATAAATTTTGATGAGGCGCTGCTTGAAAAAATATTTATCAACATCGGCTGTGATGAAAATATGAATAGCTGGAAGGATTAGCGTTGAACCGTTTTCTTACATTTGCCAACTGTAATTTCTATATTTAAATTACAGTTGGCAATTTTTTTTAAATGATATTTTAGTGAATAATATTTCTTATCAGATAAAGCTTCCGCAGTTCGAAGGCCCGTTCGATTTGCTGCTTTTTTTTATTGAGCGTGATGAGCTTGATATTTATAATGTCCCTATCAACAAAATCATTCAGGATTTTCTTCATTTCATTCACGAACAGGAAAATCACAATATCGAATTGTCGAGTGAGTTCATTCTTTTTGTTTCAACGCTCATGCGCATTAAAGCAAAAATGCTTTTGCCAAGAAAAGAGCTGGATGAGCAAGGAAATGAAATTGACCCGCGCCAGGAACTGATTGATAAGCTGCTTGAATATAAGCGCTACAAAGAAGCGTCTGCCCGGATGGCAGAAATGGAAGCGACACGCATGCTGATGATCAAGCGAGGCAACCTGCACAAAGAATTGGCAAGCATTGGCGAAGAAAGCAGCGAAGGAACGGAAATCCAGAACATCACGCTTTTTAAATTGATGAAGGCTTTTGAGCGTGTAGTACAAAAATTGCACGAGCGCAACAACAAACCGATGCACACGGTTGTGCAATATAATTACACGATGGAGCAAAGCCGTGATCACATGTTGAATGTTGTGCAGCACGAAAAAATACTATCATTCGAAAAAATATTTGACGTTTGCGAGAACCGCATTCATGCTATCTTTTTATTCCTTTCCATGCTTGAACTGATCCAGTTGAAATATATGACCATCATTATAGGCGAAGGGCGCAATAACTTTATACTTGAGTTTAATGAGAACCGTTCGGAAGAAGAAGATGTTCCGTCTTCTTCTGAAAATCCTGTATAAAGCAACTAATATAAATTGCACATGGTTTTTCTTTTGTGATGTCAATTAAATACCCACAATAAAATCGGTTGTTTATTCCCGTCAATTATTAATTGAAGCTGTTTCATGAAATCAGGTGATACCATTGCGCAGCCTTTACTGTTGCAAATTGGATAAGGATATGTTTCTCCCGATGGCACGCAATCAAAAGAATGCAGGACTACGTTTCTCTTAAAAGCATTGCTGTTAGTGCTGTCCAATCCATATAGTTTGTATGCGACTCCAAACCTGCCATTATATCTGTTGCCAATTTTATATTTTCCTAAAGAGCTGCAGGCGCTTTCACATGTATTAGAAAATTTGGCATTTAGGCTAAACCCATAATTACCTGAACCATGTGCAACAAGGCCACACTTAACAATTGAATCTTTTGAAATATCATAAACGAAAAATCTATTTTTCCCTGATGGCAAGCTCATGTCAACAAGAAAAATAAATTTTTGATTGTATTTTTTTTCCAACGCGAATTTTTTCACTGCTGATGCTTTTTCATTCAACCTGATAATTTCCGTCTGATCCGATTGATTTGAAAAATTAAAATCTGCAGGATTTTTTTTGTGAAAACCTTTGTAATAATAGTGCGCAGCAAAAACAAATATTCCGGCAATGAAGGTGAGCGCAGATAAAATTATATAGCGAAACCATTTCATGATAAGAAAAATATATGCGCTTATAACGACTCTTATTATTTTTCATTCCATAAAATTTTATTAAGAAAGTTGTTAAAGAAATATGAAATCATAAAAAAAGCCATTCTTAAAATAAAGAATGGCTTTTAAAATATTTAAATCAAATTTTTACTGGTGAAATTGGGTGACTTTTATTTCATCCTTCATCATGCCTCTTACTGCAGCTGCAATTGCGTTTGCATCGTAGTGGCATTCATTGTGCAATTCTTTGAGAGTTCCGTGCTCAACAATGCTATCAGGAATACCTAGCATCTTCACTTCGGCCTTGTAATTATTTTTTGCCATAAACTCAAGCACCGCGCTCCCAAATCCACCCACAATTGTGCCGTCTTCAACTGTCAGTATTTTTTCAAATTTGCCGAATGCTTCGTGCAATAATTCTTCGTCCAAAGGTTTTGCAAACCGCATGTCGTAATGCGCAATATCCAGTCCATCAGCTTTCAGTTCGCGTATAGCAGTTGCTGCAAAATTTCCGGGATGGCCTAATGAAAGAATTGCGACGCCCTTCCCATCTTTTAATTTTCTTCCTGTGCCGATTTTTATTTCTTTCATTTCCGTTTTCCATTCAGGCATCACGCCCTCGCCTCGCGGATATCGTATCACAAAAGGATTTTTTGTTGAATCCAATTGAGCAGTGTACATCAAATTGCGCAATTCGCTTTCGTTCATCGGCGCGCTTACAATCATGTTTGGCACGCAACGCATGTATGCAATATCATATGCGCCATGATGAGTTGGGCCATCTTCTCCTACCAATCCGGCCCGGTCTAAACAAAATATCACAGGCAAATTTTGTATGGCCACATCATGCACTACCTGATCGTAGGCGCGTTGCATAAACGAAGAATAAATGTTGCAGAACACTTTCATTCCCTGTGTTGCCATGCCTGCACTTAAAGTAACCGCATGTTGCTCGCAAATACCGACATCAAATGCACGTTCGGGCATTTGATCCATCATCAATTTCAATGAAGAGCCTGAAGGCATGGCCGGAGTGATGCCAAGTATTTTGTTATTTTTTTCTGCGAGTTCAATTAAGGTATAGCCGAATACGTCCTGATATTTTGGCGGCTGAACGGTTTCAAATCTTTTCTTATAAATTTCTCCGGTAATTTTATCAAACAAACCAGGTGCATGCCATTTGGTTTGGTCTTTCTCCGCAAGAGAATATCCTTTCCCCTTTGTAGTGATGATATGAAGAAGTTTCGGGCCCGGAATATTTTTCAGGTCGTTTAACGTATCTAAAAGCTTGGTCAAATTATGGCCATCGATTGGTCCAAAATAACGAAGGTTCAGCGCTTCAAAAAGATTACTGCTTTTATTCAAAAGGCTTTTGATGCTGTGATCAATTTTGCTCGCAACTTCCCGGCTAAATTTTTTTCCTACGGGAAGTTTTCCAAGCGCTTTCCAGATATCGTCTTTAAACTTATTGTATGTGCCGGAAGTTGTAATATCTGTAAGATATTCTTTCAATGCCCCAACATTCGGATCAATGCTCATGCAATTGTCGTTGAGGATAATGAGCATGTCAGCATCAGCAACCCCGGCATGGTTCATTCCTTCAAATGCAATGCCGGCGGTTAAAGCGCCATCACCAATCACGGCTACTGATTTCCTGTCTTTCTCACCTTTGTATTTTGCAGCCATTGCCATACCAAGCGCTGCGCTAATAGAAGTAGAGGAATGGCCAACACCGAAAGCATCATATTCGCTTTCGCCGCGTTTCGGAAAGCCGCTCAGTCCATGATATTTTCTGTTGGAGGCAAAGTTGTCCCTGCGGCCAGTTAAGATTTTATGACCGTATGCCTGATGGCCAACATCCCAAACCAATTGGTCGTAAGGCGTGTTAAAAACATAATGAAGCGCTACTGTTAATTCAACAACGCCCAGGCTGGCAGCAAAATGGCCGCCATGCACGCTCACCACATCAATTATATATTGGCGAAGCTCATCGGTGATCTGCTGCAATTGTTCTCTCTTCAATTTCTTCAAATCGTCGGGAGAATTGATTGTTTTCAGCAAGGTGCCAGGGGTTAATTCGATCATTAATTTTCGTTGAAATGCAAAAATACAATTTACAAACTTAAAGAACGAAAAGCAAGCTTCATCAGTACGTTACAGCTTTTTTAATTTTTCCCAAGGAATGAAAATATATACGAATCTATTTTTTTCGCGGATTTCATCAGCCCCCTCTTTAACGAGCTTTATCCTCAACCGATAACCTATCTATTTAGCCATTAATATAAAATAGTGTTTGAACACGCACCGGAATCCTTTAGTTTTGAGTAAATGCCAAGAAGCAGCGCTAAATACTATTGGTGGTGCCAAGTTGGTGGTTGGGGCTCAATTGCCCTGATCATGATCTTGATATCATCTATTTCAGATCAAAAATTTGAGCCTAAATTATTTGCCCAGCTTGCAGTTATTGTTTGCTCCGGTATTTTAATCACCCATATCTTCAGGCTTGTAATTAAAAAATTCAACTGGCTGATGCTGCCAATTGAAAAGGCCTTTCCAAAACTTGCAGTTGGCATCATTGTAGTTTGTGTTATAAATAGTTTGATAAGGATTGGAGCGATAAACGTTTTAGGATCTCTCTCACAAAGCATAAACTTGATTTCCCAAAAAGGCTTTTAGAAAACACACTCGAAAATGGCCTTTTTATAATTCCGTGGACGCTCATCTACTACTTCTACCATTATATTGAAAAAAGCCGCAAGCAACAATTTGATACTTTGAAATTAGAAGCTCTTGTGAAAGAGCTGGAATTAAAAACAATCAAATCACATATCAATCCGCATTTTATTTTTAATGCGCTCAATAGCATACGCGCATTAATTGATGAGAACCCGAGCCGTGCACGCACAGCCATCACTGAGCTTAGCAATATTCTTCGCAGCAGCATGCAGGCTGAAAAATTAGAAACTGTAACGTTTGAAAAAGAGTTGAACATTGTGAAGGATTATCTTGCCCTGGAGCATATAAGATTTGAAGATAGATTGCAAATAGAATACGATATTGATGAAGAGACTTTGAACCAGCCCATACCACCTATGATGCTTCAGACTTTGGTGGAGAATGCAATCAAGCATGGCATCAGTAAGCAAGTAAAAGGCGGCCAGGTAAAAATTATTTCTGATTTTAGAAATCAATTTCATGAACTAGTGATACAAAATTCAGGTCGATTAAATGGCGCAATGAATGGCGACGGATTTGGTTTGACAAGCACCAGGAACCGCCTGCAGCTTGTGTTCGGGCCGAAAGCAAATTTCGACATCAAAGAAGTGAATGGTGAGATGGTAGAAGCAGTGGTAATGATTCCTGTTGAAGGAGCTAAGTGAAATTTTTTTTTAAAATATTTGGTTTATAATATAAACTACTTTATTTTTGAGATAAATTTACAAACAGTGAAAACGATATTCGCAATTTTGATTTTAATTGGTGTTTGTTCCAAATCATCTGCACAAACAATTATCAGCGGAAAAATAAAAGACACAAAAGGGCATCCTGTTTCCAATGCAAGCATTGCGTTAAAAAATACTTATGATGGCGCCACTTCTGACTCAACAGGCAATTATCATTTTAGCACAACAGAAAAAGGCGAACAGATTTTTGCAGTGACAAGTGTAGGCTACAATTCTTTCGAGCAAAAAATTAACATCACGAGCGAGCCGATAAAATTAGATGTTGCCATCAAAGAACAATTGAATGAATTGAAAGCTGTAACAATTACAGCCGGTTCATTTGCAGCAGGCGATTCGAAACGCGGCGCAGTATTAAGTTCGTTGGATGTTGCAACAACTGCAGGCTCAAATGCCGATATTACTGCCGCACTAAAAACTTTGCCCGGCGCACAGCAGGTAGGCGAACAGGAAGGTTTGTTTGTTCGCGGTGGCGCCGGTTACGAAGCGAAACAATATATTGATGGAACGCTTGTAAATAATCCTTACTACAGCAGCGTTCCTGACATTGCACAGCGCGGCAGGTTTTCTCCCTTCTTATTTAAAGGAACTGTTTTCAGCACCGGCGGTTATTCAGCTTTGTATGGCCAGGCATTGTCGTCAGTAGTTTTGCTTGAATCAATAGATCTTCCTGAAAAATCAGAAGTGGATGCAACCATTTCTCCGTTGGTTGTTGGTATTGGCACACAGCAATTGGCAAGCGATAAAAAATCTTCCTGGGGCATTACATATAATTATACCAACGTAGCATTATATTTCGCAGCTGTAAAGCAAGTGCCGAATTATTTTCAGATGCCTCAGTTTCACAATGCCGACGCTAACTTCAGGATAAAAACAAAAAGCGGAGGCATGATAAAATATTACACAACATTCAGTCACAACCAAATTGGTTTAAGAAGGCAGGATGTTGACAGTTTGTATTTGAATGATGCGTTTGCATTGAAAAATACAAACTGGTACAACAATTTAAGCTGGAGAGAATATTTGAGCAATGGCTGGAAAATGAACCTGGGAGCAAGTTACAGCACCAACAGAGATAATATTTTCCAACAGGTTCAAAATGCAAGCAACCAGCCTCAACAATTTAGTGATTCAGCATTTTGGATGTTGTATAAAAATTTATCATTAACAAGCAGGCAAGATCTTTCACAAATAAAAGCAGTTTTTGAAAAGAAACTTGGGGGTATTAGCTATCTGCGTTTTGGTGGCGAATATCAATATTCTTATAACTACCAGCCATTTCAACAAGTGAACCTCGATACCGTTTTTAAATTCACTGACAACTACACAGCACTGTTTGCTGAATCTGATATTTACATCACCAACGATTTGGCGGCTAAGCTTGGTGTGAGATTTGAAAATTCTTCAGTGATCAATAAATCAGATGTTGCGCCAAGAATTTCATTGGCATATAAAACCGGAAAAGATGCGCAGGTTTCCGTTGCTTATGGAATTTTTTATCAGAAGCCGGAGAACTCGCAACTGTTTTATACAACAGATCTTGGTTTCACCAAAGCAACACATTACATCATCAATTATCAAAAGATGACGAAGGACAGGATATTCCGCATAGAAGCTTATTACAAACAATACCAGGATCTGATAAAGACTGTTCCAATCAATTATTTCTATTCTACTTACAACAATTCTGGAAGCGGCTATGCGCAAGGGTTTGAGCTGTTTTGGAGAGATAAAAAGACTTTCAAAGATTTTGATTATTGGATCAGCTATTCTTATCTCGATACAAAAAGAAATTATTTGGATTACACGGAACAATTGATGCCAAGTTTTGCCGCAACGCATACTGCTTCAATTGTTACAAAAAGATTTTTTACTGATATAAAAATGGGTGTTAACCTCACATATAGTTTTGCAACAGGGCGGCCTTACTACAATTTTATGCTCGACAGCACTTCAAAGTATTATCTTGGCGACCATGGCAAAACAAAAGATTACAACAGTTTAAATTTTAGCGCAGAATATGTTCCGAGCATTGGGAAGAAAAATGCAAAAACTTTTGTTGTATTCTTCGCAAGCATCACAAATGTGCTTGGCTATAATGCTGTGTACGGGTATAACTATCCTTACAGCGGCAACCCGGAACTTAAGCAGGCAATAACGCCACCAGCAAAAAGATTTTATTTCATCGGCTGTTTTTTAAGCTGGGGAGTTGATAGGAGCCAGGATGCAATTAATAACAATCTGTAAAAAATTAAAATCAAAATAATATGCACATACAAGAAAACGATGATCAGCTTTGGAAGCTCGCAAAAAAAAGAGCAGCTTTCAAATATCAATTGCTGGCATATATTTTCACTAATATATTCTTAACAGCAGTCTGGTTTTTTACTGCCGGCATCAATTCCTATTTCTGGCCATTCTGGATCGTATTTGGCTGGGGCTTTAGCCTGGCATTTCAATATGCTGATTGTTATCACCGCGATAATATCTATTCTGCACAAACAGAATATCAGAAATTAAAAAAACAAAATCTGCAATAAACAAAAAACAAATACAATGAAAAAAGTTCTCTTCTCTTTTATTTTGTTCATCGCTGTTGCTGCAAATGCACAAAGCGATAAATATGTTGCCGTGATGCAGAAAAATATTGTATTGATGGATTCGGCAAAAACCACGCAGGATTTTCAAACTGTTTCCAATTCATTTGAAAGAATTGGCGATGCAGAAAAAACACAATGGCTTCCTTACTATTATGCAGGCCTCGCATTAACCAGAGCAGGATGGATGGATAAAAACCTTGATAAAGATGCAAATTCAACAAAAATAAATGCCCTTTGCGATAAAGCTGAGGCTATTGAAAAGAATGCAGAAATCTGCACCGTGCGCAATATGGCTGCCACACAGCAAATGTTGGTTGACCCGCAAAACCGCTGGCAGAGCTACGGACAGGCCGCAAGCGCTGCGTTGGAACAAGGCTTGAAGCTTGATGCGACTAACCCGCGTATATATTATTTGCAAGGCATGAATGCATTCGGCACGCCAGAAGCATTTGGTGGTGGCAAAAATGCGGCAAAACCATTCTTCGAAAAATCAGTTGCATTTTACAAAACTTTTCAAGCAAAGCCATTGTACCCAAATTGGGGACAAAATGAAGCCGTGAGCATGCTTGCAAAATGCCAGTAAGAATAAATTTGTTTTCAGTAAGCAGCATACTTTGTGCTGCTTACACCATTTAATAAATTATAACAATGGATAACCAGGAAAATGAATTTTCGCCGGAAGAAAGTCTGAAGCTTATTACGTCGATGATTGAGACGACAAAAAATTCTTTAAAAGACCGGAGTCATTATTTTCTATTATGGGGATGGACAGTAATGATTGCATGCATTGGCCAATACTATCTGAAAGTAATCCTGAATTATCCGAACCACTATGTGGTATGGTGGATTACTCCGGTTGTCTTGATCATACAGATTTTTTTAATTGTCCGTGACAGGAAAATAGAAAAAGTAAAAACATTTATTAATGAAGTGAGCGCTTATTTATGGACAGCAATCGGCCTTTCGTTTTTTGCAACCTCTTTTATATTCAGTAAAATTGGCTGGGAGAATTGTTATTCTGTTTATATTATTTTATATGGGATTGGAACTTATGTTTCTGGCAGTTTAATAAAATTCAGACCATTAATAATTGGCGGCATTATTTGTTTTCCACTGGCGGCGCTTACTGCTTACCTCAGTTTCGATTACCAGATTATAATGTTGGCCATTGCAATATTGATAAGCTATATTATTCCCGGGCATTTGTTGAGAGCAAAATATAAGAAACAAAACGCGGTAAATGTTTAAAGAGCTTGACCCGATATTGCACTCGCAGCTAAGGCTTGCTGTCATCTCGCTTCTCATCAGCGTAAAGGAGGCTGAATTTACTTTTATTAAAGAGAAGACAAATTCAACGGCAGGCAATCTTAGTGTTCAAATTAATAAATTGAAGGATGCAGGCTATATTGAAGTGATGAAACAATTCAAGGATAATTATCCGCAAACAATTTGCAAAATTACTCCGGCAGGTATAAAGGCATTTGAAGTGTATGTAAAAAACCTGCAATCCTATCTTACTATAAAAAAATAAACCCTCCCATTTACAGGAGGGCTTTTCTACCTCTGTTTTGAACCGTAATAATTTTAGCTCTTTATTAAATGCATCGTCATTCTTTCATTGCTGTTCACAATAATTTCGAGCTTATAATCTCCTGGCTTTAATTTGTTTGTTCCTGAAAGGCTGAAAGTGTTTGTGCCTTCATCAGCTTTTTCTGTTCTTTTCATTATTTCATTGCCTTCGCGGTCATTGATTTTTATAACTACAAAAGAACTTTCTTTCAGTTGCACATTCACCTGAATGTCGTTGATGGTTGGGTCTGGCGTTACGCTAATGGAAGCTACACTATGCGTTTCATACATTCTTACAATCAGTACTTTTGAGTAAGAAGAACTTTCTCCATCAACCTGTTGTAAACGATAATATAAATCATTTTTTCTTGCAACCGAAGATCTTACATTATCATTGAAAGAATAATTGAAGGAAGAAATTGCTTCTGCATTCACTTCGCCAATTTTTTCAAAATGCTCGCCATCAATGCTTCTCTCCACATTAAAATGACCTGCAATTTTTGCTTCGGCAAGGTTCCAGTGAAGCGAAACCGAACGGCTTGCAAATTCAGCATTGAAACTGACCAAATGCTCAGCCAGCCATGTGTTTTCTTTGTCTTTTTTAGAATCAACAACTTTAACTGTTGAAGTATTAATGTTGTTGTTGATGTTCGCGAAAATCCCCGTAGATGTTAATACAATACCCTGTACTAACAAAATGCTCTTTAAATGTTGTCTCATTTTGAAAGTTTCAAAAATTAAAAAATTGGTAACAGCACTAATGGGGTATGACAACGGGTGGAATGTTCAAAGGAAGGATGGATATAAATATATGCGCTTTTAGGTTCTTGACCAAAGCAAAAATATGATTAGGCAAAAGCCTTATCTACGTTATGTTTTAGAACTATAAAGGTTTCCGGGATTCTGGTTGCGGGAAGAGGAATGTTTCCTGCGGTCTGGAATTATCAGAGGATGATTAGCCAAAAGTAGAAAATAGAATTAGCTTTTGCAACTGTTTCTGATAAAAAAAATTATGCCTTCATTTTTAACCTTTTAGATAGCATTAATGAAATGATTTGTTGTCAACTGCAAAATTTTTGCTGCTAACTTGCGATTAAAAATAATAAATAAGAAACGTGAAATTAGAAATAAGAAGGTGCTGAAGTCAGCTTGTTCATGAATAAAATTCTTAATCATTTCTTATTTCTAATTATTTATTTCTCATTTTCATTCCCATGCCTTCAATAATCAAAGTCACTAATCTTAGCAAATCTTTTAACGATTTGATAGCTG
>CAVRBD010000002.1:0-164540 GCA_963718975.1 uncultured Bacteroidota bacterium | reverse complement strand
CATTTGTACACCGGCGATTCATTTAAATGGGCACATATAAAAACAAAACATGCAGATGCCCCCATATTGGAATCTGTCGGCTGGAATGAAAAAAATTTTTCCGGGAAAGTTCTCAATTATCAGCAGTTGATAAGCACACAGCAACAAATGCTGAATTATATGGAGAACAATGGATATCCGTTCGCAAAAATATGGCTCGATAGCATATCAATTGAAAACGATCAATTAAGCGGAACACTAAAAATTGACAGAGGCCCATTGTATAAAATTGACAGCATTCGCATATATGGCAACGTAAAAATCTCAAATAATTTTTTACAGCAATACCTTGGTTTTCCTGAAGGAAGTATTTATAAAAAAGAAAAACTTGAATACATCAGCAAGCGCCTTATGGAACTTCCCTATGTGCAGGAGCAGCAGCCGTGGAAGCTCACACTGCTTGGCACCGGCTCGGTTTTGGACCTGTATCTAAAACCTAAAAAAAGCAGCCAGATCGATGCATTGATTGGATTTTTACCTTCTTCCAACAATACCAATGGAGATGCCGCAACATCATCAAAACTTTTGATAACAGGGCAGGCTACTATCAGTTTGCAAAATGCTTTGGGAAATGGAGAAAGCATCGGTCTCAACTGGCAACAGGTTCAGCCAAAAACTCCGAAGCTCGATTTATCATTCAGCCAGCCTTATATGTTTAAATCACCTTTTGGCATCAACACATCGTTCAGTTTATACAAAAAAGATTCTTCTTATATAAACATCAATTTCATTTTGGGCGTTCAATACAGCGCCAGCATTACACAGACCAGTACCATCTTCCTTCAAACAGCTACTTCAAATTTATTGAATGTTGACAGTGCTCAAATTATTGCGACCCATCAATTGCCGGCAGAAGCAGATTTTAGCTCGGTGAGCTTAGGGCTGAATTACACATTTAATAATACCAATTACAAGTTCAATCCAAGAAGGGGAAATGAATTTCAATTTATAGGCACCATTGGAACAAAAAAAATTAAAAGGAATAGCGTGATCGCAAATTTGATTGACCCCTCAGACTCGAGCTTTAACTTTAGCACTTTATACGACTCTGTGAAATTGAGCTCATATGAAATGCGCATCAAAGTTGCGGCGGCTCATTACTTTCAGCTTAGCCGGGCAACAACATTAAAGCTCGGCTTTAACGGAGGCCTGTTCCAAAGCCCGAACAATTTCTTGAATGAGCTTTTTTTAATTGGCGGGTATAAATTGCTGCGGGGTTTTGATGAAGAAAGCATTTATGCATCGCAGTATGCTGTCGGAACCGTGGAATATCGCTATCTGATAGGAGTCAACTCATTTCTTTTTGCTTTTTTGGATGACGGCTGGGCAAAAAATAATATTTCCGGGTATAACTTCAGTAGCAATTATATGGGCGTTGGTTTAGGTATGGCGTTTGAAACAAAAGCAGGCATATTTAATATATCTTACGCAATTGGCAAGCAAGGCAGCAACAGCTTTAGTTTTAGAGATGCAAAAATTCATCTGGGCTATGTAAACTTCTTTTAAAATTTAGAAGCAAGCAGCACAGAAGCATAAATCAATTTCTTGTAATGGCGCTACTATGATATTTTT
Organism: uncultured Bacteroidota bacterium; assembly: GCA_963718975.1. Taxonomy (GTDB): domain Bacteria; phylum Bacteroidota; class Bacteroidia; order Chitinophagales; family Chitinophagaceae; genus Puia. The sequence continues at coordinate 162,929 of CAVRBD010000002.1, read as the reverse complement.
GTAATCCCAACATTCAACGCGTGACGAGATTTTTCCTTCTATTTTTATTGTCGGTTTTTTTATCTGCCAGTTTGCGTGCACAAATAGATGCTGACTCTGATTCTGTAAAAAAAGACTCACCAATAATTAAGAAAAAAGCCATTGTTAGAGATACTCTTCCAAAAATAATTTCAAAAAAAATAGATTCCTCAATTGCAAAAGAAGATAGCGCTACAACACTGAAAATTGATACATCGATTATAAGCAAGGATAAAAAAAATGTTGTTATACCTTTAGATTTTTATTTAATGAAAAAGGCATTGCTGCAAAATCCTTATTTTAATTTTTATGGCAAAATGCAATTGCTGGATATTGAGCCGCATAAGCCATCTTCAACCGATGGGATTTTTTATTTAATATTTGGGCTTTGTTTTTATTTTGCTCTTGTAAGGCTTTTTTTCAGAAGATATCTTAACAACCTTTTCTCCCTGTTTTTCAGGGCATCCATGCGCCAGCAACAGATTAGGGAGCAAGCGCTTCAGGCGCCGCTTCCATCATTGTTGCTGAATGTATTATTTGTGCTAACATTGGGCTTGTATGCCTGTTTTCTAATCCGTTATTATCAGTATGCCGATCAAATGGAATTTTGGCTTTTATACTCTTATTGTGTTCTCACAATAGCTGCCATATACACAATTAAATTTTCATTGCTAAAGCTTTGCGGTTGGGTGTTCAATGTTTCAAAAGCTTCAGACAATTATATTTTTGTTGTGTTTTTGGTCAATAAAATATTGGGCATTAGCCTGCTTCCTTTTTTGATGATTATTGCATTTTCGAACCCTGAAACTGTGGATATCGCAATTGCGGTTTCCATACTCATGGTCGTTATCTTATTTGTTTACAGGTTTATCGGCGCTTTCGGCATGATCAGAAGCGAAATAAAATTGACTGTTTTCCATTATTTTATTTACCTTTGCGCCTTCGAAATGGCACCTCTTCTATTAATATACAAAGTGGTACTGTCTTTTTTGAAAAATGCTCATTAATTTGCAAATCTATTGCTAAACCGATATGGTTAAAAACGGTGAAAAAAACGCGGCTGCGACACATGTTGTTAAAGCTGCAAAAAAGATCTTAATTACACAACCAAGGCCGGAAAGCGATAAATCGCCTTATTTTGAACTTGAAAAAAAGTTTCAGGTAGAGCTTTCATTTCATCCCTTCATTCGCCTTGAGCCGATATCTGCAAAGGATTTTCGCAAACAAAAAATCGACATAGCTTATTATTCTGCGGTTATTTTTACCAGCCGGCATGCTATCGACCATTTTTTCAGGATCTGCGAGGAAATGAAAATCAACATATCGCAGGATACCAAATATTTCTGCATAACAGAATCTGTTGCGCTCTATCTCCAAAAATTTATTCTTTATAGAAAAAGAAAAGTTTTTTATGGAACAGATGGCACCAACAAAAGCATGTTCGATGTAATAAACAAACATAAGGAAAACGAGAAGTTCCTATACCCTTGCTCAGAAAATCAGCAAGACAATGAGATTGTGGGATGGCTTAAAAATAATAATTGCGAGTTTGCCACACCTTTTATGTACTGCACAATCAGCAATGATGTGAAGGAAATAATGGTGAAAAGCGAATATGATATAATTTGTTTTTTTACGCCCAGCGGCGTTAGAAGCCTGTTTGACAATTTTCCAAAGTTCAGGCAGAATGGCACAAAGATCGGCGCATTTGGCAACAACACATCAAAGGCTGTTGAAGAAGCAGGACTGGCAATTGAAATAAAGGCCCACAGCCCCAGGCGCCTTCAATGGTTTCGGCACTGGAGAAATATTTGGCAACTATCTTAAAGAAAAAATAAAGGTTCAGAACAAATAATAAATTTAATTTAAGGCAGCTTTTGGCTGCCTTTTTTATTTTTGATTATCATTGATTTTTAATTCAAAAAACTCGTTGCGTGTACTTTTAAAATTAATAAAAGCTTTTATGAATCAGCTTTCAAAAGAAACAAGCCCATATCTATTACAGCATGCAAATAACCCTGTTGATTGGTATGCATGGGGCGATGAGGCATTGAACAAAGCAAAAAAAGAAAACAAGCCCATATTGATCAGCATTGGCTATGCAGCCTGCCATTGGTGCCATGTAATGGAAAAGGAAAGTTTTGAAGACAAGGAAACTGCAGATTTGATGAATTCGAAATTCATCAATATTAAAATTGATAGAGAAGAAAGGCCTGATCTTGATCATATTTATATGGATGCCGTTCAGGCAATCACCGGAAGCGGGGGCTGGCCTCTAAATGTTTTTTTAACCCCAGATGCAAAACCTTTTTACGGAGGCACTTATTTTCCGCCAAAACCTTTGCATAACAGGCCGTCCTGGAAAAGTGTGCTGACGGGCATTTCTGAGTCTTTCAAAAATAGGAACAACGAAGTGGAGTCTCAAGCTGAAAACCTTACAGCGCACCTTCTCCGGTCAAATTCGCTCTTACAAAAAAAATCTGGCGAAGGAGAAAATGATTTTCAAAATATTTTCAACAAACGGACTCTTTTTCGGATATATGAGAACATAATGAAGCAATCAGATGGTATAGATGGCGGCTTTGGCAGGGCGCCTAAATTTCCCCAAACATTTACCATCCAATATCTTCTTCATTATTACCATTTCACAAAAAATGAAGGCGCGTTAAAACAAGCTTGCTTAAGCCTTGATAAAATGATCCAAGGAGGTATTTATGATCAGATTGGTGGCGGTTTTGCACGTTATTCAACCGATTGTGAATGGCTGGTTCCGCACTTTGAAAAAATGCTTTATGACAATGCTTTGCTCATAATTGTTTTATGCGAATGTTATCAGCTAACAAAAAAAGATTTGTACAAAAAAGCAGTCGAAGAAACAATAGAGTTTATAAAAACAGAATTGACTTCTTCTAACGGAGGTTTTTATTCTTCACTTGATGCAGACAGCGAAGGGGAAGAAGGCAAATATTATGTTTGGGAGAAGAAAGAAATTGACGATATCCTAAAAAATGACTCTACAATATTTTGTGAATTTTATAATGTTTCCGAAAAAGGAAATTGGGAAAACAAAAATATACTGCACATAAAAGTGGAAGCTCCGGAATTCGCCAAGCAAAAAAATATGAGCGAAAAAGAGTTACAGAATTTGCTCGAAATATCAAAACAAAAATTATTGAAAGAACGCTGGAAAAGAGTGCGCCCTTTATTGGACAATAAAATTATTTTGAGCTGGAATAGCTTGATGAATATTGCGCTAAGCAAAGCCAGCGCCGCATTTGGGAATGACGAATACAAAGTGCTTGCAATAAAGAATGCAAATTTTTTGCTTGAAAATTTCAAACGCAATAGTGAGCATCTTTTTTTTCATTGCTGCACAAACAGCCAATCAAAATATCCGGCATTTTTAGACGACTATGCTTTTTTGATTTTCTCAATGATTCAGTTACAGGAAATCACTTCTGATCACTCCCTTCTTATAAAAGCAAAAAAAATTGCCGAGTACGTCATTGAAAATTTCTCTGATAACAGCGATGAAAATTTTTTCTACACCCACAAAAACCAAAAAGATGTGATTATTAGAAAATTAGAAATTTATGATGGCGCTATTCCTTCGGGCAATTCCGTTATGGCTTTTAACCTTCTTTACCTGTCAGTTTTTTTTGATATACGGGAATGGGAGCAAAGAGCAATTAAAATGGTTTCGTCCATTAGCGAAATAATAATAAGCCACCCAGGCTCATTTGGCATTTGGTCAACTTTGATACAAGCCTTTTCTTTTGACATGCCAGAAATAGTGATCACCGGGAAAGAAATAAATAATTTGATAAAAGATTTTTTGTGTAGCTTCGTTCCCTACAAAGTATTTCAATCCGCTACCCGGGAGACAGATGAATTTCCCCTCTTGTTTGACAAGCCTATTCATGAAAGACCTCAGATTTACCTCTGCAAAAAGTACGCTTGCCAAAAGCCTTTATCAGAATTAGGAGAATTACGAACACAACTGTTAAAATTCGCAGAAAATTAATAGCATTGCATGCAATAATAACATAATAACGGGCGTTAAGAAATTTACTGGCTTGAAAGTTTTGACTTTTAAAAAATTAATTTTAAAATTGTATTTCGATGTTGCGAAAAATTTTTTTTTGCCGAATACCCTTTAATTATATGAAAATGAAAAACCTGACCCTCCTTACATTAGTAGCCCTTGTAGTTTTTTTGGGTGCTGGATGCGGAAAAGGAAGCAAGTCTAGCAAAGGCTTCGATGACGGCCAGTTACATGGAGTAGCTCCCGCAAGTAAGTACAATTTGACCAAGCCTCCAGGGATGGTCTATATCCCGCCTGGAATGTTCCATATGGGGCCTAGCGATGAAGATATCAATTATGCTTTTACTGCTCGTAACAAAGAAGTTTCCATTAATGGCTTTTGGATGGATGCTACTGAAATTACCAATAACGAATATCGCCAGTTTGTTTACTGGGTAAGAGATTCTGTTGCAGCCACTCTGATGCAGTATGGTAAGGATGTTGATGGAAAATTTCAGATTGACTGGAAAAAAGCTGACGCAATCAAATGGGGCGATAAGGCAACTGTTGAAAAAATTGACCAGCTTATACTTACTCCTGAAAATAGGATCTTCGGAAAAAAAGAAATAGACCCCAATAAGATAGTGTATCGTTCAGAAACTTTCGATCTTAAAGAAGCTGCGAAAAAATCAAACGAAGGCAAGCCTCGCTCGCAATTTATAGTAAGAGACAGTGTTAAAGTTTATCCTGACACACTTGTCTGGATCCGCGATTTCAGCTACTCATATAATGAGCCGATGACGCAAAGATATTTCTCTCACCCAGCATTCGGTAATTATCCTGTTGTAGGTGTTAACTGGAATCAGGCTACTGCTTTCTGCGAATGGAGAACACAATTTTTAAATGCAGCACTGAGCAGGCAAAAGAAAGCAACTGAATCAAGCTTCCGTTTGCCAACAGAAGCAGAATGGGAATACGCAGCTCGCGGAGGCCGTTCACAGTCTATGTTTCCTTGGGGCAACTATTATCTGAGAAATAAAAAGGGATGCTTGTTAGCGAACTTCAAACCTGGCCGCGGCAATTATCCTGAAGATGGTGCATTTTACACTGCGCGTGCTGATGCATACTGGCCAAATGATTTCGGTCTTTATTGCATGGCTGGAAATGTTGCTGAATGGACTTCTTCTTTATACTACGAAGGAGCTTACGATTTTCAGCATGACATGAACCCTGATATCCGCTACAATGCGCAAAAATCAGATCCTCCGAGAATGAAACGCAAAGTAATCCGCGGGGGTAGCTGGAAGGATGTAGGTTATTTCCTTCAAACAAGCACAAGAACTTATGAATACCAGGATACAGCAAAATCTTATATTGGCTTCCGTTGTGTAGTTGATTTATCGCCCAACTTAGGACGTGGCCGTTAATTTTAATTTTGTACTGCCTATAAAATTTTTTTAAAGAAAGTTCGTTTTTGATTTTATTAAACTAACAAAAATCGAAAACGGATTTTTTTTCTTAGCCCCTGAAAACCTTTTAAAAACAATTTAAACTTACAATTATGGCCGGAGTTTCTAAATCTACCGAAAGACTTGTTAACGTGATAGTTTGTGTTGGTGCAGCTGTTGTTATTTTTGGTGCATGGCAAAAAATCACTCACCAGAAATTGGCTGACTTTTTCTTGACTGCTGGTTTGCTCACAGAAGCATTGATATTTATGGTGTATGCATTTTTACCGCCTCCGGGATCTGAAATGCACGCTCTTGCTGAAGCACTTCCTAAATTAGCTGGCGGGTCTTCTGGAAATCCGGCTTTGGATAAATTCGATAAGATGCTCCAGGAAGCAGAAATCACTCCTGCTAACCTTGGCCGTTTAAGCGATGGCTTCAAAAAATTTGGAACTACTGTTGATAAAATCAGCGATGTTTCAGGCACTCTTGCCGCAACTACAGATTACACAAACAAAACAAAAGAAGCTACTGCAGCTTTGGATAGCATGAAATCGGCTTACCAAAATGCCACAACAACAATTGGGTATTTTAATAATGCAGCAGATAGCACAAAGCAATTCCACACTCAGGTGCAAGCGCTTACTAAAAATCTGGGTTCGTTGAATGCTATATATGAACTTGAATTGCAGGACACCAATAACCATTTGAAAGCAATGAATGCATTTTATGGCAATTTGGTACAGGTATCTGAAACAATGCAAGGCAGTGTTACGGATGCACAAAAAACAAAAGAACAAATATCAGTTCTTGCAAAAAACCTTGGCAATTTGAACCAGGTTTATGGGAATATGCTAAGCGCAATGCAAGGAAGACAATAATTACCTGGCCGTTGCCACTATGAAAACCCATTATAATTATTTTAAATCACTAATCCATGTCTTTACCAAAAGAGCCCCGGCAAAAGATGATAAATATGATGTATTTGGTGCTTACAGCATTGCTGGCACTAAATGTATCAGCTGAGATCTTGAATGCATTCAAGGTTGTAAACAGAAGTATACAAACTTCAAACGAAACTTTAGCAACAGAAAACAGCGGAATTATGCAGGATATTACTGCTAAGGCGGCTGCAGCTGAAACAAGAGAGAAGGCAGCTACCTGGAAACCAATAGCAGACAAGGTTTCTGGTTATTCAAAAGATACTTACGACTACATTGAGTCATTAAAAGATCAATTAAAACGCGAAGCTGGCTATAACCCTGAAAAAGGTGATACTACTTATAAGATAGCTGACCTTGACGCAGGAATACGTTTAATGGGCAACAAAGGAAAAGGTGAAGAACTGTATAACAAGCTCGTAGATTTCAAAAAGAATGTATTGGACGTTGACCCTGCTATTACAAAAGAATTTTCTGACAAGCTTCCGATAAATTTGGAGAAACCTCAGTCCGAAGCAGGAAATTCAAATTTGAGCTGGTCTGATGCCTATTTTCATATGACACCAGCGATTGCTGTGTTGACCATTCTTGGAAAATTTCAGAATGATGTTAAAAACTCAGAAAACGACGTGGTTACTTATTGTGCAAATCAGATTGGCGCAGTAAAAGTGCGTTATGATAAAACCGGCGTTATTTCAGGTGCTAATTCGACATATTTAATGCCTGGAGAGAAATTATCAGTTTATGCAGGTGTTGGAGCATTTAGCTCAGCTGCTCAACCAACTATTACAATTGGCGGAAAAACAGTTACTGTTGACGCAGATGGTAAAGCTAGTTCAGACATCGTTGTTGGCGGTAGCGGCAAACAATCTATAAAAATCAATGTGCAGTATAAAGATCAGGATGGGAAACCCATTACAGTTACAAAAGATATCGAATACACAGTTGGAACTCCATCTGGTGTTGCAGTTTCTGCTGATAAAATGAATGTTCTCTATATAATGGGCGCCACCCCGAACCCAATTACAATTTCTGCTGGTTCAGGCAGTGAAAAAATTGTTGCCAGCATGACTGGCGGCGAAATCAAGCACGTTCAGGGATCTTCTTTTGAAGCATATCCTAAAGTGGTTGGTGAGCAAACAGTGAATGTTACTATTGACGGAAAAACTTCAGGGAAAAAATTCCGTGTAAAATATTTGCCAGATCCTGCTGCTTTTGTAGGCACTAAAAGCGGCGGCTCAATGCCTTCTGCAGAATTCAAAGTAATGGGGGGGTTGATTACAAGATTAGTGAACTGTGAATTTGAAGCGCCTTTTAAAGTGATAAGCTACAAATTAGGAGCAATTGGTGGGGGCATTTCGCAATATGTTCAGGCAACAAATGACGGCAACCGTTGGACTGGTAACGCCGCTACTATTGTAAGCAGATCGACCCCCGGAACAAACATATTTTTTGATGAGATCAGAGTTGTTGGCCCTGATGGAAGACAAAGAGAAATACAGCCAATATTTTTCAGCTTGAAATAATAATTTAAATTTTCTCTTCAATGAAAAACTGTATCGTAAAATTTAGCTTGTTGGCATTAGTGCTGGCACTGACAATCGGCTCAGTGGATGCACAGGCTCCGGCCACGCGTAAAAGCAAAAAAAGAACTACGAAAAAGAAGGGCACAGCTAATAAAAATGCTGCAAACACCCTGGCTGTAGCTCCGGCTAAAGATACTACTAAGCCAGTTGCATTTGAAGCCGATATTAAATTGGATACCCCACGCAAATCGCTGCGAAATGATGCCGCCGTAGAGCGTTTGCTTATTAAAGATAGAACGCCGTTAGCGTATGAGCATATCCGTGAAGACGATGCAGTTTATCGCCAGCGTGTTTGGAGAGAAGTCAACGTACACGAAAAAATGAACCTTCCTTTTGCATATGCGGCAACAGAAGATAACGGTAATCAAAGATTCATTAATATCTTGTTGAATGCTATAAAGAGCGGAGAAGTTACAGCGTTCGATCCTTTGGATGATCGTTTTACTACCCCTTACACCTTTAAACAAATTGCTGAGCAAGTTGTAGGTAAGCCAGTAGTTAAACAAGTTCCTGATTTCGACAAAGATCCCGACGGATCGAAAGGTATTATGCGCGACACGACTATTGTTCAGGATTTCAATCCTGAATCGGTTGAAAGATATTGGATAAAAGAAGAGTGGGTTTTTGATAAAGAATCTTCAAGGCTTTATGCAAGAATACTCGGCATCGCTCCTTTGAAAACAATAACAAATGCAGACGGTTCTTTCCGTGCTGTATTGCCAATCTTCTGGGTTTATTATCCTGACCTTAGGCCAATGCTTGCTAAATATGAAGCATACAATGGCAAAAATTATGGAGCAAGAATGAGCTGGGAAGAATTGTTTGAGAGCCGCATGTTTGCAAGCCGTATTATTAAATCAACTATTGATAACCCTGGCGACAAACAAATTATGGAATACGTAAAAGACCCTATTTTGCAATTGCTTGAAGGCGAGAATGTGAAAGAAAAGATATTCAACTACGAACAGGATTTGTGGTCATATTAAAATAGAAAATTTATTTTGAAACGGTGCTGTAAATTTTACAGCACCGTTTTTATTTATACCCATATTCCTTAGTAGTAAAGAAAAAATATTATTGAATAAAATCTAGAAAAAATATAAATAGCCAGCTATTGGTAAATAGAATTGTTTCATTATTTTTACATCGGTTTTTCATAGGATATTGGATTTTAAAAACGGGGCTGGATTTTTATCCTGGCCCCTTTTAATTTTTATTCCCTCGCAGATTTTTTATAAGCAATCCCATCTTTCGTGGTTGCACATCTTTGGCAATGTCTCCGTCAACTGCAATAATATCAGCAAGTTTCCTTTTTTCAAGTCTTCGTGTTAAAGTGCACTTATTCCAAATAAGCCAAGGAATGTATTGAAAATTCTGATGCCTTCAGTAAGAGCTTTAGTAATATGGCTTTGTGCGAAGCAATGTTTGCTAACAAAGGGCTATTAACAAAAACTTAGCGACTCAACATTAAATTTTGTGAACAGCTTTCAATCTAATATGTAAGAGCGAAAATAAAAAGCTCGAATATTTCAAATCACAAAAACTTACAATTATGAAACGTTTATTACCCTTATTGTTAATCATAGCAGGAAGCTTATTTGCTTCTTCAGCTTATTCTCAAATTCGTATTCATGCCAGCATTCACCTGCCTGTACCTCCTCTGCCGCCTATTCCTCACGTGCATGTATATGCGCAGCCAATAGCGCCCGCTCCTGTTGTTTGTCAGGAAAATTATGCACCTGCGCCATATTATAATGGTTATTCAAACGAAAGGGTAGTAGTGACTGCACCTCGTTACGATTATGGTTATGATAGATTTCATGACAGGCGTCATGAAGTGTATGTTGAACATCGCAGCTATGAAAGAAGAGACAGAAGAGGCTGGTAAATAAAAAATAATTTTCAAAGCCTGGCAATTTGCCAGGCTTTTATTTTAATCATCATCTTTTGCTTTATTATCTTTCACAAAAGCAGCTCGCCTCGGAGCCGGAACAATTGCATTCATTCCTTTTATTCCTTTCCACAAAACTTCATTGAACAAATCTTCCGGCACTTTATCTTCTTTCGTAAAATCAAATCCTTCAGATTTTTTTGCAAGCTCATTCCATGCAGTATTTTTTTCTGTGAGATCAATATTGCATGGTAAGGATTTGAATGGCGTTAAATCAGGAATGGCTGAAAAACTTTGCCACATGGGCACGGCAGCAGCATCATATTGACTCATAGGCGGAAGCCCTAAAATCAGCTCGATGGTTCTGACCATTGATGTTGTTGAATACATCGTGTGGTCTACAAAGCGTCGCTTCACATATCCGCCCGCAACATAAGCAGTGGTGCGGTGTGCATCTACATGATCGGCTCCGTTTTGTGCATCATCTTCAACAATAAACACTACACTTTCTTTCCAAACACTGCTCTTGCTTAAATACTCCACAAATTCTCCGATAGCTAAATCATTATCTGCCACATGAACAAAAGGTGTTGGCCTTCCTTTTCTAAGACCTTCCGTATGATCATTAATAATGCGAAGTGTATTTAGATGCGGAAGGGCATTGGCGCTCAATAATGAATCAAAATCTCTTTTCCATTGACTTACCCTTGTTGTATCTCGCACAGTTTGATCCCAGCTTGTATAATATGTGCAATAATGATTTTTAAGAACAGGAATATTCGGTTTATAATCATCAGCAAATTCCCCATAAGTTCTATAGCTTACGTTGGCACGTTTGCAATAATCCCAAATGAATCCATTTTTATTATTAGCAATCGCACGATTGCCTTCTCCGTCATAAATGCCTCCGCGACCTCCGTAACTCGTCGGCCATGTTTTTTCAAGATAGTCGGTAGCATATGCACCCAAGCTCCAGTTGTGGCCATCAGCGCTCACTTCCGCGTCGCAATAAAAATTATCCAGAAGTACAAATTCTTTTGCAATAGCATGTTGATTTGGCGTTATATGCTCGCCGAAAAGTACCAGGCTTGTATCTCCGTTTCCCTCTTTAATATCTCCCAGCACCTGATCATAAGTTCGGTTTTCTTTGATGATATAAAATACATATTTGATTGGTGAACTGTCGCCAACCTTCATTGGTATTGGGCTTCCTCTTACGCCATCAGCTTGCAATTCTTTCTTTTTTGTATAAGGTGTGTTTTGATAAACAAGTTGTGAATAAGTGCTTAATGTTTTTTCATCGGGCTCATTAAAAATGCTCAGCGTTCCTTTAAACAAACCTGCGATGTATTGAACTTCTTTTGGTTTCTCTTTATCTCCATTCTGATAATTCACTTCTTGTTTTCGTTTTATCGGGTTAGGCCCGAAAGGATTCGCCATTGATGAAAATCCTTTTCCATTGGCAACAAAAATTTTTTTGCCAATCACTTTTATTGCAGTTGGATACCAGCCAACCGGAATAAATCCTTTTGATTTACTATTGCCAGGATTGCTGACATCGAAAACAGCAAGACAATTATTATCAGCATTCGCGACATACAATGTTTTTTCATCAGCGCTCAATGCGAGTGCATTGGTGGTTGAACCACTTGGCGCATCAGAAAATAAAGCTGCATTAAGCGTTTCAAGTGTTTTTCTTTTCATGAGGTCAATCACAGAAACAGAATTATCGTTTGCATTAGCGACAAACAAATAGTGATTTCTTTTGTCTATTGCTATATCGTTGGGATTATCTCCAACAGCAATTTCGCCGGAGAATTTATTTTGTTCTGTATCAAAAATCAAAACCTTGTCGCAGCCCCAGCATGTAATAAAAAGTTCTTTTTTATTTTTTGAAAGAAGACAGGTATATCCTTCACCACCAAGTTGATGTTGACTGATGATTTTTTTTGTTTCGAGATTAATGATGTACAGAGAATTGTTTTCTTTTGTGACAACATACATCAGATGTTTTGAGTCATCAATATCTAAACCTGCCGGAGAAATTTTCACAGGCCATTTTTCACCAAGTTTAATAGAATCTTTCAAAACCAGTTTTTCATCAATGATCGCATATTTGAGAATCCAATTATCATTGCCTCCGGAAGCGTATAAAAAATTTTCATCTTCGCTGAACTTCAGGCCCAGCCAGGATTTTGGGACATCTATGCTATCAAGCCTCTCTTCTTTTTTTGTATCGATCAATTGTATGGATTGAGTGCTTTGACCATTATTTGTTACAGCTATGTATTTTTTTGATTTGCTTACTGCAATATTTAATGGCAGGTCGCCAAGCTGAAGGCTTTTGCCAACAGGAGTTAATGACCAACCATTTGGAAGTGTGATGCGAGTTTTTATTAACTCATTTTGCAGAGAAGGCTGTGCAAAGATTTTAGAAACAATGAGCATGGAGAAGATGAGCGCGAGATTTCTCATGTGAAATAGATTGAAATGCAAAATTGTGAATTAGCTGGTAATTTATATTACAATCCAACACAAAATTAATGAGAAGATAATTTAATCAAATAATTGTTCGGCAACTGCAACTGACTCTGGCTTGCCTACGTCAACAAATTTTGAGCCTGAATGATCAAATCCTTTGATGTGTTCTGTTTTTGATAATTCGAGATAGGTATCAACAATTGAAAATTTCCCCGTTTGTTTGACTAGAGAAAAAATTTTGGGATCAATAATATGAATGCCGCTGAAAGCTTTTTGCATGAGATCTTTTTTTTGCCTGCTGATTTTTTCTTCACCTGTTTTTGCATTTCGCCACCCGCACAAATCATCATTGTCATCAAACAAAAAGTATCTTGAAGTATTTCGGTTTGTTACTGCTAATGTTGCTAATGGTTTGTGGTTTTCGTGATAATCGATCATTGCTTTTAGATTAAGGCCCGTAAGAACATCTGCATTGATAACAACAAAAGGATTTTCATCAAAATACCAGCCTGCTTTTTTTAAACCGCCACCGGTTTCAAGAACTTCATCTCTTTCATCACTGATTGTTATTTTACTGTCCCATCCTTTGTTTTTTTTTATAGAATCGATAATCTGACTTGCGAAATGATGCACATTAATAATCACTTCGGTTATTCCATACTGTTTTAGATATTCAATATTTCTTTGAAGCAAACTTTTGCCATTCACTAATGCGAGTGCCTTAGGATGCTTGTCTGTCCAGGGTTTGAAGCGTGTGCCCAGCCCCGCTGCAAAAATCATTGCTTTCATAAATTTTTTTTGATGTGCAAATTTCCATCAAATTATTGAAAGTTCTGTTGCAAGGTTGATATTCTTAATTTCAAATTGTACCTTACATTGACTTTCTTCTTTAAACCTTATTGACAGAAATGAAATACCGCTTAAAGAAAATATCTTTTCTCTGTTTTTTTATTACATCATTCATCACATCATCATTTGCACAATTAAAAGCTGGTTTTGCAATTGATAAAAATGGCGGCTGCTCGCCACTCACTGTTTCGTTTACCAACACAACTACCGGCGCATCTTCAAACGCTACTTATCAATGGGATCTGGGCAATGGAAACACTTCTTCTTTGATGAATGCCGGAGCAACTTATGTGGTTGAGCAATCTTATAATATTACACTCACTGTTACGGATGGAAGTAAATCTTCTTCCCAAACAAAACAAATAATAGTCTATAAAAGGCCGACTATTGATTTTTCATTCGACGTTGCGAAAGGGTGTTTGCCGCTGCCTGTTAATTTCACAGCAACAGCAATGCCCGGCGATGGAAGTATTGCCAATTATTATTGGGATTTTGGTGACGGCAGCACACAGCAAATAAACTCACCACAAATTCAGCATACATATAATTTCGCAGAAAATAGTGTAGCAGGGTTGACAGTTACGAATAGCTATGGCTGTTATACTTCAGTTCAGAAGCCTGCCGTAATAGTTCTTCCGGCTATTCGGGCAAGTTTTAACGCCAATAATTTAGTGTTGTGCAATATTTCCGATCCTGTTCAATTTACAAACACAAGTTCAGGCCCGGGCTCTTTGAGCTACGCGTGGGATTTTGGTGATGGAAATACTTCAACGGCAATAAACCCTTCACATGTTTATGATCAAAAAGGAACCTATTCAGTAAGCCTCATAGTTTCCAATGCTGATGGATGTAAAGCTGTGAACACTAAAACGAATTATGTGAACGTGCATAATTATGTTTCCGATTTTAATATTCCACCTTTGATTTGTCAAAATTCATCTGTTGTATTTGCAGATAATAGTACTGCCGGAGCTGGTAATAAGTTATGGCTTGTAGATAATCAAATAGCTTGCTATTGGTGCAATGGGGGCGGCTTTAACTATACTCCTATTGATACACAAAGCCATACTATTGAGTTGATCAATACTTATGGAACATGCCTGGACACAGTAACCAAAAAAGTGAACATCAATGCATCGCCTGACATAAAGCCTTTTATTATGAGTGTGCCTCCATATTGTAATCTTCCTGTTACTGTTCAGCTTGAGGATACAACAAAAAATGTTGTTTCAAGAGCCTGGTATTTAGGTAATGACTACAGCTATCCGCCATTTTCTACGAATGCGGACTCTTCTTACATGTTTAATGGCCCTTTTTCAGCTGCGATAATATTAGCTGTAACAAATGCAGCAGGTTGTAAATTAGAAGAAACAAGCTATTTGAACCTTGATAATATTTATGGAGTAATTCAACTTGTCAATACACCTTACACTTCAGCATGTGACAGTGTGACTGCATCATTTTCTGCAACTGCTAATAAAGATTCCATAGTAAGCTATCAATGGAATTTTGGAGATGGTACAACGTCTACCGCAACACAACCACTGCATACTTTTAAAACGCCTGGAACATTTACTATAACATTAAATTTTATGACAAAGCAAGGTTGCAGTGGTTCTGCACAATATAGTTCGGTGCAGGTATATAAAAGGCCTAAAGCGGATTTTGCTTCCTCCACTCAATTAGTTTGCGGCAATACGCCGGTTACATTTTATAATAAAAGTACAGATGCAACAGACCTAAATTGGAGTTTTGCGCCAAGCTCTTTTGATTATTACAACAGTATCAGCAATAGCCCTGTTAATCCAATTATTCAATTCGCGGATAGCGGCTTTTACTCAGTGACGCTGATTGCGATAAACAAAGATGTTTCATGTGCTGATACAATTACAAAAATGAATTATATAAAAGCACTTCCGCCATTTCCCAAAATAATTAGCGCAGCAAACACGTGTGACGGAACAAGAGGCATGGTTGAGTTTACGCAATCTTCAAAATATGCAGTTAGCGGGTTGTGGAATTTTGGTGACGGCACCACTCAAATGCTTGATACGACTATCACTCCAATACCACATAATTATGCTAAAACAGGAACTTATAAGGTTGTGCTCACTGCTGTAAATAATCAATGCACCGTCAGAGATTCGATAACGGTTTATGTTCTTCTGAAGCAGGGCCCTTTCATTAGCGCTTCTTCAACGAACATTTGCAAAAACAATCCTTTCAATATTAATATTTCTAATTTCGAAACAAACCCACTTGCATCTATTTATTTTTTGGCCGGGAGTTATTATTATGCTACGAATATTCAATATGGTGATGGTAGCGATGTGAACAATTTTTATGAAGCTATCAATGGAACTTCCAGTTACATTTTTAATAACGGGACTTTGGTATTTTCTAATTTAGATCCTTTAGAAACCAGCCTCAGAATTATTACAACATCTTCCGCTTTTAATTGCTACGATACTTCTAATTATATACCTATAGAAATAAATGGCCCAAAAGCTGGTTTCAAAATTATTGAGAACAGCCCTTGTTTTGCACACCCAATCATTTTGCAGGATACATCTATCTCAGGGAACAATGCTCCCATCAAAAACTGGCAATGGAATTTTGGAGATGGCACAACCGATATTGAAACAAAAGGAGGATCAGAATATCATAAATATAATCAACCGGGGCAATATCCGGTTTCTTTAACAGTAAGTGATGGAAACGGTTGTTCTGATGCTACAGCTTCATATTCTAGTTATGTAAACCCCAGCGGCCCTCAATCTGCATTTACTTATAGCCCCGCTAACGTTACACCAAATTCACCCGTCACATTTTTTAACAACACAAATATTTTTAATAGCAGTAACACACAATACAAATGGATCTTTGGTGATGGCAGCACATCAACCGATTTTTCTCCAACACATGTTTATTCAACTACAAGTGTTGATACCGTAAAACTTATTGCTATTAATCCTGATACACATTGCCAAGATACAAGCATTCAGATTATTAATGTGAAAATCATTAATACACAATTTTCTTTTAGCAAAACTTATGTGAGCGCCAATACGTGCCCGCCAGTAATTGTGCATTTCACCAACACATCATCGAATGCACTGAGCGTTGCGTGGGATTTTGGTGATGGTAGCAAAGCAGACAATCAAAATAACCCAAGCCATACTTATTATAATGCAGGAACATACAAGGTAATCATGTATGGCTATGGTTATAATGGAACAACAGATACAACAGTTGACTCAATAATAGTGAAAGCTCCATTTGCAAAACTGAACGCAGATGCATACTTCGGGTGTTTGTCAAAGACAATTACGCTGAATGCACAGATTCAAAATGCAAGTTCTTTCGTATGGGATTTTGGCGATGGGACTATCAAGCAGACCAAAGACAGCTTCTCAACACATTCTTATTTATCTCCGGGAATTTATTCTCCAGCATTAATTATGACTGATTCGAACGGGTGTTCGTTGCTTTCTTATCTTGATCAGAAAATTGTGATAGATTCATTGGCCATTAAAATAAATAAAGCACCTTCTAAACTTTGTGGCCCGGGAATGGTTACTTTTTCAGATCCTGTTATCACAAGTTTTGCTGAACAAATGCAGCAGCCTTTGCAATATCACTGGGATTTTGGAACTGGCAACATTGCTGATACTTCTGATAATAGCTCGCCTTCGTTTACTTATAACCGTTATGGAACAAGTTATATAAATGTTACGGTGCAATCTCCTTATGGTTGTATTAAGCATGCGACTGATAGCATTCTTGTTGTTCCAAAAGCCACTGCATCCATTTCAGGTCCAACGGAAATTTGCGCGAATGCTTCTGCTCAATTTAACGGCTCCTCAACTTTGTCTGATAGTATTATCTGGCAGTGGGATTTTGACAACGGAAATATTTCTTCTTCACAAAATCCTTCAAAGCAAATTTTCACAAATGCCAAAGTTTATAATGTTACACTAATTATTAATCATTTCGGATGTTACGATACTGCACACGATAATATGGTTGTTCATCCAAATCCGGACATCAATCTCTCTCCAAAACAATCAGTGGTTTGTCTTGGCAATTCCGTTCAATTAAATGCAAATGGTGGCATTGCTTATTTATGGTTTCCCGCAAGTGGGTTAAATAATAATAAATCTGCTATGCCAATTGCAACACCAATTGATGATATCATTTATATTGTTCAGGCGACAAACGAATTTAATTGCTCAGGCACTGATTCAGTGAACATCACAGTTGCGAAACCGTTTAAAGTAAAAATTCCTGCTGACACATTCGTTTGCAAAGGAAGCAGCATTCTATTACCTGCGAGTGGTGCTGATTCTTATAATTGGATCAGCGGTGATGGATTGAGCAGCACTACCATTTCAAATCCAATTGCAATACCTGCATCAGCAACGTCATTCACAGTTGTTGGTTATGATGCTTATCACTGTTTCGCTGATACAGAGACCGTTCATATCAATGTTGAATCGCTTCCTACTGTAGATGCGGGGCTGGATATTAATGCGCTTACAGGAACCACGATTCAATTGAACGCAACAGCAAGCAGCGATGTGACACAATGGAATTGGGCGCCACCTGATAATTTGAGTTGCTCAGACTGCTCTTCGCCTATTGCTACGCCAAATGGAACAACTGCTTATGTTGTTACAGTAAAAAATAAATATGATTGTGCGGCTTATGATACTGTAGTGATTAAGCTTACATGTGATGAAGGCAGAGTGTACGTGCCAAGTGCTTTCACGCCGGATAATAATGGAAAGAATGATGTGTTTTATATTAAAGGAAAAGGAGTGAGGATCATTAAATCATTTCAGGTGTTTGGCAGGTGGGGCGAAATTGTTTTTGAAAAGAAAAATATTAACATCGATGACCGATCTTCCGCATGGGACGGTAATTATAAAGGGCAACCTGCGCCAGCAGGCACTTATGTTTATGTAGCAGAATTAATTTGCGACACTGGTCAGCCTTTTGTTGTGAAAGGTACGGTTGTGCTTGTACGTTAGACTTGGCTACATAATCTTAAAATTATTTTTAAGGAATCAAAGCGTACATTTTTCCGGGCATTGAAGCAATCACATTTTTAAGCTCTAAACTTAAAATGGCAGCTGCTGCTGAACTGCTTGTTAACCCGCTTTTGAAATTCAATTCATCAATATGAAGTGTTTCTTTTTCATTCAGCAAATCAATAATCGTTTTTTCTTCAACGCTTAATTCAATAAATAGCTCTTTTTGTTTTTTTGGTTTTGCTTTTTGTTTTTGTTCCCAGCCCATTGCTTCAATCAATTGTTGTGCATCGGTAAGTAAAACAGCTTTGTTGTTTTTAATAAGATGATTGCAGCCTGCGCTTTTGCCGTCAGTTATTTTTCCCGGGATTGCGAACACATCTTTATTGTAGCCATTTGCAAGTTCAGCAGTAATTATGCTCCCGCCTTTCAGGCTTGTTTCAACAACAATCGTGGCGTCGCTCATGCCTGCAACAATGCGGTTGCGGCCTGGAAAATTGTGCCTGTCTGGTTTTGTAGTGCTAATAAATTCCGTAAGCAAACCACCTTGCTTCAAGATATTTTTTGCGAGTGAGGCGTGTTCGGGCGGATAAATGCTGTCAAGCCCGTGAGCAATCACGCCAATTGTCTGCAAATTATTTTTCAGCGAAGCTTTGTGAGCAATAGCGTCAATACCAAATGCAAGCCCGCTGATGATCAGAGCGTTTTCACTTGCTAATTCTTTAATTAATTTTTCTGTTGCCTGTTTGCCATAATCGCTGTTGTTGCGAGTGCCTACAACTGAAATAATTTTTGAAGTATTTAAATCAGCATTTCCTTTGTAAAATAGGATCGTTGGGGGGTCGTAGCAATTTAATAGTCGTTGAGGATAGTTTTTGTCATTAATGAAAAGCGGCGTGATTTTATATTTCCTGATGAATTCAATTTCTTCTTCGGCTCTGGAAAAATTTTTAAACGAAGAAATTGCTTTTGCTCTAATTTCTCCAATGCCTTCAATTTTCTCGAGCTGAGATTTTTTTGCTTTGAAAATTGCAGATGCAGAACCTAAATGAGCAATCAGGATTTTTGACTGCACGCAGCCAATATGCGGGACGAAACATAATGCAAGTTGGGATACCAATTCATCAGTCATATACAGGAGGATAAAGTTCATGCCAAATATAAAAATAGTTGGCTAATGCAGTTAGTATTTTTTAAAAAGCCTTTTTATTCTGCCTGACTGTACCTATTGATGGGAAAGGAATCATGCTTTGTTGTAAAGTAAAAAAATACAACAGGCGATTCATTTATTCACAATTTAAGTCTATATTTCCTATAGCTAAATCTACACTTGAACACCATGAAAGCACTTGTTGCTGTTTTCATATCGCTGTTATTGATAAAGCAGGTTCATGCCCAAAACAAAAATTATGTGTTCAAGCATATCGGCACGCGCAACGGGCTTGCGGGTGAGGAAGTAACAGGGTTTGCTCAGGACTTAAATGGATTTATCTGGATTACTACAGATAACGGATTACAGCGTTTTGATGCGGAAAATTTTGTGACTTACAGGCATGATAGCAAGGAAAGTAATTCATTTTATGGTGATGAAAATTTTCTGCCACTTTTTGATGGAGAAAATAACCTATGGTTAAATGATGCAAGCTCAGGTATTAATATCTTCAACATAAACTCAGGAAAGGCGATAAAACTTGCTCCCGATAGTGTAACAAAAGAAAAAAACGACGATGGTTTTATTTCATACTGCAAGGATGCTACAGGCACAATATGGCTTTGTAGCCAAAGGGGTTTATACAAATATAGCTATGAAAAAAAAATAGTAGAAAAAATTGCAATTTTTCCTGATTCTCTCATTACTTATAATATCTTGTCTATGGCTTGTGATACAACAACAGGCAATTTATGGATTGGCACAAAATTTCGTTTGATAGAATTTAACAGGGAGCAAAATATTTTTTTTGATTTTCGTTACAACCCGGAACGTTCGCCCGTATTCAATATACATTCCGAACCTTATTGCATTTATATTGACGGCAGGCTTAACCTCTGGTGTTCAACCTGGCAGGGTGAGTTGTTCCGTTATAACCTGACATCGCATTTTTTGAAACAATATTATTTTAAAACTACGCTTGCTTCAAACCCTAACAGTATGGTGGGAGGGATTGTTGAAGACAACAACGGCAACATATGGATTGGAGCGAACAGCAGCGATATTTTTTATTATAACCCTGAAAAAGATTCTTTGCAACTGGCTTCAAAACATTTTATTGAAAAACCTTCTTCTTCCCAAACAAACGTGATATCCATGTTTTGCGACAGAGAAAACAATATATGGATCGCTACTGGTTTTGGAGCTTATTATTTCAATCCGGCAAAGCAAAAAATTTACGCTATTAGCAATGACCCTTTCGATGCATCTTCTCTTCCTGCAAGCCAGGTAGAAACTTTTGGTCAATCAAAAGATGGATTGATTTGGGCATGCAGCAGGGATGGGGGCGGGCTATCTGTTTTTGATAAGCAAATGATCTTGATAAAACATTCATTAAGTAATACAAAGGGAGTAAATAAAAAAATATTTGGTCTTTCAGCGTCTGCTTTTTGCAATGATAAGGATGGCAAACTTTGGATGGCTGCATATAATACGCTTATGCGATATGATCCTGTAAGTAAAAAAATTGATACATGGGTTGCTCCTGAACTGAATTTTTTTGTTCATGCCATGATTTGCGATCAGGATGGCTATATATGGATCGGCGGGGGTACTGCTATTGTACAGATGGATCCCATAACCGGTTTAAAAAAAACATTTGCAAATTTTTCGCCGGGATACATTAATAAACCAAAAGAAATAATGGACTTGCTGATTGATACGCACAATGATATCTGGGTTGCTACTTCAGGAGATGGGCTTTTTCATTTTGATAAACAAAGCGGGAAATTTGATGAATCTCTCACTCACAATGAAAACGATATTCATTCACTCTGCAATAACCAATGCATCAGCCTTTCAATATATAACGACAGTTCAATACTGATAGGTACTGCAAATGGCCTATCCATTTTTAATACCTGCAACAAACAATTCAACAACTTTTACAATACTGATGGGATGCTGAGCAATACCATTCATGGCATAAGTGCTGATAAGCATGGCAACATCTTTACTTCCACAGTTAATGGTTTGTATGAAATTGATCATTCAACGCATGAGTTTACCCACTATACTAATGAAGATGGTATCCAGGATAATCAGTTCTATACTAAAGTTTTTAAAACTGATAACGGGCTCATGCTGATGGGTGGCCTCAACAGCTTTATTTATTTTGATCCCGATGACCTGAAAGAAACATTCACCCCGCCTGATGTGCAAATAACAGGCTACAAAGTTTTTAATCAATTATATTCGAATGATTCATCTTCTATCAATCTTACTTACGATAAAAATTTTATCACTTTTGAATACGCATCTTTGTATTACCACTCACCGGCAAAAATTCATTATTACTATAAGCTTAATGGCGTAGACAAAGATTGGGTAGATGCAGGAAATAAAAGAAATGCGGTGTACACTGGCCTTAATAATGGCAATTATTTATTCGAAGTTAAATGTGTGAACAATAATGGAATCGCATGTGCTCATATTACAAAGATGGAAATAAATATTTCTCCGCCTTATTATAAAACATGGTGGTTTATTTTGTTGTGCATTTTTATTGTTGTTTCAGTTGGGTATTTGATATATGATTTTCGCCGGAGCAATCAAAAATCTTTAGCCAATGTGCGCACCCACATAGCATCTGATCTGCACGATGATATCGGCTCCACGCTCAACAGCATTTCTGTTTACAGCGAGGTGGCGGCAGCAAATGCAGACCAATTCAGAACAGGCAAAAACAATTCTCGAAAAAATGGGCAGTGCTTCACGCAGTATGATTGACAGGATGAATGATATCGTTTGGGCGATTAACCCAAAGAATGATGAATTTGAAAATATACTGCAGCGAATGCAATACTTTGCTGCCGAGCTCCTTGCTGCTAAAAATATATTGCTTCATTTTGATGTTGATAAAGACATGCAGAAAATAAAATTGCCAATGGAAAAACGCAAAAATTTTTATCTTATATATAAAGAAGCAATCAACAATGCCTATAAATATGCAGAAGGCAAAAACGTAAATGTAAGCATTGCGGAAAAGGACAACAGCCTGATTATGATCATAACCGATAATGGCAACGGATTCGATATGGATTCCAAATCCGTAAATGGTAATGGGTTAGGAAATATGAAGACCCGTGCGGAAGAAATACATGCAAAGCTTGATATCACAAGCTGGCCCGGCAAGGGCACACGCGTTTATCTGCAAATGAAAGTTTGAAGAATACCACCTGAATAGGTAGTGAGTGATTTATTAGTTAATGCTGAATTTTATAATATGCCATCAGATATACGGGTAACTATTTTTGAAGATAACTATTTGTTGCGTGACAGTTACTATCAGTTGATTAACGGAACGCCGGGATATACGTGTGTCGGTGCATACGATAATGCTGAAGACCTTATTTTTAAAATCAAAAGAAGTGAGCCAGATGTTATATTGATGGATATTGAGATGCCCGGCATAAATGGGATCAAAGCGGTCAGGATAATAAAAAATGATTTCCCGCTTATTCATGTTGTCATGCAGACTGTGTTTGAAGATGATGAGAAAATATTTGCAGCAATACTTGCAGGCGCAAGCGGTTATATTTTAAAGAAAACCCCTCCTGCAAAAATACTCGAAGCAATTGCTGAGGTTTATAATGGTGGTGCGCCTATGACGCCTGGTGTTGCCGCCAAAGCACTGGAACTTTTCCGCAAGGGGATAAAACCTTTGCCCGATAAGGAAGAAGGCACACTGAATGAAAGGCAAAAAGAAATTTTAGAAAGCATCTTGAAGGGCATGAGCTATAAATTGATTGCAGAAAAATTATTTATTTCAGTAGATACTGTGCGCTATCATGTAAAAAATATTTACGAAAAATTACAGGTGCATTCAAAATATGAACTGATGAGGAAACAGGGAAAATAAAGAACAATAAAATATTTAATAAAAGCTCCGCATTGTGGAGCTTTTTGTTTTATGAAAACTACATGAATGGGTAGTGGTGGAGTTGGATAAAATATTTCTTTTTGTTGACGGTTTTTTCTGACTGCGATCAGGAAAAATAATTAACGGAACAAAAAAATATCGCCTTATCCCTTTGCTGGATGCACGGCGATGATGAATGTGAAGTTAATTTGAAAGCTGGATTTTTGTTCATTTTGTTCCCTCAATTCATCTGCGCTTTCCTCGCTAAATAGTGCGTCAGCATTTATGGGTTAGGTATAATTTTTTTTGAAAACCATGTTGCAAAGTGAGCCTGAAAGATTCGAAGATTTAAATCAAGCTATAAAAATATTTCAAAAATTTTCGCATTAAACAATTTCAAACATCACTTAACCTTAAAACTTTTATTATGAGAACGAAAATGAAAGAATGGCTGCCAGCCATTTTCGCGCTTGCTTTTATGCTGCAAAGCTGCGTAAAAAATTCGCCTATTATCGGCAATCCATTTAAAGACGACAAACTGCTGCTCTCAAAAGTTACAGGCAAGGACACAGGATTCGCCTTCAATTTTTTCGAATATACCCGCGACAGCGTGCCTGACGGGAATAGAGCAGTGTGGGATTATTCTGCTATTTATTCTTATGGAAGTGGCCGGCAAGCATGGGGCGGTTACAAACCTATGCAGGAAGTGAGCTTTGCGAATGGCGGCAGCTATTTTTTGCCTGCGTCTCCGGGCGGCAGTTGGAATATCACATATAATAATAATGGTTTGCCGGATAAGATTATTGACAACTCAATCCCTGGCGTAGATCAGGGTTATTGGCAGCTTTATTACAACAACAAGCTACAAGTCATAAAAACAGGTTTTGCATTTTCGACAAGCGCTGGCCCAACAGAGTTTGAGTTTTACGGTTATGATGATCATGATAATCTCACCGATCTTGTATATGGCAAATATGTTGATACGCCATTTTATAAACTGACTTTTTCCTACGATGAACAAGATAACCTTATTCAATGGCAATATCTTTTTACAAATGGTTATGTAAATTCAGCAGCAAATACAAACAGCCTCCAATCAGTTTCTTCAGTAGCCAATTTGCCTAAATCAAAAGGGTTGATGAGCAGCCCGATTTTTGAAGCAATAAAGAAATTTGCCACAAATTCCGGTAATAATGGCAAACAAAATTTGCCTGCTGATTTGTCTTTTAAAATTCCCCCGACAAGGCTTGTAGGCGATTCAAATGTTATTTATGAGAATTACATAACCTCTACCATCACCAATGACGGTAAAATCAACCCTTACCATCAACAGGGAAGATTATTGTTTTATATTTCAAGCCGCAACTATTCTGCAGATATCACAGCTAATTTTTCGCAGCTACAAAAATCTAACCCAGTCAGCATCCAATATATACAAAACCCTGATTTTGGGCCAGCGGATCCGATGACGTCTAATTATGCCTACACCTATAACATATTGGGATACCCGGTCACAATACATCAAGCCACATCTGACCCAAGTGGTATATGGTTCGGTGCCAACTTTAGCTATACACAAAATAGGCAGATTGAATACATCAAAAATAATTGATGCAAGTTATAAGTGCATTGATATGCCGGCATGTCAATGCACTATTTATTATTAAGATCTGTCAATGCAAATTTAAATTATTTCATTTTTTACTTATCCTCTCGTCGTTAGCAGTTGAATTTGCAAAAGTCAATAAAAATGCCGGCGACTTTTTTTTGAAATATGGATTTCTGCCAAAAATCAAATCGCAGCAGCAAATTTCAATTAGGGAAGGAATGAGCAACAAAATAATTTCGGTTCAACATTAATAAAAATTATCACTGTTTAAAATTTACAACATCTTTTTTAATGCTATTTCATTTTTTCACTCATCAAAAAAACTAAATCATGAAAGCAAAAACTATACTTCAGATCACATGCTTGCTGTTGTCAATGCTTGTGATTGCGGGAACAGCTCGTGCACAACAAGAGGCAGCCATCCCGAAGCAATCAAGCCGGGTGCCCGGATATGCCGGGAATAATTCTGCGGCTGCTAATTATACCTATCGTGTTTTTCAAGCGCCAAACAAAAATTTTGGGTATGATATTTTAAAGAACGGAAAACTGGTGTATCATGAATTCGCTTCAATGAACCAACCTGAAAACCCGTCAGTAGCAAAAAACTTAAATGCAACCAGATTGAATAACACAAACGCAGCATTTGCCAGAAGAGAAAATCTGGCATTCTCCAAAAAAGAGCATGCAGAAAAAGCAGCGCTACTGGCTATTGAAAAAATGAAAAAAAGAGAATCACCTGCATTAAGCCAGGATGAGATCAGAAAAATTGTTGCACAATAGTGTTGCTCAAAAACAATAACTCTAAACAAAAAAAATAATTTTATGAAACAATTTTATTGCCGCGCAATGATGCTTGTGATGCTCATTGCATGCATGGCAACTACATTGCAGGCACAAAACTTTCATGTAGTGGATGTCAATAAATCAAAAGATGCAAACCCGACAAATAACGCAATTTTCCAGGGCTATGACTGGGCCATTCAGATACCTATTATGCCATATTTAAGGGAGTTGCCTACTTTTCTGCAGATGACGGCATTCATGGCGCTGAACTTTGGAGAAGTGATGGCACTGCATCGGGAACATACATGATCATAGATATAAACCCGGGTACTGCTTCTTCAAATGTTCAGGATATAACCGTTTCGGGAGGCAAGATTTTCTTTAGCGCAAGCAATGGCAGCTTGCAGACTATTTGGATAACCGACGGAACTGCACAGGGAACACAACTGCTAACAGATCTGAGTGCCTACGGAAGTTTCAATCCAACTTATTTAACAGATGTAAATGGCGTTTTGTATTTTTTTACTGATAACCTTTACAACAATACACAGGCATCTCAGCTATGGAAAACAGATGGCACGGTGAATGGCACAGTAATGATCACAGATTTTTATAACAACGCTTTATTTAGTTATGCTTCGCAGGGGAGGCAGATAACTAACGTGAATGGACATGTGTTTTTTACTATATTAAATTACGGTTATGCCAGTGAGCTTTGTTTCTCGGACGGAACAACTGCCGGAACCATTATGCTGAATAATATAAACCCTTATGGATATGGCAGCAATTCGTCGTATCTAACACCATTAAATGGCTCGCTTTATTTTTCTGCTGATGATGGAACAGGCGATCAGCTCTGGACGTCAGATGGAACAATCGCCGGCACGCATAAAATCAATAATGCCAACTCAATTTATTTAGACAATGATATATATTACCATTTTCAGTCATTGAAAAATACAATCTACTTCACTGGTTACAGCCCCGATGGTGACGGCAGTGAGCTGTGCAAATACGACGCATCGAATGCTGCGAACAATGTTGAGGTAGTGAAAGACATCAATCCCGGGGATGGTGCTAATAATAATAACTTATATAATATCACCAATGTGAACGGCACTTTATATTTTTCAGTGTACAGCGGCCAGGATCAGACACTCTGGAAATCGGATGGCACTACCAGTGGAACTGTGCAGATAAAAGATATCAACCCCGGAGGCCATAACATCTATTTTTTCAAACATTTCATAAACGCAAATGGCACTTTGCTATTTTCTTTTTATGATGATGAAAACGGCTATGAACTATGGAAAAGTGATGGCACTACAAAAGGCACTGTGATGGTGAGAGATATCAATCCCGGCATTTACAGTTCCTGGGTGACCAACATTAGCTATCTGGGAAAAAATATTACTCTGTTCGAAGCATACGATGGAAAGAATGGTTTTGAATTATGGAGAACAGATGGCTCGGCTCAGGGAACGTCGATGGTGAAAAATATTAACCAGTCAAGCACTACTGCATCTTCTAACCCTGTTTGGCTAACTCCGGCACCTGATCACGAAAGTTTGATTTTTAGTGCGTATGATCCTGAATACGGTCATGAAATGAGAATAACAGATGGCTCAGATGCAGGCACACGGGTAATAAAAGATATCTATAAAGGATCATTTGATTCCTGGCCTTACTTGCCTGCTAATTTAAAAAATGCCACCTATTTCTTTGCAAATATTGATAACCCCGTGCCCCGGCATGACCATGGCTCTGATGTTTTTTTAGTGAGCCGCTTCTGGAAAACAGATGGCACAGAAGAAGGGACCTCCATTATATCTGTTCCTGGTTTGGAGGCACTGATAAATGATAGTGGTTATGTTGAAAACCCACCATCGGCACCGATTGCAACTGACAACCTGCTGTATCTCGTTATATTTAATAATGCAACTTATGAGCAGGAATTATGGCGCAGTGATGGAACAACCGCTGGCACGTATGCTATAAAAACGGATATCAGCCCATATTACTCTATAACATTAACTCCTTCAGGCAAAAATTTGTTTTTTGTGAATTACGATGATGTAAATGGTATTCAATTATGGGTATCGGATGGAACAAGTGCAGGTACTAAATCCCTTCCCGGAGGTATTTATCCACAAGACCTTTTTGGCTTCAAGGGCAAACTTTATTTTACTGCTGATGATGCTTCATATAACAGCTATCTATGGGTGTCTGATGGCAGCGCAAACGGAACAAAGACTATTAAGAATTTATATGTGTACCCTTATGTGCCGTTTGCTCAGGCAAATGGCAAATTATTTTTTAACGCATGGGACCCCAACACTACTACCGGTTACGAGTTATGGGTCACAGATGGTACAGCGTATGGCACCAGATTAGTTAAGGACATCTACCCTGGAGACTATTATTCATCATTCCCTCAAAACCTTACAGGTACCGGCTCTTTATTATTTTTTACAGCTACCGATAGCGCTCATGGATATGAGCTTTGGAAATCGGATGGCACTTCGTTTGGGACGCGATTGGTAAAAGATATAACACCCGGAACAGACGGCAGCTATGGCATAAGCAATCTAACTAACGCCAATGGACAGTTGTACTTCCTGAACAATCGCAATTTGTGGGCTTCAGACGGAACCTCTTATGGAACGAATGCTGTGAGCGACGCATCTCTCGCAAATGTTTGCTGCATTTCAAATATGACAGCCTTTGGGAATAAATTAGCTTTCCTGGGCTATTCATATGCTTATGGGTCGGAAATGTGGGTGGGCAACTCTGCCTGCGGCTTTGCGCAGGACAATTCTATAACGCCTAAACTTGTTCCTTCAGGATCCGAAAATGCCGCAACATTTATATATCCAAATCCGGTGAATAGCACATTGAATGTAAGGATTGCATCGTCAGTTGATAGTAAAATATCACTCACAATAATGGATGTTACAGGCAACTCATTAATTAGTACAACAGCAGGATCCGGGCAAACATTTATGCAGATCAATGTTTCTAATTTGGCTGCCGGTACTTATTTCTTAAAAGTATTATCAACCAACAGCAGCGAGAACACAATGAAAAAATTTGTGAAGCTTTAAAAAAATCTATTATAAAAGAAATCCCGGAACAAATTTTAGTTCCGGGATTTCTTTTATAATAAAGTAAGAAAAAATCAAATTATCATCTGCTCACCACTTTCAATTCAGTCCTGCGGTTTTTTGCTCTGCCTTCTTCCGTTTTATTATCATCAATCGGTTTTGAATCGCCAAGGCCTTTAAATGACAAGCGCGCAGCATTAATGCCTTTTGATGTAATGTAGCCCACTACTGCTTTTGCGCGGTTCTCTGAAAGTTTTTGATTATCGATTGGCTTTCCAACATTATCAGTGTGCCCGCTGATCTCAATTTTAACAGAAGGATTTTCTTTCATTAATGCTACAACTTCATCCAGTTCTACCTGCGATTCGTTTTTGAGGTCATATTTATTTACATCAAAGAAAATATTTTTGAGAATGATTGTTGCATCTGCTTCAATCGGCTGCAATGGAATATCAATATTGTAAGTTGAATCGGGCTGCTTTTGGCTCAAAGGAAAATTTTCTGAAAAGAATAAATAATCTTTTCTGTTCACATCAAATGCATAATCTTTTCCAACGGGAAGCGTGATGAAATAATTCCCTGTTTCATCTGTCTGCACTTTGCTTATTACCTGTTTTGTTGAAAGTTCGGTAAGCTCAACTGCTGATGGCAAACCTTTTTTTGTTTTTGCATCAAACACTTTTCCTTTGATCCATAAAGTTCTTGCCGGACTAACGTCATCGGGTATCTGAAAAGTATATAAATCAAGACCGCCGCGACTGTCGCCTCTGTCGCTTGCATAATAAGCAGTTTTTCCATCTGCAGAAATCACGATGCTTCCTTCGTTCTCTATTGTGTTGATTGGATAGCCAAGGTTCACAGGCTTTGTCCATTTTCCGTTTGCATCTTTTCTTGAGACAAATAAATCGTCTCCGCCATAACCCTGATGCCCGCTGGAAGTAAAATATAAACTTTGATTATCGGCATGAATAAACGGAGTGCTTTCATCGCCAATTGTATTGATTGTCGGGCCAAGATTTTCGGGCTCGCTCCATCGGCCGTTTGGCAACCTGTGTGTTACATAAATATCATTGCCACCATAACCACCGGGTCTGTTGCTGGTGAAATACAAATCTCTTTTATCTGGCGAAAGCGATGGTGCAGATTCCCAGAACTCAGTGTTGATGGTGCTTCCAAGATTTTCCGGTGTGCTCCACCCGTCATTTTCCAAATAAGAAATATACAGGTCACAGCTTCCATGGCCATCAGGAAAATTGCAGCCCGTGAATATCAGCCATTGGCCATCCTGCGAAATATTTTGTGCGCCTTCATTCATATTTGTATTAATATTTCCTTCAAGCCCTTTCGCTTTGCTCCAGGTGCCGTTCATAAAATCTGATTCATAAAAATCTTCATTATCGTTATTCACGCGGCGCGTGAATACTAATTTTTTTCCATCAATAGTAATTGTCGGATAATATTCGGAAACATCGGAGTTGATGCTGTCGCCTAAATTTTGCGGCTCAAATTTATAATTGCTCCCAGCGTGTTTTTTTGCATAGTCAATTGCAAATGCATAACATCTTTTTCTGTAGTTGCCGGATTTGATGCTTGATTCATTCAAATTCGGAATGCTCAAAAATGCATTTACTGCATCAAGTGCTTTTTCAAATTCACCTTTGCCAGCGAGATCAATGGAATAAGAGAGATTAAAGTCGGCAAAATAGCTGCTGTCAATGCTTCTGCCTTTTTCATAATTGTCGATAGCTGCCTGATAATTTTTCAATTCGCCATACATGCCAGCCATCGACAAATAGGCGTCCATAAATGAAGGGCTCACTTTGAGCGATTGTTTCAGCACTTCTATTGCTTCTTTGAATTCACCGCCGTGCGCCATTTCCAGCGCTTTGGAATAAAGCTGTGCCGCTTTCGGTTTCACTTTTTCAGGATTGTATTGTGCCCACGAAAAATAAGATGAAGTGATGAATAGGATAGTGAACAAATATTTCATGACTGAAAATTACAAATCAAAATGCAAAGCGCATAAGGTTGAAAGGTGATTTATGATTGTTTAAAAATATTATTGGTTGATGCCTGAGATAAATTTTCTGATCAGGGCACATGAATATATTTATGCAACTGCAAAGAAAATTCCCATTGCGGATTTTGCTTGATGTAATCAATAATTAAAGGTGTCACAATTGACGATTTGCTCCACTCGGGCTGCAAGAATAATCTGCATTTTGATGAAACGAGCGCTTCATATTTTTCTGCCCACTCAAAATCGCTTTTATTGAATACAACAATTTTTAATTCATCTGCAGCATCAAAAATTTCGGGTAAAGGTTCTTTAAATTTTTTTGGAGAAAAACAAACCCAATCCCAATTGCCGCGTAAAGCGCTTGAGCCCGATGTTTCGATATGCGTTCTGAAACCCGCGCCGCGCAACGCTTTCGTAAGGTCGGCGCAATCGTGCATTAATGGTTCGCCGCCGGTGATGACGGCAATGTTTTGAGTTTGCAATTTCCAGTTTGCAGTTTGCAGTTCATTGTTAGCTGCTAATTGCAAATTGCCAACTGTTTTCTTTGCTTCTTCAACAATTTCTTCAATTGTTTTTTGGGGATGTTTGCTCGCGTCCCAGCTTTCTTTCACGTCGCACCAAACGCAGCCCACATCGCAGCCGCCGAGGCGAATGAAATATGCAGCTCTGCCCTGATGAAATCCTTCCCCTTGAATAGTATAAAAAGCTTCCATCACAGGAAGCGTGCGAATTTTATTTTCTGCTGTTGTTTGCATGAAGCACAAAGTTAATAGTTCACAGTTGATAGTTCATTGCCTGAGGCCTGCTGATTGAATTGAGAGGAGATTTGTAAATCAAAACCCAGAGCTAAATAGTAGCACCACAGATGAACGGATTGCGACGCAACGATGTTCAACCGGAGTTACTGAAGCTGGTATTATAAAACAGCTTTGAGCTTCGAGCAATTTCTCTGCTCATAGCTCACTGCTCGTGGCTAGCAGCTTTGAGTTTCGCAGCTAATTATTATCAACGCATGCTTTAAAAGTATTTTTCATCAGCGCGGCAATTGTCATTGGCCCAACGCCCTTGGGAACGGGAGTAATGAAACTGCACTTCGGCGCTACTTCATCAAACTTCACATCACCTTTTAATGCGAAGCCACTTTTTTTAGTTGCATCGGGAACGCGGGTGATGCCAACATCAATGATGATAGCACCATCTTTTACCATATCGGCAGTAACGAATTCTGCTTTGCCAAGTGCAGCGACAATAATATCACCCTGCAAACAAATTTCTTTCAAATTTCTTGTGTGCGAATGACAAATGGTGACCGTGCAATTTCCCGGATTTGAATTGCTGCTTAATAAAATGCTCATTGGCCTGCCAACAATATTGCTGCGGCCTACAACAATTGCATGCATTCCTTTTGTATCAATTTTGTAATGTTCGAGCAACAGCATAATTCCATGTGGCGTTGCAGGAACAAATGAAGGCAAGCCTTGAACCAACCGGCCAATGCTTATGGGATGAAATCCATCAACATCTTTCGCAACCTCAATGGCATTGATCACTTTCTCATCAGAAATATGTTTTGGCAAAGGAAGCTGCACAAGTATTCCATCAATGTCAATATTATTATTAAGGTCTTCAATAACGCCAAGCAATTTATTTTCGCTGATGTCATCATCCAATCTGATGAGTGAAGATTTGAAACCAATCTCTGCGCATGCCTTTACTTTTGCGCCAACATAAGTTTCGCTGGCGCCATTGTTGCCAACCAAAACCGCTGCAAGATGCGGCACTTTTTTTCCTTCATTTATTAGTTGCGCCACCTGAATTTTCAGATCGTCTTTGATTGCCTGAGAAGTTGTTTGTCCATCTAAAATTTGCATGGCGCAAAGGTAATGTCAGGAACAATTAAAATTTCAAAACCATACCACGAATAGGGTATTGTTGAAAATTTGACAACAACTTATCTTCATCCAAAATTAACTGAGTGAGAAGAGCATTCGCGCAGTTAGCCTTATCCATCATTTCGCTGAACTGCTTTAGTCAAATCGTCCATTCGCCAATTCAGGCGCATTATGTACATGCAGCAACATACAGCAAAGAATTTGCTGATGTTTTTTCTTTTACAAATAATCAGGCGGCACTATCATCTTTAAAAAATGCAGGCATTGGTGTTTATGGCGAGCAAAGATTTTTATTGAAAGAAGCAAGCATGTATTCATTGGCATTTGCGTTGCCAACTTCAGCAGGCGGTTTTGGGTTTCAGGCAAATTATTTTGGATATAGTGATTATAACGAATCGCAACTTGGGATCGCTTACGGAAAGAAGTTAGGAAAGCTTGCAGATATCGGCACACAGTTCAATTATTATCAAATTCGGATTGCAGGTTATGGAAGCGCAAGCACCATGAATTTCGAAATAGGAGCGATGTTTCATCTCTCAGAGAAATTTCATTTCGGCTTGCATGTATACAATCCCGTAGGGGGAAGGTTTGGAAAAAATACCGACGAAAAGCTGGCCTCTATTTATAAAGCAGGTGCAGGTTATGAGGCATCGAAACAAGTTTTTATAAGCGCTGAAATTGTGAAAGAAGAGAACAGGCCTGTGAATGTAAATGCCGGATTGCAATATGCATTTGCCAAACAATTTTTTGCAAGGGCTGGTATTGAAACCCAGTCCTCATCTCCATATGGCGGCATTGCTTTGTTGCTAAATGATTTTAGGATAGACATTGCCGTTAGCTATCATCCTCAACTAGGGCTTACTCCGGGAATGTTGTTGATTTACCAGTTCAATAAAAAAGAATAATAAATCAACCAACATGAAAATTCCATTATTAGTATCTTTTTTATTGATTGTTATTAACGGTTTTGCACAAAGCGAACCCCCGACTCCTGAAAGAGAGCAGCAATTGGAGACGATGACTGAAAAGCAGGATGCAGAAACGACTGATGATTCATATTGGCAACAGTTGGAAGAATATAGTAAACATCGCATCAATCTGAATATAGCAGCAGAAGATGAACTGCAAGATTTGCAAATACTAACTGCATTGCAGATTCAAAATTTTTTTAATTATAGAAAAATATTCGGAAAATTTTTAAGCATTTATGAATTGCAGGCAATTCCGGATTGGGATCTGGGAACGATAAAAAACATATTGCCATTTGTAAGAGTAACGGATGTAAGCTCAATTAATGAAACTTTGTCGCAGCGGTTAAAAGGCGGCCAAAATTCTTTATTAATAAGAGTCTCGCAGCAAATTGAAAAAGCAAAGGGATTTTATAAACCTGCCGATTCATCTTCATATTATCTCGGTAGCCCGCAAAAAATTTTCTTTCGTTATAAATACAATTACAAAAATTTATTGCAGTATGGTTTGCTTGGCGATAAAGATGCAGGCGAACAATTTTTCAAAGGCGCACAGAAATATGGATTTGACTTCTATTCATTTCATGTATTCGCAAGAAATATTGGAATGATTAAATCGTTTGCTGTGGGTGATTTCACAGTGGATATGGGGCAAGGATTAATACAATGGCAAAGCCTTGCGTTCACAAAAAGTGCAGAAGTGCTGGCAATCAAAAGACAATCTTCAATACTACGGCCTTACAATTCTTCGGGCGAATTTAATTTTCATCGTGGCGCCGGAATCACTTTGCAAAAAGGAAATGTGGAGGCAACAGCTTTTGCTTCATTCAGGAATGTGAGCGCCAACCTGGTTCCTGACACTTTAGGCAAAGAAGATCTTATCAGTTCTTTTCAAAGTTCGGGTTATCACCGAACACAATCTGAAATTGCTGACAAAAATAGTTTGGGGCAAACAACACTTGGGAGCCAATATCAGCTTGATAAAACAGAATTATCGGTTGGGTATTAACGTTATTGATTATCATTTTACAAAATCTATTCAAAAACAAAATCTTCCGTATAATTTATATGCTATTCAGGGAAATTCATGGAACAATGAAAGCATAGATTATAGCTATACTTATCGAAATATTCATTTCTTTGGTGAAGCAGCTGTTGATAAAAATTTTCATACTGCATTTTTAAATGGCGCATTGATAAGCCTTTCGCAAGCTGTTGATATTTCTATGTTGTACCGAAAAATTGATATGGAATATCAGTCACTATATTCTGATGCCTTTACTGAGAATACAACAGTTAATAATGAAACCGGCTTTTATTCAGGCATCTCCGTTCGCCCGGTTTTTGGATGGAAGCTGGATGCATATATAGATGTATATAAATTCCCCTGGTTGAAATATGAAGTAGATGCGCCAAGCTCGGGGAAAGATTATTTCGTACAGGCAACCTATCAACCAAATAAAATATGGAGCATTTATTCGAGATATAAAAATGAAAACAAGCAACAAAATATTTCAGGCGCAAATGCTCCAACACATCAACTGGCATTTGTGCCAAAACAAGATTGGCGCACAGAAGCCGACATAAATATCAATAAGCAAATGGAATTTAGAAATCGCTTTGAAGTTTTATGGTATGATAATAATGGAAGTTCTAGCGAACAAGGCTTTGTTGGTCTGGTTGATTTTTTTTACAAATCTTTCTATAAAAATTTTTCCGGCAACATTCGGTTGCAATATTTTGAAACCGGCGGATATAACTCAAGGATTTATTCATATGAAAATGATGTTCTTTACTATTATTCAATTCCATCTTTTTTTGGCAAAGGCTTTCGGTATTATCTGAACTTAAATTATAATTTTAAAAAATTATTTCGCGATAAAGGTTCAAACCAAATAAACCTTCAAGCATGGCTTCGTTGGGCACAAACAGTTTATTCAGGTCAAAATTCTGTTGGAACAGGGTTGGATCAGGTGCAAGGCAACAAAAAATCAGAAATAAAAATTCAATTGATTTTTGGTTGGTAATTTTTTTTCATTAAAATTGCAGCAATTTTAACAATTAGCATGTCTAGGAAATAAATATGAGGTCGAAATAGAAAATATTCAACTAGATATAAATAATTTTAAAAATATTTAATCCAAGCCTTAAGAAACCCAATTCGAACATCACTCTAATCTACTGCTACACACCTAACTGATTATGGATCGAAAAATGTTTTTTTTAAGCTGTTTTGATATTGGAATCTGACATTTTGTATGCTGTCATTCCGATTTATGTTTAATAACTAAAACTCACATTACATGAGAAAACTGTTAACACTGCTTCCAGTGCTGGTATTCTGTTTTATATCAGCATTTGCGCAAACAAAAAATGTAACTGGAAGAATTACTGACCAACAAGGTCAGCCAGTTCCTTTTGCATCAGTCAAGGTTAAAGGAACCAAAAGTGGTACCTCTGCAGATGCTGATGGGTACTTTTTAATCAAAGCAAAGCCTGGAGACGTTTTGGTGGCATCAGGTACGGGTTTTAATCTCAAAGAAGCTACTATTGAAGGAGACGGGACAGTAGTGATCCAGATTACCCGCAAAGAAGCCAATCTTACCGAGGTTGTTGTTACAACGGCATTGGGAATTAAAAGAAACAGAAATACCCTTCCTTATTCTGCTCAGCAAATTACAGGCGATGATTTGAGCAAAACTGCGGTTACAATGAATCCTGTAAGCAACCTGTCTGGCAAAATTTCAGGGCTGCAAATTACTCAGGAAAATTCAATGGGGGGTTCTACTAACGTTATTTTAAGAGGTATCAAAAGTCTTACGCAGAGCAATCAGGCGTTATTTGTTATCGACGGAGTGCCTTATGACAATACAAATCAAAGCCAACAGGGTATTGATTTAGGCAACTCAGGTGCTGATATAAATCCTGATAACATTGAATCCGTTAGTGTGTTGAAAGGCGCAGCTGCTTCTGCTCTTTATGGTTCGCGAGCATCGAATGGTGTTATTATGGTAACAACAAAAAAAGGAAATAAAAAAGGCGGATTAGGCATTACAGTAAATATCGGAGCTACAATCGGATTGTTTGATAATTCTACTTTACCAACCTATCAAACGGAATATGGAGAAGGATATGCAGGAAACTTAGGTTTTTTTACTTACCCAACATTTTTTAGCAGCACTCCGGTACCTGTTGTTGAAACACCTAATGATGCCGCTACGGGGCCTGCTTACGACCCAACACAAATGGTATATGGCTGGGATGCTTTTATGCCCGGTGACCCTAACTATGGGAAAGCAACACCGTGGCAACCTGCTGCACATCACAACCCAACAGATTTTTATGTAAAGCCTGTAACTACTACCACGAGCGTATATGTAAACGGATCAAATGATAAGGGCATGTATAAGATTGGTTATTCGCACGATGTAGATAACGATTTTATCCCGAATAGCAATTTAAAAAAGAACATGATAGATTTTGCAGCAACATATAAATTGACTGAAAAATTATCTGTTGGAGGCGCTGTCAATTATTCTGACAATGCTGCTCTTAACAGATACATATATCCTTATGGATCAGGGTACGGCGGTCAAGGCCAGCTTGGTTCAATGGCCGATTTTAGGCAGTGGTGGCCAACGAATGTTGACCTGCAAAAACTTAAAACAGACTACTATAATTCGCATGTAAATGCAACCTGGAACTGGCAAATACCAGCGTACACTGCAAATACCTCACTCTCTCAGATTGGTATTCCGTCTCTTGGGACCACTCCTGCATATCATGATAACCCTTATTTTTTGCTTGATAAAAATCCCGAAACGGATGGTCGCACTCGTTATTTTGGGAACGTGCATTTAGACTGGAACATAGCTCCTTTTTTAACTGCTATGGGCCGTGTTGCGCAGGATTATTACACCCAAAGAATGGAACTTAGACAAGATATTGGTAGCACGGGAACTCCATACTATTATAGGTATGATGCCCAATACGGTGAAACCAATTATGACTTGATGCTAAATTTTAATAAGAATTTGACCGATGTTATTAATTTAAAAGCCATATTGGGAGGCAATGTGCGCCAAACCACATCACAAGATATAAACGAATCTACAAGCGGTGGTTTAGTAGTACCAGGCCTTTTTGCGTTATCCAACTCTGTAAAAACGCCACCAGCTCCGTCTGAATATTATGGTAGAAAAGAGGTGGATGGTGTTTATGCTGGAGCAACTTTGTCGTTCAAAGAACTGATAACATTGGATGGTACTATACGCAGGGACCAATCATCTACATTGCCAAAAAAGAATAACTCTTATTATTACCCATCTGGTTCTATCAACTTTCAATTCGCCCAATTATTGAAGGATTTGAACTGGCTTTCTCATGGTAAAGTTTGGGGCAATTATGCTGAGGTTGGTGGCGATGCTCCTATATTCAGCATTGCTAATACTTACAATGCTCAAACTCCTATTAATGGGGAAACAATGTT
Source organism: uncultured Bacteroidota bacterium (assembly GCA_963718975.1). GTDB lineage: Bacteria > Bacteroidota > Bacteroidia > Chitinophagales > Chitinophagaceae > Puia. The sequence continues at coordinate 124,724 of CAVRBD010000002.1, read as the reverse complement.
TTCCACCCCCTCTACTAATAACAACCCTAATCTTGTTCCTGAAAGACAAAGATCTTATGAAGTTGGGTTAGAGGCGAGCTTTTTAAATGACAGGATCGGGTTTAATGTCGCATACTATCATGCTGAGCAGATAAACCAGATTATGCCTGCAAGCGTATCTACTTCAACAGGATTTTCAACTTTTTATGTAAATGGCGGTGCTATTCAGAATTCCGGGGTTGAGCTCGGTGTTAATCTGACTCCAGTAAGGACAAAAGACTTCTCCTGGGATATGAATATTAACTGGAGCACCAATAAGCAAAAAGTGCTTTCATTGTATAATAATCAGCCATTGTATGAAGTTGCCAGTTATCAAAACTCTGTTCGGTTGGTTGCGGAGCCTGGCAAGCCTTACCAATTGCAAGGCACAGCTTATACTTATTTGAACGGGAAAAGGGAAATCGATACTACTGGTTACCCAATTTTACAGCCGGGTCAATATAATGATTTAGGAACTCCTAATCCTGATTGGATTGGTGGTATTAATAACACCTTTCGATACAAGAATATATCATTAAGTTTTTTGGTTGATGTGCGCCAGGGTGGCAAGGTTTACTCATTGGATATGGATTATGGTTCTTTCTCTGGCCTATATCCACGAACAGCAGGTAAAAATGCTCTTGGCAACCCCGTAAGAGGAGATGTATCTCAGGGAGGCGGTTATATTTTTGCAGGCGTAACACCTGATGGCAAACCTAATACGACAAGAGTAGATGCATCCAGCTTAGACAATGGTGCTTGGGTATTTAGTTCCCTTAGTGGTGCTGAATCACACCAGGAGTTTACATATGATGCTAGCTACATTAAATTAAGAGAAGTTGCATTATCATATGCAATCCCCAGCAAGATTTTTGACAAAGGCGTCAGTTTTATAAAAGGCGTTGCTATATCGTTGTCAGGAAGAAACCTTTGGATCATTCATAAAAACATACCTTATGCTGATCCTGAACAAGGTCAGGCTTCTGGGAATGCTTCTATGGGTTATCAAAATGGAGCTTACCCTTCAATAAGGACATTAGGGGCCTCACTTAAAGTTAAATTCTAAAATTAATAAAAATGAAGAGACTAAATATTTTTATAATCGCCTCCTGTGTGCTTTTATCGGCATGCACTAAAGATATAACGACACTTAATGTGAACACAAAAGCTGCTTCAAATGTGCCTTCCGCTACGTTGTTCACATACGGAGAAAAAAATCTTGTTGATGACTATACCACCACATCTGTTGCCGTGGCTCCTTTTAGGGTAGTATCGCAAGAATCGAGCCGAAAATTCATATGTTTACGAAGCTGTATATAACTTTGCCGCATATCAGGCCAATGCAGGATGGTGGAATAATCTATACCAAGGCGCTTTAGCAAATTTACAAGCTGCAAAAAGTCATTTTTCATCTGATGTATTAGATCCCGTTGCTGCTGCAAATGATGCGAGGATAGCAGATATTTTGGAAGTATACGCTTATGACATGATATTAAACACTTATGGCAATATTCCATATACTGAGGCATTGAACACTTCTATTCCTTTTCCTAAATATGACGATGCAAAAACAGTGTATACTGATTTGCTCACTCGGTTAGACACTTGTATCGCTGGGTTAAATAATTCTGGCAGTTCGTTAGGTTCAGCTGATTTGATTTATGGAGGCGATTTGGGGCAATGGACAAAATTTGCGGCAACTTTAAAGCTTAAAATGGGAATCAGATTAGCTAATGTTGATTTGACAACGGCTACAACCGAAGCTATGGCAGCGGTAAGCACAGGTGTATTTGCTTCTAATGCTGATAATGCTATTTTGCCATACGACCCTAGCTCTCCAGGGAATTCTAACCCTATGTGGCAAGCGCTTGTATATAGCGGCAGGCACGATTTTGTACCTGCTAGCCTGCTTATAACCACAATGGTTGGATGGAATGACCCTAGGCTGCCTCTGTATTTTACTCAGTATAATGGAGGTTATTCCGGTGGAGTACCAGGGCAAGGTAATGGATATGGCGCTTTTTCTGACTTTTCTGCTCAAATGCAGACCCCAGACTATCCAGGAGTAATTTTAGACTATGCTTCTACAGAATTTTTGCTGGCAGAAGCTGTGGAACTAGGGATTAATGTAGGAGGAACAGCAGAGTCGCATTATGATAATGCTGTAACTGCATCAATTGAATATTGGGGCGGGGCTGCGGCTGATGCTGCAACTTATCTTGCTCAGCCCAGTGTAGCTTACACAACTGCTACAGGAACCTGGCAACAAAAAATAGGATACCAAAAATGGATCGCTAACTATAACATGAATTGGGATTCATGGACAGATATAAGGATATTAGGCTATCCTGATATTGATGTAGTAAGTCCACCTGTTGGCGCTCACGGCAACTTTCCTTTAAGGCTTACTTACCCGTCAAATGAGTCTGCCTCAAATTCCAAAAACTGGGCAGCCGGTGTAGCGGCTCTTCCCGGAGGACAGGATGTTGTTTCGGCCAAGCTTTTCTGGATGCCTTAATTTTAGTTGCAACTAAAAACAAAATATTGCTAAAAAGTAAAAGAGCAGTTGAAATTTCAACTGCTCTTTTACTTTCAACTCCTTAAATTTATTCTACCTTCATATAAATTATTCTATGCCAGATCAGCAACCCAATCAGCTTAATATTGAATTATCAGAGGAAATGGCAGAAGGTGTGTACGCCAACCTTGCAATCATCACTCATAGCCACGCAGAATTTGTAATTGATTTCGTGAATGTGATGCCCGGCACTCCAAAAAGCAAGGTAAAATCAAGGATTATTTTTACACCGCAGCATGCAAAGCGCTTCATGAAAGCGCTTACTGAAAATGTTGGCCGCTTTGAGGCAGCAAACGGAAAAATCCAGGAACTTGAAGAGGTTCAATTGCCATTAAATTTCGGAGGCCCTTCCGCACAAGCATAATAACGGATTTTCTTAAATCTTGAAGTTCATAAACATCGTCGTTTATAGTAATCCTTCATCGGCAAAGCTATAATAGCCATCTTCGCTTACAATAATATGGTCAAGCACTCTTATATCAAAAAATTTTGCGGCCTCCTTTATTTTTAAAGTAAGCTCTTCATCAGCCCTGCTTGGCCTTAGATTTCCAGACGGATGGTTATGACAAAGAATAATGCTTACAGCATTTTCTTCCAAAGCCTTTTTAAGAATGATCCTGGGATCTGCCACTGTTCCCGTAATGCCGCCTTGGCTCATAATTTCGATATGATTAATTTTGTTTGCCCTGTTAAGGAAAACGACCCCAAAAACTTCATGATGATGATCGCGCAGAATGGCTTGCAGGTAATTGGCAATTTCTTTGCTGTCTTTAACAACAGGCTTTTCCATTGAACCAATCGCTTGTCTTCTTCTTCCCAGCTCTAATGCCGCTGCAATTGTTATGGCCTTGGCTTCGCCAATGCCCTTTACTTTCATTAGTTCTTTGATGGATAATTTGCCTAGTTCTGACAAGTTATTCTTGCCCAATAGAAGCAGTTCTTTAGCAAGATCAACAGCGCTTTTGTTTTTTGTGCCGTTATTAATTAAAATAGCCAGCAATTCAGAGTCGCTTAATGACACGGGGCTTTTACTTAGTAATTTTTCCCGAGGCCTGTCATCTTTCGGCCATTCTTTAATTGAGTGTTTGTTCGCTTGCATGGATAAGGTTGAATAATTACTTTGGTTACGAAAACAAAAAAAATCAGATACTACTTTAGCAATTATTCCGTTATAAAAATAAGGTATATCTGCTGATTGCGTAACCTTTGAAAACTAAAATCTGGATCCATGAAAGCTAAAACATTTTCCGCCATCGGCGGATGGCAATCGTTCATGTTTTGTATTGGGATGTATGTAGTAGCGCTGTTTTTTTCAATCTTTGTTTGCTCGGCTGTTTTCTATGCCTTCAACGGCAGGTCTTCATCACCTCCCAGCAAAGCGGCTCCTGTGGCAAAGCCTAATACTACAGGAAGAGATGCCATGGCATCTGTAGCAAAATAGCTGCTATGATTTTCGAAGATGGATTTGAACTAACTATTCTTATCAATGAACTTGTTCATTGATTTTTTTATTTTATATCCTGCGGAATCGAAAATTTCTATGTTATTTCATCTATATAGCTTTCAAAAGTTTTGTGCTGATTTTGGTTATTAACAACAGGCGTTAATAATTTTCTCATGTGCCTGCCCTTCTTTATTTTTTTCATTTATATCTTCGCTCCATATAAATTTTCTATGCAAAGCGCAGCAAAAATATTCTCGGGCACTGAATCCCATTATCTCGCAAAAAAGATTTGCCAGCAATTCGGAAATCAGCCGGGAAAAATAACCATTCAACATTTTAGCGATGGCGAAATACAACCTGTTTTTAATGAGAGCATCCGTGGTGATATGGTGTTCCTGATTCAAAGCACTTGCGCGCCTGCTGAAAATTTATTAGAGCTTTTGCTGATGATTGATGCTGCCCGTCGTGCGTCAGCTTACAAAGTTGTGGCCGTCATTCCTTATTATGGCTACGCAAGGCAGGATAGAAAAGATAAGCCTCGTGTTGCAATTGGCTCTAAGCTGATGGCTAATATGTTGGTGGCCGCCGGTGCAGATAGGGTAATCACTATGGATCTGCATGCACCTCAAATTCAGGGCTATTTTGATATACCTGTCGACCACCTCGACAGCTCGGCAATTTTTATCCCTTACATAGAGCAACTTAAGCTTGAAAACCTTACCTTTGCCGCCCCTGACGTGGGAAGTGCTAACAGGATCCGTGAAATTTCTTCATATTTCAATGCAGAAATGGTGATTTGTGATAAGCACAGAAAAAGAGCCAACGAAATTGCGAGCATGGTAGTGATTGGTGATGTAACGGATCGGGACATAGTTCTTATAGATGATATTTGTGATACCGGCGGCACGCTGTCAAAATCAGCAGGCCTTCTTTTAGAAAAAGGCGCAAGAAGCGTGAGAGCACTTTGCACGCACCCGGTATTAAGCGGAAACGCATACGCAAATATTGAAAACAGTGTGCTGGAAGAATTGGTTGTGTGCGACACTATCCCATTGAAAAAAGAAAGCTCAAAGATCAAAGTGCTAAGCGTTGCAGAATTGTTTGGGGTGGCTATTAGAAACGCATACGAAAACAAAAGCATTACAAGCCTTTTCATTCATTCGCAATTGCGAAATAAGTAAAGTAAATTTTAAACAAATAATACATGAAAACAATTACAATCGAAGGACACCTTAGGACCGAGAATCGGCAAACAAGCCACCCGCCGCATCCGCTCTGAGGACAAAGTGCCCGGTGTAATTTATGGGGGTGCACAGGAAGTGAATTTTTCAGCGCCTGTTGCGGCTTTCAAAAACATCGTTTACACACCGGACTTTCAATTAGCAGAAGTTAATCTGGATGGCAAATCTTACAAATGCATTTTGAAGGATTTACAGTTTGACAAAGTCACTGATGAACTTATCCATGTTGATTTTCTTGAATTGGTAGAAAGCAAAAAAGTAATCGCATCAATTCCAATCAAATTCACAGGCTCTGCGGCCGGCGTGAAAGATGGGGGTAAGTTGATTACCAAAATGAAATCGCTGAAAGTAAAAACACTTCCAAAATATTTGCAGGAAAATATTAAGGTTGATATTACCAACCTGCAATTGAATGGCAACATCAGGGTTGAAGATGTTAAAGTGGATAATTATGAAATCATGAATTCGCCACGCATTCCAATTGCATCGGTAGTGCTAACACGCGAATTGAAGCAAGAAGAAGCAACAACAGCAGCACCCGCCGCCGGCGCTGCTCCTGCCGCTGGCGCTCCTGCCGCAGCCGCTGCCGCACCTGCAGCAAAGACTGCAGCAAAGAAATAATTTCTAAAGTAATTTTCTTCATATATGCCCGGTTCAAAATCGGGCATTATTTTTTGCTTACATTCGATTTTAATATTTCTTGTCCAATCTATGTCGAAATTTTTAATCGCAGGCCTTGGCAATTTTGATCTGGAATATGCAGGAACCCGCCACAATATTGGGTTTGATGTGGTAGATGCTTTTTCTCAAAAGCATGGCGGAAATTTTATTGTAAGCCGCCTTGCTGGTATTGCCGAAATCAAATGGAAAGGAAAAACAGTTATTTTAATTAAGCCCACAACCTACATGAACCTTAGCGGCAAAGCCGTAAAATATTGGATGGATAAAGAAAGCATAAACATCGAAAACCTGCTTGTTATCGTAGATGACAAAGCCCTGCCCCTTTCAAAATTACGCATGCGCCCCGGCGGTAGCGATGGCGGCCATAACGGTTTAAAAAGTGTGCAAGAATTTTTGGGAACAACTGAATATCCTAAATTGCGGTTCGGCATTGGCGATAGTTTTCGCAAAGGCATGCAGGTTGAATATGTTTTGGGAAAATGGGATGCAAAAGAAATACCTCTTGTGAACCTGAAAATTGAAAAGTCTGTTGAAGCAGTAGAGTGTTTCGTGAGCATCGGAATTCAGCGCGCAATGGAACAATTCAATAAATTAGACATAACTTTATGATATATAATCTGGAATGTTTACATTCGCAGAAGCAAGTTTGCGCTTTAATTAGAAAAAATTCATACAATATTCCTGTGCAGAACCTGGCTTTTTCAGCCGATTTAATTAAACATACATTTTCTATTTAAAACCTTGATTGAATATGAAAATATTCTGTGTAGGCCGTAACTATGTGGCACATGCAAAGGAGCTCAATAATGAAATTCCTGACGAGCCTATTATTTTTATGAAGCCGAAGAGCGCTCTATTACAAGCTCATACCCCGTTTTATTACCCTGAGTTTACAAACGAGCTGCATTATGAATGCGAGCTTGTTCTGCGCATTTCAAAAAATGGCAAATACATTCAGGACCGTTTCGCAAGCAAATATTATGATGCCGTAACTGTTGGCATTGATTTCACTGCACGCGATATACAAAATGAATTGAAAGAAAAAGGCTTGCCATGGGAGAAAGCAAAAGCGTGGGATAATTCTGCAGCAATTGGTAAATGGATCCCTTTTCCCAATGTAAAAAACAAAAAAGATATTAATTTTTGTTTGTACAAAAATAAAGAACTGGTGCAGCAAGCCAACTCAGGCCTGATGATTAATAGTTTTGACAAGGTGCTTGCACATATCTCCAATTATTTTTCAGTGAACATTGGAGACTTGGTTTTTACAGGAACTCCGGCCGGTGTTGGCGAATGCGTTGTTGGCGACGAGCTCGAAGGTTTCATGGAAGATGAGAGCCTGCTCTCGATAGAAATAAAATAAAACTTCTTTCTATAATTTATAAATGTCATTTCTTTTGAAGTGGCATTTTTTATTTTGGATCTGTCCGCCTTGTTGTATACCAGCGATAGTAATTCTATTAAGCATCGTTGCGTCGCAATCCTTTCATCGGTAGTGCTGCTATTGAGCTTTAGCCTCAGAGTGGCGAATTCTTGAAAATATAACCACATAAGTCATCTAAGAACATATAAGTAGCTAAGGTGAACTTATATGTCTCAGATGGTTTAACAACGTTTCCGCGTCTCTTTGGTTAAACCAATATCTCATTACATTTGCTGCTACATCGATTGCTTATGCCGAACCAAGATATTTTATTGAAAGCTTACCGCCTCATGTGCTATGCAAAGGCAATGGCTGAAACGTATGAAAACAACAGAACAATTTGTAAATACGTTCACTCCACTTCGCGCGGGCATGAAGCAATACAATTAGCCACATCCTTTCATTTGCAGCCATGCGATTATGTAAGCCCGTATTACCGCGATGAAAGTATGCTGCTTGGCCTTGGTTTTTCTCCATATCAATTAATGTTGCAGTTGCTCGCAAAAGCGGAAGATATTTTTACCGGCGGACGTGAATATTACTCTCACCCGAATTACAGGGGCGATGACAAGCCAACCATCATCCATCAAAGCAGTGCAACGGGAATGCAGGCAATCCCATCAACAGGCATTGCACAAGGAATACAATATTTGGAAACAATCAAATCATCATTATTAAAAAAAGGAAATAATAGTGAACTGCCTGTTGTTGTTTGTTCATTAGGAGATGCCAGTATTACGGAAGGTGAGGTAAGTGAAGCATTTCAATTTGCAGTATTAAAAAAATTGCCGATAATTTTTTTAGTACAGGATAATAGTTGGGGAATCAGCGTAACATCGCATGAAGCGCGAGTAAACGATGCATTTGAATATGCCGCAGGCTTTGCAGGCATGGAAAGAATCAGAGTGGATGGAAGCGATTTTGAACAGAGCTATGAAACAATGAGCATGGTCATTAATCATGTGCGCAAAGAAAGATGCCCATACATTGTTCAGGCGAAAGTTCCTTTGCTTAATCATCATACAAGTGGTGTCAGAAAAGAATTTTATCGCAGCAAAGAAGATTTGGAACAACATGCGCTGCACGATCCAAAACCAAAACTGAGAAAACAGTTATTATCAAACGGAATTAATGAAGAACAAATTCAGCAAATAGAAAATGATGCAGAAAAATATATTGCTGAACAATTCAAAGAAGCCGTCGCTGTTCCGGAACCTGATGCAAGCTCAGTAGAAGATTTTGTTTTTGCGCCCACAACTGTTAATGAAGAAATAGGTGAACGCTCACCTTCAGGTAAAGAAAAAATATTAATGGTAGATGCTGCATTGTTTGCGATCAGAGAAATTATGGAAGAATTTCCTGAAGCAGTTTTATATGGACAAGATGTTGGAAAGCGCCTTGGTGGCGTGTTTCGCGAAACTGCAACACTTGCTGAAAAATTTGGTGAGCACCGTGTGTTCAACACCGCAATACAGGAAGCATATATTATCGGTTCAACGGTTGGTATGTGCGCAACAGGAACAAAGCCAATTGTTGAAGTGCAATTTGCAGATTATATCTATCCGGGATTTAATCAGTTGGTAACAGAGATTTCAAAATCATGCTATTTAAGCTGCGGTAAATTCCCTATTCAAACATTAATAAGAGTACCAATTGGTGCTTATGGCGGCGGCGGCCATTATCACAGCGGCAGCATTGAAACGACGCTGCTTTCTATTAAAGGAATTAAAATTGTTTGCCCATCAAATGCCGCTGATATGAAAGGGTTGATGCGTGCAGCATTTCTCGACCCAAACCCTGTGGTGATGCTCGAACACAAAGGCTTATACTGGAGCAAGGTTCCGGGAACGGAAGATGCAAAAACAATTGAGCCATCAATCGGTTATACGTTGCCGTTAGGGAAAGGAAATATTGTATTGAAAGCAGCTGATGACAAAATTAATTCCGGGCAAAGCTGTTGCATTATCACTTATGGAATGGGTGTATATTGGGCCAAAGCTGCTGAAAAAAATTTCTTGGGCCAAATTGAAATCGTTGATTTAAGAACTTTATTTCCACTGGATGAGGATTTGATTTTTTCGACTGTAAAAAAACATGGAAAATGTTTGGTACTTACCGAAGAACAGCAAAATAATTCTTTCGCCGAAGCACTTGCCGGAAGGATTTCAAAAAATTGCTTTAGATTTTTAGATGCGCCGGTGGAAGTAATGGGCGCATTGAATTTGCCGGCAGTCCCAATGAATGTTGTTCTAGAAAACGCAATGCTGCCAAATGCCGGAAAAGTTTCAAAGCAAATAGAAGAATTGCTTCGATATTGAGATACAGTGAAGATTTTGATCAATGAATAATTTTCAGAGTATGCTAAAGTTTAATAGTAGCACAATCGATGAAAAGATTGGTTTTGAAATTCATTTATACTGAAAATAGATTTTAAAACAGAGCAAGTTCGCAACGATGCTAAATTGGAGTTCAAATGTTGGTATTCAAAACAATGACTTGAATCAAGTTGAAATTGTATAAAAGGAATTTTTTATGATTTATAAAAGGGATTAAATCGTACATTGCGTAACTCCGAAAACATGTAATAATGCTAAAAAGAACTGACTTTGTTTATTCACAAGAATGCGAGCCGCACCGCGTTCGCACAAAGCAAATACTCAAGCAGCATCCGGAAATGCGAAAGCTGATTGGCAAAAACTGGACAACTATTTTTGCTATTGTTGGCATTGTTGGCTTACAGGTTGTGCTTGCGTGGTTCGTGTCTGATAAATCGTGGTGGATTGTTGTTGGCGCTGCGTATCTGATTGGCGCTTTTGCCGATCACGCATTGTTCGTGATGATTCATGAATGTGCACATCACCTGCTTTTTAAAAATCGTTCTGCAAACAGATTAGCCGGTATTCTTGCAAATCTTCCGCAACTTTTTCCAAGCTCTATTTCTTTTGAGCGTTATCATATCAAGCACCATTCTTTTCAAGGCGTGCATGAACTGGATGCAGATCTGCCAAACCGTTGGGAAGCAAAATTGATCAATAATTATTTCTTTGGAAAAGTGATCTGGCTTTTATTTTATCCATTGTTTCAAGTGTTCAGGATTTCAAGATTGAAAGAAATTAAGCCTGTCGATAAATGGATTGTTTTAAATTTTCTGCTGGAAGCAATCTTTATTACTGCAATCGCATGGTTCTTCGGATGGAAAGGAATTATCTTCTTATTATTAAGTTTCTTTTTTTCAGTAGGCTTGCATCCGCTTGGTGCAAGATGGGTGCAGGAACATTATCTCACACATGGCGAACAGGAAACGTATAGCTATTACGGGCCTTTGAATACTGTGGCATTTAATGTAGGATATCATAATGAGCACCACGATTTTCCTTCTGTTCCCTGGAACAAATTGCCGGAGATCAGAAAAAATGCGCCGGGTTATTATAACACATTATCTTATCACACTTCATGGACGAAATTATTTTTCCGGTTTTTATTCGATCGAGAAATATCACTTTTTTCTCGTGTGGTGCGCAAAGACAGAGGCAAGGTGAAACTCACCGACGAATCAAAACCAGACTTGGAAATGGTGAAAGAAAAGGAAAAAGAAATGAGCTTGAGTTAATTTGGATCAGGGAAAATAATAAATTAGAAGCACTGATTTTTCAGTGCTTTTTGTTTTTAGTTTTATTATTTATGAATGAAGATAAATTCATTATGTTCAGCAACAGGCTGGAAAAAGTTTTTCGCCACATCAGTAGATTGGCGAGAAGACAAAATATTTCCTGTTACCGAATATATGATTACGACTTGCCTGAATTCCCTTTCTGCATTGAATTGTATGATGACAAGATTTATCTGGCCGAATATAAAAAGCGTTTTGAAATGGCGGATAAAGAACATAAGGAATGGCTTGATGAATGTTTGAAAATAATTGTTGAGATAATAAATATTTCGGCAGAAAAAATTTATTTGCGGCGGCGCCAGCGAAAAGAAAATCGCGAAAACCAATATGAAAAATTAGATGATGCTGGAGAACTTTTTACAGTGAATGAGCAAGGATTGAAATTTAAAGTGAACCTGACCGATTATTTGGATACAGGATTATTCCTTGATCATCGGATGACCAGAAATTTGGTTCGTGAAGAATCAAAAAACAAAAACGTGCTGAACCTTTTTTGTTACACAGGTTCTTTTTCCGTTTATGCTGCAGATGGCGGCGCAGCAACCGTTACGTCGGTTGATCTTTCCAAAACCTATTTGAAATGGGCAGAAGAAAATTTTGAATTGAATGATTTGAATGACGAAAAAAAATATCACTTCATTCATGCCGATGTGAAACAATATCTGGATGATTTGCCGAAAGATTTTTTTGATTTGGTAATAATGGATCCGCCGACTTTTAGCAACAGCAAAAGAATGATTGATATACTGGATATTCAAAGAGATCATGCAGGATTGCTGAACAAAACTTTGCAGGCAATGAAAAAAGATGCAGTGATGTATTTCAGCAATAACCTTCGCAGCTTTCAATTAGATGCAGATAGAATAGAAGCATCATCAATAAAAGATATTACAAAAGCAACAACTCCTTTTGATTTTCAGGGAAAACTTTTCAGGTGGTGCTATAAGATAATTAAATAGAATAAGCCGTAAAAATCCGTGAAGATTTTTAATCACAAAGAACACAAAGCGAACCGCAAACTGTGCAAAAATTTTGAAATACACTTTGTGCTCTTTGCGTAAAATCTTTGCGCTCTTTGCGGTTAAAAAACTAGGATTTAAATTTTCCTGCAAACAATATTAACGGCACAAATAAAATCAACCCAACCAAAATAAATCCAGGAAGATGAATTGATTTTGGATACCGCAACCAAAACCCCGCACCGAACAAAATAAAAACAAGGCTAATAATGATTGCCTGCCACCATGCTCTGCGTTGTAATTTTTTTAAAGGAGATGATAAAAACAAAACCCAAATGCCGACGAGCAGCATCAGTGAACTTGATAAGGCCCAATCAATGATCACTGATGTAGAATAATGTTTGCTGATGTCGTTTGTGCTTGCGCCGATTACCAGATTATTAACACTAAGCGCACGGAATAATGAAGCGAATATAATCAGGATGCCGGCAAACAATGCACATCTGTAAACGATTTTATTCTCGCGGACGATGGTTTTATTTTCATCTTTTTGCATTCGCAAATTTAATTCAATGGAATGTCACGCTTCAGCATGTCATTTCTGTTTGCCATTTCCCACGCAGTATAAAACACAAGCCTTGCACGTTTTGTCATCAAATCGTATGTAATTTTATCTGGCGTGTCTGTTGGTTTGTGATAATCTCTGTCGAGCATTCCATCATAATAAAAAATAATGGGCACTCCTTTGCGCGCAAAATTAAAATGGTCGCTGCGATAATAAATTCTTTCCGGATCTTTTGGATCATTGAATTTATAATCGAGTTCAAGCTTTGTATATTTTTTATTTTCTGCTTCACTGATTATTTTCAGATCAGTGCTCAGCTTGTCATCGCCCACTACATAAACATAATTGGTAGAGTCTCCTTTTTTTCTTGAATCATCAATGCGCCCGATCATATCAATATTCAAATCAACAGTTGTTTTTTCGAGCGGGTATGTTGGATGATCGGTATAATATTCAGAGCCCCATAAACCTTTTTCTTCGCCGGAATTTGCAAGGAATAAAATGCTCCTTCTCGGCCCTTTGCCTGCAGCTTTTGCTTTTGCAAATGCCTGTGCAATTTCCAAAATGCTTACTGTGCCCGAGCCATCGTCATCTGCGCCGTAATAAATTAATGTATCGCGTTTTCCAAGGTGATCATAGTGCGCGGAAATAACAACGAGTTCATCTTTCAAATCAGTTCCTTCCAAATAACCAAGCACATCGCTGCTTTGTAAATGCGCAGTTTGTTTGTTCAGTTCAAGCATCACATTTGTAGTGTAAGTTTTCGCCTGAACGTTGGTCTTGCCCTGATAATCATCGCCCATTATTGCTTTTGCAATTTTTTCAGAAACATAAAATGTGTTTGGCCTGATTACTTTTTTATAAGCATTCAGATACATATTTCCTTTGTTGCCATTGCTTTTGCGGGGAAAATTGGTTTGGATGACAAGCAATGCAACAGCTCCGTTTTTTTGTGCGGCATCCTGTTTCCCATAAGGATTGAAAGACCGGCTCCTGATTTGATTTTGAAGCTGGGTTGAAGGCATTCCATCCAGCACAAGTACGATTTTTCCTTTCACATCAAGGCCCTGGTAATCGTCGTGCGTTGAATCGCTGATGCCATAACCTGCAAAAACAATTTCGCTCCCATAAATGGTTGCGCTGTAATTGGCAGATGCATTTGCTGCAAAATCTTCACTTACCTGAAATGATGAATTATTAATTTGTATCGATGCTCCTATAATTGAATCCTGATAAACCGGATAATACAATTGATAGTTATCCTTGTTGCCGGGTTGCAATCCAAGTGATTTGAAAAAATTTTCAATATACGCGGCTGCCTTGCGTTGCCCTTCTGTAGCGGTTTCGCGGCCTTCATAATCTTTGCCGGCAATTGTGTATAAATGATTTTTCAGATCTTGCTCAGTAATTAAATTGGCGAAAGGTTTTGGATCTGCCATTTTTTGAGCTTGTACAGTTGCTGTTAATGCCACAACAATTAGTAAAAAAAGATTTCTCATTGATTTTTTAAATATTTATGATGAGATGAATTGTCAAATATAAAAAACGGCAATCGTTTGTAAGTATTCTTTTTTGTATTAATGATGAATGGGAAAAAACTTATTTGGCGCCTGATGATTCGTTTTCAGCAACAACGTCTCCGGATTCGCGGATTAATAAGGTGAAGAAAAATATCATTCTTTTAAAATCACTGATGGGCAATCTTTCATCAATGCCATGAAAACCTTTTACATCAACGGCTGCTGTGAACCGTAAAATATTATTGGATACTTCACTAAAATGCCTGCTGTCTGTGGCGCCAATCACAAGAAATGGCACCGGTATTACGTCAGGCATTGTTTGATAGCAGATGGTTTCAATTTTTTTGAATGAAGCGCTATCGATAGCTGTAACCGAAGAAGCATTTGTGTTGATTTTTTCTGGTGTCACTTTCACGCGGTCATCATTTATTTGTTTTTTTATGAAAGCAATCACATCCTCTTTTGAATCGCCGGGAAGACTGCGACAATTTACAATCGCAGTTGCGCTGGCAGGTATGACATTGTCTTTGATTCCGCTTTTTACAATGGTAGGAACTATTGTTGTATGAAATGACGCAAAAGTGACATTCGATTTTTCTGATTCACTTTTTAACAAGGGCTCAAATAACCATAGGTTTGAAAGCGCCATGCGTTTCACAAAAGGCATGCCCGGGCCAACACGGTTAAAAAGTTCTCTTGTCGGTGTTGTTATGCTAAATGGCATTGGCTTTTCTCTCAGCTTCACTAAGGCTTTCGTGAGAATGTCAATTGCTGTTTCTTTTTCAGGCATTGAACTATGGCCGCCATTTTTTTCCACGTTCAGTTGGAAAGAGAGATATCCTTTTTCTGCTATGCCAATTGCCGCAACAGGTCTTTTCAATTCAGGAAAATTTTCAACAGTAATTTCGCCGCCTTCGTCAAGCACCAATTCAGGATGAACATTTTGTTGCTTGAACCAATTAGCGATAGAAGTTGCGCCGCGTGTTCCTGAGATTTCTTCATCGTGACCGAAACTTAAATAGATGGTTCTGTCTGGCTGATAATTTTGACGCAACAAGTCTTCCGTAGCTTCAAGTATGCTAATCACAGAGCCTTTGTCATCAACAGCGCCCCGCCCCAAATCGTACTGTCTTTAATCACGCCACCGAATGGCGCAACAGTCCATTTGCCGGCTGTTGCTTCTTCCACAGGCACAACATCCATGTGCGCCATTATCACATACGGATTAAGGTCTTTATTTTTCCCTTCCCATTTATATAAATAACTGAACTGATTAAAAATTTGTCTTGGCAATTTTTCATGTACTAACGGATATGCACGTTCTAGAAATTTTCTTAGTTTCAAGTATTCAGACGTATCGACAGGCAACGAATCTGCATACGAAACTGTTTTTATCTGAACGGCTTCACTCATGTGGCGCACAGCGGAATCATTAATAGAAACTGCTTCCAGCGCTTGTTTGCGGGGAATACTTTTACTGAAACGAAATGTGTTGACAAGAATAATTGCAATGATAACTATTAATATAAGCAGTAAAAAGCGGAGTATTGTTTTTATCATGAAGCCTTTTTTTAAAGATAAAGAAAAAGAGAACGAGGAATCGTTGATCGGCGACATCTTTTCTGATAAGCATAAAAATAAAAATGAATGATTATTGCTGAAAAGGGTTATTTTCAAATATCCTTTCAGGCTGGTGTTGGATGGGCTTTCGCAAATTGAGCCGAAAAATATAATGGCATAAAATGCGAAAGCTGTTTTGTAGAAAATATTTTTAAAGAAATAGTCAAAATATTATTGCAACCATTTTTTAATCTGCTTAAAAACAAAGTATGATGATACGCATCTTCAGTTTTATTATTTTACTGACATTTGATTTGTTCCAATATGCAACCGCGCAAACACCTGAAGAGAATCTAAAAAAGCTCGGCATTGAATTAACGAAACCGTCGAAACCTATAGCTTCATACGTGAATTGTGTGCGAGTTGGCAATCTTTTATATCTCTCTGGCAAATGACCGGAAAGGACAGATGGTACTTTTATCACAGGCAAGGTTGGCAAAGATGTGAGCATAGACTCTGCTTATTATGCCGCAAAACTTGTTGGAATTTCTCATTTGGAGGTATTGAAAGAAGAGATAGGCGACTTAAGTAAAGTGAAAAGGATTGTAAAAGTTTTTGGGATGGTTAATTGTACAGACAATTTTTTTGATCAGCCAAAAGTAATTAATGGTTATAGCGATTTAATGATTGCCGTGTTTGGAGATAAAGGAAAACATGCACGAAGTGCAGTTGGCATGTATTCTTTGCCTCGAAATATTTCAGTAGAAGTTGAAGTGATTGTTGAGGTAGAAAACTAAAACATTTCAACAAGTAAATTTACTCGCTCAATTCCAGCCAGCGCAATTCTTTTTCATCAAGCAAATGTGTTACTTCTGTAATGCGGTTTGAAAGTTGTTGTAATTCTTCAAACGGAATTGTTCCATTTAGTTTTTCGGTGATTACTGATTTCTCTTTTGATAAATCTTCTATTTCTTTTCCAAGCAGATCAAATTCTCTTTGTTCTTTGTATGATAACTTTTTCTTTTCAGCAACTTCCGTTTTCCGACTTATGACATTGGGCTTCTCTTCTTTTTTTTCCGACATCTGCGTGCCAACATCCGTAAGCTTTTCATCATCTTTCAATGCAATGCGGTATTGAGAATAATTCCCCGGGAAATCACGAATGTCGCCATCTCCCTGAAAAACGAAAAGATGATCAACTAATCTGTCCATAAAATATCTATCGTGAGAAACGATCAATAAACATCCCTGAAACTCGGTTAAAAAATTCTCTAACACGCCAAGCGTTTGCAAATCCAAATCGTTTGTTGGCTCATCAAGAATTAAAAAATTTGGATTACGGAAAAGGATTGATAATAAATGCAATCTTCTTTTTTCGCCACCACTTAGTTTTGAGATATACGTGTATTGTTGTTCAGGCGTAAATAAGAATAATTGCAAAAATTGTGAAGCGCTCATTGAGCCACCGTCCGCCAGCGGAAAATGCTCTGCAATGTCTTTTACAAATTCAATCACACGCTTATCTTCTTTTACGGTTAGGCCTTGCTGTGAGTAATTCCCAAAAACAATTGTGTCGCCAATATTTATTTTACCGCTATCAGGTTGTTCCAATCCTTGAAGAATATTCAGGAATGTTGATTTGCCAGCGCCGTTCTTCCCAACAATCCCAACACGCTCTCCTTTTTTGAACGTGTAATCAAAACCTTTCAGGATTATTTTTTCACCATAACTTTTATACACTTTTTTTAGCTCGGCTATTTTTCCACCTAGGCGAGTCATCTTCACTTGCAATTGCACTTGCTCGTCTTCTATTTTTTGTTTTGCTTTTGATTCTACTACATAAAAATTATCCTGCCTGCTTTTGCTCTTGGTGGTTCTTGCTTTTGGCTGCTTGCGCATCCATTCTAATTCTTTGCGGTATAAATTTTTTGCTTTATCAATACTTGCAGAATCGCTTTCAATTCTCGCTGCTTTTTTCTCAAGATAATTTTGATAATCACCTTTGTGAAAATATAAATTGCTTCCTTCCATTTCCCAGATTTCGTCGCACACATTATCAAGAAAGTAACGGTCATGCGTAACCAATAATAATGTCACTTTTTCCTGGTTCAAATAATTTTCGAGCCACTCCACCATTTCCACATCCAAATGGTTTGTCGGTTCATCCATGATCAATAAAACATGCTTGTGCTCAAAGCCAATATCGATAAGCGTTTTAGCAAGTGCGACTCTTTTTCTTTGTCCCCCTGAAAGTGAACCTGCGGTTTGATTAAGATGATGAATATTCAGTTTGCCGAGAATCTGTTTTACTTTGGTATCGAAATCCCAGGCGTTCAATTCATCTAATCTCACAATTGCATCGCCAATTTTATCTGCATCTTCTGCATCGCTTGCTGCTTCAAATTCTTTAATCGCATTGATGACCGGATGATTGTGGTGAAAGATATTATCAAGAATTGATTTGTCTTCAATAAAAGTTGGCTCCTGCTCGAACAGTGCAACAGTAACATCTTTATGAACCCATACTTTTCCACCTTCAGCGGTTTCTTTGCCGGAAAGAATTCTTAATAATGTTGATTTGCCGCTGCCATTTTTCGCAACCAGCGCAATCTTATCACCTTCTTCGATATTAAAAGAAATATTTTGGAACAGGGGCTTGATGCCGTAGGATTTGCTCAGCCCTTCAACAGAAACATAATGCATGGCGCAAAGATAAGCACGAACTTGCAAGAGGCAAGGTACAAGATGCAAGGCGCAAGCCTGAACCTTGTTCCTTGTATCTTGTACCTTGAGCATTCTAATATTTATTTCATTTTTGCAACATCAGGTGGTGAAACCGGCTGCGGCACTTTGTTGCTGATTGGCGGCAGCGCTTTTAAGTATGCGAATATGGCTTTCAAATCATCGTCGCTGGCCTTAGAAAATTCTTCCCATGGCATTGGTGGCAATATCGGTCGCCCACCATCCTGACCAAGATGTTTGCCAGTGCGCAAAGTTTTTACGAATACATCTTCTGTCCATGCGCCGAGGCCTGTTGCAGTATCCGGAGTGAGGTTGGCGCTGTAAGAAATGCCCCATGGGCCAACAGCAGCGGTGAGGTCAGGAGAAAACAACACCCAGTCGCCAGGTTTCGACGCATTTTTATACATAGCTGGCAAAGGTATTTGTGCGGGATGACCTGAAAGTAATTTAGTAGAATCAGGAATTGGCCCTGCGCCGTCATTATTTTTGGCGAATGGCAATCATTGCAACCAATTATTGTTACAAGATACTTTCCACGATCAAATAACTCAGCTTGTGACATTTCTTTTTTAACAGGGTCGCTTGCTTGTTGCACAGGAGGATTGCTGCCGCAGCCAAATTGAAAGAAAATAATGCAGCTTGCTAAAATTGAGCTGCAGATGATGAAAATTTTTTTCATAAAGCAATTGTTTTGGAGTTAAAAATTTTTGAGAGATAGGAAAGGCCGTAGTTCGAATGGATAGGTATAAATAAATTATTACTAATTTAAGTATAATCAAATAAAAAAAATCTTTTTTCTGAAGAATAAAACAAAAAAGGAACAGTTTGTACTGCTCCTTTTGACATTATTAATTATGAAAGATACTAAGCCTGTTTGATAAGTTCAATGCCTACATGAACGCGAACGTCATCACCAACAACAATGCCTCCTGCCTCCGTAGCTGCGTGCCATTTAAGGCCAAATTCTTTTCTGTTGATTTTTCCGCTGATGCTGAAACCTGCGCGGGTGTTGCCCCATGGGTCTGTTATCACGCCACCGAATTCAACATCCAATTTTACTTGCTTGGTTATATCGCGAATTGTAAGATCGCCATACAATTCATAAGAACCATCGCTGTCAACATTCTCATATTTTGTGGCTGTGAATTTTATTTGAGGATATTTTTCAGCATTGAAAAAATCATCACTTTTTAAATGCCCGTCGCGCTGTTCATTTCCTGTGGTGATAGAATCAACATATGCAGTGAAGCTTACTTTGGCTGTGGTAAAATCTTCGCCTTCTGTTTCTGCATTTACTTCATATTTGTTGAATTGACCAGATACATTGCTGATCATTAAATGCTTTATTTTGAAAGTTACTTCTGAGTGTGTGGGATCTAGCGCCCATTTAACTTTTGACATGAGGTTAAATATTTAATGTTTGAACATTGAAATTACAGCTTCTTTATTTCTTCACAAAATTTTACTTATTTTCTTAAACTACATTAATATTCTCTTTGCTAAAAGAATCAAACATTTTTTGAACGATATCGCTTTTTAGCTGAGAGCCTTTATTAATATCATAAGCCCAGAAAAGAATTTGCAAATCTGCTCCCGCCTGGGTAATGTTTTTTATTAGCACCTGCGGTTCGGGTGTTTGCATCACTTCTTTGCTATCTGTTAATATGCTTGTGACAATTTCTTTTGCACGTGTAAGCGTATTGCTATCAGCAAGCTTGAAATCAATTTCAAAACGCATATGCGTATTATTCAATGTCCAGTTTGTTAGTTTTTGCGAAAGCATGTCGCCATTTGGAATAATTATTTCTGCACCATCTGGCGTAATGATCCTACTTGATCGAATGCCAATTTCTTTTACCCTTCCGGTGTTGCCGCTGATTTCAATAATATCGCCAACTTGTATTGGCCTCTCAATGGCAAGTATAACTCCTGAAACCAGGTTGTTTACAATGTTCTGTAACCCAAGCCCAATGCCAACTCCCAAAGCACCGATGATAATAGTTACTTTATCAAGCGGTATGCCTGATGCAAGTATGCCGAGAAAAAAACCTGCAGTTAAAATAAGCAGCCTGATTAATAGGATAGAGGTTCCGAGCTTTGGTTTCTTGCTGGCCACTACATCTTCATTGCCTGTATCGCCAAAAAAGTAACCAATATATTTTTGGAAAAAATTTGCGACCCATATCACTAAAAAGAAAACAACAATGCTTCCTGCCGTGAATGATGTGTTGCCAACCGTTCTTTCTGCAGTAAGAAAATCTGAGATAGAATTATACACCGCATCAAATATGTTGAGGTTTTGAGTGAGGTTAATTGACCAGATGACGCCTGCAATTACTGTCAATAAAAGACGCACTCTCGAATCTACATTCTGATGGTCGAGATAAGCTGTGAAACGAGTTGATTTTTTGTCGACTTCCAATTGGACCTTGACGATTTCAAGAAATGTTTGTATGAAAACGATCAAGCCGATTGCCTCAATATAATTTGCAATAGCAGTGGTCTCAAAAATATGCGCCAATGTAGCTCTGCCATATAAATTGCAGCATGCTGCAATAAGGTTGAATAAAATATATATGCCGGTAATAAATTTAAAATAACCCGGGAAAAATTCAGGATGCTTTTTTAGCTGTTTAAGAAATGCGATCCCTATAAATGCTGAAAAGATAGTGATGCAAAAAGTAAGCAGCCTGAGATAATATGTCGAAGTTGACAACAGTATCTTAATGCCAAAAAAAACAAAAGCTATTGCGAAGAATATCCAGAAATAATACGTTTTTTTCGGCCACTTTTTAGCGAGCAACAGCGTTAAAACTAATACCAAAAATAATTGCACCATCACATTATAAACAGCTGGCGGATGCTGCAAATCATAATATGGAGCAAGCACTGTGGTAATTACGAGACAGGCAAGCACAGGAAGAGGCTGGAGATACTTAAGTGTAGAAAGAAATCCCGGATTGGTCTGTTTTATTTTTTTGATGTTGAGGAAAGCCCATAAAAAAAAGATAAAAAAAACGGGCAATGCAATAATGTACTTATCCCAGTTGCTGGATAGATATCTGCTCAATACTTTGGCATTCCCATCGTATGATTTTTGCAAAATATTTCCAAGCGTATTCTTTGATGAATCAGCAGATGGGCCTTCCCACAAATAGCCGGCTTCTTTTGTAAATGCTTTTTTGCGATAAGCTTTTACCAGGTTTTTAATTTGTTTTTGCAGCGCAACAACATCCAGATAATCGTTTGATATTTTTGATTGAAGCTGATCGATCTTCAATAAATTTTTTTTCGTTGCAGTGTCCGTAGAATGAAACCTTAGTTTTAAAGCATGTAGCTGTCGAAGGTATAATACTTTTAAAGTGGTGTCTGTAGGAAGAGATTGCATACTTGAATCTGCAAGAAAACTTCTCATTTGTGTGTTCATGCCAACAAGCTCAGTGTAATATGCAAGCAGCGAAGTTTGCCAGTCTTTCAGATCTTCAGCCATGTCTTCCAGGTTGTCCTGATAATAACCAATCCTGCTAAGATTCAGGTTGCTGTTGAGATTCGAAAAATTTGTCTGGTAATATTTTATACGTCTTTCATACTGCGGAAGGTTCTCAACAATATCAGATGAATCGTAGCCTTCATCAACAACATCATTGAAATCGTTCAGGGTAGTATTCATATCCTGAATGCGGTTGATTGACCGCGCTGCGGAAGTATCAGTTATATTGAGCTCTTTTTGCCAAACAGAATCTTTTTCATGCCTTTTCTCAATTTTTTTTCTATGGGTTTTGATTTCTTTTTTTTGGTCAGAATTTCTTTGGGCACTGGTTGAAAGAGCAGTCAAAAAGCACAATGCGAATGGAAAATAAAAAAGAAGAGAAAATTTAATGTTGTTTTTTTGGGTTCTTCTGGTGATCATAGAAATAATGGTATTGTAATTTGAACTAAGCGATTTTGTTTTTCAAAATAATAAGGTTTATTGTTAAATCAAAACTTAAGAGTTGATTACAGATTGTATTGCTTCATTTTTGTTGCGCAAATCTATTCCGCCTTCAAGGATTGATTTTAAATTAGTCATATAAAAAGTCCAGCCTTTGCTGCATTCAATAAAGAACATCATTTTTTTGGCTTGGTCTGCGGGTGTCATATCCTGTGTTAATTCGCAAATCGTTTCGTTTTCTTCTTTTTTTATATTCACTGCAACAATACAGCCTCCTGAAAACCGGAATTTCAGATAGTCATTCCCGTTAGCCTCAAGAATAGTGTGGTGCTCGAATGAAGAATCAGGATATCCAAACCACATCCATTCATATGTATCGCCTGCTTCAATTAATGAATTTCTGTCTCTTACTGTCCTATCATGAGCAGTAAAAATTGCTTTTCGCAAAAACCATTTTTCCAATCCGTTTTGTGTTGCCCAGGCTGTATAAATTTGTTCGAACGAAGCATTGATGGTAATGCGTTTTGTAAATTTGTCCCAATCATATTCGCTCATAAAAAAATATTTTTATATTATTTTTTTAGCAATTTAAGACATACGGGATTAGGTATTTTTATTTCGGTGCCGGTTGGTTTCAGCAGGCCTGTTTGCTGATCGATTTTAAATAGCACAATGTTGTCAGTGTCTCTGTTGGCCACAAGCAGGAAGTGGCCGCCCGGATCAATAATAAAATTTCTTGGGTGCTTGCCAAGCACGTCCTGAAAACCTTTTATTTTTAATTTGCCATTTACAGGATCAATAGAATAAATAGCAATGCTGTTAGCATCGCCTCTGTTAGATGCGTATAAAAATTTTCCGTTTGGTGTAATATGAATATCGGCGCTTCCTTTTTGTCCTTTAAAATCTTCAGGGTGAGTGCTGATTCGCTGAAAATGTTTTAGTGTGCCATTTATAAAATGAAAAGCATCAACTGTTCCTGATAGTTCTTCAATTATATATACATCAGGTTTTTTTGGATGGAAAACAATGTGCCTTGCTGAGCCGGGCGTTATAGAAATTGCAGAATCTTTTGCAGCAGAAAGCGGGTGCTCAGCATTAGGATTGAATTTATAAATCATTTCTTTATCTGTTCCCAGATCTGCAGAAAGCAAATAATGTTCATCGGGAGAAAAAATAGCCGAATGAGCATGTGCCGTTTCTTGTCTTATGGTATCTGCGCTTTTTCCTTCATGTTGCATCACTTCAGCAATGGAGCCGATAGAGCCATCCACATTTAATGGCAGCGCGGAAACTGTGCCGCTGCTATAATTAGCTACCATCAGCCATTTACTGTTTTTGCTTTCAGAAATATAGCAAGGTGCTTTGCCACCGCTTAGTTGTTTGTTCAGGAAGGTTAGCTTCCCCGTGGCTTTATCAAATGAATAAGCGCTCACTTCCCCTTCCTGGCCGTCATTTTCATTTACTGAATAAACAAATTTGCCATTTTGAGAAATAGCAAGATATGATGGGTTTTTGGCAGCAATGGAATCTATCGGTTGTGCGTTGCCGTTAATGTCGTTGAAATTATAAACATAGATGCCGAGGCTGCTGCCATTTGTATACGTGCCGATGAATAAATAATAATCTTGAGAAAAGCTTTTGTTAGAAAGCAAAAATGTCAGCAACAAAAAAAATAGTCTCATAACTCAAATTGAATAGTAAATGTTGGCTGCAATTTACAGATTGCTGGACATTGACGGAAAATTGAAAAAAATAAAAGGCTCCGAATTATCGGAGCCTTCAGCAGTATTATTTTTATGTGAATTATAACTTATTTGGAAACAGTCACTTTTTCAGCAAGCTCTCTTTCGATTGAGAAGCTGCGCTGAACAAGCTTTTTGCCAACACTTATTGCGAAAGTTGGATAGATATTTACATTTTCCATTCCTTCTTTCATTAACTGAATGGTTTTGTCAAAGTGCACTTCATTGTACTCTTTGCTGTAAATAACGTCCCCATCATCATTTTTGATGATAAGTGTGAAATTCTGAGCCGTTGGGTTTTCAAACTTAACATTGAACTCATACATCTTTTCATCTGAACCGATATATTGAACGTTAACGGAAGTTTCCGGGCCGTCGATTACTGTTTTGTTTTTTTCTGCGATCGTGTTTGCGAAGCTGCTCACTGGGCTGCTTGCAATTAATACTGCTGCTGTTGCTGCTACTGCAATTGTTTTTAAAACTAAATTGCTGTTTTTTACTGTTGATTTCATGGTGTTGTAATTTTAATGTTTAGTAAAAATTGTTAAAACTATTTTTGCGGCAGGCAAATGTTGTAGGCGAGCAATGCGCGGAAGCAATGTGTGAGTAAGAGAAGAGCTTTAGTGTTTTTTTGCTTTTTCTTTTTGTTTCACGATGTAAAAGTAGCTCGGGTTTTAATGGTGAGCAAACCATGTTTGTATTGTTTCTATGATGGCAAAGCGGCGTTTAATGTTGTTAAAAATCTTTACAGGCAAGGGTTTGCGCCAATACAGGGCGTGATAGCCAAGCGATATTTAAGCCTCATTAAAGCAATGAAATACGCTCAAATTATTTACTTAAATTAAGTAAACGATATTCTTAACCCTGAGAGCATAAGCAAGAAATATAAAAGAATCGTAGTAACACTAATTTTCATTCGCAGTTTTTACTTTCTCTTTTAGTATATACCATATTTTGATGGAAGTTTTGCTAATGATTAATTAGCAGCGTGGAAGTGATATTCAAGGACAAATATTTTTCGGCAAAATAATTTGAAAAAAATATTTTTGAGCTATAACAAAACTCCTTCCATAATTACGAAAGAAACGGAGAAATAAATAATAAGGCCTGTTACATCAACAAGCGTTGCAACAAATGGTGCAGAAGAAACTGCCGGGTCAGCGCCAAACTTTTTTAAAACGATGGGAAGCATCGAGCCTGATAGAGTTCCCCAAAGCACAACCCCTACCAGAGAAATGCCAACGCTTAATGCAACAAGAAACCAATGAGGCCCGTAAATATCTTTAAAAACTCCATGCTGCATTAAAATGTGCCAAATAAAAATCCTTATAAATCCAATCAATCCTAATATTGAGCCAAGCACAAAGCCTGAAGAGATTTCTCTTCGCATCACCCTCCACCAATCACTCAGCGACACCTCCCCGATGGCCATTGCCTGAATGATTAATGTGGATGCCTGTGACCCGCTATTTCCGCCGCTTGATGCAATAAGGGGCATAAATAAAACGAGCACACTTGCTTTCGCTATTTCATCATTGAAATAAGCAAGGGCTGTTGCTGTTAATAACTCACTGCAAAAAAGAATGATAAGCCAGCCAACTCTTTTGCGTATAAGTTTAAAAAAAGGTGTTTCGAGATAAGGTTCATCTAATGCCTCGGTACCACCAATTTTTTGAATGTCTTCGCTGAACTCTTCACTGGCAACCCAGAGCACATCATCAATTGTTACAATGCCTAATAATTTATTGCTGTTGCTCACAACCGGAAGTGCAACGCGATTGTTCATCTTAAATCCTTCGTAAGCTTTTTCCTGGTCGTCGTAAGCATTCAGTGCAATCACTCTTCTTTCATCCATTAACTCACTTACTTTTTTTGAAGGATGATTTAAAATAAATTCGCGTATACGAATGTCATCAAGCAATTCTCCTTTATCATTGATCACATAAATAACATCGATTGTTTCGCTGTTCTTTCCTATTTTTCTAATGATCTCAAGCACTTCGGCAACTGTGTTGTTCTCAAAAACATAAACATAATCCGGCGTCATCAATCTTCCTACGCTATTTTCAGGATACCCGAAAAGCGAAAGCGTTATTTTTCTTTCTTCGGGCGTAAGCAGTTTTATTAATTCACGAACAATGCTGCTGGGAAGGCCTTCAAAAAAATCCGTTCTGTCATCAGGCGGCAAGGCATTGAGCAGCTCTGCGATTTTAGAAGGCGGCAAATCTCTCATCACTCTTTTTTGAGTGGGCAGGTCTAATATTTTGAAAGTGCTTGCTGCGCGGTGAATGCTTAAATTATCAATGATCTGTTGTTCATATTCAGGATATTCGTCAACAAGCTTGGCAACATCACTTATGTTCTGATCGTCCAAAAATTCTTTAAGGTGCGAAACATCGCTGCCTTGCACTATTTCAAGAAACTGTTCAAGCATTAAATGGTTTTCAAATTCCAGTGACATGTTTCAAATTTACTACTTACTGCTAAGTAAAAATTTTTTTACATTCATTTGATAAGAAAATCATATTAAATTTCTGTTATTGAAAATAAAAAGCCCCGGCAATTGCCGGGGCTTTTTATTTATTTTTTATTAGTATTTCAATTTCAATTCAACCCTTCTGTTCAGCGCTTTTCCCTTTGCAGTTTTATTGCTGGCAATTGGCTTTGTATCACCAAAGCCTGCAGATGTAAGCCTGTTTGTATCAATGCCGCCTTTGGCTGTAAGATAACCCAGCACAGCTTTTGCGCGGTTTTCGCTTAGTGTTTGATTTTTCTGTGCTTTGCCTGTATTATCTGTATTTCCTTCAATATCCAATTTCAAATTCGCATCATCTTTCAAAATCCTGGCAACCTCATTTAATGGTTTGAAAGACCTGGCCAATAATTTGGAACTGCCGCTTGCGAAGAATATATTTTTCGCATCGAAAGCGACTTTCTTAATAATTTCTTCTTTCACCAATGGGCATCCTTGGTTTTCTTTCACGCCGGCAATAGTTGGGCACCTGTCTTCTTCATCATTGATGCCATCGCCATCGGTATCAGGGATCGGGCAGCCATTATATTTTGCAATGCCTGCAACTGTAGGACATTTGTCTTCTTCATCATTGATGCCATCGCCGTCGGTATCAGGAATCGGGCAGCCATTATATTTGGCAATACCTTTTTGATTTGGGCATTTATCGTCCTTGTCAGGAATGCCATCGCCATCTGTATCGGGACAGCCATGAAACTGAGCCAACCCCGCAACGTCGGGACAGGCATCAAGACTATCAGGAACGCCATCTCCATCACTATCTTTCGGAGGTTCAACTGTTGGTATTACTACAGCCTTAGGTTCTGGTTTAGGCTTTGGTGATGAGATAGTTTCTGCAACACCCAAGGAGTAGAACAAATTATTATCGAGATTACTTTTGTCCAATGAAGCGCGATAGTTCATTTGCAGAAAAATATAGGTAATGCTCTGGAGATTGAATTGCAGGCCGCCGCCCAACGGTGCATATGGTGCCCATGAACCGGAATAGCTTCCTATCCCAATGCCGACAGTAAGAAATGGATTAAGCAAATGATTGTCCGAAAGAGCACGAATATGTAATGATGCTTCAAACTCATTGGCATACCCTGAGCTGTTTGCGTTAATGTTTTTTGTATAATCGGTAAATACGCCATTGTAACGAACTGACAGATCTAAAATGTTGGTCAGTCCCTTCCAATACATTAAGGAAAAGCCGGGATTAAGGTTGGCATTATTGAACGATTTGCCAACTGAAAGAGGCTGTGAATAATTTGTGATGTTGCCACTGAAGCCAATAAGGCTTCCTTTTTTGGGCGAATTTTCATCTTGAGAAAAAGACGATATTGTTGCTGCGCAAAACAATAATATCAATAGGATTTTGTTTGTCATTTTGTTTAAGTTTTAAGAGAAGTTTCGAGGCACTTTGAGTGCAAAAAATGATTGATTATTTTTAGTGAGGCGCAAAACTATAATCATTTTCTTATAAAAATTATAGCGGTTCTGGGTATAAATGATCAATCTTTTCAACAAAAATCTTTTAAATGATACTGTCTTGTTTATTTATTGATGATACTGCTGATAAAGGAAGAGGAGTTTTCACAACTGAAAAAATACCTGCAGGAACGATAGTTGAAATTGCTCCGGTTATTGTGATGAGCAAACAAGACCGCATGCCCATTGATGAAACTTTGCTCCGAGATTATATTTTTGAATGGGGTCATGAAAATAATCAATGCTGCATTGCTTTGGGATATGTGTCTATTTACAATCATTCTTATCAATCCAATTGCGAATACGAAATGGATTATGACAAAGAATTAATCAGCATCAAAACAATGAAGCTTGTTCATGCGCGGGAAGAACTCTGTATCAATTATAACGGCACCTGGAACAATAAAAAACCGGTTTGGTTTGACGTGAGGGGATAGTATGTGTTCGTGAAATCAATGCCTCGATTTTTTTAATACGGGCGAATATTTCATTTCTAAATTAATGCCATAACTACTCAATTGAACATTGCCAATGCCAACGCCACGTAGTGGAACTTTCACATAAGGATTAATTTGAAATGAAAAGCTGTTACTGATATTGGTTTCAAAGCCAGCTGAAATATTCAACATGGAAAACCAAAAATCCTGCGCTTTTTGAAAAGGCGGCTGCCTTTCCCAATGATCGTAGCCAAGTCTGTTATCTCGACAATAATATGAATAACCTTGTTTTTCAATAAGGTAAGAAGAAAGCCCGCTGCTCACAAAAAAGATAGTGTTGTCTTCTACACTAAAATCATAACGAATATTAACAGGTATTTCTATGAGGCTGCAAGAGCCTGTTACAAAATCGATATCAGATATGTTTGAAGGAATTGTGCCTTGACGCGGATGAAAATATTTCCCATCTGCTTCATAATATTTATGCTCATATAAAAAACCGGTATTAACTGACAAGCGAGATAAAAATTGATAACCGAGAGTTACGCCGATGCTATTGCCAACAGGATTATTTGCATATGCATATTTTACTTTTGAAAAGTCGGGGGCAAATGCAACTCCGATTTGTAATGACCTGTTGGTGTAAAGCGATTTATTTTTTTGCCCCAAATGGATAGCAGCTTTATTATTTACTGATTCTGCGAGCAACGCTGAATCGCTAATAATAATTTTAGAGCGTTTTATTAGCGCACCGGGACTTGAAATTGCGGCATGCTTAATATTTTCTTCAGCAGCATTTTTTTCTGTCGTTGATTCATAAGTGTTCTCTTCGTTTTCAATTGCAGTATTTTTTGCAGTTGAAGTTTTGTTTTTTGTTGATGATTTTTCGAAATGATTGTTTTTTTTGATTGCATTATTTATCGAGTATTCATTATTCAGTCGATTTTTTTCATCACTGTTATTAAGAATACTCTTTTTCAGATTTTGTTTGTTAGTGACAGTATTATTTTTCTTCTTTTCTTCAGCAATACTATAATCGTTTTTTTGTGAATTGGTTTTTTCGCTTTTAGCTGCGGGCAAACTGTTGTTCTGCAATTTGCTTTTTATCAATTCATCGCTTTCTTTTTTAGTTGTTGATGCGCCGACATCGGCGTTCGATTTGTTTTTTATAACATTCGCATCCGTTGTGTTTGCTGCATTATTTTTTTCAGCTTGAGCATTTTTTTCTTTTGAAGAGTTGTTGTCAACTGCTCTTCCATCATCTTTATTTTTATTATCGACAAGTGTAATTTTCTTCGGATTTTCCGAGTTGTTTTTTATTTTAGATTTGAAAATCAAGTAACCTGCACCAATCATCAACACAATCATCGAAACATACGCAAATGGAATTGCTATTCCTCTCGGTGGTGGCACCGAAGGGCCTGGCGGAGAGCCAAGTTCCTTGTCCAGCCGCTGTTCTAATGCTTCCCATGATGAAGTGTTTTTTTTCGCTTCATATAAGTCAGCTGCTTCACGGCTTAGGCGATCCAACTCTTTATCAGAGAGGTTGAACATAAATATTCTGGTCAGTTTTTTTTAACAGGATCTTTCGCAGGTTTTCCCGGGCCTTTGATAAATTGGATTTGGATGCTCCTATAGAAATCCCCAGCTGGGCGGCTATTTCTTCATGTGCCATTCCTTCAATAACGAATAAATTAAAAACAGTTCTGTATGCAGGCGACAAATGCCTTATCGCTTCAATGATTTCCTTGTACGACAAAACATCAAGCCCGTTTTCCGAATGCCCTGCAATATTTTCCGTTTCTTTTGTTATTATTCTGCTGCTGATCCTTGATGCATTTTTTCGGTAGTGGTCAATGCAGGTGTTGATGAGAATTCTTTTGAACCAACCTTTCAGTGCAACTTCAATATTTGCATGTCTGGCCTCATCAAATTGATCAATATTTTTGAATAGCTTGATGAAACCTTCGTTCATTATTTCTTCTGCTTCTTCTGCATGGTCCTGATAACGATAACAAACTTTCATGGCATAATCTTTAAGCAGTTGATACAACTCCTTTTGGCTGCCACGTTCATTTTTACGACAGCCTGCAATTATTGCGCTTATTTGGTTACTGCCTGCGATCAAGTTTTTTGAGGTTGTGATGGAATGAGCGCAAACTACCCAACACTGCAAATCAGTTACGTAAACGAATTGTTAATGGTTGCTTATTTAAGAAGATTTTAAGTATTTACGCTTGCTGCAAAATCAAATTAAGGCAGGCTGGTGGCTATAATGGCAATATTTGCATTTGTGTAAAGCTGCATTTGCAGTGATTTGTCTTTTACGAGCAAACCAATCATTTTAATTTCATTGAATTTTCCTGAACACAGCAAGCCATTGGTGATGGATGTATTGAGCATGGAATCGAGCATCGGCATATTGCTCTTTATTAAACCCGAGATATCTAGGTAAGTTTTTCCCTGCAGATTTTTTTTGATTTTATTCCTGAACAATTTTTTTCCAATTTTTAATGCTAGGTCTTCGTCTTCGATAGTGTAAGAAATATCAGGAACGGTGAGTGTTTGATTTGTTACATCAAGAACAGGTGTCCCACGCAAATAAAGCTTGCCTTTATTGCTTCCTGCAAAATCTATTTTAATTTCTATCTGATGATTTCCTGCTCCTTTCACGGCGGCCTCTTTAATCACTATTGTTCTACCATCTACTTCGAATGCCTTATTGTGCAAAGTGTCATTCAATAATTTTGAAAGAAAGATGTAATCATAATCTGCATTTAAAAAAATTGTAGAAGCGTTTTTATTTTCTGCATTGTTGAGAAGCGGAAAGCCAGAAGCAATAATCGTGCTTGCGCTGTCTGCTGAAAGCTGTGGCTTGCATGTGGCGCCGATTGAAATATTAAAAGTATCGGTTGAATAATTCAATTGGCTCAAGCGCACGGCACTTGGATTAAGAGAGATGAAACCATATTTGCTGATCGCAAACGTCTTATATTTCATATAGGTCTGCAGCAAGGTTTTTGAAAAATCCATGCCGGCTATGGTTGCATCAAAAGCAGAGCAAAAAGCATTTACTGAAGAACGAACGCTGTCGACCACAAGTTCGGTCACATCACTTGAAAATAATGACACAATGCATTTATCGTATGCCTGAAGATTATCAAGTTTTGTCAACGTCTTTATTTTGTATATAGGCAGAAAATAAAGTTGTGAACTAACGTTGATGCCTATCTTGCGCAGAGGTTCGTTGCCATAGCCGCAGCTACCAGATACCCAAGGTGATACAGGTTTGCCCACTGCACAAATGCATTTGCTTCCTGAAAGCTGATAATTGCCGGTAAATTGAATTCCTATTTTGTTATTTACGCAGGTTAGTTTTAATGAAGATCTTACAAAACGATATTTATATCTGAAATCACAAGACGGCTGCGAGTAATTGGGCCAGTTGTCGGAAATGAATTCTTTCGGCACCGCGGAATCCGCTTTGGCAATAATGGGGGGCGCAAATAATTTGATTTGTACATTAATTTCACTGGCAGGAAGCGGTGGCAATGAATCAGGAAGATGAACGGCTGACAATTGGGGAGCCGATGTTTTTTTTGTAGAAGAACAGGAAAAGAAAAATGAAAGAACGATTAAAAGGAAAACGATTGATGTGCACTTCATCTTTATATGATGATTTTGAAACGAATTTAGCAAAGGGGTGTGTAAGCTAAACATCGCTACAACTATTTTATTGCTGAACGGATGCTATTTTAAAATAAAACAGCTCATTTTTTCTAAATTCTACTGCTTATTCATTTTTTGTTATTTCATTATCATATCCTAAAACGAATATAAAGCATTAATAATGAAATTATTATCTGTTAATAACTCTTCTTGTTCGGAAATTCCTTTTAGTCATAGACAATTAGGATAAAGCATTTTTCTTAGGTCAATTGTTGAATCGGCTTTGCCATTCTTCCCTTTTAACTACCAGCCAAATAGGTTTTATGCCTTATAATGTACTTTGTATTGCATAGTACATGCTTTTGTTTATATCTTTGCTATGTCAATTCGAAAGAAAAACAAAAATGATTAACAATAAAAAACTAAAAAAATGAAAAAGGGAATTTTGATTTTTGCTTTGTTGCTGACAGGTTTCAGCTACAGCTTTGCCAATACAACTGATGGCATCACAAAAAAAGCAGTTGCTTCTTTTAAAAAAGATTTCTCAAATGCCAACGACATTCAATGGAATTACACAAATAATTATGCCGTTGCAACATTTTCGCTTAATAGTGCAATAATGTATGCGTACTATTCTCAGGACGGCGATTTGGTGGCAGTTGCAAGAAATATACTTTCTGATAAATTGCCAATCTCACAGCTATTAGGCCTGAAAAAAAAATTCAATGGTTACTGGATAAGCGATCTTTTTGAAGTAGCGTTTACAAACAGTTCTGCCACTGCTTATTTCATCACTCTTGAAAATGCGGATAAAAAATTAGTTTTGAAATCATCTTCTGATGGTGGCTGGGAAGAATATTCAAGCCAAACAAAAGAATAAATATTTATCTAACAAAAAGAAAAAGCGGACTGATTTATCAGCCCGCTTTTTCTTGTTATT
The DNA here is from genome assembly GCA_963718975.1 of uncultured Bacteroidota bacterium. Lineage (GTDB taxonomy): Bacteria > Bacteroidota > Bacteroidia > Chitinophagales > Chitinophagaceae > Puia. The sequence goes on along the minus strand of CAVRBD010000002.1, from coordinate 91,601 downwards.
TGAATCAAAGAAATTTTCTATTGTACCAATACTCTTGTCACAATTTCCTGGCTGCTGCTTTGATCTTTTATGTGCAAGAAGTATAAGCCTTTGTTCAGTTTACTAACATCAAGGGTCATTTGGTTGCTGTTTGATAATGACATCACATTTCGCTGAACAGTGGTTCCTGTGCCGGTTACCAATTCCACTAAATAGGTTCCAGTCAGCATTTGGTCAAATTCAACAACCGTAGTACTTCTTGCAGGGTTTGGGTACACATTGCAACCCGCAATGCCCTGGGCGCTTAGGTTTACCCATCTAACCGGAGAATAAGTAATATTGCCAGTTGAATCAGTAAATTTTATTCTGAAGTAAATCTTGTTTTTATCTGTTGAAGTTGTGTTATAAGTGTAATGATACTGTGCTGTATCAGCCAACATTTGCTGAGGTGAATGAGTGCTGCCAATTGAATTAAACTGATTTCCGTCTTTGCTATAGTCAATTTCACAATTGCTGTGGGCATCGGAACTATCGCAATTCCAGTTTAAATTTACGCACCCGTTTCCTTTCGTTGCTGTAAAATTCCTACAATGTTTTTTGTTGCCTGATGGGTCGCAATAATAATAAGTCAATTTAAAACTTCCCCAATAATTAGTAATAATCTGTGCATTGTAATTAAGGCCTCCTGCAAGAGCAGTTAATCCTCCATTTAATGTGTAAGTATAATTCACAGTGCCTGTTCCCTGATACCCTGTAGTATCGTTCGCATAACTTGTGTCTCTTACATTCTTAAACAGGCTGTCAGGGCCATAGGTTATGCTTTGACTGGCAGCAAGCGAATCCGGCCCGTAATTTTGATTAAAAGTTTCTACAATAGAAACCCCCGGCCCGGCAATGGTATTTGCCACTGTTAAAAGAAATTGGAATAGCGTTTTTGTTGATCCTGAGTTCTGTATGGTGGTGTTGGTAACGCCAGATATTGTGTCTTGAAATAAGACGCAACCTAAAGTGCCTGTCGAAGGGTTAAATTGAGGGAAGCTTATTGTTGAGGAAGCAGAATTTGTGACATTTAATTTTTGTTCGTACGAAATTGAACTTGCCTGAGTGCCTCCTGAACATGAGCATTGGGCGTAGGTGTTTTGAGAAATGGATGATGCAAATAAAAAGCAAAACACAGCGATGCGTAAGTATAGGTCTTTCATGATGTACGGATTTTGGTATTAAATAAAACACTAAATTATCCTGTAAAAATCGCGATAACAAGGGAGTTCCACTAAAATTGACCGCTTAGTAAAAACCGAAATCGGAATGGGAATTTTCCGTTGCCAAAGCTTTCATTAATGTAGCTAAGTGAAACCGCTTTAATGTCGGTTATGCATCAACGTTAAAAAATAAATCGTTGAAAAGCTTCTACTCTTCATGAATTTTATAATAAGCCCTATGAAGCCCGATACTGGATGCAGGTATTACTACAAGAGGAAGTTTTTCGACAACTGTTTCGCTTGAATCAAGCCCAAATGCTTTATCATCGCCGAGCGCAAGCCTTTTGATGCCGAAGTAACTGTTCAATATGAAACCATCGCGCACGGAAAACTCATTATCATAAGAAAGGAATTTTTCGAGGATCACAAACCTGAAATCATCAGCAATATTGTGTTTTTTTAATGATGGATAACGCGAAACAATATCCAGTTCTTTATTGCAGGTCATTTCTTCCACCACTTTCCTGAACATGAGGCCAATCCTTGGCTGCACACGAAACCCAAGCCTGAATTCTACCCTTATAACTTTATCGCTTTTTAATTCTTCCACTCCATATTCCATGGTGTAAGGCTCGTCCGTCCGCTCAAGGTGAACGAACCAATATACATCAGCCCTTTTGGGGTTGTGACTAAAAATGGAGTAAATAATTTTCTGCTCAATATGTGTGGTTCTATTTGCTTTAGTAAGGTAAATGAGGTGGGACGAAAATTTTGGGACTCTTTCATCATTGCTCAAGTTCTCCAGCAATGGGATGTATTCGATCAGATTGACAAACGACAAAAATCGGTTGTTGATTTTTCTTGCGTTATACCAGATATACATAGTGAAGATGAGCCCAAATTCAAAAACCAGAAAGAAGAGCCTTTTCACAATCTTCACTGCATTTGTAATAAAGAAAGATGATTCAACAGTTAAGAAAACAATGAGTATGATGACGACCAAAACCAACGGATAGTGCTTTACATACCTAAGAAAATAATACATCAATAATGTTGTCATCAACATTGCAATTGTAATTGAAAAACCATATGCGGCAGTCATTGCTTCCGACGTCCTGAAATAAAGCACCACTAAAAAGCAGCCGAGGCAAAGCACCCAATTGATGCTTGGTATATAAATCTGTCCCCTTACATCTGTTGGAAATTTAACGGTGACCTTTGGCCAAAAATTTAAGCTGATGGCTTCATTAATCAATGTGAACGAACCGCTGATCAGTGCCTGGCTGGCTATAATAGATGCTGACGTTGCAATGAAAACACTTGGTATTAAAAACCAATGTGGAACGATTGCGAAAAAAGGATTGACATTCCCAATATTTGTTTTATGCTGTAATAAAACCCAGGCGCCCTGCCCAAGATAATTCAGTACCAGCGCGGTTTTCACAAACACCCAGCTTATTTGTATATTCTTTCTTCCACAATGGCCAAGATCTGAATAAAGCGCTTCTGCGCCCGTCGTGCAAAGAAAAACAGCGCCAAGCAACCAAAAACCTCCCGGATGAATGCGTTAATAATTTTATGCCATAATAAGGGCTAAGTGCCTTAAAAATATGTGGGTAATGAATAATCTGACTGATACCAAGAACGCTTAGCATGCTGAACCAAACCAACATGATCGGGCCAAATGAAGCACCGACTACTTTTGTCCCGAAACGCTGGAATACAAAAAGCAGCAATAGTATCACAAGAACAATTTCTACAACAAGATTATTGCCCGGAACAATTACATTTCCAAGCCCGTTCACCTGGTTCAAACCTTCTATTGCTGACGTGACAGAAATGGGCGGCGTAATAATCCCATCAGCGAGCAAGGTTCCTGCCCCGATGATTGCGGGGTAAACCAAATTTTTTCCATATCTGCGAACAAGTGCATACAACGAAAAAACGCCGCCTTCGCCATTATTATCGGCTTGTAACGTTATAAAAACATACTTGAAGGTGGTTTGTAAAGTGAGGGTCCAAAAAATGCATGAAATTGCTCCAAACACAAGTTCTTCGCTTATTTTGCCACCTTCATTTAAAATAGTTTGAAATGTATACAGCGGAGATGTTCCGATGTCTCCATAAATAATGCCCAAAGTAATAATTAAGCCTGCTGCGGAAATCTTTTTGATATGCGAGGATGACATATTTTATTCGGTTCTTAATGGAAGTTTCAATAACTACGGTTCAAGATTATTTATTGTTTAGATTATTTTGACAGCAAGAGCTTAATTTTTTCTACGAGAAGGAAAACAAGACAGATCGCAATTGTCCACGCGGCTACAACAATTGCACTTCCTTTTATATTTTCTTTATCAATATTCATTTAAAAATAAAAAAAACATGTGCTGAAGTTATATTTTGGTAATTGCCAAGGTAACAATAAACGTACCCTAAATTATAAAAATATTAAAAGCACTTGCTTATAAGCCACTGTCAAAGATTCTCTTCTTGATTTTTTTTATGCGCATCAAAATCAATTTTCAATTTCATTTCAAAATGAAAATCAAATTTTCATTTTGAAAATTATTGATAGAAAAATTTCTGAGGTTAAAACCATCATGTGTTAGTTTAAAATTTGTAAGCTCATAAAATGCAAAAGCCTCGGCAAAAGCCAAGGCTTTAAAAATATTCAGTTACCCGACCTGGATTCGAACCAAGACACTCAGATCCAGAATCTGACGTACTACCATTATACTATCGGGCATTGAGACGGCAAATATAACAGTTTCTCTTTTTCTGAGCGCTATAATAAAATTGTCGAGCTGACGTTTACTACCAGAATCCAGTTTCTATTTTTAACCAATATCCAATTATTTTGTACACTCTAATCAGTAATACAAAATATGTTATTTGGAATTATCGCAAAGAATCATTTTCTTCTTTAATTTCCTATTACCTCAGAGGCTCGAAAATATTTCTGTTCCTGGCGGTCATATCAGATTAAGCAGAACATTGAAACCTTTTCATAAGTCTGGATTTATATCTCCCAAAATTTATTACATATACTTGTTCAAATATCTTTCTTATTCCTTGAAGACGAGAGATAAGCTCGCTATACTGGCAAACCATTATGAATTTTTCAGAAAGCATTTCCCATACCACATTTTGAAATCTATTTTTTCAAATGGGCTAAAATGTTGGTTTGAAGTTAGAGGCCAGGATCATTTTGAGATGAGGCTCATCAGCACTACGCCATATGAGAACGAGGGTTCATTATGCATGCAGTTCAACATGAACGGTGTTACACTTTACAGAATAGCTTTTACGTTTGCATCGGGCAAAAATTTCGCTCTTTTAGACAACCAGATTATTTATATAACGCGCATTCAGGGAGTGAAAGGAAGTTTGGATGAAATTTCCAAATCGTCAAAAATTTTAAATGATGTAGCTCCTCCTGTTTTGATTGTTTCTGCAATAGAAGGGCTTGCGCTTGCGCTGGGCATCAAAACAATTATGGGCATTAGCCTCGAGAATCAAATCAGTTATTTGGTCAGCGACCAATACAGCTTTCAAAAAAATTACAACGAGTTCTGGAAGATATATGAATCGGTGAAAATTTACAATGGTGATTATATTTTGCCATTGCCGCTTCAACACAAAGATATCGGGCTCATAAGATCAAAACACAGAAACCGCACCGTTAATAAAAGAAAGATGAGGCAAGATACTTCCAGAAAAACTTATAACTTTTTTGTGAATGAGGTGTTCTCTGCGAAACGCGTTCATTTATCTCCTTTGCGTATTGTTTCTGGAATAAAAGCAACCGCATAATAATAAATATAACATTCGGAAAATTAATAAAGGCCCATAGCAATTCGCTGTGGGCCTTTATTAATTCATACTTTATGTTGCCTGACCTGGATTCGAACCAAGACAAACTGAACCAAAATCAGTTGTACTACCATTATACTATCAGGCAATCCTTTAATTGGAGTGCAAAAGTAACATTCGGCAAAAGATGTTCCAAAAAGAATTTGAGGGTTTTCAGTTATCAGATTGGGCTTGCAACAACAGGCTGCTGGCCTGCAGTTGTTGATTTGCCTGGTGCTGCATCTTCTTCCTCTTTTAATCCTTTAATAAATTCCAATGCATCGGGCACCACATCGCACATAATGGTTATTAAAGAACCGGGCACTGCATTTTTATAAGCATAAATAATTGCATCTTTTTCACTGGGTATTATAGTTAAAGGAATTTCTTTTGTTTTTGTATCATCAATTCCTTCTACAAGCAGGCTAATAATTGCCTCCGCTGTACGACCGCGCAAATTTTTGTCTTGACGAATGATGATCTCATCAAAATATCTTGCAGAAATTCTCCCTAATTCGCGAATATCATCGTCGCGCCGATCGCCGGTTCCGCTGATAATGCCGACTTTCGGCGAGCCATCGAGCTTGCTCACAAAATCGCAGAGCAATTGCAGCCCTGCAGGGTTGTGCGCGAAATCAACCAAAAATTGAAAATGTTTAAATTGGAACATATTCAATCTTCCGGGTGTTTGAACCGGAGATGGGATAAATGTTTGCAATGCCAGCCGTATGTCTTCCACTTTGATATTCCTGAAAAGATAAGTAGATAGGACAGCAGGTAATGTGTTCATAATATTATGGATTGCTTTGCCGCCAAATGTCAAAGGGATTTCAGTTACTTTTTCAATCCTTATTTTCCAGTTGCCTTTTAACAGTGATATATAACCGTTTTCGTAAACGGCTGCGATTCCGCCATCGGCACAATGCTGTTTTATGCGCGGGTTATTTTCATCCATACTAAACAAAGCAATATTGCATTCAAGGCCAATTCTCATTCCATATACCAGGTCATCATCCGCATTTAAAATAGCAAAGCCATGTTTGAAAACAGTTTCAGGCACCACGCTTTTTACTTTCGCCATTTGCTCTAAGTTGTCAATGCCGCCAAGGCCAAGATGATCGGCAGTTACATTTGTCACCACAGCAATATCGCAATTTGAAAATGCAAGACCAGATTTTAAAATGCCGCCTCTTGCGCATTCAAGAACCGCAAAATCAACGGTAGGATCTTTTAATACAAACAATGAACTCAATCGTGCCTGTGCAATCTCCTTTCATCATCATCTGGTTTTGAATATACACGCCATCTGAAGTTGTGAAGCCCGCTTTGTACCCTGCAGTTTTTACAATATGTGCTGTCAATCTTGTTGTAGTTGTTTTTCCGTTTGTTCCTGTGATGGCGATAATCGGTATTCTTCCATTCGTGCCTTTTGGATAAAGCATATCAACAACAGGTTCTGCAACATTTCTTGGCAAACCTTCCGAAGGTTCAATATGCATGCGGAAACCCGGTGCAGCATTCACTTCCAGCACTGCGCCGCCATTTTCGGTTATAGGTAACCGTAAGTCGGGTGCCATAATATCAATGCCGCAAATATCCAAACCAATAATCTTCGCAATTCTTTCTGCCAAAAAAATATTCACCGGATGCACTTCATCCGTAACATCTGTGGAAGTGCCGCCAGTGCTGAGGTTGGCCGTTGGCTTTAATAAAACCAATTCGCCTTTTGGTGGAACAGTTTCTAACGAATATTCTTTTTCATCCAGCATTTTTTTTGTGAAGTCATCGATTTTTATTTGCGTCAACACTTTTTCGTGCCCAAAACCACGACGTGAATCTTTATTCGTTTCATCAACGAGCCATTGAATGGTATGAACGCCATCGCCAATCACTGATGCAGGCGTTCTTAATGCGGCGCAAATAAATTTATGGTTGATAACGAGCACGCGAAAATCATAACCCACAATAAATTTTTCGCAGATCACGCTGCGAGAATATTTTTGAGCAGCAGCCAATGCAACTACTGCTTGCTCCCAGTTAATAATGTTTGTCGTAGCACCTTTGCCATGATTGCCATCAATCGGTTTTAGCACAAGCGGATAACCGATCCTATCAATTGCATCTTTCAAACCTTCTTCGCTTCTTATTATTACTCCACGCGGAACAGGGATTTCAGCAGCTTCCAATAAATTTTTTGTTTCTTCTTTATCGCAGGCAATATCAACTGCAATAGATGATGTGGTGCTTGCAATCGTTGCGCGGATCCTTTTTTGATGAACGCCATATCCCAATTGAACGAGTGACTGTTTGTTCAATCGGATATAAGGAATGCCACGCTTCATGGCTTCGTCAACAATGCAACCTGTAGATGGCCCAAGCCTTGTGTCCTCGCGGATCTCGCGCAGTTGCTGAATATCTTCTGCAAGATTATATTCCACATCATCGGCGATTGACTGCACAACACGAACAGCCGCTCTCGCAGCATACACGCCCGCATCTTCTTCCATATAACTGAACACCACATAATATTCACCTTCTTTTCCTGTGCCTCGTGTACGGCCAAAGCCAGTGTCCATGCCTGAAAGTGTTTGCAGCTCAAGCGCAACATGTTCGATCACATGCCCCATCCATGTACCTTCCTCCACGCGCTGAAAAAAACCACCAGGCTCGCCAACACTACAGCGATGTTCATACATGCTCGGAAATAATTTTTCAAGCCGTTGCCTGAAACCAGGGATGGAATTAGTTGGCCGCTGTTCCATTTCCTGCAAATCAAGTTTCATCTGTATCAGTTTCGGACGGCGAATGCTCCAGTAGTTTGGGCCTTTCAGCACTTTGATTTCAATTATTTTCATAAACAATTTAGTTGGACGAGTAATATAGTTTTTTTATTTTTTTTTACCAATTTTTGTTAGCCGGCATCATAACTATATTCAGCATTGTTGTGTCACTCACTTGTTCTGAAGGAATTATATTGGGCGGTGGTTCTACTAACAGCAGGTTTGTTGTAATGCTCAACTTTCGCAGAGTTTTTAAACTTTGGAAAAGATTTTATTATTTAACGTGCATGGTTACCCGAAAAAATGTTGAAGGATTTCCGCTTTTCGTTGGCTTGGCTTCTCTATCGACAGTAACAATAACAAAATAATTTTATCAGAACTTTGTTTCATAATTTTTTTTACTTATATTTATTTTTGTTTATACATCGTATCCCAAAAGTGGTGCTTCACAATTAGTTTCACTGACCATTTCAATCAATCTGATTCCACCTCAAGCTTAGCATTCTACCTTTTAGACACAAGCTTTTTTAGCAGGCTTTGCAGATGCTTTTGCTTGCGACCATTAAAAATTAAACTAACGAAATATGAAAAAGCTGCTACTAGCATTAGTGACTTCTCTCTCTTTTTTTATTCAATCTTTTTGCCAGGACATTTTAGTTTTAAAAAACGGAGACGAATTAAAAGTAAAAGTTTCCGAAGTATTGCCTGATATAGTTAAGTACAAGAAATGGGATAACCAGAATGGGCCAACTTATTCTGAGGCGAAAGAAAATATTTTCATGATAAAATATAAAAATGGCTCAAAAGATGTATTTACTACAACTATTAATAATAAAGAATCAAAAAATGAGGCTGCCTCAAACGGGGTTAATAAATTTTTGGGCGATTGGAGATGCAATATTCCATCTGGAAAGATGTTGAGCGTAGGCGATGAATTAAAAATAAGCAATGAGGGCGGCAGCATAACAGTTGAATTGACACACAATAAAAAATCTGTGCAAAACACGGCTGTTTATGAAAACGATAAAATAAAAGTCTCCTTTCCAGTTTTAGGTGAAACCATTGTTACATATTCAGAAGTGCTTGGGAAACCTATTATTTCTGTATTTGGTGTCAGAATGGACAAGTCATTAAAATCATCTACCTCGGCGGCTTATACGGGATTACTCTCAATAGACTCATCGCAGGCTATTGTTTCTGTTGTTTTTAACTCAGTTGAAGATGAAATTACGAGCCATGAAGAACTGTTAATAAATAAATTGACTGATTTACTTAAATCAAATAAAAGAATAAGAAGCATTCATTCTAGCGGTGTGGACACTTCCAGGATACCTCTAAGATATCAATTACAATACACCCTAATAACTTTTTACAATTCTAAAGCCAGTACAATCAGACCTGGAACAGAAGCTTATACTGCACAAGTCAGAATTGAGTTGGCTCTTTTTAAGCTGGATAAATCAGGTCAGTGGGTTCGAGGCATTCGTGCAGCTAACCAACTCGTTCAGAAAAAAGAGTCCTTGCTGAGCGATGGGTATGTAACAAAACAAGGAGCTTTTGAGGCATTGATTTCTGAATTTGATAATCCATTTTATCAACAGCTTTATTCCATGTTCCCTGTAACCGGAAAAATAACAGCCATTACAGATGCCTCTAAAAAAGGAGAACCTAAAAAAGTAAAAATTTCTGCTGGCATCAATCAGGGCGTTATGAAAGATTATAAGTTCAGGATTATCGACAGTACACATAAAAAGGACGAATACGATTTAGTTATCGATCAACTTTTTGACGACTATTCTATTTGCACTGTGAAAAATAATGAATCGTTAATTGCAGACGGGTTTAAAACAAACAATAAAATTTGGGTAACAACAAACCTAAACCCGGAGCGCAATAATGATATTGAAGACCCAAATAGAAAAACGGTTGCTGATTCGAAAATTGCAAACGTTATGAATGGAAGTTGGTATGGCGATGTAAAACAGAAAGGTGTCAAGAAGCCCTATAGCATTCAGTTAAACTGCGATTTTAGGTCTGCTCAGTTCAAAGTCAATTATCCGTCTTTGGGCTGCACAGGGTTTTGGACTATAGAAAAATGGACAGATACAACAATTGATTTTAAGGAGCACATTTTGCCCGGACAAAATTCCTGTAGCTCTGAAGGCTTGATTACAGTAAAAATGAATGGTGACAATGAACTGGATTTAGATTTTTCTCCTCCAAATTCAAAAAGAATTATTTCTCAGGGAATATTGAAGAGGGAATAAAAAGTAGGAATTTCTTTAGCTCTTATAAGCTTTGAAATAAATAAGTGCATCCAATATGTCTATAACACTATTTTATAATCTAAAATTTTAAACTATGCCTTTCTGCCATAACTGCGGAACACAACTTGGAGAAGCCATTAAATTTTGCCCATCATGCGGCGCTGCCTATCAGGGAGATCAGTCATCATCTGGACAAACTTTTCAAACGGCTTTGATACCAGCAGCTCCTACTCCACAATCAAAAACATTTCAGAGCGCACCGGCAAACCCAATTCAACAAAATGTAGTTATCATGGGTAAACAAAAAAGTGTGGGCATTGCCTTCCTGCTTGCGTTTCTATTTGTGACCTTTGGGTCTGCTCTATGCTTCAATACTTGGGGGCATTGTAATGTTTTTTATAACTTTTTTATTCTTTTTTCTTTTGCCTTTTATTGGACCAATTTTTTGTTGGGTCGGCTGCATTATTTGGGCCGTAGTAGCTGCCGGCCGGCCAATAAAAGCATGATGAATAAAGGAAATGCATTAATTAATAAACAGTTTCAGCAGTGAGTGGAACTTAAATAACCAGCTTATGCCTTTTTGTACAAACTGCGGTAAACAGAATCCTGAGTTAAATAAGTTTTGTATTGATTGCGGTTCAGCTTTGGTTCAGTCAAATAAAATTGCTGAATTGGAAACGCTTCAAAGCATAGCAACTCCTCTTCAGGCGTTGCCACAAAAAGAGAGTTCCGATGAAACAATTGAACTGATCAAAAGCTTTGCCATAGAGTATAAAAGAACTCTCCTGATTAGTCTCGGACTTATAATAGTATTCATTGTCCTATATGAGCTTTTCCTGAAAGCAAACCCTGTTAAAGATGCAAAAAAAGCTGCTATGGCCTACTGCAATTGTGCTGAAAAATACAATGAAGAACTTATAAAGACAGACCAGGATTTTATCAATTCTTTCAGCTCAAATAATTTCAAAAATAGACAAACGGCAAGAATCAAATTAATGCAATCGCTAACTCCTGCAAACACTGCCAATTCCGAATGCCTTGCTAAAGCAAGAATTAATTATACCAGGCTAAGAAACAGTTACATCAACAATGTGGAAAAAATAACAGAGTTTGATGTCGATTACAGCGCTGAGTATGGAGTTTGTATCCAAAATAATCAAAATAAGCTGACTTCAGTATACTCAGAAGTAGAAAAAAAAATTTTTACTATTAAAGATCCCGAACCAGATATTGAAAAAATAAAATCGGATTTGATAGGCAAGAAAATGCCGGGATGGAATTTTGACGCACTCTCAGAATTTAACAAAGCCGACATCATAAAGACTACTCATGGTAAAGACAGAATTGAGTATGCTATTAACCTGCATTTGGTGGGCTTGCGTTTGCAGGAACCGCACGATGCGGAAATAATTGTATCATATAATCAAGGAGAAGAAGGATGGAATTTTGGAGACGTGAAAGAAGTTTTTTATACTTATACAAATACTGCTCCTGTTAATAGTTGGATTATAGTCACGCCACAACAAAACTGCTCATACAAAATTATTGACAATGGACAAAAGTATTGGGTTCAAGATGGTCAATTTGGGCCAAAATATAAATCGGGTGGGAATGAACCACCCTCTTTTCTGAGGAGCTCTCAAATCTATTTAATGAGCGGGGAAGATCGATCCTGTCGACCTTGTATTCAAATATACTCCTAACAATTAGACCTTATAACTTAAGAATAAAAAGAGAGGAATCAACAATCATTTCAAAAAATGATTCAGGTGAACTCTTCCAGAGTTTTAAACTTTGGAAGAGCTAAATACATCTCCAGAATCCCTCATCTCCCAAGAATCTCAAAAAACCCCAGTTCCGCCATCTTTCATTATATTTATCTCTCAAACCAAACTAACATGAGGGACTTTAACCGGCGTTCTTTTCTGAACACATTTGGCGCATTATCTGCTTCAGCTTTTTTTGCTTCACTAACACAACCGGCATGGAGCCGCAATTTGCACAAGGCATTAACGAACGCTGAAACCCGCTCTGCGCATGAGCTTGCGGATGATGAAGATTTCTGGTATTATGTGCAGGAATCTTTTTCTTGCTCACCGGGCATTATCAATTTAAACAACGGTGGAATTTCTCCAGCTCCAAAAATTGTGCAGGATGCGATGAAGCGTTATTATGATATTACCAATGATGCGCCGAGCTATTATATGTGGAGAATTATTGATCAGGGCAGAGAGCCGCTAAGAAAAAATTTAGCAAGAATTGCAGGTTGTTCTCCCGATGAAATTGCGATGAACAGAAATGCATCTGAGGCGTTAGAGACTGTAATATTCGGACTTGATTTAAAAGCAGGTGATGAAGTGGTGCTTACAAAACAAGATTATCCGAACATGATCAATGCATGGAAGCAGCGTGAAATCCGTGATGGAATAAAATTAGTCTGGATCAATTTGGATTTGCCAAGTGAAGACAATGATTATCTCGTTAATAAATATGTGAGCGCATTCACTTCAAAAACAAAAGTGGTTCATGTCACTCATATTATTAATTGGAACGGACAAATTCTCCCTGTAAGAAAAATTGCAGATGCTGCACACGCAAAAGGAATCGATGTGCTGGTCGACGGCGCTCATAGCTTTGCTCATTTTCAATTCACGTTGCCAGAACTTGGTTGCGATTATTTCGGAAGCAGCCTCCACAAATGGCTCACGGCCTGTATTGGCACGGGAATGCTTTTTGTGAAGAAAGAAAAAATTAAAAATTTGTATCCTTTGTTCGGAACAGGTGATCCGAAGAGTGATGATGTCAGAAAATTTGAAAGCCTTGGCACGCGACCGTTTTTTATTGAACAGGCAACCGGAAAAGCAGTTGAATTTTATGATATGATTGGCGGTGAAAGAAAAGAGCAAAGATTATTATACCTGAAAAATTATTGGATGAGCAAAGTGAAAGATATCCCGAAAGTAAAAATCGGAACTTCATTAAAACCAGGTTTCGGTTGTGCAATAGGGTTAGTAAGTATTGAAGGAAAAAAACCTGCAGAGCTGGAAAATTTTCTTTTCGATAAATATAAAATCCATTGCGTTGGCATTGAATGGGAAAATATTCATGGCGTGCGTATAACGCCAAATGTTTATACCACAACAAAAAATCTGGATTTGTTGGTTGAAGGGATTGAGAAGTTTGCGAGGGCGTAATCGTCAATGGTGAATGGGCAATGGTGAATAGTGAAATGCGAGTTACTGTGAAATAGTTAACTTGTTTCATTAATAATTTAAAACCTTCATTCTATGTTTCTTCAACTCAATCATCAGAAAATGGATGTGTACAGTTTTTCAAGGTCTTTTGTTTTTGAATGCTACAAGTTAACCAAGAGCCTTCCTTCCGATGAAAAATTTGGTATGATTTCACAGATAAGACGCGCAGCATTGTCTGTTCATCTTAATATTGCAGAAGGTGCATCAAGAAAATCTGAAGGTGAGAGAAAAAGATATTATGAAATTGCACGTGGTTCTATTATTGAAATTGATGCGGCATTGGATATTGCAAAGGATTTAAGTTATATAAAAAATGCGCAAATTGATAAACTTGGCGAATGCATGATTAGAACATTTAAAATGTTAACAGGTTTAATTTCATCATCAACTCATTGACCATTCACCATTGACCATTCACGACAAACTGACTCGCAAAATCAGCCTGTTGCAAGCTTCTTCCATCAACATGATTGATATGGTGGGCATCGGCCCATTTGTGGTAATGCCATTGGTAATGAAAATAATGGGTAGCCATTTATTTTTATGGGCATGGATTTTTGGCGCAATAACTTCATTAGTGGATGGCATGATCTGGAGCGAGCTCGGCGCTTCTTATCCACTCGCAGGAGGCAGCTATAATTTTTTAAAAGAAGCTTACGGTAATAAAGGTGGCAGGCTCATGTCATTTTTATTTGTTTGGCAAACATGCCTGCAAGCGCCGCTGGTCGTAGCTTCAGGCGCAATCGGCTTTGCACAGTATTTTGGTTATTTACATCCGTTAACAGCGATAGAAAAAAAAATATTATCTGGCGCAATTGTTTTGGTGATTATTTTTTTGTTGTACAGGCGCATTGAAACGATTGGAAAAATTTCTGTCTTTTTATGGTCTGGCGTAATCATTACAATCTTATGGATTATCATCAGCGGCTTCACACATAAAACAGTTTCATATAACTGCATGCCTTCCGGCAATGACTCATTTTTCAGTCTGGCATTTGTTGCGCTTGTTGGCCAGGCATCTGTTAAAACGATTTACAGTTATCTCGGCTATTATAATGTTTGTCATTTAGGTGGAGAGATAATAAATCCGCAAAAAAATATTCCGCGAAGTATTTTCATTTCCATTTTTGGTGTGGCGATTTTGTATTTATGCATGAACGTTAGTATCGTTGGCGTTGTTCCCTGGCAGGAAGCCATGAAATCAGATTTTATTGTGAGCACTTTCATGGAAAAAATTTATGGAACAAAAGCAGCTATGATTGCGACGCTGCTTGTGCTATGGATTGCATTCGCTTCTTTATTTGCTGTGTTATTAGGATATTCAAGAGTTCCTTACGCCGCAGCTGCTGACGGAAGATTTTTTCCTGAATTTGCAAAGCTGCATCCAACAAAAGAATTTCCTTACGTTTCATTATTATTCATCGGCGGCCTTGGTTTTATTTTCAGTTTGTTATTCAAGCTCGGAGATGTCATCAGTGCGATTCTTGCAATGAGAATTCTCGTTCAGTTTGTAGCACAGGCAATCGGTGTTGTGCAATTGCGAAGAAGAAATGGCACAAAAAATCTTCCATTCAAAATGTGGCTTTATCCTGTGCCTATTATTTTTTCTATAGCAACTTGGCTTTTTGTTTTTTATTCAACTGGCATAGTTGCGCTTCTCGGGCTTTTATTGATTGCAATAGGAATTGTAGTTTTTTATTTCACGAAAGATATGTGGAATAAGGAGTCGGGAAAGTCTGAAAGTTAGTAAAGTCGGAAAGAAAAATCTTGCCGTTGTTGAGCCGCCAACAACTAATAACAACAAAAAAAACCCGACAAAGCTTTCACTTCATCGGGCATATAACCCTGATATACTACTTTTATTTTTTGCTGCTACTGTTTCTGAATCGTCAATGGCGATATTACTATGCCTGATGTATAATTCCAGCTAAACGTACAGCTTGCATCCGTAACATTTAAACTGCCGGTATAAAGCGTGTTGTTCAAAACAATTGTCAAGCTATGAACGCCATTATTTAGTCCGGTAAAGGATAAAGAACCCGTTGCAGGCACTGGCGCACTGGTTGAAGCACTGCACGGATTTTCTGTAACCTGGCCAAAACCGAAAACATAATTTCCGTCAGCGCTGTCGGCTATTTCGGGGAAACCTAAATTCGGATAATAATTGCCATAAGTTAGCTGTGTGTGCGCCAACAAAACCAATCCGGTATCGGAATAAGATATCGGTGTAAGGGTGATTAAATCGCCGGATTGTATGGGCACCTCCGTTAACAAATTGCACGATGCCACCGAATCATTATACACACTATCAGAAACAATTATCGGCGAAGAGCTACTGTCATATGGCGTGGTTGCTATCGAGTCAACATAATAATTTGCGGTGATGGTATAGTTGCCGGAATTTGAAAAAAGTATCACAGATTTATTTCCGGAAGAAGATATCCATGTGTTTGAAGATGCCGGCGTTACTGACCATTTTACAAAAGAATTTGATTGCGGAGCATCTGCCGTAACAACAAGCGGCTGTCCTTTTTTCACGCTTGAATTAGAAAGGCTGAGTGTTGATTTTGTTGTGCTGCCGCTGTTGCTGTTATTTTTGCTGCATGATATTCCAAGAGCCACAATAAGGAAAGGTAAAAGGCAAATGCCCGTCATTTTTTTCATAATCTATTTTTTGTTGTTGACATTCATATACGCTAGTGCGTTGCATAGCGTTGGGTGAATTTTAAAAAATATTTTTTGCCGCTGTTGTCGATCGGCGATTAGCAATAATTTTTTTTATGTAACCAGCTAAGGATTACTATTAAGCATCGTTGTGTCACTCACTTGTACTGATGGAATTCTATTGAGCTTTAGTTTCATTAACGGCGAGTGCAACTGAAGAAATTTTAAACAGAAATTATTTCAAGATTACTTAGCGAGTTGCACGTCATTGCGAGGAACGAAGCAATCTGGATTCCGAATAAGCAGTAACTTGATTTTTGATACAATACATTTTCTATCGGTTGGTGAAGACATCAACCGAAAGCTACATTTTACTGAAAACTGCTGTTAATAAGCCACACGCTCAATAGAATTCCTGATGTACAAGAGTGCGACGCAAGAATGTCGACGATCTTTTCAAAGTTCAATAATTCTTAGCTGGCTACAAAAAAGTATTTCAGAAATCGTCTTTCGTTGGTTGGTTTGTATTCGAGTTGCGCCCTTTGCGTGAAATCAAACAGTGTTAATTAGCTGGGTACAAAAAAATTCCTTTGAACAATTCTTATTCATCATTTCCGTTATTTTTGTTTGATACTAAACTTTGAATTGAATGTCTTTACCTGTGGGAAAATTGATTGCTATTGGTGGCGCTGAAGATAAGGGCTCGGGCGAGAACGGCGACATTAACAAAAGCAACCTGAATTTTTTTGAGCTTGGCATTTTGCGCCGCATCGTTGAAGAAGCAGGCGGCCCGCTTTCGCATATTGAAGTCATCACAACTGCATCAACCATTCCTTATGAAGTGGGCAATAATTATCTGGATGCATTTGGGAAAATCGGCTGCACAAATATCGGCGTGATGCATATCCGCAATCGCGAAGATGCGATGAAAGAAGAATATATTGAGAGAGTTCGGTTGTGCAATACCGTTATGTTCAGCGGTGGCAATCAATTGCGGTTGAGCGCAACATTCGGTGGCACAGAATTTTTAGACATCCTTCAAAAAAGTTATAAGCAAGAAAATTTTTTGATTGCAGGCACATCAGCAGGCGCGATGGCAATGAGCAACACAATGATTTACGAAGGCAATGCAACACGTGCGCATTTAAAAGGAGAAGTAAAAATTACAAAGGGATTAAGTTTTGTTGACACTGTTATCATTGATTCGCATTTTGAAAAACGCGGAAGATTTAATCGTTTGGCGCAAGCAGTTGCAACGAATCCATCGTGCATTGGAATTGGTTTGGGCGAAGACACTGGCATGCTGATCACAGAAGGAAATAAAATGGAAGCAATTGGCAGCGGTCTTGTAATTATTATTGACGGACATAATATTATTCATTCCAATATTGCAGATATTCCAGATGGAAATCCCATCAGCATCGAAAATTTGAAAGTGCATTTTTGTGAGAAAGGAAATGGGTATATTATCAGTGACAGGAAATTTTTGGTGGAAGCGAGGGATGGATCTGTGATAAGGAAGAGTGTGGATGTGGAGTAGAGTTTCGAGTTTTGAGTTTCGAGTTTCGAGTTTCGAGTTTCGAGTTTCGAGTTTCGAGTTTCGAGTTTCGAGTTTCGAGTTTCGAGTTTCGAGTTTCGAGTTTCGAGTTTCGAGTTTCGAGTTTCGAGTTTCGATAGATTAGTATAAACTTAGCAAGTTATTTTTCACCATTCACAATTGACCATTCACCACTAACATGCAACGGAGAAAATTTATACAAAACACATCACTTGCCTCGGCAGGTTTTTTTATTAAGAAAAATTCATTCAGTTTTTCAGACGATTTTCCTGTTGTGCGAGTCGCAGAATCGCAAAGAAAATTTAAAAGCGTTGCTGTTGAAAATGCGATCAGCACAATCAAAAAAAATATCGGCAATAAAGAAATTGCATGGCTGTTTGAAAATTGTTTCCCCAACACATTAGATACAACTGTTGATTTTGAAATCATTAACGGCAAGCCCGATACTTATGTAATCACCGGAGATATTGATGCGATGTGGCTTCGCGATAGCAGTGCGCAAGTCTGGCCATATCTTTCTTTAATAAAAGAAGATAAAAATCTAAAACAATTAATTGAAGGCGTAATCCGCAGGCAAACAAAATGCATTTTGAAAGACCCTTATGCCAATGCGTTTTATAAAGATGAAAATAAAATCAGCGAATGGAAAACAACGGATGTGACGGATATGAAAGCAGGTATTCATGAACGTAAGTGGGAAATTGATAGTTTGTGTTATCCGATTCGATTGGCTTACGGTTATTGGAAAGAGACAGGAGATGCTTCTACATTTGATAAAGATTGGTTGGAAGCAATGAAATTGGTAATAAAAACTTTTAGAGAACAGCAACGCAAAAATGGTGAAGGGCCTTATACATTTCAACGAAAAACAGATTGGGCAACAGACGGTGTGCCGATGGGCGGTTATGGTTATCCAACAAAAAAAGTTGGATTGATTCATTCCATGTTCAGGCCAAGCGATGATGCAACAATTTATCCTTTTTTGATTCCATCAAATTGCTTTGCAACTGTTGTGCTGAATAATTTAAGTGAGATAGCGAAAACAATCGGTGATAATGATTTGCAAAAAAATTCAAAATCACTTGAGGAAGAAGTTGCAGATGCATTGAATAAGTATGCAACATATGTTCATCCTGAATACGGGAAAATTTTTGTGTATGAAACAAATGGTTTCGGCAGCCACAATTTAATGGATGATGCGAATGTGCCGAGTTTATTAGCACTTCCTTATTTGAAATTTATCAATTCGGGCGAGACCAGTTATCAAAATACGCGTCGTTATGTTCTTTCAGAAAACAATCCATTTTTCTTCAAAGGCAAAGCGGGAGAGGGGATTGGCGGACCGCATGCAGGCATTGATATGATTTGGCCGCTGAGCATTACGATGCGCGGGTTAACAAGCAATGATGATAAAGAGATAAAATTTTGTCTGGACATGTTGCAGAAATCTCATGCAGGAACAGGCTTCATGCATGAGTCATTCAATAAAGATGATGCATCAAAATTTACGCGCAAATGGTTTGCCTGGGCAAATACGCTGTTTGGTGAGTTTGTGCTGAAAGTGTATAGAGAGAAGAAAGGTTTGTTGAGTTAGTTGTTTGCCACTGAAGCACTGAAACACAGAAAAATTTCATAAATCCTATTAAGTGTTTCAGTGCTTTAGTGGCAATTTGATTGATGAGAAACGCTCAAAAATTAGGCTTCTCAATCACTGAAACACAGAAGAATTTTGTCAATCTTTATTCAGTGCTTCAGAGCCTCAGTGGCAATTTGATTGATGAGGAATGCTCAAAAATTAGAGCTGCTCAATCGCTAAAGCACAGAAGAATTTTGTGAGTCTTTATTCAGTGCTTCAGCGCTTCAGTGGCAATTAAAATTTAATAAACAACCCTTTTGATTTCAATTTTCATTTTCCCAAAGTTTAAAATCAATCCAACTTTGCATCCTGAAACTTTGAGATAATTTAATGCCTGAGCATACATTTCTTCTGCAATGCCACTTTCATTTGCTTTGATTTCCAGAATCACTTTATCAAACACGATAAAATCTGCAAAAAAATAATGAGGTAAAATCACATCTTTATAAGCAATCCGATATTCTTTTTCTCTTTCGTAGAAAATATTTCTTTTTCTGAATTCATATTCAAAAGCATCTTTATAAACAATTTCAAGAAATCCTGCTCCAAGAGTTTTGTGAATATCTACTGCAATGCCAAGAATGATATTTGTTTCTTCCTGTAAAGGATATCTATTAATGTCATAGGCTTTAGGTTCCATTGCATAAGGCTTTAAATTGCCTTTACAAGATAATAATTCTTCTTCCCTTTTTGGATAAGCAAATATTTTTGATGGAGCAGTAATGAATTGTCAATTGTTAACTGCAAATTGTCAACTTTTTTTCTGTTGATACTTACGCCGCCGCCTTGTACTAGTTTTTCTTGCTTCGCCTTTGCTGGGAAAAATATTTGTTTCTGCGAGAAAACTTACAACATCAATTCCTGCATTAATCTTTTCTAAAGAAAAAACTGATTGGATGACGCCTTCTAAACTTTTCAAATCTTCTTCGCTTAATGATTCCGCAGGCGCAGATTGATTGGCAAATAATTTTTCAGTTGTTAATAAAGCATTTTTATATTCTTCTTCACCATGAACAAAAACGGTTACTTCTTTTGCCAATGCTTTCTGTAATTCACGTGCAGCAAGGTTTTCATGATGTTTTGCGATTAAAAAATCAATTTCATCTTTCTTTAAAAAAGTAAAAATCTTGATCCATTTTTCCGCATCGGTATCGCTTGCGTTCAGCCAAAATTGATAGAATTGATAAGGTGAAGTCTTTTCTTTATCGAGCCAGATGTTTCCTTTTTCTGTCTTGCCAAATTTTCCGCCATCAGCTTTTGTTATTAATGGACATGTGAATGCAAATGCTTCACCATTTGCTTTTCTTCTTATCAATTCAGTTCCTGTTGTGATATTTCCCCATTGGTCGCTTCCGCCCATTTGCAGCTTACAATTTTTATTTTCATAAAGCCAATAAAAATCGTAACCCTGAACAAGCTGATAAGTAAATTCAGTAAAGCTCATTCCAGTTTCGCCTTCCAATCTTTTTTTCACACTGTCTTTGGCCATCATGTAATTCACGGTAATGTGCTTCCCAACATCGCGGATGAAATGAAGAAAGCTCATTTCTTTAAACCAATCATAATTGTTTGCTATTTCGGCTGCATTGTTTTTCGAGACATCGAAATCCAAAAATTTTTCAAGCTGTTTTTTTACGCCCGCGAGATTTCTATTCAATGTTTCTTCGTCCAACAGATTTCTTTCTTCGCTTTTGCCGCTCGGGTCGCCAACCATTCCGGTTGCCCCGCCAACTAAAGCAATCGGCTTATGCCCCGCATTCTGCAAATGAACTAATAATAAAATAGGCACAAGGCTGCCGATATGAAGGCTTTCGGCAGTGGGGTCAAAGCCAATATATCCAGAAGTTATTTCTTTAGATAATTGTTCGGTTGTTCCGGGCATAATATCCTGGATCATGCCTCTCCATTGCAATTCTTCAATTAAGTTCATAAATAATCTTTCGGCGAATTTTTTGGCAAAAATAGCGCAATATGGATACTTTAAGCGATGCAATAATCTGAGTGAACGAACGTTAAGTAAAAGCTAAATCAGGCCATAAAGCTAATATGCTCTATGCAATATTAATCTTGAAAAGGTTTGATTTTTGGAAACCCTTGGCGTAAATCTGTGCGTGATCGCTTTGTGATAAAGATTGCTTCAAGAAGAAAAGTAGCTTATGATTTAATTGAATTTAACCTTGCAGATGAGCGAACAAAAGTAAACCGGATGAAAAAAATCTATTCCCTCTTAACCCTAACGAGTGTGATGTTATGTTTTGGCGCATCTGCGCAATTTGCAACATACTCAAATGAATTTTTAAACATCGGCGCGGGAGCAAGGGGCATGTCGATGGGGAATGCGCAGGTTGCATCTGTTACTGATGGCACAGCGGGCTATTGGAACCCGGCTGCGCTGATAAATGTAAAAGATGTTCCTCAGGTAAACCTGATGCATGCAGAATATTTTGCGGGCATTGGAAAATATGATTATGCAAACCTTACACTTCCACTAAAAGATAATAAAAGAGTTTTAGGATTAACACTTCTTCGTTTTGCAGTCGATGATATCCCAAACACAGTTTTTCTTGTTCAGCCAGATGGTTCGGTTGATTTGACCAACGGGGTGTCCAGTTTTTCATCTGCAGATTATGCTTTTATTTTATCGCTGGCACAACAGGTAAAAGATATCAACGGAAAAAAATTAAGTTTCGGTATTAACGCTAAAATAATTCATCAAACAGCTGAATACGCCTCGTCATGGGGCTTTGGCTTTGATGCCTCTATGTTATACCAGGGCAAGGACTGGAAACTTGGCATTGTTGCCAGAGATGTGACAACTACATTCAATGCATGGTCTTACAGCATTCCTCAAAATGTTGCGGAAGTTTTTTATGTAACTCAAAATGATATACCAACAAAATCAACAGAGCTAACAGCACCTCAATTGATCATTGGAGGTTCTTACAATTTCAAAATAAACAAGAAAATAAAACTACTTGCTGAAGCAGACTTAGACGTGACATTTGATGGCAAGCGCGATGAGGTTGTGAGCACTAACCCGATCAGCATTGATCCCAGAGTTGGCCTTGAGTTATCATACAGCAATGTATTTTTCGTGCGTGCGGGAATTAATAATTTTCAACAGGTGCTTGATGACAGGGATACTACCAATCAAAAGAAACTCTGGATATATCAGCCAAGCATTGGCGCCGGTTTTAAAATAGGCGATGTGCAGATTGATTATGCTTTTACCAACCTTGCCAATCAGTCAAACCCTTTATACACACATGTTTTTTCACTAAGAGTTGACCTTAGGAAAAAAACAAAAAAGAAATAAAGACTTTAGTAAGACAATGAAACGTAATGCTATGAAGAGAATTTTTACCATGTTGCTTTTGCTTGTCGCTTTCGGGCTTAAAGCGCAGGTAACTTATTACAATGAATGGATCAATTATAACCAGACATACTACAAATTTAAAATTGGAGCCGATGGCCTTTACCGCATACCTCAATCTGTTCTTGCAAATGCGGGGCTTGGCAGCGTGCCCGTTCAAAATTTCCAGCTCTTTCGCAATGGGCAGGAAGTTCCTATTTATACGTCTGCTTCCAGCGGCACTTTAGGCAGCACCGATTACATTGAATTTTGGGGAAGGATGAATGATGGCAAAACAGACAAGGCACTTTATCTGAACCCAGCCTACCAGCACACCGCCAAGTGGAGTTTTGAAACCGACACAGCGGTTTACTTTTTAACCGTAAATACAACAGGCACTACTTTTCATTTCAATAATGCAACCAACGACACAACAGGAAATACGCTATCGCCTGAGCCTTATTTTATGTACACCCAAGGCACCTATTTCAAGCAAATGATCAATCCGGGATATGCGCAGATTGTTGGTGAGTACTTATTTTCTTCCTCCTACGATTTAGGAGAATTCTGGAGCAGTAATTTTATTTATCCTCTTGCTTCAGGGGTTGCGACAGCAGGAAACCCTAATGGCCAAAGCAATTTGAATGTTTATACAGGTGCTGCCAGCACTGCAACTTTTAGTTTTGGGGCAGTTGGCTGTGCAGATAATCCAAGAGACCTTCAAACTTTTATTAATAATACTCTTGTATCGGATACAACGATGAATAGTTTCAATGATGTAAAAGTGACGAAGACGATACCTCTTAGCATGTTAAGTTCAGGATCGGCGGCCGTTTATTTTGTTGATAATTGCGCTGCGAGCAGCAGCGACAGAACAGTCGTTTCGTTTTATGAATTCACGTACCCGCGCCAATTTAATTTTAACAGCCAGTCAAATTTTTATTTTGAATTGCCTGCGAAACCGGCCGGCTTTTATTTGAACATAACAAATTTTAACTCCGGAAGCGCCGCTCCTGTTTTGTATGATTTGTTGACAGGCGCAAGGTATACAGCCATTACAGGTTCAGGGACTTTATATTTTTTGCTTCCAGGTTCAAGCTCGTCAAGAAAATTGGTTTTGGTAAGCGAAGACCCTTCAAATGTGATGACTGTAAACAGTCTTACTACAAAAAATTTTGTGAATTATGCAAATAGCAGCAACCAGGGAAATTATTTGATTATCAGCAACCCTTTATTAGCAACAAGCAGCGCAACGGGGCTAAACCCGCTCGTCGAATATCAAACCTATCGCAACTCTGCTGCGGGTGGTGGTTTTAATACAACAATAAATGATATCAATGAACTTGTTGATCAATTTGGCTATGGAATAAAGATGAACCCAATGGCCATCAGAAATTTTCTTAGCTATGCCCGTGCAAATTTCGCAGTAAAGCCTCAATATACTCTTTTAATTGGCCATGGTGTAACATACGATCAGTTTCGTGCAAATGAAAGTGACCCTAATTCAACTTATCTTGAACTTGTTCCAACATTCGGTTACCCGGCATCGGATAACAAATTAAGTTCTGCTGATGTTACCTCGGCAATTCCACTAACTCCGATTGGGCGGTTATCAGTCATAAACGGAGTGGAGATAGAAACCTACCTGCAAAAGATTAAAGAATATGAGCTGGCGCAGCAAACTGCAGCCAACACAGTAGCCGGAAGATTCTGGATGAAAAACGTGGTTCATGTAACAGGCGCCAGTGATCCCTATCTTGGCACAGTACTCTGTAATTACATGGATAATTATCAGCAAATCATTCAGGACACTTTTTACGGGGCTAGTGTTTCCACTTTTTGTAAGGCAACGCCTACAAATGTTGATGCAATTGCAGATGCGCAAATAAGCCAATTGTTTGCCACCGGTTTTAGCATCTTAACGTATTTCGGCCATTCATCATCGTCAACGCTTGAATATAATTTGAACAATCCTTCGTCATACAGTAATCAGGGCAAGTACCCTGTTTTTTTTGTGAATGGCTGCGATGCAGGCGATTTTTTTATTTATGATATTTCCCGGGTTTTAAGCACCGATGAGACATTATCGGAGACTTATGTTTTAGCGAAAGAGAGAGGCTCGATAGCTTTTGTAGCAAGTACTTCTTTCGGCATCGTTAATTACCTGAACATATTGATTAATGGTTTGTATAATCTAATTTCTGTTCAGGACTACGGAAAATCATTAGGGATTACTCAGGCCGATGCGCTGCAAAACCTTATCAATGCTGCCCCAGGAGATTTCTATGCCAGGATCCATGCGGAGCAAATGACTTTGCATGGCGACCCCGCCCTTAAAATTAACGATGAATCTTTGCCCGATTATGATGTTGAACCCTCATTGGAGGTGATTTCCCCATCGTACATATCAGTTGCAGATACTAACTTTTTCGTAAATGCACATTTTGTGAATTTAGGAAAAGCCGTGCCTGATTCAATCACAATCCTCATTTCAAGACAATACCCTAATGGTACGAGCACCGTGTTGCTTCGAAAAAGAATTCCAGGGATCTTATTTGAGGATTCAGTTTTATTGTCGGTCCCAATTGTGCCTACTCGCGATAAAGGGCAGAATTATATTACTATTACCGTTAATGCCGATAATAATGTAACCGAAGTAACTACTGCAAATAATACGGTGAAAACAGGTGTCTACATATATGTAGATGAAGCAAGGCCGGTTTATCCATACAATTTTGCAATCATAAATACATCAACCCAAAAACTATTCGCTTCTACTGCCGACCCTTTTGCGCCATCCCAGCAATATATAATGCAGATAGATACAACTGAATTATTTAATTCGCCGTTGTTGATAACCAAAACACTCACATCAGTTGGTGGCCTTCTGCAGTTTGACCCGGGAATTACATACAGAGACAGCACCGTTTATTATTGGAGGGTTTCTATTGCGCCAACCCAGGCTGGCCTGTACCATTGGAATTTATTTTCCTTTGTGTACTTGAGCAACAGCACACTCGGGTTTAATCAATCGCATTATTACCAGCATCAAGCTTCGTCAACTCAAACCATGTACCTTGATTCAGGAAGCAGAACATGGAAATTCAATAATATTAATAATACTTTGGACATACACAATGGCGTATATCCAACGGCGGCAAGCCAGGCAACAGATTTTCAGATCGCCATTGATGGAAATACAGATTCCATTAATAGCGTGTGTGGCGTTTCCGGAATAATCTTTAACGTTTTTGACCCAATCACATTCAGGGCATGGTTCAATGCATATGCCTGCCAGCCCGGGCAATATGGCAGCGATGTTATGTGCGGCAACACCAGGATGTTCAACTTCCAGTTTAATATTTTAGACACAGCAAAAAGAAGGAGTGTCGTTAATTTTATGGATCTTATTCCTGATGGTGCCTTTGTAGTGGTAAGAAACATTTCCGGTACTATCCCCTCAACTAATACTTATGCATCAACATGGGCTGGCGATACTTCGTATTTGGGGTCAGGCAATTCAATGTACAACCGGTTACTGCAACAAGGCTTCACGGGCATTGATTCATTCAATGCTGTAAGGTCATTCATCTTTACTTATCAGAAAAACAGGCAATCAACCTTTCAACCTGAATTTGTTTTCAGCGAGGGTGCTTATGATAAAATAGAACTTACAAATACCAATTATATAACCCCCGATACGATTGGCACAGTCACTTCGCCACTATTTGGCCCGGCGCTTCAATGGAAGCAGCTGCATTGGAGGGGCAGTAGCCTTGAAACGCCATCTACCGATTCTGTAAACTTACAGGTAATCGGTGTGGATACACTCAACAATGCTACGCCATTATATTCTGTCGGGCTTACCAACCAGGATTATGATATCTCTGCAATTAATGCCAAGCAGTACCCTTATCTGCAGCTTCAAATGACAGCTAAGGATAATATAAATGTCAGTCCCTATCAATTAAAATATTGGAGGCTCAACTATCTGCCTGTTCCTGAAGGAGCGATAGCACCAAACCTATACCTTATGGCTCAGGACACGCTTCAGGCAGGCCAGCCACTTCAATTTGGCATTGCTTTCAAAAATATAAGCGCCGCCGCATTTGACAGCATGACGGTTTACATGTCGGTGCTTGACCACAATAATGTAACTCACGTGTTAACGTTGCCAAAAAAGAAACCATTGGTTAGCGGAGATACATTAATTGTTTCTTATACATTAGATACAAAAAATTACCCCGGCGCAAATACTCTTTATGTTGATGTGAACCCAAATACCCAACCCGAACAGTATTATTTCAATAATTTCTTGTACAAGAATTTTTATGTTAAAAGCGACCAGACAAAACCTGTGCTTGATGTTACTTTTGATGGCGTGCATATCCTGAACCAGGATATTGTATCAGCAAAACCGCATATCAGCATCAAGCTTTCCGATGAATCAAAATATTTATTGCTGACTGATACTTCGCTCGTGAAAGTTCAGGTAAGGTATCCTGACGGGTCGTTGCATAGTTATAGTTTCAATTCAGATACGCTGCGGTTCACGCCGGCAACAAGCGGTACTAACAATTCAGCTACTGTCGATTTTTATCCAAACTTCAATAAACAATATAATCCTCAGGGAGATCAATACGTGTTGATAGTTACAGGCAAAGATGAAAGCGGCAACGTTGCC
This sequence comes from uncultured Bacteroidota bacterium, assembly GCA_963718975.1. Taxonomy (GTDB): domain Bacteria; phylum Bacteroidota; class Bacteroidia; order Chitinophagales; family Chitinophagaceae; genus Puia. The sequence goes on along the minus strand of CAVRBD010000002.1, from coordinate 64,370 downwards.
GGGGTTGTTCAATACCAAATATCGTTTACGATCATCACCAAACCGATGATCTCAAATATGCTCAACTATCCAAACCCGTTCACAACTTCCACTGCATTTGTATTTACAATAACAGGAAGCCAGGTGCCCCAGAATATCAAAATACAAATATTGACAATTACCGGAAAAGTAGTAAGAGAAATTGTTGAAGATGAATTGGGGCCATTGCATGTCGGGAGAAATATCACACAGTTCAAATGGAACGGGACCGATATGTATGGGCAAAGGCTCGCAAACGGAGTGTATTTGTATCACGTTGTTACCAACCTCAACGGAAAATCTTTGGACCAATATAAATCGGCCACTGACAACACAGATCAATATTTCAACAAGGGCTATGGAAAAATGTATCTGATGCGGTAAAAATAGATTGTCCGACTTGAAAAAAATATTTTAAGGCTGTTGTAAAACAGCCTTTTATTTTTTTAATCTATCGATTGTAATTTGGCTGAAAACCAGATGTAGCGCTATCTTTCTTTAAGAGCATTTTTAGGAAGCCCATGCTTAGCATGATTATATAAGGCGAGATGCTTAAATAAAAACGATTGTGCCAATCATCGCAGGTAAGCATCACCGTTAGCCATGTCGCCAATATTATTGAAAGAAGATAGATAAACTGGTATCGGTTTTTTTTTATCCAATAACCACTTGCAGAAATAGCCATAATATGCAGTGAATAAAAAAAAGCAATCAGATAAATATTATGCCATTTGCTGTAATAACTTCTGTAAAGCCCAAAAAATGCAATAGTTTTCAGCCATGCAAGACGTGTGAATTCTCCGAAATTGTTTGCGATATAATGCAAAAGCCCCAGCAACGAATTGTTGCTACTTGCATTTTGAACAGCCGCGGTTTGAATTGATGAGGGCGCGCCGCAAATAATATCAGCATCTTTAAATGGAAGTATAAAATCAAATTCGCCGCCGCTTTTCATCGCAGCATTTATAATTAAAAGAAAAATTGCGCCAAATAATATCAGCATGCTTGCTTTTTTCGTGTTGCTCATCTTTCTTGCAAAAACAAAAAACAGATAAAAGAAAACAGGTACGATAAAAAGAAGACCGGTAGGCCTTGTCATGGAAATAACTGCCAATAATAAAATGATGAAAACGATATTCCGGGCATACACTTTTTTTATTTGTATTGTGAAGCAACTAAGCATCAGCGTGAAACTGTAAAAAAGCGATTCTGTTTGCAGAAAAGAATTAAACTCCTGGTAAGGCTGGTTAAATAATAAAAGCAATGTGCCTATAAAAGCAATCGATGATGAACTGAAGAGGACAGCCAGTGTGCGGTAGAAATATAACACAGCCAGAAGATTAAAAAAAAGCTGTATGCCAACAACAATCGCGAAACTTAAATTAAGCTTCATGCAAAATGCAAGCAGTCCAATTTCTACAAAATAAAACCATAAGTTGAGTGTATCCACATTGCCTTTATTCAGAAAAATATTTGCCTGACCGATATATTTTTCAGCTTCCCCTGTTGTAACAATGCCGTTTTTGAATAAAAAAAAAGAATTTACAAATGCCCATAAAATCAATATTGCGTATTTATTTTTGTCAGTTATTCCGCTTCGTCTTCCCAAATTGATTAATCTATGCATTCGCTTTTTTCTTTAAGCCAGGAAAATAGGATTCAAAATAAGCAAAACTGATGATGCTGATAATAATTTGCTTTAAAACTCGTACAGGATTTTAAGCGAAGATTTAAAGGCGGTAAGATTAATTATTATATCATTTATTATTTAGCCTTGCAACATATTTCCCAATCATATCAAATTCTATATTCACCGCATCGCCTTTTGAAAGCGTTTTAATATTTGTGTGCTCAAATGTGTAAGGAATAATAGCAACGCTGAATGAGCTCTTCTTTACATTGAAAATAGTAAGGCTTATTCCGTTCAAAGAAATTGAACCTTTTTCAATAACAAGGTGGTTAAATTTTTTTGAGAACTCGAATGATAGCTCCCAACTGCCATCAAGTTCCTTTATCTGCTTGCACACACCCGTGCAATCTACATGGCCTTGCACAATATGGCCGTCAATACGGCTATTCATCAGCATGCATCTTTCAAGATTTATCAAATCTCCTTTCTTCAAGCTGTCAAGGTTGGTTTTCTTAAGTGTTTCTTGAATAGCAGTAACCTTGTATGCGCTCTCGGTTATTTCTTCCACGGTTAAGCAAACGCCATTGTGCGATAAACTCTGGTCAACCTTTAATTCGGGCGAAATCTGAGATGCTATCCAAAAGCTCTTATTGGTACCTTTTTTTACAATTTTATTTACGGTCCCTGTCGTTTCTATGATGCCTGTAAACATAATTAAACAAATTTCGGGTTTTTGCTGATAGAATTTCAGAATTTGATTTTTTGCGCCTATCTTTGCAGCCCATAAAATTATTGAAGGAGGTAAACATATGCTGATAATAGATTCAAAAGATTGCGAGAATATTGACAAAGCGCTGAAAAAGTACAAGAAGAAATTCGAAAAAGCGAAAGTATTGGTGCAATTGCGTGCACGTCAATCTTACACAAAGCCTTCGGTTAAACGCAGGGGTGAAGTGCTTAAAGCAATCTATAAACAAAAAATTTCCAGCGGTCAGATAGACCTATAAAATTGATTATATTTTTTTCATCAAGCCACTTTTTTAGTGGCTTTTTTGTTTTGCGTATTTAGGATGCCAAAATATATTTTTAATCTGTTCTATCTTTAGCTTTCATGAAGCAGTTAATTCAAAAGCTTGGCACATTTCCTTATTATGTTTTTGGAGTTGTGATTTTTTTTCTCACACATGGCTATAGCGAGAATGTCGGGCTCATCCCTTTTTCAGACATCCTTATTTTTTTCTTTTTCGCTGTGCTCATTTCAGTAGCGATCCTGATTTTTTTTTCGAGAAAATTAAAATCATTTTTGAAAGCCGGCATCATCACTGCGTTGTTGCTATTCTTTTATCTTTTTTATGGCGCAATTCAGGATGCTTTGAAAAATACCGGCCTCCTGATTGAAATATCAAGGTACCGGGTTCTATTGCCATTAATGATTATTATAGTTTTACTTTCTTATTATTTCATAAGGGCTTCTCAAAAAAATCTTTTTAGGATAACTTTTTATTTGAACAACCTTTTTGTATTGCTCATCTTAATTGATATAGCCTCTGCAACATGGAGCAGCGCTCGAAAATATGATGTGAAAGCTTACAATAATGATCAGGATTCACCATTGCTTACTGTGTGTTCTGATTGCAGCAAACCCGATATTTACTTGATTGTAATGGATGAATATTGTGGCACATCAACACTTAAAAATTATTTCGGGTATGACAATAGCTGGTTCATTTCTTTTTTAAAAGAAAATGGTTTTTATACTGAAAAAAATGGATTCAGCAATTATTCTTCAACGCCATTATCGATGGCCTCCACTTTTAATATGCAGTATATTGATTGGATGAAAGGACGAAAAAATGTGGTTGCTGAAGATTATGCGCTGGGAGCAAAAACTATTAGTAATAGTGTTACTATAAATTATCTTAAATCGTTGGAGTATGAAATAAAGAATTATTCAATTTTTGATATTGCAGGTCAGCCTTCAAAATTCAATTTCGGAATACTGCCGATCAAACTAAGGCTCATCACTTCCAAAACTCTTTTAGGCAGGATGGAAAATGATTTGAGCTGGAATATTCGTGTTAAAGTAGCATCAAAATGGAAATGGCTTGCCGATAAATTCCAAAATCAATTCAAAGAAGGAAATGCTGAATTGCTTCGAATTACAAACAAAGAAATTGAAAGCAAATCGGGCAAGCCGAAATTTGTTTATACTCATCTTATGATGCCGCATTTCCCATGTTTGTATGATAGTGTGGGAAAGGAGCTTTCGATAAATTTTTTTGATGAGAGCCAATCGCAACAGGATATCGACAATGCTTATCTTCAGTACCATGTCTACGCTTCTAAAATTGCCAGAGAGTTGCTTAAAAATATTTTAGCTCAATCGCAAGGCAATGCTGCAATCATTTTAATGAGCGATCATGGTTATAGAGGATATGGTAACCTCACAAAATATTTATCAAGCGATAATAATTTTTACTCAGTCTTTCTGCCTTCAAAAAACTATCATCTCTTTTACGATTCTATGAGCAATGTGAACCAATTCAGAGTTGTTTTCAATACGCTATTCAATCAGCATTTGCCGGTATTGAAAGATTCAATTGCGTTTTGAATCAACGAACAACTTTTTTCAGTCCCAACGCTTTTTTCTCGACCACATACCAGGAAAAAATGGCGAAAGGAAAGATGATTATCATGGCTGATAAAAAAAACGCCCAGGTTCCTTGTGGATGTAAATAGTTGGCTACAACCTGCTGAAGCGGATAAGCAAAAACATAAATTCCGTAAGAAAGATCTGCCTTTGGTGTAATTTTTTTTATAAAGCTTACTCCTTTTGTTGCAGCAAAAAGTGTGGCGACAGGAACAAAAATAAAAACCAATAATTTGAAATCGCCCAAGTTCATCATTCCAATAAGCATAATGAAGATTAAAATCAACCAATAGTTTCTCACAATAATTTTTCGATTATACATGTTTGCGAGCACGCCTGTTAAAAAAATAAACGAGTATGTCAAATCCGTGTTCATGCTTATATGCCTGTTGGTTAAATTTTGAACAAAGGTTTCAGATTGAACCGGAAAAAATTGAAGAGCAATCAGCATTGAAATAATCATGGCGGTCAGCAGATACTTTTTTCCCGGAATTTTTATTAAGCTGAATAATAAAAGGCCGATATATAATTTCAATTCCAAACAGATTGTCCATAATGAGGCATTGACTGATGAATTGCCCATTAAAGAATGTTCGAAAACGCCCGGCAGGTAATAATGAACCCTGATCAAAAAGCACGTCGATAAAAATTGATAAAACGTGCTGCCGGAAAAATAATTTTTTAAAGCGCATGTTGTAACAATCGGCCCTAAAATAAACGCGCAAAATAAAATGGAAAGCCATGCTGCCGGATATATCCTCAAAAATCGTTTCCATAAAAAACTTTTCCATGAACTGCTTTTTTGGAGGCTTTGCGATACAAGAAGGCCGCTAATAAAAAAGAAACTTGGTAAGCCTAAAGCACTTAGCTTAAATGTTGACATTAGCGAACCATCTAAATTTTCGGCAGTGCTGCTGAACGAATGTTGTTTCACAACAATCAAAGCAGCAATTAACCTGATGAAAGTGAAATTATTTTGAGAATCATACTGCAGGTGATGAGCAAGTGGGGTGCCTTTATTTAGCCAATTGAACTTCAAAATAAGTGCGGGTTTGAGTATAGATAATAATTGCTGCGCAATGCTACTGATAAATTCAATAATTTTGAATAACCACAATGTAATATACTTTGGAACCGTTGATCAAGGCTTTTGTTGATTACCTCAAATTCGAAAAAAGATATTCGGAACATACCGTCCGCTCTTACAATGACGACCTCGTTTCTTTTTTTCAATTTATAGAAAAGCAATATGGAGAAATTTCAATGGAAGAAATTACGTCTTCATTTATCAGATTCTGGCTCGCGTCCTTAAAAAGCAATTCAATCGGCTCTCGTTCTATCAACAGAAAAATATCAGTGCTAAAATCTTTTTTCAAATTCCAGCTTCGCACAAGCAAATTGGAGAGTACGCCAATGAGCAATATCATCAGCCCAAAGGTTAATAAAAGGCTTCCTGTTTTTGTGGAACAAAAAGATATCGTCACCCTGTTTTCTCATGTTGAATTTCCTGATACATGGAATGGGCAAACAGACAGATTGCTGATAGAAATTTTTTACAATACAGGCATGCGATTGAGTGAGCTTGTAAATATAAAAGAAAACCAAATTGATTTCAGCAACAGTACTATAAAAGTTCTCGGAAAAGGAAATAAAGAAAGAGTGATCCCGATTAGCCCACAAATGGCTTCGCAGATAAAAGATTATAGCGAAAATAAAAGAAAGAAATTTGAAAATTTTGATGGAATAAATTTATTGGTGAATAATAAAGGCAAGAAACTTTATCATAAATATGTTTATCTGCGCGTAAAAAAATATCTTGGGGAAGTAACGACGGTTGATAAAAAAAGCCCTCATGTGCTTCGCCACACTTTTGCAACTCATTTAACAAATAGCGGCGCAGAGCTAAATTCAGTGAAAGAATTGCTTGGCCACTCAAGCCTTGCCGCTACCCAGGTATATACACACAACACCATTGAAAAGCTTAAAGATGTTTATAAAAAAGCACACCCCAAAGCATAGTTTTTAATGATGCTTTTTCAATAAAAAATTTATGCTTTTGCACAATAATCTTTCACAAGTTTTATTTGGAAAAGCAAGCCTGCTTTATTAATTTCAATGTACAGCTAAATTGAGATGCCACGTACACGTTCCCTCAGTTTTTAAAAGCTCTTTCATTTATTGTTTCACTTTAAAACGCGATTGATTATGAATGTAAAAATTCAAGCCGTGCATTTTGATGCAGACGTTAAATTGACAGACTACGTTAGCAAGAAAATCAAAAAGCTAGACACGTTTCACGGACAGATCATTAAAGTAGATGTTTTTCTAAAGCTTGACAATGTAATTCACACTATTAAAGATAAAGTTGCCGAAATGAGTGTTCACGTGCCAAGGCATCAGTTCTTTGCAAAATGTTGTTCCAAATCATTTGAAGAATCTTTCGATGACGCAATCGAATCTGTGATCAATCAGATAAAAAGAAAAAAAGATAAATTAGCAGCGTAACAAAAATTTCAAGGCCTCTTTCGAGGCCTTTTTTATTTGAGGGTTTTCAATTGCCTATCATTTCTTCAGGCTTTAAAATCAATTTTAAAAAAGCTATTCAAAATTTTTGAATTTAACAAATTCGCTTACCTTTGCCTTCCCAAAAAAAAGGGTGTTTTGTTTTTTGGGAAAAGTTCTTTGTATAAATGTATTCAAGCTTCGCATCATTATAGCATTTACTAATACGGCAACGGAATGATAAAATGCCACTTTAGCTCAGCTGGTAGAGCAACTGATTTGTAATCAGTAGGTCGTGGGTTCGATCCCTCCGACAAGTGGCTCTGATAATTTCAATTGCAGGGCAAGTAGTCAAGTGGCCAACGACAACAGACTGTAAATCTGTCCTCTTCGGAGTTCGGTGGTTCGAATCCATCCTTGCCCACAAGTTAATTTGAGAATCAGAGTAATTAGATGATGTGAGTAATTGAGATAACAAGTTCTTTGTACAGATGATAAAAGCTGTGCGATTGAGCAATTAGCTCATTGTCAAATCAGCCAATTGTCACATTATTTATGCGGAAGTAGCTCAGTTGGTAGAGCGACAGCCTTCCAAGCTGTAGGTCGCGGGTTCGAACCTCGTCTTCCGCTCTGCGCAGTGAGCAGTATTCAGTTTGCAATTAGAACAACTGCAGTGCAAATTGCCAACTGGAAACTGCCAACTGAGTATGCCGTTGTAGCTCAGTGGTAGAGCACTTCCTTGGTAAGGAAGAGGTCGTGAGTTCAATTCTCATCAACGGCTCATGAAGATTTTGAATAGTAGTAGAATAAGATATACAAGATTCGTCACGAATTTTAGCAGTTTGTAGCCGGGAACATAGAAGACATGTAAAATTTGTAATATAAAATTTAAAACACAATTTAAAAACAATAACAATGTCAAAAGAGACCTTCAAGAGGGACAAACCCCACGTTAACGTTGGTACCATTGGTCACGTTGACCATGGTAAAACCACTTTGACTGCTGCTATTACTACCATTCTTGTCTACAAAAGGGTTGGCGGAAGCAAAAAAATATGATGAAATTGATGCGGCTCCGGAAGAAAAAGAACGTGGTATTACCATTAATACTGCGCACGTTGAATATCAGACAGCTAACCGTCACTATGCGCACGTGGATTGCCCTGGTCACGCTGACTATGTAAAAAATATGATCACCGGTGCTGCCCAGATGGATGGAGCTATCCTGGTGGTTGCTGCTACTGACGGCCCTATGCCGCAAACGAAAGAACATATCCTGCTGGCACGCCAGGTAGGTGTTCCCCGTATCGTTGTGTTCATGAACAAAGTTGACCTGGTTGATGATCCTGAATTGCTGGAACTGGTTGAAATGGAAATCCGCGAATTGTTGACATTCTACGGGTTTGATGGCGATAATACGCCTATCATCCAGGGTTCTGCTACCGGCGCTCTGGCTGGCGAAGACAAAATGGGTTAAAGCGATCGATGAACTGATGGATGCTGTTGATAGCTATATTCCTCTGCCTCCCCGTCCGGTTGATCAGCCGTTCCTGATGTCTGTGGAAGATGTGTTCTCTATCACTGGCCGTGGTACAGTTGCTACTGGTCGTATTGAAAGAGGTCGTATTAAAGTGGGTGAAGGTATTGAAATCGTTGGTTTGATGGAAGCTCCATTGACTTCTACTGTTACCGGTGTTGAAATGTTCCGCAAACTACTTGATCGCAGGTGAAGCTGGTGATAATGCAGGTTTGTTGCTTCGTGGTATTGAAAAGAACCAGATCCGTCGTGGTATGGTTCTTTGCAAACCAGGTTCTATCACTCCTCATACTGAATTCAAAGGTGAAGTTTATGTATTGAGCAAAGAAGAAGGTGGACGTCATACTCCTTTCTTCAACAAATACCGTCCTCAGTTCTATTTCCGTACTACAGACGTAACCGGTGAAGTTACATTGCCTGCAGGTACTGAAATGGTTATGCCTGGTGATAACACGAGCCTGACTGTAAAACTGATCCAGCCGATCGCGATGGAAAAAGGTCTGAAATTCGCTATCCGCGAAGGTGGCCGTACAGTAGGTGCAGGACAGGTTACTGAGATCGTGAAATAAGAAGCTTTTAGCTGTAAGCCTCAAAAGCTCTTTGTATAAGATTTTTAATATCTTTGCAACAATATAGAAACTAAAAGCTGTCACGCCTGATGTGTGATAGCTTTTAGCTTTCTACGGGCATAGTTCAATGGTAGAATAGAGGTCTCCAAAACCTTTGATCAGGGTTCGAATCCTTGTGCCCGTGCAGCGTAATTTCAAAGTACTATTATGAATAAAATATCGACATATTTCCGGAATCTTATAAAGAACTTGTGGAAAAAGTAACCTGGCCAAGCTGGTCACAATTGCAGCAATCAACAGTAATTGTATTGGTAGCAACACTCTTGATTACAGTAGTAGTTGGTGTAATGGATATCGTTGCGAGTTCAGTATTAAAATTGATTTACTCATTCTTTTAACAATGGAAACTGCAAATCAAACACAAGTAGCGGCGGAAACTAAGTGGTATGTGCTCCGTGTCGTAAGCGGCAAAGAACGTAAGGTGAAAGAATATCTTGACAAAGAAATTACCCGCGGCGGTTGGGGCGAAGTTGTGAAACAAGTATTTCTTCCGGTGGAAAAAGTTTATAAAGTGCAGAATGGTAAAAAAGTGATGCGCGAGCGAAACTATTACCCCGGCTATGTGATGATAGAAGTGATAGAAGGCAAACTCAGTGATGATTTGCGTGATGCTGTAAAGAATACTACCAGTGTTATTCATTTTCTGGGAAAAGAAAACCCAATTGCATTAAGAAAAGCTGAAGTGAATAAGATGCTCGGCAAAATGGACGAAATGGCTGAAGTTGGCGGCATGAGCATGAGCGAGCCATTCATCGTTGGCGAAACAATCAAGATTATCGAAGGGCCATTCAATGATTTCAATGGCGTTATTGAAGAAGTAAACGATGAGAAAAAGAAATTAAAAGTAACCGTAAAAATATTTGGCAGGTCAACACCCGTTGAATTAAATTATATGCAGGTTGAAAAAATTTCATAACAAGTTTCTTTCTAAAAATATTTAAAGCGCAACAAACGTTGCGCTTTTTTATTTTCGTAAATAAAAAAAACCTTCCGGATGGAAGGTTAATAGTTCTGTGTATTTAATTTTTATTTCTGTATTACTATGAGCCTGAACCCATTTCGGTTGGGGGCGTTGCAGGAGCTTCGGGCATTGCTGCAGGAGCTGGTGCTGGTGCGGGTTTCTTAGGTGCTGCTTTCTTTTTCGGAGCGGCTTTTTTGGCAGGAGCTTTCTTAGCAACTTTTTTTGGAGCAGCTTTTTTCGGAGCGGCTTTTTTGGCAGCTTTTTTAGCAACCTTCTTAGCAACTTTTTTCGCGGCTTTTTTTGGAGCAGCTTTTTTCGCAGCTTTCTTAACTGCCTTTTTCTTTGCAGCTTTTTTCTTTGACTTTGCCATAATTTGATGTGAGTTTTTTAGTTGTTATAAGAATCAATGGAGATTATTGGAAAAGTTAGACAGAAAAATTCAAATAGAAAAAAAAGCGACAAAAATTTTATCTGATTTGCAAAATTTTTTTGTGGCGATGAAATTCTAACAGCTATTTTTTTCATTCGAAATGGAGCGATGTCAATTTTTTGATGCTCTAGCATCACAAAGATTTATTTAACTGATAACTGGCTTAGACATGAAAACAGAAAAGCACATAAGGTTTGTGCAGAATTTATTGGAGAACCCTAAATGCTTCTGAAAATAAGACAAGAATGAATGCTTTGGAATATTTCCTATCAACATGCAATTTGTGTGGATTAGCCAATCACGCGCCTATGTAAAAATGTGTGGGCATACTAAGCTTCAGGAATCATAAAAAGTTTAAAAAAATATTTGCGGGCATCTGTTTTTGCATTACATTTGCAGCCCCAAACAAAGCTCTTTTGATTATTGAATTTGGGAGTTGCGCCTTGAGCGTGACGCTAAAACCAAAAATTGAAATAACATGGCAAAAGAAATTACAGGTTATGTCAAATTGCAGGTGAAAGGCGGCCAAGCCAACCCTGCACCCCCTATTGGGCCGGCGCTCGGTTCCAAAGGGATTAACATTATGGAATTCTGCAAGCAGTTCAACGCTCGCACGCAGGATAAAATCGGAAAAGTACTTCCAGTCCTCATTACAGTGTATAATGATAAGTCATTTGATTTTATCATTAAAACTCCTCCTGCAGCTGTTCAGCTAATGGAAGCTTCTAAAATTCAAAGCGGTTCCAAAGAGCCAAATCGTAACAAAGTTGGAAAAGTTTCCTGGGTTCAGGTTGAAGCAATCGCGAAGGATAAAATGCCCGACCTGAATTGCTTTACTGTTGAAAGCGCTATGCGCATGGTAGCAGGTACTGCACGTAGCATGGGCATCACCGTTGATGGGAAAGCTCCATGGGATAACTAATCTGACAACTAAAAAAATCTTGCGAAATGGCAATCACTAAAAAAAGAAAATTAGCTTCGGCTAAAGTCGATAAAAACAAACTGTATTCACTTAATGATGCATCTTCATTAGTTAAGCAAGTGAACACTACAAAATTTGATGCATCAGTTGACCTGCATGTTCGTTTGGGCGTTGACCCAAAGAAAGCGGATCAATCAATTCGCGGAACGGTGAGCCTTCCTCACGGCACTGGTAAAACAAAAAAAGTGCTTGTTCTTTGCACACCCGATAAAGAGGCTGACGCAAAAGCAGCAGGTGCAGATTTTGTTGGCCTCGATGAATTCATTCAAAAAATTGAAGGCGGCTGGGTTGATGTGGATGTAATAGTGGCAACTCCTGCTGTAATGCCGAAGATTGGTAAGCTCGGTAAAATTCTTGGCCCACGCAACTTAATGCCAAACCCAAAAACAGGGACAGTCACTAATGATGTAGCTGCTGCTGTGAATGAAGTGAAAGGCGGAAAGATCGCTTTCAAAGTTGACAAAGCTGGAATCATTCATGCTTCTATCGGCAGAGTAAGTTTTGCCCCTGAAAAAATTTCAGCAAATAGCCTGGAATTAATGAATGCAATTATTAAGGCAAAGCCCGCAACTGCAAAAGGCACTTACTTAAAAAGCGTTTTCATGGCTAGCTCAATGAGCCCTGGCATTGCAGTTGATACAAAAGCATTCGTTCAGTAAGGGATTTGAAAGAACTAAATTAATCGAACAGTCAAAATTTTAATAAAATGACTAAAGACCAAAAAAACGAAGTGGTTGATGTGTTGAAAGAGAAATTCTCTCAATACAATAATTTCTACGTGACAAATACGGAATCACTGACCGTTGAACAGGTTGGCAAATTGCGCCGCATTTGTTTCAGCAAAAATGTTGAAATGAAAGTTGCAAAGAACACGCTCATCAAAAAAGCACTTGAAAGCATTGATAGCAAAAGATATTCAGATGTGTTTGAATCATTGCATGGCGTAACTGCTTTGTTGTTTTCTGAAAATGCAAAAGAACCTGCATTAATCATCAGCTCTTTCCGTAAGGATGTTAATACAGAAAAGCCTGTATTGAAAGCTGCTTTTATTGATGGTGATGTATTTGCAGGAAACGACCAATTGAAAGTATTGACTTCATTGAAAAGCAAGAACGACCTTATTGGTGAAATCATCGGGCTGTTGCAGTCACCAGCTAAGAATGTTATCAGTGGCCTAAATGCAGGAGCTAAATTAGCTGGGCTTTTGAAAGCATTAGAAGATAGAGGCGCAGCGAATTAATTCTTCGACTTGAAATAACTGATTGTTCAATGCTTCATTTTCACATTGCGCAATTTTGAAATTTTCAGATTGAAAATGGTCCAGGCCTGAGGGCAAACAAAGGCAAAATTTTTTTAAACCATCCGCCGGAGTTTAAACAAACTATGAAGGCGGTAAAAATTTAAACATCATGGCAGACTTAAAAGCAGTTGCAGAACAGTTAGTAGGATTAACTGTAAAAGAAGTAAACGAATTAGCAAAAATCCTGAAAGAAGAATACGGCATTGAGCCAGCAGCCGCTGCAGTAGCAGTTGCAGCAGGCCCGGCTGCAGGTGGTGGCGCTGCTGCCGCTGAAGAAAAAACAGCTTTCACTGTAATATTGAAAGCTGCTGGCGCTAACAAACTGAATGTTGTTAAAATCGTGAAAGATTTGACAGGCCTTGGTTTGAAAGAAGCTAAGGATTTAGTTGACGGCGCTCCAAAACCAGTTAAAGAAGGTGTTAGCAAAGCGGATGCAGATGCATTGGTTGCTAAATTGAAAGAAGCTGGCGCAGACGTGGAAGTTCAATAATTTCTTTTAAAATTTTAATTGTAAATCCCGCTCAATTTTGAGCGGGATTTTTATTTTCATGTAATTCATTTTTCTAAAAAATAGAACTAAACTGTTATTTGTTCAATAAATTTTCAATCTCCGGTTAAGCATCTACGTTAGGATTATTTTAATATTTCGTTTTTATTTCCTTTCTGTTCCCGCAAGACAAATTTTTTCAAAGTGTTAATAGAAAAAATTTCTTTTTATTTCTCATGTCAAACGATTGTGTTTTTGAGCAATCGTTTGCGCCATTTTTTAAGCTTGATCTTTTTATAATCACAATTAATTTTCTTTGTACGGCACCGTAGATTTTTTGATTTTCAAACCAAAACTATTTCTTATGAACAGAGTCCTTCTCTTTTATTCATTCTCCATTTTTTTTCTTTTTAAAAATTCTTAGCAACAATGGAATTGTCGCTATTATGGATAATGACATTTTAGTAGACAACCTTGAATTTTCTATACAGTTAATTTAAAACAATACAATTGCCATGCAGAAAAGAAAATTTCGGTTATTGCTTTCAATCGTTTTAAGTATGGGAAGCATGTTTGTCTTTGGGCAAACAAAAAAAATTATTTCTGGCGTTGTTCGTGATGGTTCTGGCAACGCGATAGCTGGGGTGTCGGTTACAGTGAAAGGAGCCAGGTCGGGCATTTCAACAGATGTGGAAGGCAATTTCAAAATTGCCGTGCCATCTTCAAACAGCACTTTAGTTTTTTCAAGCGTAGGCTATCAAACAAAAGAAGTAGAAACCGGGGCAGATGCTTTTATTTCAGTGAGCCTGACAAATTCAACAGGCACTTTATCGAATGTGGTAGTTAGCGGAGCGCTCGGTATAAAAAAACAAAATAAGAATTTGGGGTATTCTGCTACGAGCGTGGGGGGCAGCGAAATTGCCAGCACCAACACTGTGAATCCAATCGCTGGATTGGAGGGCAAAGTAGCAGGTGTGGAAGTCAATGTCGTATCAAGTTCCGGTATACAAACATCTCCTTATATCCAAATAAGAGGAGCCAGTGTTTTGGGTAATGGTACTTATCCCGCAAACAACCAACCTATTTTTGTAATAGATGGCAACGTGCTGCAAAATAATATCTCAGGCCCCGATGCTACTGATGCGGGCTCTCAATTGAAAAATTTAAACCCTGATGATTATGAGTCTTTGACGGTACTAAAAGGCGCAGCGGCCACAGCATTGTACGGCTCACGTGGCATAAATGGCGCAATCGTTATTACTACTAAAAGCGGCAAAGCGGGCAAAGGCCTGGGCATAGAGCTTATTTCTACCTATTCAAAAAATGATATTTATGCGCCCTTCATGGCTCTGCAAAATGAGTACGGCATGGGCGATTATAACAGGGAAGGTGCCTTTAATCCTGATGGGACACAAGATTATACCAATTACAGTTTCGGCCCTAAATTCGATGGCACTTTGCATCCTACTGTTTATGGCATAACTGGAGATTCTGCAAGAGTTCCATATGTAGCTCAGCCTAATAACTGGAAAACATTTTTTCAGCAAGGCGATTACATAAACAATGGCATTGCTGTAAGCGGCGGCAGTGATAAATCTACTTATCGCTTCGGCTATTCAAACAATCATAGCAATGGCGATTTGCCAAAAAACGGATTAGACAGAAACGCTATTGATATAAAAATAAACGGGCAGCTCAACAAAGTGTTTTCAGCAGAGGTTGGAGTGAATTACGCCAACACTAAGACCTATAATTATTACAACCAAAGCAGGTATGCATGGCCGGGTGGCGGCAACCTGGGATTCGATGTATATTACATGCCTCGTAATACCGACTTTGCAACATGGCATGCTACTTACCGCAATCCGGACAATTCAATTAAGCCGAATAATTTTGGTTTTGTAACGAATGGCTTTGCCATTTTGGATAAAAATAATTACACCAATACAGAAAACTCATTATTGAGCTACGTACGGATAAAAGCACAAGTAAATGATTGGATAGACCTGAGCGGGCAAGCGAATATGAATTTTCAAAAAAGCAATCAGGTAACCAAAAATTATGGTAATAATCAATATAATGAAGGAGGCCAATATGCTGTAGGTGGCTCAAATTCCACTGGGTATAATCTTTTGTTCAGTGCTCACGCCACCAGAAAAGCTATGCATGATAATCTGGGTATTGATATCCGCTTGTTGAATGAAATCTATGGCAATGAATTTGGAGAAAGTTTTTATGCAAGCACTGATGGTGGCTTAAAAGTGCCCAATCAATTCTTTTTGGCGAATTCTGTAAATCCAATGGTTTCGGGCAATGATATTAATTATAATCCCAGTTATCCATCGCAGCTTACTATTGGGGTTGCGGCTGATATTAATTTGAACTATAAAAAATATTTGAATGTTGAATTTACTGGCCGCAATGATTGGATATCTACATTAACTTATCCTATTGGTGTTCCTGGCAAAAACAACAATTCTGTTTTTTATCCTTCAGTAAATGTCGCTTACACATTTTATGATCAGTTCAGGGATAAAATGCCTTCGTGGCTTTATGATGGCCGTTTGAGAGGATCTGTTGCATGGGTTGGTAATGCCGGTGTTGCGCAGCTTATTCTACCGGAAATGGATACAGCCCTGGCGTTATTATTTACAACCCTGCTGGTAATTCCGTTCCTTCTGCAACCGCTTTCAATGGTGAGATTTTGCCCAATTACGATTTAAAGCCTCAAATTCAAAGGCAATATGAATTCGGTACTTATCTATCATTCTTCAATAACCGGGCAAGTATAGATTTTGCATGGTATAAAAAGAACACATTTAATCAGCTATTGCAATTATCAGGAGTGCCTGAAACAGGATACAATACACTGTACATAAATGCAGGAAATGTACAGAACCAAGGGGCAGAACTGTTGGTAAATTACAGCCCTGTAAGAGAAAAAGATTTTGGGCTGGATCTTTCTTTAAACCTTGGCCACAACGCAAGCAAAATCATCAAATTTTATCCTGGCATAACCAGATATCAAAACGAGGGCAATTACGAAGGTGCTGAAGTTGATTCATATCAGGGGGGTGCATTTGGTGAATTGGAAGTACAGGGGAATAGTGCTTTTCAAATAGACAAAAAAACAGGTTACCCCATCATTCAAAATGCACCACATGTCACTAATACAAACCCAGGCCAACAATCTGATTATGCAAATTATCAATATTCATATTATTCCAGCGATACGCTTATTAACATGGGTAAAGTAGAGCCCTCATTGACTGGTGGTATCAATGCAACTTTCAGATATAAGAATTTTAGTTTGTTCGCACAAGTTGATGGTCGGTTTGGGGGTATGGTATACTCGGAAAGCTATACTTATGCAATGAGCCAAGGCAGCCCCAAAGCTTCATTAGCATTCAGAGATAAAGCACATGGAGGTGTAGCTCGCATAGATGCCTACACCGGTCAGACGGTTTATAATGGAGCTGTTCCCAATGCAGTGTTCGCGGCAGGTCAAACAAGTTTGATCAATGGACAAAATATTGGCGGAATGACATTTAAACAAGCCTATCAACAGGGATTGGTTGAGCCCTGGTTTGCTGATGCATATTATGATGGCGGCCCTGGATTCAACGGCACCTACGATTGGGAAAATGGGATTAATTACAATGGCGCAATTTCAAAGAACACATGGCTGATGCTTCGCCAGATTTCGCTGAGCTATAGGGCCCGTCTAATTTGATAGCAAAAACAGGGGTTTTAAAAGACGTGAGAATAACTTTTTCAGTTCATAACATAGGGTATCTATATAAAACTTTACCTGCGGGCCAAAACCCTGCAGCTCTTACAAGTAATGACCCGATGAGCCCATTTATAACAGGCGGTGTACCATACGAGCGCAACTTCTCTCTCTCATTAAATGTCAGGCTATAAACAATTAAAAATAAAATGATGAAGAATTTAAATAGCTATATCAAAACTGCAGCTTTATTTATAACGATGGCTGCGGTTTCTATATCGTGCAAAAAAGAGATGATTAAGCTGAACACCAATCCGACAGTGGTAGGAGATGTTGCACCTGAATATCTTTTTTCAGGATATACGGCTGATTTCAATAGTTCCCAGCAGCTCAACCTCATAAGTAATGGAAATACCAGTTATGGAATTGCGTATTTTCTAATGACCTACATGCAGTATATAGTACCTGATGGCATAAATGCCGACTTGATATCTCCGTACTGGGGCGCGCAGCAACAGTTGGAGGCAGTAACAAAAATAACCCATATCAATCTTGTTATTCTGATTACTACAATAACTATGGCAAGGGTATGCACTTGATTATTCAAAATATCGATTTATTGCCGGAACCTGAAAAATCAAGCTATGCTGATCTGAGAGCCATTTGCCAAATATTGGATACTTATCAGGCATGGAGAACTTTGGATATTTATGGTGCTATGCCTTATCATCAGGCGTTCAATGTTTCACAATATCCGCTTCCGGCATATGATTATGAACAGACCTTATACAAAACTTTTGATTCTGTTTTAAAGGTGGCAGCAACTGTTTTGAATACCAATCAAACTGTGCAACAAGTTGCGCTTGGCGCTCAGGATTTTTTTTACGGTGGCGATATACCCAGTTGGGAAGCGTTTGCAAATACTTTGCGCATAAAAATAGCTCAGCGCTACGAGAAAAGAGATGCATCTAATTTAGCAGCTGTTTTAAATGATATTGCAAGCAACTTCGGGGGGCAAATTATTTCGAACAATGCGCAATCCTTTGGTGTTAACAACACCCAGGGATATCAAAATTTATTAGACAATGTAAATATTCTTCTTGATTTTGATGTATCATACGCTTTTGCTGAGTTTTTAAAGTCTACAAAAGATCCCCGACTTCCCTTATTGGTCAGGCAAAATGATTATGGAACAAACGATGTTGACTACAATACGGTTCAACAATATGGCACTCCTTCCGCCATTGCAACTTTAGACTCACCGGCAATTAACACATCAAGGTATTGGGGGAAACATGCTTTTGCTGCATCACAAAACAACCCCTCTTATGGATTGAATGGCCGAGGCACTTTCCAATCATTTGCTCTTACCAACAGCTCAAACCTGGTGCAAATAGAGTTCCTCTCAAACATTCAGACGCGCTTTTTAGTTAAGAACGGAGGTTTTAATAATAATGGGTATGACCCGAAAACAGCAACAGCAAGGCTGCATACAGACGAAAGCAATACTGCGACAACACAGTCTATTCCTATGAGGACTTTATATGTAACATATGCTGAGACTTGTTTCATGATGGCAGAGATCGCACAAAAAAGCGATGCCTCAGTTTTGGGTCAAACCGCAGCTCAATGGTATAATTCAGGAGTGGCAGCATCGGTAGCACAATATCAAAATGCAGGGGTTATTGCCGGAGTTCCGGGTGCCGACACAGTGGCTATTGGCGATTATTTAACCCGTTATCCTTATAACAATACATTGCAACAAATTTATTCGCAAGAGTGGGTGCATTTAATGGTTGAGCCCGCAGAAGCTTGGGCAATGTGGAAGCGCACCGGATATCCGCAATTTGTAGATTGGAGGCCAGGCCAGGAAACGACCCTTGGCAATATTGGTGATGGTTCCGGGATAGTTTATTTAGAAAACCTTTACGACGGTTCTGAAAATTTAACCCTTTCACGCAGAAGCTCATTTAACATAAACGATGCGGGCTCAACACTAAACACAAGCAACTTCAATGCTGCAGTTAATGAAATGCTAACGTTTAACCCGGCTTTTGGGATTAGCGGAATAGATACACGGGGCAGGCTTTGGTGGGATGCGCAATAAGCTCAGTTTTGTAACGGCTGTATTTTAAGCAGCCTTTTTCATTCAAAAGCTGCAAATGTTTTGATTTTACTTGTCTTTTAAAATTCTTTTCTCTCTGTAACTCTAATTCATTACCTTTGCTGTCCTTTTTATGTCCCTGATAGCTATAATCATTTGATATTTTAGTAAGAAACTTTTGAGAACTAAAAGTTCCCAGGGATTGTTATTGCTTTAAAAGATTTTGAGTTAGATAATTAAAACCGGGTTTAAATAATATGTCTTCAACAAAATTACAAAGCAGGAGTCAATTTCGGAAAGATCAAGCATCTTGCTGAAACACCTGACTTGCTCGAAGTCCAGATTCAATCTTTCAAAGAATTTTTCCAGTTAGAAACAACGCCGGACAAACGCAATATCGAAGGTTTGTTCCAGGTGTTCAAGGAAAATTTCCCGATCACTGATACGCGGAATATTTTCATGCTGGAATTCCTGGATTATTTTATTGATCCGCCCCGCTACACCATCGAAGAGTGTATGGAGCGTGGGCTTAACTTATGCTGTGCCGCTAAAAGCAAAGCTTGCGGTTGAGCTGTAACGACGAAGAGCATGTGGATTTCCAAACCATCGTTCAGGATGTATTTCTCGGAAATATTCCTTACATGACTCCACGTGGCACCTTTGTTATCAATGGTGCTGAGCGTGTTGTTGTTTCTCAGTTGCATCGTTCACCGGGTGTATTCTTCGGTCAATCCATTCACCCGAACGGAACAAAGATTTATTCTGCCCGTGTGATCCCTTTCAAAGGTGCATGGATGGAATTTGCAACCGACATCAACAACGTGATGTATGCTTATATCGACCGTAAGAAGAAATTCCCGGTAACCACGTTGCTGCGTTCCATCGGTTATGAAACGGATAAAGATATTCTTGAACTGTTCGGCATGGCCGATGAAGTGAAAGTTGATAAGAAATCTTTGCATAAATATATCGGCAAAAAACTTGCTGCCCGTGTACTGAGAACATGGGTGGAAGATTTTGTGGATGAAGATACCGGCGAAGTAGTTTCCATCGAACGTAATGAAATCGTTCTTGAGCGCGATACTATTCTTGATGAAGAAGCCATCGATATGGTTGTTGAAATGGATGTGAAAAGTGTTTTCATTCAGAAAGAAGATGTAGGCGGTGATTATGCCATCATCTACAATACCCTGAATAAAGATACTTCGAACAGTGAACTGGAAGCCGTTCAGCATATCTACCGCCAATTGCGTGGTGCTGATGCTCCTGATGATGAAACTGCACGTGGTATTATTGATAAATTATTCTTCAGCGATAAGCGTTATGACCTCGGTGAAGTTGGCCGTTATAAAATCAACCGCAAACTTGAGCTTGAATCAACCTTTGGACACAGAAAACACTGACCAAGGAAGATATGATTGAGATCATCAAATACCTGGTTCGCCTTACCAATGGCAAAAGCTGAAATTGATGATATTGATCATCTGAGCAACCGTCGTGTGCGCACGGTGGGCGAGCAATTGTATGCTCAGTTCGGTGTTGGTCTTGCCCGTATGGCACGTACCATCCGCGAAAGTATGAATGTTCGTGATAATGAAGTTTTCACGCCGGTTGATCTGATCAATGCAAGAACACTTTCTTCTGTTATCAATTCATTCTTTGGTACCTCGCAGTTGTCGCAGTTCCTCGATCAGACCAATCCGTTGAGCGAAATCACGCATAAGCGCCGTATCTCCGCACTCGGGCCCGGTGGTCTGAGCCGTGAACGTGCAGGCTTTGAAGTTCGTGACGTGCATTATTCCCACTATGGCCGTCTTTGTACCATCGAAACTCCGGAAGGTCCGAACATCGGTCTGATCTCTACACTTTGCGTTCATGCAAAGATCAACGAAATGGGCTTTATCGAAACGCCTTATCGTAAAGTGAACGATGGCAAAGTGGATATGAAAAAACTCACTTACCTCAGTGCAGAAGAAGAAGATATTGCCAAGATCGCACAGGCCAATATTGCCGATGGATGAAAAAGGAAATTTCGTTGAAGATAAGAATTGTATCCCGTCAAACAGGTGACTTCCCGATTCTTGATAGAAATGAAGTGGAATACATGGACGTTGCGCCAAACCAGATTGTTGGTTTGAGTGCTTCACTGATTCCATTCCTGGAACATGATGATGCCAACCGTGCGCTGATGGGATCAAACATGCAACGCCAGGCTGTGCCGTTGATTCTTCCTGAAATGCCGATTGTAGGAACAGGGCTTGAAGCAAAAGCTGCCCGTGATGCGCGTATCCAGATTCACTGCAGAAGGAGAAGGTGTGGTTGAATATGTGGATGCCAATGAAATTCATGTTCGCTATGAAAGAAATGAAATACAAAAACTGGTAAGCTTTGAAGAAGATCTGAAAATTTACAAGCTTACCAAATTCATTAAAACCAACCAGGAAACCTGTATCAACCTGAAACCTGCTGTGAAGAAAGGACAGAAGTGTGAAAGAAGGCGATTTCCTGACAGAAGGTTATGCAGTACAAGCATGGTGAACTGGCGCTGGGCCGCAACCTGAAAGTGGCGTTCATGCCATGGAAAGGTTACAACTTTGAAGATGCCATCGTGATCAGTGAAAAAGTTGTTCGGGAAGATCTGTTTCACTTCTGTTCATATTTCATGAATATGAACTGGAAGTTCGCGATACCAAACTGGGTGAAGAAGAATTGACGCCGGATATTCCGAACGTATCTGAAGAAGCAACCAAAGATCTGGATGAAAACGGTATCATCCGTGTCGGCGCGCAGATCAAAGAAGGCGATATCCTGATCGGAAAGATCACTCCGAAAGGAGAAAGCGATCCAACTCCTGAAGAAAAACTGCTGCGCGCAATCTTCGGTGATAAAGCCGGTGATGCGAAAGATGCTTCTTTGAAAGCGCCAAGCGGAACAGAAGGTGTTGTGATCGGTAAGAAATTATTCCAACGCGCGAAGAAAGATAAGAATGCAAAAGTTCGTGAAAAAGCAGCGCTTGGATAAAATTGAAAAAGTACACGAAAAGAATGTAACTGATCTGATGGATGTATTGCTGAGCAAACTGCAGGTGTTGTTGAAAGACCATACTTCTGCCGGTGTTAACAATAATTTCGGTGAAGTGCAGATTGGCAAAGGAGCGAAGTTCACTGCAAAAAATCTGGCAGGCATTGATTATCTGAATGTAAATCCTCTGGGATGGACAGGCGATGCAAAAACAGATGACCTGATCAATGTATTGCTGCACAACTACAACATCAAGTACAACGAAGAACTTGGAAGTTATAAGAGAGAAAAATTCAACATCTCCATCGGTGATGAATTGCCTGCCGGTGTGTTGAAACTTGCTAAAGTTTATCTCGCAGTAAAACGTAAGCTGAAAGTGGGGGATAAGATGGCGGGCCGCCACGGTAACAAAGGTATTGTTGCGAAGATTGTTCGTGCAGAAGATATGCCTTTCCTGGAAGATGGAACACCGGTTGATGTTGTATTGAATCCATTGGGTGTGCCTTCCCGTATGAACCTCGGACAGATTTATGAAACTGTTCTTGGCTGGGCTGGTGAAAAATTAGGTTTGAAATTCGCAACACCAATCTTCGACGGAGCATCTGTTGAAGAAATTGCTGAACATATAGAGCAGTGCAGGTTTGCCGAGTTTTGGTCATACATATTTGTATGATGGGGAAACAGGCGATCGTTTTGACCAGAAAGCAACGGTTGGTATCATCTATATCATCAAGCTGCATCACATGGTTGATGATAAGATGCATGCACGAAGTATCGGGCCATACAGTCTTATCACGCAGCAGCCTCTGGGTGGTAAAGCCCAATTCGGCGGACAGCGTTTTGGTGAAATGGAAGTTTGGGCACTTGGAAGCTTATGGTGCATCCAATATTCTGCAGGAATTGCTCACGCTTAAATCTGATGATATTATCGGTCGTGCGAAAACTTATGAAGCGATTGTGAAAGGTGATAATATCCCAAGACCAGGCATACCTGAATCATTCAATGTATTGGTTCATGAGCTAAGAGGATTAGGATTGGATTTAAAATTTGATTAATATTACTCTCGCTAACTAATGAAAAATAATCTAAGCCATTCACGAAAGTGAGTGGCTTTTTTTGTTGCAGTTATTTTATCATGTTATGAAATTTGAGTTTAAAATTGTTGTAATTAGGTGTTTATCCTGTTGGAGATATTTTCAAAAGCGATTTAAAATTTCGATATAACTTTGATTGAAATTTTGATGATGATATATTTAACAGATTTGATGTTCGGCTGTCAAGCACGATTAAGAGCGAAAACTTTGAAAATAAAATTCAAAAAAAATTATCACTTTATTAATGAAGCTGGTGAAAGATTGAATATCATTTTCTGCCGAGTGTCTGATTTCAAGCTTGGGATAATGGAATGGCGAAATGGAAATGGGTATCTCTGCAGTGAGGCGATTATTAAAAAATTTCGTGTTAGCATTTTTAAAAATATGACAGGAAATAATCAGGATGTCTGGCTGGATGTGAGAAATATCGAGTGGATGGAAGGCAATTCTTATTTTCCCAGTAAATAGTCTTTCAGGCTTGTATAATCAACTTCCATCTTCACACTTTTCTTTTCTTTATCTAACAAAGTTTTTATTGAATCCGGGATTGTAATTTTTTCATGAATGATTGGCTCAACAACATCATAAAATTTAACCGGATGAGCGGTTTCGAGGAAAATTCCTTTCTGTTCTGGATGCAGCTCAAGATATTTTTTTAATGCTAAATATCCAACAGCTCCATGTGGATCCAACAAATAGTTTTTTTCCGCATATACATCACCAATAGTCTTTTTTGTTTCTTCATCCGTAATACTATAACTGCTCAATACATTTTTCAGCGAATTGAATTCTTTATGAAATAGTTCTAATATACGCACAAAATTGCTTGGGCTGCCAACGTCCATTGCGTTAGATAGAGTTGCGATTGCTTTTTTCGGTTGATAGTTGCCGTTAGATAAATATTCTGATACGACATTGTTTGCATTGCACGCAGCAATAAAATGTTTCACGGGCAATCCCGAACGATGTGCTAACAATCCTGCGCAGATATTTCCAAAATTTCCGCTTGGCACACAAAAAACCGGTGGATTGTTTTTGTCAGCCCATTGCTGATATGCGAATAAATAATAAAATTGTTGTGGCAGCCATCTTGCGACATTAATCGAGTTTGCAGAAGTAAGAAATAATTCCTTGTTCAATTGTTCGTCGGCAAATGATTGTTTCACCAAATGCTGGCAATCATCAAAACTGCCATTTACTTCAAGTGCTGAAATATTTTTTCCAAGTGTTGTTAATTGTAATTCCTGCACACTACTTACTTTTCCGGAGGGATATAATATAACGACATTGACGCCGTCAACATCATAAAACCCATTTGCGACAGCGCCGCCGGTATCTCCTGATGTGGCCACAAGAACAGTAATATGTTTATCATTATCCTTTACAAAATATCCAAGACAACGGCTCATAAATCTTGCACCAACATCTTTAAAAGCAAGCGTTGGCCCGTGAAATAATTCAAGAGAAAAAATATTCTCATCAATTTTTGCGAGCGGAAAATCAAAACTGATGGTCTCTGAAATTATTTTTTTCAATTCTGTTTCAGGGATTTCATTTGTGATATAAGGTTGAATTATTTTAAATGCAACGTCTTCTTTTGAATAGCTATTAATGTTTTCAAAAAAAAATTTTGGCAAAACAGGGATTGATCCAGGAAAATAAAGCCCTTTATCTGGTGCTTGTCCTTTTATTGTTGCTTCTTTGAAACTCGCTTTTGGGGAATTATTATTGAGGCTATAATAAAGCATTTGTATTTTTTTATTTGATCTGTGAATCGGAGGATCAATATTTATTCTTTTATAATTTTCACACCATCGTTATTAATGGTTGTTACATAAGTGTGATGAGGTAATTCAAGTTTAGTGTAAATGCTTTGCATAATTTTTTCTACTTCTTTGGCAGTCTTTTCATCTTTGCTCATCATAAATATAGATGCACCAACCTGAAATGCCGCCGCCTAATGCGCCGGCTTCTTTGCATAATTTTTTTACTTCATCAAAACCCGGAATCAACATGCTTCTTACAGGTTCAATTATTACATCTTCCAATGAACGGCCGATTAATTCATAATCATTCTTCATAAACCCGGCGATAAGCCCCGCAATATTTCCCCATTGCCTGATAGCATCTTTCAGTAAAACTTCTTTGCGCAATATTTGTCTTGCATCGGCAGTGCGTACTTCAATCTGAGGATGCACAACAGTGATGAGCATTTGCGGTGCAGGTATTGGAACAATATCCAAAGGAAGAATAGAGCGGATTAATGTGATACCTCCGTAAATGCATGGTGAAATATTATCAGCATGCTTTACACCCGATGCTACTTTTTCACCAAACATGGCAAAGCGCACCATGTCTTCTTTTGAGAAAATATTTCCTAACAAATGATTTGCGGCAACTACTGCCCCTGCTGCGCTTGCTGCGCTGGAGCCAATCCCGCTTCCGGGTTTGATGTGTTTTTCAATAGTAACGTCAAAGCCTATCTGCAAATTAGTTTGTGCTAATATTTCCAAAAGCGGTGCTCCTGCTGTGTTTTGTGCTGGATCAGAAGGAAGATTATATCCGTCTCTACTTCTGATGATTACTTTTTTTTCATCCAGTAATTTCACGTACATGATGTCGCATGGCTCTTTTAAGCATAAGCCAAGCACATCAAATCCACAAACGATGTTTGCAATAGTAGCCGGTGAATATACTTTTACTTCCTTCATTAAATTTTATTACTAAATATTGTTTGAACGAATTATAGTGAATTATACGAATTAATTTGTTTATGTAAATTGGAATTCGTTTTCAATTCGTGTTATTTTAAGCTACACTCTTGCTGCTCTGATGATGTCTGCAAACACTCCCGATGCCGTTACTTCGGCGCCTGCGCCTGCCCCTTTTACTGCCAATGGTTGCTCCGGATATCGCTCGGTATAAAACAAAACAACATTATCTTTCCCATATAAATGATAAAAATCTGATTGTGTATCTATGTGTTGCAATCCAACTGAGGCTTTCCCATTTTCATAATTGGCAACAAATTTTAATTTTTTGCCGGCGCTGGCAGCATCATTGTATAGTTTTTTAAAATGAGCTTCTTCCTTTGTCATTGCAAGATAGAAATCTTCCACACTTCCTTTCATGCAAGATTCAGGCATAAATGAGCTATTACTAATTTCGTTCATTTCCATTCTTTCGCCTGCTTCTCTTGCGAGTATCATAATTTTCCTCATAACATCAGTGCCGCTGAGATCCAATCTTGGGTCAGGTTCTGTATAACCTTCGTCCTGCGCTTGCTTTACAATTTCCGAAAAACTTTTTTTACCGTCATAATTATTAAACACGAAATTTAAAGTGCCGCTTAATACTGCCTGGATTTTATTTATCTTATCACCGCTGCGTAATAAATCGTTCAATGTTCCGATAACCGGCAAGCCTGCGCCCACATTGGTTTCAAATAGAAAAAGAGAATTAAATTCAGTAGCAAGGTTTTTTAATTTCTTATAATATTCATAGGAGGAAGAAGCTGCCACTTTATTGCATGCAATAACCGAAATGCTTTTTTCCAGTAGTTGGCCATAACATTTTGCGACCTCGTCATTTGCAGTTACATCAACAAATAAAGAATTGCGCAGGTTTTTTGAGCGAATGATGCTGATGAACTTTTCGAGCTCCATTTTTTCTCCGGTGCCCAATAATTCTTTCCAATTATTAATGTCAATACTTTCATCATCAAACAACATTTTTTTACTATTGGCAATCCCGATAACGTTCACCTGTAACCGTAAATGTTCTTCCAGATAGGCTTCTTGTTTTTTTAATTGTGCAAGAAACTTTCCGCCAACATTTCCAACTCCGGCAATAAAAATATTTAATTGCTTGTATGTGGTTTCAAAAAACTCTTCATGTAAAGTGTTGATGGCTTTTTTTATGTCGCTCGCTGCGATTACAGTGGAGATATTTCTTTCTGAAGAGCCTTGTGCAATTGCCCGGATGTTTACGCCATTTCTTCCCAATGCGCCAAACATTTTCCCGCTCACACCGGAATGGTTTTTCATGTTATCGCCCACCAGTGCAATAATTGCCAGGCCTTCTTCAATAATCAGCGGAACCACCTTTCCGGTTTTTATTTCGAAATCAAATACCTCATCTACTGCTTGTTTTGCTTTCGAAGTATTTGCTTCATCAACAGCAACACAAATAGAATGCTCTGAAGAACCTTGCGTGATAAGGATTACGTTTACTTTTTGGTTTGATAAAGCTTCAAATAACCTTTTCGAAAATCCCGGAATTCCGACCATGCCGCTTCCTTCAAGACTTAATAATGAAATTTTATTGATGCTTGAGATGCCACGAATATTGTTGCCATTTTTTGCAACTGCTTTTTCAACAATCGTTCCGGCGTGTTGTGGAGCAAATGTATTTTTCACCCAAACAGGGATGCCTTTGCTCATCAATGGCTGAATGGTTGGAGGATAAATTACTTTGGCGCCGAAATGAGAAAGTTCCATTGCTTCCTGGTAAGAAATTTCATGAATCACTTTTGCATTTGGAACAATTCTCGGATCAGCGGTCATCATTCCTGAAACATCGGTCCATATTTCAACTGCGCTTGCCTCAACAGCAGCGCCTAAAATTGCAGCGGTATAATCAGAACCGCCTCTGCCCAAAGTTGTAGTAATGCCTTCGCTGTTGCTTGCTATAAACCCGGGGATAATGAATAATTTTTTGCCGGTAGACGAAATAAATTCTTTGATTTTTTTATTTGTTGTATCAAAATCAACTGCGGCAAAACTAAAGTTTGAATCTGTAACAATAAGTTCGCGAGCATCTTTCCAAATATTTTCAACCCCTAGCGTTTTTAATTTTTCAGAAATAATTTGTGTTGATAACAATTCTCCATAGCTCACAATTTTATCTTTTGTCCGTTCTGATAATTCTCCTAATAAAAAAACACCGTTGCATATGTCTTCAATTTCATTGCAGCGTTTTTTAACCATGCTCAAAACACTGCTCTGTTGTGTGAGTGGTATAAGTGACCTGACTGTTTCAAGATGTCGCTGTTCAACAATTTGCAATTGTTGTTTGTAAGCTTCATCACCAGATGCGGCAAGCGTTCCGCTTTGCAACAATATATCTGTAACGCCGCCAAGCGCAGATGCAACTACAATCGTATTTTCTTTTTTTATCGCTTCCTGAATAATGAAAATTGTTTTGCCCATGTTCTCTGCATTTGCAACCGAAGTGCCACCGAATTTTAGGACCTGCATATAATTTGTTTAGAAATTAAAATTAGTGATGAAAGTTTTTCTTTTGAAACAGCCTGGCGAAAGCCCAAAGTTGATATGAAAATTATTATCCCGTTTTACGGGATCGTGGTGATTGTAATAATTGTGTTTGCAGCAATATTTGTATTTGCTAAAACAGCGCCGGAGATGGAAAAATAAAATGATGTTTGATTCATTTAAAAGATGTGCAACGAAGATATATAAATGAAATGAAGAAATTAAACACCAGCAAATATTTTTTAGAAAAAATGAAGTATTTTCAGCTTTCTTTTTAACGATTGCTATTTTGCCGTAAGAATCATTGAAAGATATTAAATGTGTTTTTATGAGCTATCAGTCATCGCAGGGTTTACAGCAGTTCAGGTATGAGGTGGGCATCAAGTTCCAACTTTATAATAGTTTGTTCACTTCGCTTCCATTTCATCGCATTGAAAGAACAGGGATTTTGTTGTCGTTGCTTCTTACTTATTGCGAAGATGCTTACAAAAGAAAAGAAAGCCCGGAAAAAATAATCAGCGATTTTTTTGACAAGCATACCAATAACACTAATGAACGTGAACGTGCAGATATATTGTTCCGGTTTATTCAATATGTTGAAAGACAAATTGTGCTTTTTGATGCACTTGAAGATGCTGCATTCAAAGATGTGAATGATATGAGCGGCCCGGGCACATTGAAACATCTTACATCTGAAGTGATTCAAACGAATAAAATAAATGAGCTGACGGAAAAATTGAAAGACTATTCAGTGAACATGGTGCTTACCGCTCACCCAACGCAGTTTTATCCCGGAGCCGTGCTTGGCATCATCAATGATTTGTCGAGAGCGGTTGTTGATAATAATGCAAACCAGATTAACACTTTCATGCAGCAGCTTGGCAAAACCCCTTTTCTGAAAAAGCAAAAGCCAACTCCTTATGACGAAGCAATCAGCCTGATCTGGTACCTGGAAAATGTTTTCTATCCTGCATCGGGAAGGATACTTTCTTTTTTAAAAGACCAGTTTCCTGATTCGGTAAGCGAAAAAAACCCGATCATAAAAATGGGATTTTGGCCTGGCGGCGACAGAGATGGAAACCCATTTGTTACTTCAGAGATTACCTTAAAAGTGGCAGAAGCGCTTCGCGGAGGCATTATAAAATGCTATTACCTGGATGTGCGAAGACTTAAGCGCAGGCTCACTTTCAAAGGCGTTGATACCATTATTGCTTCGTTGGAAATAAAGCTATACAATAATCTTTTTTTGCCAGAACAAAAATCAGATTTGACAAGAGACGAAATTATTTCTCCCTTAAAAAAAATTCGTGAGATACTGATTTATGAGCATAATAATTTATTTCTCCCGCTTGTTGATAATCTTATCAGCAAGGTTGAAATATTCAGCTTGTATTTTGCAAGGCTTGATATCCGTCAGGACAGCTCAGTTCATTCCAAAGTGCTTAATGCGATTGCAGAAAAGCAAAAACTTCTTCCCGAAAATTACAGCGAATTAAATGAGAAAGAAAAAATTAAAGCTCTTTGTGAAATTAACGGAAATGCACAACCTGAATTATACGAAGATGCGCTGATAAAAGACACGCTTCAATCTGTTTCAACAGTAAAAAAAATTCAGGAAATGAACGGTGAGCAAGGCTGTGACAGATATATTATCAGCCACAGTTTTAGCGCTGTAAATATTTTTGAAGTATATGCATTATTCTTATTGAACGGCTGGAAGAAAAATGAATTGAAAGTAGATATCGTTCCATTATTTGAGACAGTGGAAGATTTGCAAAATGCCGCGGGTGTGATGAAAGAATTGTACGGCCATAAAGTTTATAAATCGCATTTGAAATTCAGGGGCAACAAGCAAACCATTATGCTTGGTTTTAGCGATGGCACAAAAGATGGTGGCTATCTGATGGCAAACTGGAGCATCTACAAAGCAAAAGAAGAGCTAACAAAAATTTCACGCGAGTATAATATCGACGTAGTGTTCTTCGATGGCCGTGGCGGGCCACCCGCACGTGGTGGTGGCAAAACGCACAAGTTTTATGCGTCCATGGGAAAGAATATTGAGAACAAAGAAATTCAATTAACAATACAGGGGCAAACGGTGAGCTCAAATTTTGGCACCATCGATTCAGCACAATACAATATTGAGCAATTGATTCATGCAGGCATTTCAAACGAGCTTTTTTCATCAAAAGAAATAACGCTTCTGCAAAATGAAGAATGGCTGTTGCAAGAGCTTGCGAATGAAAGTTACAAAGCGTATTCAGGATTGAAAAATCACCCAAACTTTTTGCGCTACCTCGATGACCTTAGCCCATTGCGTTTTTATAGCGAAACAAATATTGCGAGCAGGCCATCAAAGCGCAACAGCTCTCCAAGACTGGATTTTGCAGATTTGAGAGCAATCCCGTATGTGGGCGCATGGAGCCAGCTTAAACAAAATGTGACCGGTTATTATGGTGTTGGCACTGCTTTGCATGCGCTTGATAAAAGTAAAAAATGGAAGGACGTAAAACATTTATACGACAATTCGCTTTTTTTTAGAACACTTATGGATAACTGTGAAATGGCGATGCGGAAATGTTTCTTTCCATTGACCGAACATTTTTCGAAGCACCCGATTTATGGAGAAGTGTGGCAGATGATTTATGATGAATACGAGCTCACAAAAAAATATCTTTTCAAATTGTCGGGAAATCGCGAGTTGATGGGAAATTATCCGGTTGAGCAAATGTCAATTCAAATGCGAGAGAGAATTGTTTTGCCATTGAGCACGCTTCAGCAATATGCTATTACAAAATTCAGGGAACTTGAAAAGGGAAATGTAAAAAACCCATTGCGCGAAGTATATGAAAAGCTAATTATCAGAAGCTCGTTCGGGATAATTAACGCTGCAAGAAATTCTGCATAAGTTTGAACATCGAAGATTGTTATTTATTCGTAAATTCAATGGGCAAAACACTGACCAACAAATAGCACTTTTTTCAAGCTGTTTATCTTTTAAGAAACCGCGCTGCATTATTTCACGTTTATAGTTTAAGGAACTTTGTTCCAAGCCTTTCCTATTGATTGAAATTTCGCTAACCTGCGTCAATTAAAGCTTTCAAAAATTTGTGCAAATGAAAAAACTACCAATCTGCATTCTGTGCTTGTTCACTTTTTTCTTCGGGGTAAAATCCCAAACAGTAACATTTACCCCGTTTGCTACAGGGCTCACTAATCCAATCGACATAAAAAATTGTGGTGATGATCGTTTGTTCGTAGCAGAGCGCAATGGAAGGATACGAATAGTTAATGCTGACAGCACATTGCAACAAACGCCATTTCTGGATATTATTTCAAAAGTTTCGGGTCTTGCTGGCGAAGAAGGATTGCTCGGATTTTGTTTTAGCCCCGATTATAAAACGAGCGGTAAATTTTATGTTAGTTATACAGCATATCAGGGAGCGCAACTGATAAGCGTAATTGAACAATACAAAGTGAATGCCACAGATTCGAACGTTGCTGACACCTCTGCAATGAGGATCATTACTGTCAATCAGCCATTCACCAATCACAAGGCCGGAAATTTAATGTTTGGGCCTGATGGCTATTTGTATATTTTTTGGGGAGATGGCGGAAGCGGTGGCGATCCTTATAGAAATGGGCAGAACAAAACTGTGCTGCTTGCAAAAATTCTTCGCATCGATGTTTCAAATGTTACAGCGGCGCAACCTTATGCAATACCACCTTATAATCCTTTTGCCGACTCAACAGGAAATATAAGAAAAGAAATTTGGGCTTATGGTTTGCGAAATCCTTTTCGTGATTCATTTGATCCGATCACAAATGATTTGTGGATTGGAGATGTTGGCCAGGGTCTTCACGAAGAAATAGATTTTGCGCCTGCCGGCGATAAAGGCGGCCACAACTATGGATGGAATATCATGGAAGGTTTTTCCTGTTATCCTCCGGCAACCAATTGCGATTCCACAGGCCTTACTCCGCCTATTTATGATTACCCTCATCCCCTTGGTGCTTGCATTATCGGCGGCTATGTTTATCGCAGCATTCAATCAAGAGATATGTGGGGAACCTACATTTTCGCTGATTACATTGCTCAATGGATAGACGGTTTAAAGCAAGTGAATGGGGTTGTTAGCGGATCTGTTGTTAGAATGAAAAGTAGCATAGGCATGGGGCCAATTAGTTTTGGAGTTGACAGATATTATGATCAATATGCCTGTTTTTACGGTGTGTCTACAATTTACAAATTGCATGATGGCAATACAAATCCTTTCCCTAAAGCATATTTCACAGCAAATAAATTATCTGATACCAGCTATGTTTTGCAAGCCCTTCAAGGAAGAAATATTACTTATCAATGGCTTTACGAAACCCAACCAGTTGCAGGCGCCACGAGCCCTACTTACAATGCAGCCATGCAAGGTGCGTACCAGCTTGTGGTTACGAATGCGCTTGGCAATAAAGATACATCTCAGCCTTTTATTATTGCAACATCTCAGGTTGCACTTGAAAATTTTGCGGGTCAAAGAATCTCCAATAGCAATGTGTTGCTTACCTGGCAAACACTTGTAGAACAGAACAATACCGGATTTGAAATTGAAAGAAAGTTTGACATTGATACAGGATTTAATGACATCGCATTTGTGCCAACACTTGCAACGAATGGTAATTCAATAACTGTTATAAATTATTCACACAGTGATACTCCAATATACAAAGGCATTATACAATATCGATTGAAGCAAATAAATTTTGATGGCAGTTTTAATTATTCGCAAATTGTAACGATCAATCCGATTCAGTTAAAATTAGCAATTGCAATTGCTCCCAATCCATCTATAAATAATATTATTTTCACGGTTAATAACACTGACGATTATCAGTATCAACTCATTGATATGAATGGCAGAAAATTATTTCAGAATATATTTAGCGGCAACAGTTGGCAATTCAGCGCAGCTGGTGCCGCGAGCGGAGTTTATTACCTGAAAGTAGTTTCTTTAAGAACAAAAGAATCTGCTATAAAAAAATTATTGCTGTTGCGAAAATAGGAGAAGTAATAAATTTTATATTTCAATCAAACTTTCGTCTCTGCTTTCCAATAAAGAAGTGCCGACTAAATATTCATCCACTTTTCTTGCGCATTCGCGACCTTCGCTGATTGCCCAAACAACGAGTGATTGACCGCGGCGCATGTCGCCTGCAGTAAAAATTTTTGAGATATTAGTTTGATAACCTGTTTCAGAGGCTCTTACGTTTCCTCTTCCATCAAGTTCAATTTCCAGTTCATTAATAAAACCTTCATGTTGCGGATGAACAAAGCCCATTGCTAATAAAGCCAATTCACACGGAATTACCTTTTCGCTTCCCGGCACTTCAACAAATTGAGCGGGCTTTCCATCTTCAGTAAATTTCCATTCAAGCTTCACAGTTTTTAATGCTTTCAAATTTCCATTCTCATCTCCAATAAATTCTTTTGTCGCAATGGCCCAATCTCTGTCGCAACCCTCATCGTGCGATGAAGAAGTTTTTAATACCATTGGGTAAGTGGGCCATGGCATATACGATGTTCTTGATTCCGGCGGTTTTGGCAACAATTCAAATTGTGTTATTGATTTTGCTTTGTGCCGGTTGGATGTGCCAACACAATCGCTGCCGGTATCGCCACCACCAATTACAACTACATTTTTTCCTGTAGCGAAAATATCTATGCCATTTACTTTTTTGTTGCTCACTCTTTCATTCTGCTGCTTTAAAAATTCCATCGCAAAATGAACGCCTTTCAATTTCCTTCCTGCAACATTCAAATCTCTTGGAATGGTTGAGCCGCCTGCCAGAACAATTGCGTGAAATTCACGAAGCAAATCACTGATGCCGATGTTCACTCCAACATTTGCATTGCATTTAAATATGATGCCCTCTTCTTCCATCAGCTTAATCCTTCTGTCGATTACCCATTTCTCTAATTTAAAATCAGGAATGCCATAACGAAGCAATCCGCCGGGCGCATCATCTCTTTCAAAAATAGTTACGGCATGACCCGCATAATTTAATTGCGCTGCTGCAGCCAATCCTGCAGGGCCGGAGCCAACTATAGCTATTTTTTTTCCTGTGCGGATATTCGGTTTTTTCGCTTTCACAAAACCTTTTTCAAATGCAATCTCAATAATGTTCTTTTCAATTTCTTCAATTGCAACAGCCGGCTGATTGATGCCCAGCACGCAACTGCTCTCACATGGCGCGGGGCAAATTCTTCCTGTGAATTCCGGGAAATTATTTGTTGATGATAACACATCATACGCTTCCTGCCATTGCTTGTTATATACAGCGTCATTGAATTCCGGAATTATATTTCCCAGCGGGCACCCATGATGGCAAAACGGAATGCCGCAATCCATGCAGCGTGCCGCCTGCTGGTTTAATTTTTCAGGAACATACAATTCCACAAATTCATTATAGTCATTTCTCCTCTCTGTCACGGGGCGTTTGCCCGGCAGCTCTCTTGCAAATTCTAAAAAACCCGTTGGTTTACCCATTTTGACATTTACGATTTACGATGTTAGATGTGCGATTTTTGCTAATCCCACTTTCATTACTAATTCTTATTTTATTTTTTGTTAGTCCACATTTGCAATTCGATTCTTCATCATTGTGTCGCGCACTTCAACTGCAGAATTAAAAAATTGTTATCATTCTTATCATTTTAACTCTTTACTTTTAAATCCTCTTCATTGAGCAATTGAGCCATTTTCAAATTTGCACATTATCAATTTGTCTTTACGCCAACCTTCTTCTGCAGCATCACTTTTTTATAATCTCTCGGAAATACTTTCACAAAATTCTTCAGTTGATTTTCGAAGTCATCCAGCACAAATTTTGCAACAGCGCTATCAGTATATGCATAATGCTTTTGAATCATGTCTTTCAATTCCTGCGCATCTTCTTCATCAACTGCATCCAGGTCAACCATTTCTTTATTACATAATGAAACGAACTGCGCGTTTACATCATACACGTAAGCGATTCCTCCGCTCATTCCTGCAGCAAAATTTCTTCCTGTATCACCAAGAATAACAACTCTTCCTCCGGTCATATATTCGCAGCCATGGTCGCCAACACCTTCTACAACAGTTTTTGCACCAGAGTTACGAACGCAGAAACGTTCGCCTGCCTTGCCTCTGATAAATGCTTCACCACTTGTTGCGCCATAAAAAGCAACATTCCCGATAATAATATTTTCTTCAGGCACAAAACCTGCATCCTGCGATGGATAAATAATCAATCTTGCGCCAGATAAGCCTTTTCCAAAATAATCGTTTGCATCTCCTTCAAGTTCGAGCGTTACGCCTTTGGTATTGAATGCTGCAAAACTTTGTCCGGCAGTGCCGGTCAATTTAAAATGAATGGTGTCTTCAGGAAGCCCATTTCCCTGATATTTTTTCGAGATCTCGTTCGATAAAATAGTGCCGATGGTTCTGTCAGTATTTTTTACATTGAATGACGCAAAAACTTTTTGCTGGTTTTCTAATGCCGGTTTTGCTGCTTCAAGTAATTTCCAATCGAGCACATCAGCTATTCCATGGTCTTGTTCTTCCTGTTTATACAAGCCGGTGTATAATGATTCAGGTTCTTTATATAAAATAGGCGAAAGGTTAAGCTTTTTATATTTCCAATGATTGATGTTCTCTCTCATTTCCAAAGAATCCACTTGCCCAACCATTTCTTCAATTGTTCTGAAACCAAGCTCAGCCATAATTTCACGCAACTCCTGTGTCAGGAATTTGAAAAGATTCACAACATGATCTGCATTTCCTGAAAAGCGTTTTCTTAATTCAGGATCTTGTGTAGCAACGCCAACAGGACAGGTATTCAAATGGCATTTGCGCATCATAATACAGCCTTCAGTTACAAGCGCTGCTGTCGCAACGCCCCATTCTTCTGCGCCAAGCAATGTTGCCACCGCAATATCACGACCGGTTTTCAACTGGCCATCAGTTTGTAAAACCACACGGCTGCGCAATTTATTTTTTACAAGTGTTTGATGCGATTCTGCCAAACCAAGTTCCCAGGGTAATCCTGCATGTTTGATGGAACTCATTGGCGAAGCCCCTGTGCCTCCATCAAAACCTGAAACCAATATTACATCTGCTTTTGCTTTTGCAACGCCTGCGGCAATTGTTCCGACGCCTGCTTTTGAAACAAGCTTCACGCTGATCCTTGCTTCGCGATTGGCATTTTTCAGATCAAATATTAATTGCGCCAGATCTTCAATAGAATAGATATCGTGATGCGGAGGTGGGGAAATCAGCCCAACTCCGGGTGTTGCATGGCGAACTTTTCCGATCCAATCGTCCACTTTATGTCCCGGCAATTGTCCGCCTTCTCCGGGTTTCGCACCTTGTGCCATTTTTATTTGCAACTCCTGCGCCATTGTCAGATAATAACTGGTAACACCGAAACGTGCTGATGCAACTTGTTTGATGGCAGAGTTCATTGAATCGCCGTTGGCTAATTTTTCATAGCGCAATTCATCTTCGCCACCTTCACCGGTATTGCTTTTTCCGCCAAGCCGGTTCATTGCAATGGCAAGCGTTGAATGTGCTTCATGTGAAATAGAGCCAAAGCTCATTGCGCCTGTTGCAAATCTTTTATAAATATTTTCAGCAGGCTCCACCTCATCAATTGATATTGGATTTCGGTTATACTTGAACGTGAAAAGGCTTCTTAGGGTCGCTGCTTTTTCTCCTTGCTCATTAATAAGCTTTGAATATTTTTTAAAAGAATGGTAATCATTCATCCTGGTTGAATACTGCAGCAAATGAATTGTTTGCGGGTTGAACAAATGAAATTCGCCTTTGCGTTTCCATTGATAAATGCCGCCAACCGGTAAGCCTGTCAACCGGAATATCTTTTTTGCTGAAAGCATAATAATGTTTTGCCAATGTTTCTTTTGCAATTTCATCCAAGCCCATTCCTTCGATGCGCGAAGTAGCTCCTGTAAAATATTTATCAACTACAGATTTATTCAGTCCGATAATCTCAAATATCTGCGCGCCCTGATAAGATTGCAAAGTGGATATTCCCATTTTTGAGAACACTTTCAGCAATCCGTCATTAACAGCTTTTATATAATTCTTTTTTGAGATGCTCTGCATCCAGTTCAGTTTCTAACTTGCCTGTCAGCTTCATATCGCGGATGGTTGATAATAGCGAGATATGGATTGATGGCAGTTGCGCCAAAAGCAATCAAACAAGCGAAATGATGCACTTCCCAAACATCGCCGGCTTCAACAATAATGCCTACCTGCCCGCGATAACCTTTGCGGATCAGATGATGATGAACCGCGGCAGTGGCCAGCAATGAAGGAATGGGGGCATGATCGCATCAATAGCACGGTCGGTCAATATCAACACTTCAAATCCATCTTCAACCGCATCCACTGCATAACGGCAAAGCCTATCCAAACCTTTTTGCAAAGAACCTGGTTTTCGCCATCCGCACGAAAATAAGTCTGCAAAGTTTTCGCCTGAAAAATTCCGGTATCGATACTTCTTATTTTTTCCAGTTCATGATTGGTCAGAACAGGATGTTTCAATGCAATGCTGTGACAAGCCAGTGAATCTTCCACTAATAAGTTTCCATTATTGCCGGCAAAGGTTGCCAACGACATCACCAATCTTTCACGGATCGGATCGATCGGTGGATTAGTAACTTGTGCAAATAATTGTTTGAAATAACTGCTGAGATGTTGCGGCTGATCACTCAATACTGCAAGTGGAACATCGGTGCCCATTGAGCCTATTGGTTCTTTGCCGTCCAAAGCCATTGGGGCAATAATGCATTTCCAGATCTTCCGTTGAATAGCCAAATGCTTTTTGATATTTGAAAATCTGATCGTGGCTCGAGATGCGTGAACATTACACGTGGCTCCGGCAATTCTTCCAGGCGGATTTTATATTTATTAAGCCATTCTTCATACGGCTTTTGAGAGCAGATATCTTTTTTCAATTCATCATCACTGATAATTCTTCCTTGCTCCAGATCTACGATAAACATTTTTCCCGGTTGCAATCTTCCTTTTTCTTTGATCAGTTTCGGATCGATGGGAAATACACCTGTTTCTGATGCCATGATCACTCTATCATCTTTTGTAACACAATAACGCGAAGGGCGAAGCCCGTTTCTATCAAGCGTTGCGCCAATTATTTTTCCATCGGTAAATGAAATAGATGCCGGGCCATCCCATGGTTCCATGAATGCTGCATGAAATTCATAAAATGCTTTTTTCACCGGATCCATTTGTTCGTTGCCATCCCATGCTTCCGGGATCAGCATCATCATCACATGCGGTAAACTTCTTCCACAAAGAACAAGCAGCTCAATCATATTATCCAGACAAGCAGAATCAGATTGACCATCCGTAACAAGCGGCAACAACATTTCCATTTCTTCGTCTGTAAAATAGGGGGATGTGAAATCTTTTCTCGCTGGTGCGAAGCCAGTTCAAATTTCCCTGCATGGTATTGATCTCTCCATTATGTGCGATGTAACGAAAAGGCTGCGCCAGTTTCCAGGAAGGAAAAGTATTTGTTGCAAAACGGGAATGGATCAATCCAAATGCAGAAACCACTCTCTTATTGCTAAGGTCAGGAAAATAATGCCGTACCTGAGTGCTTGTTAGCTGACCTTTGTAAACAACCGTTTTATAAGAAAGTGATGCGAGATAAAAACCGATGGAATCTTTTTTTACCGTGCTAACCGTGCTATTGATAAGATGTGTTGAATAATTGCGCAGCACAAAAAGTTTGCGCTCAAAATCATCAGGGTTATTGATATAATCAGGACAAGCAATAAAAACTTGTTCAATCTCAGGTTCAACTGACAAAGCAGTTGGGCCAATGCCTTCGGGATTAACAGGAACTTTGCGATAACCTAAGATTTCAAGACCCAATTTTTCTGCAGAACGATTAAAAATATCCCGGCATTCCTCTTTTAATCTAATCTCTCTAGGGAAAAAAATTACGCCAACACCATACCTGCCATAAGAAGGCAAATGAATTCCAAGCTTCACACATTCATCAAAGAAAAATTCGTGGGGCGTTTGAATCATGATGCCCGCTCCATCGCCCGTATTATTTTCACAGCCGCAAGCACCGCGGTGTTCCATGTTCTCAAGAATGGTCAATGCATCAGAAACAATTTGGTGAGATTTGTTGCTTTTGATATTTGCTACAAAACCAATCCCACATGAATCCCGTTCAAATTCGGGGGAGTATAACCCTTTTTCACTCATTTTGCTCAATTATTGAAAATTATCTAAAAAAAACACAAATTGATAACATATTGTTCAAATATTAACCAACAATTCAAAATAAAATTACGAAATATATCTTAAATATTGAACATTTGAACGCCTCTAATTTTCCACAAGAATGGTAGACTTTTCGGCCTACACAACATATCCAAACATGTTATCGTCCTTCTTCAATTCTGTAAAATTGAAATTGAATTTTTTCAGGTTCTGCATCAATGCTTCATAATCCTGCTTTGATTTTAATTCGATGCCAACAAGTGCCGGGCCTGTTTCTTTATTATGCTTTTGCATGTATTCAAACCTTGTGATGTCATCATTCGGGCCAAGCACGTGGTTCACAAATTCTTTTAGTGCTCCCGGTCTTTGTGCAAACCGGATTAAAAAATAATGTTTCAATCCTTCATACTGAAGCGAGCGCTCTTTAATTTCCTGCATCCTGTCTATATCATTGTTGCTGCCGCTTACAATGCACACTACATTTTTTCCTTTAATCTCCCCGGCATAATTGTCAAGCGCTGCAATCGTCAATGCGCCTGCAGGTTCTACAACAATCGCATCTTCATTGTATAATTTTAAAATGGTTGAACATACTTTTCCTTCGGGAACGAGATGCAAATCATCCAGCACTTCCTTGCAGATGGAAAAAGTAATATCGCCTGTTCGCCTAACAGAAGCGCCATCAACAAATCTTTCAATATTATCTAACGTTATCGGGTAACCGATTTTTAATGCTTCGTACATGGAGGGTGCGCCTTCAGGTTCAAGCCCGATAATTTTTGTTTTTGGGGAATAGGTTTTGAAATAAGAACCAACACCGGAAGCTAATCCGCCGCCGCCAACAGGAATAAACAAAAAATCAATATCCGATTGCTGTTCTAAAATTTCAAGTGCAACAGTTGCTTGCCCTTCAATAATGCGATAATCATCAAATGGCGGAATAAAAGTCATTCCATTTTCTTCGGTGAATTTTTTTGCAGCAACGGCGCAATCGTCAAATGTGTCGCCAACCAATCTCACTTCAACATTGTCTTCACCAAACATTTTTGTCTGATTCACTTTTTGATTGGGAGTAATCACCGGCATGAACACAACACCTTTCACCCCCAATTTTTTGCAGGAATAAGCAAAGCCTTGTGCATGATTGCCTGCGCTTGCTGTTACAACTCCGTTTTGCAATTGTTCAGTAGGCAGGCTGCTCATCATATTATAAGCACCACGCAATTTATAGGAACGCACAACCTGCAAATCTTCTCTTTTCAGGTATACGTTGGCGTTATATCTGGCCGACAAATTCCTGTTCAGTTGAAGAGGCGTTCTCACAACCACTTTGT
This sequence comes from uncultured Bacteroidota bacterium, assembly GCA_963718975.1. Classification (GTDB taxonomy): domain Bacteria; phylum Bacteroidota; class Bacteroidia; order Chitinophagales; family Chitinophagaceae; genus Puia. Next base: position 23,372 of record CAVRBD010000002.1, on the reverse strand, counting down.
TCACACGCTCATTTGCCTTTTTGTAGTCGAACTGGTATGTTGCTTTTTCGATGATGTTCATATTGTATACGTTTTCAATAATTGCTTAGTGCGTCTATTGCTTTTTGATATTTATTCAATAATGCAGGAGCTCTTTCAACTGCCCAGGCGATATAATTGTCATGCATTAGTATGAGCGTTTTTTTTGCATTTTCTGGCTCACGCGATTCGAATGAAAGCAATAATCTGCCAATCTCATCTTCCGTTTTAGTGATGCGTTGTTGTTGATTATAAATGTCTGCAAGCAAGCCATAAGTTTCAAGACTTATTTTTGAAAAAATATCTTTTTGTTTTGAAACTTGCCAGACTGCATCATTCAAATCTTTTCTCATTACCCCAACCGGAGCTAGGAATGATAAATGTATTCGTGCACTATCAAATACTTTTTTTAGAAAACTATCGTCATGCAAAGCCGAGTCTATATTTTTCAACACCTGCAAATGATATTTATATTGTATCTCTTCTGCTTCTTTATTTGCAATAATCTCTTCGCGCAACTCATGTAATAATTCACGCGTTTGCTGGTTTTCATGAATCCTATTAAATACCTCCGTCAATATTATTGCAAGTGAAACGCTGAATATAATCAGCAATGATTCGCCAAGATATTCTTTCCAGTTCCTGACTGCTATCACTTCAGGAATTTCATGTTTTTTCTCTGACATTGATATTATTAACGTTGATGTATATACGAAATGAAAAGGCTTAAGGTATAAGGTATAAGGCGATTCAAACCTTATGCCTTACGCCTTATACCTTATTTTTGATTTTCCGGCCTTAAGCTTCTCACTGTTTTTCCCGCACGCCACATTTCACTTTCACGTAATTCTTTTAATTCGGCATCTAATTTTTCGCGATAATCTGGCTGCGAATTTGAATCGATGGAACGTTGAGATTCTTTTCCTGCAGCAACGCTTTCATACAGTTCATTAAACACAGGCGACGTTGCATCGCGGAATTTTTTCCACCAGTCCAACGCGCCGCGTTGTGCAGTTGTTGAACAGTTTGCATACATCCAATCCATTCCGTTTTCTGCAACCAACGGCATTAATGATTGTGTGAGCTCTTCAACAGTTTCATTAAATGCTTCGGAAGGAGAGTGGCCTTTTTTGCGGAGCACATCATACTGTGCTGCAAAAATTCCCTGAATGGCGCCCATTAATGTTCCGCGTTCGCCTGTTAAATCGCTGTACACTTCTTTTTTGAAATTTGTTTCGAATAAATATCCGCTGCCAACCGCAATGCCCAATGCGACTACTCTATCTTTTGCTTTGCCGGTTGCGTCTTGAAAAATTGCATACGAACTATTCAAGCCTCTGCCTTGCAAAAACATTCTCCGCAATGATGTGCCGCTTCCTTTTGGTGCAACTAAAAATACATCTACATCTTTCGGCGGAATGATGCCGGTTTGTTCATTGAATGTAATTCCGAATCCGTGAGAAAAGTATAAGGCTTTGCCCGGTGTTAAATGTTTTTTTACAGTTGGCCACAATGCAATTTGTGCAGCATCGCTGAGCAAATAACAAATAATTGTTCCGCGCTTCAACGCTTCTTCAATTTCAAATAAAGTTTCGCCGGGAACAAATCCGTCACGAACTGCCTTATCCCATGTTTTTGATTCTTTGCGCTGGCCAATAATCACATTAATGCCATTGTCTTTTTGATTGAGCGCCTGACCAGGCCCTGCACTCCATAACCGATAACAGCAATCGTTTCATTTTTTAAAACTTCCTGTGCCTTGCTTAGCGGAAATTCTTCGCGGGTGATTACATTTTCTTCCACTCCGCCGAAATTTAATTTTGCCATGTTAGATTTTGATTTATGATTTTTGATTTGTGACGTACGATTTCTTTCAATCGCCTTTTAATTATTAATTTTTGATTATTAATTGTTTTCTTTTTTTGTTAGCCAACATTTTTTCTTTCTTCAACATCCTTGCGTCGCACTCTTGTACTGTTGATATTCTATTCATCTTCAGTTTTAAAATCAGCAACAGCATTAGTTTAAGTTTCTTCTACTTTTTAATAATCAAACATTGCCTCACATCAACTAACTGCTGACTGACAACTGTCAACTGCCAACTACTCTTTGTTCTCATTAAACGTCAACCTGTTCCCAAAAGGGTCTATCACTTCCATGCACCAGGCATTATAAAATGTTTCTTCTAATCCGGGCTTATTGTATTTATATTTTCTATCGATCAGTTCTTTATGAAATTTTTTTAATCCTGTACATTCAATATAAACTCTTGAGCCCGGCGTTGAATCTCCATGATGTTCGCTCAAATGTATTGTCATCCCATCTTTTGAGATCTGAATATATGTCGGTGCATTTTCTTCAAATACATGTCCCCAGTCTAATGTAAAACCTAACCAATCAATATAAAATTCTACTGCTTTGTTATAATCGAATATTCTTAAAATCGGTATCGTTTTGGTTATCTCCATTTTATTTTTCCGGCATAAATGCCAGGGTTAGTCGAAATTACATGGTGAACACCTCATCTTGTTGATTCAAAAATTCATTCTCAACAACGTTTGTTCCCGGATCTCCGGATTCAAATTCTTTTAATTTTTCATGAAAACCTTTGCTGTCTTTAATAATCGCCACTCTTGCACTGCGAACAAATTCTATTAACCCATATGGCTCCAATGCTTTTATCAATCCTTCAATTTCTTCGCGATGGCCGGAAGTTTCAAAAACAATATAATCAGTGCGGATAGCAACGGCTCTTGCGCCGTATTCACGAAGCAAGCGTTCCACTTTTACTTTTTCTGCAATCACTTCAGTCGGCACTTTATATAAAGCCAATTCCTGCCAAACCAATTCTTCATTGGTATTATAATATGCTTTCAATACCTCAACTTGTTTTTCAATTTGCCTGCAAAGCTTTTTCACCACATCTTCAGTTTCATTGATCACGATTGTAAAGCGATGAACACTGTCAATTTCAGAAGGCGAAGTGTTCAGGCTTTCAATATTTATTTTTCTTCTCGAAAAAATAATGGCAATACGGTTCAATAAACCAATTTGATTTTCTGTGTAAACCGTAATTGTAAATTCCTGCTTTTGCATAATTGCTATTTTAATATGCGAAATATTTTAATTAATTTTTGTTGCGATGATTATTCCTGTTGACCAATTCAATTTTGTCAATGTCAAATCTTTTCTATTTTCTAATTTGATAATAAACTTCTCAACACGTTCAGCATGACCCTCGGGCCAGTTTGGCTGGGGAAGCATATCATCAATAATATAAAGACCGCCAATTTTTAGCAACTCGATTGCTTCTTCAAACAAATCATATTTTCCCGGCATCGTGTCTGCAAAAATTAAATCAAACTTTTCTCCACTATAATTTTTAAGCCACTCATATCCATCAGCAAGAACAAAATGAATTCTTTCATGTTCTAATTGTTGCTGTGCTATTGAAAGCAAGATCCCGTTGTTTTCAACTGTTACTAAATGCGAGTTGCTATCCATTCCCTGCAATATCCACGATGTTGCTAAACCGCTTCCTGTGCCAAGTTCTAATATTCTTCCCGATCGTTTTGCGGCGACCAAAGTTTTTAATAAGCTTCCGGTTTGCAAATCGGAAGCCATGTTAAAGGATAATTTCTTCGTTGCGGCTTCAATGTTTTTATATTGAACAGGTATATCTGAAAAAATATGGTCTTGCATTATTAATCTTGTTTTATTGCCACTACTCTCAATCTTTTATAATCTGCGTACCATTTCCCGTTCCTGAAATTTGTTTCTTTTATTGAATCCTGAATTTCTGTCAAAATTTTATCAACGATTTTTTCATCCATGTTTTTGAAGAACGAGCTACCGAACATTTTTATCCAATCTTTGATCCCATTCGCCGTGTCTTTCAATTCTGTTTCTCTGTCATAATGCGAAGCATAAGTAACCCGAAAGCCTTTTGCTTCTAACAGTGATGTATATTCGCTAAGTGAAGGGAAATACCAAATGTTAATAGCAGCTTTTTCTTTCGCACTGAATTTTATTAATGTATTTTCAACGGCATTTAATATACTTTGAACATTTCTTTTGCCACCCATTTCAAGAACCACTCTTCCATTGGGTTTTAGGTTTTCGTACATGCAGTCAATTGCTTTTTCTTTTTCCAACACCCAATGCAAGGCTGCATTTGAAAAAATCGCATCGAATTTTTCATTAAAATGAAAATCAGTTGCAGACAAAACTTCGAAATCAATATTTGGGTATTGGATTCTTGCTTTACTTATCATCTCTTGCGAATTATCAATGCCAGTTATTTCAGCGCCTGATTCTGAAATAAGATTAGTTAGATAACCAGTTCCGCAGCCAACATCTAAAATTCTTTCTCCTGATTTTGGCGCCAGCAAATCAACAAGGTCTTCGCCATACTTGAAAACAAATGAATGTTTGTCGTCGTATAGATTCGCGTTCCATTTTGTATTTGCAACAGTTATGCTCATCCGTAATTTTTTTAGTCTCCCACAATCTGATCATTCGCAAAAGACCCCAGTTCAGATTTACTTCAATCTTATTTCTGCAACGCTGCAGCCTTGTGGCACCATGGGGAACACATTATCTTCTCTTCCAACAGACACTTCGAGCAAATAAGAACCTTCATGGTTCAGCATGGTTGCTAATGCGTTCTTTAGATTTTTTCTTTCTGAAACACTTTGCCCTTCGATATGATAAGATTTTGCCAGCATCACGAAATCAGGGCTCGTAATATTTACAAAAGAATATCTCTTATCATGAAATAATTGCTGCCACTGGCGAACCATTCCCAGAAAATGGTTATTGAGAATAATAATTTTTACGTTCACCCCACTTTGCATAATTGTTCCTAGTTCTTGCAAAGTCATTTGAAAACCACCGTCACCAATAACTGCAACAACAGTTCTTTCTTCCGCTCCGAATTTTGCACCGATGGCTGCAGGCAATGCAAACCCCATTGTTCCTAAGCCGCCGCTGGTTACATTGCTTTTCGATTGATTATATTTTGCATATCGGCAAGCTACCATTTGATGTTGACCAACATCTGTTACTATGATTGCTTCACCTTTCGTTAATTCATTCAATAGATTTATTACTTCGCCCATCGTTAGCGCTTCGCTTGTCGGATTCAATTCGGGTATGATGCAAATTTCTTCTTCTTGTGTTTGAAAATCTTTAAAGCGTTGCAACCATTCAGGATGTGTTTTCTTATGTACCAACTCTGTAAGCAATGGCAATGTTTCTTTGCAATCGCCCCAAACAGGAACGGTTGTTTTTACATTCTTATCAATTTCTGCCGGGTCGATATCAAGGTGAATTACTTTGGCTTGCTTTGCATATTTGTCAAGCCTTCCGGTAACACGATCATCGAAACGCATGCCGATAGCTATCAGCACATCGCATTCATTTGTCAGAACATTTGGCCCATAATTTCCATGCATGCCCAGCATGCCAACACCAAGCGGATGGTCAGTTGGAATAGCACTCATGCCCATGATTGTCCATGCTGCAGGAATGCCGGATTTCTCAATAAATTTTTTGAATTCTTTTTCTGCTTTGCCAAGAATAACTCCCTGACCGAAAATCACAAATGGTCTTTCAGCAGCATTAATTAATTGCGCAGCTTCCTCAACATATTTTTTTCTGATGATTGGTTTTGGTCGATAGCTACGTATATGCGTGCAAGTTGTATAACCTTCGTAATCGAATTTTTGGAGCTGTGCATTTTTGCTGATGTCGATCAACACAGGCCCGGCCTTCCACTTTTGGCAATATAAAATGCTTTCGCAAGCACAGAAGGAATTTCAGTAGCATCTGTAATCTGGTAATTCCACTTGGTAACAGGCGTAGTAATATTAATTACATCCGTTTCCTGAAAAGCATCTGTGCCGAGCAAATGAGCGAACACTTGTCCTGTAATACAAACAATGGGCGTGCTGTCAATCATCGCATCAGCTAATCCGGTAACAAGATTGGTCGCACCAGGGCCGCTGGTTGCAAACACAACACCTGTTTTCCCGCTGGTTCTTGCAAACCCTTGAGCAGCGTGGGTTGCGCCTTGCTCATGTCTCACCAGAATATGTTGCAGCTGCTCCTGATAATCATACAATGCATCATAAATAGGCATAATCGCTCCTCCCGGATAACCGAAAATTGTTTTTACATTTTCTGCTATCAACGCTTTAAGTACTGCTTCGCTGCCGCTGATGTTTTCAATTTTTTTTGCAGAAGCTTTTGTTTTTTCTGCTGTCATTTCGAGTGTGCTCATAACTCTTGTATTGGTAATGAATTATTTTTTGAAACCAATCCTTTCTCTTTCTTCCCATTTCTTTTGTCCTGCTTTTTCATCTAATAGATTTTCCAGTGCGTCATATATCTGATTCAATTGAACGTGATGTTCTCCTAATCTTTCTTTTAATTCCTTTAATTGACCTTTTATGTCATTTTGTTGCAATAAAACTTTTCTTACTTCCACAAATGCCCGCATAATCGCAATGTTCATATTAATCGCTTTGTCGCTGTTCAATATCCCGCTGAGCATTGCAACACCCTGTTCGGTGAAAGCGTAAGGCAAATATCTTGTGCCTCCATAACTTGAGGTCACGATTTGTGACCTTTGATTTTTATGACTGTCAGAGGCTTGCAAACTTGAGGTCACAATTTGTGACCTCAAGTTGTTCCATTCTTCGCGAGTAAAACGGAACATAAAGTCTTCAGGAAATCGCTTAATATTTCTTTTTACAGCTTGATTAAAAACTTTTGTTTCTACTTCATATAGCGAAGCCAAATCAAAATCGAGCATTACACGTTCGCCGCGCAATTCATAAATTCTGTTTTGTATGCTTTTAATGATTTGCAACTTTTATGAATAAGGTTATTTTAAAATTTGTATCACCATTTTTTAATCTTCATCCGTCACACATCCTTCTGCTGCATTCTTCACATACTTTGCGTATTTATATAGAATTCCGTTTGTTGCTTTTAACGCAGGCTGTTTCCATTCGGCCTTGCGTTTCGCAATTTCTTCTTCACTCACTTTTAGGTTGATAATATTTTTCACTGAATCAATTTCAATGATATCATCATCTTTTACCACAGCAATCAACCCGCCTTCATGCGCTTCGGGAGTAATATGTCCAACAACAAACCCATGTGTACCGCCACTGAACCTTCCGTCAGTTATCAACGCAACAGATTTTCCTAAACCGGCGCCAATGATAGCTCCTGTCGGTTTCAACATTTCCGGCATCCCCGGCGCACCTTTCGGCCCGATATTTCTTATTACAACAACATCGCCTGCATGAACTTTTTTGCTTTGTATTCCTTTAATAAAATCATGCTCGCCATCAAACACTCTCGCCGTGCCTTCAAATCTTTCGCCTTCTTTGCCGGTGATTTTTGCAACGCTTCCACCAGTTGCGAGATTGCCATATAATATTTGCAAATGTCCTGTTGCTTTAATCGGATTTTCCAATGAATGAACCACATCCTGTTTTGTAAAATCCAGATCAGGTGCTTCTTTTAAATTTTCTGCAACTGTTTTTCCGGTTACAGTCAGGCAATCACCATGAAGCATTCCTTTGCTCAACAGGTATTTCATCACTGCAGGAACGCCGCCGTATTGGTGTAAATCCTGCATCAAATATTTTCCGCTTGGTTTGAAATCAGCGAGCATTGGCGTTTTGTTGCTGATGGTTTGAAAATCATCCTGCGTTAATTTCACACCAACACTTTTTGCCATGGCGATCAGGTGCAAAACTGCATTCGTGCTTCCGCCGAGGATCATTATAACAGTGATTGCATTTTCAAATGCCTTGCGTGTCATAATATCTTTCGGCTTGATATCTTTTTCCAATAATAATTTTATTGCTTTGCCAACCGCTTCGCATTCTTTTTGTTTTTCTTCGCTCAGCGCTGGGTTTGAAGATGAATAAGGCATGCTCATTCCTATGGCTTCAATTGCCGCTGCCATTGTGTTTGCAGTGTACATGCCTCCACATGCCCCTGCTCCCGGACAAGCATTTCTCACGATCGCTTTAAAGTCTGCTTCAGCAAGGTTGCCCGCAATTTTTTGTCCGAGCGCTTCGAATGTTGAGACGATATTCAAGTCTTGCCCATGATAATGACCCGGCGCAATCGTTCCTCCATACAACATAATCGACGGGCGATTCAATCTCCCCATTGCCATAATGCAGCCCGGCATATTTTTATCGCAACCCGGAATCGTAATCAGCGCATCATAATATTGTGCGCTTGCATTTGTCTCAATGCTGTCTGCAATCACGTCGCGGCTTACCAAACTAAAACGCATTCCATCTGTTCCCATGCTAATCCCATCGCTCACACCAATAGTATAAAAACGTAAGCCCAATAATCCATCTATTGCATTCACGCTTTTTCTAACAGTAGTCGCCAAATCATTCAGGTGCATGTTGCATGGATTCCCATCCCAACCCATACTGGCGATGCCGACTTGTGCTTTCTTAAAATCCTCATCTTTAAAACCGATTGCATAAAGCATCGCTTGTGCGCCTGGTTGTGTTTCATCCTGCGTGAGCGTTTTGGAGTATTTGTTCAGTTCATCCATTTTAATTTACGATTTTAGGTTTCTTTATTTTCGGTTATCCGTTACTGTTAATTGCTGTTTTTTTTTGTTAACCAACATTTGTTCTATGCTCATCATCCTTGCGTCGCACTCTTGTACTTTTATATTTCTAGTGAACTTCATTTTCACGATCGGGATCAACGTTCATTTCTTATTTCTCCGGCCTAAAGGCCGGAGCTAGTCGAAACAAACCACTATGCCAATTCCGGTTTAAATTCTTTCTCAACCACTCTCGCTTTATAAGCATCCTGAATCACTTTGCTCAATGTTTCATTCCATTCTTTTTTCATCTTCACGCCATCCAAACTTTCCCACCCGATTACTTCAGCAGCAGTTCCGCAGAAAAATGCAGCGTCAGCTTCTTTTACTTCTTCTGTTGTAAAAAATTTTTCTTCAACCGGAATATCAAGCTCATGGCATATTTCTAAAACTGTTGCTCTTGTGATTCCCGGCAAAATATTTCCTAATGCCGGCGTAAATAATTTTCCATCTTTTTCATAAAACATATTTGCGCCCGGAGCTTCTGCAACAAAACCATTTATGTCATTTAATAATGCTTCATCAAAACCTTTCGCTTTTGCATCCTGGCTAGCAACGATCGAATTCACATAATGTCCCGCAGCTTTGGCTTCCATTTTAAATGCTTTCGGATTTGGCCTCTCAAACGGCGATGTCATTATCTTCAATAATTTATCTCCTAAAAATTTCCCCATCTCCCAGGCTTCGATGGTAATATAAGATTCATCGTTTTTTGTGAAGCTCATATTTGCCGGAGCAAAAACCAACGGTCTTATATATGCGTTTTGAAGATTATTCCTTTTCAGCACTTCATAAGTCGCATCTATCAATTCTTTTGCATTATATGGGTAAGAGATATTTATTGCATTCGCAGAATTCTTCAATCTTTCAAAATGCGGAGCTTCTTTAAAGATTTTTGTTTCGCCGCTCACCGTCTTGTATGACCGAATTCCTTCAAATACGGCATAGCCATAATGAAGAGACTGACTGTACAAATCAATTTTCGCTTCCGATGCTTTTACAAATTCTCCATTCAGATAAAGAATTGTGTTTTGATCATAATAAGATGCCATGCTATTTACGATTTTAGATGTACGATATACGATTTCTTCAATTCGGTTATACATTGCTGTTATAAATCTTTTTTTCCTTTCAATACTACCAATCTCAAAAATCCCCGTTCAGACAAAAAAGAAACCCGCCTTTTTGGAGGCGGGTCGCTTAGTATTTTGATTTTTGTTTTTATACTTTAACAGCCTCCTCCATTTGTTGCAGGAATAATAATGACCACCACAATAATAATTGCGGCGAGAAGACTAATGACATTATTTGCTCTGCTGTTCAACATGAAAGAACCATTGTAATGCGAATATACGAACCGCCTTTTTATAAACAAAGAACTTTTTCGAAGGTTGAAGGTGTAGGGTGTACGGTTTAAGGACTGTATTCCTTCTACCTTAAACCTTTTACCATCCGCCTTATATTATTGTCGATTTCCTCAATTCAATATTTTCTTTATTCACATCCACATGGATTTTGTTTGATACAAAATCGCTGATCAATTCGCCAATGGTTGATGTGAAATAAAAATTTACCGGGTCAATATCTTTCGTAACAAATCCATTGTCTAATGTCCAAATCACAGCAGCCCTGATAAGGAGCGCTTCTTTGTTCAAACCAAAATGTTCGAGCAACATGGCTGCTGATAATATAGAACCAATAGGATTTGCAATGTCTTTTCCTGCCGCTTGGGGATAAGAACCATGAATTGGTTCGAATAAAGCAGAGCCGCTTCCAATAGAAGCAGATGGTAATAGACCAAGTGAGCCGCTGATTACACTTGCTTCATCGCTAATGATATCACCAAACATATTTTCCGTGAGAACGACATCAAATTGTTTGGGGTTTAAAATAATCTGCATCGCAGCATTATCAACAAATAAAAAATCAAGTGCTACATCTTTATATTGAGATGAAATATCTTTCACCACTTTTCTCCAAAGCCTCGATGTTTCAAGAACATTTGCTTTATCAACCAGGGTCAATTTTTTTCTTCTTTGTTGAGCTTGCTTAAATGCAAGATGAGAAATGCGCTCAATTTCTTCTGTTGTGTATGTGCAATCGTCAACAGCACTTGTTCCTTCCGCATTTGTTTCTTTCTTGCCAAAATAAATACCGCCGGTTAATTCGCGGAAGATGACGAAATCTACATCCTCAATATTTTTTGTTTTCAATGGCGACAAATGGTGCAAAGAGGGGTAGCTATTTATCGGGCGAATATTTGCAAACAGTTGCAATGATTTTCTCAATTTAAGCAAACCTTGTTCGGGCCTTACTTTTGCCGTGGGGTCATTATCATATTTTGGATGACCGATTGCTCCAAACAAAATAGCATCGCTGTTCAATGATGCTTCAATGGTTTCGTCTGGCAATGGGTTGCCTGTTTTGTCGATGGCATCAGCGCCCATCAGGCAATAGCGATAATTAAATTCATGACCGAACTGGTCAGCGATTGCATTCAGCACTTTGATTGATTGTCGCGTTACTTCCGGCCCGATTCCGTCTCCTTCAATTACTACGATGTTCTTGTTCATAGAGGGTTTCTAAAATTTAGTTTATAGAGGTTTCAAATTTTTCAATTTCGCTTTTGATGCTGAGCAGGTAATCAATGTCGTCATATCCATTCAGCAAGCATGTTTTTTTATAATTATTAATCTCAAATTTTTCCTGCTCGCTAGTTGCTGTTAATGTGATGGTTTGCTTTTCAAGGTTCACTTCAATTTCTGTTTCAGGGTTTTTTTCTATAGCAGAAAAAGTTTTCTGCAAAAATTCGTCACTAACGGTTACGGGTAATAGAAAATTATTAAGCGCGTTATTCTTAAAGATGTCTGCGAAGAAGCTGCTCACGACCACATCAAATCCAAAATCTTTAATTGCCCATGCAGCATGTTCACGGCTGGAGCCACATCCAAAATTTTTTGCCGCCACCAAAATTTTCCCATGGTAAGTTGGATTATTCAGGACGAAATCTTTTTTCGGTTGCCCATCACTGTTATATCTCCAGTCGCGAAAAAGATTTTCGCCAAAACCATCTCTTGTTGTTGCTTTCAGAAATCGCGCCGGAATAATCTGGTCAGTATCCACATTTTCTATATTAACCGGAACTGTAGTGCTTTTTATTATGTTGATGCTTTTGCTCATGTCGTGAATGGTCAATGGTGAATCGTGAATAAAGTTTGTTGAATTTTTGAAGCGCTCAATAGTAGCACAACAGATGAACGGATTGCGACGCAACGATGTCCAATCGGAGTTACTAAAGTTGGTATCATATTTTCTCTATTCATTTTATTTATTGTTCATCGCTCGCAGCTCAAAGCTCTTGGCTCATCGCTTGTAATACATTACCAGCGTCGCTTTCTCAATAGTGTTTGAAAAAAGATTGAAACCGACATACGCGGGCGTTGCATTTTTATCAAGGCCAAGCTTATCAACTTTCAAAGCATAAATCGTGATGCGATATTCGTGAAAGCCATGACCCTGTGGTGGGCAAGGGCCGCCATAACCAGCCTGACCAAAATCGGTGTTGCTTTGAATAGCTCCTGCTGGCATTAATCCTTTTGCAATATTTCCTGCCCCGGTTTTTAATTCAGTTGTATTTGCAGGAATGTCAAAAACCACCCAATGCCAAAAGCCGCTGCCAGTAGGCGCATCAGGGTCATACATCGTGACAGCAAAACTTTTTGTGCCTGCAGGAACATTTTCCCAATACAATTCAGGAGAAAGATTTTCACCTGTGCAACCAAAACCATTATAAACTTGCTTGTCGGTTGCTTGTCCACCAATGTCTTTGCTTTTTAATGTAAAAGTTTGTGCGCGCAAAACTGAACTTGTTGCCGTGCAAAAAAGAATAATTAATAAAAGGGTTCTCATTTTAATCTATTTCAATTTTCAAATTAAGTCTCTTACATCGCTAACCTCGCCAGTAATAGCTGCTGCCGCTGCGGTTAATGGACTTGCCAGCATTGTTCGTGCATTAGGCCCTTGTCTTCCTTCAAAATTTCTATTGCTTGTGCTAATGCAATATTTGCCAGCGGGAATTTTATCTTCATTCATTCCCAAACATGCACTGCACCCTGGCTGACGAAGATTGAAGCCTGCTTCTTCAAAAATTTTATTAATACCCTCTTCAATTGCTTGCTTTTCTACTTGCTTGCTTCCGGGCACAACCCACACTTGCACATTGTCTGCTTTCTTTTTTCCTTTCACGAAAGATGCCACCATCCGCAGATCTTCGATGCGGCTGTTTGTGCAACTGCCAATGAAAACATAATCCACTTTTTTCCCTTTGATATTTGCGCCGGGCTGCAGGTCCATATATTCAAGCGATTTTTCGAAATATGGCTTTTCGTTATCGGCTACTTCGTTCAATGATGGTATATGTTTTGAAACACCAATGCCCATTCCTGGATTAGTTCCGTAAGTAATCATTGGCTCAATATCAATGGCATTAATATTTATTTCCTTATCAAACTTTGCGCCTTCATCGCTATATAACGTTGACCAGTATGCGATTTTCTCATCAAAATTTATTCCTTGTGGTGCAAACAATCTTCCTTTCATATAATGAAAAGTAGTTTCGTCGGGAGCAATCATGCCGCAACGTGCGCCCATTTCAATGCTCATATTACAAATGGTCATGCGCGCTTCCATTGAAAGCAAACGGATGGCAGAGCCCGCAAACTCAACGGCATAGCCAGTTGCACCACTTGCGCTGATCAATGAAATAATATACAGCACAATATCTTTGCTCACTACACCTTTGTTTAATTTGCCTTCCACATTAATGCGCATCAGCTTTGGTTTGCTTTGAAGCAGGCATTGGGTTGCCATCACCATTTCCACTTCGCTTGTTCCAATGCCAAATGCAATATTTCCAAACGCGCCGTGAGTTGAAGTGTGACTGTCGCCGCAAACAATCGTCATCCCGGGCTGCGTGATGCCGAGCTCAGGCCCAATCACATGAACAATTCCCTGAAACGGGTGGCCGAGGCCATATAATTCAATTTCGTGCTCTGCACAATTTTTTATCAATGCCTCAACTTGTAATCTGGATAGCTCTTCTTTAATTGGCAAGTGCTGGTTAATAGTAGGCACATTATGATCTGCAGTCGCCACAATTTGTTTCGGGCGAAAAACTTTTATGCCTCTTTTATTCAATCCCGCAAATGCTTGCGGGCTGGTCACTTCATGGATCAGGTGTTTGTCGATATACAAAACAGAAGGGCCGCCTTCAATGGTTTTGACAACATGCGTGTCCCAGATTTTTTCGAAAAGTGTTTTGCTCATTTTATATCTAGCTTTGAGCTGAGAGCTATGAGCTTCGAGCGTTGCCAAATGCTCACAGCTCGAAGCTCATAGCTTAATTATGCAATTTCTTCAATAGGTTTATGGCTCTTTGCCATTTCATGCAAGTCTTCCTCAACAATTTCTTTTTTTGTATCGGCGATTTTTAGAAACCTTTCATATAAAACATCAATATCATTTCGCGTAAATTCATAACCGATTTTGCGGAAACGGAATGCCAGTGCACTTCTGCCGCTTCTTGCGGTGAGCACAATTTTTGATTCGCCTGCACCCACTTCTTCGGGGTTAATAATCTCGTACGTTAATGAATCTTTCAAAAAACCATCCTGATGGATTCCTGATGAATGCGAAAATGCGTTCGAGCCAACAATCGCTTTATTTGGCTGAACCGGCATGCGCATCGTATCAGAAACCAATCTGCTCATAGGGTTTAGCAATTGTGTATTTATATCAGTATAAAAACCTAAATGTTTATGTTGCCGGATCACCATCACACATTCCTCCATCGAAGTGTTGCCGGCTCTTTCGCCCAAACCATTAATGGTACATTCAATTTGTCGTGCTCCTGCAATTACGCCGGCAATTGAATTTGCAGTTGCTAACCCAAGATCATTATGACAATGGCAAGAGATAATCGCTTTGTCAATATTTTTTACATTATTGACTAAGTAAGCAATTTTATCGCCGTATTGATAAGGCAAGCAATAGCCGGTTGTGTCCGGAATGTTCACCACTGTTGCGCCCGCCGCAATAACGGCTTCTATTACCTGAGCGAGATAATCATTATCCGTTCTGCCTGCATCTTCTGCATAAAACTCAACATCATCCACAAAATTCTTTGCCCACTTAACGGCTTGTGTTGCGCGTTTTAAAATTTCTTCTCTTGTGGAATTGAATTTGCTTTTGATATGATAATCAGAGGTGCCGATTCCTGTGTGGATACGCGGGCGTTTTGCATATTTCAACGCTTCTGCGGCAACCTCGATATCTTTTTGCACGGCACGCGTTAATCCGCAAACTGTAGCGTTTTTGAGGATTTTCGATATTTCTTCTACCGAATGAAAATCGCCGGGGCTGGAAATCGGGAAACCGGCTTCAAGAACATCTACGCCCAGTTCTTCCAATTTCAATGCAAGCTCAATTTTTTCTTTTGTGTTAAGTTTGCAACCTGGCACCTGCTCGCCGTCGCGGAGCGTGGTGTCGAAGATGAAGATTTTTTTTTCAGGCATAAAATGGATTGAATTGAAAAAAACAACAACCCCGAATTTATCTTTGTTTATATTGGCAGGGAAATCAAAGTTACAACTGTTTTACATTGCGCAATAGGTTAAAAAATAGCTAAAACCTTTGCCAGTAAAGACTTTTAAAGTTTTTTAATTACAATGCCCAACCGTTCGTCAGATACACTGTTCCAATTGATGAAATCGCTTAAAAAGTCGGAAAAGCGCAATTTTAAGCTTTATGTGACCAGAAATTCTGCTGCAGAAGACTTGAAAATCATCCAATTATTTGATGCTTTGGACAGTATGGATGTGTATGATGAAGTGCAATTGTTGAAACGTAACAAGAAAATTGCCAAGCAACAATTGTCGAATATGAAGGCGCATTTATACCGCGAAATTTTATCGAGCCTTCGCTTATTAAGGAACGATGGGAATATTGACATGCAACTTCACGAGCAGTTAGATTTTGCGCGCATTCTTTATAACAAAGGTCTTTATCTGCAAAGCCTGAAAACTTTGGACAAGATAAAAGAATACGCTCAGGAAAATAATCAGCTCACTTTTTTATTACAGGTTCTGTTTTTCGAAAAGAAAATCGAAGCGCTGCACATCACGCGAAGCATGCAAGACAGAGCTGATCAGTTGGCAATTGAAGTTGATGAGACCAACAAACGACTTCAGATGATCGGGAATTTATCCAATCTATCTTTGCAATTGTATAGTTGGTATATTAAGAACGGGCATGCAAGAAATAAGGTTGATGAAGATGCCGTTCAGAAATTTTTTGAAGAAAGCGTTCCCGCTAATAATGATGACTGCAGCGGGTTCTACGAAAAATTATATTTATACCAAAGCTATTGCTGGTATGCTTTTATCAGGCAGGATTTTTTACTTTACTATCGCTACGCGCAAAAATGGGTCGATCTTTTTGCTAAAGAGAAATTCATGATCGATATAGAAACGGTGCATTATATAAAAGGCATGCACAATTTGCTTGGCGCTCATTTCGATTTGCAGAACTATAAAAAATTTTTAGAAACGCTTCAGCAGTTTGAGAAATTTTCAGGATCAGAAATCGTTTTGAATAATGATAATAATCTCATCCAGACCTTCATATACCTGAATATTTCGCGCATCAATAAACATTTCATTGAAGGCACTTTTACCGAGGGCAAACAAATTGTTCCGGAGATCTTACAGAAGCTTGATGAATATTACTTGTTCATTGACAAACATCGTGTGCTTGTTTTTTATTACAAATTTGCTTCGCTGTATTTTGGCAGTGCTGATTATGAAACAGCGATTGATTATCTCAATAAAATCATTAACTGGAAAGTGAATTTGAGAACGGATTTGCAATGTTATTCGCGATTGTTGCATTTGATTGCACATTATGAGTTGGAGAATTATCAATTGCTTGAATATCTGATTAAATCTGTTTATCGCTTCATGGCGCAAATGGAAAATTTGGGTGTTGTGGAAGAAGAAGTATTCGTCTTTTTGCGCCGCTCATTCCGATTAACGCCAAAAGAATTAAAGCCCGAATTTGAAAGGCTTCTTGACAAATTGAAAAAATTAGAAAAGAACCCTTTTGCCACACGTGCATTTTCTTATCTGGATATTATTTCCTGGCTTGAAAGCAAAATTCTGGGCGTTCCGGTTCAGAACGTGATAAGGCAAAAATTTCTGCAAAAAGAGCAGTAGATTTTTGAAAACCTTTTATGGTTGTTTATTGTTTTATCTTTACCTTTGCCGTCCTTAATTTAGGCAAGTTGGCAATTTTACATGGTATTTCAGCGCTAAAACATTGATGGTCAGTATAGTTTTCGATTGAAGGGAAAGTCTTTGATTGAAGGCATTTTTATTGTTTGAACGCTACATACCAAAATCTAATAAAACTACATTCAAATATGGCTATTAAAAAAGAAAATCGCCCCAGACCGTCTTTCTCAAAAATCACTATCGGATTAGCTTCGCCCGATTCCATCCTTGAAAGATCTTATGGGGAAGTTCTGAAGCCTGAAACCATCAACTATCGCACTTACAAACCTGAAAGAGATGGTTTGTTCTGCGAGCGTATTTTCGGGCCGGTAAAAGACTACGAATGTGCTTGCGGAAAATACAAGCGCATCCGCTACAAAGGCATTGTGTGCGACCGTTGCGGTGTTGAAGTAACCGAAAAGAAAGTTCGCCGTGAACGCATGGGCCATATCAAATTGGTTGTGCCTGTTGTTCATATCTGGTATTTCAAAAGCTTGCCAAATAAAATCGGCTATTTGTTGGGCATGAGCTCTAAGAAACTGGAAACGCATTATGTATTACGAAAGATATGTGGTAATTCAAACCGGTATCCGTGCGTTGACAAAGGACAAAACTTTGGCGACTTGCTTGACGGAAGAAGAATATCTGGAAATTTTGGAAACGCTTCCGAAAGACAACCAATATCTTGCCCGATGAAGATCCAAATAAATTCATCGCCAAAATGGGCGCTGAAGCTGTGCATGATCTGCTGCGAACGAATTGATCTTGATCAGTTAGTCATTCGACCTTCGCGCATGCTGCTGCAAATGAAACTTCTCAACAACGTAAAGCTGATGCTTTAAAACGTTTGAGCGTTGTTGAAAGCTTTCCGCGATGCCAATACAAGAATTACCAACCGTCCTGAGTGGATGGTGATGCAATATATTCCTGTTATTCCACCGGAATTGCGTCCGCTGGTGCCTTTGGATGGCGGTCGTTTTGCTTCTTCTGATCTGAATGATCTATATCGCCGTGTTATCATCCGTAATAACCGTTTGAAAAGATTGTTGGAGATCAAAGCTCCTGAAGTGATTCTTGCGTAATGAAAAACGTATGTTGCAGGAAGCGATCGATTCGCTTGTTTGATAACTGCCGTAAATCCAATGCCGTTAAAGCAGAAGGCGGACGTGCACTGAAATCATTGAGCGATGTACTGAAAGGTAAACAAGGCCGTTTCCGTCAGAACCTGCTTGGGTAAACGTGTTGATTATTCTGGTCGTTCGGTAATCGTGGTAGGCCCTGAATTGAAACTGCATGAGTGCGGTTTGCCAAAAGATATGGCTGCCGAATTGTTCAAACCATTTATCATTCGCAAACTGATTGAAAGAGGCATTGTGAAAACAGTGAAGAGCGCAAGAAAATTGGTTGATAAAAAAGAAGCCATTGTTTGGGATATCCTTGAAAATATATTGAAAGGGCATCCGGTTATGCTGAACCGTGCTCCAACGCTTGCACCGGTTGTCAATCCAGGCTTTCCAGCCAAAACTGATCGAAGGAAAAGCGATCCAATTGCACCCGCTGGTGTGTACAGCGTTCAACGCCGATTTTGATGGTGACCAGATGGCCGTTCACGTGCCGTTGAGCAATGCTGCTGTTCTGGAAGCACAGTTGTTGATGCTTGTCTTCTCATAACATTCTGAACCCGCAGAATGGTACGCCAATCACCCTTCCTTCACAGGACATGGTGCTTGGTTTGTATTATATCACCAAAGGCAAAAAATCTACTGCAACTGAAAAAGTGAAAGGCGAAGGAAAAGCCTTCTATAGCTGCCGAAGAAGTGATCATTGCATATAATGAAGGCAGTGTTGATCTGCATGCTTTCATCAAAGTAAAAGCGAATGTCAGCAACGCAAGATGGTGACTTGCAAAAGAAATTGATTGAAACGACGGTTGGCCGTGTGCTGTTCAATCAGCATGTTCCTACAGAAGTTGGTTTTGTCAATGCACTGCTTACTAAAAAATCTTTGCGTGAAATCATTGGCGATATTATCAAATGGACAAACGTTCCTAAAACAGCGAAGTTCCTGGATGATATCAAACAATTGGGTTTCCGGATGGCGTTCCGCGGTGGTCTGTCATTCAATATCAATGACCTGATCATTCCTGATACAAAGGAGGAATTGCTGGACAATGCAAAAGGTGAAGTGGATGAGGTTTGGGATAACTACAACATGGGTCTGATCACCAATAATGAACGTTATAACCAGATCGTTGATATCTGGTCCCGTGTGGATACCCGTATTACTGAAACGCTGATCCGTGAACTGGCAGCATGATAAACAAGGATTCAACTCTGTTTATATGATGCTTGATTCCGGTGCCCGTGGTTCCAAACAACAGATTAAGCAGCTTGCCGGTATCAGGGGACTGATGGCCAAGCCAAGAAAATCCGGTTCCACCGGAAGTGAAATCATCGAAAACCCGATCCTTTCGAACTTTAAAGGCGGGTTGAATGTATTGGATTACTTCATCTCTACGCACGGTGCGCGTAAAGGTCTTGCGGATACGGCGTTGAAAACGGCGGATGCGGGTTACCTGACCCGTCGTCTGGTTGACGTTGCGCAGGATGTTGTGATCAATGAAGAAGATTGCGGAACATTGAGAGGTATTGCCACTTCAGCATTGAAAGATAATGAAGATATTGTAGAACCATTGTATGACCGTATCCTCGGCCGTACTTCTTTGCACGATGTTTATGATCCCGTTACAGATAAGATTGATTGTAACTGCCGGTGAAGAAATCACAGAAGAAATTGCAAAGAGAATTGAAGAAGCAGGCATTGAAACCGTTGAAATCCGTTCTGTACTGACCTGCGAAAGCAAACGTGGTGTGTGCGTGAAATGTTATGGTAAAAACCTGGCAACAGGTTATACGACCCAGAAAGGTGATGCGGTCGGTATCATCGCTGCACAGTCCATCGGTGAGCCGGGTACACAGCTTACACTGCGTACCTTCCACGTGGGTGGTGTTGCGGGTTCTGCTTCTGTTGAATCTACAATGATCGCTAAGTTCGACGGAACCATTCAGTTTGATGGATTGCGTACTGTAACCAGTCGAAAATAATGAAGGCAGAAAGTATCAGATTGTTATTGGCCGTACCGGTGAAGTGCGTATCATGGATGTGAAGAATGACCGGTTGTTGATCACCAATAACGTTCCTTATGGTGCAACTCTGAATGTGAAAGACGGACAGAAAGTAACCAAAGGCGATGTTATCTGCACATGGGATCCGTTCAACAATGTGATCATTTCTGAAATCGCCGGTAACTGTGAAATTTGAAAGCGTTATTGAAGGTATTACTTACCGTGAAGAAGCCGATGAACAAACAGGCCACCGCGAAAAAGTGGTTATCGAAACAAAAGATAAAACCAAGATTCCTTCAATCAATATTGAAGGCGCTAAAGAAATAAAATCATATAACCTGCCGGTTGGTTCGCATATCGTGATGGAAGAAGGCGATGATGTGAAAGCAGGTCAGGTTATCGTGAAGATTCCACGCGTGCTCGGTAAACTGCGTGATATCACGGGTGGTCTTCCACGCGTAACTGAATTGTTTGAAGCACGTAACCCGGGCAACCCGGCTAGTTGTTTCTGAAATTGATGGTGTGGTTGCTTTTGGTAATATCAAACGTGGTAACCGCGAAATCATCGTTGAAGCAAAAGATGGTGTTGTGAAAAAATACCTTGTTCCCCTGACCCGTCAGATCCTGGCGCAGGATGGTGACTTTATCAAAGCCGGTGCTCAGTTGTCTGACGGACAGATTGCGCCTGCAGATATTCTTTCTATCAAAGGACCATTTGCGGTTCAGGAATATGTGGTGAATGAAATTCAGGAAGTATATCGTTTGCAGGGTGTGAAGATCAATGATAAACACATTGAAGTGATCGTTCGCCAGATGATGCGTAAACTGACCATCGTTGATCCGGGAGATACACGTTTCCTGGAAGAAGATACAGTTGATAAATTTGAATTCCTCGATGAAAACGACTGGATCTTTGATAAGAAAGTTGTTACTGAAGCCGGGTGATTCGAGCAAATTGAAACCAGGACAGATTGTTAGCCTTCGTGAAGTGCGGGAAGAAAATTCCATCCTGCGCCGCAGCGATAAAAAACTGGCAGAATTCCGAGATGCAAACCCTGCTACATCTGCACCATTGTTGCTGGGTATCACCAAAGCTTCGCTGGGTACTCAAAGCTGGATCTCAGCTGCATCATTCCAGGAAACAACCAAAGTACTTTCATCTGCAGCTATACAAGGCAAAACGGATGATATGCTTGGGCTGAAAGAAAATGTTATCACAGGTCACCCGATACCAGCAGGTACAGGTTTGCGTGAATTTGAGAATATGATCGTAGGAAGCAAAGAAGAATATGAACTGCTTCAAACAACACGCGAAGCGATGAATTTTGATGAAGAAGAATAATTGATTCTTTTATCGTATAAAATTTTAAGCAGGAAGATTTTCTTCCTGCTTTTTTTATTGTGCTTTTCTTTGGAGTTGCCAGGAAAAGCTGTCAACTTAGAGCCTGTCAGGTTTTAGAAATCTGACAGGTGCGATTAAATGCATATTCGATTTTGTGATGTTGAAGCTGAAGGCATTACAACAGATGAACGGAGCGTCTCAACGATGTTTAATCGAAGCTGGGAAAGCTGACATATAAATATCAAAAGCAAAATTGTTTTAACACTTCTGTTTTCGCGAAAGATTATAAATTGCAAAAAAAGTTTTGATGAAAAATTTCTCCATAATAATCAGTGTTATTTGTTTGGCGCTTATTGGCGTTCTGTTTTATTTATTTTTTAATCATACCGAGCAGATAAAGAAAATATCTGTGGCTACTGAAAAGCAAAGTGCATCTACTTTCAGGATTGGCTATTTTGAAATGGATTCTTTGGAAGCGCACTACAATTATTTCAAAGATGCAGAAGCTCAGGCAAAATCAAAAGAGGTCGCAATGAATAATGAAGTTGTGGACGGCAATACGTGCTTCACAGCGCAGCCACGGGTTCGACTCCCCCGCACCACGGTGGTCCACTCGAATGTCGGGCGCTGCTTCGACAGTGCGGGGGCACTCGGTGGAATTCCTCGTCAACGGGCGCTTGCGATGGGGTATTGAGCTCATTGTCGATGGCTCCAGCATGAAGGTCTCTCTCTCTCGCTCTCTCTCTCTCTCTCTCTCTCTCTCTCTCTCTCTCTCTCTCTCTCTCGTTTTACGTTGCATTTGTTATGCAGGAGCACGAGGATCGGTTTAAACTCGGCGGTTGTACGGATGATGAGTAACCAATTTGCAGAATCTGTGAGTACTTGACTTCCGTGTAAAGAATCAAGCGCAACCGCGAGTTGAAGACAACGATAATGTTCAATGGGTAAGACCACCCCGCCGTCTCCATCGCCACCGTTTTCCCATTAACCTTTGCCTCCGCCCATGACAGGTACTACATATTCAGATCGACGTTGATGCTCGTGAATCGGTGGCGATTGTCACCAACCCGGCGGGGGTGCGATCTCGGATACCCATTCAGAATGCCTCTGGTTCGGATACTCCTTCTTGTGTGTGTGTGTGTGTGTGTGTGTGTGTGTGTGTGTGTGTGTGTGTGTGTGTGTGTGTGGGTGTGTGTGTGAACCAGGATCTGTCGCTCTCGCCCTGGCTTCTGCGGCTTCGGCGCCAGCATTCTTCCTCTTCTGGGCTACATGGTGCTCGAGGCGCCGAAGAACCTCGCGATGACATCGGCTGGGTGCCCGCCTCTGGATCGCGCGCATCCTCTTGAGCTGGGGCCTCATCGCCGCGCTGATGGCCTTCGTCTGGAACGGGCCCAGCTTCTACGCGCTGCGCTTCTTCCTGGGTGCCGCCGAGGCGGGTCCCTGCGGCGGCCTCCGCTTCACCGCCCGCCACCTTCTGGTTCCCGACCGCCATCGCGCCCGCCCCGTCGGCGGCTACATCATCGCGGGCCAGTTCGCGGCCGTGATCGGCGGCCCGCTCTCGACCCAGATCATGACCTATGGCGACGGGTTCGGCGGCCTCCACGGCTGGCAATGGATGTTCGTGCTCGAAGGCGTGCCGGCGATGCTGCTGGGCCGCCGTTCTCCCCCGCTTCCTGCCCAACCGGCCGGAAGATGCTCATCGGCTCGAGCCCGCCGAACGCGGCTCGCCGCCGATGGGCGAGCTGGCGCGCGAGCGGGCGGCCCTCGAGAAGGACCGGACCTTCAAGTTCGGCGACATCTTCGTCGATGCGGTGGTGTTCCTGGCGCTCGGCGATCCTGTTCGGCTCCGCACTCGTCGGCCTCTATGGCCTGCTGATCTGGCTGCCGCAGATCATCAAGGG
>CAVRBD010000001.1:0-39510 GCA_963718975.1 uncultured Bacteroidota bacterium | reverse complement strand
ATATAGAGGTGGCAATAAATAGGGAGCCAATGTGGGGATAATGCCAATATGCAATTCTCCTGAAAGAGCATCTTTCTTGTGATCGATAATTTGTTTAATCGTGAGAGATTCTCTGAGAGTTGTGCGTGCCTGCGCGATAACAGCAGCGCCAATTTCAGTAGGGATGACAGGCTGTTTTGTGCGGTCAAAAATTTTCACTCCAAGTTCTTCTTCCAACTTTTGAATTTGCATGCTAAGCGTTGGTTGCGTGACAAAACATTTCTCAGCAGCTAGTGCAAAATGACGGTGAGTATCCAATGCTATAATGTATTCGAGTTGTGTAAACGTCATAGATAATAACTATATGATCATAAAAATAATCAATTAGATTTATTAACAGCACTACTTTAGTTTTGAAGCTCAAATTTTAATTGCCATTAAAAAAATTCATTTCAAAATTTAAAAAATGGAAAATCATACAGATCACAGCAAATTATCAGAATTCAACAATCCAGGCGCTGCAGCCAAATGCCCGTTTTCCGGAGGAGCGCTCAAACAAACTGCAGGCGGTGGCACAAGGAACCGCGACTGGTGGCCCAATCAATTAAGATTAAATATTCTTCGTCAACATTCTTCTCTTTCCAATCCGATGGGTGAAGAATTTAATTACGCGGAAGAATTTAAAAAACTTGATCTGGCCGCAGTAAAAAAAGACATTTTTGATTTGATGACAAAGTCGCAAGACTGGTGGCCAGCTGATTTTGGACATTATGGGCCATTCTTCATCCGCATGGCATGGCACAGTGCAGGCACATATCGCATTCAGGATGGCCGTGGTGGCGGCGGTTTCGGCACACAGCGTTTTGCACCGCTCAATAGCTGGCCTGATAATGTGAACCTAGACAAAGCTCGTTTATTGTTGTGGCCGGTAAAACAGAAATACGGCAAGAAACTTTCGTGGGCAGATTTGATGATACTTACGGGCAACTGCGCGCTGGAATCAATGGGCTTGAAAACTTTTGGTTTCGGTGGCGGACGCGCAGATGTTTGGGAACCTGCAGAAGATGTTTATTGGGGCTACGAAAAAGAATGGTTGGGTGATAAGCGCTATACTGGCGATCGTGAATTGGAAAATCCGCTTGGTGCTGTTCAGATGGGGCTAATTTATGTGAACCCGGAAGGGCCTAACGGAAATCCTGATCCGATCACATCTGCACGTGACATTCGCGAAACTTTTGGCCGAATGGCGATGAATGATTATGAAACAGTAGCGCTGATTGCAGGTGGTCACAGTTTTGGCAAAACACATGGAGCTGCTGATCCCGGCAAATACGTTGGCAAAGAACCCGCAGGTGCAGGCATTGAAGAGCAAGGCCTCGGCTGGAAAAATAGTTTCGGCAAAGGCAATGCGGGAGATACGATCACAAGCGGGCTTGAAGGTGCATGGACCACAACACCAACAAAATGGAGCAACAATTTTTTCGAAAATCTTTTCGGATATGAATGGGAATTGACAAAAAGCCCGGCTGGCGCACATCAATGGAAACCAAAAGGAGGCGCGGGAAAAGATGCAATGCCCGATGCTCACGATTCTTCAAAGCGACATGTACCGACAATGCTTACGACTGATCTTGCATTGAGAACAGATCCGGCGTACGAAAAAATTTCAAGACATTTTTATGAGCACCCTGATGAGTTTGCGGATGCGTTCGCACGTGCATGGTTCAAACTTACGCATCGCGATATGGGACCGCGTGCACGTTATCTTGGTTCTGAAGTGCCTGCGGAAATATTAATCTGGCAGGATCCAATTCCAACTGCTACATTTAAATTGATTGACGAAAAAGATGTCGACGCATTGAAAGCTAAGATACTTACATCAGGGCTTTCCGTGTCTCAACTTGTATCTGCTGCATGGGGATCAGCATCAACTTTCCGTGGCTCTGATAAAAGAGGAGGAGCAAATGGCGCACGCATCCGCTTGTCTCCGCAGAAATATTGGGAAGTAAATAACCCACCTCAATTGGCAAAAGTTTTAGATGCCCTTGAAAATATTCAAACAGAATTCAACAGTGCGCAGAGTGATCGCAAACAAGTTTCGCTTGCCGATCTTATAGTGTTGGCAGGATGTGCAGCTGTTGAGAAAGCAGCTAAGAACGCCGGCCATGAAGTAAAAGTTCCTTTTACAGCAGGGCGCACTGATGCATCGCAAGAGCAAACCGATGTGGAATCATTTGCTGCGCTTGAACCTGCTGCAGATGGTTTTCGCAATTACATAAAAAGCAAGCACACAACGTCAGCCGAAGCAATGCTGATTGATAAAGCACAACTGTTGACGTTAACTGCGCCAGAAATGACAGTGCTTGTTGGAGGAATGCGTGTGCTCAACACAAATTATGATCAATCGAAACACGGTGTGTTTACAAAAAATCCGGAAGCACTTACCAATGATTTTTTTCTTAATCTGATTGATTTCGGCACCACATGGAAAGCAACTTCTGATTCACAACAGGTTTTTGAAGGAAGCGATCGCAAAACAGGTGAAATAAAATGGACAGGCACTCGCGTTGATCTCATCTTCGGCTCTAACTCTGAACTGCGCGCTATTGCAGAAGTATATGCATGTGAAGATGGCAAAGAAAAGTTTGTGAATGATTTTGTTGCAGCGTGGAATAAAATAATGAATCTTGATAGATTTGATCTGATCTGATTTCTTTTTTGACTTGATTAATAAAAAGGTGGTTTTGCAAAAAGCCACCTTTTTATATTTTGGAAACTGCGATACAACTTCCTTTGTTTATAAAGAAATTAGCGATGTCATTTTATTTAAAATCTATTTCAGAAGTATTGCTCATAAAAAATATTTTCTTATCAGCCAGCTTTACGTCCGTTGATTTAAATATGGATCTGTGTACATCATCAAGTACTACCGCAATGCGGTAATCTTTTTTTTCACAAACCAAACGAATGTTTTCTGTAATGATATTTTGCGCATGACGAATGTATATTCCCCATGCTGGCAATTCCTTGAACATAGAAAACTCAGGATAAGCAGAAGGTCTTTCAGGGATTTTATCTATTTCATCCAAAGAAGATTTTGCAAAAAGCGGATTGCCACCGCCAGGAAATTTGATAGTAATATTTTTTAGTTTCACATCAGAAATAAATATGCCAGGCATTCCTGTTATGATTATAGCAGGCGAGATATTTCTAGGCTGATCTTCAATAGGCCCTTCATATGAATACCCGGAATCAGGTTTTCCTGCAGCTATGTCTATTGCAACATGATTAATATGTATATCATGAAGGACACTTTTCTTTCCACTAACACGCTCACCGATGCGCAAAAAAATAGCGTTGCCAACATGAGTTGCCTGTAAGCTATCAATCATTACATCAAAAAGTCTTCCGCCATCAACAGCTTCTAATGCGACTGCGGAACGATAAGTATCAAAAACATAATTATTTAAAATCCGGATATGCGCAAAGCCTCCATAAGATGCAGTTCCGAACTTAATACCATTTGCGCTGGAGCGTATCTTATTCTTTTGTATAAGAATGCTCTGACATTGTTTGCTACCATCGTGTGATTTTAAACAAATACCATCATCTGCTGCATCGATGTATGAATTTCTGACAGTAACGCCATCGCAATCAACAATGTCAATGCCATCATTATTCCAGTAGCATTTACTATCCACCCTAATGCTATCCAGCAAAACTCCTTTGCACTGATCATAAGTTTCAACCCATGATGCCGCATTTTTAAGCGTGATATTTTTTATCGTTACCTCTTTACATAATCTGAAATAAAAAAGCATTGGCCTTATTGATTCTGTTGGTCGATCGTTGCTCAATGGATCTTTGATAATCCCGCTATGAATAAGCGCAACCAGATTAGATACAACCTGATCGCCCTGGCCATCGATTACACCGCTTCCTGTTATAGAAATATTTTGAACGCTGTCAGCAAAAATCAAAGCAGTAAATATTTTCTTGTCATAATCCAAAGGATTAAGAGAGCCGGCAATCACTGCACCTTCTCCCAACTGAAGGGCAACATTGGACTTGAGGTGAACGGATCCAGTAAGATATCTTCCTACGCTAAAAACAAGCCGACCTCCGCCTTGTTTGTTGATATAATCAATAGCAAACTGAATAGATCGTGTATTTAATGTAATACCATCTGATTTAATCCCAAATAAAGATGCAGAATAATCGGACGCACGTGTATGCATTGCCGTTAGCAAAAGCAAAGTAAATAAAATAAATTTGATAGATTTCATATATCAATATAATATGACCTGCCGAATTACGGCCCATTGACTGAATTGGCTGATCTTTTCTTTTTTCATTCGTCCAATATTGCGCAACAGGATTATCTTTCAGCGTCTTCATATAATTTCCCATTGAAGTGATAATCCTAATTTCGATTTCGTTGGTTTCTTTGTCAAATATATTATCGATTGGATAAATTCTGAATCCATGCCATTGCACACCGAGATTTTTTCCGTTCACAAAAACTTCAGAAACGCCATGCACTTTTTCAAGTCTCAAAAACGAAAATCCTTTAACATCATTTTCGGCTATGCTTAATCGGTATATAATCGTTCCGCAAAAAGAAACAAACTCTGGCATATCTTTTACGTCTTTTAATTCATCCATGTGAGAATGCTTAATCGTTCCATCAATATGCTGCCATTCAACCGACCAGTTCGATAATTGTTTGCGGCTGCCGGAGGAGGAAACTTGCGGTATGAATTTTTTTCCTTTTTTAGCCTGATCAATTACAATCAATTTCGATCCTGCAGGCCCGATATTAATAATCAATCTATCCGAATCCATCGAAAGCATTTGTTTTTCACCATTTTCAGGATTCCATAGCCATGCCTGCTTCTTGTTCATGATTTCTTTAGCAAAAGTCAAAGTAAGATTGTATTCCTTATCATCATTTGAATTGATGAAAAAAAATATTTCTTCGTTCGCAGTTTGATAACGTACCTGATTAATAAACGCATCCGGCTTGTCGATTTTTACATAAGGGTTAAGCTGGAATTTCTCTTGTACATTTTTATACCATTTTATAAAATCCCTTTCCGGCTTTTTTAAAAGCATAAACTGCTCAGGATGGTTTTTCATTTTGCTCATGCATTCCTGTACTTCTTTATCTCGCATTTCATAATTGAGCCATCCCGGTGATTTGTCAGGATATTTTTCAATGCAGAAAATTTTTCCACCCGCATCCACAAAATCCACTAATTTCTTTGCAGTAGCTGGCTCTATGCTTTCTACTTCTGTCAGAAATAAAATAGCATATTTCCTATTCCCATATTGAAAATAACGGTTATGCACAACCGAATTCTGTATCACAGTTTCAGAAACATAATCACAGCCGCTCCCGTTTTTATGAATGGTTTCCCATAGCAATGTTTGCCATGAAGGATGAACCAGCGAAGGAAATGGCTCATTCTGCGCGCCATACTTGCTCCACATGTCTGCAACCGGGGATAAGATTGCTATGTCTGCAAACATAGATGCCTGCTGCAGTACAGCCGTAAGGCTCGCACGATAAGTTATAAAATAATGAATGTAAGGCCACCAGGTGTTTCGTTCGTTAAAGAAAGTGCCGTAGCGAACCCAGCCTGGAAATTCTGCTTCTTTCGGCGAATAATTAAACCCGTGAAAAACAGCATGGGTTGCACCAGATATGATGCTTTGATCAGATACAATTTTTAAAAGCTCAAGTGTTTCATTAAAAACCCGATCTGTGTTTGTAAGCTCTTCGCAGCTGATTTCTTTCTTTCCCTGCAAATGCGCCGCTGAAGAAACATATTTATTGATCATTGAATAAGCTCTTCCAACTCTGTAATCTTCTTCATCCATTTGTGAGCCAAGTCCGTTCTTGATCCATGTTTCGCATTCAGGAATATCAATGCCAAAACTTCCATCCAACGGATGATATCCACGGCCATAAGCCTGCATACGTGATTTCACTTTATTTTCTTTGCACCAGCTAATAAAGGTTTCTGTAAATCTTTCTCTGAGCAGTTCCGTTTTGGTGATCTCGAAATCATATCTGATGCGATTCAATTTTTCTTTCAGCTCAGAACCAAATTCAGCACCATAACGATAATCAAAAACATTTCCCATTCCCGCACTTTTATACAGCACAAAAGGAAGCCATGGCTTTAGTTCATAACCCCTTCTCTTACTGAATTCATGTAACATATCAGCCGACCAGTTTGCGCCTTCAAGTTCCATGCTATCTACAAAAAAAGCACGCAGCTTCCCAGAAACATCTTCAATTGCTGAAGACATTTTATCAAGATATTTTTGAACTGCAGCTTTATTATAATGATTAAGAACAGGCCCATCCGCACCCGGAGCTCCATTGATCACTTCCATAAAACCATTGATAGAAACCAGTGCATATAATAAATAACTTCCTTCGGCAACAGAAATATTTATTTTCCCTTCGATGACTTTATCTGAAATATCTTTTGCGTCTTCTATTTTATTCAACGGCGAAGGAACAAGATGAAGCGATATCAATTCCATTGTTCTTCCTGAATAAGGAGATGTGACAGCGGGATCGGCTTCGTGAAAAAGTTCATAGATGGAAACTTCATAACTAACCGGGCCTTCAATTTTTTTTGCTGCGATAGAAACCATTTGTGTGCGCTCATCGCCCTGGAGCCATTCTGCACCAAATGGCCAACCAGATCCAACAATAAGATCACAAATTAAACCTAATGATTTTGCTTCAATGAGCGTGTATTGAAGCATGTCGACCCATTCATCGCTTAACCATTTTATTGACTGCTTATCAAGATCTTTTGTATTGGCAGGAAATTTTATCGGATTGATTTCAACACCTCCTACTCCGGCTTCTTTCAACAGATTCAATTCTCTTGAAATTTCTTCTTTATTTATTTTGTCTCCGTTCCACCACCAACGAACGAAGGGTCGATGAAGAGATTGGGGATTTTGAAAAACTTTATACAACTGCTCTTGTTTATTACCTGCATCTGCAAACAGCGGCATTAATTTCCGAAACGGAATTCCTGAACTGATCAATGATCCCTGCAACAGAAAAGTTCTTCTCTTCAAACTGTCATTAATTAAACATGATAAATAAGCGGGTTCTGCTCATTATTATTGAGCAAATCGCCAATTCGTAGCGTTGCCAAATATGATTCTGGCAGAATATTTGGTTCACCATTAAATTTGTTCCCATCCGGCATATATGCGCAAGTCATCGCTCTGCGCCAACCGCTGGTCATATTGGCTCCCGCGCCATGAATGGTAAGACCATTATGAAAAGTGCAGCTGCCTGCTTTCAAAGGAACAGATACAGAAGAAGATTTAGAAAATTGCGGATATGTTTCAAAAATACTGTCCATATTTTTGCCGATGCTTATTTTGCTAAAACTCGTTTCATTATGAGATCTCGGGATAAAATATAAACAACCATTTTGAAAAGTAGAATCATCAAGCGCTACCCAAATAGAAATGGCTTTTCTATCGGAGAATGACCAGAAAGGTGTGTCGAGATGCCATGCGGTTGGGTTTGCCCATGGCCTTTTAAATAATGCCTGATCGTGCCATATCCTTATCCCATCAACTCCTGCAAGTGTTGCTGCCATTTTACCGATGCGTTCATCGGTCATCAATTTTTTTACTTCTTCATTTGTTTGCCACAGGTTTAATAATTGGTCGAATACTTTCGAATAATATCCCGCATCTTCATTGATGCCATCATCCTCACCAACAAGAATATCTTTGCCCGGCATTTTTTTTCCAGCTCTTTCATTAACCGCATTCATGACTGCATTTCGCCAATGCTCAAGTTCATCCGGTGAAAGAAAATCATCGATGCTAACAAAACCATTCGCTTGGTAAAATGTAACTTGTTCCTCGGACGGAGTATATTTCATATTACAATCGTTTGGGGATTTCTTAAAACTACAATTTTATTCCTTTAGGAAAATATGTTAACCAAAGAAGATGGTTATTTCTTGGAACTACTTTATGATTTTCAAAGAAATCACTTTCAGGCATGCCTGATTTATTTCCACCCTCCTCCCAGGCTTCTGTATAAATTAACTATCGCATTTAACTGTTGAAGCTTATCGTTTATGCTGCTAAGTTGCGCTGCCAGCAGGTTTTGTTCGGATGTGAGCACATCAGTGTAGTTTGTTGCTGAGGAATATTCAAGTAATTGCTTTGTATAATCAACAGATTTTTCCAAATAAGAAATTTGTTGCAGACGAAGTGATTGCTTTTCCATCGCAGACTGATAACTGAACAATGCATCCGACACTTCCTGGCCTGCAACCAATATTGTTTTTTTAAAAGTATTCAGATATTCTTCCTGTGCTGCCTGGGCTACGCCAAGGCGCTGCTTGTTTCTTCCCTGATCAAAAATGGGCTGCAATAACCCGCCGGTGACATTAGCAAAAAAACTGACAGGGTTAAATAATTGCTGTATGGCAGTACTTGAAAATCCGGCCGAAGAAGTAATTGTAAATGATGGATAGAAATATGTTCTTGCAACATTGACCAGTTCGAATGAATTGCGAAGTTGATACTCTGCCTGCTGTACGTCTGGCCGATTTGCCAATAGTTGTGCAGGCACGCCAGTTGCAAGATCGCTGGTTATAATTTGTTGTTGCAATGAGCTTCTGAAAATAGTATCAGGCTGTTTCCCCAATAAAATACTTAAAGTATTTTCAGTTTCGCGAATATTTTGTTTCAGATCAGGAATGGTTATTTCAACTGAATAACGATTTGCTTCGCTTTGCACAACCGCTGCGCCGGTAACAACATTACTCTCTTTTAATACCTTCATCGTTTCAACTTCTTTGATACGGTTCTCAACCGTTCTTTCTGTTATTGCCAATTGCTGATCATAAGCCATCAGCAAATAATAATTGGTAGCTATATCGGAAATCAGTTGAGTTTGCACAGCTCTTTTATATGCCTCGCTTTGCAATAATGATGCAATAGCTGCTCTTTTTGCGCTGGATAATTTGCCCCAAATATCCGCTTCCCAACTGCTGGTTGCCTGAAAAAGGTATGTTTGCGGAAAACCAAATTGAGTAGAAGGAACGTTCTGAAAAGTTGCTGCAGCATTCGCATCAACCTCTGGGAATAAAGCAAGCTTGCTTTGTTTTGCATTTGCCGCTGCGCTTTTTATGCGCGCCACAGCAATTTTAAGATCAAAATTATTGTTGATGCCTTCCTGAATAAGTGATTGCAATAATGTATCGCTGAACATTTGTTTCCACGGAATATTGGCGATGCTTGTTGTATCAATATTTGATATGCCTCTGTATAATTTATTATTTACCGCATCGGAAGGTTGCGTATATGGTTGCGTTATTTTACATGAAGCAACCGCAATGATCATTGCAATAATTATTGCAGGATGTATATGGTTTCTCCATGTCAGTGTTTTCATTTTAGTCAGCATTCTGTTTTAAAAAGATTTAGCTTTTGATCAGTTCATCATGCTCATCGTATTTATTAGTTCTTATTTTCTCCTGCAAAGATTGAAAGATGATGAACAGCCCGGGAATTACAAATACGCCAAGTACGGTGCCTATCAACATGCCACCTATAGCTCCTGTACCGATCGATCGGTTGCCATAAGCACCTGCACCCGTTGCAAACATCAATGGCATCAATCCAAAAACAAATGCGAAAGATGTCATCAATATCGGCCTCAAACGTGCTTTTGCACCTTCGGTCGCTGATTCAACAAGCCCCATTCCTTTTCTTCTTCTTTCCAATGCAAACTCAACAATCAATATTGCATTCTTCGCCAATAAACCGATCAGCATGATCAGAGAAATTTGCATGTAAATATTGTTGCCAATGCCAAACATTTTTGCAAACAGGTACACTCCTGATAAACCTACGGGCATTGACAACAACACAGCGAGCGGAAGAATATAACTTTCGTATTGTGCGCTCAACAAAAGATAAACGAATACAAGGCTCAAGAGAAATATAAAAACAGATTGTGTTCCGCTCGTTTGCTCTTCTCTGCTAATGCCGGAATATTCATAGCCATACCCAGGAGGCAATGTTTGCGCAGCTACTTCTTTTATTGCTACCAACGCTTCGCCCGAACTGAAATTTGGGTTTTGAGTTCCGTTTACAGAAATTGAAGTAAACATATTAAACCTGGTAATGCTCTGCGGGCCGTACGATCTTTTTACATTAATGAACTCAGTAATGGGCGCCATTTTATTACTTCCGGATTTTACATATACTTTGTTTAATCCTTCAAGGTTTGCACGGTAATTAGTATCGGCTTGTATCATCACGCGATATTGCTTTCCATATTTATTAAAGTTGGAAGCATAAAATCCGCCATAATAAAATTGCATGGTATTTAAAATATCATTGACGCCAATGCCTGCATCTTTTGCTTTGGCAACATTTACACTCATTTCATATTGCGGAAACCCGGGATCGAAAGATGTTGTGGCATATTGTATTTCTTTTCTTTTATTTAATGCTTCAAGAAATTTTTGCGCTACTGCATAAAAATCTCCGATATCATGACCGCCTTTATCCTGCAACTGAAAAGAAAAACCACCGGTGCCGCCAAAGCCGGTAATCGTAGGAAGAGGGATGCAAAAAATAGCTCCTTCTCTTATCCCAGACACTTTTTGATTGAGCGTTTTTATAACGTCCTGGTTGCTGACGCCTTTTCTTTCATTCCAGTTTTTTAGTGTAAGAAAAACAATTCCGTAATTACTGCCGGTACCTGCTAAAAAATTAAATCCAACTACGCGAAATACATGGTCTATTTCAGGAATTGATTTTGCGCTGTCACTAACCTGTTCTACAATGGCGGCCGTACGTTCTGCAGAAGCTGCGGCAGGAAGACTGATGGGCACAAAAATAGTTCCCATATCCTCATCAGGAACAAAGCTCGATGGCGTTGTTTTCATCAAGAAAGCAAACAGACCTATAAAAATAGCAGCCGAACCCAGGATAATCCATTTTTTTAATGAAAGAAATTTAATTGAGCGTGTATACTTCGCCGTTAGTGAATCGTAAGCAGCATTAAAACCGGCGCCAAACTTTTGCAGAAAATTTCTTTTTTCATGCGCTGTATGTTTTGGCGGCCTCAAAAACAAAGCAGCAAGCGCAGGACAAAGCGTTAATGCATTAACTGCTGAAATACCAATTGCCACTGCCAGCGTAACGCCAAACTGTTTATAAAACACACCGGTTGATCCGCCGACAAAAGTAACCGGAATGAACACCGCCGCCATTATTAAAGTAATGGATAAAATAGCGCCCGTTATTTCCTGCATCGCATCAATTGCTGCTTTGCGCGGAGATGTGTACCCATTCTCTAATTTGGCATGCACAGCTTCTACCACAACAATGGCATCATCCACTACAATCCCGATTGCAAGAACCAGCGCAAATAATGTAAGCAGGTTGACGCTGTAACCGAATATGTATAAAAAGAAAAATGTTCCGGTAATGCAAACAGGAACTGATATGCCATGAATAATTGTTGAACGGATATCCTGC
The DNA here is from genome assembly GCA_963718975.1 of uncultured Bacteroidota bacterium. GTDB lineage: Bacteria > Bacteroidota > Bacteroidia > Chitinophagales > Chitinophagaceae > Puia. The sequence goes on along the minus strand of CAVRBD010000001.1, from coordinate 27,969 downwards.
AAAAAAAGAAAGATCACTAAAAACACTAATGCAAAACATTCCAGTAAAGTGGCAATCACTTTTTCAATGGATGCACTTAAAAATCTGTTGATATCAATAACGATGCTGTAATGAATGCCATCCGGAAAAGATTTGCTTGCTTCTTCCATTGCCTGCTTCGACATATTGATCACGTCTCTTGCATTTGATTCCGGGAGTTTGACTGATAGCCATACCACTTGCAGGATGCCCGTTGTATGCTGCAGCAAAAGAATTCAGGAGCGCACCTATTTCTACTCTTGCAATATCTCTGAGATGCAACAACTGTCCATTGGTTTTTGCTTTGATAATAATATTTTCAAATTGAGATATTGTTTGAAGTTTACCTGTATATGTAATAACATATTGAAAACTCTGGTTGCCGTTTTCACCAAATTTCCCGGGCGCTGCATCAATATTTTGTTCGGCAAGTGCATTGGAAACATCTTCAGGAGTAAGACCGTAGACAGACATCACATCAGGTTTCAGCCAGATACGCATTGAGTAATCGCGGGTGCCAAAGGCATTTGCGCTCCCTACCCCAGGCACTCTTTTTATTTGCGGCAGTATATTAATGTTGGCATAGTTCTGCAAAAAAGTCTGATCATAAGCTGGCTTATCACTATACAATGCAAATATCAGCACCATGCTGCTTTGCTGCTTTCTAACGGTAACGCCTACCTTAACTACATCCTGCGGTAATTGACTGGTTGCACTCGATACAAGATTTTGCACATTCACTGCATCCTTATCCGGATCGGTTCCTACCTGAAAATATATTTGTATGGATGCACTTCCATCGTTGGCTGCAGATGAAGTCATATAAGTCATTCCTTCAACGCCGTTAATTGCTTCTTCCAGCGGAACGATCACATTTCTCAACACAACTTCTGCATTTGCACCTGTATAACTTGCCGATACCTGCACGGTTGGCGGCGCAATATTGGGGTATTGTTCCACCGGCAATTTTATTAGTCCTAAAATTCCCAGCAATACAATAATCACAGAAATAACGGTGCTGAATACCGGGCGTTTAATAAATGTTTTTATCATTTTCTTTTCAAATGTTTATTTAAGGTTTACATAAACCGAATCAACATTTGCCTGTTTTGGTATTATTTGAGCATTGTCTTTCAATCCGATCAATCCTTCTAAAATGATGGTATCGCCCGGCTTCAAACCACCGGTAATAATAAAATACTGTCCGTTATCTGAAGGCAAAGCAGTGATGGCAACACTTGAAACTTTGTTATCCTTGCCTAAAATATATACAAGCCTTTTGTCCTGTAATTCATAAGTAGCGCTCTGCGGGATCACTAATGCGGAATCCATAATAGTCGGGATTCTTACCGTAGCGCTCGCACCGCTTCTTATAATTCCCAACGGATTTTCATAGATGGCTTTAAAAGTTGCTGTTCCTGTTTCGGTAGAAATCATTCCGCTGGCCATTTCAATTTTGCCTTTTACAGGATAAACGGAGCCATCCGCAAGCAACAGTGTTGCGGGCAACATGTTATTTATTTTTTCTTGTATGGTTGAGCCCGGAGTGCTGTTGAAATATTGGAGAAGTTGTTTTTCATTGAGAGAATAATAAGCATATACATTACCAATGTTTGATAAACTTGTAAGTGGTTCGGCATTGGTGCTGTTTACAAGGGCGCCAACTTTGTACGGTATTGTACCGATGACGCCGTTTGCAGGACTGCGCAATATGGTATAGCCAGCATTGGTTTGCGCATTGATCAGTGAGGCTTTCGCCTGTGCAAGAGCAGCTTCTTTTGATTTGAGCGTGTATTGCGCAGATTCTAATTCATACTTGCTGATAATTTCTTTTTCTACCAACGGTTTCACTTTTGCAATTTGCATTTTCGAAGCATCAACATCTGCTTCTGCGCTTTTGATGCTGGCGGTAGCAGTAATTACTTCTTGCTCATACTGCGGATTGCTAATGCGAAAAAGCAACTGGCCTTTTTTAACAGCAGCTCCTTCTTTCACGTAAATAGCATCTATGTATCCATCAATCTTAGGTCTTATTTCAATTATTTGCTGACCTTGAATTGTTGCCGGAAAATCTGCATTCACCCTGGTTTTTCGCGGAGATAATGGAAGCACTTTAAAATCTTTGATCACTGATTGCCCATTGTAGGCAGGAACATTTTTTGCATCGCCCTCGCTACAGGAAAATAATTGAAAGCAGAAAAAAGCTGTAATAAATGAAGAAAGAATAATTTTTGATTTCACTGACACAATTTATTCGCCAAAATAAGACTATTTCAACAACGATCAGCAGCATGTACATACCACTGATATAAAAGTGCGAATGTTTATATATTTTAGAAGGACGTTGACAGAAAATCAAAAAGAACTGCCCGTGGATAGTGAAGTAGAAATTATGCTGATGAAGCATCCCAAATAAAATGAAATTTATTTTTCCAAAGATTTGGCAACGCAAATAAAAAGACCATTTTTATTGTTAGCGTAGCTGTCGGCATTTACGATTTTTCCTTCCAGGATGCTTGTGCCTGCGCTTGCCGGATTATTGCCTTTTCCCAAAGGCCACTTGCCGGCAGTTTCGGCGATAATCACGCCTCCGATGCCTGCAACGCTCAACCCAAAATCAGTGCAATTATTTTCATTCAGGTGATATTTTTTTTGTTTGTACTTTGTCAGCAACCGCAGTATTTTTTCAAACCTTTTTTTTGAGATGAATTTGCCTACAGCTTCATCCCATGCATGTAATCCATCATCTTTAAAAACCGGGCGGGCTGTAGGGTTCAGCGGTGTGGCAGAAAAAGTATTTGTTTTATCAGGATAAAAACCGAATGATCTTTCCGTTATGCTTTTATCATTGTTGTATTTTATCAATGTGATGAACATGTGACCGACATTGTCAATGCCAGTAAAAGCTTTGCGGTTTCCTGACGATGGTTGTTTTACATGTATGATCAGTGCGTAAGCATCTGCGTCTTTCCGGTCATCGAATGATTCTAAAATATCTGAAACACTTACCGGCTCAGATTCAGGATTGCTACTGCCATTTTTTATTTTCGATGTATCAACAATTTCAAAAATTTGATCTGTTTCGTTATCACTTGTTTTGGGTTTAATGCTGCTGTTGGAAAGTGATGCAGGATTTTCAGTTGATATTTGCAAATTGTAATAGCATAACATTGCCTGCGGATATAACTTAAGCCTGATAGAAGATTTTGCCAGGTCATTCAGCAATCTTGTTTTATTTCTTCTGTCATTAAGGAGCTTTTTCATTTTCATTGCTCTTAGCAAACGCAGAAAGGTTTTCCGGCTGTCTGAAGTTTTGTTGTAATCGTTTTCAATACTTGTAAGCTCCGAACTGAATTCTTCTTCAGAGGGCGCGAATAGAGAATCTAAGCTTGATTCATCTGCAGAAATTTCTTCTGCAGCTTTTATCCGGCTAATGTTGTTTGTCGGCACCAAAGAATCTGTAATGATAAAATGATGCGTATGATTTTTCGCAGTTGAAAATAAAGGGAACATCATTGCAAAGCATGTCAACACCCTTATGCTTATTAATTTCTTTTTGAAACTTTCCATGTCTTAGATTTAAAAATGTATAGGCTGCCTTTTCAGGCAGCCTCTCAATTAAAAAACCAAAAACTGCCTTGTGAAGGCGTGAGCTTGTCTTGTTTCTAACATTGATACCAAAATTTGAGGCCACGGGCGGGGTCGAACCGCCGTAAAAGGTTTTGCAGACCTATGCCTAACCGCTCGGCCACATGGCCTTTATAATATAATTTGTGAAGACAATATTTTATAAACTCACCAACTTCGCTGATTGGAATTGCTAAGAAGAGAATAATAACCCATCATCTGATTCATGCAGCAAAGATAAGTGGGTTTAATTAGTCTACAAAAATAGTAGACAATATTTATCAAACTTTTTTTTCTAAATATATGTTCGCAAAAAAATCAGTGCTGCTATTGAAAGGCGGCTATTTTTTTCGGTGGCTGCTTCCATTACTGCTCAATCGTTGCACGACAGAAACCAATGCATCAATATCAGAACAGGTATTATATAGCGCCAGAGATGGGCGCACTGTTGCTTCCACGCCAAACCTTCTTAGAATAGGTTGCGCACAATGATGCCCGGAGCGCACAGCAATTCCATACTGATTGAGCGCTGCGCCAACTTCTTCTGTTTTATAACCGTCAAGCACAAATGAAATGACGCCTGCTTTATCTGCTGCTGTTCCTATGAGGCGCAAACCTGGAATATCTTTCAGGAATTTTGTTGCATATAACAACAGATAGTGTTCATACTGGCTGATAAGATCAATGCCGATGCGGTTTACATAATCAATTGCCGCACCAAGCCCTACAGCATCAGCAATATTTCCTGTGCCTGCTTCAAAACGCCCGGGCGCATTGTGGTACGTAGTTTTTTCAAATGTTACATCAACAATCATGTTGCCACCACCTTGCCACGGATGTGTTTCATTCAATAATTCTTCTTTACCGTACAATACGCCAATACCTGTTGGCCCAAACACTTTATGCCCCGAAAAAACATACCAGTCGCAATCCAGATGTTTTACATCTGCGCGCATATGCGAAACCGTTTGAGCGCCATCTACCAAAACTTTTGCTCCGGCCTGGTGAGCCATCTCCACCATTTTCTTTGCAGGTGTAACGGTTCCAAGCGCATTAGAAACCTGTGTGAATGAAACAAGCTTTGTTTTATTGCTCAACAGTTTTGCATATTCATCCAGCAAAATCTGTCCGTCATCATCTACCGGTATCACTTTTATTTTTGTTCCTTTTTTTGCAGATAATTGTTGCCACGGAACAATGTTCGCATGATGTTCTAGGTGGCTGATAATAATTTCATCGCCTTCTTTTAAATTTTGTTCGCCCCAACTCTTTGCAACCAGATTGATCGCTTCGGTTGCTCCCCGCACAAAAATGATTTCATTAGACGAAGATGCATTCAAAAATTGCTGTACCTTTTTTCTTGCTGCTTCATATGCATCCGTTGCGCGTGCAGCCAATTCGTGTGCAGCACGATGTACGTTTGAGTTCTCATGTTCATAAAAATAACTCACCCTATCAATAACATGTTTCGGCTTCTGCGTGGTGGCAGCGTTGTCGAGCCATATAATACGTTTTCCATTCACACGTTCATTCAAAATAGGAAAATCTTGTTTAATAAGATTTACATCAAAAGGAGCTTTTGGCAAAGCCGGTACTTGCTTTTTTTCTGAAGCTGATGTATGAACAAACCCTTCTTTTGAAAAAGGGAGATAATTGTTTCCTGATAAAAAATAAAAAGATGACTCACTGAATGCGGTATTTGTTCCCGGCAATTGCGCAGCAGGGAATGATGGCCTGATAAAACTCAATACAACATTCAAATCTTTTTCGAAAGGCAATTCTGATGTATAAGGAACATGTTCGATTGAGTAAGGTGAATTTGAAAAACTTTCAAATGGATAACGCCCTGAAACCGGCTGCTGCTGTGGGTTTGCGCCTTGTTCAAGATAAGGAGCATGTCCTTGTTGAAGTCCTGCATGTTTTGCAATAGATGGAGACGCACCGATTCCTGCCACTGATTTCGGAATTTTTCCATCGCCCCCAAAGTGCGGGTCTTGCAAACTTGTTTGCGGGTCTTTGACATCAAATGTATGAGGATGTTTCTCCGCAGATGGTGAAATACCACTGCCTGCAACAGACGATGGTATCTTGCCGTCGGTAAAATGCGGATCGGGCAAACTTGTCTGCGGATCTTCAATATTGAATGTTTTGCCCTGATTGATCGCAGAAGGAGAAATACCACTTCCTGCAACAGACAGTGGCAGGTTCCTTGAGCCAGAAAAATCTTTTGCAGATGCCTGAGTTGGCGCAGAAATATTTTCGGTTATTGATGGCCGTTGGTCGAACGGCGATTTGAATAAATCCGAATCATTAAAAGAAGGCAGCCCACTTGTATAAGGCTGATTTGGCAATGAATTGAAATAATCATTTGCTAATTTCTGCAACGCATCCTCATCAGGCAACCCTTCAAAATTAAATATGTTCGTATCCATATTTGCATGAATTGTAGTATACAAAAATGTTTCTGGTTGTTGCTATTTAATAACAACAACTAAGAATCTTATTATAGATAATTGTACTGATGATATTTTCCAACTTCAACTTCATCCAGTACAGCAATAGCATCATCAACAAGCACGGCTAATGAGCAATACAAAGAAACAAGATATGACGCAATCGCCTGATGGTTGATACCCATGAAACGTACTGACAAACCGGGTGATTGCTCGCCAGGCAAACCAGGCTGATACAAACCAACAACACCCTGCCTGCTTTCGCCTGTGCGCAACAGAATAATTTTTGATTTGCCATTTTCAACCGGAACCTTATCAGATGGGATTAACGGAATACCACGCCAGGTAAGGAATTGCGAGCCAAACAAAGAAACGGTCGGCGGCGGAACGCCTCTGCGTGTACACTCACGGCCAAATGCCGCAATAGCGCTGGGATGTGTGAGAAAAAAGCCAGGCTCTTTCCAGACTTTTGTAATGAGCTCATCGAGATCGTCGGGTGTTGGCGCACCTGTTCTTGTCTTCAGAATTTGTGCAGGCACTACACTATGGAGCAAACCATATTCTTTGTTGTTGATGAGTTCGCTCTCCTGGCGTTCTTTGATCGTTTCAATGATCAGGCGCAACTGCTCGCTGATTTGGTTATACGGTTTGCTGTACAGATCTGAAACACGCGTGTGCACATCGAGCACCGTATTCACTGCGCTTAAATTATATTCACGGGGGTTTTCGATATAATCAACATACGTTTGCGGAAGCTCGCGTTCATCGCGGGCGGAACAGTCTACTTCAACACTGTTTGCATCTTTTACCTTATTCAATCGGTAAACACCTGATTCAACAGGTATCCAATTCAACAAATGCGTAAGCCATCTCGGAGTAATGGTGATCATTTGAGGAACTGTACGTGTAGCAATGGCAAGCTGCCGGGCGGCTACGTCGCCAAGAGCGGTTTGTTTTTTAATTTCTTCAGCCATTTGTTTTCAGTTTTAATAAATAAATGTAGAAATATGTATATAATAAAAAAAACCAAACTTGTTCAGGTATTAATCACAAGTTGTTTCAAAGATAAGGGAAGAAAAATATTATCCTACCAATTTAATAGACTATTTTGCAGAGAGAATTAAATAAAAATATTCATCGCTTAAATTCAGAACTCATGCTTATAAAAAAGTTTCCTTTCGTTTCCATGCCAAAAATTGTCGGACTATTTTCGCTGCTTCTTTTATCATCCTTTGTTTTTGCACAAACAAATACATCGAACACTTATTTCACCGTTGAGAATTATTACAAAGTAAAATGGGGCTATGCTGATGAATTCATCAATCTCTGGAAAACCAATCATTATCCTTTGCTGAAAAAAGCAATCGAGAAAGGAGATATCATCAGCGTTACGGCATCAAAACCAAAACTGCATAGCGGTGAAGATACGAGATGGGATTTCCGTGTGACGCTTGTTTTCAAAAATGCCGCACTTGCGTTTGATGAAAATCTTACTGCTCCTTACAAAAAGCAATTATATCCTGACCAGGATGCGCTTATTAAAGCCGAACAACATCGTTTTGAATTGTTGCTGGCACATTGGGATATTGAAATTAAAAATGAAGATTTGAACTGAGCAGGTTACCAACAACTGTGAGAGGTCTCCGGAAAACTAAAAATCACTTGTGCCTTACCGTTAGTAAGCTACAGCTGAATAGAATTGTTGCTGTACAAGAGTGCGACGCAACTATGCTGAACCGGAGTTACTAAAGCTGGTATCACATCGTTTATATAAAAATTCCTCACAACAATTTTACAAGTTGTGAGGAATAATAAATATTGAATGACGTACAAAATTATTTTTTAATTCTGTCCGCCGGAAGCCAATAATGTTTCGCCTGTTATCCAGCCTGAATCATCGGAAGCGAGGAACACAGCAATCTTCCCGATATCACTTGGAATGCCGATGCGGCCAAGTGGAGTTTGCGCTTCAATAGTTTTTTGAAAATCACTTCCTATAATGCCGGCTGTATGAGCACCTTCCGTTTCCACCATTCCCGGAGACAGAGAGTTGACGCGGATTTTGCGTGAGCCTAATTCCTGCGACAATGAACGCGTAACCGTATCAACAGCAGCTTTGGTTGCAGAATAAACAGTTCCTGTTGCAAGACCTTTTGCCGCCACTGAACTGATATTAATAATGCTTCCGCCCTTTTCATCAAACAGTCCCGCAGCTTTTTGCGATGCCAATATTAAGCCTAGCACATTCAGATTAAACTGTCGATGAAAATGTTCTTCAGTGATTGATTCCAGCGGAGAGAATTCATACACGCCTGCATTGTTCACTAAAATATCAATCCGGCCGAATTTTATTTTTGTTTCATCGAACAAACGCTCAATGTCTGCTTTCTTTGAAAAGTCGCCTTGTATCGCAATTGCTTTTCCGCCTTTGCTAACAATTTCATTCACTACTTTGTCTGCGCCCTCTTTGCTGGTTGAATAATTCACTACAACTGTTGCGCCTTCTGCTGCAAAATGTGTGGCGATAGATGCGCCGATTCCTTTTGATGCGCCGCTTACAACGGCGACTTTGTTTGCTAACTTTTTCATGATTTTATTTTTAATTTTTTGTTACGCGAATTTTGTTTCACACGAATTTTTTCGAATTACACGAATTATTATACCTTACTAAATGCATCATCTTGACTCTTGACTCTTGACTCTTGACTCTTGACTCTTGACTCTTGACTCTTGACTCTTGACTCTTGACTCTTGACTCTTGACTCTTGACTCTTCCTCATCTCCACCCCCCACCCAAAGATTTATACAATTCAATATTGGCACTTAGCTGCGCTTGCTTCAATGAAGCGAGTTCGAGTTCGCCCTGCAATGAATTGCTTTGCGCCGTGATGACTTCGAGATAAGTTGCAAATCCATTTCGGAAAAGCTGATTGGCATTTCCGATGGCTTGTTGCAAAGTGTTCACACGTGTTGCAGCAATACTTTGTTGCTCTTTTAATTTTTTGATTTTTATTAATGCATCGGAAACTTCGCCGACTGCATTTAATACAGTGCTCCTGAAATTGATGACTGCTTTTTCTCGATTCACTTTAGCAAGCTCATATTGAGTTTGCAATTGTTTGCGCTGAAATAATGGTTGCGTAATTCCACCAGCGACTGCGCCGAATAATGATGCCGGTATGTTGAACCAATTACTTATTTTGAAAGAATTAATTCCTCCTTGCGCCGTGATGCTTAATGAAGGATACATATTTGCTTTGGCAATTCCTGTTTGTGCGTTGGCGATGTCGATTGCCAATTCATTGGTTTTTACATCAGGCCTTCGGTTGAGCATTTCTGCAGGTATGCCTGTGGGTGAATTTTCAGGGATAGTAACAGTGCTTAATATAATATTACGTTTTATAGTTGCTGGTAATACGCCTGTCAAAATACTCAATGCATTTTCCTGAATAGTTATCTCTTGCTCGAATTGCGGAATGAGTTCTACAGCAACCAAGCGTTGTGCATCGGCTTGCTGAATCGCTAATGCTGTTTGCTGTCCGGCATCATATTGAAGCCTGATAATCCGAAGCGTGCTATCATTTAGTAATGCGTTCTGTTTTGCGATGTTTAATTGTTCATCAAGCATGAGCAAATTATAATACGATTGTGCGATGTTGGCCACGATGCTTGTCTGTATTGCTTTTCGTGCTTCTGCAGTTTGCAAGTATTGTTCTAATGCAATTGCTTTTTGTTCTTTTATTTTTCCCCAGATATCTGCTTCCCACGAAAGACTGACATTGGCAGAATAATCTTCGATGTATGATTTGCCAAGAAACTGTGATAAGCTTATTCCATTCAAACTATTGTCTGATGGCCGTGTGATGCCGCCCGTTACATTCAGATTTGCGTCTGGTAAATAAGCATATTTAGTTTGTTTCAATACCAATTGCGCTGATTGAATATTTTTTAATGCGTATTGCATATCGTAATTGTTTGCAATAGCACTGTCGATTAAATTTTGCAATGCATGGTCGGTGAAGAATTGTTTCCAGCCAATATCTGCAATACTTGTAGTATCAGTTGTGAGTGCATCCCTGAAAGCCCCTGGCAGAGCCGGTTGCGGCTTCTCTATATCTTTGGATACTTTGCATGCACTGAAAAAAATCAGTGTTATTAATGCAACATATTTTAAAAGTAATTTTTCCATAACGATTTCTTTTTCTACTTAATTTTTCGATTTACACGAAGCAGCTATTTGTGATGCTCCGTTGAATAATGTTCCATTAGTACAAGAGTGCGACGCAACGGTGTTTAATAGTGTTCCACTGTTTGTACCATAAAAAGATTAATCTGCATAAGCGCCGTCTTCGATTTCATAATGCCTGCTCAGTTTTTTGCGCAGGTATTGAATTATTTTTGAGAACATGATGATTCTGTTTTTAGGTTGTTGATGAACGTTAGATTGCATACGATGTGGTTGTTGGTTGTGTGACGATTTTTTTTCTGCTGATTCTTTCCTGCAGGTATTGAAAGATGACGAACAACACGGGGATCACGAACACGCCGAGCACAACACCAGTGAGCATTCCGCCGACTGCGCCCGTGCCTATGGAACGGTTGCCGCGAGCTGATGCGCCTGTTGCACGCATAAGCGGGATCAGTCCGACGATGAATGCGAACGATGTCATTAATATCGGGCGAAGCCTTAGCCTCGATGCTTCGAGCGCTGATGCGATGAGCGCCATGCCTGCTCTTCTGCGCTGCAATGCATACTCAACAATTAAGATTGCGTTTTTAGATAATAAACCGATGAGCATAATCAAACATACCTGCACATAAATATTATTATCAATGCCCATCATGTTGATGAAAAGCAGCACACCAAAAACGCCGAGCGGAATCGTAAGTATAATGGCGAGCGGAAGTATATAACTTTCATATTGGGCTGCTAACAAAAAATAGACGAACACCAAACTCATAATAAATATGATGACGATTTGTGAGCCCGATTTTTTTTCTTCGCGTGTCATGCCTGTAAACTCATATCCAAAGCCGCGAGGCAAAGATTCTTTCGCTGTTTCTTCAATCGCTTTAATAGCATCACCCGTGCTGTAACCGGGTTTTGGAACACCATTAATAACAACCGCATTGTATAAATTATTTCTCGTAACAGTTTCCGGTCCGTACACACGTTTGAGTGTTACCAATGCATCCACCGGAACCATTTTTCCGTCAGCATTTTTTACATAAATATTATTGAGCGATTCAGGATTGTTGCGATACTCCGCATCTGCCTGTGCCATCACGCGATAATATTTTCCAAAGCGATTGAAGTCGCTCACAAAACTGCTTCCGTAAAATACCTGCATCGTTTGCAAAAGGTCACTCACGTTAACGCCTAACTGACGCGCTTTTTCATTATCAATTTCAATTTCATATTGCGGATTGCCTGCTGCAAAAGTGGTGAACGCATAAGCGATTTCTTTTTTCTGCATCAATGCGCCGAGAAATGCATGCGTTGTAGAATCTAATTTGCGCATGGTTCCATTGGTTCTATCCTGCAGCATAAATTCAAAACCACTCACATTACCAAAACCTTGTATCGTCGGGAAGGTGAAGAAGAATGCATTCGCATCTTTCACCTGCGCCGCTACTTTCATTGTCATTTGCGCTGATATCGCATCTAAATTTTGTACAGCGCCTCTCTCCTCTTGTGGTTTCATTCTTATAAATCCCGCGCCATACGGAGAAGCATTTGCGTTTGAAATAAAATTCAAACCTTCAATCTGATAATGATTTTTTGTGATGGGCTCATTCTTCACGATGTCTTCAATTTCCTTCATTGCTTTGTGCGTTCTCTCCAATGAACTTCCCGGGGGCGTGTTCACTGCGTATAATAAAAAACCCTGGTCTTCTGTTGGGATAAATCCTGTTGGCGTTGTTTTCGTCATAGAAAAAGTAACTAGTGCAACCAACGCCAAACCTCCAATCGCAATCCATTTTCTTTTTATTAAAAACTGAATAGATTTAATATACTTATCTGTCATTGCAGTAAAGCCTGTATTAAACGCTGCGAAGAATCTTGCAGAAAAACTTTTTTTCGCAACATGATTTCCATCTGTATGCGGATTCTTTAATAACAAAGCACACAAAGCCGGACTAAGTGTTAACGCATTCACTGCAGAAATTAAAATCGCGATTGCCAATGTGAATGCGAACTGCCGATAGAATACGCCTGCTGGTCCCTGCATAAACCCGACAGGAATAAATACTGCTGCCATTATTAATGTGATGGAAATAATCGCGCCTGATATTTCATTCATCGATTCAATCGTAGCATCCATTGCGGTTAGCCGTGACCGTTCCATTTTTGAATGTACTGCTTCCACAACAACGATCGCATCATCCACCACAATTCCAATAGCTAATACCAAAGCAAATAATGTGAGTAGATTAATACTGAATCCAAACAATCGCATGAAAAAGAAAGTGCCTATAATAGCGACTGGCACTGCAATTGCGGGGATTAATGTAGAGCGAAAATCTTGCAGGAAAATAAACACAACGATGAACACTAATATAAATGCTTCAATCAATGTTTCTTTTACCTGACTGATAGATGCATCTAAAAATTCTTTGGAGTTGTACATGATAACCGGCTCAACACCTTTCGGCAAAGTCGTTGCAAATTCTTTTAACTGATGTTCCGCTTCTGTCAATATATCATTTGCATTCGAACCTGCTGTTTGAAAAATCGCAACACCCGAAGTTGGCTTGCCATTCAACAAACTGTTTGCAGTATATGCAGACGAGCCGAACTCAACGCGTGCAACATCTTTCAAGCGAATTGCAGAACCACCTGCTGTTGCTTTGATAATAATATTTTCATAATCGCCCGGCTGATTTAATTTGCCTTTATACTTCAACACATATTCAAAAACTTCTTTGCTGCTTTGTCCGAGCCTTCCCGGTGCAGCTTCGAGGCTTTGGTCTTTAATTGCATTCGTCACATCCTGCGGAGAAAGATTATACGCTGTTAATCTATCAGGTTTCAACCAAATGCGCATCGAATAATCACGCGTGCCGAATGGCTGCGCTTGTCCAACTCCGGGTATGCGTTGCAGTTGAGGAACTAAATTTATCTTGATATAATTCTGTAAAAATGTTTCGTTGTATGCAGTGTCGCTGCTTTTCAATGCAACGAACATGATAATACTGTTCTGTACCTTCTGCGTTGAAACGCCCGCCTGCACTACTTCCTGTGGTATCTGACTAATTGCTTTCGACACGCGGTTCTGCACATTCACCGCAGCAATATCAGGGTCCGTGCCTTGCTTGAAATAAACATTCAGCGACATCGTTCCATCGTTGCTCGAGTTGGAAGTCATGTACGTCATGTTCTCCACACCGTTGATTGACTCTTCAATCGGCGTGGCAACAGAACGCGCAACCACTTCCGCATTCGCGCCCGGATAAGATGCAGTGACCTGTACCGTTGGCGGCGCGATATCAGGAAATTGCGTGATAGGCAAAGTGGTCAGCGAAATAATTCCCAGCAATAGTAAAATGATGGAGATGACCGTTGAGAGAACCGGTCTCTCAATAAATTTTCTTAACATAAATAATCTTGTTGAATTTGATAGCAGCGCTTGATAAAATTATTTTACGCTGTGTTTTTTAGTTTTTTTTGTGACAAGCATTTGTTCTTTAATCAACATCGTTGTGTCACTCACTTGTACTTTTGTTTTCTATTCTTCTTCAGTATTAACTTCGGTGCCTCTGATTAATTTCTCACTTCTTCTATTCACAATTCACCATTGACCATTCACCAATTGAGCTATTTTCAAAATGGATTTGCTTTCGTCAAACTATCCATCGAAATCAATTGCGGATTAATCTTCATCCCGTCCTGCAATCTTCCCAATCCTGAATACACAATCTTATCGCCGGTTTTCAAACCATTTGCAACAACATAATAATTTCCTGCTCTGCTTGTTACTGCGATAGGCTTGCCCGTTACTTTGCTGCTGTCATTAACAGTGAACACAAAAATTTTATCCTGTGTTTCAAATGTCGCTTCCTGCGGAACGATGATTGATGTTGATGCTTGTTGCGGAACTCTTATTCTTCCGGTGTTTCCCGAGCGCAACAAACCTTGTGTATTCGGAAATGTCGCACGGAAATTAATAGTGCCAATCGATTTATCAAATTGACCTTGCACGATTTCCACTTTTCCTTTTTGCGGATAAATCGTGTTGTCAGGTAAAAGCAATTCCACTTGCGGGAGCTGTTTTATTTTTTCTTCAATCGTATTGCCTGCAATCTGTTTTTTGAATTGCAAAAAATCTGTTTCGCTCATCGAAAAATAAACATGCATTTCTTTTGTTTCAGAAAGCATGGTCAATGCATCAACAGTGCTTCTTCCAACAAGACTTCCTGTTTTCAAAGGAATTTTTCCAATGAAGCCGTCAGCAGGAGCAGTAATATTTGTAAAGCCAAGACTAATATTTGCTGATGCCGCAGCAGCTTGTGCCTGTGAAACATTTGCTTTCGCCGCATCATACGCAGCTTTCGCAGATTTCAATTGCACATCCGATATCACATTGTTCTGTACAAGTGGTGTTAATTTTTCTACATTGATAGAAGCATTCTCCAGCGCAGCTTTTGCTGATTGCAGATTCGCGTTTGCGTTATTCAATTGTTCCTGATAAGGACGAGCATCAATGTGAAATAACAATTGCCCTTTGCGAACAGCAGCGCCTTCGTCTACATAAATTTTGTCTAAGTATCCATCCACCTGTGGACGGATTTCTATATCCCTGCTACCTTCCAGCGAAGCTGTGAACTCCTTGTATGTAGTGACAGGATATGTGTTGAGGCTGATGACTGGCAAAGATTGTTCCGGCATCACCATAGCATTCGGAGCTGAAATAGCCGTATTACAGCTATATAAAACAACTGCGAAAAGAATAGATGCCAATATCAGGATAGGCATCGCCGTTAATTTTGGTAATTTAAACTGGTTCATTGTATTGATTGTTTTACTTAATAATTAATTAACATTGATAGGAAAGCTAACATCGTTAGGAGCAAGAACAAAAAAATTTCATTCTTGTTTACAGGTTTTTAATAAAAGCAGCAACCGTGTCGTCCATGACTTTTTTGTTCATGGTAGAAGTGATGTCTGAAGTACGCATGATCATTATTGAAATCAACCCGTGAATAACACTCCAGAAAGCGTGCGTTTTAAAACAGGCTTCTTCTTGTTTTGATTTTTTCTTTTCTATCACTTGCTCAATCGCATCGTACACAAAATCGTTAAAAGCATTTACCTCCGGTTTCATTTTGCCCGCACCGCAACAAGGCATTCCCAATCCATACATCAATTGATAGTATTCTTTATGTTTGAATGCAAAGTGCCAGTAAGCATTAGCCAGCGCTTTTATTTGTTCTTCCGGGTTATCATATTTTTTTACAACAGCTTCTAATTTCTCCTGCAACAAACGAAAACCATCCATCGAAATCTCAAATAAAATCGCTTCTTTGTTTTCAAAATAATCATACACCACAGGCACGCTGTAATCAATGGCATCTGCAATCTTGCGAATCGAAAGTGCCTGCCATCCATCTTCCTTCACGATTTTTAAAGAAACGTCCAGGATTTTACTCCTCGTCTCTTCCTTCAATCGTTGCACTCTGTCTTTAATAGCCATGGTAGGTCTTGTTAATGGCGTTAAGTTTCCTAACACCGTTAGGCAAAGTTAAGGTGATTCTTTTTTTGTTTCCAAATAAATTTACAAAATATTTTTTCAGGCGTTATTCGTACCTAAAAATCAGCCAGCAAAAATTTATAATTATTCTTTTTATGTCCTAAACCGATTACTACTATTGAGCATATGGAGCCTGCCCCGCATTCATTGCGGGGTCGCACTCTTGTACGGAAGGAATTCTATTGGGCGATGTGCAGCATGCGTTGCTGATATGGGCTTTCATTACTTCGATTGCCATGGTTCGAATCAGCTTCAAGTCTGTGAAATAAAAAGATTCGAACTAATAATGAAAAAAAGGCCTGCATTCTTCCGCAGGCCTCACAATTGAATATATAATGAAGGATTAGTGCAATTAATCTATCTCTCTTTTCAGATAATTGCTTTTCAAGTAATTTTTCAAAACGGCAAGTCGCAGCATGATTGCTGAATTCAATTTAATTTGACCAAGCTTATGATAAAAAGGTGTCGGGCTTTCTCCATGTTTCGGCTGATATGCCCCTGTGATTATTGGAAAATACATCACACGCCTGCGGCTCTCCTCGCCCGTCAAAGACGATTGCTGAACGCGATGCCATAATCTTCCATCATGCACGGTGAGGTCGCCGGCTTCAATATCAAAACCAGTTTCACGCTTGTCGGCATTATTATCAATGAAATATTTTTTGCGGAACAACAACCTGAACAATCCTTGCTTATGCGTTCCGGGGATCACACGCAATCCACCATCATTGAAAGCACAATCATCAAAATGCAAGCCTACATTCAGCATTGGCAAAATGCGTGAGCCAAGAAATAAATGTCTCGGGCTATCAGTGTGCCAACCAAGTTGCCTGAAATTGCTTTCTTCAACATTCACATAATGATTGAACACCAATCCATCTTTTTCATTCTCTCCAATCCTGCCTTCATATTTACCCAATAATTCTAATAAATTTTGAAGACGCTCGTCTTTCAAAAAATCGCTCAGCATTTTGCTGTAATAAGAAGTGAATGCAATACGCTGTATTAATTGCGAGCCATCAACATCTCGCCCGAATTTAAGTGGTATGCCATTTACTTTTTTCATTTCACTTTCCTGCAAAAAATGTTGAACACGTTCAACTTCTTTTAACAAGACAGCAATACTCTTTCTATCAATAAAATTCTTGAATTGAATGATGCCATATTTGTTGAAGAAAGAAATTTGTTCAGCAGTCAGTTTATTTTTCAGGCGAAAAGCAGGTATCTCAAGTTTGCTCATGTCGGGTAATTTTAAAGCTGGTTTTGAATTCAAATGCTGTTATGCCAGCACGTTTTTTCTTTTTATATCCTTATCACTGGTGTATTGATCTTTCTGATTGAGTCTTATTTGCAATGAAAGTATGGACGTGCATCCTTCTTTCTCTAATCCAAGCACGTTATCATATAAGTCTGCATCAATCTTATCATCAATATTTGTTTCTGAATTTGTTTGTCGCGCAGAAGCCAACAAAATGTCAAGCCCTGCATGAGCTTGCTTTTCAGCCCATGTACTGCCTGCTTCATTTTTTGAATTGATGGAATCTTCAAAAATTTTTCGATAACTGATCAATGCATTTGTAGTATGTTTTCTCGCGTCTCGTATCTCTTCAATGAAATTGTCAATGTCTGATTTCGTGATTTCTTTCCTCACCGCAAAAACCAACTGCCATGATTCCTTACCAAGTTTTTTCTTTACATCAACAGTTGAATTATTTTTTTCTTTTGTAACGATAATCCTGAAAGGCTGCAAACCAAAAGATGCTGCAAAATTTTCGACTGGTCTCAACAGAGAGTGAATTCGCTCAGTATTTTCAATTCCCCAATATTTTACTGGCGATTTTTTTTGATTGCTCATAATTATTTTTTTAAAGAATTGTTATTAAGATTATAATGCAACTCCTTTTTGAGTTGCTTCCTGAACTTCTATTAGCTTGCCTGATTTCACATCATAGATATAACCATACACAGGAATATCTTTCGGAACAAGTGGGTGCCTTTTTATTCTTTCAACATCTTCCGTCACGCTTTTTACGAGATTGCTGAAAGTCAGAAAAGCAATATGCTTTGCCTCATCGGAACCACCTTCCTCTTCCACATTGCGCCAACCTTTTTCATCTACAGTCGCCGTCTTTAGGCTTTTTGCAAGCAGCCCACGTATAATATCATCTGTAAATAATTCCATTCCGCAATCGGTATGATGAATCACAAACCATTCTCTGGTGCCTAAAAGTTTATGCGATATGATTAATGAACGGATCGCATCATCGCTCGCTCTTCCACCAGCATTGCGTATCACATGCGCATCGCCTTCTGTGAGGCCTGCGTATTTCGCCGGATCCAGCCTTGCATCCATGCAAGTCAAGATTGCAAACTTTCTGGCTGGCGGCAAAGCGAGCTTGCCTTTTTCGCCAAATGAAGAAACATAACCCGCATTTGCATCAAGCACTTCTTTGTGAACGTTGCTGTTTTCCTTTTGTATCAATACTGTTTTGTTTGACATGATTTAATTTTTATTAATGATTTAATCTTCCGAACGCTCATTCAAAAGCTGCATACTGATTACCAAAAACAATGAGCGTTTCTTTATATAAATCAATATCGCTTTTTGCTATTATTGAGCTGTTAGCATGTTTCAAAGCAATTTCATAGTAAGTTTCGTTGGTGACTTTTACTTCTTTCGTTTCATATCCTTGAAGACTTACAACGAGTGTGTCATTATTAGCAGCAGATAATGAAAACGCACCATCCGGCATTGTGCCTGTTGCGTTTTTAGTGCCTTTCAGTATAATTGTCGCCCCTTCTAACGGCGAAGATTCATCGGCGCTGATTACTTTTCCGTTGATGACAAACTGATTTTTCTGTGCCATGGCTTGCTTGTTACGAAAAGAAGCAAAAAGCATGATTGCCAGTATTAACATGTATTTCATATTTTAAAAGTTATCTTATATTATTTATCCTACTAATTCAGTAGACTTTATAAACAAAAAAATTATTTCATTTCCATCAGTTCTGAAATATCAACATTATCAAGGTAGGCATCCAGATAACTAACATCATCGAAAACGCGATACACAGTCACACCCTTATTGCTCAGATTAGAAAGTTCATGTAAAAGCTCTACGTAGAAATAATTGAGCGCATACAAATAGACTCTATCAAATCCCAATCTTCTTTCGGTGAGAAAAGTTCCGTAACTGTTTAACGCATTCACTTGCTCAAACTTGCTCAGGCCAAAAAATTCAATGATGGACATACCAATGATGGATGATAATTACAGACAAAAATCAATTGAGAGTATAAGAATCATGCAGTTTTAGAAACGGAAAGATGCGAGCTTTAACAAGCACAACATCGCTTAAATGAAGTAGCAAAAAAAATATTCCTGACCTGAATCATAAATCAAAAATAAATGGTTGTTATTAATCTACCAAATTAGTAGACTTTTATTTTTAAAAAAATCCCTGCTATGTCTGAAGGCTTTAGTTTAAAATTTATTTCAAGGAATATTAACCAATGCAGAATAAAAAGGTAACCACTTATTACTAGTTATTACTTACTGTTTCAAAAACAGCGGCAATGGCTGAATGAAACGAACTTTTCCAATGCAAGAGCAATTGCCTGATGTCTTCATTAAATCTTCATTTACTAAATTTTTACTCCAAGTTTTTGTATCATCAGGACACACTCGCCGAGGCTCTGTCAACAAAATACATATCCACTTCACCTTTATTTTTTGCCGGCACTTTCCCTCTGTAAATACAATTAAACTGGTTCTTTATCCTCTCATAAGTGCTTCCGGAAATATTTACTTTCCCAACCTCTCCACTGCTTTCCATGCGCGATGCGATATTCACTGTATCGCCCCAAATATCATAAGCAAATTTTCTCGTTCCTACTATCCCTGCCACCACAGGCCCCGTATGCACGCCAAGCCTTAATTCAAAATAATGTTCGTTGTTCCTTACTTTTTCTTTTTTTAATGCCTGCATAAATTCCTGTATTTCCAAAGCAGCATTCACAACATCCAAAGCATGAGTGCTGTTTGCTTCGGGTATGCCACCTGCGCACATGTAGGAGTCGCCGATTGTTTTTATTTTTTCAATTTTATATTTCCCCATAATGCCGTCGAAAACGCTGAAATAATAATGTATCTGGCTTACTAATTCTTCAGGAGCCATTTTTTCAGAAGCGTTGGTAAAGTTTCTGAAATCGGTAAACATAACCGTTACCATATCAAAGCTTCTGGATTTTGCCTGGCCTGTATGCTTTAATTCTTCAGCAGTTTCATGAGGAAGAATATTCAGTAAAAGATTATCCGATTTCTGTTTTTCTTCGGCAAGGCTCTCATTCCTTTTCTCCAATAATTTTTCTTGTCTGCTGTTTTCCGATTTAAAATAAAATATCTGCAAAAAAAGGATAAAGAACATGGTTATGTAATTACTGATAACGAGGTATTTTTGCCCTTCATACACAAAAATGGGGCTCATCAATGAGTGGGAAATCTTCGCGATGCCGAAGCAACAGAAGTTGGCAAAGAAATAAAGGAACACCACTCTTGATGACTTGAAAAAAAACATAGCAGAAACGCAACTGGGTACAAAAATATATTCCACACCATCAAGGCCGCCTTCTGCGATTGACATGAATAAATAAAAGAAAATATCGAAAATATTGAAAAGATGGCAGGCTAAATTATACCTGCGATAATGATTGATGAGTACCGGGATGGAATATCCAATAACACCTACAACACTTTCCCAAAAAATAAAGCGAGCTTTTTGAATATCAGCAAAAGCTATTACATAAGTAAGGAAAATTAAAAACGCCCAGGTACAGATCCCATTTATAAGACGTGTGCGTTTCTTATCGAAATGAGAAGTTTGGTCATCTATCCCGATATTAATAATGCGGTTCCATGCATTGATAATCGGCTGCACAGTGATCGAATAAAAGCTTCTTTTATGCAACTGAGCGGTTTCAACATGCGGGTTCATAACAAATAAGTTAGTTAGCCGATGGTATTCCCAAATTTGAGCGCCAATATGATGTTACAAAAATCTGGTGCGGATCCATCTGTTCTCTTAATTGCATCCATTCGTTCCATTTTGGATAATTGGATTGAAGATAGGAAGTGCCTTGTGCGCTGTCAGCAGCAGGCAGGCATTTGCCCCAATGCGGCCTGAAATTATATTTCGACAACAAGGTCCAGAACTGTTGGAAATAGGCTGTTGGATCCACAAGATTTTGGCCAAACCACAACAAATTAATTCGCACCATAGATTGCTGATATGCCGGGCTCAACCAAAAATTACTGCTTTTTGCGCCAAATATTTCCGTCGTAAAAAATCCGGTTGCTGCATAGCCAACTTTTGTATAATAGTCTTGCATATCGTTGACTACGTTGGCTGCCTGCTCAACAGGAATCCACATTTCAGTGTATGCTAAATTAAACAAATTATTACTGAACTCGGCTTTGTCCATTGGCAAGCTGCTTAACCAATAATCCCAGAAAAGCTGTGCAGGGTTTGAAGGACTATTGCATTTAAAAAACATATCAATCAGCATTGGGTACACAGTTGGGAATAATTTTTCTATCAGCGTTTTGAGTGCAGCACTGCTAGCATCTTTGTCTCCCTCCGTTTCGCTAACGCCCAAAAATTTATAAAACCAGGAAGGCCAGGTTGCGATTAATGAAAAGCCTGTCGCGGCAAATGCTTCTGATAGCAAAGTAGAGCCAAGCACTGAAGGAAATATAGAACGATATGGTTTAGGAACAAAATTTGGGGGAATGCCTGTTTGTGCATTGTAATCAGCGCTTGTCATTGTTCTTGCCTGCCAAACTACTGCTCGTTGAAGTGTGCTATAAGGCCACCACATGGTGCGGGTGAACTCAGTGGTAGAAAGAAATTGTTGCAACGATAACTTTGATTGGCTTCCCGGGCCAAAAAAATCATACTCACAATCCGTAACGGGCGTTATAGATTCTTTTCCAGTAATGTTGAAAGCAGGTATGCACTTTAGCGTCACCTGTGTAATAATTCCAAGCAAGCCCATTGAAACAACCACGCCATAAAAAGCATCGTCCAGGTTATCGGATTTTGTAAAAGTTTTTATTTGTCCGTTTCCATCAATCATTCGGATGGCCAATATGCATTCATCAAAAGAATGCTGAATGCTGCCTGCTGAGCAACCCGTTGAAATATATCCGGCTACTGTCTGGTGTATAGCGTCTGATACATTGGGTATAGCAAGCCCCTTTTGATTAAGTTGAAAAAATAAATTATTTGAATCAGACTGTGCCGATACGCCCGAAGGATCAAATGGATCATATCCAAGGTTACAGCCTCCGCCTACGGTAACTTGCATATTAGCCTCATCAACGGTTACATCACGCAACTGATCCAATTCAATATTTATATTTTTAGTAGCAGTGACTGATGCAGTAGAATAACCATCCGTGTATACAGCGTTTATTACCGATTGCGCAGCCCCTCTTACACGAACTTCCAGTTTATTTTGTATGGCATATTGAATCAATCCGATAATATCATCTTCATTTGTTGGATGGTATAAACCATTTGAATCAGGCTGTATCATATAATCGTTTTACTTCTTAAAAAATGTGATAGGCATAAACGTTACAAGTGTGTTATAGAGACGGGATCCCTAAGTGCTGCCTCCAATAGTCGTTTACAAAAACCTGGTATGGATCCATTTGCTGCCTCAACTGCATCCATTTGTCCCATTTGGGGTAGTTTGATTTTAAATAGCCTATCCCCTGTGCGCTATCTGCAGAAGGCAGGTATTTGCCCCAGTGCGGCCTGAAATTGTATTTTGCCAACAAGGCCCAAAACTTTTCGTAAAAAGGAATAGGGCTGCCGGTATTATTTGCAAACCAGAACACATCAACGCGTATTACATCTCGGCCATAAGCCGGGCTAAACCAGAAATCATTGTTTTTAGCGGCATATATCTCGCAGCTGAATGCTCCTGTATTTGCAGTGCTGGCATTATAAAAATCCTGGAGCGTTGTCATCACATTTTGCGCTTCTGTAATGTCTATCCAAAGTTCTGTAAACCAAACGGGCATTAGTTTATCGCTCATCTGGTTATCCATTGGTATGCCAGTGTACCAAAGATCGGAAAATTGTTGCGGGCCTTTATTGGCATTATCAGGCGTATCAACAACCACAAAAATATCCAGTATTTTAGGCAATATAACGGGATAAAACATAACATCGACCATACCAGTTATCGTCCTGTATTCTTCTGTATTGCCAAGCACATTGAGAAGCCAGTTGGGCCAGGTGCCGATTGCCGTAAATAACAGATCGGCGCCCAAAGTGGCAAGTGCAGGGCTGCCCATAATATAAGGCACTTCCTGATATGGCTTTAATGGTTGCACAGGCAAGCCCATTTTTTGATATGCCTGTGCGGCCCATTCATTAGCTCCCTTCTCATCTGTTTGCTGTGCTTGCCAAACAACCATTTTGGTTACGTTCTCCTGAGGCCACCACATTAAACGGGTATATTGGGTTTGTTTGAAAAAAGCCTCTAAGCTGGGTTTATCTCCATTTCCTGAACCGAAAAGATCTATAGCGCAGGTATCTTCAGTTGTTATTGCCTCCTGTCCTTTTATATAAAATTTGGGCGAGCATTTAAATGTTGCCGAAACAATCACACCAAATAGCCCCATCGTCGCAACACCTGCTCCGTAAAAAGGATCATCAGGGTTTACATCTGAAGGCCTGGTGAAAGTGCGCACGGAAGCGCCCCTTCCTTCTTCGCAGGTAACAATATCTATGCTCATCAAAGCATCTTCAAATGAAAACTGGGTAGAGCCGCCGGAGGAGGCCGTAGATAAAAACCCCCCTACTGTTTGGTGCGTTATGCCACCCAGATCATCAATGGCAAGATTTTTTTGATCCAATTGGTATAACAATGAATTTTCAAGAGTTGAAATGCCAGTCGGGTCCCAGGGGTCAGGGCCAAGATGAGCCCCTGCCTGAACCTTTACAGTATCGCCTTCTATTTGAACCGCATACATTTTAGAAAGCATCACGTATTTGTAAACCTTGCTGCCCGATGAACTGCTTTCCAAAGTATTTATTAATGGGAATGAGTGTGCCGCGCCCCGCAGACAAATAACTTCGTTAGATGCTTTGGCCTCATTCACAAGCCCAATAACTTCATCATTGTTTGCAGGCAACCAATAAATGACTCCATTTACAGATAAACTGTCCATTGTAAAAAATTTAGCGATAAGCAAATTATTTGAAGCACCTCGGGTAGCAGTAGGATGAGGTAAATTGAAGATTGTAGTGAAAGTTAACTAAATATTGGCACATATAAATTTTTATTCAGCGCCTTAGATAAGTTGAAGGCAAGAAATTTGTTTGGTTGACCTCAAAAAACATTTTTTAAATATCCTGTGGAAAAGATAACCTAACGGCAATGAATAACCGAAATCGGTGCTTGTAAAAATCAGGAACACAATTTTTACTTCCCGATGAAGAAAGTGAAATGTGACGATTGATTAAGGCTTGGGAGAAATTAGTGACAAATTAGCCAATAAAATTTCTTCTATAATTTTTGCAATACCGATTTAATTTTTTCAATAAATAACGGAAGAAAACTTTCTTTGATATTCCATACAATTTTATAGTCGATACCCATATAATCATGTACAATGCGATTGCGAAATCCTCTCACCCGATGCCAATCAATGGAAGAGTGCATATCCCTAAATTCCTCAGTCAATCGATTCGAAGCCTCTCCTATAATCTCAAAATTTCGAATGACCGCATCTATCGTTTTATCGTCATTCAGGAATTCATCAAAAGTCATATTTTCTGTATAAGCAACAATTTTATCAGCGCTTTTTAGAATATCTTCCAATAAAAGATTCGGCGTTCTATCAGACATAAAGAATTTGATCTTCAATCGCTTTAAAATATGCATGTTTTATCCCATGCTTGGACACAAGGTCAACTTTTCGACCTAATATGGATTCAAGCTCTTCGGCAAGATCGATGAATTCTATTCCAATAGGTTTATCGAAATCTACTAAGATGTCAATATCACTTTCATCATTAAAGTCATTTCTGAGAACTGACCCAAAAAGAGCTATTGAATTGACATGATATTTATCAACCAAATGCGGTTTAGTTTGTGCAAGTTTTTTTTGTATTTGCAGTAATCCGTTCATTGCGTGAAATTAAACATTTTTTAAAGCTATAAAGCTCTTTAAAAATATCATCCTTTTAAATTTGATTAACTATAAAAAATCCTTTAGATTATTGTTTCCCGCAACTAGTCCTCGTTTGCAATTGCAGCAACTCAAAATTTCAAGAATCTAACGAGGACTTTCTGACCGCAAAAAAAGCAAACTCTATATTCACTAAACCTCTCTTATTAATTTGATAATCTTTCGCGCTTCTGTACTTCTGTAAACATATCCCCATGCATTGACTAACGTTCACACATACCCAAAAATATCGCTGAAGATAGTCCTCGTTAGATCCCTGATAGCTTAAGCCCGTGCTATTGCAAACGAGGACTAGTGTGGGGCTGGCCTCCTTGCTAAGGCACGGCCGGCACGCCCACAGTGGGGCTTAGTAACCGGTTTATGTTCCCTTATTACTATACTGGAGCGACGTTGTTGGGAAGAAAAGGCATGAGCTGCAAGCTCCACGCCAGCAGATTGATTGTTCTTCACCTGCGGCAGCTTTGATTAAGCACACGACTTCTTCACTCAACGACTTTGAAAGAATAATGTCAATAAAGAAACTCCCATATATACGCTTCCACATCGCTTCCCACGCTCTCACATCAACATATGCCATGCTCTCAATGCACTAATCACATTCAATGCATAAGGTGTATTGCAAGAACTCTAAACAAGTCTCAATAAAGGGTTTACTGTGTCGCCAATTGATACGCTTGGCCTATATACCGAGGCCGCCTCCCACTTGTTATTCCTCAGCTCACAGTAAACTTTCAATGTATGAAGAAGACTCTTCAAATGCCTTACCGTGTCGCAGCTTATAAGAGCTGGCTAGTGCCCGTCCTAATTTTAAAATGACGCACAAATAAACGATAATTTTTCCATGAACTGTTTGCATCAAATGCCAACAAATATAGCACAAATTATTTAGCGGACATAAGGTAAGTATAACAAAATCATTATACATATATACAGAGGGCGTGCCGCACGCGTCTCGAGGACATCGAGCCTAGAATCAGACGAAGGAGACTTGCTCTCTTCGGACATGTGGCCCGCATGCAGCCTGGTGTCCCCGCCCATGACGCTCTCTGGACCGCACTAGGGGTTCGCTGTGGTAGTGTACCTGAGCCGGGTTGGAAGCGACCCTGTGGACGCCCCAGGACCACCTGGGCTGAGCAGCTCAGGAGGGACCTCGGTGGCATGGGCCTCTGGGAGGCCTGGTATCTGGCTATGGATAGGGAGAAATGGAGGGAGTTCGCTACGAGCCTTTGCTGCTCAGGCGTGAGATAGATAGATAGAGTTCCTGAGCAAAAAATAATTCCCTAGCGAAATTTCAATATCTCAGCCAAAAATGTATATTTTATTTCAAATGTTAAGAAAATGTAAAGGAGATATTTTGACATAAGTGCTACAAAGCGGAATATTTGTTGTTAATGCTTCCGCTCTGCAACCTCTATTCGGGTATACATACTACCCTCATTAGACATAACACAGATACAGTTTTGTTTCGGCTGAGCAGTGGCGACTTAAAAAGGTATGGCCAGCATTGCAAACGTAAATTTCAGCAAACGTAAAAACATGGAGGACACAAAGAAAATAGAAAACCCTCTGCAAGTCTTGCATACACCTTTTATGAAACAAAGCAAAAAACAATTTTAAATCGACGGGTTCGCGGTCGGCAAGGTGACAGGCGGTGATGGCGACGAAGAGCGGTTCGCCGGCGCGGGCAGCGTCCCAGGGACCGCGCGCCGGTCCGGCGTGGCGAGCGCTCAGAGTGAGAGGATGGCCGGGACGGGTTTGAGCCGGACGGGGCCTTAGAGAGAGCACCCCGGCGGCTCTTCCCGTTCCCGCTCTCCCGGACATCTCCCCATGAACAGTTTATTCGCCCCCTCGGCCGCGCTCGCGGCCGCAACGCCGTTGCTTGACACCTCCTCCGCCCTCATTGCCGCCGCACGGCTGCTGCTGCCCGATCTCGAACGCGGCCGCGCCATCGATGCCAAGACGCTGCGCGCCGCCATGATGGCGGGCTTTGGCGGTTCCGACACCGATGGCGTCTGGGACTGGAAGACCGCCTACGAGGCATGCGAGGCCGCGCAGGTGCTGTTCCTGCGCAAGTTCGGTCCGGCGATGCGGGCGCGGGCCAATGCCCCGGCCGCCCTGCTCGCGATGCTGGCCAAGGTCGCGGCGCTGCTGCCGTCGCACACCCGCCGCTCCGAGGAGAGCCAGGCGCTGCAGCAATTCTCCACCCCGCTCGCGCTCGGCCTGGTGGCGAGCGCCGCCGCCGCGATCACGCCCGCGGATCTGGTGCTGGAGCCTTCGGCCGGGACCGGTCTTGCTTGCGATCTTTGCCGAACTGGCCGGCGGTCATTTGGTCCTCAACGAACTCGCCGCCACCCGCGCCGGCCTGCTCGGCCAGCTGTTCCCAGACATTACCGTCACGCGCTACGACGCCGCCCACATCCACGACCATCTCGATGCGGCGGTGCGTCCCGACCGTTGTGTTGATGAACCCGCCGTTCTCGGCGGCAGCCCATGTGGAAGGCCGGGTGGCGGATGCGGCGCTGCGCCATGTCGGCTCGGCGCTGGCGCGGCTTGCCGAGGGCGGCCGCCTGGTCGCCATCACGGGCGAAACTCTGTCCCCACACAATCCGGCCTGGCGCGATGGGTTCATCCGGCTGCAAGAGCGCGGCCGCGTGGTGTTCACCGCCGGCGTCGACGGGCGGGTCTATGCCCGCCACGGCACTACGACCGATACCCGCCTGACCGTCATCGACCGCGTACCGGCCGATGATCCAAAGGCGTTTCCGGCTTCGACCGGCATGGCGCCGGACTCTGCAACGTTGCTGGACTGGGTGACCCGGCTGGTCCCGCCGCGGCCCGCCGTTGCGGCTCC